>CAVQRB010000023.1:0-156667 GCA_963715055.1 uncultured Alphaproteobacteria bacterium | reverse complement strand
CAATGACCCGAGGACGATTTACGCCCTGAAGGCGAAAAGCTGCCAACGATCAACCGTTTCGCGAAGGTCTGTTTCTTTGGCTTTCCCAACCCTCTCCATATTGACAGGAGTGGCTCAACCCGATACCCAGCTTGATCTCTCGGGGAACACGCGCCATGATCGACGCGGCCAAACATTTCAGCATGTCTTTGAGAGACTGAAAAAGACCGACTCAATAGCAGAAGTCACGAACCTAGTGGCGAGCACCACTCTCCCTGAGCGCGCTTGGCAAAAAGCGTCTTGCTGCCTTCACCGAAACGGCTCAACGCTCTCGGGTAACTTCGAAACCCTTCAGGGTTTCCCGAAACCCCGCCCCTCGCACAGCCTCTCGGATGGGAGCTGAACCAAGGCTGGTCCAATCTCACCCTGATCAGCGACGGCGACACCTGGTTTCGCGATCCAGCGGTCTATGCGTTCTTGACCGGCTTGTGATGACGGCTCTTGACGAATTCGACAGGGTCGTCTTCTACGGCGCCGGTCCTGCGGCTATGCGGCGGCCGCGTTTTCGGTCACATCACCCGGCGCCCGCGTTCTTGCGATCCAGCCGCAGGCCTCGCTGGATCCTGATGTTGCCGATTCGGATCCGCGCTTCGTCGAGATGCGCAGGACCGATTTAAGACCCGCTACGGCTATGCGCCGCAGATGCTGGAAGCCGCAGAGCGTACCTTCGTCTTACGACCGGCAGACCGAAGACGCGATGCATGCAGCCCTTTCCGCCGCGCCAAATGTGACGAAGCTGCGCCTGCGCCGGCATGGATCGGCGCGCTCCAAATCGAGCTTCTCGGCATGGGTATACTCTTCGATCTGGTCGAGGCCTTGGCAAACGGCAACTCACCCGCTGCGCTTGCAGGCTCTACCGCGTGCGGCAGATCGCGCGTACCTGCGCCGTCTTTCTGCCAGTTTCTCGAGGCGGAAGAACGTGACGTGCTGGCCCAACTGCTGTGCGGCAATGTCGCGACCCGCAGTTGCGCGCCGCGTTTCGCCCGCCGCCCGCCTGCGCGCGCTGTCCGGCGAAGATATCGAGTGATACTGGCGCGGCAACTGCCCTGTGCTGCAGGACGATGACGCAAACGATCACGATACGCCGCCCGGACGACTGGCACCTTCACCTGCGCGACGGCGCAATGTTGCGCGCGGTGCTGCCGGAAACCCACCCGCCACTTCGCGCGTGCCATCATCATGCCGAACCTGGTTCCGCCGGTCTATGACCGTCGCCAGGTGCGCGGCCTACCGGCGACGCATCCTCGACGCCCTGCCGCAAGGCTCGGATTTTGCGCCACTGATGACGCTACCTCGACCAGGAGACGATCCGCATGATGTGGCCGCCGCCATGCCTCTGGCCTCGTCCATGCCGTCAAACTATATCCGGCGGGCGCCACCGCCGATTCCGCAAGCGGAGTCGGCCAGTTTCGACAAGGTCCGCCCCGTGCTGGAGCGCATGGCGGAGATCGGCCTGCCGCTCTGCGTTCATGGCGAGGTCACCGATCCGCAGATCGACATCTTCGATCGCGAAGCGGTCTTCATCGACGTGTTCTCGACCCCATCCGGCGCGCAACGCCCGGCCTGCGCGTCGTGATGGAACATATTTCCACGTCGGATCGTCTCCTACGCCCGGGCCGCAGGCCGGATATGCGCCGCCACGATCACAACCCACCATCTGGTGATCAACCGCAACCGTATCCTGGCCGAGCGGGATCAGGCCGCACTACTATTGCCTGCCGGTCGCCAAGCGAGAAGTGCACCGCCTCGCCCTGCGCGCTGCAGCAACGTCAGGTGAGGCGCGCTTCTTCCTCGGGACCAACTCGGCCCCCCATACAGATGCCAACAAACTCCTGCCATGCGGTTGCGCGGGCTGTTTACCGCACCCAACACACTGTCGATCCTCGCGCAGGTCTTCGAGACCGAAGATGCGCTGGACCGCCTCGAAGGCTTCACCTCGCTGAACGGCCCGGCCTTCTACGGCCTGCCCGCCAATACCGCGAAAGTCACTCTCGAAAGATCCGGCGCGACCTATCCGTCGCATATCGAGACCGCAGACGGTCCCGTCACCGTCTTCGATCCCGGCTTTGCGCTCGACTGGAAGGTGCTCTAGGCTTCTTTTGGCTCCAAATATCCCCGCCGGAGGCACGAAACCTGTCCGCCCGGCCCCCGATCCCAAGGATGAGACATGATCCCCCAAAGTTACCCGGATGCGAACGAAATGGCCCGCCTGACCGCGCGGATGCTGCTGGAGGTCAAGGCCGTCCACTTCAATGCCGAAACCCCCTTCACGTTTGCATCCGGCCTGCGCAGCCCAACCTACATCGATTGCCGCAAACTCATCAGCTACCCGAGGATTCGCGCGACGCTCATGGATTTCCTGACCGTCACGGTGATGCGCAACGTGGGCTTCGAGGCCTTCGACAATATCGCGGGCGGGGAAACCGCCGGCATCCCTTTTGCCGCGCTGGTGGCCGAACGCATGGGTCTGCCCATGACCTATGTGCGCAAGAAACCGAAAGGCTACGGGCGCAATGCCCGGATCGAAGGCGTGATGACCGAAGGCCAGCGTCTCCTGCTGGTCGAGGACCTGACCACCGACGGCGGCTCAAAGCTCTCCTTCGTCGATGCGATTCGCGAGACCGGGGCGCGTTGCGCGCATACGGCCGTGATCTTCTACTACGGCATCTTCCCCGAAACCGAAAAGACCCTTGGCGATCATGGCGTTGATCTGCACGCCTTGTGTACCTGGTGGGATGTGCTGGCCGAGGCGCGGCTGCAAAAGGCCTTCGACGAGGCGACCCTGATCGAGGTCGAAGCCTTTCTGAACGCCCCGCGCGCCTGGCAGGATGCGCGGAAAAACGGCTTAAATCCGGACCAAATCCTGATTTCACGGTGCCATTCAACACCAGATGTTGTAGTCTTGGCCCAGACGCGCTTATCCACAGGTTATACAATCTTTTCCAGATTGCGCCGCGCAAGGTCACTCGGCTATGACCTCCGAAAGAGCAGGGTAACAGATTAATGAATGAAATTTCGGCCTTCAATCCGACCGGCGCGGATGCACAATTGTCCGACACGATGCCGCATTCCATCGAAGCCGAGCAACAGCTTCTCGGCGCGATCCTGACCAACAACGACATCTACGACCGGATCGCCTCGATCATCGGACCGAAGCATTTCTACGACCCCGTGCACGCCCGGATCTTCGACATCGCCGCTGCCCGGATCGCCAAGAACACGCTCGCCTCACCGGTGACGCTCAAGGCCTTCATGGAGGACGACGAGGGCCTGAAGGAACTCGGCGGGCCATCCTACCTCGCCCGTCTTGCCGGGGCCGCCATCTCGGCCTACGCGGTGCGCGACTACGCGCAGATGATCTACGACCTCTCCGTGCGCCGCGACCTCATCCAGCTCGGTCGCGATATTTCCGCCAAGGCGGCCACGGGCGATGTGGCCTCCGGCCCGCGCGAGCAGATCGTCGAAGCCGAACAGCAGCTCTACGCGCTGGCCGAACAGGGCCAGGTCGAGAGTGGCTTTCAAAGCTTTCTCAAGGCTGTAACAGACGCAGTTAACGTTGCAAACGCCGCCTATCAACGCGATGGCGGACTTGCCGGGGTCTCTACCGGTCTTGTCGACATGGACAAGAAGCTGGGCGGGTTGCATCGCTCGGACCTTCTGATCCTTGCCGGTCGCCCCTCGATGGGCAAGACCTCGCTGGCCACCAACATCGCCTTCAACATCGCCAAGGCCTACAAGCGCGGCAAGCTGCACGACGGGTCCGAAGGGGCCGTCAACGGCGGCGTTGTAGGCTTTTTTTCGCTTGAGATGAGTGCCGAGCAGCTCGCCGCGCGGATCCTGTCAGAAGCATCCGAAGTGCCATCAGAACAGATCCGTCGCGGCGACATGACCGAAGGCGAATTCCGCCGCTTCGTGGAGGCGGCGAAGGCGCTCGAGGCCTGCCCGCTCTACATCGACGACACGCCCGCCCTGCCCATCGCGCAACTGGCCGCCCGCGCACGCCGGCTCAAGCGCACCCATGGGCTCGACGTGCTGATGGTCGACTACCTGCAACTGGTGCGCGGCACCGGCAAATCCGAGAACCGGGTCAACGAGATCTCCGAGATCACCATGGGCCTCAAGGCGATCGCCAAGGAGCTCGACATTCCGGTCGTCGCCCTCTCCCAACTCTCGCGCCAGGTCGAGAACCGCGAGGACAAGCGTCCGCAACTCTCCGACCTGCGCGAATTCGGGCTCCATCGAGCAGGACGCCGACGTGGTGATGTTCGTGTTCCGCGAGGAATACTACGTGGAGCGCGAGAAGCCCTCCGATGACAACCTCGAGGAGATGGCCAAGTGGCAGGAGCGCATGGAGCGCCTGCACGGCAAGGCAGAGGTGGTGATCGGCAAGCAGCGTCACGGCCCCATCGGCACGGTCGAGCTCAGCTTCGAAGGCCGCTTCACCCGCTTCGGCAACCTCGTGCAGCCCTGGCAGCAAGGCGGCGACCGGGAGTTCTGACCCGAAAGTGAGTGGACAGGCGCGCGGTTTTCTGGCGCACTTCATTCATGCGCTGCCTGATGATCCCTCTGCTTGTCGCCCTGCCCTGTCCCGCCAGCGCGCAGTCGGTCGAAGTCGACGTCGAGCTTTTCCTCGCCGTCGATGTGTCGCGCTCGATGTCGCAAGAGGAGCACGAGATCCAACGGCGCGGCTATGCCGAGGCCTTGTTGAGCCGTGACGTGATGGAGGCGGTGCGCGACGGACTTCTGGGGCGCATTGCCCTCACATACGTCGAATGGGCCGGCGAAGGCGCGCAGCGCGTCGTCGTTCCCTGGCAAGTGTTGGAGACAGCGCAGGACGCCGAAGCCATCGCCGCGCGCATCCTCGCCCATGATGGCGCGGGCCTGCGCCGCACGTCGATCTCGGATGCACTGGCCTATGCAGCGGGCGATTTCGACGACAATGGGTTCGACGGGCTGCGCCGGGTCATTGATGTCTCGGGCGACGGTCCCAACAACCACGGCGGACCCGTGGAAGCCGCGCGTGACGAGGCCATCGCCGCGGGTTTCATCATCAATGGCTTGCCGCTGCTGACCCAGGATCTGCTCAGCGAGATGTGGGGCATACCCGATCTCGACGTCTATTATGAAAACTGCGTGATCGGCGGACCGGGCGCTTTCGTGCTGCCGGTACGATCCTGGGCCGAATTCTCGCAAGCCGTCAAACGCAAGCTGGTGCTGGAGATCGCCGAAGCCCCGGCAACCGTGATCCCCGCGCAATACACCGCCGATGTGGCCTATGACTGCCTCATCGGCGAGAAGATGTGGCGCGAGAACCGAACCTACTTCGATATCCCCTGATCCCGAGCGGTGCATCCGGGTGGGCCATGCGACCACGCCCAGCCGTGCAAAGGCTTGACGTCGCCGGACATCCTGTCATGAACACGGCCATGAGCACCGCCCGCCTGACCATCGATCTTGCCGCCGTCGCCGCCAATTGGCGCGACCTCGACGCCCGCACGGGTGTCGAAACCGCCGCCGTGGTCAAGGCCAACGGCTACGGGCTTGGTGCCGCCGAAGTCGCCGTGGCCCTGGGCCGGGCCGGTGCGCGGCAGTTCTTCGTGGCCGTTGCCGAGGAGGGCGTGCTCCTGCGCGAGGCCATTGGCCACGGCCCGCGCATCAGTATCTTTTCGGGACACATGGAAGGCGATACGGCGCTGATCCGCGACGCGAAACTGACGCCGATGCTGAATTCCATCGACCAGATGGTACGCCATGTGGAGGCCCTGCCCGGCCATCCCTTCGGCATCCAGCTCGACACCGGCATGAACCGGCTGGGCATGGAGGCTGCCGAATGGGCGGCGCTGCGCGATCTGGCGCTGGCGCAAAAACCCACGCTGGTCATGTCGCATCTGGCCTGCGCCGATGCGTCGGACCACATGATGAATGTTCAGCAACTGGGCCGTTTTGTCGAGATGACCGAGGGTATCGCGGCGCCGCGCTCTCTGGCGGCCACGGGCGGCATCCTGCTCGGGCCGAAATACCATTTCGACCTCACCCGCCCCGGCGTGGGTCTCTACGGGGGTCTGCCCTTCGTCGACGCCCGCCCCGTGGTGACGCTCGACATCCCCGTGATCCAGATCCGTGACGTGGCCATCGGCGAAACCGTGGGCTATTCCAACACATGGGTCGCGCGCAGCCCCTCTCGTATCGCCACGATTTCGGCGGGCTATGCCGATGGGCTGATCCGCGCCATGGGGCCGAACGCGCGACTGAACGCAGGCAATTCTTCCGTGCCGGTGGTCGGGCGCATCTCCATGGACCTGATCGGCGTCGATGTGACCGGGCTCGCGCAGGACCCCGACACGCTGCAACTGATCGGACAGCACCAGTCAGTCGACACTGTGGCCGATTTCGCCGGCACCATCGGCTATGAGATCCTGACGTCGCTCGGGGATCGCTACGGGCGGGAGTATCGCCGGTGAAGCTGCTGGCCCTGATCGGAAGCGTCGTTCTGGCCTTCCTCGCCAATATCGGCCGGATCGCGATCTTCGCCTTCCAGACCCTCACCTTCATCATCCGCCCGCCCTTCTATGTCCGCGAGTTCCTCTCGGCACTCCTGAACATCGGCTGGCTGTCGCTGCCCGTTGTCGGCCTCACCGCTGTGTTCACCGGCGGCGCGCTCGCTTTGCAGATCTACGCCGGCGGCTCCCGCTTCAACGCCGAGGCCGTGGTGCCGCAGATCGTCGCCGTCGGCATGGTGCGAGAACTCGGGCCCGTGCTCGTGGGCCTGATGATCGCGGCGCGCGTGACCTCCTCCATCGCCGCCGAGATCGCCACCATGAAAGTGACCGAGCAGATCGACGCGCTGGTGACGCTTTCTACCCATCCGATGAAATACCTCACCGTGCCGCGTGTCATGGCCGCCGTGATCGTCGTGCCGCTGCTGGTGGGTGTCGGAGACATCATCGGCATCTTCGGCGGCTATGCGGTGGCCACCGGCACGCTGGGGTTCAACCCCGCGGGCTATATCCGCAACACCGTCGATTTCCTAGAGCCGCTCGACATCATCTCGTCCCTGACCAAGGGCGCGGTCTTCGGCTTCTCCGCCGCCCTCATGGGATGCTATCACGGCATGAACTCGGGCCGCGGCGCCATGGGTGTGGGGCGCGCCACGAAATCAGCCGTGGAGGGCGCCGCCGTGATGATCCTCGCCGCCAACTTCGTGCTCACGGGGGTGTTCTTCTCGCTATGATCCGCATGGACGACATCCACAAGGCCTTCGGCTCGAACCGGGTCCTGCGCGGGCTGAACCTCGAGGTGCCCACCGGCACCTCCATGGTGATCATCGGCGGCTCCGGCACCGGTAAGTCCATCGCCATCAAATGTATCCTCGGCCTGGTGCAGCCCGACAGCGGCACCATCACCATTGACGGCAAGGATGTAAGGGAAGGCGACCGCGACGCCTTCCTCGCCCGTTTCGGGATGCTGTTTCAGGGCGGCGCACTCTTCGACAGCCTGCCGGTCTGGCAGAATGTGGCCTTCCGCCTGCTGCGCGGCTCGCTCAAACGCCCGCTCGACGAGGCCCGCGAGATCGCCATCGAAAAACTCCGCCGCGTGGGCCTCAAACCGGACGTCGCCGACCGCTTCCCAGCGGAATTGTCGGGCGGCATGCAGAAGCGCGTCGGCCTCGCCCGCGCCATCGCCGCCGAGCCGGAGATCATCTTCTTCGACGAACCCACCACCGGCCTCGATCCGATCATGGCGGGCGTCATCAATGACCTGATCCGCGAGATCGTCGTGGAGATGGGCGCCACCGCCATGACCATCACCCATGACATGACCTCCGTGCGCGCCATCGCCGACAACATCGCCATGCTGCACGAAGGCGTGATCCAATGGTCCGGCCCGGTGGTCGAGATGGACCACAGCGGCAACCCCTATCTCGACCAGTTCATCCACGGCCGCGCAGAGGGCCCGATCGAGGCGGTGCGCTAGGCGGGATCGCCGGACACGGGTTCAATTTCAGGGACACAGCCGGTTTGCATGTTTGGGCAATGCACCAGATGCTGCGTTGCGCGCGAATGTTGGCTCTTCGTGGTACGGCCAAAAACGCGACGAAACCAACAAAGGTTTTGCCAAGGGTTTGTGGCACTAGAATTTTCAAAGGTTTTCGTTCGTCAGCGGGCAGCGCCAAAAATGACCGTTTTTGACACTCTCCTCGTAGCGCGACACGCGCCCAGGTTGCTTGTTCAACGTTGCTGGTCGCCTGCTTCGAGCCCAGAAACGGATACTTGTTCTGTACATGGTCGCTGCCCTTCAGCGAATAACGAGTGCGCCAACGCAAAAAACACTCGCGCAAATAATGCAGCTACCCTTTTTTCCACATGTACGAGACGTGTCCAGCCGCAGCTGCGCACACCAGGAGTAGTGCGAAGGGATAGCCGAGATACCACCCAAACAAAGAATATCTGGTTCATCGAAGGCGTTAAGGAGTGCAGATGAACGAGAAATCCGGAAGTTTCTTGCATTGACAAGTTCGCGACGAAGACGATCGGGAGATGATGCTCGCGCGCGACGCCCGCAACGCCGTGCTGGCCGTCGCCCCGCAGATTCAAGGAAAGCGGGGCCTTATAACGCCTTGCCCACCGACTGCGTTATTCGATGCGGCCAATCATTATTGGCCGGTCGGCCAGACAAATATCCGAAGGTCAAGACCCCGGCGTTGACCCGGCTGGCTTGCGTCGCCGCAAGATGCGCAAACCACCGATTGCGGCGATACCAGCTCCAAGCAAGGGCAAGGCCGCAGGCAGGGGAACCGGGCTCAAGTTCGGATCGGTGATCGAGGATGACCGGATGGCACTTGCGTAATTGAAAACTTCGGTTCCGTTACTGCTCTTGATGCCGATGCCGAGATCAAAGAGGGAAGCGGATCCGTCACTCAATATCTCGAACAGTGATTTGGTCGTGGTCAAGGCGTTCTCCGCGGTCAGCCAGTTCATGTAAAGCCTGCTGATTTGTTTGTCGCCGACTACCGGTGAGGTCGTGTAAACCGTCAGACCAACCCCGAGAACGAAGACGACAGACACTTCGGCAGTGTCAAAGGTAAGAGAAGTCGATGGCTGACCAGTCCAAGTTAAGCTGCCTGACACTGGAGAGAGGGACGGGAAGCTAACCGCCGTGCCCGGGCCGACATCAAGCCGGAAGGCCAGGCTGATCGGCGTATCCGCGGGCATGAAGGGCGTCAGGTCAACGGCCGCACCGGTGCCGTCGTGCTGGAAGGTCGCCGTGAAATCGAGAACGGCAGCGGATGCGGCCACTGCGCCGACACCCGCCATGAAGAGAGAAAGCAGTGCTGCCCTGACCCACTTGGAAGGGGCGAAGTCTTTTGGGTTCATCATGTTAGACATTTTAGGCCACCCACATAAAATGGTTGCGACGTTTGCCTGTTCTGCTGGTTGGACGCGCTCTGATTGTGCATCAATTAATCACAGATACGAACTGAATTATTTGTCAACATTAATCAAATGCCCGACCGGAGCATTGCCTTTTGTTCATCTTCAGGTTGTGAACTCAGCCGATATAAAACAACGCCGAGAGGAGCCGCAAGTCATCCGGTGGCCGTAGTAGCGCAGCAGGTAGTCTTGCGGGAGATGATCCTCCAGCGAGAACTCGTAGAACAGCGCCGGTTGTGCTTCCTGCCGTGGTCCCATCATCGCCAATCCTCCCGCCCATTGTCAGAATTGAATCAGTGCGGCACCCTTCGATCAAGCGCGAGTTTTTCAACAAAATAAGCCCAATGCTGGCATTGCGCTTACCCACAAACCCTAGAGTTTGCTCAGTTAACTCCAGTGACAACTCGAACGGGCAGATCTCCGAGTAATTGATCCAAAACTGTTCGTCGATTTGAGCCATATCCCGGAGCATCGTTAAGCCCGGTACCGATCATTTTCACGATATCTGGTGATCCCGAAAATTTTGAGTGGCTGCCTGTTCTCGAATCTTCGACTCGAGATAGGTCAATTGCAGTAACACCCAATGAGCCGAGAGCCTCTACGTCGGTCGCGCCAACACGTGGCACACCACCAGCAATGCGTCGGGACGCACTAAGTGCGGGATCATCTTTCGACAGCAGAACAAAAAATCTGTCAAAAGAAGAATTGATTTCACCCATCTGCGATCGAAACAGATCCAAATCGATATCCGGTGATGCGAGGATTACATTTTGCATTCGACCCGTTCTATTGAACTCTCCTTTCTGAGAGGCGTCAACGATAGCTTCCATTGTCAAAAAGCCACCCATAGAGTGAGCAAAAATATGAAATTTGGTTGCATTGCTCCTATTGAGGATTTCCGCAGCGTCGATCAGGAGAGGACGCGCAATCAACGCGCTGTTAAGATCGTATACATACCGTGACAAACGTCCCGCCGAAGCCCACGTGAACAAGACTGGGACACCTTCAAAACCACTGTCTTCAACAAACTGCCCGATCTGCAGGATGGCGTCGCTTGTCGTCATGTTGTAGCCGTGCACGAACATGAGCAATTCCCGTTGCGAAGGTGATCGAGACCGCAACGCGTCATTTATGGATGACACAAAGGCGTTTTCCGATTGGTATATTATGGGATCAATAACTGCGAATTCTGTTCTGGGATCCGGTGGCAATGATTTTGGTCGTTCCAATGCGCCAGTTACATGCGTTGGCGGCACCGATACTTGGACAGAAGCCAAGCCCAGTTCATCTGCTCGAAGGTCAGAGAATAATGCCCCGACAACCTCCGTATCCTGCCGCGTCGTTGCAATGAAAACCTTGTGCCTAGTCGCATCTACGATCGATCTTGTCGGAACTTCCGGGTTATCGATCCCAATAAGTTCGGGCGCGGGCGCGCAGGCCGAAACAGACAACACCACGACAGCCAAAATAATTCGTATCTTGAGCATTAAGCCTTCCGCGATTGGATGATGGTTGTATTTTACAGCGCGTTAGCGATTAAGTAACTGCTCCCAAAACGGTTGACCACTACTAAAGGCCGGTTTGTCCGCAGCAGCAAAGGTTTATCAAGCTTCTGAGTTAGGCACTGAAACGAATGGCGGCCAAGTCCGCACAGAAAACATAGAAGCTGGACCGACAATGCCCATGGACACCCGACACGCAGGCGACGTCGCGGCGCGGCAAACCGGCACGGCCTTGTGCGGCAACACGCTGGCCATGTGACAGTCGCGCAAACCCTCCATCTTCCGAGCCCCCCGCGCGCCCTGTCAATCGCCCCCGAAACCGCCGAAAACACCGACGCGATAATGATAGAATACCGACGTGATACCGACGTTGCGGATGGAGTGATTTCAACGCGTTAACCTGAATCGTCGCAGACCCGCCGCGCGGTGCCGTTGCGGCGGCGGACATGCGACTCGGACCTGCGCCTTGACAGACCTCCCCAAGAACCCCCAACTCCGCCCCATGCTCCGCGCCCTCAACCTCTCGCTGCTGATCCTCTATCCCATCGCCTGGGCAGCGCCGCTGATGCGCGCCGGTCTCCTGCCGCTCTTCTCGCTCAGCGAAATCTCGATCCTTACCGGATTGCAGGCGCTCTGGCGCACCGACATCTTCCTGGCGCTCGTAGTCACCTTCTTCGCCCTTGTGGCGCCCTACCTCAAGACCGTCGGCCTTGCGCTCATCCACTTCGGTCTGGCCTCGCAAAGGCTGCTCAAGCCGATCCAGATCATGGGCAAACTGGCGATGGCGGATGTGTTCCTGATTGCCCTCTATGTGGTGATCACCAAGGGCATCGGCGTCGGCCGGGTCGAGATCGCCTGGGGCCTCTATCTCTTCACCGCGCTGATCCTCGCCTCGCTGTTGATCGGCTGGCGCACCGAAGCCCAGCGCAATTGACGCAGACCCGCGTCTGGGGCACACCGACACCATGGCAAAATCCCCTTCCTATTCATGTGCTGCCTGCGGCAACGTCACCACCAAATGGGCCGGTCGCTGCGAGGCTTGCGGCGCGTGGAACACGATCTCCGAGGATGCGGGCATCTCCGCCGGACCCGCGAAGTCGCTGGGCCGCAAGCGCGGCGCAGCGCTGACGCTCACCGACCTTTCGACCGAGGAAACCCCGCCGCCGCGCACCCACTCGGGCATCGACGAGCTCGACCGGGTGCTGGGTGGGGGTCTCGTGCCCTCCTCCGCCATCCTGGTGGGCGGCGACCCCGGCATCGGCAAATCCACCCTGCTCCTGCAGGCGGCGGCGCAATTCGCGCGCTCGGGGCTCAAGACGATCTATGTCTCGGGCGAGGAGGCCTCTGCCCAGGTCCGAATGCGCGCCCAGCGGCTCGGGCTCTCGGATGCGCCGGTGAAACTCGCGGCTGAAACCAACCTGCGCGACATCCTGACCACGCTGGAGGAAGAAAGACCGCATCTCGCGATCATCGATTCGATCCAGACCATGTGGGCCGACAACGTGGAATTGGCCCCAGGCTCGGTCAGCCAGGTCCGCGCCTCGGCGCATGAGCTGACCAATTTCGCCAAGCGCAAGGGCGTGAGCGTCATTCTGGTGGGCCACGTCACCAAGGATGGCCAGATCGCGGGCCCCCGAGTGGTGGAACATATGGTCGACACCGTGCTTTATTTCGAAGGCGAGCGCGGGCACCAGTTCCGCATCCTGCGCGCGGTGAAGAACCGCTTCGGCCCTGCCGATGAGATCGGCGTCTTCGAAATGACTGGCGCGGGGCTCGCGGAGGTCTCGAACCCCTCGGCGCTCTTTCTGTCGGAGCGTGGCGAACCATCGCCCGGGTCGGTGGTCTTTGCCGGCGTCGAAGGCACCCGGCCGGTTCTGGTGGAATTTCAGGCCCTTGTCGCCCCCTCACCGCATGCGCAGGCACGGCGTACCGTGGTGGGATGGGACGGCGGCAGGCTCGCGATGATCCTTGCGGTGCTGGAGGCGCGCTGCGGCATCCCCTTTGCGGGTCTCGATGTCTACCTCAACGTGGCAGGCGGGCTGAAGGTCTCCGAACCCGCCGCCGATCTTGCGGTGGCGGCGGCCCTGCTCTCTGCGCGGGAAGACGCCGCCCTGCCCGCCGACACCGTAGTTTTCGGTGAAATCAGCCTCTCCGGTGCGCTCCGTCCCGCCACCCAGACAGAAAACAGGTTGAAAGAAGCGCAAAAACTTGGTTTCACCAGCGCGATTGCCCCCAGCGGAGGCAAAGCCGTCGACATTCCCGGCATTTCGCTCAACACCATGGGCGACCTGACGGGCTTTGTCGGTGAAATCTTTGGCGCAGGCTGAACGCCGCGAGGAAAGGCAAGACGAGCAATGGACGGTTTCACCCTCATCGACGGCGTGGTCGCGCTGGTTGTGGTCATCTCGGCGCTTCTTGCCTACGGGCGCGGCATCGTGCGCGAATTCATGGCCATCGTCGGCTGGGTCGCGGCGGCCATGCTGGGCTTTCTCTTCGCGCCGCAGGTCGAGCCCCTGATGCAGGAAATCCCGGTCGTCGGCGAAACACTGGCAAAAAGCTGCGAGTTGTCGATCATCGCGGCCTTCGCCACGGTGTTCGCCGTGGCGCTGATTGTCGTGTCGCTCTTCACGCCACTCTTTTCCTCCGTGGTCCAGCGCTCCGCCCTGGGCGGCGTCGACCAGGGGCTGGGCTTCATCTTCGGCGTGGCCCGCGGGCTTCTGCTCGTGGCGATTGCCTTCTTCGTATACGACACGGTGATCACTGGAGAGAGCTATTCGATCGTCGATGAAAGCCGCTCCTCTGCCGTATTCTCCCGCATCACCGGCCAGATTCAGGCCGCGGAACCCGAACAGGCACTGGGGTGGGTGACCTCCAAATACGAAGAACTCGTCGGATACTGCGCATCCTGACGCGATGCGGCTTGGCCCGAGAACCGCTATTTTGCCGACTAATGATCGGATCGGCCCACAAATACGCGCAGGCATTGCGCTGCTGCGACAAATCCCGGCGTCCACGTGATAGTTTCGTGACACTGCACCCTTCAGACCCTACATAGGTCGCAACCGAAGAAACGGATTCGGAGCTGCCCCGTTGTCCAAGCTGATGCCTCCCGCCCATCCTTTTGACACCTCCTACCTGCGTGACGCGGGCGATGAGGACAAACTCAAGGAAGAATGCGGCATTTTCGGCGTGATCGGCGTGGCCGAGGCCGCGAACTTCGTAGCCCTCGGCCTGCACGCGCTGCAACACCGCGGTCAGGAAGCCGGTGGCATCGTCAGCTACCATGCCGAGCAAGGCTTCCAGTCCGCACGCCGCTTCGGCTACGTGCGCGACAATTTCACCAGTCAGGCGGTGATGGAAACCCTGCCCGGCGCGCTCGCCATCGGCCATGTGCGCTATTCAACCGCCGGCTCGAAAGGCCCGACCGCGATACGCGACGTACAGCCCTTCTTCGGCGAGTTTGCCATGGGCGGCGCGGCGATCGCGCATAACGGCAACATCACCAACGCCAATTCCCTGCGCCGCGAGCTGATCGAACGCGGGTCGATCTTTCAGAGCTCATCCGACAGCGAATGCATCATCCACCTGATGGCGCGCTCCTTGCAGCGCAACATCCCCGAACGCATGGAAGACGCGTTGCGGCGGGTGGAAGGCGCGTTTTCCGTCGTCGCCATGACCCGCACCAAGCTCATCGGCGTGCGGGATCCGCTGGGCGTACGCCCGCTGGTGCTTGGCAAGGTCGGTGACGGCTGGGCGCTGAGCTCGGAGACCTGTGCGCTCGATATCATCGGTGCCGAATTCGTGCGCGAGATCGAACCGGGCGAAATGGTGGTCATCACCGAAAAAGGTGTGGAATCGAACTTCCCATTCCGCCGCGTGGCCCCGCGCTTCTGCATCTTCGAACATGTCTATTTCTCGCGGCCGGACTCCATTCTCGGGGGTCGTTCGGTCTACGAGACCCGCGAGGCCATCGGCCGCGAACTGGCCAAGGAAGCGCCCGTGGACGCCGACATCGTCTGCCCGGTCCCGGATTCCGGCACGCCCGCGGCCATCGGTTTCTCACTGGAATCCGGCATTCCCTATGCCATGGGCATTATCCGCAACCAGTACATGGGCCGCACCTTCATCGAACCCACCGAGCAGATCCGCAACATGGGCGTGCGCCTCAAGCTCAACGTCAACCGCGCGCTCATTCAGGGCAAGCGGGTGATCCTGGTGGACGATTCCGTGGTCCGCGGCACAACCTCGCGCAAGATCAAGGAGATGATCCTCGATGCCGGCGCCAAGGAGGTCCACTTCCGGATCGCCTCCCCGCCCACCGCCTGGCCCTGCTTTTACGGCGTCGATACACCGCAGCGCGAGAAGCTGCTGGCCGCGACCATGTCCGAGGAGGAGATGAAGGATCACCTGCAGGTCGATAGCCTGCGCTTCATCTCACTGGATGGCCTTTACCGTGCCGTGGGCGAGGCGCAGGGACGCAATCCGAAACAGCCGCAGTATTGCGACGCGTGCTTCTCGGGCGAATACCCCGTCAAACCCGCCGACCAGATCGAAAGCGGCTTTCAGATGAAACCCGCCGCCGAATAGCTCTGCGCGCAGGACAGGACGGATCCCATGACCAAGACAGCCCTCGTCACCGGCGCCTCCCGCGGGCTGGGCGCGGCCCTTGCCGAAGCCCTCGCCGCAACCCATCATGTCATCGCCGTCGCAAAGACGCCGGGCGCGCTTGAAGAACTCGACGACCGGATCCAGGCCAGCGGTGGGCAGGCCACCCTCGCCCCCATGGACATCACCAACACCGATGCCATGGCGACGCTCTGCCGCGGCATCTTCGATCGCTGGGGGAGCCTCGACCTGTGGTGTCACTGCGCGGTGCACGCGGCCCCGCTGGCCCCAACCGACCACATCGACGCCAAGGACCTCGCCAAATCCATGGCCGCCAATGTCACCGCAACGGCAACGCTCATCACCTTTGTCGCTCCACTGCTCGGTCAGCGCGGACAGGCCGTCTTCTTCGACGACCCACGTGCGGGCGAGAAGTTCTTTGGCAGCTACGGGGCCAGCAAGGCCGCGCAAATCGCCTTGGCGCGCAGCTGGCAGTTGGAAACCGCGAAAACTGGCCCAAAGGTGCGGATCCTCACCCCCCCACCGATGCCCACGGCCACCCGGGCGCGATTCTTTCCCGGAGAGGATCGCGCCGACCTGACCCCACCCAAAAAGGCAGCCGAGGCCTTGCTCGCGCAGCTTTGAACTTCTTCTGGCGCTAAATATCCCCGCCGGAGGCTCCGCCCTTGCCGCCCGAACGGACCTCGCCTATCAAGTCCCAAAGGGGCCGACATGCGCATTCTCATCACCAACGACGACGGCATCAACGCGCCGGGGCTGAAAATCCTGCACGAAATCGCGACCGAGATCGCAGGCCCTGAAGGCGAGGTCTGGACCGTGGCGCCCGCCTTTGAGCAATCGGGCGTCGGACATTGCATCAGCTACACTCACCCGATGCTGATCGCGGAGATGGGCCCGCGCCGCTTCGCCGCCGAAGGCTCTCCGGCGGATTGCGTGCTCGCCGGGCTGCATGACGTGATGACGGACAACCCGCCCGATCTGGTGCTCTCGGGGGTGAACCGCGGCAACAACTCGGCGGAAAACACGCTCTATTCCGGCACCATCGGCGGCGCCATGGAAGCCGCCCTGCAGGGTCTGCCTGCCATCGCCCTGTCGCAATACTATGGCCCCGGCAATACCGGGCTCGGTAATCCCTTCGACGCCGCCGCGCGCCACGGGGTCGAGGTGGTGCGCCGCATCCTCGCGCATACGCCCGAGGAGACCGAAGGCTACCGGCTCTTTTACAACGTCAATTTCCCGCCCGTCACTGCTGCCGATGTCAAGGGCATCCGCCTCTCCGCACAGGGCTTCCGACGCGGCACGGTCTTCAGCACCGAGGGGCATCTGTCACCGTCCGGCAAACGTTTTTTGTGGATCAGGGGCGGCAACCAGCAGGTGCGCACAGCACCTGGCACGGATGCGGCCGACAACCTCGATGGCTATATCTCCGTCACCCCCATGCGCGCGGACCTCACCGCCCATGACGCCATGAAGGACCTCTCCGGCATCGCATCATGACCGACGACGCAACCCGCAAGATGCAGTTTCTCTACACGCTGCGCTCCAAGGGCGTGACGGACAAGCGCGTGCTGTCCGCGATGGAGGCCATCGACCGCGGGCCCTTCGTTCGCGGGATCTTCGCGTCTCGCGCCTATGAGGACATGCCGCTGCCCATCGCCTGCGGCCAGACCATCAGCCAGCCTTCGGTCGTGGGGCTGATGACCCAGGCGCTGCACATCAGCCCGCGCGACAAGGTGCTCGAAGTGGGCACGGGCTCAGGCTATCAGGCTGCGATCCTCAGCCGTCTTGCGCGCCGCGTCTATACTGTCGACCGCCACAGCCGCCTGGTGCGCGAGGCCCGCGCCCTCTTTGATGACATGGGGCTTGCGAACATCACCGCCATCACCGCCGACGGCAGCTTCGGCCTTCCGGATCAGGCGCCCTTCGACCGGATCCTCGTCACCGCCGCCGCCGAAGACCCGCCAAGTACGCTGCTCGAGCAGTTAAAGGAGGGCGGCATCATGGTGATCCCCGTGGGCCAGTCCGACGCCGTTCAGCACCTTATCGTCGTGCACAAGACCGCCCAAGGCTACGACTACGAAGAATTGCGCCAGGTTCGTTTCGTTCCCTTGCTGGAAGGCTTGGGAAAAGACACATAAGCTGCTATAGTTTCGCCATAAGCGTCGGGATGAACCGATGCACGCCGTACGCCAGACGATTGAGGACCAGCAGATGACCCTATCCACCCCGCGCCGCGCCCTGCGCCTGTCGCTCGTGACTGTCAGCGCCCTTGCCCTCCTGTCCGCCTGCGGACAGCAGTTCGACTACGATCTGCGCGACGGATTGAGTGCGCCGACGACCCCGCAGGTCGTCACCGCCGACCGTCCCAACCCCGATGATCGCGGCGTGATCTCCTATCCCAATTACCAGGTCGCGCTGGCCGAAAACGGCGACACGATCAACTCGATGGCCACCCGCCTCGGTCTCGCCCCTTCCGAACTCGCCCGCTTCAACGGGATCGAGCCCGACACGCCGCTGCGCCGCGGAGAAGTGATCGCTCTGCCCAAGCGCGTGACCGAACCCTCCCCTGCCACCGGTGCCATCGGCAGCGGCCCGATCCAGCCGGGTGGCGTCGATATCGGCACGCTTGCGGGCGGCGCCATCGAGCGCGCGCCGTCGACATCGGGCGGTGTCCAGACCGCAGCGCTGCCGCCCGCCGCAGCGGCACCCGCCGCCGCACCGCGCCCGCAGACCGGCGAGGAACCCGTGCGGCACAAGGTCGAACGGGGTGAGACCGCCTACACCATCGCCCGCCTCTACGGCGTGCCCGTCAAATCGCTGGCGGAGTGGAACGGTCTCGGCCCCGATTTCTCGATCCGCGAAGGGCAATACCTGCTGATTCCCGTGGCGCAACAGGCCGCCCCCGTGGTCGCCGCCGCCCCGGCGGTGCCGCCGCCGGGCGCCGGATCGCCGACACCGACGCCGCCCAGTGCCGCCAAGCCCCTGCCCGAGCCCGAAAAGGTGGCGCCCGTGGCCGCGGCCCCCGCGGTAGATGTCGGCAAGCCGACCGAGACCACCTCCGGCGGGCGTATGGCCTTCCCGGTAACCGGGTCCATCATCCGCGAATACTCCAAGGGCACGAACGAAGGCATCAACATCAAGGCAGCCGACGGCGCAGCGGTGGGGGCAGCGGATGCAGGCACTGTCGCCGCCATCACCAAGAGCGCCGACGGGATTCCGATCATCGTCATCCGCCATGATCCGGAACTACTCACCGTCTATGCCAACGTGACCGATGTCGCGGTGGAAAAGGGCGCGACGGTCGCCAAGGGCCAACAGATCGCCAAGCTGCGCAGCGGCAATGACGCCTATGTGCATTTCGAAGTCCGCAAAGGCTTCGACAGCGTCGATCCGATGCCCTATCTGCGCTGAGGTAATTCAACCTATCCGATAAGCTGAAGCCATTTCTCGGTAATTTCCCTGAAATGGCCATTTGATTGCCGCAGTTCTGGGGCTTTGGCCATCTGCATGCCGCGTTTCTCGTGCAGAAACAGTCCGATGATTTGTTATCCATTGGACTGAGCCGCAATGCCTGCCTTCTTCCGATACGCCGATGCGATCCTGGGATCGCAGACCAGCACCACAGGTGGTGCGGCGATCGATTATCGCGTCACGCCGGGCAGTGTGTGGCGCTGGACCGGAACGCGGAACCCCTTCGTGGTCGAGGAAGCCCGCAACAGCGAAACCACCTTCAACGGCGATCCCACGAACGAGCAGATTGACCGCAACCTGCAGATCGGTCGCAACCGGGCCCAGACCGTCGAGGTCGATGGCACCGACCGGCAGGTCATCTGGGACTACACCTTCACCGTGACGGACGGTGTGCAGACCTGGCGCGTCGGCGTGATCGATGTGGATCTCGACAACAGCGACACCATCGAGGCCGGCAATGAAAACGGCTACTTCCTGGTTTTCCCCGACGGCATGCCGCCGAAGGACACCGACCTGACTTTCGTCGGCATCGTCGAGAACGACGACGGGGTGGAGCATGCCGATCTTGGCGCCGCGGTGGTCTGCTTTCTGTCCGGCACGCTGATCGAGACGGACCAAGGCCTGCGCCCGGTGGAAAGCCTGAGAGCCTCCGACTTGATCCTGACAAGGGACGCAGGACTGCAACCGTTGCGCTGGCGGAGCGAGACCCATGTGGCCGCCCGGCAAGATCTTGCACCCATCGTGATCTCCAAGGGCGTTCTGGGCAACACCCGGGACCTCATGGTCTCGCCGCAACATGCGGTGCTGGTGCAGGATTGGCGCGCCGAACTGCTCTATGGCACCGGCGAGGTGCTGGTGCGGGCGGTCGATCTCTTGTCCCATGATGGCGTCTATCGCAGGACCGGCGGTCTCGTGCGCTACCATCATCTGCTCTTTGACTCGCACCACCTCGTGCAAGCGGAAGGCATCTGGGCCGAGAGCCTTTATCCGGGCGATGTGGCACTTTCGACGCTCTCGGATGCCGCACGACGAGAGATTGCGGCCCTGGTGCCGCGAGACCGGGACTTCGGCGCCAAGGTCGCGCCCTGCCTGCGCAGTTTCGAAGCGAGGTGCCTGAGCCGATGACCTATGCCAATGACACAGGCACTCCAACGGTCGCCGCCTATTTCTCCCTTGGAAACAGGCGGATGGGTGTTTGCAAAGAACTCAGCATTTCCTTGCAAAGACACTGTGCCACGGCCAAGACCGGCGCAAGGGTCATCCCCTTCCGCAAGCCGGTCAACCGCTCAGAGCGACACCCTTGCGTCCCGCGAGATCGGTGAAATACTGCCAGGCGACACGGCCTGACCGCGAGCCGCGGGTTGCCTGCCATTCCACCGCTTCCGCATGCAGGGTGTCCGCGTCGATCTCGACACCATAGGCATCGCAATAACCTCGGATCATCGCCAGGTACTGGTCCTGGTCGCAAGCGTGAAAGCCCAGCCACAGCCCGAACCGGTCCGACAGCGAAACCTTCTCCTCCACCGCTTCCGACGGGTTGATTGCGGAACCGCGCTCGTTCTCGATCATGTCGCGCGGCATCAGGTGGCGGCGGTTCGAGGTGGCATAGAGCACCACGTTGTCAGGACGACCTTCGATCCCGCCATCCAGCACCGCCTTGAGGCTCTTGTAATGCGAGTCGTCATGGCCGAAGGACAGGTCATCGCAAAAGAGGATGAAGCGGTAAGGCGCGGTGCGCAGCAGGTTGAGCAAACGCCCCACCGACGGCAGGTCTTCGCGCTGCAACTCGACCAGGCGCAGTCCTTGATGCTCTGCATGAACCTTGGCATGTACCGCCTTGACCAGGCTCGATTTCCCCATGCCTCGCGCGCCCCAGAGCAACGCATTGTTCGCGGGCAAACCCCGGGCGAACTGATCCGTATTGGCCAGCAGCGTATCGCGCGAACGGTTCACGCCCACAAGCAGTCCAAGCTCAATGCGCGAGACTTTCGGCACGGGCTCGAGCCGGTCCGGCCCCACATGCCAGACGAAGGCGGAGGCGGTTGCAAAATCTGGCGCCGCTTGCGGCGCGGGTGCCATCCGCTCGAGCGCGGCGGCAATCCGGTCCATCGGGTCGTCTATCACGTGGTCGCATCCTCGTCGTCGTAATAGCCTTCGGCGCGCAGTTTGGCCTCGCGCTTGGTCTCCACGCGCCGCACAAGGAAAATCGACACTTCATAAAGCCCGTAGACCACCACGAAGAGAATAAGCTGAGTGATCACGTCGGGCGGCGTCACGATGGCGGCGAGCACGAGGATCGCCACGACAGCGTATTTGCGCACGTTGCCAAGACCTTCGGCGCTCACCAGACCCGCCTTGCCCATCAGCGTCAGCAGCACTGGCAATTGGAAACACATGCCGAAGGCCACGATGAATTTGATCGTCAGGTTCAGATACTCCTGTGCGGAGCCCTGGAACACCACGCTGAGCCCCGGCGAGGTCGCGGGATCGCCCACGACCGCCTCGCCGCTATCGCCGAATTGCTGGAAGCCAAGGAAGAAGTCATAGGCAAGCGGCGTGACCACATAGAAGGCGAAACTCGCCCCCAGCAGGAACATCACCGGCGAGGAGATCAGGAAGGGCAGGAAGGCACCCTTTTCGCTCTTGTAAAGACCGGGCGCCACGAAACGCCACATCTGGTGCGCGATCACCGGGAAGGCGAGCATGAAGCCACCCAGCAGCGAGACCTTGATCGCCACGAAGAAGCCTTCCTGCGGGCTGATGAAGATCAGGTCGCAGTTCTGCCCTCGCTCGTTGAGAACCGTGCAGAGCGGATCGGTCAGGAAATTGAAGATCGGCGTCGCCACCGTGAAACAGATGATCATCCCCACCAGAAAGGCGAGGACGGAGCGTATGAGCCGTGTGCGCAGCTCCGCCAGGTGTTCGATCAGCGGGGCTGCGCTGTCGTCGATCTCGTCGGATGAACTCATGTGTCACTCTTTTGCGCAGGCGTCACCGCGGCTTCAAGCTCGGCGGCCTTGGTCTGGGCTTCCTGAGCTTCCTTGAGTTTCCGGTCCGCCGCCGCACGGGCAGTCGCTGCCTGAATCTTCTTCATGTTCTCCGCGCGCTCCGCCGACAGTTTGCCGGTTTCGCTGTCCGGATCAAACTTACCCAGATCCTTGGCTGCGGATTTCACGCCGTCCATGGCGGAATTGATCGGATCGGTCGCGGCCTTCAGGGTTTTGGTGACATCCTTGACCCCGGATTCATTGGCGGCATCATTCATCGCCCGGCTGAATTCGCGCGCCATGCCCTTGGCCTTGCCGACGAACTGCCCCAGCGTCTTGAAGAGCACCGGCAGGTCCTTCGGCCCCACGACGATGAGCGCGACGATGCCGATGACCAGCATCTCCGTCCAGCCGATATCGAACATGGTTTATACCTTGTCCTTCTCGGTCTCGGGGGTCACGTCCTTGGCTTCTGTGGTGGCGGCGGTGATCTCGTCCTGGCCTTCCTTGATGCCTTTCTTGAACGAAGTGATGCCCTTGCCCACTTCGCCCATGAGGCTTGAGATCTTGCCGCGTCCGAAGAGCACCAGCACCACGACGGCGATCAGCAGAAGGCCCGGCAGGCCGATATTGTTCAACATGGATCTTCTCCCAGAATGAGTACGGCCCGCGAAGAGCCTCCTGTCGGCCCCGGTTCTACGCAAAACGTCCCGCCGGCAGAAGCGTCAAAGCGCCGGGAAAGCCAGGAATCGGGTGCCGCAGTTAAAGAATTTCTCCCTCGCCAAACACAACTGACAGGTTTATGTCAGTTGTGATCTGTCAAAACGGCCGTACCGAAAACCACTGACACAAGGATCGACCACATGACCGACACCACCGTTTCCGAAATCGTCACCTTCCGCCTCAAGGCGCACACCGATGCTGAAGCCTTCGTCGCTGCCGCTGCCGCCCTCACGCCTTTCCTGAAAAGCACCGGGGCGATGCGGTCTCGCACACTCAGCGTCGATGACGCCGGGCTCTGGACCGACCATATCACCTGGACATCGCTCGCGCAGGCCAAGCGCGCCGCCAAGGCCCTCTTCGAGCGCCCCGAGGCCGGCCCCTTCCTGGCGATGATCGCGCCCTCCGGAATGGAAATGCGACACGCAACAATTCATCTGTCCTTCGACCGCGAGGCCCATGCGACGGACTGACCGCCTCTTCGACATCATCGGGATTCTGCGCGACGGCAAACTGCACCGCGCGCAGGATATCGCCGCACGCCTCGAGGTCTCCATTCGCACCATTTACCGCGACATGGATACGCTGGTCGCCTCGGGCGTGCCGGTGCAGGGCGAGCGCGGCGTCGGCTACATGATTACCGAAGCCATCACCCTACCGCCCCTGACACTGACGGTGGCGGAACTGGAGGCGCTCAACCTCGGCATGGCCATCGTGGCGGAAGCCGCCGACCCCGATCTGAAGGCCGCCGCCCTGAGCCTCGCCGACAAGGTGGACGCCGTTTTGCCGACCCAAACCATCGCCGAAGCGGACGCATGGAAATTCGCGGTCTACCCTTTCGCCGATGCCGCACGCGGCTTTGCCCATATGCCGACTTTGCGCGCCGCGATCCGTGCGCGGCAGAAACTCCGGCTGGTCTATACCTCGAAGGACGGCGCGGTGACGACCCGCGTGGTGCGGCCCTTGCACATGGAATACTGGGGCAGGGTCTGGACCATGACCGCCTGGTGCGAATGGCGGGCGGCGTTCCGCGTTTTCCGCGTCGATTTGATCACCAGCGCCGAAGCCCTGCCTGAACTCTTCGTTGACGAACCGGGCAAGACACTCGCGGACTACCGACCCTGACCCGCACCCTAGTCGCCGGAGACAGTACCCGCGCCGCGCAGGGAATGCGTTAATTTTCTGTTAAAGCGCCTTATTTTCGCCATGTTTCGCCTCGATAAAGGCGAATATGGTCGGGGGCGGCCAGGATTGTTTGTAACGAGATGCATCAGGACAAGCCCCGTACCGTACACCGAAATCGGTTCTCCGCGATTGACCAGGTTTCCGACCAGATCTTCGACAAATTCGACGACATCGTCCCAGCCGCACGCCCCTCGCGTGGCGAAGCGGAGGCGATCTCGCGATCTGGATCGGAGCATGCGCTGCCCGCCGCACCGCTGATGAAGCCGGTCGTGCCCGAAGTACCTCCTGCCGCCTGGGCTGCCGCGGTGGAAGCTGCGGCACAGGAATTGCTTGGGACACTGATCCGGACCGCTGCGGAGCGTCCGCAACCCAACGACCATGATCTGCAGCGCGCTTTGATCGGGGCACATGTCAAGGACATCGGGCCTGACGCCGCTCGGCGCCGCGCAAAACTGCCTGACGGGATCGACTTGCTGAAAGGGGTTCCAAGCCCGGCGTCGGATGAGGCGCTGATGGCATCGATCCGCAGCATGATGACGGATCAGAAACGCGACTTCAGCCTGCGCGCCCTGCCCGCGCTGGAGCCACCCGTGCAGGACCCCGAACCGAACCCGCCCGAGGCGCACGGCGATTTGGCCGAAGGCGCCCGCACTGGCTTCTACGAAAGCATCAAGTCGCGGGTAATTCAGGCCTTCGCCAAGGATTTCACGCTCGCCGCCAATGTCGCCTTTTGGGGCTTTCTTGCGCTCTTCCTGTTTCTCGACCCGCACCTGTCGCTGGTGCTCTTCGGGAACGCGCTTTTCGTGCTGATCGCGGTCTGTTTTGTCTTCATGCCGGAGCGGCTGACTGATGCAGGGCTGGAGGTGTGGAAACGAATCCTTGCGCTCAGGACCGGGTCAGAACCGCAAGATTCTTCCCGGCAGGTGTGACCACCCGCGTGTTGCAGGTCAGACCGCTTGGCAAGCTCGAAACCGGTGTACCCCAGAAGGTCGCCGGGAAAACGCGGCGTGCTGCTCCGGTTCGGGCCGAAACAGCACCCCTTCACGTCACAGGATGTAGCCCGTGACGTGATCGCTCATCAGCAACCGGCTGCGTTGTTTGCGGCCACGCCGCCTGCAACTGCACCACCGGCGGTCAGGATGTCCTTGCCGGACCCCCCGCCAAACTGATTTCCGACAGCGGCCCCCACAAGTGCGCCGGCAACACCTGCGCCCACGCATCCAACCTGTTTTTGCTGTTCCGGTGTTGTTGCACAGGCCGAAAGCAGGCCCATCACCGCCAGAACAGAAATAACGCCGCTCTTTTTCATGTCGTCATCCTCGTTTCTTGTTGTTCCGATCCAAGCCTGAACCGGTAGTGCCTCAATAAGTTCCCCCGCGAGCGCTGTAAAGCAAACTCTGCGTGTACAGGCGGGAGCCCGCCAGCATCCGAGGCGCAGCATAACTGTATCAGGCCGGGTGATTCGAGGGCCGATTCGTGTTACAATCTGCGTGAGCGAACTTTTTTATCTTCGCTCGTTCAACAAAGTTCATTTTTGAAGGAATAGCATATGTTTCGTTTTTTCGCGAAATTCGCGGCCTTTGCGGTCGCGTTCTTACTCATCTCCACCCCTGCAGCTTTTGCGGAGAAGAACCCGCCCAAAGGCTCGACGCCTACGGATCCACAGGAAATAGCCCGGCTTTTCAACGGCAAGACATCATTCTGGAACAGTGGCGGCAGCGCCTACTGGGGACCGGGCGGTGTCTTCGAGAGCACGGGCAGAAAGGGCGAAGACTATGGCAAGGGCAAGTGGTACATCACCACCAGCGGCAAGCTATGCCAGGAGGCCACCTACTACTGGATGGAGAGCAACACAGTCAAAAACGATGACTGGAAAGGCTGCTGGGAGTTTCAGACCGCACCCGACGGTGTCGTCTGGGAGCGTTTCCTGCCTGACAAAACCGAGTGGTATCGGCACAATGCTGGCAAGCAAAAGAACGGCAATGCAAATGCAAAGGCCTTCAAAGCCAATGGTGCAAAGTTGGGTTTCTGACGCTACGTCGGAGTGACCGCCCGGCCGGGGGCATCCGCATCCGGCCGGTTTCATCTGCTCGACGCCTGATGCGCCTTCAGCGCTTCAAGCGCCATCCGGTCTGCGGCGGCAGGAAGGCCTCGACACTGGCCTGCGCGATCACGATTGGATCATCACCCTCGCCCACGTTGAGCCCGCCCTTGACCACGCGCACCTCCGCCCGCCCCCGCGGCAGGGTAGCGGTCAAGGCCTCAACATCCACGGCGTCGGGCTTCTGCACCCCCACGGTCACCTGCACCCGCATCTCCGAATGACTGAGGCCCAGCGTCGGGAAAAGCGGCAAGGAGGAATGGCGGAACGCGTCCTCGATGGCCCGTTTCGCGGCCTTGGTATAGTCCTGCCCGTGCAGGTCGTTGCCCATGCCCATTTCGATGATCAAACGCTGTTCAGCCATCTGCCCGCTCCATGTCGAAACCCACCGTCAGCGCTACATTGGCCATGATCGTGGGGTTGCCGGTGCCTTCGGGGCGCGCTGCATCAAGCCCGCCGTGATGCACCCGGACCTCCGCCTGACCGTAAGGGAATACTTCCAGGACCTTCGTCACATCGACCTGATCGGGTTTCTGCACGCCGATGTCGACCAGAATGCGCATGTCGGTCTTCTCGAAGCCGAAAAGCTCGGCGAGATTGATCGAATTGTGCCAGAGCGCATCGCGGACAGCGCGCACCGCCGCTTCGGTATAGTCGCCCCGCCTGAGCGACGTGCCCATGCCGAATTCCACCATCAGCCGTTTCATCGCCTATCCCTTCGTTTTCGCGGTAAAGACAAAGCACCTGTCGCGCCGGATCGTCAGCCACATGACCGTGCCCGGCTTCGGCAGGAAGACGTTCGGCACCGTGGCCTTCAGCACCGACCCGTCGAAATCCATGGCGAACTCCACAAGGCTTTCGTTGCCCATGAAGCGCGCCCGTTTCACCACGCCGCGGGCCGCGGTGCCGTCGCTCGCCGTGGGCAAAGGTCCCTGCCCGTTGCGATCAAAGTCGATGCGCACATGTTGCGGGCGAAACACGATGTCGACGGGCGTATCGTCGGGCACGCCCGGCGCCAGAAACCGGCCGAAGGGCGTCTGCGCCAGCGCCCCGCTGACCCTCGCCTTGAGCACATTGGCATCGGAGAAGAAGGCCACCGCCGCGCGGTCCACCGGGCGCGTGTAAACGTTGTAGGGCGCGCCCTGCTGCACGATCCGCCCGTCGCGCATCAGTGCGATCTCGTCGGCCATGCGCATCGCCTCATCGGGCTCATGTGTGACCAGCAAGACCGCGGTGCCCTCTTCCTTGAGGATGGTCAGGGTCTCGTCGCGGATGCCGTCGCGCAGGCGGTTGTCGAGACCGGAGAAGGGCTCGTCCATCAGCATGATCTTGGGCTTCGGGGCCAGGGCTCGGGCCAGCGCAACCCGCTGCTGCTCGCCGCCCGAGAGCTGGTGCGGATAGCCGTCGATGAAACGCGCGAGATCCACCCGTTCGAGCAATTCGCGCACCCGCGCCCGGCGTGCGGCCTTGTCACGGGTCTTGATCCCGAAGGCCACGTTATCCGCCACGCTGAGATGCGGAAAGAGCGCAAAGTCCTGAAACATCAGACCGATCTCACGCCGCTCGGGCGGCACCCGGTAAACCGTGTCGCAGATCAGCTGGCCATCGACGTGGATCTCGCCGCTGTCCTGCATCTCCACGCCCGCGATCATCCGCAGCGTCGTGGACTTGCCGCAACCCGATGGCCCCAGAAGACAAGTCACCTGCCCCGGCATGATTGTCAGCGACACGTCGTCGACCACGGCGCGCCCTTCGAAGGCGCGGCGCAGGTTCCTGATTTCAAGCCTCGGTGGCGGGGGCGGCACGCGGGTCTCCGGCTAATCCGATGGATTTTCTCGGATTAGGGGCTATCAGCCCTTCCGCGCTGCCGCAAGCACCGCCGCGAAGCCGAAAGCCAGAACTGCAACGCAGATCGCCAGAAGCTGGACATACTTATGTGCCTCGGGCAGCACGGCGAGCACCGGCCCCCAGTCCCGTGCCAGATAGGCAAAGGAGCCCAGCATCGCCGCACCGAAGGCCAGCATATACCCCCAGAGCGCCACCCTGCGGCGCCTCACCAGCCCGACGAACAGGACCGGTGCGAGAAACATCGATGCCGTCCCGCTGACGGCGACGGCATCGAAAAGCGTTGCATTGCCCCAGAGCGTGAGTGCAGTGCCCAGCGCCATCACGAAAACCATCACCAGCCTCCCCCCGGACAGGGTGCGCGCGGTGAGAGCCAGTTCCTCCACGGCGAGGCGCGCCGAGGAGGCAAGGGCGGAATCGAGCGTGCTGAGCGCCGAAACCAGCAGCGACACCATGAGCAGCACAAAGACCCAAGTCGGGAACATCCCGGCCCAGGTGCCCAAGAGTTCACCCTCGTATGCCGCCCCGACCAGCCCCGCGTGGATGCCAAAGAAGCCGAAGGCGATGATGCAGAGCGTGGAGATCCAGAAAGCATGCAGGAAAGAACGCCGGGTCGTCTCGGGATTGGCGAGAAATCCGCGGTCCATCATCACCGGATCATGCGCGGGATAGGAGAAGACCTGCAAAGCCGCCACCGCCAGCAACACCCAGCCATTGGCGCTGCCTGACACACCGGACGCGGTCAGCACCGCGGCCAGCGAAAACTCCGGGCTGAAAAGCAGCGCACCGAATGCGAACCCGAAGGCCACGATGAAAAGCACCATCTGCACCACGTCGGTGCGCAGCGAAGCGCTGAGCCCGCCCCAGGCCGAATAGGCCAGCCCCAGGAGGGACACCACGACGATGGCCATGGTGCCGCTGCCCACCAGAACCGCGTCGAAGATCAGCCCCACCACCAGCAAGTTGGCGAAGACTTCGGACAGCAGACGCAACCCGATGACGAGGTTGTAGCAGCCTCGCCCCGGCGCGCCGAATTGCCCGCCCAGCCAATCCTGCACCGAGGTGGCGCCCGAGCGGCGCAGGTGCCCGACAATATAGCCCCCTGTCAGGAAAGAACCGTAGTAGGCAGCATAGGCCAGCGTTCCCATTATGCCGAAATAATAGCCGAGGATCGCAGCATTCATCAGCGAGCGCGCGAATATCCAGGTGGTAACCTGGCTCAGAACCAGAACCCAGAGCCCGGGCGCGGCACCGGTTTCGCCGGTGCCGCCGAAGAACCCCTCCACGGTCACGCGGCGTGGCGCCACAAAAAGGCTCGCGACGACGACAGCGCCAAAAAGTCCGATCAGGATCATTGCTTGCACGGTGTTCTGCGCCCCTTGCGACACGCGTCAAGCGGTAGCGCAGCCTCGGGGTCGCTGCCAGCACCACCCATGCGTGCTGTCGCAAACGTGAGCGGGCAGCGATCACGCCACGCCGGGCTCAGATCGTCGCGTTTGTGCCGCCACCATCAAGCAGAATGTTCTGGCCCACGATGAAACCCGCGTGCACCGAACAGAGGAAGGCGCAGGCCGCGCCGAACTCTTCCCGCGTGCCGTAGCGCCCGGCCGGAATCGTCGCAGAACGCCGCGCCCGCGCCTCCTCGAGCGTGATGCCCTCGCGCTTGGCCACCGGTCCGTCGAGTGCTTCCGCGCGGTCCGTCGCATGGATGCCCGGCAGCAGGTTGTTGATGTTCACGCCCCTGGATGCCACCTGACGGCTCGTGCCGGCAACGTAACCCGTCAATCCGGTCCGAGCGGCGTTGCTCAGGCCCAGCGTCGGGATCGGTGCCTTGACCGATTGCGAGGTGATATTGACCACCCGGCCCCACCCGCGCTCCATCATTCCGGGCACCAGTGCCTTGATCAGCGCGATCGGCGTCAGCATATTGGCATCGAGCGCCTTGATGAAATCCTCCCGGTCCCAATCGTGCCACATGCCCGGCGGTGGCCCGCCTGCATTGGTCACGAGAATATCCACGCCTTGCGCCTTTTCGAGCACCGCCGCGCGGCCCGCTTCGGTGGTGATATCTGCGGCGACCGTGACGACCTCGACGCCATGCGCATCGCGAATCGCCTGCGCCGCAGCTTCCAGCGCCTCTGACCCGCGGGCGTTCATCACCAGATCCACCCCCGCCGCGGCAAGGGCTTCGGCGCACCCGAGCCCCAGCCCTTTCGACGAGGCGCAGACCAGTGCCCGTTTACCTTTTATTCCCAGATCCATGTCATACTCCCGGTTGTGATTGTGGCGCTTACACCATGTAAGATACTGGAAAAACCAGCAAAACGCCAAAAGATTGGCCTTGGCGCAACACATTCCCGGCGCTAATGTCGGGAAACCATGTATGAGTGATTAACGGTAAGATGTCCTACCTGCCTGCAGATCCCACGCCCAAGCTGACGGTACCGGTCTACCGCGCCTGCGATTTCAGGGTCGTGATCGGCGCGAACGAAGGCGACGGATTGGGTCTCGCCGATGACCTCGTGTTGGACGATACCTACCAAGTGTCCGCGGACAGCAGCACCACCTCCTTGACCCTGAGTTGCGCGCCAGACGGTGCCCGCTCCGTAGCACTTTCGTCCGAGACCGGCCATCCCGGTGCGACCATCCACATCGATTGTGCCTTGAGCCTCATGGCGCCGGGCGCGGCGGTGACCGAAGCACTGGTCCTTGTTGAGGTCGACGCGGCCTCGAACATCTCCGAGATCTATCTTCTGCCGCTCTCTCCCCTGCTGCCAGGCGCCGCCTACCGACTCGTCGGGCTCGACACCATCGCTGCCCGAGCCAAATTCGCGCAGATTTCCTGCGCCGCCTTCGCCCGTGGCACGCAAATCACCCTTGGCGGCGGCCAGCAGTGTCCAGTCGAGGACCTGAAGGTCGGAGACCCTGTCCTCACCCGCAATGACGGCGTGCAACGGATCCGCTGGATTGGCCGCAGCACGCAACGCGCGGCGGGTGAATTCGCCCCTGTGCGCATCGCGGCCGGGGCGCTGAACAATGCAGGTGATCTGCTGGTCAGCCCGGATCACCGCCTCTTCATCTACCAGCGTCGGGACCGGCTTTGCGCTGGCCGCTCCGAACTGACTGTACGGGCGCGGCATCTGGTGAACGGGCGAGACATCACGGTGCAACCGGGCGGTTTCATAGACTACTTCCAGATCATTTTCGACCGGCACCAGATCATTTTTGCCGAAGGCATTGCCGCCGAATCCATGCGCGTGGATGCCCGGACCGCCTCGCTGCTGCCAGACGAGGTCGCGCGCGATCTGTCCGGCCAACCGAGCGATGGCCGCGGGACAGGTCGCTTTGACATGGACGTGCCGGAAGACCTGTTGCAGCGCGCGGATGCCGCCGATCTGCTGCGCCGCGCCTCGGCCGGGTAGCGCCGGATCAGCGCACGAAGGGTGCATCCGGGGGAACAGCAGAGTGCCTTGCACTGCACCCGCCCCTCGCCTATAGCGCAGACATGCTCGACACAGCCCGAAACCGCCCCGATCTGCCCCCGGAAATCGCCCGTCGCCGGACGTTCGCGATCATCTCGCATCCCGATGCGGGCAAGACGACGCTGACCGAAAAATTCCTGCTCTTCGGCGGCGCGATCCAGATGGCCGGACAGGTCCGGGCCAAGGGCGAGGCACGGCGGACGCGGTCGGATTTCATGGCGATGGAGAAGGACCGCGGAATCTCCGTCTCGGCCTCGGCCATGTCCTTCGACTTCAAGCAATACCGCTTCAACCTCGTGGATACGCCGGGCCACTCGGATTTCTCCGAAGACACCTACCGCACGCTCACGGCGGTGGATGCGGCCGTGATGGTCATCGATGGCGCCAAGGGCGTCGAAAGCCAGACCCAGAAACTCTTCGAAGTTTGCCGGATGCGCGACCTGCCGATCCTGACCTTCTGCAACAAGATGGACCGCGAAAGCCGCGACGTTTTCGAGATCATCGACGAGATCCAGGAAAACCTCGCCATCGACGTGACCCCGGCAAGCTGGCCCATCGGCCAGGGCCGCGATTTCCTGGGCTGCTACGACATCCTGCGCGACCGGTTGGAACTGATGGACCGTGCGGACCGCAACCGCGTCGCCGCCTCCATCGAAATCAACGGCCTCAACGATCCCAAACTCGCCCAGCATGTTCCAGCGGCCTTGCTGGAGAAGCTGCGTGAAGACCTTGAAATGGCGCGCGAACTGCTACCGCCGCTGGATATCGCGGCAATGCACGAAGGCTCGCTCACGCCGATCTGGTTCGGCTCCGCAATCAACTCCTTCGGCGTCAAGGAGTTGATGGACGGCATCGCCACCTATGGACCCGAGCCGCAGATCCAGTCTGCCGAGCCGCGCCAGATCCTGCCGGAAGAAACAAAAGTGTCCGGCTTCGTCTTCAAGGTGCAGGCCAACATGGACCCCAAACACCGCGACCGCGTGGCCTTCGTGCGTCTCGCCTCGGGGCACTTCGAGCGCGGGATGAAACTGACCCATGTGCGCACGAAGAAACCGATGGCGATCACCAACCCGGTGATGTTCCTGGCCGCCGACCGCGAGCTGGCGGAAGAGGCCTGGGCGGGCGACATCATCGGCATTCCGAACCACGGGCAATTGCGCATCGGCGACACGCTGACCGAAGGCGAAGCGATCCGGGTGACAGGCATCCCCTCCTTCGCGCCCGAGCTGCTGCAAGGCGTTCGCGCAGGCGATCCGATGAAGGCCAAACACCTTGAGAAAGCGCTGATGCAATTCGCCGAGGAAGGTGCCGCCAAGGTCTTCAAACCCTCGATCGGTTCCGGTTTCGTCGTGGGCGTCGTCGGCCAGTTGCAGTTCGAGGTGCTCGCAAGCCGGATCGAGCTCGAATACGGGTTGCCCGTGCGCTTCGAGGCTTCGCAGTTCACCTCCGCAAGGTGGGTGAGCGGCCCGAAACAGGCCGTCGAGAAATTCACCGAAAGCAACAAGCAGCACATCGCCCATGACCACGACGGCGACATCGTATACCTCACGCGCCTGCAATGGGACATCGACCGGGTGGCGCGCGATTATCCGGACGTCACGCTGACCGCGACCAAGGAAATGATGGTCTAGAGGCCCGGCAGGATACCTTGCCGCATCGGCATCCGGCGCTGGACTGCTCGCCCGATACACATCTGTTTGACCCTGACCGGAGTTGTTGCTATGCACGCGCAGCATGTCGCGGCACGGGCCGCCTCTCGGGCCATTCGGGCCGACATGGATGATGCTGCGGGCCAGGAACGTGTCCGCAATAACCGGACATATATGACAAAATTTTCTGACCTGAACCTCAATCCGAAAGTTCTCAAGGCGATCGAGGAAGCCGGCTATGAAACGCCGACTCCGATCCAGGCGGGCGCCATACCGCCCGCCCTGCTTGGCCGCGATGTATTGGGCATCGCCCAGACCGGCACCGGCAAGACCGCGAGTTTCACCCTGCCGATGATCACCATGCTGGCCCGGGGCCGGGCGCGCGCACGGATGCCGCGCAGTCTCGTGCTTTGCCCCACGCGGGAACTGGCAGCCCAGGTGGCGGAAAACTTCGACACCTATTCCAAGCATCTCAAGCTGACCAAGGCGCTCTTGATCGGCGGCGTTTCCTTCAACGAGCAGGACAAGCTGATCGACAAGGGTGTCGATGTGCTGATCGCCACGCCGGGCCGCCTGCTTGACCATTTCGAACGCGGCAAGCTGTTGCTCACGGGCGTTCAGATCATGGTCGTCGATGAGGCCGACCGGATGCTCGACATGGGCTTCATCCCGGATATCGAGCGCATCTTCAGCCTGACGCCATTCACGCGCCAGACGCTGTTCTTCTCCGCCACCATGGCCCCCGAGATCGAGCGGATTACCAACACCTTTCTCTCCGCCCCGGAACGGGTCGAGGTCGCGCGCCAGGCCACCACGGGTGAGAACATCACCCAGGGCGTGCTGATGTTCAAAGCGTCGCGCAAGGACCGCGAAGGCACCGAAAAGCGGCAGATGCTGCGCGCCCTGATCGATGCCGAAGGTGAAAAATGTACCAATGCCATCATCTTCTGCAACCGCAAGACGGATGTGGATGTGGTCGCCAAGTCCCTCAAGAAATATGGCTATGACGCGGCCCCGATCCATGGCGATCTGGACCAGAGCCAGCGCACACGCACGCTTGACGGGTTTCGCGAAGGCAGCTTGCGCTTTCTGTGCGCCTCCGACGTGGCAGCACGCGGCCTTGATGTGCCCGCAGTCAGCCATGTGTTCAACTACGATGTTCCGAGCCACGCCGAAGACTACGTGCATCGGATCGGCCGGACCGGTCGCGCGGGGCGCGACGGCAAGGCGATCATGATCTGCGTGCCCAGGGACGAACGCAACCTGTCCGACATCGAGCGGCTGGTGCAGCGCGAAATCCCGCGTCTGGAAAACCCGCTTGGCGCTTCAACCGAGGCCACGGGCGACGCCGACGAGCAAGCGGACACCGCCCGCGATGAAAAGCCTAGGCGCAGCCGGTCCCGCGGCCGCAAGAAGGACGACGCAAGGCCCAAGGCCGAGGCCGAAGCGGAGACGACGCCAAAGAGCATAGAGGCCCCCGCTGAGCCCCGCGACGAGAAACCCGCCGAGCCGCAACCGCGCCGGGAAAGCAGCCGAGGCGGCAAGGGGCGATCCGGCGGCAACGACCGCAATAATGACCGCGGTCCCAAGGTCATGGGCCTTGGCGATCACACCCCTGAGTTCATCGGGTTGAGCTTCAAGGAACGCAGCGACGACTGACGCCCTTTCGGGGTTTGACGTGAGCGGATTTCGCGCGTAGCCTGTCGATGCAGGGCGCGTAGTCGTCCGCATCTCCCTAGAGCGTGTTGCGGCCTATCCGATTCAGGATTCCCATGATGGCTGATCCGTGATTCCGTGTCTGCATGGCAGATTTGGGGGTCTGAGATGGGTAAACCACTTCCTGTAGAGCTTCGAGAGCGTGTTGTCGCGTTCGTTGAAGAAGGTCATTCGCATCGGTCCGCGGCGGTGCGGTTTCGCGTTTCGGTGAAGTTGTGAACGACATGGTGATCCTTAAACGGGAGACAGGCGGGCTGGAGCCGCGTGCCCAAGGCAATGGCGGCGGGCATGGCAAGCTCGGACGTCTGCGATACTGGATCAAGGGCCGGATGGAAGCGAAGCCTGATCTGACACTCGATGATCTGGTTCTGGAGATCGCCGAGGCGCACCAGGTGACGGTCCATCGCGTGTCGGTCTGGCGTGCGCTCCGCAGTCTTGGCCTGACACACAAAAAAAGACTTTCAAGCCATCGAGCAAAAGCGGCCCGAAGTCCGGCAGGCGCGCTTTGACTGGATCATGCGCCGCCAGCCCTTCATGCGTAACATGCTGTCACGCATGGGATTTCTCGATGAGACTTCTCTGAAGACGAACATGGCCAAGACGACAGGATGGTCGGCAAAAGGCGCGCGCTGATCGACCATGCCCCTTTCGGTCACTGGAACACCCAGACCTTCATCGCAGCCTTGCGCCACGACAGGTTGGATGCGCCATGGGTCATCGACGGCGCGATGAACCGCGAGATGTTCGAACTCTATGTCGAGACCCAGCTCGCCCCGACCCTGCGCAAGGGCGATGTGATCATTCTGGACAACCTGTCATCACACAAAAGCCCCAAGGCCGCGCAGACTATGAGCGCCGTCGGCGCATGGTTTCTTTTTCTGCCGCCATACAGCCCCGACCTGAACCCGATCGAGATGGCGTTCGCCAAGCTCAAGGCCTTGATCAGGCGCGCAGCCGCGCGGACATACGATGACTTATGGCGCGTCGCCGGGCATGTCTGCGACCTCTTCACCGACCAAGAATGTTACAACTTCTTCCACGCCGCAGGCTATGGAACCGATTGAGCGCAATACGCTCTAAAATCCCGAAAGGAGCACCATGCTCTCACATCGTTTCGACGATGCGCTCGCCTTTGCCGCGGCCACGCATCGAAGCCAGATCCGAAAAGGATCCGGCATTCCCTACATTGCCCATCTCATTTCCGTCTGCGCTCTGACGCTGGAATACGGCGGCAGCGAGGACTGCGCCATCGCCGCCTTGCTGCATGACGCCGTTGAGGATCAGGGAGGTCTGGACATGGCACAGACCATCGCCGAACGCTACGGGCCGCTCGTCAGGGACATCGTTCTGGAGTGTTCGGACAGCAGCGACCAGACCAAGGCCCCATGGCAGGCCCGCAAGGGCTCCTACCTTCGGCAGATCTCGGCCAAATCGTCGGAAGCGATTCTGGTGACGAGTTGTGACAAGCTGCACAACGCAACAAGCATTCTGCATGACCTGCGTACGGTTGGCCCTGCGGTCTTCGAGCGGTTCACCGCAGGGCGCGATGGCACGCTCTGGTACTACCGCAGCCTCGTCACCGCGTTGTCTCCCCGGGCGCCCGCGCCGCTCGCCGAAAGGCTCGACCAGACCGTGAGCGCGGTCGAGAGGCTCGCGGCGAAACCCAGGTGAAACTCGGACGCGGTGGATCAGCTCAAGCGGCTGACCACCACGGTGACTTCGGGCTTCTTGCCGATCTCGTCAAGCGCCGTCTGCCGTGCCACACGCCGCAACCCTTCGTTCAGCTTTTCATCGTCGCGAATGATCTTGGCACCAGCCCGGGCCAGCCATTGACCCAGATCCGCCTCCAACACATCGACCAGCGCTGCCTTGCTGCGCCCGGTCTCCGGCAGGCCCATGAGTTCGCACCAGGGATCGCCCAGCGGTTCGTCCTCCTCATCGAGGATCACCGTGACCACCACAAGGCCGTTCAACGCCATGCGGATGCGGTCGCGCACCACGCCATCGAGCGCGCCGATCTGCACCGATCCGTCGAGATAGGTGCGCCCGGTCTCGATGTATTCGGCGATGGTCGGCTGGTTGCCGGAGAGATCGACCATCATGCCGTTCACCGCGAGCACGCCCGTCATCCCGTTAGCCTCTGCCAGCTTGACGTGCTCGCGCAGGTGCCGGTGCTCGCCGTGCATGGGGATCACGATCTGCGGCTTCACGATCTCCGTCAGCCGTTCCAGATCGGGCCGGTTGGCGTGGCCTGAGACGTGATAAAGCCCGGTGCTGTCATCGACCACATCGACGCCAAGCTCTGAGAAGGAATTGATGATGCGAATCACGCCGCGCTCGTTGCCGGGAATGGTCTTCGAGGAAAAGAGAAAGAGATCGCCCTCCTTCAATTCCATCCCCTGGTACTTGCCCCGCGCCAGTTGCGCAGAGGCTGCGCGCCGCTCGCCCTGCGACCCTGTGACCAGCAGCATCAGGTTCTCGCGGGGAATGGCGGCCGCGTCTTCCGGTTTGACAACCTTCGGAAAATCCTTGAGCACGCCGGTTTCGACCGCTGCCTCGACCATGCGCTTCATCGCCCGCCCCATCAGGACAATGGAGCGCCCGGCTTTCGCACCGGCTTCCGCGAGCGTCTTCACCCGGGCGACATTCGAGGCGAAGGTGGTGGCCACCACCATGCCCGAAGCCGCCTGCACGAGCTTGGTGATTTCCGGACCGACGCTTGCTTCGGACCGGCCGGGTTTGGGCGAAAACACATTTGTGCTGTCGCAGATCAGCGCCTTGACGCCGTCCTTGCTCACTTCCGCCCAGGCGTTCGGGATCGAAGGGCTCGCCCACCAGCGGCGTCTCATCCAGCTTGAAGTCGCCTGAATGGATCACCCGGCCCTCGGGGCTGTCGATAATGAGCGAGGAGGATTCAGGGATCGAATGCGAAATCGGCAGGAAGCCCACTGTAAACGGCCCCGCAGTCACCTTCTCCGGCCAGGCCGAGACTGTCGTCACCGTCTCCTTGGCATGACCCTGCTCTTCCATCTTGCGCCGCGCAATATTGGCGGTGAAGGCACGCGCATAGATCGGCGCGCGCAATCGATCATAAGTCAGGGACACCGCGCCCACGTGATCCTCATGGGCATGGGTGATGAAAACCGCCTCGATCCGGTCGCGCCGCTCCGCAAGCCAGGTGATGTCGGGCAGGATCAGGTCAACACCCGGGCTGCCGTCCATGTCGGGAAAGGCCACGCCCATGTCGACCACGATCAGCCGTTCCTTGCCCGGCTTGCCATAGCCATACACATAGGCGTTCATGCCTATTTCACCCGCCCCGCCGAGGGGAAGGTAGATCAGTCTTTCAGTGCTCATGCGATTATGCAGCGTCCTTGTTGAACTTGTGGATCACGGTCAGCCCGTGCATGGTCAGATCGTCCCGATAGCCGTCAAAGAGGTTCTCGGCCTGCTGGAACAAGGGTGCCAGCCCACCCGTGGAGATCACGCGCATATCGCGGGCGCGTTCCGCCTTGATCCGGGCACATATCTCACGCACGAGGCCGATATAACCCCAAAAGACACCAGACTGCATGCAGGCGACGGTGTTCGTGCCAATGACCCGCTGCGGCTTGGATATGTCCACATGCGGAAGCGCCGCGGCGGACAGATGCAGTGCCTCCAGCGACAGGTTCACGCCTGGCGCGATGACCCCGCCGATATAGGCCCCATCGCCGTCGACCACATCGAAGGTCGTGGCCGTGCCGAAATCCACCATGATCAGATCACCACCGTAAAGATCATGCCCCGCTACCGTGTTGACGAGCCGGTCCGGCCCCACCGCGGTGCCCTGATCGACCCGCACCGCCACTGGCAGCAGGCATTCGGGCTTGCCCACCACCATGGGCCGCGTGTTGAAATACCGATCCGCAAGCACCCGCAGGTTGAAGACCACGCGGGGTACCGTGGAAGAGACGATGACGTCGGTGATCTGCGCCTCGATGTTCTGGAGCCGCATCAGGGTGCTCAGCCAGACGTAATACTGATCCGCCGTGCGCTGCCATTCGGTCGACGTACGCCAGGTGGCGAGGAATTTCTCCCCGTCCCAGATCGAAAAGACCGTGTTTGTATTGCCGCAGTCGATCGCAAGGAGCATGTCGCGCCCTCCCCGTTCAGAAAAACACATCCGCTGCGGCAATGGCATGGCGCCCCCGCGCATCGCGCAGGATCAGATTGCCCGCGTCGTCCACATCCTCGAAGACACCGACGGTTTCATCGCGCGCCGTGCGCGCCTTGATTACCTCGCCGCGCCGAGCCGCCTCGGAAAGCCAGGCGCGGCGGATCGGGGCAAAGCCATGGCAGCAGAACTGCTCCTCGAGCGCCGCGTAGCGCCGCGCCAGCACGGCAAGAAACTCTTCCGGCCCGGGCTGGGTCCCGGTTTCGCCTGCCAGCGACACCGGTGGCACCGCACCCGCCTCCACCTCCGCCCAGGCAGGCGCCGCCACCAGATTGACCCCGACGCCAATCGCCAGCGGGCCCATGCGCCCGCCCGTCCCGGAACTTTCCAGCAAAATGCCCGCGACCTTGCCCCCGTTCAACAGAATGTCGTTCGGCCACTTCAGGGCGAAAGCCTGCGGCATACCGCTCACTTCGGCAAAAGTCTGCCAGAGCGCCAAGGACATCACGAAGGAGCGCAGCGCCGCCACGCCGGGCGGCTCTTCGGGTCGCAGGATCAGCGTTGCCGCGAAATTGCCAGGCGCCATGCGCCAGGGTCTGCCCCGACGCCCCCGCGCCGCCGTCTGCCGATGCGCCAGAAGCCAGAAGCGCCCCGGCGTCACCGCCGCCATCCGAAGGGCCTCATCGAGAGTGGAGCCCACCTCGGCAAGCACAAAGCGCCCATATCCATCAGGCCAGTCCGTCATGGTTTCTTCTGGCCCAAAATATCCCCCCCGGAGGGCCGCTCGGCCAAAAGCGCCAAGGCTCAGTTCACAAGCGTCGCAGCCGCCGCGGCCGCCGCGTCTTCGACACCGAACATATTGGCGATGCCGAGTACCATGATCGCCGCCGAGGCCATCAGAAAGCCCCAGAGCACCGGCGAGCCACCTTCGTCGAGCCCTTCCTTCGTCTCATCGCCGAAGTACATGAAAAAGACGATCCGCAGGTAATAATAGGCACCGATCACCGAAGCGATCACCCCTGCGATGGCAAGCCAGGCCAACCCTGCCTCATAGGCCGCGCGGAGCACGTAGAACTTGCCGAAGAAGCCCAGCATCGGCGGCACGCCCGCCAGCGAGAAGAGCAGCACCAGCATCGCCAGCGCCTTGCCCGGTTCCTTTTTCGAATACATGTTCAGCGAGGCGATATCGACGACCGGCTGGCCATCTTTCTGCATCATCAGGATGAAGGCGAAAGTGCCGACGTTCATGGTCACATAGATCGCCATGTAAATCAGCATCGCCTGCACGCCAAGCACGGTGCCCGCCGCCAGCCCCATCAGCGCGTAGCCCATGTGGGCGATGGAGGAATAGGCCATCAGCCGCTTGATGTTGCTCTGCCCGATCGCCGCAAATGCACCGAGGAACATGGACAGGAGCGAAATCAGCGCGACGACCTGGCTCCAGTCGGCGACCGCATTGCCGAATGCGTCATGCAGCACGCGGGCGAAGAGCGCCATGGCGGCGACCTTCGGGGCCGTTGCAAAGAAGGCCGTGACCGGCGTAGGCGAACCTTCGTAGACGTCCGGTGTCCACATGTGGAAGGGCACTGCGGAGACCTTGAAGGCCATGCCCGAGATCAGGAACACGAGCCCGAAGAGCAAGCCAAGCGACACCTCGCCGGCCTGCGCGGTCTGGATGATGCCCGAAAAGAGCGTCGTACCTGCATAGCCATAGACCAGCGACGCGCCGTAGAGGAGCAGACCGGAGGACAGCGCGCCCAGCACGAAGTACTTCAGGCCGGCTTCGGTCGATTTCACGCTATCGCGCCGCAACGAAGCCACCACGTAAAGTGCCAGCGATTGCAGTTCGAGCCCCATGTAAAGCGCCATCAGGTCGCCTGCGGAGACCATGATCATCATGCCGACGGCACTCAGGCTTACCAGCAGCGGATACTCAAAGCGCAGAAGGTCACGCCGTTTCATGTACCCTTCCGACATCACAAGTACCGCGGCCGCAGAAAGCAGGATCGTGACCTTGGCGAAGCGCGCGAAACCGTCGATCACCAGCATGCCGTTGAACGCCGACGCGGTGCCGCCGCCGGCGAAACCGGCGATATAGACCGCCAGCACCACCATCAGCACCGCCGTGAGCCAGACCAGCAGCGGCGCCATTGCGTCCTTGGAGGTATAGACCGCCACCAAGAGCATCGCCATCGCATAGAGCGAGAGCACGATCTCGGGCAGGATGAGGGTCAGATCAGCGGGAACCATTTGAGCCGTCCTTCAGTTCGACGCCAGTTGCGTTGCGGCTTGAGCCGCGGCAAGCGCCGTGTCGTAATTGTCCACAAGAGCCGCCACCGACGGCCCGATCATATCGAGCACCAGCGCCGGGTAGACGCCCAGAAGCAGCGTCATCGCCACCAGCGGCGCGAAGATCCACTTCTCGCGCGGCGACATGTCGGTGATCGACTTGAGGCTCTCCTTGATCAGATCGCCCATGACCACCCGGCGGTAGAGCCAGAGCGCATAGGCCGCCGAGAAGATGACACCCGTTGTCGCCACCGCCGCCACCCAGGTATTGACCTGGAAGACCGCCATCAGCGTCAGGAATTCGCCCACGAAGCCGGAAGTGCCCGGCAGGCCCACATTGGCCATGGTGAAGAGCATGAAGATCAGCGCATAGGCCGGCATCCGGTTCACGAGGCCGCCATAGGCATCGATGTCGCGGGTGTGCATCCGGTCGTAGATCACGCCGACGCAGAGAAAGAGCGCGCCCGAGATGAAGCCGTGGCTGATCATCTGGAAGATCGCGCCATCGACGCCCTGCTGGTTTGCCGCGAAAATACCCATGGTCACGAAGCCCATGTGCGCAACGGAGGAATAGGCGATCAGCTTCTTCATGTCCTCCTGCACAAGGGCGACCAGCGAGGTGTAGACGATGGCGATGGCGCTCATCCAGAGGACCAGCGGCGTCATCACTTCGGACCCCACCGGAAACATCGGCAGCGAGAAGCGCAAGAAGCCATAGCCGCCCATCTTCAGCAGGATCGCGGCCAGCACCACCGACCCGGCGGTCGGCGCCTGCACGTGGGCATCAGGCAGCCAGGTGTGTACCGGCCACATCGGCATCTTGACCGCGAAACTCGCGAAAAAGGCGAGGAACAGCAGCGTCTGCAAGCCGCCGACCACGTGGATGCCCATGAGCGAGAAGCTCTCGAAGGCGAATTCATGGGTCAGCAGCACCTCGATGTCGGTGGTGCCCGCATCCGCAAACATGCCGACCATGGCGACCAGCATCAGCACAGAGCCGAGGAAGGTATAGAGGAAGAACTTGAAGCTCGCATAGATGCGGTTCGCCCCGCCCCAGATGCCGATGATCAGGAACATCGGAATGAGCCCGGCCTCGAAGAAGAGATAGAAGAGCACGAGATCGAGCGCCATGAAGACGCCGAGCATCAGCGTCTCGAGGAGCAGGAAGGCGATCATGTATTCCTTGACGCGTGTGGTCACGTTCCAGGAGGCCGCGATGACAAGCGGCATCATGAAGGTGGTCAGCATCACGAAGAGCACGGAAATCCCGTCCACGCCCATCTTGTACTGCAAGCCGAGCAGCCATGGCACTTCTTCCACAAACTGGAAACCGGTGTCTTCGGGATCGAAACCGGTCAGGATGAAGAGCGACCAGATGAAGGTGGCGACGGTAGCGAACATCGCGACCCATTTGGCATTGCGGTTGGCCGCCTCGTCATCGCCGCGCAGAAAGACCGCGAGGATCAGTGCCGCCACCGCCGGCAGGAAGGTCACGAGAGAGAGAAGATAGTCCATTACTGCGCTCCGCCGCTCATCGTCATCCAGGTCACCAGCACCGCAATGCCGATCACCATGGCGAAAGCGTAGGTGAAGATGTAGCCCGACTGTGCGCGGCCCGCGAGACGGGTGATGAAGGGCACGATCCCCATCGCCACGCCGTTGAGGCCGCCGTCGATCACGTCGCCATCGCCGCGCTTCCACAGGAACCGGCCGATGCCCTTGGCGGGCCCGACGAAGATCACGTTGTAAAGCTCGTCGAAATACCACTTGTTCTTGAGAAAGAGGTAGAGCGGGCGCTGGTTCTCCGCGAGACGCGCGGGCAGCGAGGGGTTCCAGATATAGAACCATAGCGCCATGATCAGCCCACCGAGCATCGCCACGAAGGGCGAAACCTTGACCCATTTCGGCACGTTGTGTGCATCGTCGAGCACGGTGTTGTCGGGCCCGATGTAGAGCGCCCCCTCGCCGGGCGCGCCGGTGAAGGCATAGTGATGCTCGCCTTCGCCACCATGACCTGCGTCTTCTGCCTTGGCCTCGCCATGGCCTTCCGCCGCCGTGGTCTCACCATGGCCTTCGGAGGCTTCGGCATGGGCGCCGGGCTCGCCATAGGGGATGCCATAGAACTTGGCGACCTGATCGACATGGCCGAAGAAGCTCGAGAACCAGATCATGCCCGCGAAGATCGCGCCGAGGCTGAGGACCCCGAGCGGGATCAGCATGGTCAGCGGGCTTTCATGGGCATGCTCATGGGTGTGCTTGTCGCCGCGCTGCTCACCGTAGAACGTCAGGAAGATCAGCCGCCAGCTGTAGAAGGACGTCATCGCCGCCGCCGCGACCAGAAGCCAGAAGGCATAGGCCGTGCCACCGGCAAAGGCGCTTTCGATGATCGCATCCTTGCTGAGGAATCCGGCGAAGCCGATATGCGTGAGCGGAATGCCGACCCCGGTGATCGCCAGCGTGCCGATCATCATGGCGGCGAATGTATAGGGGATCTTTTTGCGCAAGCCCCCGTAGTTCATCATGTCCTGCTCATGGTGCATCGCGTGGATGACCGAGCCCGCGCCGAGAAACAGCATCGCCTTGAAGAACGCATGGGTGAAGAGGTGGAACATCGCCGCCGAATACATGCCGACACCTGCCGCCACAAACATGTAGCCCAGTTGCGAGCAGGTCGAATAGGCGATCACGCGCTTGATGTCGGTCTGCACCAGACCCACCGTCGCGGCGAAGAAGGCCGTGGTTGCCCCGAGGAAGGTCACGAACATCATCGCTTCGGGCGCGAATTCCATGATCGGCGACATGCGGCAGACGAGGAAGACGCCCGCCGTCACCATTGTGGCGGCGTGGATCAGCGCGGAGACCGGTGTCGGGCCTTCCATCGCATCCGGCAACCAGGTGTGCAGGAAAAGCTGCGCCGATTTGCCCATCGCGCCCACGAAAAGCAGGAAGGCCACCAGATTTGCCGCGTTCCATTCCGTCCAGAGGAAGGTCAGCTGGGTTTCCGCGAGATCGGGTGCGGCTGCGAAAATGTCGTTGAAATTGATCGAATCCGTCAGGAAGAACAGCGCGAAGATGCCGAGCGCAAAGCCGAAATCGCCGACACGGTTGACCACGAAGGCCTTGATCGCCGCCGCATTGGCCGAAGGCTTGCGGTAGTAGAAGCCGATGAGCAGGTAGGACGCCACGCCCACGCCTTCCCAGCCGAAAAACATCTGCACCAGGTTGTCCGAGGTCACGAGCATCAGCATCGCGAAGGTGAAGAACGACAGATACGCAAAGAAGCGTGGTTTGTAGACCTCGCCCTCGCGCCACTGTGGATCGTGATCCATGTAGCCGAAGGAATAGAGGTGCACGAGGCTCGAGACCGTGGTGATCACGATCAGCATGATCGCGGTCATCCGATCGAGGCGGATTGCCCAGTCGGTCGAGAGCGTGCCGCTTTCGATGAAGCGCAGGAGCGGGATTTGCTGCGTGACCCCGTCAAAGGAAAGGAACACGACCCAGGACAGGATGGCGGAGACAAAAAGCAGCCCGGTGGAGATCCACAAGGCTGCGGTCTCGCCGAAGACCCGCCAGCCGAAACCGCAGAGAAGCGCGCCGACGAGCGGGGCAAAGAGAATGATGGTTTCCATGATCTCAGCCCTTCATCACGTTGACGTCTTCGACGGCGATGGTGCCGCGGTTGCGGAAGAAACAGACCAGAATGGCGAGGCCGATGGCCGCTTCCGCTGCCGCCACGGTGAGCACGAAAAGCGTGAAGACCTGCCCCACCAGATCGCCGAGGAAACTGGAGAAGGCCACCAGGTTGATGTTCACCGCCAAGAGCATCAATTCGATGCTCATCAGCAGGATGATGACGTTCTTGCGGTTCAGGAACAGCCCGAAGATGCCGATGACAAACAGCGTCGCCGCCACTGTCAGATAGTGTTCAAGTCCAATCATAAGTCACCATTCCAGCTTCAGGCCGTGCTTGGAACAGGCGTGTTGCGCCAGCGGCACAATGGGATCGTCCTGTTCGATCGTGTTTGTCGTGATGCCGATCGATTGCACGGGGAAGGCAGGCGGCGCCAGACCGTCCGAGAAATCGCTGGCATAGGTCCGGTTGGTGCAGTCGAAGGTATAGACGGTATGCTGTATCGCCGATGGGCTGTCGCTGCGGGAGTGCATCTGCACCACACCGTTGCCGAAATCCGCTGTGGCAATTTCCATGTGCTGGTTCACCGTGTCGAGCGGGTTGTCGATGGGGGCTTCGGCGCAGGCCGCACCCGCCGTAAAGGCGGCGACCACGAAACATCGGGCGGTTGCAAAACGTATTTTCATGTCAGAGTCCCTGCCCCGATTTGATGTCCTTGAGCTGCATCGCCTTTTTCGGATCGCGCATCATCTGGGCCACGACGTTCTGGCGCTTGACGTCCGAACGGTGACGCAGGGTGAGCACGATGGCCCCGATCATCGCCACCAGCAGGATCAGACCCGACAGCTGGAACAGCAGGAAATACTGGTCATAGAGGATGAGACCCAGAGCTTCGGTGTTGTGCCGGTCGACCGGCGTCACTTGCGCCCGGAAGCCTTCGGCGGCGGCATTCGCCTCCCAGGCACCGAAGGCCATGACGAACTGCATCAGGATCACGAGACCGATCAGCAGCGCCAGCGGCATGTATTTTGCCATCTCCGCCTTGAGTTCGGCGAAATCCACATCAAGCATCATCACGACGAAGAGAAAGAGCACGGCCACCGCGCCCACGTAGACGATGACCAGCAGCATCGCGACGAATTCCGCACCCAGCAGCACGAAGAGACCGGCCGCGGAGAGAAAAGCAAGAATAAGCCAGAGCACCGAATGCACCGGGTTGCGGCTCACCACGGTGAAGAGCCCGCCGGCGATCACGCTGATGGCAAAGAGGTAAAAGGCAAAAACCGTCATTTTTCTTCCTTTTCTTCGTCCAGCACATGCTGCGCCAGCTCCAGCGCGCGGGTCATGGCGGGCAGACCTGCGAACATCGACATCTGCCCAATGGTCTCCACGATGTGCTGCTGCGTGGCCCCGGCCTCCAGCGCATGGCGCACGGCCTGCCGGAACGCCATGTCATTCTGCGCGCCCTGCATGGTCAGCCCCGCCAGCGTCAGCAGCATCCGGGTGCGTGCATCCAGCCCGCCTTCGTTCAGCGTATTGCCGAACATCATTTCCATCATGTCTTTCGGCATCGTGCCCATCATCTTCTCGAACCCCTTCGGGGTGAAGGCTTCCATCGCCGGAAAGGTCTTGGCCATCTCCTGCGCCTGCGCGAACATCGCCGCAAAGGGGTTGGAGCCTTCGAAAGGGTTCTTCGGGTCGGTCATCGGTAAGGTGCATCCATCTCGAGGTTACGGGCGATCTCGGCTTCCCAGCGCTCGCCGTTGGCCAGCAGCTTTTCCTTGTCGTAGTAGAGCTCCTCGCGGGTCTCGGTGGAGAACTCGAAGTTCGGCCCCTCGACGATGGCATCCACCGGGCAGGCTTCCTGGCAGAAACCGCAGTAGATGCATTTGGTCATGTCGATGTCATAGCGCGTCGTGCGGCGCGAGCCGTCTTCGCGGGGTTCCGCGTCGATGGTGATGGCCTGAGCCGGGCAAATGGCCTCACAAAGCTTGCAGGCAATGCAGCGTTCCTCGCCATTGGGGTAACGGCGGAGCGCATGCTCACCACGGAACCGCGGGGAAAGCGGCCCCTTTTCATGCGGGTAGTTCAGCGTGGCCTTTGGCGCGAAGAAATACTTCAGCCCTAGTTTCATGCCGACCCAGAAATCCTGCAAAAGGAAATATTTAGCGGCGCGGGTGTAGTCGATCTGTGTCATTGTCAGCCTCCCATACCCCAGCGGGCATATGCCCCCCAGAACCAGTCGAATTTTGCAGCGAAAGCGACGAAGACCACCCAGGCCAGGCTGAACGGCAGGAAGACCTTCCAGCCAAGACGCATCAATTGGTCATAGCGGTAGCGCGGAGTGATCGCCTTCACCATCGCGAAGAGGAAGAAGAAGAAGGCCATCTTGGCGATCATCCACAGGACGCCATCCGGCAGACCCGGGATGGGCGAGAGCCAACCGCCAAAGAAGAGCAGCGAGGTCAGCGCGCACATCAGGAAAATGGCGATGTATTCACCGGCCATGAACAGCAGGAACGGCGTGGAGGAATATTCCACCTGATAGCCCGCGACCAGTTCCGATTCCGCTTCCGGCAGATCGAAGGGCGGGCGATTGGTTTCGGCCAAGGCACTGATGAAGAAGAGGAAAACCATCGGGAAATGCGGCAACCAGTACCAGCTGAAAAAGCCGTAGTCGCCGTCCTGCGCCGAACGATGTTGCCGAAGTTCATCGATCCGGTGGAGATGATCACGCCGATGATGATGAGGCCCAAGAGAGACCTCGTAGGAGATCATCTGTGCCGCGGAGCGCAGCGAGCCGAGGAAAGGATACTTCGAGTTCGAGGCCCAGCCGCCCATGATCACGCCGTAGACTTCCAGCGAGGACACGGCGAAGACGAAGAGGATGGCCACGTTGATGTCCGAAAGCACCCAGCCATCGTTGAGCGGAATGACCGCCCAGGCGATCATCGCGAGCACGAAGGAGGTCATGGGTGCCAGCATGAATACCGTGCGGTCAGCACCCGCCGGGATCACCACTTCCTTGACCACGTATTTCAGCGCGTCAGCCACGGTTTGCAGCAACCCGAAGGTGCCGACCACGTTGGGGCCTCGCCGCATCTGCACCGCGGCCCAGATCTTGCGGTCGCCGTAGACCAGAAACAGCAGCGAAATCATCACGAATGCCACAACCGCCAGCACCTGCGCCAGGATCAGGACGGCGATGCCGCCGGGAGTGGTAAAGAAATCAGCCATAGGTCCTCACACCGTCGGTATTCCTGTCGCCTTGCAGTCCGCCACGGTCGACTCAGCGTCGATCGTGACGAGCCCGTCAGGCAGGGTTGGCGAGATCGTGTAAACAGCATCTGCCGACCACACGCCACCCTCTTCCTTCACTTTTGTGCGCACGTGGCGCGCATACCCGTATCCCCGGATCAACGTATATTGCGCCGCGGCACAATCCGCGTAACGTTCGATATCGCGATTGCTCATCGCTTTGGTCATTGCGACGTTGAACTGCACCAGATCCCCGTCGAGCAGGTTGGTTTCCACCCCGAGGTATTCGGGGATGAAATCCTCCGCCACGGGCGCCGGCGGCGTGCAGGCCACCAGTGCCAGAGGAGACATGATCGCAAGGTGCTTCATTCGGCGGCCATCGGCTTCTGACGACGGGCCTTGGCGCCAGCGCTCAGTTCCGCCATCAGCTTGCTGGCCCGCGCGATCGGGTTGGTCAGGTAGAAATCCTTGATCGCCGGACGGAACGGCCCGTCGCCAAGCGTGCCTTCGGTCAGCGGCTGCAACGTGTTCTCGGCAACCTGATCGACCTTGCCCAGATGCGGCACCGCCTTAACCAGCATCTGGCGCAGTTGCGCGATGCTGTCATAGGGCAGTTGCGCGCTCAGTTCCGCCGAGAGCGCCCGAAGGATCGCCCAGTTCTCCTTGGCCTCGCCCGGCCCGAAACCGGCCCGCAGCGCGAGTTGCGGGCGGCCTTCGGTGTTCACGAAAAGCCCCGGTTCCTCCGTATAGGCAGCCCCCGGCAGGATAATGTCGGCGCGGTGCGCGCCGCGGTCCCCATGGCTGCCCTGGTAGATCACGGTGGGGCCTGCGGGAATGTCGATTTCGTCCGCGCCGAGGTTGTAGACCACCTCTGCTGCATCGAGTGCGGCAGCGATGCCGCCTTCGGTCGTGCAGTCCACATCCATCGCGCCCACGCGGGCGGCGGCAGTGTGCAGGATCAGGAGTTTCGACTGCGCAGCCTCGGCCATCGCGGTCACGGTTGCCAGCACAGCCGCACCATCGGGGCCGGAAATCGCGCCCTGTCCCACGATCATCACACCGGGCACGCCGTGTTTGTCCGAATGATCCATCGCGGCCAGTTTGGCCAGTGCGGCGCGGTCGGTGCCGATATGCGCGACGTCATATGTCAGGTCGGCCGCTTCACCGATCATCGCGACTTTGGCGCCCTTGAACCAGGCCTTGCGGATGCGGGCGTTGAGCACCGGCGCCTCGAGGCGCGGGTTGGTGCCGATCAGCAGGATATTCTGCGCCGCGTCGATATCCTCGATGGTGGCGGTGCCGGCATAGGCACCCCGGTTGCCCGGCGGCAGGGCCGCGCCGTCGGTGCGGCACTCGACCACACCGCCCATGCTCTCAACCAGTTGTTTGAGCGCGAAGGCCGCCTCGACCGGGACGAGATCGCCCACAAGCCCCGCGATTTTCTTGCCCTTCATGGCAGTTGCCGCCGCTGCCAGCGCCTCGGGCCAGGTCGCCGCACGCAGCTTGCCGTTCTCGCGGATGTAGGGCTTGTCGAGCCGCTGGCGGCGCAGACCGTCCCAGACGAAGCGCGTCTTGTCGGAGATCCACTCCTCGTTCACGCCGTCATGGTTGCGCGGCAGGAACCGCATGACTTCGCGCCCTTTCGTATCCACGCGGATGTTAGACCCCAGCGCGTCCATCACGTCGATGCTTTCGGTCTTGGTCAACTCCCAGGGGCGCGCGGTAAAGGCGTAAGGCTTCGACACCAAAGCCCCGACCGGGCAGAGATCGATGATGTTGCCCTGGAGGTTGCTGTCCAGTGTCTGGCCGAGATAGGAAGTGATCTCCGCATCCTCACCGCGCCCGGTCTGGCCCATCTGGTGGATGCCCGCCACTTCGGTGGTGAACCGCACGCAGCGGGTGCAGGAGATGCAGCGCGTCATATGGGTTTCGACCAGCGGCCCCAGATCGAGGTCCTCGGTCGCACGCTTCGGTTCGCGGTATCGCGAGAAATCGACGCCGTAGGCCATCGCCTGATCCTGCAGGTCGCATTCGCCGCCCTGGTCGCAGATCGGACAATCCAGCGGATGGTTGATCAGCAGGAACTCCATGACCCCCTCGCGGGCCTTCTTGACCATCGGCGAGTTGGTCTTGACCACCGGCGGCTGGCCTTCCGGGCCGGGGCGCAGATCGCGCACCTGCATCGCGCAGGAGGCCGCAGGCTTCGGTGGGCCGCCCACCACTTCGACCAGACACATGCGGCAGTTGCCCGCGATGCTCAGGCGCTCATGGTAGCAAAAGCGCGGCACTTCGATACCGGCCACCTCACAGGCCTGGATGAGCGTCATCGCCCCATCCACCTCGATCTCTTTTCCGTCGATGACAACTTTGCGCAGATTGCTCATGTCACTTGCCCTTGTCTCTCTCTTGCGGACTCAGCCGCATTTCCCTGTCCAGGTGGACCCACCCGGCGCCGCACAAGGCGGCATTGATCCTCTGAGGCCTCCGAAAAGGCATCCTATTTCAGACGCAACAACCGGCCCGTACCGGTATCGCGCTCGATTTCCTGCCGGCCCAGACGGCAGTAGCCGGAGGCATCCTGCCGTATCCCCCGCGCCTTGAAATACGCCGTCTCGCGTTTGCGCATCCGGGCCTTTTCAACATCCGATTCCACGAAACTCTCGATCTCGGCGTTCGTATACCCCAGCGCCCTCGCCTCCTGCTCCAGCGCGCGCAGCGCTCCATAGGCCCGCATCAGCCGCGGTGAGACCTCGGGGCACTTCTTGCGAATCTGGTCCGCCAGCGCGATCTCGAACAAGCCGTCGTCGATCGGCTTCACATCCCGCAGGCTCTGCTTTGCGGGGGCGGCCTCTGCCACAACCGCAAGCGACACCGCCGCCGCGATGACCAGCCGCAGCGCAGCGCTGCCATATGCGCGGTGGCCCGTCACTGCGGACAGGCCCCCTGCAAGGTCAGCGTATTGTTCGAAATCGGCATCGCCGTATCGGGATCGTCCGGGCCCACATCCCAGACAATCGCCGAACTTCCGTAGTTGTTCACACAATATCTCGTGGCCTCGTAGCGCGCGGCTTCGCGTGCCCCAAGGAGCGACGCCGACACCGGGCTTGCGGTCACCACGAACTTGTGCCGCTCGTCGAGGTCCTTCACCCGCGCCTTGTAGAACTGACCATCAAAGGAAATTGTATCCTCATCGGGGCCACAACCCGCAAGCACGACCGCCATCGCCAGCAACACCAACACTCTGCGCATACCCATCACTCCGCCGCCACGCCTGGGGCGCAGCGATTGTCGCGCCACTTGCTGGCCTCATTCAAATAGGACCAGCCGAAGGCATGATCGCTGTCGCCGTTTTCCTTCAGATGCTCCAGCCGCGCCAAAGCCTCTTCCAGCGTGGGTTCATGCCCCACGGGCACCCACCACATCACGAAATGCATCTGCCCCAGCACTTCGAACCACTCCTCGCGACGGGCATAGAACTGCTTGTGCACCGTGCCCCAGACGAACTGCTCCAGCGTCTCGACGCTTTCCCAGACCGTGAGGTTGCTCACATATTGCGGATCGCCGTCGATCTTCGCCTCGGTATTACCCATGCCCGGCTCGCCCGACCCTTCCATCATCCACACGAACCCCGGCATCCGCTTGCCCAAGCCGTTGATGCGGTCGAGCGATCCCATGAACTCCGCCACTCGCGGATCATCCGTGGGCGCGGCAAGGCGACCGACATTGAGTTCGGCGAGGTGGTGTCCTGCAGGGCGCGTCAAAGGACCGCCCCCAAAGCCATCACCGCCAGCGCAAGGCTGCACAGGAGGCCCACACCGAAGGTCATTGACCGCAGGGTTTGGTTCTCGGTCCGGATGTGCACCACGGCCATGGCCAGTCGTGCCACTATGAATACGGAGGCAAAGAGGTTGACCCAAAAGGGAGCCGCGCCCGACAGGATCGCAGCAAGCGTCGCCGCGACGAAAGGACCGGAGGTTTCAACCGCATTCATGAAAGCGCGCTCGGTCCTGTAGACCGGGTCGGAATAGTCCCGCTTGGGCTTGCCGCAATCGCAACGTTTCTCTGCCGTGCGCCCACGCGTCGACAGAGCGCTTAGCACCGGCACCAGAATGGCCCAGAGTGCAAGCGATGCAATCGCGTGACCGTATGAGGCGAATTGCTCCAAGGCGCTACTCCGCCGCCACGGCGCTCACACGCCCTGTCCGCTTGTGCTTGATCCGGTCCTCGATCTCGTCGCGGAAATGGCGGATCAGCCCCTGAATGGGCCAGGCCGCCGCATCGCCAAGCGCGCAGATCGTATGGCCTTCGACCTGCTTGGTCACGTCGAGCAGCATGTCAATCTCTTCAGGCTCCGCGTCGCCCGTCACCAGCCGGTCCATGACCCGCATCATCCAGCCGGTGCCTTCGCGGCAGGGCGTGCATTGGCCGCAGCTTTCATGCTTGTAGAACTTCGAGAGCCGCCAGATCGCCTTGATGACGTCGGTGGAATTGTCCATCACGATCACCGCAGCCGTGCCAAGCCCGGAGCGCTGTTCGCGCAGGTAATCGAAATCCATGATCGCCTCGCGCATCGCCTTGCCGGGGATCATCGGCACCGAGGACCCGCCCGGGATCACCGCCTTGAGGTTGTCCCAGCCACCGCGGATGCCGCCGCAATGCTTTTCGATCAGCTCTTCGAAGGGGATCGACATGGCCTCCTCGACCACACAGGGGTTGTTTACATGGCCCGAGATCGCAAAGAGCTTGGTACCCGCGTTGTTCGCCCGGCCGAAGCCCGCGAACCATTCCGGCCCGCGCCGCAGGATCGTCGGGGCCACGGCGATGGATTCCACGTTGTTCACCGTTGTCGGACAGCCGTAAAGGCCCGCGCCCGCCGGAAAAGGCGGCTTCATGCGCGGCATGCCCTTCTTGCCCTCAAGGCTTTCCAGAAGCGCGGTTTCCTCGCCGCAGATATAGGCGCCTGCCCCGTGGTGCAGGTAGAGGTCGAAATCCCATCCCGAACCCGCCGCATTCTTGCCGATCAGCCCGGCGTCATAGGCCTCGTCGATGGCGAATTGCAGCGCTTCCTTCTCGCGGATGTATTCACCGCGAATGTAGATATAGCAGGCATGGGCCTGCATCGCGAAACTGGCGATCAGGCAGCCTTCGACCAGCGTGTGCGGATCGTGGCGCATGATCTCGCGGTCCTTGCAGGTACCCGGCTCGGATTCGTCGGCATTGACCACCAGATAGGCAGGCCGCCCGTCGCTTTCCTTCGGCATGAAGGACCACTTGAGCCCCGTAGGGAAGCCCGCACCGCCGCGCCCGCGCAGACCGCTGGCTTTCATCTGGTCGATGATCCAGGGCGCGCCCTTCTTTATAATGTCCGCCGTGCCATCCCAGTGGCCGCGCGCCTGCGCCCCCTTCAGCGTGCGATCATGCATGCCGTAGATGTTGGTGAAAATCCGGTCCTTGTCCTGAAGCATCCCGCTTCCTCTCTAACTGCCCGCGCGCACGGTCTTGCGCGCGCGCCAAATCTGCAACGATACCACGAAGCCCCAGAAGAGCCCCGCCAGCGCGAATAGGTCGAAGAGGATCGCATAGCGTCCGGGCAAGCCCAGAAGGGCACCGAGACCCTGGGCGATGAGCCAGCCGATCATCGTCCCTGCGATGACGAGGCTGACCATCCGTCCCTTTTTCGCCAGCGCCCGGTCCCGGGCCTCGGGGGTCTGATCCTGCGCACTCATGATCGATCCCCTCCTCAGCTTTTACTCTTCTTCCTGGAGAATTCGGTCTCGCCGCCTTCCGCCAGTATCTTGGCCTGGCTCATCCAGTCATCCCGCTCGATCCGGCCCTTGAACCGCAGTCGCTCATCGACCCATGCGATGTCCGGTTTCGTGAAGGCCGCCACCTGATCGAAATGCCAGACCCCAAGCTCATTCAGCGTCTGCTCCAGCTTCGGACCTACCCCGGAAATCAGCTTGAGGTCATCCGCCCCGCCCTTGCGCGGCTTGTCACTCAGAAGCGCCGGGCGACCGTCCTTCGCCGCGGCCTTTTTCGCCGGTTTCGCGGCCGACTTCGGTGCCGCCTTCGGGGCCACTTTTGGTGCCGCGGTCTCCGCCTTTTCGTATTTCCAAGACCCCTTCTCAGAGGCCAGCGCCGCCTGACCCGGCAGATCCTTGGACGCGACGACCTTGCTGGCCGCAGGTGCCGGGGCCGCTTTCGGTGCGGCGGCCTTCGGCGCCGGGGCCGGGGAGGCAGCGGTCCGCGCAGGTGCTGCCCCCTTCACCTCACCGGGGGCTGGAAGCGGGCGCGTCATGATCCAGCTGACCAATGCACCTATGACAATGAAGGCAACAAGACCCATGAAGGCGCCCTGCATGAAGGTCCAGTTGCCCAGCAACCAGAGCAATACCGCCGCCAGCACCCCGACCGCCGCCGCCACGCCCCAGCTGCCCAGAAACAGCTCCGTCTTTGCATTTCTATTGTCCATAAGAGGTCCTCATCCCGGTTATTTCAAAAACAATGCTTCCTACTTACCGTCTTTTTTCTCTCTTTGGGAAAATTCCGTCTCACCACCTTCGGCGAGGATGCGCGCCTGCGCGACCCAGTTATCGCGACTGACCCGGCCCTTGAAGCCTTCAAGATTGTCATCGACCCAGGCGATTTCCGCCGCCGTCCAAGCAGCAATCTGGTCGAAATGAAAGAAGCCCATGCTGTTGAGCAGCTTTTCAAGCTTGGGGCCCACGCCCTTGATAAGCTTGAGATTGTCCGCCCCCGCCTTGCGCGCGGCTTTCATGGTTTTCGGCTTGCTGCCGGTCGCCGGGTCGGATTTGGACACGGGCTTGGCCTTCGACTGCGCGGTCGCCGCCTGTTCGGTGACGCCGGTTGCGTCCGCAGGCTTGCCCTTGGCCGGGCGCGGCGCCTTGGCGGGCTTGCCCGAGGCATTGGCGGGTTTGCCCTGCCACGGCATGACCAGCGGCACTTCGGTGCCGTCGATGCGTTTGACCGTATCGCCGATATCCACCGCCAATTGCACGCTCGCATTGTACTGGGTCCGGCCGCTGTCATATTCCTTGAGCGACGTCAGCCCCTTGAGCGGCTCCGCCGCGTAGCGCCCGTTCTGCGGTCCCGGCACCGGCACCTTGCCCGCCGCCAACTCGTCGATGATCTCGCCCAGGCGCGCGGCAGTCAGGTCTTCGTAGTAATCCTTGCCGATCTGCGCCATCGGCGCGTTCGAGCAGGACCCGAGGCACTCGACCTCTTCCCAGGAAAAATTGCCATCCGCCGAGAGCTGATGCGCCTTGGGAGCGATTTTCGACTTGCAGACCGCCACCAGATCCTCGGCCCCGCAGATCATGCAGGAGGTCGTGCCGCAGACCTGTATATGCGCAATCGCGCCAACGGGTTGCAGCTGGAACATGAAGTAGAAGGTCGCGACTTCCAGCGCGCGGATGTACTGCATGCCGAGCATCGAGGCCACGTGCTCGATGGCTGGGCGAGAGAGCCAGCCCTCCTGCTCCTGCGCCCGCCACAACAGCGGAATGATTGCCGAGGCCTGACGACCTTCGGGGTATTTCGTGATCTGCCCCTCGGCCCAGGCCTGATTGCCAGGAGTGAAAGCAAAGCTTGTCGGTTGGTCGGGATGAAGACGGCGGAGCATATCGTTTCTATTCTTTCACAATTCGGTCGACGCTTTGACCGGACGCAACTGAAGACCGGCAGGCACAGGGTCCGGCAGTAGTCCGTAATCTCACCGATCAATCTCTCCAAAAACCACGTCCATGGTCCCGATGATCGCCGCCACGTCCGCAAGCTGGTGGCCGCGCGACATGTGGTCCATCGCCTGCAGGTGCAGGAAACCGGGGGCGCGGATCTTGGCGCGGTAGGGTTTGTTGGTGCCATCGGCCACGAGGTAGACACCGAACTCGCCCTTGGGCGCCTCGACGGCGCAATAGACCTCGCCTTCGGGCACGTGGAACCCTTCGGTGTAGAGCTTGAAGTGGTGGATCAGGCTCTCCATCGAGGTCTTCATGTCCGACCGCGACGGCGGGGTGATCTTGCCCCGGGCGAGGATATCGCCCCGGCCTTCAGGGGCGCGCAGTTTCTCGACCGCTTGAAGGATGATCGACACCGACTGACGCATCTCCTCCATCCGCACAAGATAGCGATCGTAGCAGTCGCCGTTCTTGCCGATGGGGATCTGGAACTCGAATTCGTCGTAGCATTCATAAGGTTGCGCGCGCCGCAGGTCCCAGGCGAGCCCCGATCCGCGCACCATGACGCCGGAGAAGCCGTAATCGAGGATATCCTGCTCGCTGACCACGCCGATATCGGCGTTGCGCTGCTTGAAGATCCGGTTTTCCGTCAGCAGGTCGTCGATGTCCTGCAGCTTTGCCGGAAATTCCTTCGCCCATGTCTCGATGTCATCGACCAGCGCGTCAGGCAGATCCTGATGCACGCCGCCGGGACGGAAATAGGCCGCGTGCAGACGTGCCCCGCAGGCCCGCTCGTAGAAGACCATGAGCTTCTCGCGCTCCTCGAAGCCCCAGAGCGGCGGCGTCAGCGCGCCCACGTCCATGGCTTGCGTCGTCACGTTCAGCAGGTGATTGAGCACCCGGCCGATCTCGCAGAAGAGCACCCGGATGAGCGAGGCGCGGCGTGGCACCTTCACTCCGGTCAGCTTCTCGATCGCGAGGCACCAGGCGTGCTCCTGGTTCATTGGCGCGACATAGTCGAGCCGGTCGAAATACGGCAGGTTCTGAAGGTAGGTCCGGCTCTCCATCAGCTTCTCGGTGCCCCGGTGCAGCAAGCCGATATGCGGATCACAGCGCTCGACGATCTCGCCGTCAAGCTCCAGCACCAGGCGCAGAACGCCGTGAGCCGCAGGGTGCTGCGGGCCGAAGTTGATGTTGAAGTTCCGGATCTTCTGCTCGCCCGTGAGGGCGTCTTCGAAACCTTTGGAGCCGTCCATCATGGTCTTTACTCCTTTGCCAGATGCGCCGCCTTGCGGAACACCTTTGTCAACAGTTTCCACGCCCCGTCCACATGAACGAAGCCGAGGTGATCCTCGTAGCGCAGCGGCGGCACATCGACCGTGAGGTGCACACGCGCCATCTCGTCGCCCGCCACATCCAACCCGAGGATTTCATACTTCGCAGGTGCCGGGAAGGCGACGCGCCCGCGCACCCGTTCAAGATAAGCGGCCTTGTCCCAGAAGGTTGCCTTGCCAGCGTCGATCAGCGTCATCTGAAAGCTGTCGTGACAGAGATCCTCGAAGACGTCGGCCCGTGCGAAATACACGGCGTCGCAATAGACCAGTGCCGCTTCGCGCACGGCGTCACGGTTGCTGCCAGCCGCCCCGTCCATCATCTGCGCTCCAGTTCCTGAAGCTTGATGCTCATCCACCAGATCAGCCCCAGGAGGCCAAGCGGGATGATCGCTGCAAGCGCCCAATACTTGTTGATCCCGAAATGCGGCAGCAGTTTCAGCAAGGGAATGACCGTAAGGGCCATGATGACAAGCCAGATGAAGCCTTCCATCACTTCGTCTCCTGTTTCTCGTCTCCCGGAAGGATGTACTCGGCCCCTTCCCAGGGCGACATGAAGTCGAATTGCCGGTATTCCTGCACGAGGCTCACAGGCTCATAGACCACGCGCTTCTGCGCCTCGTCGTAGCGCACTTCGGTATAGCCAGTGGTCGGGAAGTCCTTGCGCAACGGATAGCCGCGAAAGCCGTAATCGGTGAGAATGCGCCTCAGGTCCGGATGCCCCGAGAAGAGAATCCCGAACATGTCGAAGACCTCCCGCTCGAACCAGTTGGCCGAGGGGTGCACCGAGGTGATCGAGGGCACCATGTCATCCTCGCGAACGCTCACACGCAGGCGAATCCGCTGGTTCTGATACATCGACAGGAAGTGGTAGACCACGTCGAAGCGTTTCGCCCGACCCGCGTAATCCACCGCCGTGATGTCGACGAGGCTGGAAAAGCGGCAGGTGGCGTCGTTGCGCAGGAACTCCACGAGCCCCACGATGTTCGACAGCGTCACATCGAGGTTCAACTCGCCATGGCTCACGCCCCAGTCGAGCACGCAATCGGTGCGTTTGGCCTCGATATAGCTGCCAAGTTCTTTCAATGCGTCAGACATCCCAACTCCTCTCAGCGCACGATGGTGCCGGTGCGGCGGATTTTCCGCTGCAACTGCAGGATGCCATAAAGCAAAGCTTCGGCCGTGGGCGGACAACCCGGCACATAGACATCGACCGGCACGATCCGGTCACAGCCGCGCACCACGGAATAGGAGTAGTGATAATACCCCCCGCCGTTGGCACAGGAGCCCATTGAAATCACGTAGCGCGGTTCTGGCATCTGGTCGTAGACCTTGCGCAGCGCCGGCGCCATCTTGTTGGTCAAGGTGCCCGCGACGATCATCAGGTCGGACTGGCGCGGGCTCGCGCGCGGCGCGGTCCCGAAGCGTTCCAGATCGTAGCGCGGCATGGAGGTGTGCATCATCTCGACGGCACAGCAGGCGAGGCCGAAGGTCATCCAGTGCAGCGACCCGGTGCGCGCCCAGTTGATGATGTCTTCGGTCGACGTGAGCAGGAAGCCCTTGTCCTGCAACTCGCGGTTCAGATCCTGCGTCGCGACCTCACGGTCGGCGCCCGCGACATTCGCTCCTGCGGCGGCTACTGCCATTCCAGCGCTCCTTTTTTCCACTCATAGGCAAAGCCGATGGTCAGCACGGCCAGAAACACCATCATCGACCAGAAACCGACCATGCTGATGTCCTTGAAGGCCACGGCCCAGGGAAAGAGGAAGGCGATCTCCAGATCGAAGATGATGAAGAGGATCGAGACGAGGTAGAACCGCACGTCGAACTTCATCCGCGCATCGTCGAAGGCATTGAACCCGCACTCGTAGGCGGAAACCTTTTCGGGATCGGGGTTGCGCACGGCGATCACCACGGCGGCGAGAATGAGAACGAGACCCAATCCAATGGCCACGGCCAGAAAAACCAGAATGGGAAGATATTCCCGCAGCATTTCGTCCAAGGGATGGCTCCTTTTGTCTCATGCGCATGCGCAGTCATGCTGCCCCGCGGCGAGAGGGGCACCATTGGTTTACGCCTGTGCTTTGACAGGGTCAACCGGAGTGGGCAGCGAAACCTGTCAACCCGCTGACAATTTGAACGGACCGACAAGGCTTTTCTTCTGATGCAGGCGTCGGCGCGCGGAGCCAGGCCATGCCGCCCGCATAGCCCATGCAACGACTGTCATGCCGCGAACACGCCTCGCTCCGAAAGCAGGCGGGTTACCCAGGCTTCAAAAGCGGAAATCCGAACAGGCAGGTTCCTGCGTCTGGCATGGAGTAGCGACACCTGCAAAGGCGGGACGTCAAGCCTGTCGAGCACGCGCACCAGCACCCCCTGCTCAAGCAAGTCGGCCACATCGAAACGGGGAACCTGAATCAGGCCGAGGCCGGCACGGGCCGCGGCGATGTAGGTGTCGATGTTGTTCACCGTAACGCGCGCTCGAACGGGATGGTTGATATCCCTGTCGCCACGCCGGCAGGAGATCCCCGGGGCCTGCACGCTCTGACCGCTGGCGTAGTGAACGACCTGGTGGTGAGCAAGGTCCGGCAGATCGCGTGGCAGACCATGCGCTTCCAGATACGCAGGGCTTGCGCAGGTGACGACGTCAACATCTCCGAGCTTGCGGCAGATGATATCCGCATCTTCCAGCACGCCGAATCGGATCACGCAATCGACGCCTTCCGAGAGAAGCTCAATTCTGCGGTCGCTGGAGTTCACCTCGACCTGCAATTCAGGGTGATGGCCCAGAAAGTCGGGCAAGGCGGGAACGATATATCTGCAACCAATTCTTCCGGGCATGTCGACACGAAGCCTGCCACTCAGACGTTCGGCGGGCGATCGGAACATGTGTTCCACCACACCCATCGCATCGATCAACTCTCGCGCGCGCTTCAGGAACCTCTGGCCGTCATCGGTCAGGACCATGCTGCGCGTGGACCGGCGCAGCAATTGGGTCCCAAGCCTGTCCTCTAGCGCCTGAATGACCGTGGATACGGTAGAACGCGGAACCCCGAGCGCCGCCGCGGCCCGCGTGAAGTTCCCGCTTTCCGTGACCTGCACAAAGGTTTCCAACTGACGAATTCGATCCATGCCTATTGTTCATTTTTTTCGACATATAATGTCAAGTATTGCCAGTTTTTCCGACATGTCACTGCCTCTATTTCTACGAGATCGGGACGGCGCGGTGTCGTCCCGGCACCGAAAGGAGCCGAAGATGTCCAGAAACTCGATCAAAGGAAAAACAGTGCTCATCACCGGGGGCGCAAAGAACCTAGGCGGTATGCTTGCCCGCGACTTCGCAACACAGGGGGCGCGGGCCGTGGCGATCCACTATAACAGTGCGTCCACGAAAGCGGCTGCGGAGGAAACTGTCGCTGCCATAAGCGCCGCAGGCGCCAAAGCGGTCAGCATCCAGGCCGATCTGACCACGGCCGGGGCGATGGAGCGCCTCTTCGCGGAGGTTGAAGCCTCCGTCGGACGTCCCGACATCGCGATCAACACAATCGGCATGGTCATCAAGAAACCGATACTCGACGTCACCGAAGCGGAATTCGATCACTCGAGCGCCGTAAATGTCAAATCTGCTTTCTTCTTTCTCAAGGAAGCCGGGAAGTCGTTGAACGACAACGGGAAAATCGTGACCATCGTGACCTCGCTTCTCGGCGCGTATACGCCTTTCTATGCGGCCTACGAAGGCATGAAGGCACCAGTCGAGCATTTCACCCGGGCCGCGTCCAAGGAATTCGGCGCGCGGGGTATTTCCGTGAACGCCATCGGTCCTGGCCCCATGGATACGCCCTTCTTCTATCCTGCCGAAGGGGAGGATGCGGTCGCCTATCACAAGACGGCGGCTGCGCTGTCGCCATTCTCACCGACTGGCCTCACCCATGTGGAGGACATCGTGCCCTGGATCAGGATGATGGTCTCGGAAGGCTGGTGGATGACCGGTCAGACCATTCTGGTGAATGGCGGCTACACCACCAAGTGACACTTTCCGGCCACGCGGCGCCCGGCCTAATACTCTCTCACCCGACCCAACCGGGTTTGCGCTTTTCGAAAAATGCGTCGATCCCCTCGGCGGCCTCCTCGCTCTCCCAGCGGGCGGCGAGCGCAGCGATCGATAGTTCTACGGTCGCCGCATCCACGCCTGACCCAAGGTCGCGGGCGAGCTTCTTGGCCGCAGCCACGGCGCCCGGCGCGCAGGCGAGATAGGGTGCCACTTCCGCCTCCACCGCCGCCGCCAGCGCCTCCGCCGGAACCGAGCGCGCCAGAATACCGAGCGTCACCGCCTCATCTGCGTCAAAAAGCCGTGCCGACATGAAGACCCGCCGCGCGCGTCCCTCGCCCATGCGCGCAAGCACATAAGGCCCGATGGTTGCCGGGATCAGGCCCAGCTTTGTTTCCGTCAGCCCGAACCGCGCGGTCTCCACGCCGATGGCGACATCGCAGACGCAGGCCATGCCGATGCCACCGCCGAAAGCATTGCCCTGCACCGCCCCGATCAGCGGTTTCGGCAGGCTGTCGAGCGCCTCCAGCATCCGGGCGAGCTTGCGCGCCTCGGCCGACCTTGTGGCGGCATCCATGCCCATCTGGTCGCGCATCCAGCCAAGATCGCCACCCGCGCAGAAGGACTTGCCCGCGCCCTCCAGCACCACAACCCGCACGCCCGCATCCGCGCCGAGGTCCGCCGCGGCCTGCGTCAACTCCGCGATCATCTGCGCCGACAGGGCATTGTGCTTGTCCGGCCTGTTCAGCGTCAGGCGCGCCACACCGCGGGCATCCGTCGTGATCGAAACAGTCTCGAACATGCTGTTATTGCGCCAAGATCTCACCCGCAGGGTGGCCACGCATGGCCCTTGCCATCGCCGCCGCCTCCTCGATCACGTCGATGTCGAGGCCGGTCTGATAGCCCAGCGCCTTGAGGTGGCGCGCGACGCTTTCGGTCGCCACGTTTCCCGCCGCACCCGGTGCGAAGGGGCAACCGCCCAAGCCCGCGACCGCCGTGTCGAACACCCGGACCCCCATGGCCAAGGCCGCGTCGATATTGGCCATGGCCCGCCCCCTTGTGTCGTGGAAATGACCTGCGAGCCTGCGGGCTGGCACCGCGTTGCGTACCGCCAGAAGCATCTTCGCGACCTTGTCAGGCGTCCCCGCGCCGATGGTGTCGCCAAGGCTGATCTCATAGCATCCCATGGAGAAAAGCCGATCGGCCACCGCTGCAACCGCCGCCGGAGCAACCGGCCCGTCATAGGGGCATTCGATCACGCAGGAGACATAGCCGCGCACCGGCAGGTCGATGTGGCGGGCTTCCTCCAGAATGGGCGCGAAACGTTCGATGCTCTCGGCGATGGTCGCATTGATATTGGCCTTGGAGAACCCTTCGGAAGCCGAGGCAAAGATGGCGATTTCATCCGCACCGGCCGCCCGCGCATCCTCAAAGCCGCGCATGTTCGGGGTGAGAGCCGTGTAGCGCACGCCATCGGCGCGCTTGATCCCCGCCAGCACCTGCGCCGATCCCGCCATCTGCGGCACCCATTTCGGCGAGACGAAACTCGCCACCTCGATGCGGCTGAAGCCTGCGCGACTGAGGCAATCCACCAGCGCCACCTTTTCGGCGACCGGTATCTCGCGCGCCTCGTTCTGCAACCCGTCGCGGGGCCCCACCTCGAAGAGTTCCACAGGTCCAAGCGTCATCGCATATCCTCCCAGATCCGAGCGTCCACCCTCACTCTAAGGGCCAGGGCGCATAAAAGTCTTGCAAATAAATGCCGTCGCCCCTGGGCAGCGCTGCCTCGAAACTCTCGCGCGCGGTGATCCGCGCGTACCAGGCCGCAACCGCAGGGAAATCATCCAGCGTCACGAAATGCCGCGCCATGTAGACCGCCTGCCCCACCGAGATATCCGCCGCCGAGAATCCTGAGGTCAGAAGGTAGTCGCGCTTCTCGATCGGCGTGCTCAGCCGTGCCTCGATCGCGGCGTAGCATTTGCCGACCCGCGCCGCTTCCAGCTTCATCACGATCGGGCTGCGCATGTGATCTTCATAGAGTGCCACATGCTGCTGGGTCAGCGCGGCCGTATGCTGGCTCAAGGTTTCGGCGAAATGCACCCAGACGAGCCAACTCATCCGGTCCGGGCTTCCGGGCATCCGGCCCAGGCGCTCGGGGCTGAAGCGTTCGCAAAGGTATTCGGTGATCGCACCGGTCTCGAACATCCGCTCGCCCTCGATCTCAAGCGCCGGTACGCGACCCGCGGGCGAAAGCGACAGAAACTCCGGGCTGCGCAGGGTCCGGTCGAAAGGGTATGAGCGCAACTGGAACGGCACCTCCAACTCATGCAGCAGCCACAAGCGTCCGCATGGAGCGCGTCTGCGGGCAATGGTGCAAGGTGATCATGTCTCCGCCTCCAGCCGGATCAGCGCAGCACCCGCCTCGACCTGATCGCCGGCAGAGGCCAGGACTTCCGCAACGACCCCGTCCCGCGCGGCCAGCAGGGAGTGCTCCATCTTCATGGCCTCCAGCACCGCGAGCCTGTCCCCCTTCGTGACCGACTGCCCGGCCTGCGCGTCCAGCATTTTCACAAGGCCGGGCATCGGCGCTTCGATCAAGTTGCCGTCCCCCGCTGCCACCCCGGTCCGCTGCAACGGATCGACGATCTCGAAGGCAAGCCCATAGGCCTCGAACACCGTCACCGTCAGCCCGTCGATGGCCACCTCAGGAGCGACTTGCCCGCCGATCTGCCAGTCTGCGCCATTGCGACGGACAAGTACCGTTTCACCGCCGACATCCCAGCGCATGGCTTCGGGTCCCGCAACCTCGACGACAAGCTCGTGCGGCGCACCCCTGTCCATCAGTTGGATCCGTTGCCGCAGCGGCTGCCACAATACAAAGCCCGCATCCGGCGCCGGGTCAAAGAGACCCAAGCCGGCCATACCCGCCGCGACCAGATGGCGCGCGGATCGGACCGGCGGCTGCGTGAGTCGCTCGATGTCTCGCCCGATCAGCCCGGTATCGACCTCGCCCCGACCAAACCCGTCATGCCCCGCCAAAGCGCCGAGAAACGCGAGGTTCGTCACGGTTCCGGCCACCTTCGTGTGCGCAAGCCCCTGGCGCAACCGGGCCAAGGCTATCGCCCGGGTCGGGCCATGGACGATCAGCTTGGCGATCATCGGGTCATAAAACGGGCTGATCGTATCGCCTGGCCGCACGCCGCTGTCGGCACGCACCTGCGGCGGAAAGGCCAGATGGCTGAGCCTGCCTGTCGCGGGCAGAAACCCCGCCGGCACGTCTTCCGCATAAAGCCGCGCCTCGAAGGCATGGCCGCTGATGCTCAGGTCCTGCTGCTGCAAGGGCAAGGGCTCACCGGAGGCGACGCGCAGCTGCCATTCGACCAGATCGACACCGGTGATGGCTTCGGTCACGGGATGTTCGACCTGCAACCGCGTGTTCATCTCCATGAAGAAGAACCCGTCTTCGCGCAGCCCGTCAGAGCCGTCCACGATGAACTCCACGGTTCCGGCCCCCGCGTAGCCGATGGCCTGCGCCGCCCGCACCGCCGCGGCCCCCATCGCCTCGCGCAGTGCCGCCGTCATGCCGGGTGCAGGAGCCTCCTCGATGACCTTCTGATGGCGGCGCTGCAAGGAACAGTCGCGCTCGAAGAGATGCACCGCCCGCATTCCGTCCCCGAAGACCTGCACTTCGATGTGGCGCGGCTGGTTGACGAATTTCTCGACCAGAACGTCGGGATTCCCGAAAGCCGCCTGTGCCTCGCTGCGCGCGGAGGCAAGTGCTGCCGCAAAACCGCCTGGCGCTTCGACAAGACGCATCCCCTTGCCGCCGCCACCCGCCACCGCCTTGATCAGCACCGGGTAGCCGATCTTTTCCGCCTCCCGCGCCAGCAGCGCATCGTCCTGATCCGCACCGTGGTAGCCGGGCACGACCGGCACGCCCGCTTTCACCATCAAGGCCTTGGCTGCGTCCTTGAGACCCATGGCCCGGATCGCCGATGCCGATGGGCCGACAAAGACCAGCCCCGCGGCTTCCACCGCCTCCACGAAATCCGGGTTCTCGCTCAGAAACCCGTAACCGGGATGAATCGCCCCCGCGCCTGTCGCCAGTGCCGCGTCAATGATCGCCTGCCCCTTGAGATAACTCTCCGCAGGGCGCGATCCGCCGATATGCACCGCGACATCCGCCATCTGCACGTGGTGCGCATCCGCATCGGCGTCGGAATGGACGGCCACGGTCCGCAAGCCCATGCACCGCGCCGTGCGCATGATCCGGCAGGCAATCTCACCCCGGTTTGCAATCAGCAAGGTGTCAAAGCTCATCGGGTCATTCCTGTTCCTGCCGGCACAGGGGCCGGCTTTCCTGTCGTCTCAAGTATCCCTGAGAGCCGCAGTGCGGCGGTGCATCGCCCCTTCGCGGGCGGTCTCCGCACGGTCACGCGAACACCTCGACCACTTCAAAGCGTTCCACCAGCATCAATACATCCGGCGCGAATTGCCCCGACCGCGTCAGATAGGCCTCGTAGCCTCGCCGCCATTCCGCCAGATCCCGAAACTCGCCCTGATCCGCAACCAGTTCCACCGTCATCTCGTCGAAGGACATGTGTTGCACTGTGAGGGTGCGCAGAGCCAGCACCGGCTGCCCTGCCCAGTCGGTCGCGATGTCGATCCGTCCGGGCTGCGGTGCGGCTTGCCCGCGCGCCTCGAAAGCGGCAAGCGCGTCGCAGGTCACTGTCTTGCGTCCCGCACGCACCAGCGCGAGGATTTCCGCGTTGAGTGCCGCACTATCACCGAAGGCGAAGGCCTGCGCCCCGGGATAGCGGGCCTGTGCATCCTCAAGGCTCAGGTGCATTGCGGCCCCGCTTTCCCGTCGCCGGGCGCCAGAGGATCACATCCGGAACACGCCAAAGCGGGTCTCCTCGATCGGGGCGTTGAGCGCCGCGCTGAGCGACAGCGCCAGCACGTCGCGGCTCTTGCGCGGATCGATGATGCCATCGTCCCAAAGCCGCGCGGAGGCATAAAGCGGATGGCTCTGCCGCTCGAACATCTCGATGGTGGGCTGTTTGAAGGCGGCTTCCTCTTCGGCAGACCAGACCTGGCCTGCGCGCTCCATCGCGTCGCGCTTGACCGTCGCCAGCACCCCCGCCGCCTGCGGCCCGCCCATCACCGAAATCCGGCTGTTCGGCCAGGTCCATAGAAACCGCGGCTGATAGGCACGCCCCGCCATCCCGTAATTGCCCGCGCCGAAGGAGCCGCCCACGAGCATCGTGATCTTGGGCACATTGGTCGAGGCCACGGCAGTCACCATCTTGGCCCCGTGCCGCGCGATGCCTTCGTTCTCGTAGCGGCGCCCGACCATGAAACCGGTGATGTTCTGCAGGAACACCAGCGGGATGCGCCGCTGCGAGCAAAGCTCGACGAAATGCGCGCCCTTCTGCGCGGCTTCGGAAAACAGCACGCCGTTATTGGCCACGATCCCCACGGGGCAACCTTTAACATGGGCAAAGCCGGTCACCAGCGTCTCGCCGAAACGCGCCTTGAACTCATCGAAGCGCGAGCCGTCGACCAGACGCGCGATCACCTCCCGGATATCGTAGGGCGTGCGCAAATCCGAAGGGACGACGCCAAGGATTTCCTCGGGATCATAGGCAGGCTCCTCCGGTGTCTGCCAGGTGACGGTCGCAGGCTTCGAGCGGTTGAGCGACGCCACCGCCCGCCGCGCCAGCGCCAGCGCGTGAGTGTCATCTTCCGCCAGATAATCGGCGACACCCGAAAGACGCGTATGCACATCCCCGCCACCCAGATCCTCGGCACTGACCACCTCGCCCGTTGCCGCCTTCACCAGCGGCGGCCCGGCCAGAAAGATCGTGCCCTGATCGCGCACGATGATCGTCACATCCGACATGGCCGGCACATAGGCCCCGCCTGCGGTGCAGGACCCCATGACGACGGCGATCTGCGGAATACCCTGTGCACTCATCCGCGCCTGGTTGTAGAAGATACGTCCGAAGTGATCGCGGTCAGGGAAAACCTCGTCCTGGTTGGGCAGGTTCGCCCCGCCGCTGTCCACCAGATAAACGCAAGGCAGGCGGTTCTCCTGCGCGATTTCCTGGGCGCGCAGATGCTTCTTGACGGTCATCGGATAATAGGTGCCGCCCTTCACCGTGGCATCGTTGCAGACGACCATGACCTCCTGCCCCGCGACCCGGCCGATGCCCGCGATTGCGCCCGCACAGGGCGCATCGCCGCCGTAAAGCCCATGCGCCGCCGTGGCGCCGACTTCGAGAAACGGGCTGCCGGGATCCAGAAGCCCCGCCACCCGGTCCCGTGGCAGCAGTTTTCCACGCGCCACATGCCGCGCGCGCGCCCGCTCGCCCCCGCCGCCTGCTGCCAGCGCAGCCGCTTGGGCGATTTCCTCGAGGGCGGCAAGATGTGCGGCCCGGTTGGCCTTGAATGCCTCGGAGGCGGGCAGCGCTTGTGACGCGATCTTCATGCTTTGCCTCCCTCAAGACGTTCACCCCGCAACAAGGCCCGGGCATCAGGCAAAGTTGTCATGTTTCCGGGCGGATGGCCTTCACCTTGCGCTCGGGATGCAGGACCTCGCGCCCCAGGCGGTCCACCGCATAGACAACGCTGCCAGCGCCCGGCGCGCCGCAGGTGACGACGATCCAGACGCCCCGCGCCTGACCGGGCTGCGCCGAACAATCGGTCGCCTGCGCCGGGCTGCCTTGCGCAGCGACATAGCGCGCGGCGAAAGCCGCGATCACATCCGTCTCGCTGATCGTGGCCGCGATCCAGCCCAGCCTGAAAGCCCAGACGCCCGACAACACGAGCAACAGGACCAAAGGCGCGAACCAGAGCCAGCGCGGCATCAGCAGAAACCGGCATGACGCGCCCCCGCCCTACACCGTCCCAAGGCCGCGCCAGGGCCCGGAGACAAAGCGCGAAAGTCTTTCGCCCAATTGCGCTCGCGCAAGAAATCTACCGAATCTTGTTGAGATATATCAAGGCGCGGCCGAGATGCTGCGCGCAGACTGCCCGCGCAAGTCCGAAGAAAGAGAAAGAGACAATGACACAGCATTTGAAATCCTTGGCTTTGACCGCCGCCCTTGCCCTTCTGTCGGCGCCGGTGCTGGCGCAATCGCAGGGCGACTGGACGATCGGCGTCGGCGTGGGCAACGTGAACCCCAAATCCGACAATGGCACGCTGGCCGGTCTCGGCGCCGATATCGATGACGACACCAGCTTCATCTTCACCGCGGAGTATTTCGTCAGGGATAACGTCGGCATCGAGCTGCTGGCCGCGACGCCTTTCGAGCACGACGTCTCGCTTGATGGCGTCGGCGGCATCGGCAGCACGAAGCACCTCCCGCCGACCCTGTCGGTCAACTATCACTTCCCGACCCAAAGCGCCTGGAAGCCCTTCGTGGGCATCGGCGTCAACTATACCGACTTCTTCGAGGAGAAATCGAGCCTCGGCAAACTCGAACTCGACAGTTCGTGGGGTGCGTCGGTTCAGGCCGGTCTCGACTACCAGATCAGCGACCGGGGCGCTGTTCGCCTCAACGTCCGCTGGTTCGACATCGACACCGATGCAAAGCTTGATGGTGCCGATATCGGTACCGCGAACATCGACCCGATCCTGATCGGCGTCAGCTACGTGCACCGCTTCTGATCGCCGTGCGGCCTTGGCAATGACCATATCTGATCCGGTGCAGGCCATCGGATCAGCCCATCGCCGCCATCAACTCGCGGCCCACCAGCATGCGCCGGATCTCCGAGGTGCCCGCGCCGATCTCCATCAGCTTGGCATCCCGGAAGAGCCGCGCCACCGGGCTGTCGGCGAGGAACCCCGCCCCGCCCATCGCCTGCACCGCCTGATGCGCCTGTTTCATCGCCTCCTCCGAGGCATATAGACAGCAGGCCGCCGCATCCTGACGGGTCACATCGCCCCGGTCGCAGGCCTTGGCGACCTCATAGACATAGGCGCGCGCCGAATTCATCGCTGTATACATGTCGGCGATCTTGCCCTGCATCAGTTGGAAATTCCCGATCGGCTGGCCAAACTGCTTGCGCTCCGCGAGGTAGGGCATGATCGCATCGAGACAGGCGGCCATGATGCCCGTGCCGATGCCCGCCAGCACCACGCGCTCGTAATCGAGCCCCGACATCAGCACGCGCACGCCCTTGCCCTCTTCGCCCAGCACGTTCTCGAAGGGCACTTCGACATCCTCGAAGATCAACTCCGCCGTGTTGGATCCGCGCATCCCGAGCTTGTCGAAATGCGGGGAAGTCGAGAACCCGGCCATATCCTTCTCGATGAGAAAGGCCGTAATGCCCTTCGAGCCGGCCTCCGGATCGGTCTTGGCATAGACCACCAGCGTGGTGGCATCGGGACCATTGGTGATCCAGTATTTCGTGCCGTTCAGACGGTAATGATCGTTGCGTTTCTCCGCGCGCAGTTTCATGGACACCACGTCCGATCCTGCGCCCGCCTCCGACATCGCCAGCGCACCCACATGTGCGCCGGAGATCAACCCCGGCAGGTACTTCCGTTTTTGCACGTCGGTGCCGTTGAGCTTGATCTGATTGACGCAGAGGTTCGAATGCGCGCCGTAGGAGAGCGAGACCGAGGCGCTGGCGCGGGCGATCTCCTCGATGGCGACGGTATGGGCGAGATAGGACATTCCGGCCCCGCCGTAGTCTTCCTCCACGGTGATGCCGAGCAGACCCAGCGCGCCCATTTCGGTCCAGAGCTCAGTCGGAAAGGCGTTCGTCTTGTCGATCTCCGCCGCCATCGGGGCCACGCGTTCCTGCGCCCAACGGTGCACCATCTCGCGCAGCGCGTTCACGTCTTCGCCCAGATCGAATGTCATTGTCGCGTTGAACATCTCGGCTCGTCCCCCGGCCTCAAGGCGAATTTATTGAACAACTGTTCATATGCTACGCTTCAGCCTCGCGTCGGTCAAGCAGTCAGCCAGTTCCGGCAGTGTTTCGGACCGCAGGGCCGAAACCGGAACCATGTATTGCGCGGGCATGGCCCGCGCGCCGCCGGATCAGGCCGCCTGCTGATAGACCGCGCCCACTTCGGAGCGGATGATCCGGGCGATCAGATCGCAATCCTCCAGCGAGAAAGTCAATGGCACGCGCATGTCGACGATTCCCGCCAAGTATCCTGTCCGATGCGGGCATCGGCGCGGGCCGGGCGTAGTGCCAGCTGTCGTACTTGCTGGTGAAGGCGACCGGCTCGGCGGCACCGAACCACTTCAACTCGACGCCGCGGGCGGAACAGCGCGCCACAACGTCGCGCACCGCGGCACCTGCCCAGTCCAGCAGCAGGAACTGGATCGACGAGCCCACGATGGTCTCCTGCGCGGGGCGTTCGATCACCGTGAGGCCCGGCGTGCCGCGCACCCCCTCCTCCAGCCTGCGGTAGCGGTCGTTCCATCGGGCGCATTGCGTGGCGAGGTCGGCCACTTGCGGCCTGAGGATCGCGGCGCGCAGATTGTCCATGCGCCCGGAGATGTTCGGCGTCTCGTACTTGATGCGCTCGAAGGCCTCCTTGGGCGGCGCAGCCAGGTGGCGCTCATAAAGCATATAGCTGCCCGAGAGGATCACCGAACGCGCTGCGATCTCCGCGTCATCAGTGACAAGGAAACCGCCCTCGCCGGAATTCACATGCTTGTAGGTCTGGCAGGAGTAGCAGCCGACCGCCCCATGCCGCCCCGAAGGCACACCGTTCCAGGCCGCTCCCATGGTATGGGCGCAATCCTCCACCACCCGGACACCCGCCGCATTGCAGATCGCCATCAGCCGGTCCATGTCACAGATATGCCCGCGCATGTGGCTGAGCAGCAGCACCCGCGCTTGGCCGATCTTCTCTTGCAGATCATCGAGATCGATGGTCAGCGCCTCGGTCACGCCGACGAACACAGGCTGCGCCCCGACCGCGGCAATTGCGCCGGGCACAGGGGCCAGCGTGAAGGCATTGGAGAGCACCTTGTCGCCGGGCTTGACGCCGAGGGCGCGCAGTGCTGTCGCCATGGCGTACCCACCCGAGGCAACGGCAAGGCAGTACTTCGCCCCGACGGTGGCGGCGAATTCCTGCTCCAGGAGCGCTGTCTCGCTGATCTCGTCCGCAGCGGTGTTGTAGCGGTGCAACCGCCCGTGCCGCAGCACGGCAAGGGCTGCTTCGATTCCCGCCTCGGGGATCGGTTCCTGCTGGGTGAAACTGCCAGTGAATTGCTCTGCCATCTTGCGCCCCCTTGTCTTTGTCGACTGTGCGGCGCGGTGCCGACGGGGTCAAGCCAGCAAGCGGTCAACGATCTGCGGCAGATCATCATAGCGGTGCAGCAGCGCTTCGGGATCGAGTGCTGCCATGTCGCCGCCTGCCGGGCCGAAGGTCACGAGCACGCTGGGCACGCCGGCCGCGCGCGCGGTGTTGCGGTCCGTGTCGGAATCCCCGATCAGCACGCAGCGCCGAGGATCGCCGCCCGCCCGCCGTGCCGCCTCGAAGAGCGGTTCGGGATCGGGCTTGCGCACGGCCAGCGTGTCCGCGCCGATCATCGAGGCGAAGGCATCGCGCACCGCCAGACGCTGGAGCAACAGCTCCGCCAGCGCCTCGGGCTTGTTGGTGCAGATGCCCACGCCGTAACCCTTGCGCTTCAACACCTCCACCGCCTCCATCGCACCGGGATAGAGCACCGTATGCACGTCGATCGCCGCGCGGTAGGCCTCCAGCAGCACAGGATAGTAACGGTCTATCGTCGCCTCCTCTCCCGCCCGGTTCAGCCGCTCCATGCCGAGGCGCAGCATCGCCCGGCCGCCGCGCAGGGCGGTTCCCGCATCCGCCGCCGGGTCAAGAATATCGCCCGCGCCCATGGCCCGAAAGCAGGCGTTCGCCGCCGCGATCAGGTCGCCGCTGGTATCCGCCAGCGTGCCGTCGAGATCGAAGATTACCGTTTTCATGACCCTACTCCCAGCGCGCGGAAACCTGCCCATGCATGTTGCAGGACGAAACCAACTTTGATGTGGCGCGGCTTGCGCCTGCCCACCAAGCGGATAAACAGAGCCCGAGCAGAATACAAAGAGAAACACGATGAAGACCGCCCTGGTGATCCTTGCTGCCGGAAAAGGCACCCGGATGAACTCCGATCTGCCGAAAGTCCTGCACCCGCTCGCCGGCGCGCCGCTTCTGGTGCACGCGATGCGGGCCGGGGGTAGCCTTGCGCCGGATCACACGGTCATCGTCGCGGGCCACGGTATTGACGCCGTGCGCGATGCGGCCCTCGATCATGACGAGACGGCCATTGTGGTCGAGCAGAGCGAGCAACTCGGCACGGCCCATGCGGCAGCGCAGGCGCGCAGCGCGCTGACAGGCTTCGGCGGCACGGTGATCGTGCTCTTCGGCGACACGCCTTTCGTGCGGCCGGAGACGCTGGAGGCGATGTGCGAAGCGGCCGCCAGGCATGATGTGGTTGTCCTGGGCTTCGAGGCGCGCGATCCGGGCCGCTACGGACGCCTGGTGATGCAGGGCGATGAATTGCAGCGGATCGTCGAATTCAAGGACGCGACCGAGCCCGAACGCGCCATCACGCTGTGCAACAGCGGCGTGATCGCATGCCGCGCAGCACTTCTTTTCGATCTGATCGAGGCGGTCGGCAATGACAATGCGGCGGGTGAATACTACCTGCCCGACATTGTTGGCATCGCTCGTGCCCGCGGCCTGAGCGCCACCACCGTTACCTGCGAGGAAGCCGAAACCCTCGGGATAAACACCCGCGCCGAACTGGCCAGCGCCGAGGCCGCCTTCCAGAGCCGCGCCCGGGCGATGGCCTTTGAGGACGGGGTGACCATGCCCGCGCCCGAGACGGTGCATTTCGCCTTCGATACCGTCGTGGGCGGCGATTCGCTGATCGAGCCGAACGTTGTCTTCGGCCCCGGTGTGACCGTCGAGTCCGGTGCCACCATCCGTGCCTTTTCCCACCTTGAAGGCTGCCATGTCGCCCGTGGCAGCGTGATCGGACCCTACGCCCGCCTGCGCCCCGGCGCGGAGCTGGCGGAGAACGTGCGCATCGGCAATTTCGTCGAGGTCAAGAACGCGGCCATCGGCGCGGGCACCAAGGTAAACCACCTGAGCTACATCGGCGACGCCACGCTGGGCGAGGAGACCAACATCGGTGCCGGGACGATCACCTGCAATTACGACGGGGTGATGAAGCACCACACCCACATCGGCAACCGCGTCTTCATCGGATCCAACACCATGCTGGTGGCGCCGGTGCAGATCGGCGACGGAGCAATGACCGGCAGCGGATCGGTGATCACTTCCGACGTGGAGGCGGACGCGCTCGCCCTGGCCCGCGCACCACAAGTCGAAAAGCCCGGCATGGCGGCGAAACTGATGAAAATCCTGAGGGCCAAAAAGGCCCGTAACCAAAGGGGAAGCTGACCCATGTGTGGTATCGTCGGCGTATTGGGCAACAATGAGGCGGCACCGCTTCTGGTGGAGGCCCTGAAACGGCTGGAATACCGCGGCTATGACAGCGCGGGAATTGCAACAGTCAACAACGGCAAGCTCGACCGGCGCCGCGCCGTGGGCAAGCTCGTGAACCTCTCCGACCTTCTGGTGCACGAGCCGCTGGCGGGCAAGGCGGGCATCGGCCACACCCGATGGGCGACCCATGGCGCGCCGAATGTCGTCAACGCCCATCCTCATCAATCGGGGCCGGTGGCCGTGGTGCACAACGGGATTATCGAGAATTTCCGCGAATTGCGCGCCGAACTGGCGGATCACGGCATGAAATTCGTGACCGAGACCGATACGGAGACCGTGGCGCTGCTCACGCAGCTTTACATGGAGCAAGGCAACGGACCGGTGGCCGCCGCCAATATGGCGCTCGACCGCTTGCAAGGCGCCTTCGCGCTGGCCTTTCTCTTCTCCGGCGAAGACGATCTCATCGTCGTCGCCCGGAAAGGCTCGCCGCTTGCCGTGGGTCATGGCGATGGCGAGATGTTCGTGGGCTCGGATGCGATCGCGCTGGCCCCGCTCACCAACCGCATCACCTACCTGGAGGAAGGCGACCGGGCGGTGGTGACGCGCGGCACACTGGAGATTCGCGACGCTGAAGGCGCGCTCGCCAATCGCCCCGTCAAGACCATCCAGATCAGCAACACGCGGATCGACAAGGCCGGTCACAAGCACTTCATGGCCAAGGAAATCGCCGAGCAGCCGACAGTGATCGCACAGGCGCTGAGCCATTACCTGAGTGTTGACGGCACAATTTCCCTGCCCGATCCGGACATCGATTTCACGGCGATCGACCGGATCACCATGGTTGCCTGCGGCACCGCCTTTTATGCCTGCCTGACGGCGAAATACTGGTTCGAACAGATTGCGCGCCTGCCTGTCGATGTGGACGTGGCCTCCGAATTCCGCTACCGCGAACCGCCGATCCCGGAACGCACGGCCGCCCTGTTCGTAAGCCAGTCCGGAGAAACCGCCGACACTCTCGCCGCCTTGCGCTATTGCGAGGGGAAGGCCAGCCAGATCGTGTCCGTGATCAACGTGCCGGAAAGCTCGATCGCGCGCGAAAGCGACCTGGTGCTGCCGATCCATGCGGGCGTCGAGGTCGGCGTCGCCTCCACCAAAGCCTTCAGCTGCCAGCTTACCGTTCTGCTGCTGCTCGCGCTCAAAGCGGCCAAGGATCGCGGCGCCATCGACGCGGACGCGCTTGCCGAACACCTGTCCGCACTGCGCAGCCTGCCCAGCATTCTGGCGACGGCACTCGAGGCGAACCACGAAATGCACACCGCTGCGCTGAAGCTGGCAGAAGCGCGAGACGTGCTCTTTCTGGGCCGTGGCGTGATGTATCCCCTCGCGCTTGAAGGCGCTCTGAAGCTTAAAGAAATCAGCTACATACATGCAGAAGCTTACGCATCTGGTGAACTGAAGCACGGACCCATCGCCCTGGTCGACAAGTTCGTGCCGGTCGTGGTTATGGCTCCTCGCGACGCCTTGTTCGACAAGACCGTGAGCAACATGCAGGAAGTCATGGCGCGCAAGGGCCGGGTTATCCTGATCTCCGACCGCCAAGGGATCGAGGAAGCTGGTGAAGGGGCCTATGCCACGATAGAACTTCCCAGCGTACCCGATACGCTGACCCCGATCCTCTACGCCATTCCGGCGCAGCTTCTGGCCTATCACACGGCGGTGGCAAAGGGCACCGACGTGGACCAGCCGCGCAATCTCGCCAAATCCGTCACCGTGGAGTGACCCCGGCGACCTGCCTCTGATCGCTTTGAAGACAATCCGTTGCGGGCTTATCCGGCGCGCCGGACCTCGACCTCCACAAGCGCCGTGAGCGGCAGGCCCAGAAGTCGCATTGCCGGTAGCGACAGCCGGCTACCCGCGGTGCTCGGCCCTTCGATCGGGATCAGCGTGACAGCCACCGACTTGCCGGAAGCAGGATCAATGACCTGGCCTTCCGCTTCGCTGTCGACCAATGGCGTCTTGAGCCAGAAACCGGGCTCGGTCGGCGCGCCGAGCGAGACAACCGTGCGCCCGATGAAACCGCCCGCAACCGGTTTTTCCGCCGCGATCTTCCGCTCCGCCTCGGAGGTCGTATCGAAAGCTTCGGCGGTTTTCGCGGTCGATACTGGCACGGGCGCATGTTTTACGGTCTCTGGCCGAACCGTTTCGGCTGGGTTCGGCGTTTCCTTGGAGAGAAACGGGATCTCGAGGCCCGCGCATCCTGACAAGACGACCGACATGAGCGCGAGCGCAGTCAAAGGCAGCGAGCGGATGTGGACACGCATCATTCCGGCAGCCTAAATCACCGATCGCTCGCCATCAACGGCGTAAAGCCCTTGCCGGTCTTCCTTGCTGGCATTAACTGTTGTTGCATGAATGCACCTTTGATCGACCCCTTTGCGCGCGCCATCACTTATCTGCGTGTCTCGGTAACGGACCGCTGCGATTTCCGCTGCGTCTATTGCATGTCGGAAAACATGACCTTCCTGCCGAAGAAGGAACTGCTGACCCTCGAGGAGCTGGATCGTCTCTGTTCAACCTTCGTGCGGCTCGGTGTGGAAAAACTCCGGATCACCGGGGGCGAGCCACTTGTCCGAAAGGGCATCATGACTTTCTTTCAAAGCATGTCGCGGCACCTCGACAGCGGGCACCTGAAGGAACTGACGCTGACGACGAACGGCAGCCAGCTCGAACGGTACGCGGGGGAGTTGTTCGCCGCCGGCGTGCGCCGGGTCAATGTCTCGCTCGACACGCTCGACGAGGCGAAATTCGCCGACATCACCCGCTGGGGGCGCTTGCCGCAAGTAATGCGCGGCATAGACGCGGCACAGGCCGCGGGCCTGCGCGTCAAGCTCAATGCCGTGGCGCTGAAGGGCTTCAACGAAGCGGAACTGCCCAAGATCACCGAATGGTGCGCCGAACGCGGGATGGACCTGACCTGGATCGAAGTCATGCCAATGGGCGATATCGGCAATGAGGACCGGCTCGGACAATACTGGTCGCTCAAGGACGTGCGCGCGCGCTACGCCGAACATTACACGGTCACCGATCTGGCCGAGCGCAGCGGCGGACCCGCCCGCTACGTGCGGCTGGAAGAGACGGGGCAGAAGATCGGCTTCATCACGCCGCTCAGCCATAATTTCTGCGAAAGCTGCAACCGGGTGCGCGTGACCTGCACCGGAGAGATCTTCATGTGCCTCGGGCAGGAGGACGCCGCTGACCTGCGCGCGCCCTTGCGGACGTATCCCGGCGATGACAGGCCGCTGGAAGAGGCGATCCGCGCCGCCATCGCTCTCAAACCCAAGGGTCACGATTTCGACTATTCGCGCCAGCGCCTCGACGGACAGATGCCACGCCACATGAGCCACACGGGCGGCTGAGCTCTGTCATGCGGGCACCGCTGCTCTATCAGCTCTATGTGGTGCTGACCGTGTTTCTCGTGCCCTTCGCGGCCCGCAGCGAAACGCGCAAGCTACGCCGCGCGGGCGTTGCTGTGGAACGGGCACATGAGAAACTCGGACATGCCACCGAATACCGCCGCGGTTCCGGCCCGCTGATCTGGTTTCACGCGGCCTCTGTTGGAGAAAGCCTTTCCGTATTGTCGTTGATCGGGCGCATGGGCGAAATGCTGCCCCGCGCCCGGTTCCTGATCACCTCCGGTACCGCGACCTCGGCGCAGATGGTCGAAAAACGCATGCCGCCTCGCTGCGTCCACCAATTCGCGCCCCTCGACTCACCGGGTCCGCTCAAGCGCTTTCTGGATCACTGGCGACCGGATGCCGCGATCTTCGTGGAAAGCGAAATCTGGCCGCAGATGCTGCGCCGCACCCGGTCGCGCGGGGCGAAAATGGCGCTGGTCAACGCCCGGCTCAGCACAAGATCCGTCGCCACCTGGAAAAAAGTCCCGAAGACCGCGCGCTATATTCTCGATGTGTTCGACCTGATCCTGACGCAGAACGACGAGATGGCACAGGCCATGGTGGACATGAACGCGCCGCCCGAGCGCGTGGCGCGCGGCGTCAACCTCAAGTCCCTCTCGACGCCCCCGCCGAAGGATCCCGCCCTGCTCGCGCAGGTCCGAACGGCGCTGAAGGGGCGACCGGTCTGGGTGGCCGCCTCGACCCACAAGGGCGAGGAGGAGACCGTGCTGCGCGCGCATCAATCGCTTCTGGCGCAGCATCCCGGCCTCCTGCTGATCCTCGCCCCGCGCCATCCCGACCGCAGCGCCGAGGTGCATCGCCTTGTCACCGGCGCGGGCCTGACCTGTGCGCTCCGATCACAGGGTGATTTGCCGCGCGCAGAGCAGGTGTTTCTGGCCGACAGCCTTGGCGAGTTGGGGAGTTGGTACAACCTGACGGGAATCGTGTTCCTGGGCGGATCGCTACTGCCCGTGGGCGGGCACAACCCTTATGAAGTGGCGCAAAGCGGTGCCGCGGTTCTCTCCGGGCCGCATGTCTTCAATTTCGCCGAAACCTTCGCGGAGATGGCGGCCTGCGGCGCGGTAACGACGGTAGCGGATGCCGATGCGATGACCTCGGCAGTCGCGGACCTGCTGGCGACCCCGGGCACCTTGGCGGCGGCCCGCAAAGCCTCGACAGACGTCGTGCGCGACCGCTCCGATCAACTCGGGCTCATCGCGACGCGCCTGATCCGCGCCCTGTCCCTCGATCAGGATATATGATGACCGAGAAACCCGCACCTGTACCGCCCTGGCAAGACATCGACGTCATCGCGCCCAACTTCAAGAAACGTCATTCGGGTGTGACTTCGACCGTGATCCGCCTTGTGCCGCTGCAGGCGAGGCAAATCGGTATCGTCGCCGCAGCACCCGACCTGCCGCCCGAAGTTCCGACCGTGGATCCTGTGCGGTTGCTCGCCATGCCGCGCAGGGGTCCCTCCGGTCCGCGCGTCTGGCACGCCCGCCGCAATGTCGAAATGGTCGCAGGCCTCGCCCTCAAGCATCTCGGTCGCAAACGGCTCAAACTGCTCTTCACCTCCGCCGCACAGCGCCGCCATACCGGTTTCACCCGGGCGCTCATTCGCCGGATGGACGCGGTGATCGCGACTTCCGCGAAATCCGCAAGCTACCTCGAACGCGAGGCAACCGTGATCCGCCACGGCATCGATTGCGACCTGTTCCGCCCTGCCGATGACCGAGCGGCCTTGCGGCATGCGCTCGATCTACCGCAGAAAGGCCCGCTCGTCGGCTGTTTCGGTCGGATCCGCCCTCAGAAGGGCAACGACATCTTCATCGCGGCGATGATCCGCGTGTTTTCGCAAACCCCAACCGGCACTGCGCTGATGATGGGTCGGGCCACCTCGGAGCACGAAGCCTTCCTGAAGGATCTCAAGGAGAAGGTGGCGAAGGCTGGACTGTCGGAACGCATTCTCTTTCGGGACGAAGTGCCCATCGCCGATCTGGCGCGGCATTTCCAGGCGCTCGATCTCTATGTGGCGCCGCAACGCTGGGAAGGCTTCGGGCTCACACCGCTCGAAGCCATGGCCTGCGGCGCGCCGGTTGTCGCCACGCGGGTCGGCGCCTTCGAGGAACTGATCCTCGAACAGGAAACCGGCCATCTGGTGGCGATCGAGGATGAGGACGCCATCGTTGCGCATGTCGCGGATTTGATCGCAGACACCGACAAGCGCGCGGCGATGTCAGCGAAGGCCCGCGCCCATGTCGCCGGCAATTTCCGCATCGAACAGGAGGCGGCGGCGATCATCGCCGTCTACCGCAAGCTGCTCGACGGCTGAGATCTCAGGCTGCCGGCAGACGCTGTTCCACAATCTCGGCCCACCAGCTGCACCCCGCCGGAATGACCTCATCGTTGAAGTTGTATTCGGGATGGTGCACCGCTGCCCCCGGACCGTTGCCGACGAGGATATAGGCTCCCGGCCGCTCTTCGAGCATGAAGGCGAAATCCTCGCCGCCCATCACCAGCGGCGCGTCGGCGCAGGCCCCGGAAACCTTCGTCGCCACTTCCGCCGCAAAGGCGGTCTGGGCGTCGTGGTTCACCATGACCGGGTAGTTGCGCTTGTAGTTCACCGTGGCCTTGGCGCCGAAGCTTGCCGCCACGCCTTCCGCAATCGACGCAAGGCGCGCCTCGGCCAGATCCCGCATGGCCCCCGACATGGTACGCACGGTTCCGCGCATCGACACGCGCTGCGGGATCACATTGAAGGCCTTGGACGAGGTCTCGAAGGAGGTGACGGAGACCACAAGCTGCTCCACCGGATCGGCATTGCGGCTGGCGATGGTCTGCAAGGCGAGCACGATGTGGCTCGCCACCACTGTCGTGTCGATGGTTTCCTGCGGTTTCGCGGCATGGCCGCCAAGGCCTTCGACCTCGATCTCGAAATTGTCCGTGGCGGCGAAAAAAGCGCCCGAACGGATCGCGAAACTGCCAACCGGCACACCCGGCCAGTTATGCATCCCGTAGACTTCCTCGATTCCGAAGCGCTCCATCATCCCGTCGGCGCACATCTCGCGCCCGCCGCCACCGCCTTCTTCGGCAGGCTGGAAGATCACCACCACGGTGCCATCGAAATTGCGCGTCTCCGCAAGGTATTTCGCAGCGCCGAGCAGCATCGCCGTATGCCCGTCGTGGCCGCAGGCGTGCATCGCTCCGGGGGTCTTCGAGGCATAGTCGAGACCGGTCTGCTCATGGATCGGCAGCGCGTCCATATCCGCCCTGAGCCCGATCACCTTGCCGGAGCCCGTGCTCTTGCCCCGGATCACGCCGACGACACCGGTGCGCCCGATGCCGGGCACCACCTCGTCGCAGCCGAAGGCCGCGAGTTTTTCCGCCACAAGGGCAGAAGTCCGATGCGTATCGAAGAGCAACTCCGGGTTTTCATGCAGGTCGCGGCGCCAGGCGGTGATCTCTGCCTGCAATTCGGCGAAACGGTTCTTCACGGGCATCGGCTTTCTCCTGCTGGCTCGGGTCGGTCTATCGTCTCTCTGGTACATAACCGTTGGGCACGGCGCTGCAAGGGGTTCCCACCCAGGGTGTCAGAGCGCGGGACCGAGCTCCATCCTGCTACCATCGGTAAACCGCGCGAAGCGGAAGCGCGAAAGGTCATGCCCGGGCGGCGCGCCTATTGCCAGCGCCGCAAGGATGCGCCCCATGGCCGGGCCAATGCCGAAGCCATGCCCGCTCATGCCGGTGCCGAGCGTGAGGCCGGGAAGTGCCGCGATCCGGTCGACCACGGGCACCACATCGGGCATCGTGTCGATCATCCCGGCCCAGGCCGTCACCAGCTCGACCGCGGGGAGCTGCGGAAAGAGTGCGGCGAACCGCTGCCTCATCCGGGTCAACTGCCCCCGGTTCGGCGCGGGATCGAGCACGCGCATTCTCTCGAAAGGGCTCACCGCATCGGCGTCCCAGTGGCGCGGGGTGCGCCAGCCATCTGGATATCCCGTCGGTGAAGCCGGCAGGAACCGCGTACCGAAGGGCTCGGCACGCAGCTGCGCCATGAACTTCGGCGCCGCCCGGAAGGCCTGCGGGCCGATGAAAAGCTCGTGAAATCCACCCGACGCCAGCGTATAGCCGCCATCCTTGCGCGCCCGGAAGGCGATCAGGTCGTCGGCGACGCCCCCTGTTGCCACCTGCGGCATGGGGCCGGTTGCGGCGACCGTCGCCCGGACCGACAGCTGTGGCAGCGCCACGCCGTGGCGCTCGAGAAAGAGCGCGGACCAGGCTCCCGCGGCGAGCACCACTTCCGGGGCGGCGATCCTCCCGGCTTCGGTGATGACCCCGACGACCCGGCCCGCTGCCATATCGAGCGCGCGCACCGCGCAGTTCTCCACGATCCGCACCCCCTCCCGCACGGCGATCTCCGCCAGTGCCGGCACCGCCCGCCAGGGTTCCGCGCGCATGTCGGACGGCGTGTGCAATGCGCCGGCGTAAGCATGCGCCATGCCGGGGATCATCTCCGCCGTCTGCCGCGCGGACAGAAGCCTTGTGTCCACGCCTTGGGCCCCGGCGTGCGGCAACCAGGCGGCATAGGTCTCCAGCTGCTTCGCTGTCCGGGCCAGATAAGTGACCCCACCCTGCACAAGACCGATGTCCACGTTGGTCTGCCGGGCCAGCTCGCGCCAGAGCCGGTTGGCCTCGACCATGATCGGCAATTCGTCAGGATCGCGCCCCTGCTGCCGGATCCAGCCCCAGTTGCGGCTCGATTGCTCGCCGGCGATCCGACCTTTCTCCAGCAGCACAACCCGGAGGCCGTCGCGCGCGAGATAGAGCGCGGCAGAAACCCCGATCACCCCGCCGCCGATGACGACCACATCCGTCTCGGCAGGCGGCGGGCCGGGATAGACCAGCGGCGTGCGTTCGGAAATCGGGAAAGCGGTCACGGATGATGTCACGCAAAAAGCCGGATCACCGCCGAGGCATCAGGCGGCAAGATCGCGCAGCAGCCGGCGCATGAAGTCATGCCCCGCCTCGAACTGCGCTACGCTGAGGTATTCATTGGGTTGATGCGCCTGGGCGATGTCCCCGGGGCCGCAGATCACGGCGGAGTACCCTGCCGCCTGGAACTGCCCGGCCTCGGTGCCGTAGCTGACCACATGGCTCCCATTGTCACCCGTCAGGCGACGCACCAGGCCCTCGGCAGGCCCATCGGCCTCCGGTTTGAGCCCCGGCACGTTGAAGTGTTCGGAGAGCGTGATGCGCGTTTCCGGCACCACCGCCTGCATCCGCGCCTCCACCTCGGCCACGCGCTTGCGGTAGCGCGCCTCCCATATCGCCCGGTCCTCGCCCGGCACGATGCGGAAATCCATGGAAAAATGGCAGTCCTTGGCGGTGATGTTATGCGCCGTGCCGCCGCGCACCTGCCCCACATGAACCGTGGAGAAGGGCGGGTCGAACATCGCGGCGAGCGGTCCGGGCCTTGCCGCCTGATTGGCGGCGTTCATCTCGTTGGCCCAGTCGATGAGAGTCGCCGCCTGCATCACCGCATTGACGCCCCGATCGAGGAGCGAACTGTGCACTTCGAAGCCCTGGACATGGGTATCGAAGCCGAAACTGCCCTTGTGGCCGGTGACGGCTTGCATCATGGATGGCTCGCCCACGATCACCAACGCACCCTTGGGCAGCACCGGCTGCATCGCCGCGATCATCGGCGGCGCGCCGATGCACCCTATTTCCTCATCGAAGCTGAGCGCGATCTGCAAGGGCCGCCGGACGCCTGCGTGATGCGCCTCGACCAGCGCCCAGATTGCCAGCGCATCGAAGCCCTTCATGTCGCAGACGCCACGCCCGAAATACCTGCCATCCTTCTCCACCACTTCGAAGGGATCGGTGTCCCAGGGCTGGCCATTGACCGGCACCACATCGGTGTGCCCCGAGAGCACCACCGCACCCTCCTCCCACGGCCCCACATGGGCAAAGAGCGCGGCCTTGGGTTGGTCGGGATGGGGATAGCGATGTGCCGTGATACCGTGACCGGCGAGGTATTCCTCAACCCAGTCGATCAGCGGCAGGTTGCTGTCACGGCTCACCGTGGGAAAGCTCACCAGCTTCTGCATGAGCTCAAAGGGAGTCAGCCGGGCTGCCACGCTGCGCATCAGTAGCCACTATCGGTTTCGAGGATCAGATGCCCCGGCGACACCTCGCGGTAGATCGACGGCTCGGCCACATAGCTTGCCGGGTGGATCGGCGAGGGGATCGGCTTGAAGTTGAGCTCGCTCTCGTCCTTGCGCTGGCGCGGGTCGGCGATCGGCACGGCCTTCATCAGGGCCTGCGTATAGGGATGCTGCGGATCCTCGAAGACCGCCGATCGCGGGCCAAGCTCCACGATGCGGCCGAGGTACATGACACCCACGAAATGGCTCACCCGTTCGACCACCGCCATGTCGTGGCTGATGAAGAGGTAGGAAATGCCCATCTCCTCCTGCAATTCCATCATCAGGTTCAAGACCTGCGCCTGCACCGACACATCGAGCGCCGAGACCGCCTCGTCGGAGATGATCAGCTTGGGGTTGAGCGCCAGCGCCCGGGCGATGGCCACCCGCTGACGCTGCCCGCCCGACAGCTCATGCGGATAGCGGCGCATGAAGCTGCGCGGCAGTTCCACCCGGTCGAAAAGCATGCCCACGCGGTCCATCACCGCCCCGCCGGAGAGCGTGGCGAAATTGTGGATCGGTTCGGCCACCTGGTCGGCCAGCTGCATCTGCGGGTTGAGCGAGGCGAACGGGTCCTGAAAGATCATCTGCATGTCGAGCCGCGCCTCGCGCAGCTGCGCCTGGTCCAGCGCCATGATGTCCTTGCCATCGAGGTTGATCTCGCCCGACAAGGGATCGACCAGCCGCAGGATCGAACGCCCGGCGGAGGACTTGCCGCAACCCGATTCACCCACAAGGCTCAGGGTCTGGCCCTTGTTGATCGTGAAGGAGAGATCCTCCACCGCATGCACATTGGCGACCGTCCGCCGGAAGAACCCGCCCTTGACCGGAAACCGCGTGGTCAGGTTCTTGACCGTCAGCAGGACCTCGTTCGTGCCCTTGATCGGCTTGATCTCGTCCAGCTTCGTGCCCAGAAGCTTCATCGGTTCCGGATATTGCTTGCCGGTCATTTCGCCGAGCTTCGGCACCGCCGCGAGCAGCGCCTTGGTATAGGGATGCTGCGGGTTCTCGAAGATCTCGGCGACCGGGCCTTCCTCGACCTTGTTGCCGCGGAACATCACCACCACGCGGTCGGCCATCTGCGCGACCACCGCCATGTCATGGGTGATGAACATCACCGCCGTGCCGGTCTCGCGCTTGAGACGGTCCATCAGTGCCAGGATTTCCGCCTGGATCGTCACGTCGAGCGCCGTGGTCGGCTCATCGGCAATCAGCAGGCGCGGCTTGCAGGCGAGCGCCATGGCGATCACCACCCGCTGGCGCATGCCGCCGGACAATTCGTGGGGGTACTGCTCCATCCGCCGCTCGGGCTCGGGGATGCGGACCTCACGCAGAAGTTCGATCGCCTGCTTGTCGGCTTCCGCCCTGCTCAGGTTCTTGTGCAGCCGCAGCCCTTCGGTCAGTTGCCGCCCGACGGTGAAGACCGGGTTGAGCGCGGTCATCGGCTCCTGGAAGATCATCCCGATCTCATTGCCCCGGATCGCACGCATCGTGTCGGCCGATGTCTTGGCAAGGTCGATGTCCTCGCCGTCGCGCCGATCAAAGAGCAACTCTCCGGCCGCGATGGTGCCGCCGCCATATTCCACCAGCCGCATCAGCGACAGCGAGGACACCGACTTGCCCGAGCCGCTCTCGCCCACCACACAGACGGTCTCGCCGGGATTGATGTCGAAAGAGACATTTTCCACGCCGACAACCGGGCCTTCGCGGGTCTGGAACTCCACCCGCAGACCCTTGATCCGCGCCAGCGGCGTGCCCGTGCCCGCGTCCTGATCCAGCATGATGTCTCCCTGTGCCGCCTCTTTCAGACGCTACGGCCAACCGCCGGGCACTGTCAAACCAAAGCGGGCCCGAGCCCCCTATTGCCACATGACAAGGCTTGCATTTTTCGCAAAAACTGCTTCGATGGGTAATGGCTTGGGGGTCGCGTCGAGAACCGGTTTAATTTCGCAGGTTTATTATCGGCTTTTCACACCCCCGGAAACGTTGAACAAAGGCGCCCGGCCTCAAAAGCGGCGCTCAATGACATGAGAAATGTCCAACAAGGAGTATAACATGATCCTAAAAACCTTTCTGACGGGCGCGCTTGCGACCACCGCCCTTGTGCCGATGGCTATCGCCGACGGCCATGTGGGCGAGCGTGGCCGCGATGGCCAGGTCAACATCATCTACTGGCAGGCGCCATCGATCATGAACCCGTTTCTTTCCGGCGGCACCAAGGACATCGAAGCGGCGTCGCTCGTGTTGGAGCCGCTGGGCCGCTACGATCAAACCGGCGCTCTGGTGCCTTATCTGGCCGAAGAAATCCCGACCGTCGAGAATGGAGGCGTCAGCGCCGACCTGACTTCGATCACCTGGAAGCTCAAGGAAGGGCTGCTATGGTCTGATGGCACGCCGGTGACCTCCGCGGATGTGACATTCACCGCCGAATACTGCATGCATCCCGAAGGCGGCTGCGCGCAGGGCTCGAAATATGATGGCGTCGCCAGTGTCGAGGCCATTGATGACCTGACCGTAAAGGTCACCTTCGGCGCGCCGCAACCCAACCCTTACGGCCCCTTCATGGGCGGCCAGTCCCCGATCCTGCAGGCGGCACAATTCGCCGATTGCCTCGGAGCCAAGGCACCGGAATGCACCGAAGCAAACTTCAGCCCGATCGGCACAGGCCCCTTTGTCGTCACGGATTTCCGTCCCAATGACGTGATCACAATGGCGGCGAACCCCAACTACCGCGACCCCAGCAAACCCGCTTTCGCGACGCTGACCTTCAAGGGCGGCGGCGATGCGGCGGGCGCAGGTCGCGCAGTCATGGAAACCGGTGAGTTCGACTACGCCTGGAACCTGCAACTGGCCCCCGACGTCCTGGCCAAGATGGCCGAGGGTGGCAAGGGTGTGCCGATCGCAGCCTTCGGCACGCTGGTCGAACGGATCGAGATGAACCTCACGAACCCCTCGCCAGATCTGCCGGAAGGTGAGCGTTCGACCGTTGCGCATCCGCATCCGATCCTGTCGGATTTCAAGGTGCGCAAGGCGCTCTCCATGGCGATCGACCGCGAACTGCTGGTGGAAGTGGGTTATGGCCAGGCCGGGCGTCCGACCTGCAACGTGGTGCCCGCCCCTGCGCTCTATGCTTCCGACAACACCGAGTGCCTGACGCAGGACCTCGAAGGCGCCAAGGCGCTGCTGGAGGAAGCCGGCTGGACCGACAGCGACGGCGACGGTGTGCGCGACAAGGACGGCATGAAGCTCTCGCTGCTCTATCAGACATCGACCAACGCCGTGCGTCAGGACTTCCAGGCGCTGATCAAGGATTGGTGGAGCCAGATCGGTGTCGAGACCGAACTGCGCAACGTCGACGCCTCAGTGTTCTTCGGCGGTGATCCCGGTTCGCCGGATACCTTCGAGAAGTTCTACGCGGACGTGGAAATGTATGCCAACAACTTCGACGGCACAGACCCGCAGTCGTACCTCGCGGGCTACCGCTGCGAACGCATCCCAAGCCCCGCAACACAGTGGCAGGGTGAAAACATCAACCGTTTCTGCTCGGAAGAGTATGACGCGCTGGTGGACGAACTGGGTCGCACGGGCGAGCTCGACAAGCGCGGTGAGTTGGCCAAGAAGCTCAACGACATGCTGACCAAGGACACCATGACCATCGTGCCGCTGGTCGACCGGGGCCGTGTCTCGGCGCATTCGACCACGCTCGGCGGTGTGATCCTGAATACCTGGGACAGCGAGCTTTGGAACGTGGCGGACTGGTACCGCATCGGCAACTGAAGCAGGATCGGGCAGGGGTGTGTCATGCGCGCCCCTGCCCTATTTCTTTTTGCCGCCGGCGATTGATTACCCGCCGTACTTGCTTGACGATAGCGAGACCGACCTACAAAGGCGTAGCGCATGCTGACCTACACCATCAGACGGCTGGTCCTGTCGATCCCGACACTCCTGTTCATCAGCCTCGTGATCTTCCTGCTTCTGCAACTGGCGCCCGGCGATCCGATGTCGCAGGTGCCGCTGACCGTTCCCCCGGAAGTCAAGGAAAAGATGCGCCAGGCTCTGGGCCTCGGCGAGCCGGCGTACGTTCAATACTGGAAATGGCTGGTGCAGTTCTTCTGGATCGAGCCGCAGGTGCTGATCGACCATTGGTTCGGCACTTCCTTCTCCGAAGGCAAGCTGCGCGTGATCTCCTGGCAGACCCGCTCGCCGGTGATGGACATCGTGATGCAGCGGATGCCGCAAACGCTCTGGGTCGTGGGCATGTCCTATATCGTGGGCATCCTGATCGCCCTGCCCATCGGCATCTATTCCGCCTACAAGCAATACTCGGTCTTCGATCAGGCCGGTACCTTCATCAGCATGATCGGCTTTTCGATCCCGCCGTTCTTTTCGGGGGTCGTGGTCATCGTGATCTTTTCGGTCAATCTGGGCTGGTTTCCCTCGATCTACGACACCACCCATGTGGTCACCGACTGGGCCAGCTTCAAATTCCAGCTGCAGCAGATGATCATGCCGGTGATGGTGCTCGCCCTGCAGACCACCGCGCAGATCAGCCGCTTCATGCGCTCCTCCATGCTCGACAACCTCAACCAGGATTACGTGCGCACCGCCCGCGCCAAGGGGCTGAAGGAAAGCTCCGTGGTGCTCGTGCATGTGCTGCGCAACTCGCTCATTCCCATCGTGACGGTGATCGCTCTTGGCGTACCGTCCATCTTCGGCGGCGCGATCATCACCGAAACGCTCTTCAAGGTGAACGGCATCGGGCAGCTTCTGCTCACCGCGCTATTCGCCAATGACCTGCCGATGGTAATGACGCTGACCTTCATCTTCGCGATCCTGATCGTGCTCTTCAACCTGATCGCTGACGTGCTCTACGGCGTGCTCGACCCGAGGATCCGCTATGACTGATCAGAACACAGAAATCGAAACCTTCGGGGCACTGAAGGACAAAGAGCCGCAAAAGCCTCCGCGCAGCCAGTGGCGCGACGTCTGGGACCAGCTCAGCCACCACAAGGGTGCGCTCGTGGGGGGCGGCTTTCTGCTCTTCATAACGCTCTTCGTGCTCATCGGACCCTATCTCTGGACGCTCGATCCCAAACAGCTCGACATCCGCAACAAGGACCTGCGACCGATTTATTCGCTGCTGTGGGACAGCACGGCCAATACCTCCTGGGCGCACCCGATGGGCACCGACAACCTCGGGCGTGACATCATGGCCTCGCTCATCGCGGGCGGGCGGGCCTCGCTGGCGGTGGGGTGGATGGCGATGATCCTGTCACTGGTGATCGGCAGCGCCGTCGGCGTCTGTGCGGGCTATTTCAAGCGCCTCGACGGACCGCTGATGCGCCTGACCGACCTTTTCCTGTCGCTGCCGATCCTGCCCCTGCTGCTGGTCGCGGTGACGCTCTTCCGCCAACCCCTGCGCGCGGCTTTCGGGCCCGAAGGCGGCATGTTTATCCTGATCGTCGGCATCATCGGCATCACCTCCTGGATGCCCACGGCGCGGATCGTACGCGGCGAGATCCTCGCCCTCAAGGAACGCGAGTTCATTCTCGCCGCCCGCTCCATCGGCACCACGCCCTTCAAGATCATCCGCCGGCACCTGCTGCCCAACGTGGTCTCCCCGATCATGGTCTCCGCCACGCTGGGCCTCGCCACGGCGATCATCACCGAAAGTGCCCTGTCCTTCCTCGGCGTCGGCTTTCCGTCGGACTTCCCCACCTGGGGCAAGCTCCTGTCGGATGCCGTGCCCCGCATGGAGGAGTTCCCGGAGCGGGTCATGCTGCCCGGCATCCTGATCTCGCTCACGGTGCTCTCGGTCAATTACCTCGGTGACGGCTTGCGCGACGCGCTCGACCCGCGCATCCGCGGTCGCTGAGCAGAAGCCAGATTCTTCAAAATAGGACCGGCGTTCCGGTTCGGCAGGCCGCAGCAGTCACAATCGTCCGGCGAAGGGTGGCTATTGCGACAAAGGTTCTGCACACAGAACGCTATCGGGAAATTGTTCTTATGGACAGCGATCTCCCGCCGTAACATAAGCTTGATTTGCGCACGCCTGGCATACATCTGGAACAGAATTCTGATTTCCGGAGAACTCTGATGTTCGAATCGCTCGGTTTTGAAAATGTCACGGCCCCGCAGGCCGTGGTCTTCTTTGCATTGATCGTCGGAGCCGTCTTCGGGCTGCTGGCCGAACGCACGCAGTTCTGTTTCCGTCGCAGCCTTGTCGGCGACGACCGCCGCGCTGCCCTTGGCGTCTGGCTCGCCGCCCTCGCCGCCGCCCTCATCGGCACGCAGGCCGCGGTCTTTGCGGGGGTGATCAGCTTTGCCGAGCATCGCTTCATGACCGCCGACCTGCCCTGGCTTGCGATCCTGACGGGCGGGCTCCTGTTCGGCGCGGGCATGGTACTCACGCGCGGCTGCGTGTCCCGGCTGACGGTGCTCACCGGCTCGGGCAACCTGCGCGCACTGACGGTACTCATCGTCTTCGCCGTTGCCGCCCATGCCACGCTGAAGGGCGTGCTGGCGCCGCTGCGCACATCGCTGGGCGCCGTCACCGTCAATCTCGGCGACAGTGCCGCCCTGCCCGGCAGCGCTCTCCTTTGGACCGCCCTGATCGCGGTCGCGGCCCTCCTCGTAAGCCTGCGATCCGGCAACCGTCTGGGCACGATCGTGCTTGCCGTGCTGCTGGGGCTGCTGGTGCCACTCGCCTGGGTCGGCACAGGCTTCGTGCTCTATGACGACTTCGACCCCATCGCGATGGAAAGCCTGTCTTTCACCTCGCCCTGGGCCGAAACGCTGTTCTGGTCGGTCGCCTCCACCTCGATCCCTGCCGGCTTCGGCGTGGGCCTCGTCGGCGGTGTCCTCGCGGGTGCGCTGGCGGCCTCGCTGCTCTTCGGCAGCTTCCGCTGGCAGAGCTTCACCTCTCCTGCGGAAACCGGGCGCTATGCCGCCGGTGCCGTCCTGATGGGCGTGGGCGGGGTTCTGGCGGGCGGCTGCACCGTGGGCGCGGGCCTGGCGGGCATCCCGACCCTTTCGGTCGCCGCGATCCTTGCCCTGCTGGCCATCGCGGCCGGCGCGCTGATCACCAACGCGGCCTTGCGCGCTATTCGACCTTCGCCCGCAGACGCCGGATGGCCCACCACACAAATCCGACAACCGGCAGAGTGATCAGGGCCGTCAAGGCCCCCTTGCTCGACCCGCTGGTCTCGGCCAACGGGTAGAGCAGGTAGCCCACCAGCGACACCGCATAGTAGCTGATCGCCACCACCGACAAGCCTTCGACCGTCCGTTGCAAGCGCAGTTGCAGGTCCGAGCGCTTGTCCATGCTCTCCAGAAGCGCCTGGTTCTGCGCGGACCGCTCCACGTCCACCCGCGTCCTGAGCAGGTTGGAGGCACGGATCGACCGGCTTGACATCGCCTCGAGCCGCCGCTCCGCCGCGTTGACCGTGCGCATGGCGGGCGCGTAGCGGCGCATCATGAACTCCGCGAAATGCTGGCGGCCCTGAAAACGCTCTTCGCGCAGCGCCTCGATGCGCTGGTTCACCAATGCCTCATAGGCCGCCGTCGCCGCGAACCGGAAGGAGGCCTGCGCCGAGAGGGTCTCCAGCTTGGCGGAGGTCTCCAGAAGCTCGTGCAGCGTCTTCTCGGCAGACGCCCCCTCATCGGTCATCGCACTCATCAGCCCGGTCAGCCGCGTGTCCAGATCGTTCAGCGCCGGCTGCATCGACCGCACCCGCGCAAAGCCCAGCATAGACATCGACTTGTAGGTCTCGATCTCGCAGAGCCGCTGAACGATCCGTCCGATCCGCCGCGCGGTGGTGTCGGGTCGAGTGAAAACTGCAAAGCGCAGATGGCCGTTGAGATCGATCCGGAAATCGCCCGCCACCACCGCCGCGTCATCGAGCACGGACGCCGCCGCGAGGCTTTCGGTGACGAACCAGGCGTCAAGATGTTTGCCGACCTCTGCTTCCTGCGCCGGCATCTGCACGATATGCAGCATGGCCGAAGTGATCCGCTGCCCCGGTGCGGCATCGAGCCAGTCGGTCGGGAAGACCTCGAAATCCGCCGGATCGAAAGGCCGGTTCATGCCGGCCTCCGAGAACGCCGTGTAGGTCACGAACTCCGTGTGCTGCTCCCATTTGAGCCAGTGCTTGCCGATCTGGCCGTAGTAATGCGTTGCTCCGGGCTGCGGGTGCGGCGCGCCATGCCTGTCCAGCAACGCCGTCAGATGCTCCAGATCCTTGCCCCGGTCGCGGCTCACCGCGTCGTTGGGCATCTTGATGGCGAGATAGACCGCCGAACAGGGTGCCGTCATCGACGGGAAAGGCCGCGCATGCAATTCGTTTGCCAGCTTGTAGCGCAGCGGATGATCCGTGATGGGTGCCATGAGAAAGCTCCGGTTTTGTCAACGATGTAACCGCAGGACCGGCAATGTCAATTTTTTTCTCATTATTTACAATAAGTTAAGAGAATACAATCGTATACTGTTGCAAAACTGCGCCGGCATACTGGCACTGCCGAAGGCTAAGTCAGTGCCTTGCTTGGAAAATCCGCGCCCCTCGCACATCGTTGCCACCTGCCCCGCGCCGCGCAGGTCACAGCACCGGCCCAACGATAGCGACGGCATTCTGCCACATCCGACGCGGCCAGCTCCAGGCTCGCACCTCCTGTGCGGTAACGGGCCGCGCCGCCGCGAGGTAGCTCTGCTGGCGCGCCAGCATCCGGGCGGTGATGTCCGCGTCATGCAGCAGAATGTTGTTCTCGTAGTTCAGCTCGAAACTGCGACGGTCCATGTTGGCCGACCCGATCAGCGTCACCTCGCCGTCGAGCGTCATCGATTTGGTGTGCAGAAGGCCCGCGTCATACTCGAAAACCCGCACACCGGCTGCGATCAGGCGCTCGTAGTAGCTTCGCGCCGTAGCACCTACTGCTGCATCGTCGTTTCGGGCGGGAAAGACGATGGTGGTCTCAACCCCGCGGTTGGCCGCCGCGCAAAGCGCCGCCTGAAGCGCCGCATTAGGGACGTAGTAGGGTGTCGTGATGAACAGCTCCCGCCGAGCAGCGTATATGAGTGACTGGAATAGCTCCGGCATCGCGCCCGCTCGCACCGTCGGTCCGGTCGCCACGACCTGGGCGACAAATCCGCTCTGATCGGCCACGACCGGCGCATGGACAAGCGCGCTCAGGTCCTCGTCCACCTCCGCCATCCAGTCGCTGGCGAAGAGGTGCTGATTCTGCCGAACCACTGGTCCTTCGAAGCGCATCACCGCATCGACCCACGGCCCGAAACGCGCTTTCGGCAGGAAGGCGGGATCGGCGCAGTTCTGGCTGCCGCAATAGGTGATGCGGTTGTCGATCACCACGATCTTGCGGTGGTTGCGCAAATCGATCCGCCCGTTGAAGATCCGCACCAGCGGGTTGCCGATGCGAAGGGCGACGGCGGTACGCACCCCTGCCGCCTGCATCTCGCGCCAGGCCTTGCTGCGCGCCAGATCCCGCGAGCCGAGGCTGTCCACCATCACCCGACACGTCACACCACGCCCCACTGCGCGCTTGCAGGCCTCGATGACCTTCGTGCCGTTACCATCGGGCAGCCAGATGTAGAAAAGCAGATGGACATGCTCCACCGCCGCATCGATGTCCTGCACCAATTCGTCGATCATCGTGTCGGAATCCGCCATAAGCCGGGCAGAGTTGCCGCCAACCGGCGCATAGCCGCTGATCGACTGGCCGACGCGAAAAAGCGCTTCGTAGGGGCCTCTTGCCTGCGTGTCAGTCACATCCGGCACAGGTGCCGGCAGGGCCTCTGCAACACGGGTCAGGCGGGCGAGGCGTTTACGCCCGATGCTGGTGCTACCAAGCAGCAGATAGGCGACGGCCCCGCCGAAGGGCAAGGCGAAGACCACCACCAGCCAGGCCATGCGCGCCTCCGGCTCCCGGTTCGGTCGCAGCAGAATAGCGGCAAAGCAAAGTCCCACGATCACGACATGGGCAACGAGCCAGATCATGTGTCTCCTCCTCGGCGACTTCTCCACCGGTGGCAGCCGCGCGCCTCAGGAAACACGACCGATGTGCCTCAGTCTAGACCCGAGCGACAGCTCTTGACCATCCGCGACGACACCCGTTCCGTCATCAGAAGAAGGCGCGCCCGGTCAGGGCACGCCTTTGGTTGCATCGAAACGGCCTTGACCTCTAGTCGATCATCGGCAGCAGCTTGTCGAGCGAGGCCTTGGCGTCGCCGTAGAACATCCGCGTGTTCTCCTTGAAGAAGAGCGGGTTTTCGATGCCCGAATAGCCCGTGCCCTGCCCGCGTTTGGAGACGAAGACCTGCTTGGCCTTCCAGCATTCCAGCACCGGCATCCCGGCGATGGGGCTGTTGGGGTCGTCCTGTGCCGCCGGATTGACGATGTCGTTGGAGCCGATCACGATGGCCACGTCCGTGGACGGGAAATCGTCGTTGATCTCGTCCATTTCCATGACGATGTCATAGGGCACCTTGGCTTCGGCCAGGAGCACGTTCATGTGCCCCGGCAGACGGCCCGCGACCGGATGGATGGCAAAGCGCACGGTCTTGCCCTTGGCGCGCAGCTTGCGCACCAGTTCGGCCACGCCCTGCTGGGCTTGCGCCACCGCCATGCCGTAGCCGGGGATGATGATGACGCTGTCCGCCTCGTTGAGGGCTGCGGCCACGCCTTCGGCTTCGATGGCGATCTGCTCGCCTTCCACGGCCATCTGCTCGCCCGCAGGGCCGCCGAAGCCGCCCAGAATGACCGAGACGAAAGAACGGTTCATCGCCTTGCACATGATGTAGCTCAGGATCGCACCGGAGGAGCCCACGAGCGCCCCCACGACAATCAGCAGGTCATTGCCCAGGGAGAACCCGATCGCCGCCGCAGCCCAGCCCGAATAGCTGTTGAGCATGGAGACCACGACCGGCATGTCCGCGCCGCCGATACCCATGATCAGATGATAGCCGATGAAGAGCGCCAGAAGCGTCAGCAGCACCAGCGTCCAGCTGCCGGAGCCGCCCAGGTACATGATGGTGAAGAGCAGAGACAGACCGGCAGCGCCCGCGTTCAGCAGGTGCCCGCCGGGCAGCTTCTTGGCCGCAGAGTCCACCTTGCCCGCGAGCTTGCCATAGGCGATCACCGAGCCGGTGAAGGTCACCGCCCCGATCCAGATGCCCAGCACCAGTTCGACCTTGAGGATGTTGATTTCGACCAAGGTTTTCTTGGCAATCAGCTGGCCGAAGGAGGACAGACCGTCGTAGATCTCCTTGGGCAGTCCGACAGCGCCATAGCCGCCCTCCGCCACCGCGCCGAGCACAAGGCCATTGTCGGCAAAAAGCGAGGTCATGTCGTTGATCATCAGGTCGGCGTTGAAGCCGACGAAGACCGCCGCGAGGCCCACAAGGCTGTGCATGATCGCGACAAGCTCGGGCATCTGGGTCATCTGCACCTTGGTCGCCAGCTGGTAGCCGACAGCGGCCCCGAGCGCGATCAGGATGACCGAGACACCGCTCAGACCGGCACCCGGCCCGATCAGCGTCGCAAGCACCGCAATGGCCATGCCGACGATGCCATACCAGACCGCGCGTTTCGCGCTTTCCTGCCCCGACAGGCCGCCGAGCGACAGGATGAAGAGAACAGCCGCGACCGCGTAGGCCGCAATGGTGAATCCGTATTCCATGAGTTCTGTCCCCTTACGATTTCTGGAACATGGCGAGCATGCGCCGGGTCACGAGGAAGCCCCCGAAGATGTTGATCGACGCCATGAAGACACCGAGTGCCGCGAGCAGCGTGATCAGCAGCGAGCTTGATCCGATCTGGATCAGCGCACCCAGAATGATGATCGAGGAGATCGCGTTGGTCACGGCCATCAGCGGCGTATGCAACGAATGCGCCACGTTCCAGATCACCTGGAAACCGATGAAGACCGACAGGACGAAGACGATGAAATGCTGCATGAAGCTCGCCGGCGCCACCAGCCCCACCGCCAGCAGGAGCCCGCCGCCAATGGCCATGAGCCCGACCTGGTTGCGCGTCTGCAGCTTGAAAGCGGCCACTTCGGCGGCGCGCTTTTCTTCATGGGTGAGTTCCTTGGCCTTGGCCTTCTTGGGCGCCGCGGCAATCGCGGCCACCTTGGGGGGCGGCGGCGGGAAGGTCACATCGCCCGCATGAGCGATGGTCGCCCCGCGGATCACGTCGTCTTCCATGTTGTGGTTGATCACGCCGTCCTTGCCCGGTGTGAGATCGGTCAGCATGTGGCGGATGTTGGTGGAATAGAGCGTGGAGGCCTGCGCCGCCATCCGGCTCGGGAAGTCGGTGTAGCCGATGATGGTCACGCCATTGTCGGTGACGATCTTCTTGTCCATGACGGTGAGCTTGCAGTTGCCGCCCTTTTCCGCCGCAAGATCGATGATCACCGAACCCGGCTTCATCATCTCGACCATGTCGGGCGTCCAGAGCTCAGGCGCTTCACGGTTCGGAATGAGGGCGGTACAGATCACGATATCGATGTCCGGCGCCATCTCGCGGAACTTCTCGAGCTGCTTTTCGCGAAACTCGGGCGAGGACGGGGCTGCGTAGCCGCCTGTTGCCGAACTGTCCTGCGAGCTTTCCTCGAACTCGAGGAAGACGAACTCGGCGCCCATGGATTCGATCTGCTCGGCCACTTCGGGCCGCACGTCGAAGGCATAGGTGATGGCACCGAGGCTCGTCGCCGTGCCGATCGCCGCCAGACCCGCCACGCCCGCGCCGATCACCAGCACCTTAGCGGGCGGCACCTTGCCCGCCGCCGTCACCTGCCCGGTGAAGAAGCGCCCGAAATTGTTGCCGGCCTCGATCACCGCGCGGTAGCCCGCGATATTGGCCATCGACGATAGCGCGTCCATCTTCTGGGCGCGGGAAATCCGCGGCACCATGTCCATGGCGATCACGGTGGAGCCCTTCTTCGCCGAGGCCGCCATCAGATCCTTGTTGCCGGCCGGGTTGAAGAAGGAGATCAGCGTCTGCCCCTCGCGCAGCCGCTTGACCTCGGCGTCTGAAGGCGCGCGCACCTTGGCCACCACATCGGCGGCCTTCCAGAGCGCCGCCGCGGTCTTGGCGATCTCGACGCCAGCGGCCTCGTATTGCGCATCGGAAAACCCGGCCTTCTCACCGGCGCCGCTTTCGATGATGCAGTCATGCCCGAGTTTCTGCAATTGCGTGGCGCTGTCCGGCGTCATTGCGACGCGGGCCTCGCCCTCAAAAATCTCTTTTGGTGTCCCGATCTTCAATGGAAGCTCCCCCGTTTGTAATCAAAATCTCGACATGATGCGCTGAAGTGGGATGTCCACTACCCGCTCGACGGGCAAGGCACAAGCATGGCGCAGGATGTGAGCGCTCACAGTTGCACAGATTTCACACCCATCTGCGGGTTTTTTGGGCATATCGCGCAAAATCCGCCCGAAACTCCCGTCGCATGCGGTTTTCTTCCGGAATGATGAAGCGTTTTTCCAGCACCCAGGCCAGCACGGGCACCAGCACCAGCGACAAGACCGCATCCCAGCGCAGGCAGAGGCCCGCCAGAATCAGCAGATCGGCAAGGTAGATCGGGTTGCGCGAGCGCTTGTAGATGCCGGTCTGGATCAGTGCGGTCGGCGTCTTGTGCGGCACGATGGAGGTCTTGTGGCTGCGGAACTCGAAGGCCGCAAGAAAGATCAGCACCAGCCCCGCGCCCACCAGCAAACCGCCCAGCAGATGGGTGAGCGGATGATCGAGACTGAGGCCGAGCGACATCAGCCGCGCCTGGTTCCAGGCGAGGATCGCGAAAAGGCAAAGCCAGACGGGCGGGAGATCGAGCCACTTCATGCGCCTTCCTACCGCGACCCGACAGTACATCTCAAGCGCGGATCGCGGCTTGCGCGCCTTGCCGTTCCGCGCAAGGGTTGGCAACGCGGCAGGAGGAAGGCAATGACACTCAAGGGCAAACACGCGCTGATCACCGGCGGCGGCACGGGGATCGGGCTGGCGATCGCGCAGAGCTTCGCGGCAAAGGGCTGCCTTGTCACCATCACCGGGCGCAGGCAGGAGGTGCTCGACAGCGTGGCCGCCGAGACGCCGGGACTCTACGGGCTCGCGATGGACGTGCGCGACGAGGCCGATGTTGTGGCCGGGACCGCCGCCGCCGTGGCCGCGCGCGGTCCGGTACAGATCTGCGTCGCCAATGCCGGCATCGCCGAGGGGCGTGCGCTGCACAAGACCGACATGGGTTTCTGGCGCGACATGATGGCCACAAATCTCGACGGTGCCTTCCTGACGATCCGCGAGAGCCTCGCCTCCATGCGCGGCACCGACTGGGGCCGGGTGATCGCCGTCTCTTCCATCGCGGGGCTGCGCGGGCTCAAGGGGGCAAGCTGCTACACCGCGTCGAAACACGGGCTGATCGGTCTCGTGCGGGCGCTGAGCGAAGACTATCTCGGCCAGCCCTTCACCTTCAACGCACTCTGCCCGGCCTACGTGGACACGCCCATTGTCACCCGCAACGTGACCGCCATCGCCACGCGCGCGAAAGTCAGCGAGGACGCGGCGCGCGACATGATGCTCTCGGCCAACCGCCACGGCAGGCTGATCGCGCCGGAGGAGGTCGCGGCCGCAGCCCTCTGGCTGGTGTCGCCTGGGTCCGAAAGCGTGAACGGACAGGCCATCGAGATCGCCGGCGGACAGATGTGAGGCTTCGGCAGCTTCAACGGTTGCCGTGAGCAGTTTCCATGAATTGACGGGGGATGCCCGCAGCACCGCCCGAGGGGTGGCAATCGCTCAGGCGACCTGCACCGGGCGCGCAGCCCCCGAGCGTGCCCAGTCGCGCGCGGCATCGCCGAAGGCAGAGAACAGCGGGCGCGACACGGGGTCAGCGGCGGCGCGGTATTCGGGATGCCACTGCACCGCGAGGGTGAAGCCGGGCGCGCTGTCGATGTAGATCGCCTCGGGCGTGCCATCGGGGGCGACGCCATCGACCACCACCCGCTGACCGCAGGCCTTGATCCCCTGCCCGTGCAGCGTGTTGGTCATGACTTCCCGCGCGCCCATCAGGCGATGATAGACGCCGTTCTCGGAAAAAGTCACCGCATGACGGTTGCTGAACTTCTCCTCCAGTGTGCCCTCGGGCGGCATCCGGTGGTTCATGCGCCCCGGCAGATCGCGGATTTCGGGATAGAGCGAGCCGCCCATGGCGACGTTCACCTCCTGAAATCCGCGGCAGATGCCGAGGATCGGCTGGCCGCGCGCCACGCAGGCGCGGATCAGCCCGAGGGCGATCGCATCGCGGGCCCGGTCAAAGGCGCCATGAGCCTCGGTCTCGGGCTCGCCATACTCCTCCGGATGCACATTGGGCCGACCGCCGGTGAACACGAATCCGTCGCAGGTCTCCAGCAATTCGGGCACCGAGACATGGCGCGGGTCGGCCGGAATGAGCAGAGGCACGCAGCCCGCCACTTCCGATACGGCATCCGTGTTCATCTGGCCCGCTGTATAGACAGGGTACTGTCCTTCCAGCACGTTCTGATTGCAGATGATCCCGACAACCGGCCGACGCATTCCTTGCCCTCTTATACTCGCTTCGCCCATCATAGCTTCACACGATACCGGTTAACAGCCCGTCACTGCGAAACCGCGCCCGCAAGTGAGGGTCGGGATGAAAAAGGCGGCAGAACCCGCCTCAAGGCTCGCCCGTCAGCCCCGCGGCCTCGATCCCCGCCATGCCGGCCTCCACGTCGTTCTCCGAAGTGTCGCCGGTGACGCCGACCGCGCCGATCACCACGCCCTTCTTGTCACGGATCAGGATGCCCCCCGGCACCGGCACCAGTTGCCCGCCGTAGACGCCGTTGACCGCCGCCATGAAATAGGCCTGCTGGTCCGCCCGCGCCTTCTGCGCCGTGCCCGCAAGCCCCAGCATGACCGAGCCATAGGCCTTGCCATGGGCAATGCCGAAGCGCCCGACGGATGCCCCATCTTCCCGCTCGAAGGCCTGTACATGCCCGCCAGCATCCAGCACCACCACCGACAGCGGCTTCAGTTCCATCTCCCGGCCCTTGTCCAGCGTCTTTCGGATGATCGTCCGCGCCTTGCGCAATGAAATGCTCATGTCACTCTCCCTTTTGCGGCGCGGGTTTCAGCCCTGCGCCTTCAGTTCCAGACGGCGCGCATGCAGCACCGGCTCCGTATAACCTGATGGCTGCGTGCGCCCCTTGAAGACCAGATCGCAGGCCGCCTGAAAGGCGATCCCGTCATAGGCGGGTGCCATCGGACGGTAGAGCGGGTCGCCCGCGTTCTGGCCATCCACGACTTCCGCCATCTTGCGCATCGCAGCCATCACCTGCTGCGCATCCACCACGCCATGATGCATCCAGTTGGCGATATGCTGCGCCGAGATCCGGCAGGTCGCGCGGTCTTCCATGAGGCCCACGTTATTCAGATCCGGCACCTTGGAACACCCCACACCCTGATCGATCCAGCGCACCACATAACCGAGAATGCCTTGGGCGTTGTTCTCCACCTCGCGGGCCTTCTGGCCGTCGGTCCATTTCTGGTATTCCGCCAGCGGGATGTTCAGCACGGTGTCCACATAGGCGCGCCGCCCGCCCTTGCGCAGCTTCTCCTGCACCGCAAAGACGTTGATGCGGTGGTAATGCAGCGCATGCAGCGTCGCCGCCGTCGGGCTCGGCACCCAGGCGCAGTTCGCGCCCGCCTTTGGGTGTTCGATCTTCTGCTCCAGCATCGCCGCCATCAGGTCGGGCATCGCCCACATGCCCTTGCCGATCTGTGCGCGCCCACTCAGCCCGCATTCCAGCCCGATATCGACGTTCTGGTTCTCATAGGCGGTGATCCAGGTCTTGCGCTTGATGAAGTCCTTGCGGCTGAAGGGACCGGCTTCCATGGAGGTGTGGATCTCGTCACCCGTGCGGTCGAGAAAGCCCGTGTTGATGAAGGCCACCCGGCTCTTCGCCGCGCGGATGCACTCCTTGAGGTTGACGGAGGTGCGCCGCTCCTCGTCCATGATCCCCAGTTTCACGGTGTATTGCGGCAGGCCCAGCACCTTCTCCACATGGGTGAAGGTGCGGTCGGCAAAGGCCACTTCCTCGGGCCCGTGCATCTTCGGCTTGACCACATAGACAGAGCCCTTGAGCGAGTTGCCGCCCGCGCGCTTGAGGTCGTGCATGGCGATCAGCGTCGTCACCATCGCGTCCATCAGCCCCTCGAAAACCTCGTTGCCGTCACGGTCGAGGATCGCCGGGTTGGTCATCAGATGGCCCACGTTGCGCACCAGCATGAGCGCGCGACCCTTCAGCACCACCGGCTTTCCGTCCGGCCCGGTATATTCGCGGTCCGGATTGAGGCTGCGCGTCACCGGCTTGCCGCCCTTGTAGAAACTGTCCTCCAGATCGCCCTTCATCAGCCCGAGCCAGTTGGCATAGGCCACGACCTTGTCCTCCGCATCGACGCAGGCCACCGAGTCTTCACAATCCATGATCGCGGAAATCGCGCTTTCGAGCCGCACATCCGCAAGCCCTGCCTGGTCGCGTCCGCCGATAGGGTGCGTCCGGTCGAAAACCAGCTCCACATGCAGCGCATTGTTGCGCAGCACGATGCTGCTGGGCGCTTTCGGATGGCCGGCGTAGCCCACGAATTTTTCCGGCTGCATCAGCGGCTGATCGTCGATCAGCAGCGCGCCATTGTGCACGATATAACGACGCGCGTCCGCATGGCTCGTCTTGGCGATAGGGAAAGCCTCGTCGAGGAACACACGGGAACGCGCGACGACCCGCGCGCCGTGCCCCTGATCGTAGCCTCCGGAAGCAGCCCTCGTTCCCATGGCATCGGTGCCATAGAAAGCGTCATACAGACTGCCCCAACGCGCGTTGGCGGCGTTCAATGCGTAGCGTGCGTTGGTGATTGGCACCACAAGTTGCGGCCCCGGCACGGAGGCGATCTCCGGGTCCACATTGCCCGTATCGATCTCGAAATCCTCGCCCTCGGGCAAAAGATAGCCGATCTCGCGCAGGAAGGCGCAGTAGGCCTCATGGTCGTGCGGCTTGCCGCGGCGCTCGATGTGCCAGGCGTCGATCTGTGCCTGTATCTCTTCGCGTCTTTCAAGCAGCGCGCGGTTTTCCGGGCCGAAGTCATGCACCAGCGCCGAAAAACCCTTCCAGAACGTCTCAGGCGCAACACCTGTACCGGGCAGCGCCTGTTGCTCTATGAACGAGGCCAGTTCCGCCGCGACCTTGAGGTCATTTCTTTGCTGAAAACCGGCCATAAGCGTCTATCTCCTGTCGCCACTTTGATTTGTGAAGCGCAGGAATAGGGCGAAAGTTTCCGATAGGCAACGGTCGGCGGGCTTGCTCAACCACCGCGTGGGTCAGGCAGGCCTGGACTTGCCACGCGTCCGCTTGCAGCGTTCGGAGCAGTAGCGCACCTCGTCCCAGACCTTCTCCCATTTCTTGCGCCAGGTGAAAGGGCGGCCGCAGCAGAGACAGGTTTTCGTGGGCAGATCGCCCTTACGCCGCAACGGCGTGCACCTGCGCCGGGGTTATGGCAGAGGTCTCTGCCGGGGTGACCGGCGCGTCATTCACATCGGTGCCGCCTGCGAGGACGAGCCCGATGATCACGCCAAGACCGAGCGCCACGAGAATTCCTGCGATCGCGGGCCAGTGGCGGGACTTCTGCTTCTCGAGATTCGTGTCGGGGGCTGACATGGCAACTCCTTTTCTGTTTCGCGTAAGTTGATGCCTTGAAGCATCTGCGTCACCACCCTAACGTTTCAAGCGTCCGGTTCGTTCCGTCCCAAATGAAAGCGATGCCATGCGCGATGCCACCCCCGCCACGATCTACCTCAAGGACTACAAGCCCTACGGCTTTGAGGTCACATCGGTCGATCTGACCTTCGATCTCGACCCGCACCGCACCCGCGTCACGAGCCGCATCGCCTTCACCCCGAAACCGGATGCCGGCGGCAAGATCTTTCTGCACGGCGAAAACCTGACGCTGATCTCCGCAAAGATCGACGGCGTGCCGGTCACGCCGGAGCTTTCCGACGAGGGGCTGAACTGCGCCGTGCCGGACAAGCCGTTCCTCTGGGAAGCGGTGGTGGAGATCGACCCCGCGAACAACACGGCGCTCGAAGGTCTTTACATGTCGAACGGCATGTATTGCACCCAATGCGAGGCCGAGGGCTTTCGCAAGATCACCTACTACCCCGACCGTCCCGATGTGCTGAGCGTGTTCACCGTCAGGATAAATGGACCGCACAAGGTATTGCTGTCGAACGGAAACCCCGTGGTGCAGTCGCAGGCTCACGCGGAATGGCATGACCCCTGGCCCAAGCCCGCCTACCTCTTCGCGCTGGTCGCAGGCGAATTGATCGCGCATCCCGGATCGTTCACGACGCGCTCCGGACGCGAGGTGGCGCTCAACCTCTATGTCCGTCCCGGCGACGAGGGCAAATGCGCCTTCGGGATGCAGGCCCTGATCGACAGCATGAAATGGGACGAAAAGGTCTACGGGCGCGAATATGACCTCGATGTCTTCAACATCGTCGCCGTCGATGATTTCAACATGGGCGCGATGGAGAACAAGGGGCTGAACATCTTCAACTCCTCCGCCGTGCTCGCCTCGCCCGAAACCGCGACCGACATGAATTTCGAGCGGATCGAGGCGATCATCGCACATGAGTATTTCCACAACTGGACCGGCAACCGCATCACCTGCCGCGACTGGTTCCAGCTCTGCCTCAAGGAAGGGCTGACGGTCTACCGCGACAGTCAGTTCACCTCCGACATGCGCTCGGCGGCGGTCAAGCGGATCTCGGATGTGATCGACCTGCGCGCCCGCCAGTTCCCCGAGGATCAGGGGCCGCTCGCCCACCCTGTTCGCCCGGAAAGCTTTCAGGAAATCAACAACTTCTATACCGCAACTGTCTATGAGAAAGGCGCCGAGGTCATCGGCATGCTGCGCCGCCTCGTCGGTGCCGAGGCCTATTCCGATGCCGTCGACCTCTACTTCGAGCGGCACGACGGTCAGGCCTGCACCATCGAGGACTGGTTGAAGGTTTTCGAAGACAGCACCGGGCGCGATCTCAGCCAGTTCAAACGCTGGTACAGTCAGGCCGGCACACCCATGCTGGAGGTAAAAGAAGATTGGAAAGCAGGCGTTTACACGCTGACCTTCACGCAACACCTGAAGCCTTCCGCGACAACGCCCGACCCCAAGCCGCAGGTCATTCCGATCCTGACGTCCCTGTTGTCTCCCTCGGGCGCAGAGGTCGTGCCGCCCCGCGTGCTGGAGATGACGGAAGCCACGCAATCCTTCCGCTTCGAGGGCCTTGCCGAACGCCCTCTGCCGTCGATCCTGCGCGATTTCTCCGCCCCGGTGATCCTGAAGACCGACTTCCCGCGCAGTCACACCGCGTTTTCATTGGCTCATGACACCGATCCCTTCAACCGCTGGGAGGCCGCACGCAGCCTCGCCCGCGAGAGCCTGCTGGCGATGATCCGCAGCGGCGCCGACCCCGATCCCGCCTATCTGGACGGCCTCACGGCGGTGATCGGCGACAAAGGCCTCGACCCGGCCTACCGCGCCCTGATGCTGGGCCTGCCGAGCCAGTCCGACCTCGCCAACACGCTGCACCAATCCGGCACCACGCCCGATCCCGCCGTGATCTGGGAAGCCTCCGAGACGCTGCGTCGGGCGCAGGCCCGTGTGCTCGCGGACCTTCTGCCGCAGATCTACGCCGAGCATCAGGTGACAGCCCCCTACAAGCCCGATGCCGCGCAGTCCGGGGCGCGGGCGCTGGCCAATGCCGCCCTGTCGCTGATCGGGCGCGGCGACAAGGGCGCTCAGGCGCAGGTTCAATATGACGCCGCCACCAACATGACCCAGCAGCTGGCAGCCCTGGCCGTGCTGCTACAGGAAAAAGCCGGAAAGAACGCCCTGCAAGACTTTGAAGCCACATGGAAAGATGACCGCCTCGTCATGGACAAGTGGTTCGGGCTCCAGGTCATGCAAGCGGCCCCCGAGGATACGGCCGCCACGGCCGCGGCCCTCACCGAACACCCTGACTTCAACTGGAAGAACCCCAACCGTTTCCGCGCCGTGATGGGCGCGCTCTCCATGCATCATGCGGGTTTCCACCACATCAGCGGGGAGGCCTACCGGCTGCTGGCCGATTGGCTCATCCGCCTTGATCCGGTCAACCCGCAGACGACGGCGCGGATGTGCTCGGCCTTCCAGACATGGCGGCGCTACGATGGCGCGCGGCAAGACCTGATCGCCAAGGAACTCGACCGCATCCTTGCCACCTCCAACCTCTCGCGCGATACCACCGAAATGCTCACAAGGATCAGAGGAGACGCCGCATGAAGCCCGTCCTGCTCATCACCGGCGCATCCGCCGGAATCGGCGCGGCCTGCGCCCGCATCGCCGCCACCCGCGGCTATGACCTGGCATTGAACTACCGCTCCGACACGGCCGGGGCCGAAGCTGTCGCCGGCGACTGCCGGGCGGCGGGGGCCGAGGTGCTGCTCTGTCCCGGCGATGTCTCCGACCCGGATGCCATCGCCGCGGTCTACGCCAAGGTCGATGCCACCTATGGCCGCCTCGACGCGCTGATCAACAACGCGGGCGTCGTGGACATGACCGCAAAGGTCGTCGATCTGACCCACGCGCGCTTGCGCCGGATGTTCGACATCAACGTGATCGGTGCCATTCTCGTGGCCCGCGAGGCCGTGGTCCGGATGCAGAAACAAGGCCAGGGCGGGGTGATCGTCAATGTCTCCTCTGCCGCTGCGCGCCTCGGATCGGGCAATCAATACGTGGATTATGCCGCGTCGAAGGCTGCCATCGACTGTTTCACCAAGGGGTTGTCGGATGAGGTTGCTGCCGACAACATCCGCGTGATGGCGGTGCGTCCGGGTCTGATCGAAACCGAGCTCCACGCCAAGGGCGGCGAGCCCGGCCGCGCGGATCGGCTCGCCCATATGGTGCCGATGAAGCGCAAGGGCTCTGCCGAGGAAGTGGCGCAGGCGATTCTCTGGCTCTGCTCGGAGGAGGCCAGCTACGTCACCGGCTCGACGCTGGATGTGACGGGTGGCCGCTGAGCCCTACTCCTACACCCGGCAAGGCCGCAGCCCCACGACACTCCGGGTGGTCCTTGGCATCTGGGCCGTCCTGATCGCGGCCATCGTGCTGGTCGACGCCGCATCCTGGCTGATGGGGCTGATCGCGCTTTTCACCCTGCCCGCGGTTTGGGATCTCTGGCGCAACCCGGCCTCGGGCCTTACGCTCGATCAGACGGGGTTGCGCTGGTTCACCGGCAAGCGCAGCGGCGCGCTCGACTGGTCTGAAATCGACCGGATTCGCCTCGATACCCGGCTTGATCTGTCGGTACGCGCCTCGGCGGTGCTGCAATCAGGGCGCAAGATCAGGCTGCCTTACGAATGCACACCGCCGCATGAGCGGCTCGAGGCGGAACTGAACGCCCGGGGCATCCGCACCGAGCGCCATCACTTTTCACCGATTGGGTGACTGGTAGGTCATCTTGACGCGCTGAGGCTTCGCTGCAACGGAGCCCTTGCAATAGGGCTGCTGCTTGAGCCAGGCGGCCATTTCCTGACGCTTCGGCGCGCTGCGCATCGGACCCCAGTCCGCCGCCACGCCGCGCCACTTGCCGTCGTTGCCATGGATCACGCCATCGCGCGGCACGGTCACGGCCATGATCCGGATCGCACAACTGAGATTGGCGCCGCCATCCTTGAGCGCCTCGCCGGTGCCCGCCTTGCAGTCGTAGCCGCGCGCGGTCGCGGGCGAGATCTGCAGCAAGCCGAACCATTGCCCGCCGCCACCGACGGCCCAGGGCTTGTAGGTGCTCTCATATTTCGCCAGCGCCGACATGAAGCCGACCCAGAAGGCCTGCCGGGTTGCCTCGTCAGCCTTGCTGTAGAACGGGCACCAGGTGTCGATGTCGCGCGGCACCGACTGCGTCAGCGACTGCCCGTGCTGGTTGAGCGCCACAAGAGCCGCTTCGTTCCACTGGCCTTGCTTGTCCATGTGGTCCCAGCGCATGCGCGGCAGGTTTTCGATCTGCGCCCGGGAGATGTGCGAGGTTTCCTTGGTCGATGCGATTGCCACCGGAGCCGGGCAAAGCATCGAGACGATAAGGAGAGTACGTATGAGTTTTTTCATGCGGCCATTCACTGCGCAGTTTACCATCAGGTCTTGCAGGGCGTTATCCCTTGGCCGCGGCACCCGTCGCAAGCAGTTGATGAAATCACCGTCCGGCGTGACAGAAATCCGCCGATGTGCTATAATAACATTGGATAATTTTCGCGCTCCGGTCGAACAATCGGGGCGAATTGTTGATCAGATACGGAAGAGTTGGCTGCCAATGATCATGGCGGCGTCACGGTAAAGCCCTAAAGGCATTGCACCTTTAGAGCAAATGTAAGGTACCAGGAATTAAGTGTATGCACCTTCTGCAGCAGTTCGCAGACAAAGTTTCCCGCACGATTCGCACAGGAATTTTGCGCCGCGACGGCCACGCAGCGCAGCGATTTGAAGGGCAGAATAACAACTTCGACGGGAATTTCAACCAATAAGTGTGTCGCCGTTTCCACGGAGACGCTGACCATCGACTGCCCGGAAACAAGTGCCGAACAGCAGGCCCGGGATGTGATCGAGGCGCAGGGTCGCTTCCTCGCCCGGCAGGAACGCTGGAAGGACCTCTCCGACGCCATGGGACGCGCCGATGCCGATCGCGCCCTGACGGAGGCGGGCATGCCGCATGCGGAACTGCTCAGCTTCGGCGCCCGCACCGACGTTGTGCAAGCGGTGGAACATGCCTTGGCCGAAGGTCATGCGCGCACGTCGGTACCTTTCCTGGAAGGCATCGAAGCGCTCGAATCCATGCTGGCGGATCATCCCCGAAACGCGATGCTGGCCTGCGTCGTGGCGCAAAGCCACATGGACATCGGCTGGGCCTGGCGCAAGGCCGGGGCGCGCCGGCGCAATCCGTCCCGGAACCTTGAGGCCTTCTCTGCCCATTTCGACCGCGCCATCGACATTCTGGCCCCTTTCGATCTCAAGGCACAGGCCTCCGCGCATCTTGCCGCCGCGCATTGCGCGCTGCATGCCGCAGGACCCTTGCCCGGGCGCCGTGTGGAGCGCGATTTCGAGTGGCTGATCGACCTGGCACCGCGCAACCCGGCGCCGATGCGGGCGATGGGCAATTACCTTTCGCCGCGCTGGCACGGCAACCATGAGACCCTCGAACTGGAAGCCCGCCGCACCGCCGCCCGCACCGAAGCCGTCTGGGGCGCCGGCGCCTACGCTTGGGTCATGTTCGACACGGTGCCTCAGGATCCGGTTGCCTGTGCCCTGCTCGATGTCGCCTTCTTCACGGAAGGATTGCAGGACATCCTGCGTCTCAACCCGTCCCAACATCAGGTAAATCTGCTGGCAGCGTTTTGCGCGATGATGGGCCGCGCCGCTCCCGTTGCGTCTCCGGATGCCGCGCGCACGCGCGACCGGATCGCCGACTGCGCCGGGTGGATCGTGCGCGACCACCTCACCGAAGTGCATCCGCTGGTCTGGGCGCATGCCGCCGCAGGCTTCGACAACAGCCTGCGCGTACCCTCGCCGCGCCGCTTTGCCGCGGACGGGCTGCGCGACGCGTTGGGGTTCATTACCGGCATTTTCGATCCCGAGATCGCCGCCGGACGCCACATCGTTTTCACACCCGAAGGCCCGATCATCGATCAGGCCAGCAAACCGCGACACTGAAAGGAGGACCACTGACATGGGCAAGATACCCTCGGATGCGACCCACTGGGACAGTGGGGACTGGATCGACTGGCACCGCCGGTCCGAAACCATGGATGCCGCCCCCTGCATCAGCCCCGCGCAGGATGAAAGCGCGCGGATGACGGCGCTGCATGTCAGCTTGTTGCGGGCGGCGCGGGCGCATTACGTTCTGACCGGCGATCATCTGCCGGTCTATGACGCCATCGCCCGAGTGCATGCAGCATTGCACTTTGGCCTGCCCCTCAAGCCCAGCGCGGCGGAGGCGGCGCGCGTCCAGATGCTCGTCATCGCGCCCAATGGACCCACCAACCGCATCAAGGTCGATCTTGCCCATCCCTGCAGCCATGTCCTCGTGACCCGGATCAGCGACAATTTCGCCGTCGAGGCCCGGATGCTGGCCCGCGATGCCCTGCCCGCCGCAAAGACAGGCAAGGCCGAAATCTGTTGGAGCGATCTGCCCGAAACCCCCTGACCGGCGCACCCCTGCCTCTTGCAGCACCCTGCCCGCTGGCCTAAGACCGCGGAATGACGTTCCGTGAGAAAAGGCCCGTGCCATGCTTGATCTGACCTATGACACCCCGAAACCCAAGGTGATCGCCGGGGCGAAACACGACTGGGAACTGGTCATCGGGATGGAAGTGCATGCGCAGGTTTCCTCCAATGCGAAACTCTTCTCCGGCGCCTCCACCAGATTCGGCGCCGAGCCCAACAGCAACGTGGCCTTCGTCGATGCGGCCATGCCCGGCATGCTGCCCGTGATCAACGAATTCTGCGTCGAGCAAGCCGTGCGCACGGGCCTCGGCCTCAAGGCGCAGATCCATCTGGAAAGCGCTTTCGACCGCAAGAACTACTTCTACCCCGACCTGCCGCAGGGCTACCAGATCAGCCAGCTTTACCACCCCATCGTCGGCGAAGGCGAGGTGCTGGTGGAGATGGGGGCGGGGGCCGGAGAAAAACCAACCGCACGGCTGGTCCGGGTGGAGCGCATCCACCTCGAACAGGACGCAGGGAAATCGATCCACGACATGGACCCCAACATGTCCTTCGTCGATCTCAACCGCACCGGCGTGGCGTTGATGGAGATCGTCTCGCGCCCCGACATCCGCGGGCCGGAGGAAGCCGCCGCCTATCTGGGCAAACTGCGCCAGATCCTGCGCTATCTCGGCACCTGCAACGGCGACATGCAGTCGGGCGCGATGCGTGCCGACGTGAACGTCTCGATCTGCCGACCGGGCCAATACGAGAAGTATCAGGCGACAGGCGATTTCTCGCATCTGGGCACCCGCTGCGAGATCAAGAACATGAACTCGATGCGCTTCATCCAGATGGCCATCGAGGTCGAGGCCCGCCGCCAGATCGCGATTGTCGAGGCCGGTGGCAAGGTGGATCAGGAAACCCGCCTCTATGATCCCGACCGCAACGAGACCCGCTCCATGCGTTCCAAGGAAGAGGCGCATGACTACCGCTACTTCCCCGATCCCGACCTGCTGCCGCTGGTGATCGAACAGGCCTGGGTCGATGACATCAAGGCGCGCCTGCCGGAACTGCCCGACGCCAAGAAGGCGCGCTTCATCGGTGATTTCGGCCTGTCGGATTATGACGCCTCGGTCCTGACCGCCGATCTGGACTCCGCGGGCTATTTCGAAGCCGTTGCCGAAGGCCGCGACGGCAAGATCGCCGCGAACTGGGTCATCAACGAGCTTTTCGGTCGCCTCAAGAAAGAAGACCATGGCATCACCGACAGCCCGGTAAGCCCCTCGCAACTGGGCGGGATCATCGACCTCATCGCCTCGGATGCGATTTCCGGCAAGATCGCCAAGGACGTCTTCGAAATCTGCTACACCACGGGGCGCGACCCTGCCGAAATCGTCGAGACCGAAGGCATGACACAGGTCACAGACACCGGTGCGATCGAGGCCGCGGTGAACGAGATCATCGCCGCCAACCCCGATCAGGTCGCCAAGGCGCAGCAGAACCCCAAGCTCGCGGGCTGGTTCGTGGGCCAGGTGATGAAGGCCACGGGCGGCAAGGCCAACCCGAAAGTGGTCAATGATCTGGTGGCTAAAAAGCTGGCGGGCTGACGAAGGACCGACGCGCACCAAAAGCTATTGAAGGCCGCCGCTCCCTGAGCACCTGAGATCCATATCGCACCAAGCCGGTGCACCGGGGGTGTACAGGGGGTGTACGCCCGGTGCACTGTCTTTATCCTGAATCCGATCCACTCTCGCGCCGCCTCTTGGCGCGACCGCGCGGCCTTGTTAAACGGAATTCAACTGTCAGAAAGTGAGCGACACATGCGCTACGAATACCGGATCGTCCCTGCCCCGGCCAAGGGCCTGAAAGCCAAGGGCGTCAAGACTGCCGAGGCTCGCTTCGCCCATGCGGTGGAGGCGCTGATGAACCAGATGGCGGCGGACGGCTGGGAGTATCAGCGCGCCGAAACCCTGCCTTCCACGGAACGCGCAGGCTTGACCTCGACGACCACGCAATGGCGCAACCTGCTGGTGTTCCGCAAGCCCATCGAAGAGGCCCGGGCGGCAACGGACACGCCTGCGCCGGCACTGGCCCTGACGGCCCCCGAGGCCAGCACGCAACGGAGCGAACCACGCTTGATCAGCAAGCCCGCGACCCCCGAAGACGACGCCTCGCAAAGCGAAGGCGCGACCCGGATGCTCAAGGACAACGGGGTGGAGGAGCCCAGCGACGTCTCCGGCATCACAAACTCTCTTCAGCGGTTGGCTGCCAGTCGAAAAGGCGTGAAATCAGAAGATTAGGATGCGATCCTAAACATCCACATCAATGGCAAGCGCGTGGATCTCGGCGATCAGCTTCGGCCCGAGCGCTGCGTGAATCGCCCGGTGGCGTGCCACGCGGGACATGTCGCCGAACTGCTCGGCCCGGATCAGCACGTTGAAGTGGCTCTCGCCGCCTTCCCGAAACCCCGCATGACCGCGGTGGCTTTCGCTGTCGTCCACCACTTCCAGCTCCCGCGGCTCGAATGCGTCGCGCAAGCTCTTCTCAATCTCCTGTCGTTTCGACATTTTTTTCCTCTGCCCCCTTCAATCTTTCCGCCCACAGTCTAAACTAAGCGGCCTCAACTCGTATAGGTGCGAAACATGCCAAAGCCAGACCCTTTCGGATTCGATATGTCCGTCTCTTCCTCGAAGAAGAAGAATCCGCGGGGCCGCCGGGGCATGTCCGGGGCGTCCGAGACATCGACGCGCACCTGCGACCACGACGGCTGCCAGGAGGCGGGAAAATACCGCGCACCCAAGGCCCCCGACGTGCTCGACGACTATTTCTGGTTCTGCCAGGCGCATGTCCGCGAATATAACCTGAAATGGAACTTCTTCGACGGCACCACCGAGGCGGAGCTCAACGCGCAGATGTCCAAGGACAAGGTCTGGGAGCGCACCACGAAGCCCTTGGGCGATCCCGAGGCGCGGGCCTGGGCGCGTCTGGGGATCGAGGACCCGCATCAGGTGCTCGGCGCCAATGCCACGCAGAATCCGGGCCGCGGGATCAGTTCGGGCCGTCGCCTGCCACCGACCGAAAAGCGTGCCATCGAGATCCTCGAGGCCAAGGAAAGCTGGACCAAGACCGAGGTGCGCAAGTCCTACAAATCGCTGATCAAGGTGCTGCATCCGGACATGAACGGCGGCGACCGCAGCCAGGAAGAACAGTTGCAACTGGTCGTCTGGGCCTGGGACCAGATCAAGGGCAGCCGCAACTTCAAGGACTGATGGCGCTATGCGAGGGGTCAATCTGGCCCTTCCCTTCCCCTTGCACCCGACCGATATATGTTGCACCAGATGACCCGGGCCGGGAGGTCCGTTTCCGCAAGATTGAGAAGGGGTAAGACCTCATGGCCGACGGCGCATTGGACATCAACACGAAACCCACCGAAGAGGTGCACGTCCGCGACGTCTTTGGCATCGACACGGACATGGTGGTCAAGGGCTTTCCTGACCGTACCGAACGTGTGCCGGACCGCGACAGCACCTACAAGTTCGACCCCGACACGACATTGGCCATTCTGGCCGGTTTCTCCCACAACCGACGGGTGATGATTCAGGGCTATCACGGCACCGGCAAATCGACCCATATCGAACAGGTGGCGAGCCACCTGAACTGGCCCTGCGTGCGCGTCAACCTCGACAGCCACATCAGCCGGATCGACCTCATCGGCAAGGATGCGATCAAGCTCAAGGACGGCAAGCAGGTGACGCAGTTCCAGGAAGGCATCCTGCCCTGGGCGCTACGCAACCCGACCGCGATCGTCTTCGACGAATACGACGCAGGCCGGGCCGATGTGATGTTCGTCATCCAGCGCGTGCTGGAAGTGGACGGCAAGCTCACCCTGCTCGACCAGAACAAGGTGATCACGCCGCATCCCTATTTCCGCATCTTCGCGACCGCGAATACAGTGGGCCTCGGCGATACCACCGGCCTCTATCACGGCACCCAGCAGATCAACCAGGGCCAGATGGACCGCTGGTCGCTGGTGGCTACGCTGAACTATCTCTCGATCGACGCCGAAACCGCGATCGTCCTGTCGAAGAACCCGCACTATAACACCGACAAGGGCCGCAAGACCATCAAGCAGATGGTGACCGTGGCCGACCTCACACGCACGGCCTTCATGAACGGCGATCTCTCCACGGTGATGTCGCCGCGTACTGTTATTGCCTGGGCGCAGAACGCCGAAATCTTCCGCAACGTGGGCTACGCTTTCCGGCTCTCATTCCTCAACAAATGCGATGAACTGGAGCGCCAGACCGTGGCGGAATTCTACCAGCGCCTCTTCAACGAGGAACTGCCGGAAAGTGCGGCGAGCGTGAGCTTGGGGTGATCGTGACACCGTCGGCCAACCTATCGCCCCGGTGGGGGAGAGGCGTGTCGACCGCGTTTCAAGTGACGGGAACGAGATGACCAAATCCTCCGATAACCCTGCCGACGCGTTCAAGAAGGCGCTGGCCGAGGCGACCAAGGTCATGGCGCATGACCCGGAGCTGAACGTCTCCTATTCGGTCGATCCCGCCGGCCTCTCGGGCGAGTCCATGCGCTTGCCGCAGGTGAGCCGGCGCATGACCCGCGACGAGGTGATGCTGGCGCGGGGCACGGCGGATGCGCTGGCGCTGAACCGGCGCTATCACAACGGCCAGACCCATGCCCGATACCAGCCGCAGGGCGAGATGGCGCGCGACCTCTACGAGGCGATGGAGACCGCGCGCTGCGAGGCGATGGGGGCCCGCGACATGCCCGGCACGGCCGGCAACATCGACGCCAAGATCAAGCATGAGGCGCTGCGCAAGGGCTACGATCAGGTCACGCAGGCGGCAGATGTGCCTCTCGCCACTGCTGCGGGCTATCTGGTGCGCCATCTGGCCACGGGGCGCGACCTGCCGGCGGGCGCGCAGAACGTCATGGACCTCTGGCGCGGGTTCATCGAGGACCAATGCGGCGAAACGCTTGACGACATCAACGCCGTGCTGGCCGATCAGGCAGCTTTCTCGAAGCTGGCGCGCCGGCTGATCTCCGATCTCGGCTACGGCGACCAGCTGGGCGATGATCCGGACCAGATCGACGAGGATCAGGAAGACGAGGCCGAGGAAGGCTCCGAGGACGATTCCGATCCCGACAGCACCGGTCAGGACGATCAGGACGACGAGGACGCCGAAGCCTCGCCCGAGCAGTCCCAGGAGGACCAGCAGGACGCAGCCCAGGCCCAGATCTCCATGGACGACATGGCCGATCAGGAAATGGGCGACGAGGCGGAGATGCCCGAGGGCGAAGCGCCGATGGAGCCGCCGCCCCCTGCCCCTGCCTCCGATGCCGATCCGAATTACCTTGTCTACATGTCCGATCACGACGAGGAGATCGGTGCGGAGGAGCTGGCCGAACCGGTGGAGCTGGAACGGCTGCGCGCCTATCTCGACCAGCAGCTCGAACCGCTCAAGGGGGCGGTGAGCCGGCTTGCCAACAAGTTGCAGCGCCGCCTTCAGGCGCAGCAGAACCGCTCTTGGGAGTTCGATCTGGAGGAAGGGATCCTCGATGCCGGGCGTCTGGCGCGGGTGGTCGCGAACCCCACCACACCGCTCTCCTTCAAGGTCGAGAAGGACACCGAATTCCGCGACACCATCGTGACGCTCCTGCTCGACAACTCGGGCTCCATGCGCGGACGGCCGATTTCCATCGCCGCGATCTGCGCCGATGTTCTCGCCCGGACGCTGGAGCGCTGCAACGTCAAGGTGGAGATCCTCGGCTTCACCACCCGCGCCTGGAAGGGGGGGCAGGCACGCGAGGCCTGGCTGAACGACGGGCGACCGCAGCAACCGGGCCGGCTGAACGACCTGCGCCACATCATCTACAAATCCGCCGATGCGCCCTGGCGACGCGCGCGCGACAACCTCGGCCTGATGATGAAGGAAGGGTTGCTCAAGGAGAATATCGACGGCGAGGCGCTGGAATGGGCGCACCGCCGGATGATGGTGCGCCACGAGGCGCGCAAGATTCTGATGGTGATCTCCGACGGTGCGCCTGTCGACGACAGTACGCTCTCGGTGAATCCTGCAAATTACCTCGAAAAGCACCTGCGCGACGTGATCGCCATGGTGGAGCGCCGCAAGGCGGTGGAACTGCTGGCGATCGGGATCGGCCATGACGTGACGCGCTACTACGACCGCGCTGTGACGATCACCGATGTGGACCAGCTGGCCGGTGCGATGACCGAGCAATTGGCAGCGCTTTTCGACAACGATCCGCGAGCCCGGGCGCGGGTCATGGGCATGAAACGGGTGAGCTGACCCAAAGGGTGTCATGCCTCCGGCGGGGATATTTTTGGCCAAAAGAATGAGGCGCGGCGATGTTCCAGAGTTTTGATGTGACGGCCCGCCCGGACCAGGGGCCGCCGCGGCTCGCGATGTTGCGCAGTCACATGACCGCGGAAGGTCTGAGTGGTTTTCTGGTGCCGCGGGCGGACGCGCATCAGGGCGAATACGTGGCGGCCCATGACGAGCGGCTCGCCTGGCTCACCGGCTTCACCGGGTCCGCGGGATTTTGCGCGGCCTTGCAGACGGTGGCCGGTGTTTTCATCGACGGGCGGTACCGGACGCAGGTGAAAACGCAGGTGGCACCCCTGTTCACGCCAGTGCCCTGGCCCGAGAAATCCCTTGGCACCTGGCTCAAGGAGCAATTGCCCGAAGGTGGCCTCATAGGTTTTGATCCATGGTTGCACACGGTAGGGCAGCTTGAGACGCTCAGGGGCGAGCTTGACGGCAGTGGCATCGAGATGCGGGCTACGGCCAATCTCATTGACCGGATCTGGAGCGATCAACCTGCCCCGCCGATGGCAATTGCCCGTATCCATCCGCTCGAATTCGCCGGCGAAAGCCACGGGGCGAAACGGGCGCGACTGGCGGCTGAACTTGCAGCCGCAGGACAGAATGCGGCCATAATCACCCTGCCGGACTCGCTCTGCTGGCTCTTGAACATTCGCGGCTCTGACATTCCGCGCAACCCGATCGCCCAGGGCTTCGCGGTCCTGCATCAGGACGGGACGGTCGATCTTTTCATGGCGGAGGAGAAGCTCGTGGAGGTCGGCGACCACCTGGGCGCGGAAGTCACTTGCCGCGCGCCCGAGAGCTTTCTCGATTTCCTCGGAAATTTGCAAGGCCCCGTGCGGATCGACAAGGCCACGGTTCCGGTGATCGTGGCCGAACATCTGGGGGACCGGGCGGTCTGGGGCAGCGACCCCTGCGCCTTGCCCAAGGCGCGCAAGAATGACGCGGAAATCGCCGGGGCCGCTGCCGCGCATCTGCGCGACGGGGCGGCGGTGGTCGAATTGCTGGCCTGGCTCGATGCGCAAGCGCCCGGCAGCCTCACCGAGACACAGGTGGTCGGCAAGCTGGAGACCTGCCGGCGGCAGGACAACGCCCTGCGCGACATCAGTTTCGAGACCATCGCCGGCACCGGGCCGAACGGTGCCATCATGCATTACCGTGTGACGACGGAAACCGACAGCAGGCTCGAAGAAGGTCATTTGCTGGTGCTCGACAGCGGTGGCCAATATCTCGACGGCACCACCGATATCACGCGCACCATCGCCATTGGAATACCGCCCCGGGAAGCGGCACAGGCTTTCACCCGCGTGTTGCAGGGCATGATCGCCATGAGCCGCCTGCGCTGGCCCGTGGGCCTTGCCGGGCGCGATATCGAAGCCATCGGGCGCCTGCCTCTCTGGCTCGCGGGGCAGGATTTCGATCACGGCCTCGGGCATGGCGTCGGCGCCTATCTCAGCGTCCATGAGGGGCCGCAGCGTCTCAGCCGGATCAGCCATGTGCCGCTTGAACCCGGCATGATCTTGTCGAACGAGCCCGGGTATTACCGCGAAGGCGCCTTCGGGATCAGGATCGAGAACCTCATCGTCGTGGAGGAGGCAAAAGCCTTGCCGGGCGGAGACGCGGAGCGTGCCATGTTGTCTTGGCGCACCCTGACCTTCGTGCCGATCGACAGGCGGCTGATTGTGGCGGAAATGCTCAGTGCCGCCGAGATCGACTGGCTCGACACCTACCACCGCGAGGTGCGTGAAAAGATAGCACCGCGCCTATCGCCCGCTGCGAAAACATGGTTGGATGCGGCCACGGCGCCGATCTGATACCGTCGACAACGCCGGGCACAATTCGTTCCTCTGGGAGACCCATCAATGTCCGATCACATCACCATCCGCAAAGCACCGGGCATCTGGTCTGTGCGCGCCGGCGGCGCCGTTCTGGGCGAAAGCAGCGACGCGCTGGAGTTGGTGGAAGGAGACTACCCGCCGGTAATCTATTTCCCGCGCAGCGACATCGCGATGGCCTTCCTCGACCCCACGACCATGACCAGCCAGTGCCCGCACAAGGGGACGGCAAGCTACTTCTCGGTGGTCACCAAAAGCACGACGCTGAAGAACGTGGCGTGGTCCTACGAGGACCCGAAAGCAGATGTCGCCCGGATCAAGGACCACCTTGCGTTTTACACCACCGGTGACGTCACCGTGGAGCAGATCTGAGCCCGTTTCAGGAGTGCTCCTCGGCCGCGGTGGCCGCCAGCGCCCGGTTGTAGACCTTGAGGGCATCCACGTAGAAGAGAGCTCCGAGCAGTTCCGGTTGTTTCGGCTCGCCCGACCAGCGGACCACAGGAACGAAGACGGCACCGCCCTCGAAGAGCGGCATGGCCGTCTCTAGCGTCGCATTGGGATCGATGAAAACCCCATCTCGGATCATGTCGCGACAGGTCTCCTCCACGGCCGCCCTTGGATGATCTGGCGGCCGCATCACCGCACCGGCGCGGAACATCGCGAGCAGATAGGCCTGCGGTCCCGCGGCAAGATGGATGTTGCGCCGCTCGAGTTGCGACAGAAAGAAGCTGCGGTGCACCAGCCGCGAGGAAATCGCCGTGGACATGGAGACCGCGATCATCACCGCAAGGCCGGTTTGCCAATCGCCGGTGAGTTCGAAAACGATCAACGTGGTGGAAATGGGCGCACCCAGCACCGCCGCGGCCACGGCCCCCATTCCCGCCAGCGCATAGAGCGACAATGCGCCGGAGACATCGGGAAAGATGCTGGTGGCGATCAGGCCGAAACTCAGGCCCGTGAGCGCGCCGATCATCAGCGAGGGGGAAAAGACACCGCCGCCCATTCGACCGGCCATAGTCACCGACACAGCAATGGTCTTCAGGATTGCAAAGACGATCGCATCGTGGAGCACCAGATCGGCGTTGAGGGCGAGGAAGGTCGTCTCGTAGCCGACCCCGATGATATGCGGATAGAAAATCGCGAGCCCGCCCAGCAAGGCCCCCGCGACCGCCGGGCGCAACCATCTCGGAAGGCGGATCGCCTCCTGCACCATGGTGCCGAAATCGTCGGCCCAGAAGATCGCCTTCATCAGCACCACGGCGACAAGGCCGCTTACCATGCCGAGGATCAGAAAAGCGGGCAGTTCCTGGTAGAACTGGACCTCACCCACGGAGGTCAGCGCGAATTCGGTGATGCCGCCGAACTCGAGCCGGTTGATCACCGTACCAGCGGCACTGGCGATCACGATTGGCGCGAAGGCATGGACGGCGAAATGGCGCAGCACGACCTCGAGCGCGAAGAGTGCGCCTGCGATGGGCGCGTTGAAACTCGCCGAGACCGCGGCGGCCACTGCACAGCCCAGCAGGTCGCGCCCGGTGATCCCATCCGCCAGAATGCGGCGGTTGACCCAGGTGGAAATGACCGCCGCAAGATGCACCACCGGCCCTTCGCGGCCCGTGGAGCCGCCGGTGCCCAGAGTGATCATCGACGCCAGCGCCGAGGCCAGCCCCGCGCGCGTCTCCACGCGCCCGTCGTGCATCGCTGCACCGTGGATCACATCGGCCACCGACCGCGCCCGCCCGTCCTTGGTGAAGACATGCAGGATCACGCCGACGACGAGCCCGCCGCAGATCGGGATGATCAGGATCAGGTACCAGGGCAGCGACTCCGCGAAACTGTGCAGCATCCGCACGTCTTCGGTGCCATAGAGATAGGTCTGCAGCGCGTTGATCCCCTTGCGGAAAAAAAGCGCTGCGAAGCCTGCGGCGATGCCCACCGCCAGGGCGATGAACCAGAACTGGATCTGGTTCGGTCCACGCTGCCGGATCACGCGAAAGGCATCGCGAAGCGATATTTGCGCAAGAGCGACCTGTTTGGAGAGAAAAGAATGCACGCGACTTCTGGGGCAGATCAAAGGGGTAGCCCCTGTCTAGGGCATGGCCGGCCTGTGGGGAAGCCTTTTGCCCGGGGTCAACCCGCCAGCAGCGCCCGTGCAGCACCCCGCGCCTCTTCGGTGATCGTATCGCCCGACAACATGCGGGCGATTTCATCCACGCGCGCGAGAGACGGCAGGGCGACGACGGTCGAGGTGGTCATGCCGTTCTCCACGTGTTTCTCGACCCGCCAATGATGCGCGCCAAGGGCCGCGACCTGCGGCGAATGGGTCACGACCAGCACCTGCCCCCCTGCCGAGAGCGCCGCCAGCCTGCGCCCGACCGCATCGGCGGTGGCCCCGCCCACGCCCCGGTCGATCTCGTCGAAGATCATCGTCAGGCCGGTCTGGCCGCGGGTCAGGCAGACCTTGAGCGCCAAAAGGAAGCGGCTGAGTTCGCCGCCCGAAGCGATCCTGTTCAAGGGCCCCGAGGGCGCACCCGGGTTGGTCGCTACGGTGAAGGCCACGGCGTCGCGGCCATCGGGGCCATCCGCTTCCGGCTCGAAGCGCGTCTCGAAAACCGCGCGCTCCATCTTCAGCGGCGCCAATTCGCCCCCGACCGCCTTGTCGAGGGCCGCAGCAGCTTCGCGTCGCGCGGCACCGAGCGCGGCGGCGGCGGCGTCATAATCCGCCTGCGCCACCTTCAGGCTCTGCCGCAACTTTCCGAGATCGGCATCGCCCGCGTCGAGCGCTGCCAGTTTCGCGCGCAACTGATCCGCGAAGCCTGCCAATTCGTCCGGCGCCACATCGTGTTTACGCGCCAGCGCCCGGATCGCGAAGAGACGCTCCTCGGCGCGCTCCAGTTCCAGCGGGTCGTGGGAGAGCCCCTCAATCGCCGCGGCAATCCCCTCCACCGCCTCGTCCAGCTCCGCCATCGCGCGCTCGAGGGCGGCCATGGGCGCGTCGAGCGCGCCTTCCGCCCGGTCCGCAGCTCCATCGAGCCAGCGCAAGGCATCGCGCAAGGCACCGTCCGCGCCCTGATCGCCCAGAACCTCATGGGCGCGCTGCACGTCGGCACGGATGCGCTCGGCCGCTTGCATCGCACGCCTGCGGGCGTCGAGTGCAGCTTCCTCGCCCGCCTGTGGTGCCAGCGCATCAAGCTCGGCGACCGCGTGGCGCAGGTAGTCTTCCTCGGCGCGGATCGCAGCCATGGCGGTCTCCGCCTGGGCGAGCGCTTTCTGCGCACGACCCTTCGCCTGCCACGCGGCGCGGACGTCGTCGCGCAGGGTGCCATATCCGCCAAACTCATCCAGAATGGCGCGGTGCCCTTTCGGGTTCAGCAGGCCACGATCGTCATGCTGGCCATGCAACTCGACCAATGTGTCCGACAATTGCCGCAGCACCTCGCCCGAGCATCGCCGATCGTTCACCCAGGCCGATTTGCGCCCGTCCGCCGTGTTGACGCGCCGCAGGATCAACTCGTCCCCTGCCGGAAGCCCCGCCTCCTCCAGCACCGCCAATGCCGGATGATCCGGCGCGAGGTCGAACCAGGCCACGACCTCGCCCTGTTCCGCCCCCTGCCGCACCAGGTCGGCGCGCCCGCGCCAGCCAAGAACGAACCCAAGCGCATCGAGCAGGATGGACTTGCCTGCCCCGGTCTCCCCGGTGAGCACGTTGAGGCCCGGCTGGAACGCGAGCTCCAGCCGGTCGATGATCAGCATGTCCGATATTTCAAGCCCGCGCAGCATCGGCGTCATCCGTCCCCTGGCCGCAGATGCCCGTGCTCAGAGCCATTGGCCCTTGACTGTCTGGCGGTAGATCTGCGCCAACCACCCGTCACCCGCGGCTTCCAGCGTCAGACCCTGACCGGTGAGCAGCGCGTAGCTGTCCTCATACCAATCTGTCGAGCGGTAGTTGTAGCCGAGGATCGCCCCTGCGGTCTGCGCCTCTTCGGTCAGCCCAAGCGAGAGGTAGGCCTCCACCAGACGGTGCAGGGCCTCGGGCGTATGGGAGGTGGTCTGGAAGTCCTCGACCACGACACGGAAGCGGTTGATCGCCGCGGTATAATGGTTGCGGCGTAGGTAATAGCGACCGATCTCCATCTCCTTGCCGGCAAGATGGTCGAAGGCCAGATCGAACTTCAGGATGGAAGCACGCGCATATTCGCTGTCGGGATAGCGCTCGATCACCTCGCGCAGGGATTGCAACGCCTGGAAGGTCAGTCCCTGGTCGCGCCCGACCTCATCGATCTGGTCGTAATAGCTCAGGGCCAGAAGATACTGTGCATAGGCCGCATCGTCGTCATCGGGATAGAAGTCGATGAAGCGTTGCGCCGCCGACCGGCTGTTGGGATAGTCGGTGTCCTTGTGATAGGCGAAGGCCTGCATGATCAGCGCCCGGCGCGCCCAGTCGGAATAGGGGTAGAGCCGCTCGATCTCGGCGAAGTAGAAGGCCGCCTCGTCCGGACGGGCCCGGTTCAACTCGAACTCGCCGCGCTCATAGATCTGCTCTGCGGAGTAAGTCTCGAGCGGTATTTCCTGCGGATTGAAGAAGCTGCCGGTCGTACGACCGGCGTCGTCGCCACAGGCAGACAGCAGGAGGGCTACCGCAACGGCGCTGCACAACCGGTTACGCGACCTCAACCCACTCATCCCTTGCCACCTTTTTCTATCGTCTTCCGATCCGAGGATCGGAAGCCATCCTGACACCGTGGTCCTAGCACAGAACAAAACCATGCAAAACGACCTTTGCGCCGAAGACGCTTATTGTGATTTACCTGTGGGATCGGTCAACCGCAAGGCGCAGGGTCAGGCCACGGCGGGAATTTCGTCCCAGACCAATCCGTAGCCCGGAAGCCGACGCGCCGTAACTTCATCGCAAACGATCATCCGCACCGCACCCGGCGTGGCGAAGAGTTCACGCAGAAGGGTATTGGTCAGCGAGTGGCCTGCGCGCACGCCGGTGTAATGACCAAGAAGCGGTGCCCCCGCCAAAGCCAGATCGCCGAGCGCGTCCAGCATCTTGTGGCGCACAGGCTCATCGCTGTGCCGCAACCCGCCAGGGCTGACCACGCGGTCGCCGTCAAACACGACGGCGTTCTCACCGGAGGTGCCGCCGAGGGCCAGACCGTTGGCGCGCATCAGGTCCACGTCAGCCTGCCGGCAGAAGGTCCGGCTGTCGCAAAGCTCGCGTGCAAAGCTGCCGTTGTTCATCACGAGCGATTTGTTCTGACGACCGATGGCGGTATCTTCGAAATCAATCTCGAAATCGATCCGCAGCGTGTCCGACGGGGAGATCGTCGCCGATGCAAGGCCGTCGGTCACGGTCACCTTCTTCAGCACCTCGAAGGCACGAACCGGCGCTGACAGCTGACGCAGGCCGCGTTGCATGATACCGCGCACAAATGGCACTGCGGAGCCGTCGAGGATCGGTACTTCCGGTCCGTCGATTTCAACCAGCGCATTGTGCACGCCGCAGCCCGCCAGCGCGGCCATCACATGCTCCACGGTGGAAACCTGAAGGCCCGAGGCGTTTTCGATCTTGGTGCACAGCGGGGAGCGGTGAACATTGTCCCAGCGTGCCTGGATCATCCGATCACCCATGCGCACGTCGGTGCGGACGAACCAGATACCATGTTCGGCAACCGCCGGGCGAATTGTCAGCGTCGACGGCAGGCCTGTGTGAAGGCCACAGCCGGAAAAGCTGACTGGAGATTTGATCGTTGTCTGCACGTGGCCCCCACGAGGTTCCGGGATTTACCCTTGTTGGAACCGTAAGTAGGCGCGCGCCGTCAAAGCCTCAACACAATCTTTGCAACCGACTGAAACACAAATGTTACAAATGAGCAGGAACGCGCCGTTTATAGATTAAAATATTGATTTAAAGAAGAAAAAGGCCGCTCTTGGCGACCTTTTCTTGCGCAATTCGTGAACGTGTCAGTTGGCCTGGCGACGCAGGAAGGCAGGAATTTCGATCCTTTCCTGATCCGGGTCCGCCTTGTCCTGGGGTACTGCCGAAGGAGCCGCGGCGCGGTTCTGAACGGGAGGTTGCTGACGCGCCGCAGGCTGCGGTGCGACTTCGCCGTGGCCGGTCATGCGGTTGATCAGCGAATTGATCCCGAAACGCTGGTGACGTTCCGCCTGGGCCGGGCGCGCCGGCTCGGCGGCACGCGTGGTTGGATAGGGGGCCGCCTTTGCGGCCGCGGCCTGCAACCGCGCCATCGCCTCGGGTGAGGGTGTGCCGGGCGCCGGTTTGCGCGGTGCCACGAACTCCTCGACGTCCGCTTCGCGCGCGTCTTGACGCGGCTCGAAAGCGGCTACTTGTGGCGTGTAGGCCGGCGGCGGCAGATCGTCTGCCACATCATCGGCATCAGAGGTAAAGATGTCCTCGGAACGCTGCTCAGATCGCGATACACGTGTTTCCAGGCCTTCGAAGAGTGTCGGCTCCTCGGCTGCCATGGCAACCCGGCTTTCGGCGGGCTCCGGAATATCGGACTGTCCTGCAACGGTCTGCTCTTCCTCGACGATTGCCGGTTTCAGCGGTTGCGACATAGGACGGCGCGGGACCGGCATGTCGGTGTTCACCTCGACAGCGTCGATCCCCGTGGCGACAACGCTAACGCGCATCATGCCCCCCATTTCGGTATCCAGCGTGGAACCGACGATGATATTCGCATCCGGATCGACTTCTTCGCGAATGCGGTTTGCAGCCTCATCCAGCTCAAAGAGCGTCAGGTCATGGCCGCCGGTGATGTTGATCAGCACGCCCTTGGCGCCGCGCAGCGAAATCTCGTCGAGCAGCGGGTTCGCGATGGCTTTCTCCGCTGCCTGGATCGCGCGGTCCTCGCCTTCGGCCTCGCCCGTGCCCATCATCGCCTTGCCCATCTCGTCCATAACGGCGCGCACATCGGCGAAATCGAGGTTGATGAGACCCGGGCGCACCATCAGGTCTGTGACACCCTTCACACCCTGGTAAAGCACATCGTCGGCCATGGAGAAGGCCTCGGTGAAGGTGGTCTTTTCATTGGCCAGGCGGAAGAGGTTCTGGTTGGGAATGATGATCAGCGTGTCCACGACCTTCTGAAGCGCCTCGACGCCTTCCTCGGCCTGGCGCATGCGCTTGGCGCCTTCGAACTGGAACGGCTTGGTGACGACGCCCACGGTCAGAACGCCCAACTCCCGCGCAGCCTGCGCGATGATCGGCGCGGCCCCTGTCCCGGTGCCGCCGCCCATGCCGGCGGTGATGAAACACATATGCGCGCCGGCCAGGTGATCGACGATTTCCTCAATGCTCTCTTCGGCAGCGGCGGCCCCGACGGAAGCCCGCGCCCCGGCGCCCAGCCCTTCGGTGACCTTGACGCCCAGTTGCACGCGGTTCTCGGCGCGCGTCTGCTGCAGCGCCTGCGCGTCGGTGTTGGCGACCACGAAATCCACACCATCGAGTTGTTTCTCGATCATGTTGTTCACGGCATTCCCGCCCGCACCGCCAACCCCGAACACGGTGATGCGGGGTTTCAGATCAGCCTGTCCGGGCATTGAGAGGGTAAGGGTCATGGTAAATCCGCCTGTTCTGCAAGCCCGCATTCGCGGGTGTTATTGATACCTATTCCCGGCTGACCCTACTCCCTGTCGCCCCTAGCGTCACGCAAAAAACGCGAAAACGACACAAAATATGGGTTAAGAATTGGTCTGAATGGCATCAGACTGAGGTTATAGGCAAGATGTTGCGCATTGCCGCGTGAAATCGACTAGCCACAGCTCCCGTGAGGCGGGAATCGACACGTCAATCGCGCCCGCGCTTCTTGGCCAACACTCGGGAGACACTGCTCAAGATGCCTCTTGCGGATTTTCTCCGCTTTCTCTCAAACTACCTGATTCGATGCCGAAAAGCCATGCCGCGATCCGCTAAACTGCGGATGCATCAGGGTCTTTGCCGATACCGCGCCATTGATCCGGACGGGTAATGAACCGGTTCACCAATTGTCACGGAACCATTTCACGGCGCGGCGCAGCGATCGCTGCGGATAGCGCTCGGCGGGGATGTCGAAATCCCACCATTCGTCCTGCGGATGGGCCGCGAAGAGTGACAGCCCCACGACGGAGGAAAAACCTGGCCCGGTTGCAGCCTGCGGTAGTCCGTGAACGCGCAGCGGACGCCCGAGCCGGACCTGCTGGCCGAGGATCTTGCTGGCGAGCCCGTCGAGACCTGGGATCTGGCTGCCGCCGCCGGTCAGTACGATCTGCTGGCTCGGCAGGTGGTCGAAGCCCGCCGCGTCGAGACGGGCGCGAACCTCCTCGAGGATCTCCTCGACGCGCGGGCGCATGATGCCGATGAGTTCGGCGCGGCTGGCGGTCCGGCGGTCATGCTCGAAATCGCCGGTGTCGCCGCCAATTTCGATCACCTCGCGGTCGTCCAGCCCCGTGGCATGAACCCCGCCGTAAAAGGTCTTGATACGCTCGGCATTGCCCGTGGGGATCTGCAACCCCATCGAGATGTCGGAGGTGACATGATCGCCGCCTATCCGCACCGCATCGGCGTAGATCATGTGCTTCTTGATGAAGATCGACACGCCCGTCGTGCCGCCGCCAAGATCGATGCAGGCAGCACCAAGCTCCTGCTCGTCCTCCACCAACGCCGAAATCCCGCTCACGTAGGCAGAGGAGGCGATGCCCGCAAGCTCGAGGTCGCACCGCTTGATGCAATGCGCCAGATGCTGGATCGCGTCGCCGTCAACGGTCAGCATGTGCATGTCGACCGACAGCTCCTGCCCAAGCTGTCCGCGCGGATCGACGAGGCCGGAGCGATGGTCGAGCGCGAAGTTCACCGGCTGCGCGTGCAGCACCTCGCGGCCCGGGCCGTAATCTGGCACGTCACAGGCCGCAAGAACGCGCGCCACATCTTCTTCCGAGACCGTCTGGACTTCGAGCGACACCTGCGCATCGAGCCCGTAGGAACGCGGCTCGGCACCGGAGAAACAGGCGATCACATGATCGACGCGAATGCCCGCCATCTTCTGGGCACCCTGCAAGGCGGTGCGAATGGCGCGTTCGGTTTCCTGCATGGCGCAGATCTCGCCGAAGCGCACACCCCGCGACCGGGTGGTGGCCGCGCCGATCACCCGGAAGCCGGACTGCCCCGCAAGCGAGCCGATCTCGCCCTCCTCGCCATGCGTGCCCACGCCGTCGAAGCGCAGGACAAGACAGGCGATCTTGGAGGTGCCAACGTCGAGAATGGCAACAACGCCACGCTGCATCGCCGCCTTGCGCATGTTCCGCATCTGCCGCTGGCTCTGGTACAAATCATTCATCGCGTCACTGCCCCGAAACTTTCTGAATATCCCACCAGACATCACTGGCGTATTGGCTCATCTGCACCGTCGGCCGCAGGCCAAGGCGCAGGTCGATGCGGGCGACATCCCGGTCCAGGATATCCTGCGCGCTGTCGAGCATGATGACCCGCTCCAGCGCCTCAACCGCCCCCACCTCGGGCAAGAGGATCCGCTGGTTGCGGTCCAGCACCACATCCCAGCGCCGCTCGCCCATGCGCACGATGCCGCGCAGGCGAAGTCCAAGCGGGGCTGCGGCGCGGTAAATTTCGAGGGCTTCTATTACGTGCTGTGCCGCGCCCTCGCCGGCGATCAGCGGCAGGTCCGGCCGGGCCATCCGGTTCGGCAGGGACGCAACATGCGCCCCCGTGACATCGACCATCGAGAGCCCTTCGGCCGTGCGCCAGATGACCACCGGCAGGCGCGGCTCGACCGTGATCTGCAACACGCCGCCGGGCTTGATGCGCACCGTCGCCGACTTGACGGGCGGCAATTCAGTGACACGGTTGCGGATTTCGGCAAGGTCAAGATCGAAGGAACTGGTGGGAAAATTCAGCGGCAGAACCTCACGGATTGCGGTGACAACCGTGTCATCCGCCCCGTCGACCGCCATCAGATGCACCATGAATTCGGGGCGGTTCTCGAAGCTGCTGCGGGCCTCGGCGACGGTTTCACCGATCACTTCGCGGCGCGCGGGGTCGGAGAAGTAGAAGGTCCCGGCGGAAAAGGCGGCGATCAACGGCAGGCCCACCCGAAGGAGCAGCAGGAACCCGGGCGTCAGCATCAGCCGCTGCATCCGCCAGGACCATCGCGACGGCGAGGGGTCGAGGCGTTGTCCGCGTGGGCGTCGGGCGTTCAGCGATGGCATGAGGCATCCTCCACCATCCAGGCGCAGAGCTGACCGAAGGAGATGCCGCATACCTGCGCCTGCTCGGGCGAAAGCGAGGTGGCGGTCATGCCGGGCTGCGTATTGGTTTCCAGCAGGATCAAGCCGTCGGCGCCCTTGCTTTCATCCCAGCGGAAATCGGTCCGGCTCACACCCCGGCAACCGAGCGCCTTGTGCGCGCGAAGGGCATATTCCATGCACAGATCGAAGATCTTTGGTGGCAGGTCGGCCGGCACCACGTGACGCGATCCGCCGGGTTTGTACTTGGCGTCATAGTCATACCAGCCGTCGGTCAGGATATCGGTGACCGTCAGAGCGCGGTCTCCCATGACGGTCGTGGTCAATTCGCGCCCCGGCGCGAAGGCCTCGACCATCACCATCTCGGGCATGTCTGCGGAGAGTTGCGGCGGCCCGTTGCTGTCCTCATGCACGAGATAGACCCCGACGGAGGAGCCTTCATTGTTGGGTTTGACCACATAGGGCGGCGTCATGACATGCCGCGCACGCACCTCGGCGGCGGGTGCGATCACGCTTGGCACAACCGGCAGGCCCGCAGCCGCGTAGACTTCCTTGCTGCGCTGCTTGTCCATCGCCAGCGCGGAGGCGAGCACACCGGAGTGGGAATAGGGAATGCGCAACCATTCCAGCAAGCCCTGCACGCAGCCATCCTCACCCCAGCGACCATGCAGGCAATTCAGAACAACATCGGGCTTGAGATCGATCAGAACGGCAGCAAGATCGCGGCCGGCATCGACCTCGACCACCTCATATCCTTCGTCCCGCAAGGCGGCAGCGCAGGGTTTCCCGCTCGACAAGGATACTTCGCGCTCAGCCGAAGGACCGCCCATCAATACTGCCACTTTCGGGGGTGTCCTGCTCGACTGACCCACCTTGGTGCCTCTGATCGGGGCTTTTTGCCGCCCCTTTTTATGTAATATTTACCGGCTATTGCGCCGGTTCACCGTTTCTTTTTTGTACCACCACATTGCCGCCATCAAGGTTAATCCGACGTTAACGGCTCGCCAATGCGCATGATTTCCCATTCTAGCGTGATACCGCTTTGGGCGTAAACCTTTTTTCTCACCTCCTCGCCCAATCCCTCGAGATCGGCAGCGGTTGCCGTGCCGGTGTTGATCAGGAAGTTGGAATGCATCTCGCTCATCTGCGCACCACCGAGGCGTGCGCCGCGCAATCCGGCGTCATCAATCACTTTCCACGCCTTGAGGTCATGCACGTCATCCGCCCGCCCGGTCGAAGAGTATCCGGCGGGATTGCGGAAGGTCGACCCGGCGCTGCGGTCCCTTGTAGGCTGGGTGGCGTCGCGTTTGGCGATCTGTTCTTCCATCTTGCGGTGCAAGGCCTCCGGCTCGCCGCGCGCCGCCTCAAAAAGTGCCGAGGTGATTACCCATCCCTCGGGCAGCTCACTGTGCCGGTAAGCAAATCGCAGGTCATCGGGTGTCAGGCTCACCACCTGCCCGTCCCGTGTCACCGCCTGCGCCTCGACCAGCACATCCGCGGTGTAGCTGCCATAGCAGCCGGCGTTCATGCGGACCGCGCCGCCGATGCTGCCCGGAATGGTGCGCAGAAATGTGAGGTCGAGCCCTGCGTCGGCCGCGCGTCTCGCCACATGGGCATCGAGCGCCGCCGCCCCGGCGCGTACCCGATCACCCTTGACCTCGATGCTGTTGAAACCGCGGCCCAGTCTGATCACCACGGCGCGCAGGCCTCCGTCACGCACGATGAGGTTGGAGCCTACTCCCATTGGAAAGACCGGCACCTGAGGTGGCAGTACGGCCAGAAAGGCCGTGAGGTCCTCGACGTCGGCAGGCTGAAAGAGCCAATCCGCAGGTCCGCCCACCCGCAGCCAAGTCAGGTCGCTGAGGCTTTTGCCGCGGATCAACCGCCCCCTGACGTTCGGCATTTCCATCGAGAACCACCCTCAGCGCAGGGTCACGCGCCTGAGCCAGCGTCCGAGGTAGATCACGGGCCAGCGCAGAACCGACATGCCACCTGCGAGGACCAGAAGCCCGACCCACGGACCATGCGCCAAGGTGATCCAGCCGACGATGGGAATGCCGAGGGCGATCAGGATATAGGCGCTGCGCCAGTGCTGATCGCGGCTCGGCAACATCGCAAGGAGGTTTGCGACGAGTGCCCAGAGGGCGGCAAGGACGAGGGGAATGCTCATTTCGGGATCTCCGGTCGTAGGCCACGGGCACGCGCCCAGAAATAGCGCAGCGGATTGCGAAACATGCTGGCGAAGGCCAGAAGGGCGAGGCAGGCCACCCACCAGCCGACTTCGGCGCCAATCCAGAGGACAAGCAGGGGAGCCGCGATCATCAGGAGCACGCCGGGCAGATATTGGTAGCGCATCGGCAGAAGGGCAACGCAGGCCGAGGCCAACACCCAGAGACAGCAGATCCAGAGCAGGCTCATCCGGCCACCCTTCGCAGTTTGCGCCGCGCGAAAATCACGCCGATCGCGCCGAAGAAGAGCGCGGGCAATCCGAGCCAGAACACGCCAAGCAGCGGCATAAGCGCGTCGTAGTCCTGCTGCGCCATCCCGTAAAGATAAAGTGCCAGCGACAGGAACACGATGCACACCGCAAGACGCAGCACCACAGTCCTGCGGCCGGCACACCAGAGCCGGTAGGCGAGCCAGCCGAAAAACAGGTTCACGAACCCCAGCGCAGCAAAGATGCTCATCGTCATGATGGTCGTGACAAACTCATTGGCCATCAGGCCGCCCCCTTGCGCAGCCGCGCCGGCAATGCGTTGGCCCAGGTGCTGATCGTGCCCGCTCCGAGGCAGACCACCATGTCGCCCGGACGCGCCTGTTCGCGCACCAGCCGTTCGAGGTCATCCTCTCCCACTACCGCGCGCGCATGGCGGTGCCCGTGACGGATCAGCCCTGCCACGAGGTCATCCCGGCTGGCGCCCGGGATCGGCGTTTCGCCCGCGGCATAGACCTCCGCGATGCCGACGACATCGGCATCGTTGAAACAGCCACAGAAATCCTCGAAGAGGTTGGAAAGGCGCGTATAGCGGTGCGGCTGGTGCACGGCGATGACACGCCCCTCCGTCGCCTGCCGCGCGGCTTTCAGCACGGCGGCAATCTCGACGGGATGGTGGCCATAGTCATCGATGATCGTCACGCCGTCAATTTCGCCCACCCGGGTGAAGCGGCGGTTAACACCGCCGAAATTCGCGAGCGCGGTGCGGATCTGATCGCCCTTCATGCCCAGATGGCGCGCCACGGCCACGGCGGAGAGCGCATTGGAGACATTGTGATCTCCGGGCATCGGCAGGGTGCAGCCTTCGATCAGGATATCCTCAGCCTGGAGCGCTATGTCAAAATGGGCGATGCCCTTTTCGTAGCGCAGATTGACCGCCCGCACGTCCGCCTGCGCGTTGAAGCCATAGGTGATCACGCGCCGGTCGGTGATCTTGCCCACCAGCGCCTGAACCTCGGGATGATCGGTGCAGCAGACCGCGACACCATAAAACGGGATGTTGGAGACGAACTCCAGAAACCCTTTGCGCAGGGTGTCGAAATCGCCCCAGTGCTCCATGTGCTCGGGATCGATGTTGGTGACGATCGCGATGGTCGCGGGCAGGCGGTTGAAGGTGCCGTCGCTTTCGTCGGCCTCGACGACCATCCATTCGCCCGCGCCCGCGCGTGCGTTCGAGCCGTAGGCATGGATGATCCCGCCATTGACCACCGTGGGGTCGAAATCGCCTGCGTCGAGCAGCGTGGCCACCATCGTGGTGGTCGTGGTTTTGCCGTGGGTGCCGGCGATGGCGATGTTGGACTTGAGGCGCATCAGTTCCGCCAGCATCTCCGCGCGGCGCACGACCGGCAGCCCGCGTGCGCGGGCCGCGTCGAGCTCGGGGTTGCCCCGCTTGATCGCACTCGAAATCACCACCACTTCGGCATTGGCGATGTTCTCGGCTCGCTGGCCTTCGAAGACATGTGCGCCGAGTTCCACCAGCCTGTCGGTGATCGGGGTCGTCTTTAGGTCCGATCCCTGCACCCTGTAGCCGTGGTTCAGCAGGACTTCCGCGATGCCGGACATGCCGATGCCGCCGATGCCCACGAAATGGATCGGCCCCACGTCCCCGGGCAGTTTCGTTGCAGCGCTCATGTCCGATGCCCCTTTTCAGCAAGTGTTTCCACCATCCCGACCAGAAGGGCGGTGGCTTCCGGCTTCCCGAACCTGGCGGCGGAGCGGGCCATTTGCATCGCTCCGTCGGGATTGTCCAGCACCGAGACGATCATCTCGGAGATGGAGGCCACGGTCGCCTTGGATTCCGGCACCATGATCGCCCCGCCCGCCTCGACCAGACCGCGTGCATTGGCGGTCTGGTGATCGCCGGTGGCGGCGGCATAGGGGATCAGGATCGACGGACGCCCGATGACCGAAAGATCGGCCACCGAGGAGGCCCCCGCCCGGCTGATCACCAGTTGCGCTTCGGTCATGCGCCGGGGCACGTCGGCAAAGAACGGCCGGACTTCGGCGCCGATACCGTGTTCGGCGTAAAAGGCAGCGACGCGCTCACCGTCCTCCTCGCGGGCCTGATGGCTCACCCGGATGTTGCGCAGGATGTGACCGGGCAGTGCGGCGATGGCGGGCGGCACCACATCGCTTAGGATGCGCGCGCCCTGCGACCCGCCGATCACAAGAAGCTCCATCGGGTAATCACCGGGCGAGATATACCCCGCCTCGGCCCGCTCGAGGATCGCGCCGCGCACCGGATTGCCCGTGTGCACGCCCTCGACACCTTCCGGCAAGGCCGTGGGCCAGGTGCCGCAGGCAACGACATCGACGCGGCTCGCAAAGAGAGCGTTGACCTTGCCCAGAACGCCGTTCTGCTCATGGATCATGCGCGGCAGCTTCAAAAGGAAGGCCGCCGCCATGGCCGGAATCGTCGGATAGCCGCCAAAACCGACCACAACTTCTGGCCGGTCACGGCGCAGGCTCAAGAGCGCCTTGAGCACACCGCCCGCGATCTGAAAAGGCGCTGCGGCCTTCGCCTGCAACCCGCCCCGGGCCAGCGTTGCACTGCTGATTTCCTCGATTTCGGTGGTGTGTGGAAAGCCGCCCGTGTAGCGCGCACCGCGCGCATCCGTCGTCAGCTTTACGCGCCAGCCACGGGCGAGCATCGCCTCCGTCAGCGCCTGCGCGGGAAACATGTGCCCGCCGGTGCCGCCTGCGGCAATGAGCAGAAGCGGCTTGCGGCTCATCTGCCCCGTCCGCGCGCCAGCAGATCGCTGATCTCGCCCTGCGGTCGCGTCCGGGTGAAGGCAAGCAGCATCCCCACCGCGATGCCGCTGGCGATGACCGAAGACCCGCCGTAGCTGACGAAGGGCAACGTCATGCCCTTTGCCGGAAGAAGCCGCACGGCCACACCCATGTTGATCATCGCCTGGACCCCGATGGTGCAGGCAAGCCCGGTACCGGCAAGGCGGATGAAGGGATCGCGTTCGCGCATCAGACGGGTCAGCGAGCGTACGACGACGGTGGTGTAAAGCGCGATCACTACCAGCACCAGTACCAGCCCGTATTCCTCCGCCGCTACCGCGATGATGAAATCGGTATGCGCATCGGGCAGCGACCATTTCACCTGCCCCTCACCGATGCCGACACCGAAGAAACCACCTTCCTGAATGGCGTTCGTCGCATAGCCGAGCTGCGTCGTGGGATCGATATCGGTACTCAGAAACCCGTCGATGCGTCGGGCGAAGTGCTGCGAATTGGAATAGGCAAAGGTGCCCGCCAGAACGACGAGTGCCGCCATGCCCACCAGCAGGAACATCGACGCACCCGCGACGAAATACATGACACCCCAGGAAAACAGCACAAGGCAGGCCTGCCCGAAGTCCGGCTGAAGCGCCAGCAGCAGCACGATGCTGACGCAGAGCGCGAAGGACCAGGTCTTGCCCGGCGGCCCGTTGAGGTCGGCGGAAGCCGCAAGCATCCAGGCCGCGACCACCACAAAGCCAGGCTTGAGGAACTCCGAGGGTTGCACCGAGGCGAAGCCCAGACCGTACCAGCGCACGGCCCCCTTGCCGAAATCGGTGCCGAAGAACGGCAGCCCCATCATCGCCAAGAAAGCCACCAGAAACCCGATGACCGCAAGCCGCCGCACCAGCGTCGGCGACATCATCGAGGTGATCAGCATGGCAAGAAGCGCAAGCCCGCCGAAAAACGCCTGGCGCTGGACATAGTGAAAGGGCTCGAAACCGTTCTTGGCAGCAAGCGGCGGCGAGGCGGCAAGTCCCAGAAGCAACCCGATCGCAAAGAGAATGAGAATGCAGGACATCGTCCACTTGTCGATGGTGCGCCACCATTTGGGGAGGATCGGCTCGCCCATGCGAACCGGAACTGCGCCATAGACCATTTCTGTCATGGGTGCCTGCCTTGATTTTGAACACTGCCCTTGCGCCCCTTTTCGGGGTCTGGGCGGCAGCTTAGCGCGATTTTCGCCCCTGCGCTACCCTGAACCCTTGTCATTCACCGGTTTTCGCGCCAGTTCCGCAGATCATGCAGGTCGATGTTGCGATCATAGGCGCCGGTGCTGCCGGAATGATGTGCGCGGCACATGCCGGCGGGCGCATTCTGATCGTGGACCACGCGAGGGCGCCCGGCGAAAAGATCCGCATTTCCGGTGGCGGGCGCTGCAATTTCACTAATTTGCACTGCTCGGCCCAGTCCTTCATCTCGCGAAACCCGCATTTCGCGAAATCGGCCCTCGCGCGCTATACGCAGTGGGATTTCATCGACCTGATCGACCAGCACCGGATCGCCTGGCATGAAAAGACGCTTGGTCAGCTTTTCTGCGACGGCTCCGCGAAACAGGTCGTGGCGATGCTGCAGGAAATGATGCGGGCAAACGGCGCCGAGTTGCGTCTGCAAACCAGCGCGCGCGACTTTGCAAAGACCCCTCAAGGCTTCGAATTCACCATCGAAACCGAGGGTCGGTCAACCCAAGTCAGCACGCGCGCACTTGTCGTCGCCTCGGGCGGCAAATCCATTCCGAAGATGGGCGCCACCGGCCTTGCCTATGAGATCGCGCAGCGCTTTGGCATCGCAGTGGTCGAAACACGCCCCGCCCTTGTTCCGTTCACCTTCCCCGAAGGCCGCTTCGCCGCCCTTGCAGGCGTGTCGGCACCCTCCCGTGTCACCGCGGCCGGGACGAGCTTCGATGAAGGCCTGCTTTTCACCCATCGTGGTCTTTCTGGCCCCGCCATACTTCAGGCGTCATCCTACTGGCGCGAAGGCGAGACCATCACCGTCGATCTCTCCCCCGAAAAGGATCTGTTCGATCACCTGCGGGACCGGCGCGGTCTATCGGGAAAGCGCAACCTGACCACGGAACTGGCCGAGGTGCTGCCGGCACGCCTCGTGGATCACCTCGCGGGCATCTGCGATCTCGGCGGCAACCTTGCCGATCAGTCCGACGAAAAGCTGCGCAGCATTGCGGGCATGTTCCACGGCTGGCAGTTGCAACCGTCAGGCACCGAAGGCTACCGCACTGCCGAAGTAACGCTGGGCGGCATCGACACCGAGGCACTTGTCGCCCGCACGATGGAAGCGAAATCCCTGCCCGGCCTTTACTTCATCGGCGAGGCCGTCGATGTGACAGGCTGGCTCGGCGGGTACAATTTTCAATGGGCCTGGTCGTCGGCCATGGCCGCGGCCCGCGCGCTGGACCGGTAACCACCGCTTCTTTTGGCCCCAAATATCCCCCGCGGAGCGTCCCGCAGGAACCATTCGCACCTGGGCTCACAGGTACTTTGCAACCTCTGCAATGAAATCCTCGCCGCGCCTTTCGAAGTTGTCGTATTGGTCGAAACTGGCCGCCGCCGGCGCCAAAAGGACCACGTCGCCCGGCTCCGCCTCCTTCACGGCTTGCGCCACCGCCACCGCCATGGTGGTGCAGACCTCGGCGTCAACGGGAAGTTGCATCGCGAAACCGGCCGCCTCGCGCCCGATCACATAGGCCTTGCGCACCGAGGCCAAAGCCTCCGCAAGCGCGCCGAGGCCGCCCTCCTTCTCCAGACCGCCGCAGATCCAGCGTACGTTGGCGAAAGCCGCGAGCGCCTTGGCGGCGGAATCCACATTCGTGGCCTTGCTGTCGTTGATGAAGGTCACGCCGTTCCTTTCGCCCACCAGTTGGCTCCGGTGCGGCAACCCCTTGAAGGTCTCGAATGCCGCTTCGATCACCTTCGGGGCGAGCCCGAGCGCGCGGCAGGCGGCATAGGCCGCGCAGGCGTTCTGATGATTGTGCGTCCCCGGCAGGCCGGACACAGCCCGCAGGTCGATGGAGGCCACCTGCCGGCCCTTGCGGTATTCCGACAGGAACCCCTTGCGCGCAAAGACATGCCAGCCCGGGCCCGTCAGTTTCGTCTCGACCGAAATCCGGATCACACGTTCATCGCTGCGCCCTTCGGCAAGCTGGCCTGCAAGGTAACGACCCTCCCATTCGTCCACGCCGATCACCGCACGATCCGGGCCGCCTTCGGCAAACAGCCGGCGCTTGGCCGCGAAATACCCACCCATGCCTGCGTGGCGATCCAGATGATCCGGCGAGAGGTTCGTGAAAACCGCGATGTCAGGTGTCAGTGCCCGCGCCAGATCAGTCTGATAGCTCGACAATTCAAGCACCACGACACCCCCGTCCTGCGGCGGGTCCAGATCGAGCACGCCGCGCCCGATGTTGCCGGCAAGTTCCGAAGGCCGGCCCGCCTCGAGCAGGATGTGGTGCACGAGGGCCGATGTCGTCGACTTGCCGTTGGACCCGGTGATCGCAACGACGCGCGGTGGCGTGTCGTAGTCCTGCCAGCCCGCGGTCGCGAAGGATTGGAAAAAGAGTCCGATGTCATTGTCCACCGGCACCCCGGCGACGAGCGCGAGCGCCACCACAGGATTGGGGGCGGGATAGAGATGCGGAATGCCCGGGCTCACGATCAGCCGCGCGATATCATCGAAATCGCGGGCGACGCGGAACGGCTGGCAGGCGAAGCCTTCGGCCTCGGCCTTCTCGCGGGCGGCGGGGCTGTCATCCCAACACAGGGGCTCGGCGCCCCCGGCCCGCAAGGCGCGCGCGGCACTGAGGCCCGAGCGCCCGAGGCCAAGCACCGCCACCCGTGCGCCTTCGAGGCCCAGAACCGGGATCATCTCGACGGAGCCTTTTCTGAGGCGGAAAGGCTCCGCAGTACCGCGAGCGCGCGGTCGGCCATCTCTGCGGGAACGAAGACATGATCGTGATGGAATGCCGCCACCATGTTGCAGGGGATGCCCGCACCCGCCAGCGCCGTCGAGACAGCCGCCGTCAGACCGATGCCGTTGAGCGACGACTGCACGGTCAGGGTGATCATCCGCATCTCCGAAGACGCCTGCACGCCGGGCGGCGAGAGTGCCGCGGGCAGGATCAGCGACACGCCCTCGGCTTCGCGGAACATTGCGATTGCCGCCGTCATGGCCTCGACCGATGCTTCCTGCGGAAAGCTGCAGAAGACGAAACGCCCGGGCGTCAACACGGGCGCCATGCCGGAAATCATCGCAGCGCGGTCCGCTACGACCATCAGCGCACCTTCAGCGTCGCAAGGCCGATCATGGCGAGTATCAGCGAGATGATCCAGAAGCGGATCACGATGGTGCTCTCGGCCCAGCCCTTCTTTTCATAGTGATGGTGGATCGGCGCCATGAGAAACACGCGCTTGCCGGTCTTCTTGAAGTATAGCACCTGGATGATGACCGAAAGCGCCTCCACCACGAAGAGCCCGCCGACAATGGCCAGCACGATCTCGTGCTTTGTGGCCACGGCGATAGCCCCCAAGGCACCCCCCAGCGCCAGCGACCCGGTGTCGCCCATGAAGACGGCCGCGGGCGGCGCATTGTACCAAAGGAACCCGAGGCCCCCACCGAAGATCCCGGCGGTGAAGATCAGGATCTCTCCGGTACCCGGCACGTAATGCACATCGAGATATTCGGTGAAGTCGACCCGTCCCACCGCATAGGCGATGACGCCCAGGGTTCCGGCGGCGATCATCACCGGCATGATCGCGAGCCCATCTAGCCCGTCGGTGAGGTTTACTGCATTGGCCGCACCCACGATCACGATGATCGAAAACGGCACGAAGAGATAGCCAAGGTTGATCAGCGTATCCTTGAAGACCGGCAACGCCAGCCGGTTCTGCAGGGCCTCGGGGTGATATTGCGCGGCCCAGAATGCGGCAACCGCGGCGATGGCAAGCCCCAGCAGCAGACGCACACGGCCCGGCACGCCCGCCGTCGTCTGCTTGGAGACCTTGGCGTAATCGTCCATGAAGCCGATGGCCGCAAAGGACATGGTGACGAAAAGAACGATCCAGATGAAGGGGTTGTCGAGCCGCGCCCAGAGCAGCGTCGAGGTCAGCAAGCGCCCCTACGATCAGCAATCCCCCCATGGTCGGGGTGCCGGCCTTGGCGAAATGTCCCGCCGGCCCGTCGTTGCGGATCGGCTGACCTTTGCCCTGCTTGCGCCGCAGCACCGCGATCAGTGGCTTGCCAAAGAGAAACCCGAAGATCAGCGCGGTCAGAAAGGCCCCGCCTGCCCGGAAGGTGATGTAGCGAAAGAGGTTGAAGAAATCCCCTCCGTCCGACAGCAGGGTCAGCCAATAGAGCATATGCGGTCCTTATTCTTCGTCCGGGCGGGCATGTCCCATTTTTCGGATGGCGTCAACGATCAGGCCGAGCTTCATGCTGAGCGAGCCTTTGGCCAGCACCACGTCTCCGCTGTCGAGGTGGCGCTTGAGGCGTGGCAGCACCTCTTGCGAGGTCTCATACCACTCGCCGCGCTGCGCCTCCGGCAAAAGGTCGTAGAGCGCGCGCATCAGCGGACCGATGCAGTGGATCTCATCGATCTTGCTTGTTGCCTCCAGATGCGCGAGCCCTGCGTGCAGGGCCACTGCGTCCGGTCCCAACTCCTTCATGTCGCCGAGATAGGCGATGCGCCGACCCTTGGAGACACGCCCGATGTTGTTGGTCACCGGCACCGCCGCCAGCACCTCGAGCGCCGCCGCCATGGAGGTCGGGTTGGCGTTGTAGCTGTCGTCGAGCAACTCCAGCGTCAGGCGCGTATCCACGACATCGAGGTAGATCCGCTCGCGCTGGCCGCGCCCCTTGTAAGGCTTCCAGCGCCCGAGCGAACCCACCGCGAGGGCGATGTCCGCACGCAGGGCTGCGACGACCGCGAGCGCGCCAAGGGCGTTCATCGCGAAATGCGCACCCGGCGAGGACAGCTTGAAGAGCAGCGGGTCCGCACCCATTTGCGCCTGCACAACCGTGGTATCGCCCTGAAGATCGGCGCGCAACAATCTGAAATCATAGCCGTGCTTGCCAAAGCTGATGTTGCGCAGCTTGCAGTCGAGCGCCTTGGCCATGAGGATGGCAGAGGTCTCCACGTCAGCGTTGAGCACGGCGATCCCGTTCGGCACAACCCCCTCGAAGATCGAGGCTTTCTCCACGGCGATTCCCGATATGTCCTCGAATGCTTCGAGATGGGCCGCCGCCACCGTGGTCACAAGCGCCACATGCGGCTTCGCCATCTTCGACAAAGGGGCGATCTCGCCGGGATGATTCATGCCGATCTCGATCACCGCATATTCAGTGTCGCGCGGCATCCGAGCCAAAGTCAGGGGCACGCCCCAATGGTTGTTGTAGCTGGCGACCGAGGCATGGGTGCGCCCCTGATCGGCGAAGATCGCGAGCAGCATTTCCTTCGTGGAGGTCTTCCCGACGCTGCCGGTCACGGCGGCAACCTTGCCGGTCATCCGCGCCCGACCCGCGCGGCCCAGATCCTGCAGGCCCGTGAGCACATCCTTGACGACCAGCAGGGGGGCGTCCGGGGCCACATCGTCCGGCACCCGGCTGACAAGGGCGGCGGCAGCGCCCTTCCCCAGGGCCTGCGCCACGAAGTCATGGCCGTCGCGTACATCCTTGAGCGCAACGAAAAGATCGCCGGGCGCCAGCGAGCGGGTATCGATTGAGACGCCCGAGGCGGTCCAGTCGCCCTGCGCCCGCCCGCCGGTGGCCTCTGCCGCTTCGGCGGCGGTCCAGAGTGTCATGCAAATCTCCCGTCGAGAGCCGCCACGGCGACGCTGGCCTGCTCCGCATCGTCGAAGGGCAGAACATCGTCGCCCACGGTCTGGCCGGTTTCATGCCCCTTGCCCGCAATAAGCAAAGCATCGCCCGGCCCGAGCGCATCGACCCCGCGCAGGATCGCCTCTGCGCGGTCGCCTACCTCCATCGCCTCGGGCGCACCGAGCAGCACCGCCGCGCGGATCGTGGCGGGATCTTCGGAGCGCGGGTTGTCGTCGGTGACGATGACGAGATCGGCATGATCAGCCGCGGCCTGCCCCATCAGCGGGCGTTTCGTCGCATCCCGGTCGCCACCTGCGCCGACAATGGCCACGAGGCGGCCCAGCACATGCGGACGCAGGGCCTGCAAGGCGGTGGCAATGGCGTCGGGCGTATGGGCGTAGTCCACAAAGACGCTTGCGCCGTTTTCGCGGGTCGCAGCCAGTTGCATCCGCCCGCGCACGGTCTCAAGCTCCTCCAGCGTGTCGAAGACATGTGCCGCCTCTTCGCCGCAGGCCACGCATAGTGCGGCCGCAAGCATCACGTTTTCCGCCTGGAAATCGCCGATGAGGCTGAGGCGCCGGACATATTGCTTGCCCTTGTGCATGAAGCACACGGTCTGCCCCGTAGCATCGACCTGGATCCGGCCCAGATGGAAATCGCCGATCCGGCGGCCCACGCTGATCACCTGGCAGCCGCGCGCCGTCGCAATGGCCGCCATGTCGGTGCCGCGGTCCTCCTCGATGTTGATGACGGCCGTGCCGTCTTCCGGCAGCACCCGTGCGAAAAGCCCTGCCTTGGCGTCGAAGTAATCCTCGAAACTGGCATGATAATCGAGATGGTCCTGCGTGAAATTGGTGAAACCCGCGGCGGTCAGATGCACCCCGTCGAGCCGCCGCTGATCGAGGCCGTGGCTCGAGGCTTCCATGGCGGCATGGGTCACGCCGTGCCGCGCGGCCTGCGCCAGCGCGCGGTGCAGGGTGATGGGTTCCGGCGTGGTGTGCATGAGAGGCGCAGTCCAGGCGCCTTCGACGCCCGTCGTACCGATATTGATCGCCTGTCGTCCCAGCAGGGTCCAGATCTGACGCACGAAAGTCGACACGGATGTCTTACCATTGGTGCCCGTCACGGCGACCACGGTTTTCGGCTGCGCGCCGAACCACAGGGCGGAGGTACGCGCCAGCGCCTCGCGGGGTGCAGCGGTGATCACCACCGCCGCCTCGCTTGCGCCGAGCGCCTCACTGGCCATCGCTGCTCCCGCCGCATCGGTCAGGACAGCCGCAGCCCCCTGCCGCAAGGCGGTTTCGATGAAGGCCGCACCATGCACCTTGACGCCGGGGAGTGCTGCGAAGAGGAAGCCCTGTGTCACCTGGCGGCTGTCCACGGCAAGGCCCGCAATGGCAGGGTTGCGCCCTGCCCGTGCGGTCAGCCCCAGCTCGGAGAGTGTCTTTGTCTGCCCGCTCATTGCCCCCGCCTTTTGCGGCTTAGTTACTGGTGAGCTTTATATCCTCAACCGCACCGGGTTCAACGGTCGGCCGCATCCCCAAGAGCGGGGCGATGCGCCGGATCATCTCGGCCGCCACCGGCACCGCGGTCCAGCCGGCGGTCCGCCGCGGCTCGGTCCCCGTGGTATCGACCGGCTCATCCAGCGTGACGATCAGCACATAGCGCGGATCATGGGCCGGAAAGACCGATGCGAAGGTGGCGATCACCTTGTCATCGTAGTAGCCTCCAGTCCGTTTCGGCTTGTCGGCAGTACCGGTCTTACCGCCGACCGCGTAGCCCTTGACCTCGCCGAAACTCGCCGTGCCTTCGGTGACCACCTCACGCAGCATCTTCATCGACGCCTTGGCCGAGGCTTCCGAGAAGACCCGCTCGCCCAGTTTCGGGCCGTCCTGCTTGAGGATTGTGGGCTTCACCTTGAACCCGCCATTGGCGAGCGCCGCATATCCCGCCGCAAGATGCATGGGCGAGGTCGACAGTCCATGACCGTAGGAAATCGTCATCGTGCTCAGCTCGGACCAGTTCTTCGGCAGCAATGGCTTGCCGGTGGCGGCCTCGACGATCTCGAAGCCTGTCTCCTCCAGCATCCCGAGCTTGCCGAGGAAAGCCCGCTGCCGTTCCGCCCCGATGTCGAGCGCGATCCGCGCCGTGCCGATGTTGGAACTCTTGATGATCACCTTGCTCACCGACATCGTATCGCCGTAGTTGCGGAAATCCGAGATGCGGAACTTGCCCCAGCGCATTGGGCCCTTTGTGTCGATGATCGTGTCGGGATTCACGAGCCCGAGGTCCATCGCCTGTGCCACGGTGAAGATCTTGAAGGTCGAACCAAGCTCATAGACGCCCTGCACCGAGCGGTTGAAAAGCGGATTATCCGAAGCGTCGCCACTGACGGAGGGCCGCGGACGATCGTTGGGATCGAAGCTCGGCAGCGATACGACGCTGATCACCTCGCCGGTCTTCACATCCATCAGGATCGAGGTTGCCCCCTTTGCGTTCATCAGTTTCATGCCGCCGTAAAGCACACGTTCGGAGGCCGCCTGCACCGTCAGGTCGAGCGACAGCTGCAAGGGCGTGTCGCCATTGGCGGGATCACGCAGGTAGTCGTCGAAGTATTTCTCGACGCCTGCGACCCCGATCACCTCGGCCGCATGCACGCCTTCCTTGCCGAAACTGGCACCACCCAGAACATGGGCCGCGAGCTTGCCGTTGGGGTAAAGCCGCATGTCGCGCGATCCGAAGAGAAGCCCCGGATCGCCGATTTCATGCACCGCCTGCATCTGCTCGGGGCTGAGCTTGCGCTTGATCCAGACGAACTTGCGCTTGCCGGTGAAATCCTCGATCAGGTCCTGTTCCTTCAGATCGGGAAAGATCCGCGCCAATTCGCGCGCGGCATGGGCCGGATCGACCATCTGCGGCGGTTGCGCATAGAGCGAATGGGTCTCGAAATTCGTGGCCAGAAGGTTGCCGTTGCGGTCCACGATGTCGGCGCGATTGGCCTGGATCACGGCGCCGGGTGCCTCGGCCCGCGGCTCGCGCGGCTCGGAGGTCGCCATGAAGCCCATGCGCGCGCCCACGGCGAGGAACGCGCAGACGAAAAACAGCGTCAGCACCAGAAGCCGTCCTTCCGCCCGCTGCCGCGCCTTGTCGCGCATCTGCTCATGGCGGATGCGGATATTCTCGCGCTCGATGCTATCGGGGTTCTCGCCCTTCTCGCGGGCCTCGAGGATTCGGGCGAGTGGGCGCAGCGGTGTGCGGATCATGGGCGGTCCTCACTCAGTTCGTCGGGAAGGTTGGCGACATCGACGAAATTGGTGATGTCGATGAGCGGATCGGGCGGATAGGAAATCTGATCCGCGTTGCCGAACTGCTCCGGGTGCAGTGGCAGCAGCCCGAGGCTGTCGAAATTGATCTCCGCCAGATCGCGCAGCCGGTCGGGTCGGTTGAGGTAGGCCCATTCCGCGCGCAGCACGGCTAGGCGGTCATGGGCGTCGCGGATCTCCTGCCGCAAGGATTTCGTCTCCGAGAGCGCCGCCTGCGTCGCGTAATTCTCTCGGTAGGCCCAGAAGGCAAGGCCGATCACGAAAAGCGTTGTGATCACGTAAAAAAACGTCCGCATCAAAGAACCCCTTCCACAAGTGGCATACCGATATCGCGCGATGCGACAGCCCCCGCAGGCGCATCCGTGCGCAGAGCGACCCGTAGCTTGGCGGAGCGCGCCCGCGGATTGGCTGCCACTTCTGCCTCATCCGCGACGATCGCCTTGCGCGAGGCCAGCGTGAAGGCGGGCGCCGCGGTTTCGGTTTCGGGTGCAAAGCGATTGGCCTTGCCACCGGCACCGGCGCGCGCCGTCATGAACCGCTTCACCATGCGGTCTTCGACCGAGTGAAACGTGACGACGGCGAGTTTGCCACCCGGCTTGAGCGCCCGCTCCGCTGCCATAAGGCCTTGAAACAACTCTCCATATTCGTCGTTCACCGCAATGCGGATGGCCTGAAAGCTGCGCGTCGCGGGATGCGACTGACCGGGCTTCGGACGCGGCAGGCAGCCTTCGACGATCTGCGCCAGACGCGCGGTCGTCGTGATCGGGGCTGCTTCGCGCTCGCGGGTGATCGCACGCGCGATCCGGCGGCTCGCACGCTCCTCGCCGTAGTGATAGAGGATGTCGGCGAGCATTTCCTCGGTGGCCCGGTTGACGATGTCGGTGGCGGAGACGCCGCTCTGGCTCATGCGCATGTCGAGCGGGCCATCGCGCAGGAAGGAAAACCCTCGCTCCGGCTGGTCAAGCTGCATCGAAGAGACGCCCAGATCGAGCACGACGCCGTCGAGATCTTGCGCATACTCATCCATCTTCGAAAAGACGCCGGGCTGCTTCACGAGACGCGCGCCGTAGGCAGCCGCCCAGTCTGCGGCCATCTCGAAGGCGAGAGGATCGCGATCCACGGCAATGACCGTTTCAGCACCGGCATCGAGCAGCCCGCGGGTGTAGCCGCCCGCGCCGAAGGTTCCATCGAGCCAGACGCCCTGAACCGGCGCCACGGCATCGAGGATACGGGACAGCAGAACGGGCGTATGCGGGGGCTTTGGGTCATCGATGGCCGCAGCAGCCATGCCTCAACCCTCTTGCTTTGGTTTTGCATCCAGGAACACGAGGGGATCGACATCGTCCGGCAAGCCGTCCAGCCAGGCTTCGGTCTTGGCGGCCTCTTCGGCGTCGTAAGTCTCCGGCTTCCAGATCTGGAAGGTGTCGCCCGCACCGATGAAAAAGGCCTCCGCATCAAGATCGATCTTCTGGCGCAGCTTTGCCGGCAGCACCAGACGTCCGGTGTCGTCGATGGAGGTCGGATGCGACTGGCCGTCGAAGAGGCGCTGCAGCATCTTGCGCTCCACCGACCCGCGCGGCAGAGCGTCGATCTTTTCATCGACCTCTTTCGCTGCGGCGACGGAATAGCATTCGAGGAATTTGCGACGGTGGTCGCCATAGACGATCAGCAGTTCGGGCGCTTTTCCGGTGCTCCATTCGGGATCGCAGGCCTCGATCACACGCCGAAAAGAGGCCGGGATAGAGACCCGCCCCTTGTTGTCGACCTTGTGATGGCTCTCGCCTTTGAACCTGCGGTTCACTGCCTCGTCCAATCTTCATGCGCTGCATTAATCTCAGCGCTTAATCCCCCGTTCTGAAATGGAAACGGCGGGTTGATCTGCTGCCACTGATCAACCCGCCGCCCTCGTCCCGCTGTGCGGGGAAGTCCAGCTGCACGCGCCATCTGGGGGGATGTCTGCTCGCTCGCGCGCCGGATCTCTTGTTTGATGAAAGCGAGATGCCTGTATGAAACCTGCTAGAGTTTTTTTGATTTGGGGTCGTTTGGTGCCCCGATCTCGTTCTCATCTGATGCAATAGGGATACCGTGGGAATTCATGGTCTGGCAAGGTATTTTTCGTAAAGAAAGTGCTAAATCTTGATTTCTACGTTAACAGAAAACTAAATTTAGCAGCGAAATTCAATATTAAGGTATACATTTTGACATAGTTAAGCGCATAACCACTAAATATTGATAGATCTCGCTGCGCTGAAATTTTCCCATGAATTCCCAAGAATTATGAAGCTCCCTGCTTTTCAGCAGAAATGTTCATTTTATGTTCCGATACTGAGTGCGGTTGATTGTCGAAAATTCACCGGAAAGAGCGTGAATATGATTCGTTTTCCACAGGGAAGCAGCGATTCCCATAGAGACCCACGCAAGACCATGGATGCGTCCCATCAAATCCCATGACCGGTTTCACCGACTTTGGGGAAGCACGGCCTCGTAGATGAAAGACGACAGTTCTTCACTCGCCACGGTGACGATCACGCGTGTCCTGCGGTAGTCCGGCCCTTCGAAGGCGTCGAGCAGATGCCAGCGCGCCGACAGGTCGGTTGACGCAAAGACCGCGACCTCGACAGGGTCGCCTCCGGAATCGAGGATCAATCCGGGATAGCCAACGGACGCACCCCAGGTGATTGTGATGAGCCGCCCACGCACAAAGCCCGACGTCCAGTGACCATGCAGCCCGGCCAGCTGGTCGTGATGCTTGCGCCCTGGCGCGAGCGTGCCGTAGCTCGCCAGCCGCATTGCGGTCTGCGGATCAGCATCCGTCATCTGTTGGACCCTGAGGGTTCACGCCATGCCTCCCTTGATCAGACCATCCGCAATCCGCGCGTAGGCCTGCGCCATCGGCCCGTCACCGGCAGCAACCGGCGTGCCGCTGTCGCCAGCGAGCCGGGTTTCAAGATCGATAGGCAAGGCACCAAGCAGCGGGATGCCGAGCTTTTGCGCCTCTGCGGCGACCCCGCCCTGCCCGAAGATCTGATGTTCCGCGCCGCAGTCGGGGCAGACGAAAAGCGACATGTTTTCGATAAGCCCCAGAACCGGTGTCTTTAGGGTGGAGAACATGTCGAGCGCCTTTCGGGCGTCGATCAGGGCGACATCCTGCGGCGTGCTGACGACAATCGCGCCGCTTAACTCGCTCTTGGTACAAAGCGTGAGCTGCACGTCACCGGTTCCGGGCGGCAGATCCACCAGCAGCACGTCCAGTTCGCCCCACTCAACCTGTCCAAGCATCTGCTGCAATGCACCCATGAGCATCGGTCCGCGCCAGACCACCGCCTTGCCCTCCTCCAGCATGAAACCGATCGACATCAGCGTCACGCCATGCGCGTGCAGGGGAATGATCGTCTTGCCATCCGGCGACGCGGGTCGCTTGTTGACCCCCATCATGCGCGGCTGCGACGGTCCGTATATATCGGCATCGAGCAACCCGACCTTGCGCCCCGCCCGCGCGAGGGCAACCGCGAGGTTGGAGGAGACAGTGGATTTGCCGACCCCACCCTTGCCCGACCCGATGGCGAGGATGCGTTTCACGCCTGCGGGCCTGCTGGGGCCGTCCTGCGGTTTCGGATGACCGCCGATCTTGAGACTGGGCGCTGCTGGCTTTTCGGCCGGGCCGTGTGCGGTCAGCGCAACCGAGACACGGGAAACCCCCGGCAGTTCGGAGACGATCTTCTCCGCGGCATCGCGCAGCGGGCCCATCTGGCGGGCGACCTCAGGCGTCGGTGCCTCGATCACGAAGCGCACGGCCCCCGCCTCGATGCTCAATGCACGAATCAAATCATGCGCGATCAGGCTTCTTCCATCGGGGAGCGTCACACGCGCCAAAGCCGCTTCGATTTCCGCTTTCGTTACAGACATGCTCATTTTCTCCTCATCGACGCCGCTTCAACTAGCACCTGTTTCCGCTAACGCAAGTTGGGGGCCAATTTCGCCTAAATCTTTAGCAGACTGGGTAAAAACAACCAATGCTGCATATGCATTCGCTGCATAGCAGCATTGTCGAGGCGCCTATTGTGCAGGTGCAGCATAACCTTAAATATGGAGGGCAACAAACGAGCAAACGGAGGCACAATAGATGGCCTACTACACACAGACACAAACACACGGCCTGATCGAGCGCAGCCTCGATGGTCTGTCACGGTTCTTCAAGGCGCTTTCGGTGCGCTATGTCCGCGCACGGATCTACAGGACGTCCCTGAACGAATTGAATGCGCTCAGCGATCGCGAAATCAAGGACCTCGGCCTCGACCGCGCGGCATTTCCCGCACTGGCCCGAGACGCGGCGATGTCCTACCGAGCCCGCTGAGCACAAGAAGACCAGGCGCTTCCTCCTCCTCCCTGAGGCGCCTGTAAGTTGGCGGCGGCATCCATCCTCCTCCCGGATGCCGTCGCTCACAGAACAAAGGCATGGGTCTATTCCCATGCGCCTCCTTCCGCACCGGCGGCAGGCAGGTACCACGGATCAGGCGCCCCTCTCCTCCTCCCTGGGGTGTCTGTACTAAGGCGGCGACATCTATCCTCCTCCCAGGTGTCGCCGTCCCTTTCTCTTCCGCCCGATCAAGGGCGAATACATTCTGGCTGTCGTTTCCTCCCCGAAATCAGCCCGAAGACCAGAAGGCGGCTTCCTCCTCCCGGAAGCCGCCTTTTACTTTTGTGGCGTGCAGCCTGGACGAGCTTGTTGTCGGGGAAGAGTGGCATAGGGTCCCGGGCACTAAACCGCCGGTAAAGTGTAAATCCAGATTGACACATTTGCGGGCTCTGAAGTAGCCTTTCCGGGTAGGCGCCGGACGTGCATGCGTGCAATTGCCGGCGAAGGGGGGGAATTATGCACGACTCCGAACACTTCGATCGGTCGTTCGATTTTGATTTCTATCGCGAATCTCAATCCAATGTGTTGCGCCTCAAGGAACAGCTGCCAAAAGAGGCGGTAAATGGAATCGTTCTCGAAGTGCTCAATCGCGTGCGTTCGAACCGCTCCGCCAACGCCAATTCCGTGAATAACCCCTCGCGGGCCAAGGTGGAGAAACTCTGCTACGCGCTGATCTCCGAAGACCCGGCCGAGGGTGCGATGTTCATCGGCGAAGTACAGGAAAAAGGCGCCACCCTTGACGCGGTTTACCTGGCTTATCTGGCGGAAGCGGCAAGCATTCTCGGGGAATGGTGGGAAGACGATCACGCCTCCTTCTACGAGGTGATGATAGGCACCAGCCGCATTTACTCGATCGTCCGCAGCCTCAGCTATCTCTTCACGCCGGATCGCCCGGTAGAGGTCAAATCAGCCGTGTTCGCCTCCGTTCCGGGCGAAACGCATGTGCTTGGCGTGCGGATGGCGGCCGATCTTCTGGGCAAGGAAGGCTGGGACATCACCTTGCTGACCGGGCTGTCGCATGATGCCCTGCTGGAGGAGATCACGACTTCCGGATGTCGCCTCGTGGGTATTTCCGCGGGCGGGCGCCACGCCGCGGCGTCCCTTGCGAAGCTGGTGATCGCACTCCGGATCGCCGTGCCCTCCGCCGCGATTTTCGTCAGCGGCCAGATCACTGCAAAAGCACCTGATCTCATCTCCTTGATGGATATCGACGGAACAGCGGATGACATCGAGACGGCAAAGAACGTTATGAACCAGCTTTGGCAGCGCAACGGCATCAGAGCGACCTGAAGCGGTTACCCTGGGACGGTTGCTGCTTTCGGTGTCTCAGAAAGGGATGTCGTCGGTGCCCGACACGAATTTCGCAACGACCTTCTTGAGCCCTGCCTTTTCGAAGTCGATCTCCAGCTTGTCACCCTCGATACCGACGATGGCCCCATAGCCGAACTTCTGGTGAAAGACCCGCTCCCCCATCACGAAACTGGAGGCAGCAGCCATGTCGATCACACTGCTCCGGCTCTCGCGAGGCTGGCTGACCGGACGTTCCGCGGCCCGCGCCTGCAAGCGACGCCACCCGGGCGAATTGTAGACATTCGCTTCCGCCGCCGCGTCATGCAAGCTGCTGGCGGGCGCCGCCGCCCCATAGCCGCCACCGTAAAGACCGGGCGGAGTCAGAACCTCGACGTGATCCGCTGGCAACTCGTCGATGAAACGTGAGGGCATGGAAGTCTGCCACTGACCGAAGATCCGCCGGTTCGCTGCAAATGAGATGGTGCAGACCGCTTCCGCGCGGGTGATTCCCACATAGGCCAGCCTGCGTTCTTCCTCGAGCCCCTTGATCCCGCTCTCGTCCATCGAACGCTGCGACGGGAAAAGCCCATCCTCCCACCCCGGCAGGAAGACCATGGGAAACTCAAGACCCTTGGCGGCATGGAGCGTCATGATCGAGACCTTTGCGCCGCCGTCGTCGGTCTCATTGTCCATGATCAGGCTGACGTGTTCCAGAAACCCCTGAAGGTTCTCGAAGTTATCAAGCTGGTTGACCAGTTCCTTGAGATTCTCCAGCCGCCCCGGCGCTTCCGGCGTCTTTTCGTTCTGCCAATGCGCGGTATAGCCGCTCTCATCGAGGATGATCTGGGCCAGTTCCACATGGCTGACCTCCGGCGGGCCATATTCGATGCGTTGCGGCCCCTCATCGATCACCGCGTCGTCGTCGATTGCAGTCACCGGCCCCCGCGTCAGCTTCGCCCAACGTCCGATACCCTCGACCAATTCGCGCAGCGCGGCACCGCCCTTGCCGCCAATCGCCTGCGTTTCAACCGCGATCCGCGCACCTTCCAGCAGCGAGACGCCTTCCGTCCGCGCCAACCGCTGGATGGTTTGCTGCGCCTTGTCGCCAAGGCCCCGTTTCGGCGTATTCACGATCCGCTCGAAGGCCAGATCGTCATCGGGACTGACAACGATACGGAAGTAGGCCATGGCGTCGCGAATCTCCATCCGCTCATAGAAGCGCGGGCCGCCGATCACCCGGTACGGCAGGCCGATGGTCAGGAAACGATCCTCGAAGGCCCGCATCTGATGCGATGCCCGCACCAGGATCGCCATGTCATCCAGCGAGATGGGGGGCAGCCCGCGCGTTCCCCGCTGCGCCGCCTCGATCTCATCGCCGATCCAGCGCGCCTCCTCGTCGCCGTCCCAATGGCCGATGAGACGCACCTTCTCGCCTTCGGTCAGATCGGTGAAAAGCGTCTTGCCCAGCCGTCCCTGATTGCCTTCGATCACACCCGACGCCGCGGCCAGAATATGCGGGGTGGAGCGATAGTTCTGTTCCAGCCGCACGACATGGGCGCCGGGAAAATCCTTCTCGAAGCGCAGGATGTTGCCCACTTCCGCCCCGCGCCAGCCGTAGATCGACTGGTCATCGTCGCCCACGCAGCAGATGTTCTTGTGCCCGCCCGCCAGCAGCCGCAGCCAGAGATACTGCGCCACGTTGGTATCCTGATATTCGTCGACGAGGATATAGGCGAACCAGCGCTGGTACTGCTTGAGCACATCCTCATGGGTCTGGAGGATCGTGACCACATGCAGCAGCAGATCGCCGAAATCGGTGGCGTTCAGATCCTTCAGACGCTGCTGATACTGCTCGTAAAGGGCAACGCCCCGATGATTGTAGGCACCTGCATCCGCCCCCGGCACCTTGTCGGGCGTCAACGCCCGGTTTTTCCAGCCATCGATGAGGCTCGCCAAAAGCCGTGCCGGCCAGCGCTTCTCGTCGATGCCTTCCGCCACGATCAACTGCTTGAGCAAACGCAGCTGGTCATCCGTGTCCAGAATGGTGAAATTCGACTTCAGCCCGACAAGCTCCGCATGCCGCCGCAAGAGCTTCACGCAGATCGCGTGGAAGGTGCCCAGCCAGGGCATTCCTTCGACCGGTTGCCCAAGCATCTGGCCCACGCGCGATTTCATCTCGCGGGCCGCCTTGTTGGTGAAGGTCACCGCCAGAATTTCGTTGGGCCGCGCGCGCCCAGTATTCAACAGATGCACGATCCGCGCCGTCAGCGCCCGGGTCTTGCCGGTCCCGGCTCCCGCCAGCATCAGCACCGGACCATCGAGCCGCTCCACCGCCTCACGCTGTGCCGGGTTCAGCCCATCGAGATAGGGACGCGGCCGCGCCGCCATGGCACGGGCAGACAACGACGCGCCATCAAAGGCATCCATTTCATCAAAACTGCTCATGTGCCCAGACTAAACCGAAGCCCGCGCGAGATAAAGAGAAGTTCGCAGAATGTTCCAGCCGCCACTGTGCGCAGCTTGCACTTGCTACAAGGGTTTCTTCTGGCTCGAAATATCCCCGCCGGAGGCACGAAATCAAAATCTCCCGAACCTCGACGATGGACAAGGAGGCGGAATTCCGCCAGCACAGCGCCATGGACCTGCACAGCACCTATCCGGCCCTTTCCGACCTCAGAGCCCGCGCCCGCAAACGCGTGCCGGCTTTCGTCTGGGAATACCTCGAGTCCGCCACCGGCACGGAATCGACGCAGCATCGCAACCGCGCCGCCCTCGACGGGATCGGACTGATGCCTTCGATCCTGCACGGCGAGTTCGCACCGGACCTCTCCACGACGTTCCTCGGGACGAAATTCCCCCTGCCTTTCGGGATCGCACCCTTGGGCATGTCCGGGCTGATCTGGCCCGATGCCGAAGGTCACCTCGCCCGCGCCGCCGCGCGTGCAAACATCCCCTATGCGCTGTCCACGGTAGCAAGCCAGAGCCCCGAGGATCTCGCGCCACATCTCGGTGCGGAGGCCTGGTTCCAGCTCTACCCGCCGCGCGATGAGGCAATCCGCCGGGACATGCTTCAGCGGGCGCGGGACGCGGGCTTCGGCAAGCTGATCCTCACGGTGGACGTGCCCGTCGCCTCGCGGCGCGAGCGCCAGACACGTTCCGGCCTGACCAGCCCCCCCAAACTCACGCCGCGCCTGCTGGCGCAGGTGGCCCGACGACCGGCCTGGGCCTGGGGCATGGCGCGACGCGGCATGCCGCATATGCGCATGCTCGACAAATACGCCAATGCCACGACCAAGGGCCTCTCTCCCACGGCGCATGTCGGGTATCTGCTGCGCACCTCGCCGGACTGGGACTATGTGAAATGGCTGCGCGACCATTGGCAGGGCGATCTTCTGATCAAGGGCGTCCTGCGGGCCGAAGACGCAAGCCCCCTCGAAGCGATCGGGGTCGATGCGCTCTGGGTCTCCAACCATGCCGGGCGCCAGTTCGATGCGGCCCCGGCCACTATAGATGTTCTGCCAGCAATTCGCGCGGCAACCCGCCTGCCCTTGATCTTCGATTCCGGTGTCGAAGGCGGTCTCGACATCCTGCGCGCTCTGGCCTCGGGGGCCGACTTCGTGATGCTGGGCCGGGCTTTCCACTACGCGCTCGCGGCCCTTGGCCCGGTGGGAATCGACCACCTGATCGACCTGCTCGCCAAGGACATGGCGGCCAACATGGGACAACTCGGCGCCAGGACGCTGGGTGAACTGCCAGCACCATTCCAGCTACGATGACCAAAAGCTGCCAAGGCCGCTTTTGATGACGCTGGGTCAAGGATCGCTCTTTACAATCGCGTCATAAAATGCCGCACTGCGGCAAGGCATGGCAACTTCATACCCGTTTGTACGCGTTTACGGAGAGGGAGAAGTTGCCTAGACATATTCTGAAGCTCAAAACCAAAGGCCCGCCATGACAGAGTTCCGCAAGATCCTCATCGCCAACCGCGGTGAAATCGCCATTCGCATCATGCGGGCGGCCAACGAGATGGGCAAGAAGACGGTCGCCGTCTACGCGGAAGAGGACAAGTTGGGGCTGCACCGTTTCAAGGCGGACGAGGCCTACAGGATCGGCGAAGGACTGGGACCCGTGGCGGCCTATCTCTCCATCGACGAGATGATACGGGTGGCGAAAGCCTCGGGCGCCGATGCGATCCATCCCGGCTACGGGCTTCTGTCGGAGAACCCGGATTTTGTCGATGCCTGCGATCAGAACGGCATCACCTTCATCGGGCCGCGGGCGGAAACCATGCGCGCGCTCGGCGACAAGGCCTCGGCCCGCCGGGTGGCGATCGAGGCGGGCGTGCCGGTCATTCCGGCAACGGAAGTTCTGGGCGACGACATGGCCGCGATCAAGCGCGAGGCCAAGGAGGTCGGCTATCCGCTGATGCTCAAGGCGTCCTGGGGCGGCGGCGGACGTGGGATGCGCCCGATCCTCAAGGAAAGCGAGTTGGAAGAGAAGGTGCGCGAGGGCCGCCGGGAAGCGGAAGCGGCCTTCGGCAACGGCGAGGGCTATCTCGAGAAGATGATCCTCAAGGCGCGCCACGTCGAGGTGCAGATCCTCGGCGACAAGCACGGTGGCATGTACCACCTTTATGAGCGCGACTGTTCGGTCCAGCGCCGCAACCAGAAGGTCGTGGAACGCGCCCCGGCCCCCTACCTCACCGAGGCACAGCGCGAGGAAGTCTGCAAACTTGGCTACGCGATTTGCAAACATGTCGACTACGAATGTGCGGGCACCGTCGAATTCCTGATGGATATGGAAGACGAGAAGTTCTACTTCATCGAGGTGAACCCGCGTGTGCAGGTCGAGCATACCGTCACCGAAGAGGTCACCGGTATCGACATCGTGCAGGCGCAGATCCTGATCGCCGAAGGCAAGACCATCGCCGAGGCCACCGGCAAGGCCACGCAAGAAGACGTGCAGCTGACCGGTCACGCGTTGCAGACACGGATTACCACCGAGGATCCGCAAAACAATTTCATCCCGGATTATGGACGGATCACCGCCTTTCGCGAGGCGACCGGCATGGGCATCCGGCTTGACGGCGGCACCGCCTATTCGGGTGGGGTGATCACGCGCTACTACGACAGCCTGCTGGTGAAAGTGACTGCCAAGGCGCAGACGCCCGAGGCCGCCATCGCCCGGATGGACCGGGCCTTGCGCGAGTTCCGCATTCGCGGGGTCTCAACCAACATCGCCTTCGTCGAGAACCTGCTCAAACATCCGACCTTCCTCGACAACACCTATCACACGAAATTCATCGACCAGACGCCGGAGCTCTTCCACTTCTTCAAGCGCCGCGACCGGGGCACCAAGGTGCTGACCTATATCGCCGACGTCACCGTCAACGGACATCCCGAGACCAAGGGCCACCCGCGTCCGCATGCCCGCGTCAAGGATCCGCGCCCGCCGAAACTGCGCGCCGAGCCGATGATGGGCACGCGCAACCTGCTGGAGCAGAAGGGCCCGCAAGCGGTGGCCGACTGGATGAAGCAACAAAGGCACCTGCTGATCACCGACACAACCATGCGCGACGGGCACCAGTCGCTGCTCGCCACGCGGATGCGGTCCATCGACATGATCAAGGTGGCGCCCGCCTATTCCGCCAACCTGCCGCAGCTTTTCTCCGTCGAATGTTGGGGAGGTGCCACCTTCGACGTGGCCTACCGCTTCTTGCAGGAGTGTCCCTGGCAGCGCTTGCGCGACCTGCGCGCCGCGATGCCGAACCTGATGACCCAGATGCTGCTGCGTGCCTCGAACGGGGTCGGCTATACCAATTATCCGGACAATGTGGTTAAGGAATTCGTGCGTGTGGCCGCCACCACCGGGGTCGATATCTTCCGCGTCTTCGACAGCCTCAACTGGGTGGAGAACATGCGCGTCGCCATGGATGCGGTGATCGAGAACAACAAGGTCTGCGAGGGTGCGATCTGCTATACCGGCGACATCCACGACCCGGACCGGGCCAAGTACAACCTCAAGTACTACGTCGATATGGGCAAGGAGTTGCGCGCCGCCGGCGCCCATGTGCTGGGGCTCAAGGACATGGCCGGGCTGCTGAAGCCCGCCGCCGCGCGGCAACTGATCAAGGCACTGAAATCCGAAGTCGGGCTGCCCATCCATTTCCACACCCATGACACCGCGGGCATTGCCTGCGCCACGATCCTCGCCGCCTCGGAGGCCGGCGTAGATGCAGTCGATTGTGCGATGGATGCGCTCTCGGGCAACACGTCGCAGGCCACGCTGGGCTCGGTCGTTTCGGCCCTCAAGCACACCGACCGCGACACCGGGCTCGACATGGCCGCCGTGCGCGAAATCTCCGACTACTGGGAAGAGGTGCGCGCACATTACGCCGCCTTCGAGACCGGGATGCAGGCGCCCTCCTCCGAGGTTTATCTGCACGAAATGCCCGGCGGTCAGTTCACGAACCTCAAGGCACAGGCCGCCTCGCTCGGGCTCGAAGACCGCTGGCACGAGGTCGCGCATACCTACGCGGACGTCAACAAGATGTTCGGCGACATCGTCAAGGTCACGCCCTCCTCCAAGGTCGTAGGCGACATGGCCCTGATGATGGTGGCGCAGGGGTTGACGCGGGCGGATGTGGAAAACCCGGACACGGAAGTTTCCTTCCCGGATTCGGTCATCGACATGATGCGCGGCAACCTCGGACAGCCGCCGGGCGGTTTTCCCGAAGCCATCGTCAAGAAGGTCCTCAAGGACGAGAAACCCAACACCGAACGTCCCGGCAAGCACCTCAAGCCCGCCGATCTCGAAGCGCTGCGCAAGGAAGCCTCGGAGGCGATGGAGGGCAAGGCGGTCGATGATGAGGACCTTTCGGGTTACCTCATGTATCCCAAGGTCTTTCTCGACTACATGGGGCGCCACCGCATCTACGGGCCGGTCCGAAGCCTGCCGACCAAGACGTTCTTTTACGGGATGGAACCGGGCGAGGAGATCTCCGCCGAGATCGACCCCGGCAAGACCCTCGAGATCCGGCTGCAGGCCGTGGGCGATACCAACGAGGATGGCGAGGCCAAGGTCTTCTTCGAACTCAACGGCCAGCCGCGCGTGATCCGTGTGCCCAATCGCGCGGTTCAGGCGTCAACGCAGAAACGACCCAAGGCGGAATCCGGCAACCCCGCGCATGTCGGCGCGCCGATGCCCGGCGTGGTGGCCTCGGTCGCCGCGACAGTGGGGGCGAAGGTCAATGCGGGCGATCTCTTGCTGACCATCGAGGCGATGAAGATGGAGACGGGGATCCACGCAGAGCGCGCGGCCACAATCAAGGCGGTGCATGTAACGCCCGGCGGCCAGATCGACGCGAAAGATCTGCTGGTGGAGCTGGAATAATAACGGCTCCTACACCGTGAGGCACGGAAAAAGGCGGCTCCGAAACCCGGGGCCGCCAGCATCAGAAATAGCTCATCATGGCACCGGCGGCGCAGCTGGTTGACCGTATCAAGCTTCCGACGCGCGGCTTGAATGCATCGGCACGGGCACCGGGACAGCCATTCCGAATTGATCCGCTCACTCCGAAAGTGTAACATCCAAGACACTCGCGATGGCAGCCATCCGTTGGAACGGGCTAGGATGCAGGCCAGCAGCTTACTTTTGTTGCTGGACCGGAGATTTCGACCTCACCGACACCATGCTGCCTCAGGCGTTTGTTCCGCTCGGTTGGGCCGGGCCACGTATCGCAAGCGCCTGACCTTTGAAAGCACAGGAGGAAAAGCTATGGAACCCATGAAAACCGTTGAAATTGCTCATGCTTTATATCGAGCGCATGGAGACAAGGCGGAATGGGAGGCCGCTCAGAAAGAGCATCAGTACAAGGAGGCCGGACAAGACAATGAAGCAGCCCACTGGCGCGCGATCCGGGGAAGTATCCGTCAAATGCGCGGTGCCATCCAGGGCTGAACTCCTAACTAGGACCCGCGGCGCGTAAATCGTTACCGCCGACGGTTCCGCGACAACGCCTTTAGCCGATCTCGCGCTGCCGCTTTCGCGGACTTAGGTGGCGATTTGGCCGGAAATGCACTCTGAGAGCATGCCTTTGCCGGTGCTGCGATCCGGGAAGGTTTCAGGCTCTTGGACATGAAAAGCGCCTTGCGAATCCAAAACCTAGCAGATGCTTCGCCCGCGCCGAGGGATCGTACCGATGGGATACCGATACTGAATTACTAAATTTTCTCAGCTACTTGGGAGCGACTCACAAGCAAGTGCCCGATCTGTCGACTTCAGGGCTATCTGGAAGCGTTTCTCCATCCCCGGCGCTTTTCCTCCGGTGGCTTGGCAAAAAATCGGCCGACCGCGCAATTTCCCCCTTGCAGCACATCCATCGAATGGGTATCTGACGCTCACCCAAGGAAGCGGGCGTAGCTCAGGGGTAGAGCAT
>CAVQRB010000022.1:0-20156 GCA_963715055.1 uncultured Alphaproteobacteria bacterium | reverse complement strand
CGATAGCTTACCGTTGACGGTGTTGACGCACCTGACAAAGGCCAGCCAGGCTTCAAGGAAGGCAAGGACTGGATGAAGCGGAACTATGCCGGGCGCATGGTTCGGTGCGACTTAACCGGAGCCAAGACCTACGACCGCTGGGTCGGCACATGCTAAGGGAGTGACGGAGAGAACATCAGTGCTCGCGTGATTGGCGCAGGCTGGGCGAGAGATTGTCCACGATACTCAGGCGGAAAATACCGCAAGTATGAAACTGCGCGGTCGCGTTCTGTGCCGATGAAGTCATATTGCCGTTAAAACCAGCCCAGACGCATTGGGACGGGCAAGTCTAGTGGAAGTTCGCAACTTTTAGGTAAATTTAGCTAGGCAGTTGAGCTGGATGTAAAAGGGTTGAATAACTATTTCACCACCACTCCCATGCATTCGATCTCGACTTTCATCCTAGGGTCTACAAGAGCGGAGACTTCAACGAGCGTTGAAGCTGGGCGATGCTCTCCAAAGTAGTTTACTCGCGCCGGGTTGATTGAACCCCGGTCGGCGATGTTTGTAAGAAAAACCTGCACCTTGGTAACCGTATGCGAAGCGCCACCTGCAGCCCGCAGGCATGCGTCCATTGCTTCAAGTGCGATGTCAAACTGCGCGGCCGTATCCTCGGGAATAAACCCATCTCTTGTCATTCCCACAATTCCAGAAACCCAGATAAGGTCACCTGCACGAACTGAATGGCAATAGTGGCTGACAGGAGCCATTTGGTCTTCTATCAAATAACGTTCGATTTTCATTTCTATTTCCTTAGCTGACAATTCAATTAGCAGCAGCACGGCAAGTCTCGAAACATGCATTCGTGGCCACGCATGAACAATGGTAGTGGGTTATGAGGCTGTCTAGTGGCGATGAAACACGCCGACCCTTCTAAGTGAGGCTGGACCCTCTGCCGCCCGCACGGCGACAGTGTTGGTGCGCCCAAAGGCAGGGTGCTTCCGAACTATCGGCATTGATTGCGGGCAAGGGAGATTCAAAAAAGTATGCCGGAAAAGACCTCTCATCGATCTAAGCACTACCGGAATACTGTTAGCCCTCGTTAAACGACAATTGTGGGAGGGGTATATCGCATCCCTACGGCCACCAAACTTGGACCGGCGGCGATAGATATTTTTCTACGTGGTCAAAATGAAAGTGTTTTCTCGAGCAGTATCAAAACCAAAAAAAGGTGGATATTCAGGTGGATAACTCCTATTAGGAAGAAATTAAATCTTTGTAAATCAATATTTTACTTAGATTGTTTGGTGCGGGCGGTGGAACTCGAACCCACACGGGCGTACGCCCTTCAGATTTTAAGTCTGATATGTCTACCATTCCATCACGCCCGCAGGGGAGACCTGCGCGTTCCGCACCCTCAGTCCTATCGCGGCGACTTCGCAGAGACAATTGCAAACCCTCGCGTGCAAGCTCGAAGCGGTCAAAGATCCTTGCCTTGCGGCGCGAGCGGTCCGTTCGGCATCAGCAGAAACCGTTCCGAAAGCCAAGGATTGAAGACGAGTGCCACCTCCAGCTGCTCCCGCGCTTCCACCAGCCGACCGAGGTTCATGAGCGTGAGCGCGCGCCCGGAAAGAACGCCCACATGCTCGGGGTTCAGCTGCCGGGCAATATCGAGGTCGGTCAGAGCCGCTTCATAATCCTCGGTCAGGAAGCTGACGAAGGCGCGCTGGTTGAACCCTTCGGCATAGAGGGGGCAATAGGCCACGAGACGATCGAAGGTCTCCCTCGCACCCAGAAAGTCATAGACCTCCCGCTGCCTCAATCCTTGGTCCAGCAATTCCTGTGCCGGTTCATCGGGCGCACGCATCCAGATCTGCCACATCCGGTTCGATACTTCCCGCCCGTCCATGTCATTCTCGGCGGCACGGGCCGCCTCGAAGAGTGGCGCGAGTTCCGCAGTGGCATCAGGGGGCGCCGGGCACTCGGCAAAAACGGATGTTGCCGACAGGCTCATCAAGCTTGCCGCGACCCAAACGGCAAGGCTCGGGCGTCCCGGGTCAGGATCACTCTGCAAGCATCGTCTCCTTCACGGCTTCCATGGCGACATAGGTAGATGTATTCGCGACATGGGGAAGGGTCGAGACCACTTCGCCCAGAAATTTCCGATATTCCGCCATGTCGCGGGACCGCACCTTGAGCAGATAATCGAAATTCCCGGCAATCATATGCGCCTGCTCGATCTCGGGCACCTTGGCGACCGCCTGGTTGAAGGCGGTCAGCGCCGCCTCGCGGGTGTCGCTCAGACGCACCTCCACGAAAGCCACATGATCGAGTCCGAGGCGGATCGGGTCCAGAAGAGCGCGGTAGCCGATGATGATACCGGACTCCTCCAGCCGGCGCAGCCGCGCCTGTGTCGGGGATTTCGACAGGCCGATACGTTTGGCGAGATCGGTGATGCTGATCCGGCCATCGCGGGCCAGTTCGGACAGAATCGACTGATCGAATCTGTCGAGCGTCTGATGGTCGGATTTACTGCCAGCGTCGGAAAATTTCATGCTTTGCCCCGCACGGATAACCATATTCGGTGATTATGACTTCTGATTGTCCGCTATGCTAGTCCATGAATTCACCGGAGAGTCCCATGACCCGCACCACGCCTGCCCCACTGCGTCACCACATCGACGCGGGCACCTATGCCGACCCCGAAGACACCCTGCACGCATTGATCGCCGCCGCAGATCTCGATGCCGGCGTTCGCAAGGAAATCTGCGCCACCGCCGCGGAGCTTGTGCGCGCCATCCGCAACACGACCGCCCCCGGGATCATGGAAGTGTTTCTGGCCGAATACGGCCTCTCGACCGACGAGGGCGTGGCCCTGATGTGCCTTGCGGAAGCGCTCCTGCGGGTGCCGGATGCGGACACCATCGATGCGCTGATCGAGGACAAGATCGCGCCCTCCGACTGGGGCCGCCACCTCGGTCACTCCACCTCGAGCCTCGTCAATGCCTCCACCTGGGCACTGATGCTGACCGGGCGGGTACTCGATGACGAGCAACCCGGACCGGTGCGGCACCTGCGCGCCGCGATCAAGCGCCTGGGCGAGCCCGTGATCCGCACCGCCGTCAGCCGTGCGATGAAAGAGATGGGGCGCCAGTTCGTGCTCGGCGAAAACATCAACGCCGCGATGGAACGCGCTGCGAACATGGAGAAAAAGGGCTTCACCTATTCCTATGACATGCTCGGCGAGGCGGCCCGGACCGAAGCCGACGCCAAGCGCTATCACCTGAGCTACAGCCGTGCGATCTCGGCTATCGCCACTGCTTGCACCTCCGACGACATCCGCAAGAACCCGGGCATTTCGGTGAAGCTTTCGGCCCTGCACCCGCGCTACGAACTGGCGCAGGAAGAGGCCGTGATGACCGATCTCGTGCCGCGTCTGCGCGCGCTCGCACTCCTGGCGAAATCCGCGGGCATGGGCCTGAACGTTGATGCCGAGGAAGCGGACCGGCTGGCCCTCTCGCTCGAGGTGATCGACCGGGTCATGGCGGAGCCCGCGCTTGCCGGATGGGACGGTTTCGGCATCGTTGTGCAGGCTTACGGCCCGCGCGCGGCCACCGTGATCCGGGCGCTCTACGACATGGCGCAAAAGCATGACCGCAGGATCATGGTGCGGCTGGTCAAGGGCGCCTATTGGGACACGGAGATCAAACGTGCACAGGTCAAGGGCGTGGACGGCTTTCCCGTCTTCACGCAGAAGGCGGCGACCGATGTCTCCTATATCTGCAATGCCAAGACCCTGCTCGGCATGACCGACCGCATCTATCCGCAGTTTGCCACGCATAACGCACACACGGTGGCGGCGATCCTGCACCTCGGTCAGGACCGCGAGACCTTTGAATTCCAGCGCCTGCATGGTATGGGCGAGACGCTGCACGGCATCGTGCTCGAGAAAAATCGCACCCGCTGCCGGATCTATGCGCCCGTGGGCGCGCATCGCGATCTTCTGGCCTACCTCGTGCGACGGTTGCTTGAAAACGGCGCGAACTCGAGCTTCGTCAACCAGATCGTGGACGAGACCGTGCCCCCCGAAGTCGTGGCGGCCGATCCTTTCGAACAGGTCAAGACCACGCCGAACCACCGGATTTCAAAAGGCCCCGACCTCTACCTGCCGGCGCGCATCAATGCAAAAGGGTTCGATCTCGGCAATGCGCTGGTGCTGGACGCAGTACAATCCGCCCGGGCCGATTTCGCCGCACATCAATGGTCGGCGGCACCTTTGCTGGCCGGAACGGCAAAGGGTGCTGCGCCGAAGCCTGTCCTGAACCCGGCCGATCACGCGGACCAGCCCGGCACGGTTGCAAACGCCACGGCGGCGGATGTGGAGACCGCCTTTGCCACTGCGAAACCGTGGTCAGCCCCGCTCGATACCCGTCGCGCCGTGCTGAACCGCGCCAGTGACCTGCTGGAGGCGCGTCACGCGGAGATCTTTGCGCTGCTGGCACGGGAAGCGGGCAAGACCTTGCTGGATGGCGTGGCCGAACTGCGCGAAGCGGTGGATTTCCTGCGCTATTACGCGTCGCAGGCCACGGATGAACCGGCGGCGGGCACCTTCACCTGCATCTCGCCCTGGAACTTCCCGCTGGCGATCTTCTGCGGTCAGGTCAGTGCCGCCCTCGCCGCGGGCAATGCGGTGCTGGCAAAACCGGCGGAACAGACACCGCTGATCGCGCATCTCGCCGTTTCCACCCTGCATGAGGCCGGGGTGCCTGCGAGCGCTTTGCAACTGCTGCCCGGAGGCGGCGACGTGGGTGCGATGCTGACCTCGGATTCGAGGGTGAATGGCGTGGCCTTTACCGGTTCGACCGCCACCGCCCTGCGGATCAGATCGGCGATGGCCGCGCATTGCGCGCCCGGCACGCCGCTGATTGCCGAAACCGGTGGTCTGAACGCGATGATCGTCGACAGCACCGCCCTGCCGGAACAGGCCGTTCAGGCGGTCGTCGAAAGCTCCTTCCAGTCCGCCGGTCAGCGCTGCTCCGCCCTGCGCTGCCTTTATGTGCAGGAGGACATCGCCGAGGATCTGACAAAAATGCTGATCGGTGCGATGCAGAGCCTGAAGATGGGCAATCCGTGGCACATCTCTACCGACGTCGGCCCCGTGATCGACGAGACCGCCCGCAAGGGGATTGCCGATCACATCGAGGCCGCCCGGAAAGACGGGCGCGTGATCGCGGAACTTAAGGCGCCTGAAGGTGGCACCTACATCGCACCGACCATCATCAAGGTGAAGGGCATCGGCGATCTGGAACGCGAGATCTTCGGTCCGGTCCTGCATCTGGCCACATTCAAATCACGCGATCTCGACAAGGTGATCGATGCCATAAACGGCACGGGCTACGGGCTGACCTTCGGCCTGCACACAAGGATCGACGACCGCGTGCAGCATGTGGCCGAACGGATCGAGGCGGGCAATGTCTACATAAACCGCAACCAGATCGGCGCGATCGTGGGCAGCCAGCCTTTCGGCGGCGAAGGGCTCTCTGGCACCGGCCCCAAGGCGGGCGGGCCGAACTACCTGCCGCGCTTCTCGGCGCCCGATGTCCGGCTTGCCTCGACCGGCTGGACGGGGGCGATGACATCGCTGCCCGCCCTGCCCGCCCACAGCCCACAGGTGCCGACCACGCAAACCCTGCCCGGACCCACGGGCGAATCGAACCGGCTGAGCACCCTGCCGCGCCCGGCGCTCTTGTGCATGGGACCGGGCGAGGAGGCAGCGGCGGCGCAGGCACGCGCAGTCAAGGCCTTGGGCGGCATCGCCGTACAGGCCACGGGCAGCATCGATCCTGCGGCCCTGACAGAAGGGCCAGCCTATGGCGGCGTCCTGTGGTGGGGCGATGCGGAGACCGGGCGCGCCATCGAAACGGCCTTGTCGAAGCGTCGGGGACCGATCGTCCCGTTGATCCCGGGTCAGCCCGATCTGGCAAGGGTGCGGGCTGAACGCCATGTCTGCATCGACACGACCGCTTCGGGCGGGAATGCCGCCTTGCTCGGTGCGGCAGCCTGACACCGGCACGCCCCGCCGCCGGAGCTTCGGGGTGGCTTGACGCGGGAAGCATGATCGCTCAGCGTGGCGGTCATGTTTCCCATCCGCGACCATAACCCTTCGGGGCGTACGCCCTATGTGACCTACATCCTGATGGCGGCAAACATCGCCATTTTCCTCAGCTATGTCGGCATCATGCAGGACGCGCGCGCCCTCAACTCGTTCTGGTACGACTGGGCGATCATCCCGGCGCGGATTTCGGATGGCGAGGCCTATCACACGCTTGTCAGTTCGATGTTCCTGCACGGCGGCTTCCTGCACCTCGCAGGCAACATGTTGTTCTTGTGGATATTCGGTGACAACGTGGAGGATGCGCTCGGCCACTGGCGCTACCTTGGCTTCTACATTGCGGCCGGTGTGGCCGCCGCATTGGCGCAATATGTCATGGATCCGGGCTCGATGATCCCAACGGTCGGCGCGTCAGGTGCGATTGCCGGGGTGATGGGCGCCTATCTGCTGCTTTTCCCCAAGGCGAAGGTCGACATCCTGTTGATCTTCATCATCTTCTTCCGGATCTTTCCGATCCCGGCGTGGATCATGCTCGCGGTCTGGTTCGCGATGCAGTTCGCTAGGTGGTATTGGCACCGACCCCGAGAGCGGTGGCGTGGCCTATTGGGCTCATGCCGGTGGTTTCGTCGTGGGGCTGCTGCTGGCTCTTCCCTTCTGGCTCGGCAAGGGCGGTCGGGACTACTGGCAGCGCAACGACGGGCTACCACCGCATCCTGAAGCGCAATACACACTTGGAAAGAGCCGCATTCCACGGGTCTCGCGACGGCGGCCCTGAGAAGGCTGGCTCAGCCGCGCAGCAGCTTGGCCAAAGGCGAGAAGAGTGCGTCATTGGCGCAGATCAACGCCCCATCGGCGACGATGTCGCCTGCCGGATTGATCGGTTCGGCAAGACCGCCGGCTTCGCGCACGAGGATCAGCCCGGCTGCGATGTCCCAGGCATTCAGACGCCTTTCCCAGAACCCGTCGAACCGGCCAGCGGCGACATAGGCCAGATCAAGGGATGCCGCTCCCCAGCGCCGGATGCCCGCACAGGAAGGCGCGACGCGCGCGATCTCGCGCAGCGTGTCGGGCAGATCGGCGCGCCCGCCGAAGGGTACGCCGGTGGAAAAAAGGCTCTCGATCATCTTGGAACGACCTGAGACCCGCAGGCGGCTGTCGTTCATCCAGGCCCCGGCCCCCTTCTCGGCAAAGAACATCTCGTCCTTGGCCGGATCGAAAACCACGCCCGCCACGATCTGACCCTTGTGCTCCAGTGCGATGGAGACAGCCCAATGCGGCAGCCCGTGCAGAAAGTTCGTGGTCCCGTCGAGCGGATCGACGATCCAGCGCCGGGTCGGGTCCTGACCCTCTTGCTCGGCACTCTCCTCGCCCAGCCAGCCATAGGTCGGCCGCGCACCCATCAGGTCTTCCCTGATCATCTTCTCGGCATTGATGTCGGCGCGGCTGACGAAATCGCCGGCCCCTTTCATGGAGACCTGAAGGTTTTCCACTTCGCGGAAATCCTTGACGAGCGCCCGTCCGGCGCGCCGCGCGGCCTTGATCATGACGTTAAGATTTGCGCTGCCAACCATGTCCGGACTTCCTCGATAGATCAGGCTGCGCGTATAAGTGAGCGATGCGCCCTTGCCAAGGGGCGGCGGGACAATGCCGCGCGGATGGATCAGAGGCCTTCGACCCAAGGAGCGACGCCACCGGGCATTGGCGGGCGGAAATAGGCGATAAGCCGTCCTTCGGGCGCGCTGGAAGCCGTCGCGGCCCAGGGTGCGACACCATGCAAGGCAAGCCGGTGCACCACATAGGCCGAGCCGGGCGCACCATGCACGACGACACGGGCGCAAGTCTCGAAAACCGCCTTGCGCGCCGCCTGATAAGCCTCGGTGATATCGAGATCGACAAGCGATGCCGGGTCGTGGCCCGCGAAGGCCCGCGCGAAGGCCGCCTGCATGATCAGATGGCTACCCTCCCAGACCACCAGCGGTGCGGCATCGGCTGAGGCCTCGCTGAGCGGCAGGCCGAGGATATAGGCATGGGGTTCCTGTACGAAACGGCGCTTTGGCGCGCCGATCCCGATGACCCCGTCCACATGGGCGGCGTCGCGGTCGCGCCGGTAGCGAAAGGCGGCATCGCTTTCGCCCATGCGGGGCTTTGGATATCCGGGAAAAACGCCCGAAAGTTGAGCCTTGTGCAGCGGCATTGGGCCGTCGAACCGACCGGCCAGGAAATCCATGGCCGCGCCGCCGAGAGGCCCGGATGCACCGATCCGCCCCGCCGCGTCATTGGCAAGCGCATCGAGACCGACGAACCAGGTACCTTCGCATTGATACCAATGCGACAGTGCCGGGTCCGCCAAGGCGCGCGCCGCGTCGACCCGCGCATGGCGCACCCAATCCGATACGGCGGGTTCGGGCGGAAACACCTCCCAACCGGTCCTTTCGAAATCTCTCACCATCCGGCCGCCTTGCGCACCATATTGGACGCCACCAGCAAGAGGAAAACCGCGAATATCCTTTTGAGCCGCTGCCCGTCCAGCGCATGCGCCATTCTGGCCCCGAGTGGTGCGGTCAGGAAGGTCATCGATACGATGATCGCAAAGGCGATGAGGTTCACCGAGCCTACCGTACCCGGCGGCAAGTCTTCGGGTGAGAGATCAGTGAGCAGGAACCCGATCACCGCAGGAGCGGCGATCAGTAGACCGAAGCCCGCAGCCGTTCCCACCGCCTTGTGGATCGACACCCCGTGCAGCGTCATCAAAGGCACACCGAAGCTGCCGCCGCCGACCCCCATCAGGACCGAGAGAAACCCCACAAGGGGCGACAGCACCGCGCGCAGTATCCCGCGGGGCATCACATCACCGAGCCGCCAGTGCGCCCGGCTGAAGGCCATGTAGAGACCCACTGAAAACACCAGCCCGCCGAAAAGATACTGCAACGTTGTCGTGCGCAGTTGCGCAACCAGAAGCATGCCTGCGACAGCACCCAGCATGATCCCCGGCGCCCAGCCTTTCAGGATATCCCAGATCACCGCCGACTTCTTGTGATGGCTGTGCACGGAACGCAGCGATGTAACCACGATTGTCGACAAGGACGTGGCGAGACTGATCTGCATCAGCGCAGGATGATCGTACCCAAGCGCCTGAAAGGTGTAGAAGAAGGCAGGCACCAGCACGATCCCGCCGCCAACACCGAGAAGCCCCGCGAGAACGCCCGCGAAGGCACCAACGGCAAGGAGCAGAACGAACATCTGAACCAGCAAGGCAGGGTCGGTCATGGCAAATCCCGTCACATCTGGATCGGGTCTATACCGCCTGCTGCGCCGGGGCCAGAGGGCGCACATGCGACATTGCCTCCAGCACCAAGGACGCATCCGCCTCCGGACGGTGGGCCCCTTCCGACAGTATGCGCCGCCAGGTCCGCGCGCCGGGACGACCCGTGAAAAGCCCCAGCATGTGGCGCGTCACCTGCGCCAGCTTGCCGCCCTTGTCGAGATGCGCGTCGATGTAAGGGATCATCCGCTGCACCGCCTCTTCGGGCGAGGTCGCCTGCCCCACGCCGAAGATCACCGGGTCGGCAGCACTCAAAACGCTGGCCGGATCATGATAGGCGGCGCGCCCGATCATCACGCCGTCAAGGCCTGCATCGAGAAATCCGAGCGCCTGGTCCAGCGAGGTGATGCCGCCATTGACCGAGATATGCAGGTTCGGAAACAGCCCCTTCATCCGCTGCACAAGGTCATAGTCGAGCGGCGGGATTTCCCGGTTTTCCTTCGGACTGAGCCCCTGCAACCAGGCCTTGCGGGCGTGAATGATGACGCGCTCACACCCCGCTCCGACCAGATGGGCCAGAAACTCCGGCAAGACTTCCTCGGGATCCTGATCATCGACGCCGATCCGGCATTTCACGGTCACATCGACATCGACCGCGCGCCGCATCTCCGCCACGCAACGCGCCACCAGCGCGGGCTGTTCCATCAGTACGGCCCCGAAACAGCCCGACTGAACCCGGTCAGACGGGCAGCCGACGTTGAGGTTGATCTCGTCATACCCCGCCTGAGCCCCGATGCGCGCGGCTTCGGCCAGTTCCGACGGGTCGGACCCGCCCAGCTGCAAAGCGACAGGGTGCTCTTCAGGCGCATGATCCAAAAGATGCAAGGCCCCACCTCGCACCAACGCCGGCGAGGTCACCATTTCAGTGTAGAGCAATACGTGTCGGCTCAACTGTCGGTGCAGGTATCGGCAATGACGGTCCGTCCAATCCATCATAGGCGCAGTAGACAACCGCGCGGCCTCGGTGGCTGCGTTTGAAGGCATTCAACGATCTCCTTGGTTCCGCCAGCACTTAGGGTGGAACCGTGGTGCACACCATACGCACACGAGAGACGTATCGCCACCCTGCCCCGTAGAACGACAGGCATTCGGCGGCTTTTGGAAGGGTCTGGCTACCATCCCAAGTATGACGACCGTAATTGTCGCGTTCAAAGTTTGGTTGATCCTAGTCGCTGACCTTTAAAGGAGCGAACGTTCATAACCCGTGCCGCTTGTGCCGGCGAACAGCCCAGCGCGTCGATTGCTGCGTCCTGCCTGCACTGACGCAAGGCACGGCAAACAGACATAGCCGTAAGCGGTGTGCCGATCACACGGTGACGTCGTAATTCCACGGGAGCAGGTCGTCGATCTGGCTCTGTTTGTGGCCTTGGACGATGGCGGTGAGCGTGGCTGACAGCCATGCATGGGGATCGACCCTGTTCAGTTTGCAGGTCCCGATCAGCGAGGCGATGACGGCCCAGTTGTCTGCACCGGCGTCATGGCCTGCGAAGAGGGCGTTTTTCCGGTTCAGGGCGATGGGGCGGATGGTGCGTTCGACGGTGTTGTTATCGATCTCGATGCGGCCATCCGTCAGGAAGCGGCCGAGGCCGTCGCGGTATTTGGCGATGTAGGCGAGTGCCTCGCCCAGGGGCGATTTCGCGGAGGCGCGGGTGCGATGGTGGGCCAGCCAATCGTCGAGGCGGGCGAGGATTGGAGCGGAGCGGTCGTGTCGGACGGCCAGCCGGGTGGCGGGATCGCTGCCGCGGATCTCGGCTTCGATGGCATAGAGATCGCGGATGAGAGCCACGCCTTCCTCGGCAATCGGCGCGGGTCCAGTGCGGGTGATCTCGATCAGCTTGCGGCGCGCATGGGCCCAGCAATAGGCAAGATGGATGTCCGGACCGATCCGGTCCGCAGCGATCAGGCGGTTGTATCCGGCATAGCCATCCACCTGCAGGATGCCACCGAAGCCCTGCAAGATGCGGTCGGCATGCTGCCCGCCCCGACCGGGGGCATAGGTGAAGACCACGCCCGGTGGCGATGTTCCGCCCCAGGGCCGGTCATCACGGGCCAGTGCCCAGAAGTATCCTGTCTTGGTCTTTCTTGCCCCTGGGTCGAGGACTGGCGCACGGGTCTCATCCATGAAGAGCTTGGTGGATCGCTTCATGTCGGCCATCAGCGCATTATGGACGGGGCGGAGTTCGAAGGCGGCGCGACCGACCCAATCGGCAAGCGTGGATCGGTCAAGATCGACGCCCTGACGGCTGTAGATCTGGGCCTGCCGGTAGAGCGGCAGGTGATCCGCATACTTGCTGACCAGAACGTGGGCGACCGTGGCTTCGGTCGGCATACCACCCGGGATCAGTCGCGCTGGTGCGGGAGCTTGCATCACGCCGTCGGTGCAGGACCGGCAGGCATACTTCGGACGACGGGTGACGATGACGCGGAATTGGGCGGGGACGATGTCGAGCCGCTCCGTGACGTCCTCGCCAATGCAATGCAAACAGCCGCCACAGGCGCAGGTCAGGCTGTCCGGCTCGATGACCTCTTCGATGCGCGGCAGGTGCTTGGGCAGAGATCCACGATTGGCGACACGCGGTTTGGCGGGGCGCTTGGCAGCCCGATCCTCGGCATCCTCTTCGGCATGGATCACGGCCATGGCCGTTTCGAGGTCTTCCAGCGCCAGCTCGAACTGGTCCGGATCGCTCTTCTCCGACCGTCGCCCAAAGGCCGCTTGTTTGAAGGCAGCGACCAGCTTTTCCAGCCGTTCTATCCGCTCGTCCTTGCGCTTCTCGCGCGCGTCCGCGACGATCAGCATCGCTTTCAGCGCGGCAATTTCTTCAAGCAGATCAGCGGTCTTCGGCATGGCGCGGGTCTACCATAGCGGCTCCGCCGATGCCCGCCCAAAGCACAAACCAAGTCATCCTGCCGCAGGGCAGATCCCGTCATTCCACCGCTTCGGGAGCCTTCGCCTCGATGGCACGAACCCGCCGCCAGTCGAGACCCGCAAACAGCGCCTCGAACTGCGCGTGGTTCATCAGCATCAGCCCGTCCTTCACGGCGGGCCAAGTAAACGTATGCTCCTCCAGCCGCTTGTAGGCCATCACCAGCCCGGTGCCGTCCCAGTAAAGCAGCTTCAGACGATCCGCCTTCTTGGCGCGGAACACGAATACGGTGCCGGTGAACGGGTCCTTGCGTAGCTCGTTCTTCACCATCGCGGCCAGGCTGTCATGACCCTTGCGGAAGTCGATGGGCTTCGTCGCCACCATGATCCGCACCCGGTTCGATGGGAAGATCATGATAAGGCCCGCAGCGCCACAGCCAGTTCCGCAACACGTGCCGCAGGCGTGGCAACATCCAGCCGCACCGTCACCGGCCCGATGATCAGATCAATCGACGCCGTCGTTGCAGCTGCCACGACCTCCGTCGGCGACGTCACAGGTGCTGCAAACTCTGCCCCCACAATCTCGGGCACAATCAGCTTGCCCTTCCGGGCCAGCGTCCGCCAGGACGACAGGTGGTTCGCCTGCAATCCATGCCGACGCGCCACCTCGTTCACCGTGACGCCTGGCACCAGCGTCTCCGCAACCATCCGGCCCTTCGCTTCATCCGACCACCGCCGCTTGGCTGCAGGAGCCGCCAAAAGCTCCACGAACCCAACGGCCTCCATACTGCGCTCCCGATGGACTCCCACTGACGCCTCCCGTGCAAATCTCCACACGAGGCGCATCGCAGCTTACAGTTTCAGCAGGAAGGTGGGGTCAAGACGGCGCTTACACATAGCCTATCCTATGCTCGAGAAGGTCGACTGCGACTGATCACGGGGCGCCGCGCCGCTGCACCGCAGCTTCACAGATCCGGCCGTTCGCGCAGTGTGCTGCATGACAAGACGGGCGGCGGACTGCACAGCGGACTAGCCCGCCCTTGGCTCAAGCAGGTTGCTGTTGCGTGATACAGTGGAAACCGCCTCCACCAAGCGCGATCGTTCCGATATTGACCATAACAACTTCCCGGTGCGGAAAAACGTGAGAGAAGATCTCTCTTGCCACCGCATCCTCGTAGCAGTGGTAACGCGGGACGATCACAGCGCCGTTGCAAATATAGGCGTTCACATAGCTGTCGCAGAACTCCTCCGCATTCGAGACATGTGAGGACGCCGCTGGAAGTGAGATCAACTCAAACCGTGCGCCCTTTGCGTCGGTTTGCCCCTCGATTGCCTCAATGTTTGAACGATGGATGTCATGCCAAAAATCGCCTGGGTTGCCTGCGTCTTGAATCAGAACTTTGCCGGGCGCAGCAAAAACGGCAACACCGTCGACATGCCCATCTGTTTCCGTCTCTTCAGCATTGCCCGGGAGCCAAACAGCATGTGACGCACCGAGCATACGTTCAAGCTCTGCGCCTATCTCGTCCTGGGTCCAGACCGGGTTGCGGTTCGGGTTCGGAAAGCAGCTCGTTGTCGTCAACAGCGTGCCATGCCCATCGACCGAAACGCCGCCGCCTTCCGCCACAAGGTCCGAATGAAACACCCGTGCGCCCGCTGCATCGAGGATCGCCTCTGCAACGCTGTCGTCGCCATTATAGGGATGGTACTTGCCGCCCCAAGCATTGAAGCGAAAGGACACCCCGGCCAACTCACCCGCACTATTTTGCAAGAAGCACGGGCCTGCATCGCGGGCCCAACTGTCGTCAATCGGGTGTTCGAGTAGGTCGATCCCCGCACCCAGCATGTCCTGCGCCCCTGCCCTGTCGCGCGGATGAACCACCATGGTAACAGGCTCAAAGGCGCGGATCGCATGGGCCACGCGTGTGTAATCGCGGCGCGTTTCTTCAATGTCGTCCCAAACCTCGGTACGGCAGGGCCACATCATCCATGTGCGCGCATGTGGTGCCCATTCGGGCGGCATGGCAAACCCCAGATCGGCGGGGCTATCCATCGGAGGGCTCTGCCGTCTGTGTCTTTGCATCACGCGCGGCCTTGAGCTTTTTGAGACCGGCTTTTCGCGCGTCGCAACTTGAGCAGGCGGGTGCCGCCTCAGTCGACGTGCCCGGAGCCTTGACGGGTTCGGCCAAAAGCGGGGTTGCGAGAACGACAGCAAGCAGAAACAGTCTCATGCGCTTACTCCGCAGCTGCGCGCCAGGTCTCGGCGGGCGTGGCGAGATAGGTTTCGAGTGGGGCAACACTACGGGCGGGGTCCGTGGCTTCCAGATCGAGGAACTTGATAGCGGCGACCTCGTGCTCTGTGAGGAACGACAAGCGCGCGCGGTCCTCGTCGGGGCCCATCGCCTCAAACGCCTCGAAGGCGGACAGGTACCCCTTGTAGCTCTCCTGCATCTCCGAGATCAGCTTTGCCCAGTCGGGTGCGGTTGCATCGGCATCGGCATGGCCGCTTTCGATCAAGGCCTCTGTGGGACGCGGGGTCAAGCCATGCTTCTCAATCAGCGGCGCAACGCCCTCCGCTGCGTGCCGCTCGACCTCTGCGAGCAGATGCAGTTTTCGCGCGTGGTCCGGGTCGTCGAACCGCTCCGAAAGGCGGGCAAAATAAGCCTCGCCCTCGATCTCCTCCTCGTAGTAAAGCTGCAGCGTTTCGAGATAACGTCTCATTCTGCCGCCTCTTTGCGCTGCAGATCGGGGGCATAGCGATCAAGACCTACATCAATGCGGTCATGGCGCATCGGCATATCGATATCGACACTTGCATCCAATTCCTGTGCATATCGGTGACCTGCATAGACAGCCGCAGCAATGATCCCCGGAGCGTCACAATCCCCGATCCGCGTCAGATTGAAGGGCAACGCCTCCTTCCCGGCCTCAGCCTTTACAGCGTGGTAGAGCGCATCGTTCGGAGACCGCGCAGTCACCATGACGATATTCGAAGCCGAAAGAGTTTTCTCAGCGCCGGAGTAGGCGCATTCGAGCATCGCTTCGCGGCCATCAAACCCGGTCAGGGTCTGCGCGGTTTCGATCTTGATTTCCAAGGCTGAGCATATGCGTGCGGATGCGCCAGCGTTCAGACGTATTTCCGGCCCAGCGTGACACCGAGTTGTCGGCGGTCACGTAGGTCACCTCGTGCCCCTCTTGTCGGATAAGTTCTGCCAGAACCCCTGCCATGTAATATCCGTCGCCATCGAACACGACCGTAGGCCCATCGGGCAGCCTGCCGTCCATAATATCGTCGGGCGTGAACACCTGAGGGCGCGCGTCGTCCGTCCAGACTGGCAGGAACATCTCCTCGTTGAACCGCTCGGGCCGCCACTTTGCGCCCGTCGCGATCGCGACGTAATCGGCCTCGACGGCGAACACGTCCTCCGCGCTCAGAAGGCTCTCGCGGAAGATCTCGACATTGGTCATCTCGATAAGTTGCTGCTCGCGGTAGTCCTTCACGCGGATATACTCGCTCATACCCGGAAGCGCGGCCTCGCGGGTCACACGCCCGCCAATCTCGCGAGTGGCCTCGGCAAGCATGACCTCGTAACCCCTGTTCCCAAGCGCGCGAGCGGCTTCGAGCCCGGTGGGTCCTGCTCCGACAATCAGGACTTTTCCGGAGGACGCCTTCTCCGTGATGATCTCGGGATGCCAGCCACGCCGCCACTCCTCCCCCATGGTTGGGTTCTGCGTGCAGCGGATGGGCACACCGAGGCTGTCGCCGGAGTAGCAAATGTTGCAGCCAATGCACTCACGGATTGCCGAGAGGCGACCTTCGCGGATCTTGTTCGGAAGGAACGGGTCGGCGATGGATGGCCGGGCGGCGCCGATGAAATCCGTGATCCCGCGTTTGACTTGGCTCACCATTGTATCGGGCGATGTGAATCGGCCCACCGTAACGACTGGCTTGTCCGTTACAGATTTGACCCATTCCATGTACGGCTCCAGTGAGCCCTCTTTGACAAAGCGCGACACGCCCATCTCCAGGGAATAGTCAGCAATGTTGATATCCCAAAGATCAGGAAGGTCCGCGAGCATTTCCAGCATTTCGCGGCGCTCGCCATAGATCGGCTGTCCATCTTCGCCAATCTCTTCATCCGCCGAAAACCGGATCGCAACGCCGCAGCGGTCCCCCACCGCATCCTTTGTGTCTGAGATCAACTCGCGTACAAGCCGCACCCGGTTTTCGAGACTGCCACCATACTCGTCGGAGCGATCGTTGATGCGCGGGTTGAGGAAGTTCGAGATCAGGTAGCCGTGCGTTGCGTAGACATAAACAACGTCGAAGCCGGCGTCGCGCGCGCGCATCGCGGCCCGCTTGTGCCAATGGCGGAACGTCTTAATGTCCTGCTTGTCCATCGCGCGGGTCTGATAGGGATGCCCGGCGAGGTTCGGCATCGATTTGACATCCATCGACGGAAGGCGCGTCATCAGGTTCGAGGTGCGCGCGCCGCCATACCAGAGTTCGGCCCCGGCAAGCGAACCGTGCTCGTGCACCGCGTCAGTCATCAGCGTGTGCGCGCGGATATCGCTGTCATCCCAGAGCGCCGCAGAAGGGTGCGGCAAGTCATCAGAGGTTGGATGGATGGAATTGTACTCGGTGCACACAACGCCCCAACCGCCCTGCGCCTTTACACCGCGCATGGCCGCGAGGGTCCGCGGGCGCAGATGCCCCATCCCGGTGCAATGCGGCACCTGATAGAACCGGTTCGGCGCGGTCACAGGACCGATCGTTACGGGATCGAACAAGATGTCGTAGCGGGGGTCGCGGCTCATGGGGGGCTCCTGTTGCGCTGCCTTAGAACTGCGGCGCTTCGATATGATGGGGGAAGACTGACGCCAGATAGGCGCGTATCTGGTTGTTGGCTTGTTTGCGGGTGAAATAGCCGGGATACATCAGGATATTGAGCTGCAGCCCGTCGTAGAGCCCTTCAAGCATCCGCGCGATGGTGCGGGCAGGCGGGACGTCATATCCACCGTCGCGGATAATATCCTCACATAGCCCGACCGAGAGATCAAAGCGCTCGTCATCGATATCGTCGATCAGGTCGCGGTAAACCTTCCGGCGCCCGGCCTCGCCGAAGAATGCATACCAAACTGCGAGCTTCTTGCGGGTACAAATCTTCGGATGAAAATGCGCGTCCACGATGGCGAGCAGCTTTTCTTGCGCAGAAAGACCCGCGTCGGAATACGCTTGTTTCCAGTGGTCGTGATGTTCGCGGGCGAGGTACACTAGGGTTTCTTCGAAGAGGTTCTGCTTGCTGTCGAAGTGGAAATTGACGATCCCGACCGAGAGCCCTGCTATGTCCGTGACCGTGGACATGGTCGTCCCACCGATCCCGTGCTTGGCGATGCTTTCGATGGTCGCGTCAATGAGCTGACTGCGTCTGACTTCTTTGCTCTGCGTGCGTTTCGGGACCTTCCTGGTGGCCGTTTTCTTGGGGCGAATGGTTTCGTTCATAGGTCTTTCTTTCCGATCACTTGCCTGATGCGGGGCATTTGAATGCGCGTTCAGTCAGCGTCAAGAACAACGATTGCCTCCGGGTTGAACGACAACCACATTGGCGCACCCGGTGTCTGCTTGCCGCCGGCGCGCGCGAAATTGGGGGTGGAGACCGCCACTGGCTCTTCTTTGCCGTCGACCTTGATGTAGTAGTGACTACGCTCGCCGAGATACGCCAAGGTGTTGAGGGTGCCGGAAACGGCAATATCATTCTGGGGCTTTTCGCCGCTCAGCGCGAACTTCTCGGGCCTGAGCGCGACCTGCACGGACGCGCCATTGGGTTTTGTCAGTTGATCGACCGGCACAGGGATCGTGCCCAATCCTTCGGTCTCGATCGCGCCCATCGCCGTACCGTTCCGGCGGACCGTGCCCTTGAAAAAGTTCATGTTGCCGATGAAGCTGGCCACCTCGCGGGTGCGCGGGGTCTCGTAGAGGCCAGATGGCGTGTCCACTTGAAGCACTGTCCCGCCCGACATCACGGCAATCCGGTCAGACATTGTCAGCGCCTCTTCCTGATCATGTGTCACGAAGACGAAGGTGATCCCGATCTGGCGCTGCAAGGCGCGCAGCTCGAGCTGCATCTGCTCACGGAGTTGCTTGTCGAGCGCACCGAGAGGCTCATCCAGCAGCAATACCTTGGGCTTGAGGATCAATGCGCGCGCCAAGGCGATCCGTTGGCGCTGCCCACCTGACAGCTGGTTGGCCTTGCGGTCGCCATAGCCCGGCAGCTTGATCAGCTCCAGCATCTCGTCGACCTTGGCGTGTTTCTCTGCCTTCGAGAGCTTATGCTTGCGAAGCCCGTAGGCGATGTTGTCCCGCACGTTGAGATGCGGGAAAATTGCGTAATTCTGGAAAACCATGTTGACAGGCCGTTCGTGAGGCGGGACGGAGCTCATCGGCTGGCCGTCGATGAATACCTCGCCTCGCGACGTGCTCTCAAAGCCCGCGAGCATCCTCAGGAGCGTGGTTTTCCCGCATCCGGAGGCGCCAAGCAGAGAGAAAAACTCACCCTGCCCGATATCCATCGACACATCCGAGATCGCCTGGAACGAGCCGAAGAACTTGTCGACATTCTGGATCGAGATGAAGCCGTTTTTTGCGATCATGGATCAGTCCTTTCAGGAAGGCTCATCTAGGCCGATACGGCCGATGCGCTGTGCGACAAACACAAGGATGAAAGAGAAAAAGAGGATCAGCGACGAGAGCGCGAGCACCGATGGGAAATTCTGCGGAAAGCGCAGTTGGCCCCAGATGTACATCGGCAGGGTCGGGTCCGTTCCGGTCAGGAAGAAGGCCATGATGAACTCGTCGAAGCTGATCGTGAAGGTCAGCAGAAGGCTTGCCACCACGCCCGGCAAAACCATCGGGAAGGTCACACGCCAGAAGGTCCACCAGCCGTTTTCGCCAAGATCCGCACTCGCTTCTTCCATCGAGGGATCGAACCCTTCAAAGCGCGGAAGCAAGGTTGCGACGGCGAAAGGCAGGCACACGATCAGGTGGCCAAGCCCCACCGTATAGAGCGAGAGCGGCACGCCCATACGGCTCATGAGCACCAGAAGCGCGACGCCGAAGATGATGCCCGGAATTACGAGCGGCATCATGATGAACGTCACCAGAGCGCTCTTGCCGGGCAGTCGGTAGCGGGTGATGGCGCGGGCGGCGATGACACCGAGGATCGTACAGATCACCGACACCGCCGCGCCGACCTTGACCGAGTTCCACAGCGCGTTCCACACCGGCCCCCGGTTCCAAAGCTCGACATACCATTGGAAGGTGAAGCCCTGCAGCGGAAAGCGCACATAGATCGAGTCGTTGAAGCTGAACATCGGGATGAACAGGATCGGCAGGTAGAGCACGATCAGAAAGACGATCGCATAGATCTGCAAGGCGCGGTTCGGGCGCTTGATGTACGTGCCCGTGTCTTTGGAGAGCGTACTCATGCGATCCTCTTTTCGGCTTGGCGAATGACGAACAAAAAAACGAGCGCGATCAGGGCGATCCAGAACATCGATCACAATTGCGAGCGTGGCTCCCATCGGCCAGTTATTCACCGCGCCAAATTGCAGTTGCACGAAATTACCGACATCGCCCCATCCGGGCCGCCGAGCAGCGCGGGTGTGATGTAATCGCCCGTGGTGGGGATGAAGATCAGAAAGGTCGCGGCGATCACGCCCGGCAGCGAGAGCGGCAGCGTGATGCGGAAGAACCGTGCGACCGGACCATCTCCCAGATCGGTCGCAGCTTCGAGAAGCGATTTATCGATCTTCTCGAGCGAGACATACATAGGCAGGATCGCGAAGGCCGCCCAGGCATGGGCCAGCGTGATCACCACTGC
>CAVQRB010000021.1:0-118917 GCA_963715055.1 uncultured Alphaproteobacteria bacterium | reverse complement strand
GCGCGTGCCTCCGGGACGTTGGCATAGGCGCGCAGATAGACCTCCTCGTATTTGACCGATCGCCACAGACGCTCGACGAAAACATTGTCGCGCCATGCCCCCTTGCCGTCCATGCTGATCTTGATCTCCCGGTCGAGAAGGACCTTGGTGAAATCCTGGCTGGTGAACTGGCTGCCCTGATCGGAATTGAAGATGTCGGGCTTGCCGTGTCTGGCCAGCGCCTCTTCGAGGGCTTCAATACAAAAGTCTGCATCCATCGTGATCGACACCCGCCAAGAGAGCACCCTGCGGGTAAACCAGTCGATGACGGCGACCAGATAGAAGAAGCCGCGCGCCATCGGGATATAAGTCATGTCCGTTGCCCAGACCTGGTTCGGCCGTTCGATCTTCACCCCGCGCAGCAGATACGGATAAATCTTGTGTCCCGGCGCGGGTTTCGACGTGTTCGGGCGTGCGATAGAGCGCCTCGATGCCCATGCGCTTCATCAGAGTGGCGACATGCGAGCCGGCCAACCCTGAGCCCTCGCTGCACCAGCAATCCGCAGCATCCGGCCCCGCGAAAGGGTAATCCAGATGCAATTTGTCGATCCGCCGCATCAGCGCCAAGTCCTCGGCCGAAACAGGCCGAGGCTTGTAGTAGACCCTGCTACGGCTGAGCGTCAGAACCTTCGCCTGACGGCTGACACCAGCATCGTGGCTGCGGTCGATCATCGTTTTGCGCTCAGCAGGCCGGCTTTGCTGAGCGCGCCGGACAAAAAATCGTTCTCCAGCGCAAGTGACCCGATCTTGGCATGCAACGACTTCAAATCAATGGGAGCCGCTTCGGCCACAACCTTGTCATGGCCAAACACCCCAGCCGCTCCTTCAAGAAGCTGAGACCTCCACGTCGTAATCTGGTTCGCGTGCACATCAAACTGCTGCGCAAGTTCCGAAAGCGTCTTCTCACCCTTTATCGCTGCCAATGCCACCTTCGCTTTGAAGGCCGGGCTGTGGTTCCGGCGTGGTCGTCGTGCCATCGTCTTCTCCTCGCTCGCAGCATCATGCTGCTGTTGCGCGGAAAATCCACCTATCCCGGCTGTTCAGTTTTCCCGAGCCACCTCTTTTCGTGTGGTGCCGATGTCCTGATCGATTATCTTCGTGGGTAGGCGATTCAAGCCCCGTCCCGGCTCCAAGTCCGATAGTCTCGCTGCGGCAAGTCAGCGGGCACGGAAGCTTGTGCCCCGTTCCTGGCCGCCTCGCTGGCCTGCCTTGCAAGAGCCTTCCGGTCGGTTTTCCCGGTCGCCAAACCGCATCTCGCCGCATGAAGTAGATACGGCGCGATGGGAATACGCGGGTCCTCGTGTCACGTAGTAGTCAATGAGTTCCTTCATCGCCGCAGGTTCGACCCGCGCTGCGTCATCGGCGCCGCCCCGTAGAAACTGGCCCTTCGCCTCGTGGGGCACAGGAACTGACTCATCGATCCCGCATCCGATGAGTGCGAGGATCGGTCTCGCCTTCGGCCGGGAATGACAAACTCGACTCCCACGTTCATCTGGTCGTCGACGCGCCCCCTGTAGGTGAACCAGCCGTCGGGGTCGCACGCCACGATATCCCCGGTATAGACCCAGCCGTCCCGGAAGCACTTCGCATCGGCGTCCGGCCGGTTGTAGTAGCCGAGGGCGTTGCAACTCGCTCCGCACGACAAGTTCCCCCTCCTCTCCCTGCGGCAAGATGTTCCCGTCGGAGTCGATGACCTTGCACTCGAAGCCCGGAAGAGCGGGGCCGATCGTGCCCAGCTTGTTTTTGCCGCGTGGGTTGAGGGTGATGATGGGCCCAGACTCCGTCAGCCCGTACCCTTCGATCACATCGACACCAGGCAATGTCAGGACCAGTTCGTCGAGAAGCGCGCGTGTCATGGGAGCAGACCCCACTGCGATGAACTCGAGGCTGGAGGCATCCACGTGCGTTCTTTTCCGCGCGGCAGCCAGAATCAGCTTGTAAGTGGACGGTACACCGGTGGTGTACGTGCAGCCGAGCGTCTCGATCGCATCGATCACGCGCTCCGCGTCGAACTCCTTGAGAATGACCACCGAGCCGCCCTGGCTCAGGCACGGGAGGAGTCCCGAGGCCATGGCGTTCATGTGGAAGAGCGGCGTCGACAGCAAGACCCGTGAGTTCTTGTCGATCCGGTTGGACTCCACCTGGAGCTGAACGTTACGCAGTAACCCACGGTGCGCGAGAAGAACCCCCTTGGGCCGTCCGGTCGAGCCCGAGGTGTAAGCCTGGATGCAGACGTCGCTGCCGGCCGACCCATGATCGCAGCGTTCGGGCGAAGATGATGCCAGCCAGTCCTCATAGCTTCGAAGCGGGCCCTGGTCGGCATCGACGACGATACCGACCTCGGCACCCCCGTCGGCCAGGCAGGCGAGGACGGATTCGTCCGTCCCGGCGCTGCCGAAGACGAAGCGACTCCCGCAGTCTCGAGCCAGATCGGTGTGCTGCGGCGGCTGGAGCTTGAAGTTGACCGGGACCGCTACGGCGCCGGCCCTGACGATACCGAGCAGGACTTCGGGGAAGCGGATGTCGTTCTCGAAGATGACGAGTACGCGCTCGGACCTGCTCGACTCCGAGCGAGATCAGCCCATTGGCGATCCGATTGATGCGCTGCTCGAGCTCTGCATACGTCATCGACCGCTTGCCTTGAATGAGGGCGACTCGCTGCGAGTTCAGGGACAGGCCGGTGTCGCACAGCCGCCCGAGGCTGGACGCGTCGTCATCGATCATATTCGTCATCTCCATTTCACTCGCCCAAAACCACGCCGAGGCCCTCTGCGCCAAGTCGAGGCTAGGCAATAAGTGATAATGACGTCAACCGGTAGTGTCTCAAAGTTTGGGATTTGAATTGCGTTACCTGGCGCGTCGAGCCAGACCCACACTAGACTCAGTCAGGATTGAAGAGTTGATCAATTTCAAAGGCGCGCAGTACCCGAAATCGATGATCCTATATGCCGTGTATTTCTACGTTCGCTTTCTCGTTTCGTATCGCGATCTCAAAGAGATTGTGGCCCAACGTGGCGTCGATTTGGATCATGCAACGCTCAATCGTTGGGTCGAGAAATATGCGTGTGCCATTGCCGAAGAAGTGCATCGCCGGAAGTCACCACAGGTCTTGTCAAAAGGATTGGCGTTGATGAGGGCAGGGCGTTTCCGTAGCCTATCCTCATGATGAAAACAGACCCATTAAAGGGCTTTCACAGCAGCCCCGAGATTATCCGCCTCGCAGTGATGCTGTACGTCAGATTTCCGCTTTCGCTCAGGAACGTCGAGGATCTGCTGCACGAGCGCGGGATCGACATCAGCCACGAAACTGTGCGGTACTGGTGGAATAGATTTGGCAGTGGCACCTGGACGAGGTTTTCGTGAAGATCAACGGAAAGACGCGCTATCTTTGGCGGGCTGTGGATCACGAGGGCGAGGTGCTGGAAAGCTATGTGACCAAGCGCCGAGATCGCAAATCAGCCCTGAAATTCCTCAAGAAATCAATGAAGCGGCATTGCCGCCCCCATATTCTGGTGACCGACAAGCTTCGGTCGTACGGGGCGGCAATAAAGGAGATGGGCAACGTTGAGAGGCAGGAAACTGGCCGCTGGAAAAATAACAGAGTTGAGAATTCAGACCTGCCGTTTCGACGACAAGAACGGGCCATGCAGCGGTTCCGCAGCATGCGAAGTTTGCAGAAATTCGCCGCCGTTCATGCCTCCGTCTGCAATCATTTTAACCTGGAAGCGAGCGCTCTTCAGCAGAGACAATTTCAAGCTGAACCGAGCCGCTGCTCTCGCAGAGTGGCGCGCCCTCGGCGCGGCATAAGGGGCAGCTTCATTGTCCTTGCAGAGACGGGTTCGAATCCGTCTGACACCACCCTGGTCCAGGGTCTGCGCCATTATGCACAGCCGCTAAACCACGGATATGTCGCGCCTATTAGAAGGAGACCTTGCTTGGTTGGTCTGCCCCCATTGATTGGTCCAGTTTGAATGTTAATGCATGGTCGGCCTCTGGTTATCGGGATGATGCTTTCGGGCGCTGGTGGACGGTATCCCAATGCGCTGTGCGGCCTGACCGTATTGTAGTGGCGACGCCATTTCTCGATGAGGATTTGGGCCTCACGCAGGCTGTAGAAGGCCTCACCATTCAAAAGTTCGGTCTTAGGTAGCAAATGCACCAAGTTGCCGACTGGATTTATGGCTCAGCGTGGGTTCGAATGTTGGCATGTCCGAACCGTTGGTGATCCAGACTCTGACACAGAAACGCGCCGAGATACTTGGCCGGATCAGGGCGTATGAGGCGCAGATCGCGCAGGCCAAGCACGATCTGGCGCATTTGAACGCGACGATGGAGTTGTTCGCCGCTCCTGACCGGCAGCGCGCCCGCTACATGGTCAGCCACGGGTTCTTCAAGAAGGGCGAGATCGCTGACATTTGCGCCCGCCATCTTGATGTTGATGGTGAGATGACGACACGGGAGTTGGCAGAGCGTGTGATGGTCGAACGCGATCTCGAAATCTCCGACAACGCGCTGCGCAACTCGGTTGTGTTCAAAGTGGTTCAGGCGTTGCGGCATGCCAGGCGCCGGAAGCTCGTCCGCATGGTGGAGAAGCGAAAGGGCATGTGCGTCTGGGCTGCGGGCGACGCGATCACGCTGCGCGTCGTTGCCAGTATCCCTTCCACTCCCGGCTGACCGGTGCGGCAAGCGCCCCGCCGATCAGGCGATCTGCCAGGCGGCCGTTGCTTTCCTTCCGGTGATCCTCAAGCCACGCGGCATGGGCCGCGTAGGTGCCGAGATACCGTTCCTCGACCTTCAGATGCTGGCCCGCGATCATCCGGCGCAGCCGCGAGAAGAAGCTCTCGGCACCATTGGTGTGAATTCCGTTCAGGCTGTAAGCCTCTGAATGATTTATTCTTTGCATGTTAAAGTCCGGTTCCAGCAGGTCCCAATGGGCGACCTCGTCAGCCGAGATGACGGAGCCGGGAACAATCCTCTCCCGGGCGAAGTCGACGCCCTGGGCCTCTCTCAGGAAGGGGCGCGTCACCGTTCGGCCGCCACGCTGGCGCAGCACGACCACGGCACGGCGCTTTCCGCTGCGATTGCCCGAAAGCCGGCGGTCGATGCGCTCTTCGCGGAGATTGGCGGGCCGGACATGTCCGCCGAAAACCGCACCATCCACCTCGACTTCGCCCTCCAGTTGGATCTCGCTGACCTCGGCGGCCAGCGCCTCCCGCAATTTGTGCATCAGCACGAAGGCCGTTTTGTGCTGCACGTCCAGATCGCGCGACAGCTGAACGGCCGAGAGGCCCTTGGACGCATTCACGAACAGGCAGATGGCTCCCAGGAGGTCGACGAATGACAGCTTCCGGGAGGCGAAGATGGTGCCCGAGGTCACGCTGAATTGGCGATGACAGGCCGCACATTTGAACCGGCGCCGCGTCGACAGATCATAGACGTCCATGCACCCGCAAACCGGACAGTGTGGCGCGCCATCTGTCTCTGGCCAGCGCAATCGGCAGAACCGGCGATAGGCAGCTTCTTCACCTTCTGAGAAAACCGACCTGAGAGACAGCGTCCGGGCCGCCGCCGAAAGCAGAAAATGCTGCGCCATCATCATCTCCCAACGCGGAATATGTTCCTCTTATGTTCTCTTTCTGCTCTCAGATCAAGCCTTGGTGCATTTGCTACCTAAGACCGCAGAAGTTCGTCCCGGAGCCTGGCATTGAAGCTTTCGCAGTAGCCGTTTTCCCACGGTGATCCTGGCGCAATAAAGGCCGTCTTGGCGCCTACCGCGCCGATCCAAGCCCGCACCTTTTTGGCGATAAATTCCGCGCCATTGTCGGACCTTATGTATTCCGGCGGACCGCGCAGGATGAACAGGTCGGTCAAGGCGTCGACCACGTCGGTTGAGTTGAGCTTGCGTTGGACGCGGATCACCAGTGCCTCCTTCGTGAACTCATCGATGATATTGAGTGTCCTGAAGATCCGCCCATCGTGGGTCCGATCCTGGACGAAGTCATAGGACCAAACATGGTTTGGGCGTTCAGGCCGGAGACGGACACAAGACCCGTCATTCAGCCAGAGCCGGCCCTTCCTGTGTTGTTTTTGTGGGACTTTCAGCCCCTCCTGCCGCCAGATCCGCTCTACGCGCTTGTGATTTACATGCCAGCCGCTGTTGTTCAGCATCCCGGTAATCATGCGATATCCATAGCGCCCAAACTCTCGCGTTAGCGCGATGATGTCCTCAGTCAGCCGTTCTTCGTCCGGCAAGCCACAAGGAACCTTGCGCTGGGTCGAGCGATGCTGTCCGAGTGTGCGGCAGGCCCGGCGCTCAGATACGCCAAGGGTCTGCCGCACATGTTCAATGCACTGACGGCGACGGGAAGGGCTTAAAAGTTTCCCCGGGCAGCCTCGGTCAGGATCATCTTGTCCAGCGTCAGATCCGACACCGCACGCCTGAGCCGGGTATTCTCGGTCTCCAGCTCCTTCAAACGTTTGAGCTGATCCCGGCTCATACCGCCATACTCTTTACGCCATCGATAATAGGTCTGCTGCGTCACGCCAATCTGGCGCACGGCATCGGCAATCGAACTGCCTTGCCCTTGCAACACTTCGACCTGCCGCAGCTTCAGCACGATCTCTTCGGGTTTGTCTCTCTTTCCAGCCATCTCTGGTCCTCCTGAAATGGGATAATACTATCCCAGTTGGTGGACCACTTCAGTGGGGGCTACTCCAATGACTATGATCGAATGATCCGATTTCTTTTGAAAGTAAAGGACCAGCCGATTTATCGAAGAGTTAAAGTCCCTTCGACTACTCAATCCATTCGGTATTGTCGCCAAGGCAAAAGACTAGGCAGCCGACTCATAAAACTCGATCCACAGGCGCACCGAGGCCAGTTTGATCATTGCCAGAAAGTTGCGTGACGTTTTCTCATACCGCGTAGCGATGCGGCGGAAAGAGGCTTTCAGGCGACCGAAGAAGCGCTCTATTTTGTTGCGCTCCTTATAGATTTCCGTGTCGAAATCCTTGGGCAATTTGCGGTTCGATTTGGATGGGATGACGTCGATTGCACCCTGTTCCCAGATCATTTCACGGATCCAGTCGGCGTCATAGGCTTTGTCCGCCAGCACGTATTGACCGGGTTGCAGAGCATCCAGAAGGTGCTCGCATGGGGGCGCGTCATGAGCTTGCCCAGGCGTCAGCTCAAACCGGATCGGCAGGCCGTCCTGATTGGTAAGTGCGTGAATTTTCGTGCCTAACCCGCCGCGCGAGCGCCCGAGGCAACGACGCGGGTCGTTTTTTTGAGCGTAGTAGCGGAATGGTGCGCTCGCACGGATGTGCCGTCTACCATGACCATATCGACGTTGTGGGCGTCGGCAACCGCCTCCATGATCCGATCCCAGTGGCCAGCATAGCTCCAACGATTGAAGCGGTTGTAGATCGTGGTCGGCGGGCCATATTGCTCGGGCAGATCGGCCCAAGGGATGCCCGTGCGAAGGACGTAAAAGATGCCGTTGATCACGCGGCGATCATCAACACGCTTCTTGCCGCGCGTTTTGTTCGGCAAGACAGCTTTGATGAATTCCCATTCCAGATCGCTCATATCCGACCGCGCCATGTTTCTGCTCCCGCATGTTGTTTTGGGAGAAATGAATCACAAGCCTATGCAAAAGAACACAAATTAATGGGTGTGCTGCCTAAGAACCATTGCTCAAGCTAGCCGATACAGTGTCCCATTCGGTATATCAGTGCGTTAACAAGACTGATGCGAATTTTCACATCCCGGAGCCCAGGTACTTTGAAGAGCTAAGCTCCAGATTTGGGACTGACAACAAGGGGAAAATTCTAGGGGCTGGTCTCAAAGCTATTCATAGTATTGAGCAACTTGAATTGGATGAAAAAGTTCGGAAGCTAATCGAAAACGCTAGGGCCATGCTACCAAGAAAATAAGGGGAGATTATTGGATCTTCACTTTGCCCGCCGAAGGCGGGCAGCGCCCGAACCGCCCCCACGGTCCGGGCGCTTCGCTTCCAACCCCTCGGTCCGGGCGCTGGCGCGTGGCTCGGAGGACACCGCGTGAACCGGAACGCCCGGCGTCTCGCTCGCGCGCTCCGCGTTCGAGGCTTCAAAAGGTCCCCCGGACCTTTTGATCGGGGCTGCGCCCCGACCGCCTCTCACCCCACCACGAGGCGGGCGCTACGCGCCCACCCCTCGGTTCGGGCGCGGCGTTAAACTGAAAGCGCGACGCGGATGGCGCGCTTCCCCGGTGCTCCGCCCTTTGTCACCTCAAACGATCCCCCGGACCGTTGCCTGCGGCCTCATGCCGGACCTTCTGATCGGGGCATCGACCACTCTCACGCCCTGCGACACGCCGTGCAAACATGGCAAGATATTGCAGCACTGAAGTCACCGTTAGGGTGCATACTTCACATGAATACATTCTGAAGTTGTATTTCTTGCGCGGCGCGTGACCTGCCCGCAACACTCTACCCGTAGAGCGCGAAATTTACGCTACGTCACTTTATCCACAGGCTTGATGGATGCACACAACTGTGGAAATTCAGTCAATCGGGTCCGACGGATGCCGCCATCTGGGAAATAATCTGCCTTTTTCCCCTGATGAGCAAAAAACCGCGCATCTAGGTTTGGCCAGTACGACAAGTTATCCACCTGGGGGGGTGCTGATGAACGTTGGAACGAAAACCGCTGTAGGGCGGCGAAAACATGCGGCCTTCGCGCCGATCGGGTCCGATCTGGTCGAAGACCTCTCGGCGCGGGCGGAGCAGGAAACCGCGGTACGCAAGGCGCTCGCCGAAAACCCCGTGCCCGTCCCGGATGGACGTCTCGGCCACTGGTCGGCACGCCTTGGCGCGGGCATGCGCACCACGGTCGGTTCCCGGCTCTCGCTCGAACCGTTCCCGCGGCTCCTTTGGCGCGGACTGTGACCTGACCCGCCTCGTGCGCGGCGCCACCGTCGCGTCGAAGCGGTCCGCGGATCACCGAGGCCATTTCGCACCGTCGAAGACTCTCCGGACAAGGGTGTGTGTCAGGGGCAGGGGCACAAGGAGCACGCTCCGCTGACGCACGCGCCGGTGTACAGGGGGTGCACAGGGGGTGTACGGATGTCACCCCCGCGATTTCGGGAAATTCAGGGCCATGGTGCGCGGGCTCCGCGCCTCACGACCCCAATGGCCGAGCCTTCCGCAGGCCGCTCAGAGCAGCTTCAGATCGCTGGCCATCTTCCGCCCGTCGCGGCCTTCCGCCAGCTCGAAACTCACCTTCTGGTCATCGGCGAGACCGGTGAGCCCGGATCGTTCCACGGCCGAAATATGCACGAAAACATCCGTGCCGCCGCCTTCAGGGGCGATGAAACCATAGCCCTTCGTTGTATTGAACCATTTCACGGTGCCGGTTGGCATCTGTCCCGTGCCTCCTTTGACTTGACGGCCACACCCGGTCTTGCGGCGCAGCCTCCTTGAAAAGAGATTGTGCAAAAGCTTACACTTCTCCTGCCTTTAGAGATTGATCTTCGCCGGAAAAAATCAAGACGGCGGCAGTGAAACTTGACCAAAAGAACAGCCCTCCGGGTCCGAAACGAGGAGAAATCATGCAACTCTATGGGTTGAAAACCTGCGATACGTGTCGCAAGGCGTTGAAATCTCTTAAGGATGTCGAATTCATCGATGTTCGCGCCGAGGGCGTGCCTGCGGATGTTCTAAGCGCTGCTCTTGACGTTTTCGGTGCAGATCTCGTCAACACGCGCTCGACGACCTGGCGCGGATTGGACGAGGCTGCCCGTGCCGCACCCGCCGAAGAGCTGCTGCGCACGCATCCCGCCTTGATGAAAAGACCCCTGATCGTGGACGGTGACCAGATGTATCTGGGCTGGGGAGCGGATGTGCAGACCGATCTTGGCGTGTCGTAAAACTCAGGCGATCCTGCGACTGAGGGCGCGATCAAGCGACAACGGGCCCGCGCCCTTGATCACAAGGACCAGCAAGACGAAGATCCAGAAAGCGCGCTGATCAAGGATGAGACTGTCGGGGAAACGGTCGAACCAGGCACCAAGTGTCTTGGGATCTTCCCAGCCGCCATGGCCGTAAAGGTCGGTCAGGGATTGGACCACCACAAAGCCGATCATCCCCAGTGCCGAAAGACGCGTGAGCAATCCCAGGACGATCAGCAGCGGCAGGATGAATTCCGCAAGGGTGCCGGAGGTAACCACCAGCCAGTGCCAGAAGGTGAGCTGCGAGACATCGTAGGAAACGGATTCCATGACTTTTGGAAAGATCTGGGCATAGGCGCCGACCGATGGCTGGAAGACCCCGAACAGGCCATCCCCGATCTTGGTGAGGCCTGAGACCCAGAAGTAGAACAGCAATATGGCAGCGAATAGGAAACGTGCGAGCGAGGATAAAAGCCAGTCGGCACGTGACAGCCCGTCGAAAACGGTACGGTAGAGTGACAGCATCAGCTTTCCTTTTCTGCTTTTTCAATCAGCGCCTGCGCTTGCAGAACGAGGGTGAGGGTTCTTGCCAGATCGAAATCCGGCGTGGTCTCGGTCGCGCGCTCCGCCGCTGCCTCCAGGGACATGCCACTATCAAGGAGTTCGAGCCAGTCGGCGGCACCGGGTGGCAAGAGCAGTGGCGCGGGATCGAACGCAGGCCGCGTGATCAGCACATCCTGCGCGATGGCGCGCGGTTTCGGCGCGTCCCGCTCGGTGTTGAAGCGCCATATATCGTGGAGAGGCCAGACCGACCGCAGGATGAGGCTGCTGGGCGCGAGAGCAAAAACCGTCGCGCTTGCGCTTTCAGGCGTGGTCAGCAGGGTAGGCTCCAGCGGGACGGCGTCGGCGGCGTGATAGGATTTGCGCAAGGCCAGATCGAGTGCTGCGCAATCTGCGAGATATCCAATGTGCCGCAAGGGCTGGAAGCTCTCCAGAAACGCCGGCATGGCGGTGCCATAATGCATCAGCAACGGCGTTTGCGGTGGATGCGCCCGCAGGAAGAGCCCCGCAAGCCGATCGAAGGTGGCGTCGCCGAGGAGTTTGCGCAGCAGCGGGAAGGCAACGCGAAGCGCTTCGATCAGCGAGACGACGACGTTGTTGCGATAAACGGAAAACCGTGTCCCTGCGGGCGCGTCCTGCGCATCAAGCAGGCCTTCGGGCACGGGAAGTTCTGCGTCCAGCAAGGCTGCCCGGAAATCTGCTTGCGAGAGTGTCATGAAACGGTCTGCAAGGCCCGCGCTGCGCGTTCGGCCTCAAGACGAAGCGTCGGCCAGTCCGGTACGTCATTGTCCCATTCGACCAGAATTGGCCGGGGTCCGGACAAGGACAGCGCATGGTCAAGCAAGGCCCAGACAGGGTCTGCCACCGGCTTGCCGTGGCTGTCGATCAAAAGCGGCGCACCGCTGCCGTCTACATCGTTGTCATGGCCGCCCACATGGATCTCGCCGACCGCATCGAGCGGAAAGATGTCGATATACTCCATCGGCGCGTATCCGAGGTTGGTGGCGGAGACGAAAACGTTGTTTACATCGAGCAGCAGACCGCAGCCGGTGCGCCGTACCAGTTCGCGCAGGAAATCCGTCTCCGACCAGGTGCTTTCTGCGAAGCGCAGGTAGCTCGACGGGTTTTCCAGCAGCATGCGCCGTCCGAGATGCTCCTGAACGGCGTCGATATGATCGGCGACGCGGGTCAGTGTAGCGGTGGAGTAGGGCAGGGGCAGCAGGTCGTTCAGATAGGCGCCGTCATGGGTAGACCAGGCCAGATGTTCCGAAAAACTGGCCGGCGCTGTCCAGTCCAGGAGCCGCTTCAGACGATCCAGATGCGCCCGGTCGAGCGGTTTCTCGCCCCCGATGCTCAATCCGACGCCATGCACCGACAGGGCGAAATCCTGCATCAGCCGACGCAGTTGCGCATGCGGACGCCCACCGTCGCCCATGTAGTTCTCCGCATGAACCTCCAGCCAGGCAACGGGACCGGGTGCATCGCACAGGCCACTAAAGTGCGTGGGTTTATATCCTACGCCGGGTTTGTTCGGCAGGGTCGGAGGCAAAAGGGAAGTGTCGAGCATGAGAATACCGCCCTGTGCAACGCGGGGTCATTAAGCCGGATCGTCAGCCGCCCGCAGGCTGACCGACGATCCGCGGTTTTCGTCAGGAGGGCAGGTCGCGGTCGAGTTGCTCCAGCGAACCTTGGCGCGGTGTGCCATCGGCCATCGCGGGCAGTTCGATCTCGGCGCAGGTGCCGGCGTCGACCAGGGTCCAGGCGTTGCCCTGATAGTCGGTCACGGATGTTCCGGCGCAGGTGGTTCCGGGACCCGCCGCGCAATCATTCGCACCGGCAAGCGATACGCCGTAGCACTTTTCTTTGGCCGCGGCCTGCACAGTGGTTGCCTGCGCTGCCAGAGCGGCTGCGACGGCACTGGCAATCGCCATGGATTTCATCGTGTTGGACATGTGTTGGTTCCTTTTCTCGGAAAAGTTCAGCCTTGCGAATACAATCTTATACTGCGCCGAAGGAACGATACCATTCACGAGCCTGTGTGTCACACGCGTGTTAGTCGAGAGTGAGAATCCCGGCCTCAAAGCCGTTGTTCTTGCGGGATTGCCCCCGCATTCCACGCCTTTTTTATGCTTTCTGAAATCTTCGGTCAGAAATATTACAAAAGGTCGGGCGGCGTCGCGTCGCGTTTGAGGCGCGCTGTAACATCGTGCAGGGTCTCGACGGACGTGTCCTTCTCGCCCAGTCTGCGCACCGTGACGCTGCGGTTCTCGACCTCGCGGGCGCCGACGGCCAGGATCACCGGCACCTTGCCGACGGAGTGCTCGCGCACCTTGTAGTTGATCTTCTCGTTGCGCGTATCCGCCTCTGCGCGCACGCCGGCGGCCTGCAAAGCCGCAACGACCTCCTGCACGTAGTCGTCCGCGTCCGAGATGATCGAGGCCACGACCACCTGCCTCGGGGCCAGCCAGAATGGCAGTTTGCCGGCGTGCTCCTCGATCAGGATGCCGATGAAGCGCTCGAAGGATCCCAAGGTCGCGCGGTGCAGCATCACGGGCCGGTGCTTGGCACCATCCGCGCCGATGTAGGTGGCGTCGAGCCGCTCAGGCAGCACGAAATCGACCTGATGGGTGCCGCATTGCCAATCGCGGCCAATCGCGTCGGTCAGGACGAATTCCAGTTTCGGGCCGTAGAAGGCTCCTTCGCCGGGGTTGAGCTCGGGTTCGATCCCCGCGGCTCGGGTCGCGGCGAGAAGGGCGGCTTCGGCCTTGTCCCAGACATCATCCGATCCGGCGCGGGTCTCCGGACGGTCGGAAAACTTCACGCGGAACTTCTCGAACCCGAGGTCGCGATAGATGCTCGACAGGAAATCGATGTAGACGGCGGTTTCGGATTCGATCTGATCCTCGGCGCAGAAGATATGCCCGTCGTCCTGTGTGAACCCGCGCACACGCATGATCCCGTGGAGCGCGCCGGAGGGCTCATAGCGGTTGCACGACCCGAACTCCGCCATGCGCAGCGGCAGGTCGCGATAGGATTTGAGGCCCTGGTTGAAGATCTGCACGTGACAGGGGCAGTTCATCGGCTTGAGCGCATTGACGGATTTTTCACGGGCGTGCTCCTCATCCACTTCGACGATGAACATGTGCTCCTGGTACTTCTCCCAATGCCCCGAGGCCTCCCAGAGCTTGCGGTCGACGACCTGCGGGGTGTTGACCTCGACATAGCCGCCCTTGCGCTGCTGACGGCGCATGTAGTCCTGCAGTTCGGTGTAGATGCGCCAGCCGTTAGGATGCCAGAAGACCTGCCCAGGCGCCTCTTCCTGCATGTGAAACAGGTCCATCTCGCGGCCCAGCTTGCGGTGGTCGCGCTTGGCGGCTTCCTCAAGCATTGTCAGATGCGCGCGCAGCTTTTCCTTGCCGGTGAAGGCCACGCCGTAGATGCGCTGCAACATCGCGCGGTTGCTGTCGCCACGCCAATAGGCGCCCGCGATCGACATCAGCTTGAAGGCGTCTCCCGGCACTTGCCCGGTGTGTTGCAGATGCGGGCCCCGGCAAAGGTCCTGCCAGTCGCCGTGCCAGTACATACGCAGCGGTTCATTGCCCGGAATCGCGTCGATCAACTCGACCTTGTAGGGCTCGCCCAGGTCCTCGTAATGCTTGATCGCGCGGGCACGGTCCCAGACCTCGGTGCGGACGGGATCACGCTTGTTGATGATCTCCTTCATCTTCTTCTCGATCAGGCCGAGGTCTTCCGGGGTGAAGGGCTCCGCGCGGTCGAAATCGTAGTACCAGCCGTCCTTGATCACCGGACCGATGGTCACCTTGGTGTCGGGCCAGATCTCCTGCACGGCACGGGCCATGATATGCGCGAGATCATGGCGCACCAGTTCGTTGGCTTGCACCTCGTCCGCCATGGTGTGAATGGCGATGCTGGCATCCTTCTCGATGGGCCATGCAAGGTCGAAATGAGCCCCGTTCACGGTCGCGCTGATGGCCTTCTTGCCAAGCGAAGTGGAGATCGAATTGGCGACCTCGGCGGCGGTTACACCGGCATCGAATCTGCGCGCATTGCCATCTGGAAAGGTGAGAGAGATCTGGGCCATCTGGGGCGCTCCTCGTCGGTTTGGCGCCTACGAGACGCCCGGTTGCGGGTTTTGACACACGGCTCATGATTGCCCGCGAGCGAACTGTCAAGCGTGAGCCGCGATTGTATACCCAAGAATACGTTGACTGCGACGTTTGGCATGTTATTTCCGACATAGGGAAGCGCCCGAAAGGGCATCGGTTTCGGGAGAATACTATGCCACGCTATAATCGGACGTTCGAACTCAGCATCCACGATGTCGACCTGATCGAGGAATCGCTGCGCGCTCGCGGTCGCGAACTCTGCAAGATGCGTCGTGCACTGGCGGATGATACGCCTGCCGATCTGGAATCGATCAAAGTGATCGAAGCCGACCAGCGCGAGACCGAAGAACTTCTGGGACGCCTCCATAATCAGAAAATCTTTTATCGCCCCGGCGCCCTTCCCTACGTTGGCGGGTGACCGCGCCGGCAGTCTGCGTCATGTCGCCTTGAAGACAGCATAGGGCATAAGCAGGCAGCATACCCACCCGGCGGCGAAAATCATCGGCCTTACCAGCATGCGTGCGAGCCCTGAAATCAACCCTGCCGCATGAGCGATGCGCAGGTACAGGAACGCGAGAGCGGTCCATGAGGACAGCGTGGAAAAGCCGCCGAGGCTGTTCAGGATTAGCACGAGTATCGCGAAGGGCAGCAAATGTTCCAGCGGATACAGATGCGCACGATGTGCCCGATGAACCCAAGGATGCAGTCTGGACAAGTCACCGGGGTGTTTGAAATCGTCCGGGCTCGCTGCAAGGTCGCTGTTGACCCTGATGATGTAGGGAACCCACAGCGATGCTGCGAGGACCGCCAGCATTGTCGGTACCCTGAGTTCGGTCGACAATTCTTATGAGGGCATGATCATGCACCCATCGCAGGATCAGCAAAGCGCACCGCCTGCCCGGTCTCGAGCCATGATTTGAGCCCATCCGCCCAGCGTGCCCAACCATCGGCCACACCTTCGCCGGGCACCACGGGAAACGTGAGGTTGTAGTGCTCGATGGTCAGCTTGCAGTGCTGGCCCTCCGGTGTGATCCGATAGATGACGCGGCTTGGTGCCCCGCCACCCTCCCAATGCGGCTCGAACGTGCATTCCATCAGCGATTTCGGCTCGGCCCTGATCAGGCGGTTTGATAGCATCGGCGTGCCGTCGGGAAACCTCAGGTGGACGGTATCGCCCTCCCGGATGGCTGCCACTTGCATGAAGTGATAATTGACGACGGCTTCTTCGTCTTCCAGCGCGGCCCAAAGGGCATCCTGCGAGCAGCGAATATAGGTCTGCATCATGAAATCGGGTTTGGTCATGGTGGTCTGTCCACCAAGTTGAGATTTGAGTGAGAGCACCGCTCGCGCCGCCGGTTTTTCGAGCAGGGGCTCGATCCAGCGGTCTATCGCTTCCTGCAGGGGCAGGGCATTGAGGTAGTGGTATTTGTACCGTCCTTTCCGGTGGGTCACGATCAGCTTGGCACCCTCCAGCACAGCAAGGTGTTTCATCACTCCGAAGCGCGACATCTCGAGTTGACCTTCGAGGTCCTGAAGGCTCTGACCGGGCGTTTCCCGCAGGCTGTCTAGCAGCAGGCGGCGCGTCGGATCAGCGAGGGCTTTGAAAATTGAATCCATGTAATTTTATAGGTGTCTATTTAGTAACGTGACAATAGGGTAACGTTTAAATCATCACTCTGACCTTGCGGATGTCGACATGCACATCGCATCATCCGCAACGAAAGCGAGGCAAAATGTCAGAAGCGACTTTCCACACCACACCCCAAGGCAGGCGGCTCGCCTATCGCCTGACGCTTGGAGAAGGGCCTTGGGTGATTTTCCTGGGCGGTCTCAAATCCGACATGGAAGGGACCAAGGCGCTACATCTTGAGGCCTGGGCGCAAGAGCGCGGACAGGCCTTCCTGCGCTTTGACTATTCGGGCCACGGGCAGTCGTCGGGCTGCTTCGAGGAGGGGGCCATTGGAGACTGGGCACAAGACAGTTTCGAGATCATACATGCCCTGACCGAAGGGCCGATCCTGCCGGTGGGATCTTCCATGGGGGGCTGGCAGGCGCTCCTCCTGGCCCGGGCGATGGCGCCCAGGATCGCCGGTATGGTGATGATCGCCGCAGCGCCGGATTTCACCGAAGACGGCTACTGGGCTTCCTTTTCATCCGAGCAGAAGGCGCAAATGGAAACCCTCGGCCGTGTCGAACTTCCCTCCGATTACATGGAGCCCTATGTCGTAACCCGGCGCTTGATCGAGGATGGCCGCGAGCACCTTGTCCTGCGTGACCCGCTCGATCTTCCTTTCCCGGTGCGTTGTCTGCAAGGCACGGCCGACACGGCGGTGAGCACCAAGACCGCCCTGCGGCTTCTCGATCATGCGACCTGCCCGGACATGCGCCTGACGCTGGTAAAGGACGCTGATCATCGTTTTTCCGATGGCCCCTGTCTCGGTCTGATCGAGGCGGCGGTGGCTGACGTGCTGGAGCTCGCTCGGCAGCCTCACAGAGGTCTCGCCTGATGGAGCAGCGCATCAGCCTGATTACCCTCGGAGCTCTCGACATGGACCGGCTTGCAGCGTTTTATGAAGCCTTGGGCTGGAAGCGCACGCCGAGCCCGGATGGGGTCATCGCCTTCGATTTGCTCGGGCAGACCCTCGCGCTTTTCCCGCTTGAGAAGCTGGCCGAAGACATCGGACTGTCCGTTGAAGATCTGGGATGCGGGGCTGCGACACTGGCGCATAACCTGCCTGGCATGGAAGAGGTGGCGGACCTTCTGGCCCGGGCCGAAAAGGCGGGTGCCACGATCCTGAAGCCTGCACAGGACACGTTTTGGGGCGGCTACCATGGGTACTTCGCCGACCCGGAGGGGCATATCTGGGAAATCGCCTTCAATCCCTTCAGCCCGCTGCGCGACGACGGCGCCTTTCGCTGGAACGGCTATGGCGACGCGTCGTGAGGCGGCGTCCGAACAGTATGCGCGGTCTGGAAGACCTCGGTCGCGTCCGCCTGTCGGGGCACTTCTTCATGCGTGATTTTCTCTATTCCGAAATCAACGGGTATCATGGCGTCCAGAACCTGCCGCGCGATCCCGACCTTGCGATTGCGCATGGCCGCGAACTTTGCCGCCTGCTGCTGGACCCGCTCGAAGAAACCTTCGGCAGGATCGCGATCCGGTCGGGGTACCGATCGCCCGAACTCAATGCCTATGGCAATGCCCACCGGCTGAACTGCGCCGCCAATGACAACCCGCTGGAGTGTCACATCTGGGACCGGGCATCCGGGGGCGAGGCGATCGCCGGAACCTCGCTGGTGATCCCCTGGTTTGCCGACCGATACGCGCAAGGGCGTGACTGGCGCGATCTGGCCTGGTGGGTGCACGACCATCTGCCCTATTCGGAAATGTGGTTCTTTCCGAAACTCGCAGCCTTCAATCTCGTCTGGCGTCCCGTGCCGCTGCGCACGATATCAAGCTACATCGCCCCACGCGGAACTTTACTGCGTGCCGGCGCGGAGCCTGACCTGCCCCTCGAGGCGCGGCAGCGGGCCTACGGCGATTTTCCGCCTTTCCGGGGCATCAGCTATCCAGCGATGCCCGAAATCGTCCAGCAGGCTTGAGGTTCGATGATTCGCAAAGCATCATGGGCAGGCCGGGCGCGCGCGGTGCCGCAAGCCGTAATTGACTGAGAGGACCTATGGCCGAACCGCTCGTTCTGCTCCCCGGCATGATGTGTGACGCGCGGCTTTTCGGGCCGCAGATCGCGGAGCTTTCCGCCGATACCGCCGTTATGGTGGCACCAATAACGCAAGGCGAAAGGATCGAGGAAATCGCTTCCGGTCTGCTCGACCTGCTGCCGCGGCGCTTTGCGCTCGCTGGGCTGAGCATGGGTGGGATCGTCGCGATGGAGGTCTTGCGCCGGGCGCCCGACCGCGTCACCCGGATCGCTTTGATGGATACGAACCCACTGGCCGAGACGCCGCAAGTCGCCGCCGCGCGCGAACCCCAGATCGTCGCGGCGAGAAGCGGTCGGATGCTCGAGGTGATGCGCGAGGAAATGAAACCGAACTACCTCGCACCAGGGCCCAACCAGAAACCGGTGTTGGACCTCGTCATGGACATGGCCGAGGCCTTGGGGCCGGATGTCTTCGTGCGCCAGTCGCGGGCCTTGCAGCGGCGGTCGGATCAGCAAGGCACATTGTGCAAGATCAGGGTGCCGACTCTCGTGCTCTGCGGCAGGCATGACGCGCTTTGCCCGGTCAGGCGCCATGAATTCATGGCGGAGCTTATCCCCGGGGCCGATCTCTGCATCGTCGAGGAGGCGGGACACTTGCCCACGCTAGAGCAACCGGATGATACCACGCGGGCGCTGCGTCGATGGATGGCGAAACCCTATGTGCTGCGCTGAGGCCGTGATGCCTCAGGCGGCGGCGTTCTTGTTGGCGGGGCTTTTGCCATCCTGCGGCGTATCACCATTCGCGTCGATGAAACGCAGCACGAGCGGCCGGATGTTCTTGCGCCAGCTCTTGCCGGCAAAGATTCCATAGTGACCGGCACCTTCTTCAACGTGGCTGGCCTTCTTGGCATCGGGCAGACCGGTGCATAGCGCAAGAGCGGCGATACACTGGCCGGGCGCGGAAATGTCATCCTTGGACCCTTCGACAGTCTTCACCGCGACGGTGGTGATCTTGCCGATGTCGACCTTCTTGCCCGCAACCACGAACTGGTTCTTGGCGATCTCGCCATTCTTGAAGATGCGCTCTACCGTCGAGAGGTAGAACTCCGCAGGCATATCCATGACAGCGAGATATTCGTCGTAAAACCTGTTGTGCTTGTCGTGCTCGGCTGCTTTCTTCTGCGCGACGCGGGTGATCTGGTTGCTGAAGGCGTTGAAGTGCTTTTCCGCGTTCATCGAGATGAAGGAACTCAGCTGCAAAAGCCCCGGGTAGACGAGCCGCCCAACGCCCTGATATTTGAAGCCGACGCGCTGGATCATCAATTCCTCAAGCTGCCCCATTGTCACGCGACGACCGAAATCGGTCACGTCGGTTGGGGTCGCATCCGGGTCGATCGGGCCGCCGATCAGCGTGAGGCTGCGCGGTTGCGCATTCGGGTCTTCCTCGGCAAGGTAGGCGGTGGCGGCAAGGGTCAGGGGAGCGGGTTGGCAGACCGCGATCACATGGGTATCTGGACCCATCTCGCGCATGAAGTCGACGAGGTAAAGCGTGTAATCCTCAATGTCGAACTTGCCCGCGCTTACAGGAATGTCCCGAGCGTTGTGCCAGTCGGTAATATAGATATCGGCATCGGGAAGCAGGCTGATCACAGTAGACCGCAGGAGGGTTGCGTAGTGCCCGGACATCGGTGCCACCAGCAGAACCTTTCGCGCGGGTGTCTTGCGTCCGGGGACCACAAAGTGCAACAGGTCGCCAAACGGGCGCTTCACCACAATCTTGGTGGATACCACATGATCCTGACCGTCAGTCGTTGCCACAGGAGGGATGTTCCAGTCGGGCTTCACGACCATTCGCTCGAAAGTACGTTCCGTTACGTCGCCCCAAGCAGTCATCCATGCGAAGGCCGGGTTTGGAATCATTGCAAATGCAGGATAAGATCCGATAGCTGACGCAGTGGCCCCGAGCCACTGGTTCGTGTTTCGGATGGTCTCCATGAGGTCGTATGTAACCATATAGCGCATAGGGGTCTCCTAGTTATTCAACCGGTGTTACCGGAACAGAAAGTCGATTCGCCCCCTGAAAGCCAACGACGTCATGCTGCAACTGCAAACATACGAGGGAATAGTTAATATGACAACAAAAAGCGACAATGAAGTGGCCCCCTCGGGTGAAACTTTGGAACGCATGACCGAGAACATGCGCAAGATTGAGGAACTTTCGACACGTTTGCAGAAGGTTCTTACAAACCGGCAGACCCATGAGCCGTCGCTTGACTCTCCCAGCCATGACCTCTTCGGACGCGCCGCGCAGGCCTATTGGGCGGAAGCGATGCACAACCCCGCGAAGCTTCTCGAGCATCAGATGGCCTATTGGACCGATACGATGAAGCACTTCGTTCAGGCACAGCACACCCTCGCCAAGGGCAAGCTGGCGGCACCCGAGGACAAGGGGCCAAGCGACCGGCGCTTCACCAACCCGCTCTGGGACACGCATCCCTATTTCAATTTCATCAAGCAGCAATATCTGATCAACGCGCAGGCGCTTGCACAGGCGGTGGCGGATGTCACCGATCTCGATCCGACGGAAAAGAACCGGCTGAATTACTTCGCGCGGCAGATCATCGACATGATGTCGCCCACGAACTTTCTCGCGACCAACCCCGATGCGCTGGAAAAGGCCATCAAGACCGAGGGGCAGAGCCTTGTGGACGGTCTGGAGAACCTGATCCGCGATCTGGAAGCCAACAAGGGCGAACTCGTCGTCAAACTCGCTGATGAAACCGCCTTCGAGCTTGGCCGCAACATCGCCACGACGCCCGGAAAGGTGGTATTCCGCAACCGCATGATGGAGCTGATCCAATACGCGCCGAGTACCGACCAGGTACACAAGGTGCCGCTGGTGATCTATCCGCCCTGGATCAACAAATTCTACATCCTCGATCTCAAGGCCCAGAACTCGCTGGTCAAATGGATCGTCGACCAGGGCTACACCGTCTTCGTCGTCTCCTGGATCAACCCGGATGCCACCTATCGCGACGTGGGCATGGAAGACTACATCGTCGACGGCTATCTCGCGGCGCTGCGCGAGATCAAGGACATCACCGGCGAGAAACAGGTCAATGCGGTCGGCTACTGCATCGCCGGTACCACGCTCGCGCTGACCCTGTCACTGCTCAAGCAAAAGGGCGACAAGTCCATCAAGTCCGCGACCTTCTTCACGGCGCTCACGGATTTCTCGGATCAGGGCGAATTCACGCCCTTCCTTACCGATGACTTCATCGACGGGATCGAGAAGGAGGTGGCGGTCAAGGGTATGTTGCAGTCCATGATCATGGCACGCACGTTTTCCTTCCTGCGCTCAAACGACCTGATCTACACGCCGGCGATCAAGAGCTACATGATGGGCGAGACGCCGCCCGCTTTCGACCTGCTCTACTGGAACGGCGACGGCGCGAACCTGCCCGCGAAAATGGCCACGCAGTACCTGCGGGGCCTCTGCCAGCGCAACGAGTTGGCGGATGGCGGGTTCGAACTGATGGGCCACCGTCTGCTCCTGTCCGAGGTCGATGTGCCGCTCTGTGCCATCGCCTGCGAAACCGATCACATCGCCGCCTGGAAGGACAGCTACCGCGGCGTCCAGCAGATGGGGTCGAAAGACAAGACCTTCATCATGACGCAGTCCGGTCATATCGCAGGGATCGTCAATCCACCGAACCGCAACAAATACGGACACTATACCAACCCGGATATGACGCTCGACCACAAGGACTGGCTGGCACAGGCGGAGTTTCACGAAGGCTCCTGGTGGCCACGCTGGGAGACCTGGCTGAAAAGCCGCTCCGGCAAGCACGTTCCTGCGAGACATCCGGGTGATTCCGCTCATTCAGTGCTCTGTGATGCGCCGGGGACCTATGTCGCAATCAAGGCAATAAGCTGATTTCCAATGGTATTCCGCGCTGCAGCAAAAATCTATGCTGCAGTGCAGAATAATACTTGAATTGCTGCGGTGCAGCATGTATATATTGTTCAGACGCAAACAAACGGGATGATCCCGCAAGGCGCTGAAAGGATTTAGACATGACCAAGACCCCCGATATGACCGCAATGTTCAAAGACATCATGGGCGCTTTCCCGGTTGATACCGCCGCAATGGAAGACGCGTTCAAGACAACCGCGACGCTGAACGAGAAGCTCTCTGCCGTGGCCCTGTCCGCCGCCGAGAAATCCACCACGATCTCCAGCAAATGGGCACAAGACACGCTGGCCAAACTGGCCGAGATGTCGAAAGCCAAGGCAGAGCCCGCAGACTACGCAAAAGCGATGACTGACTTTGCTTCCGCCTATTCCGAAGCTGCTGCAGAGCACATGGCCGCTTTCGCCGAAGTCGCGAAAAAAGCTCAGATGGACACCGTCGAGTTGATGATGGCTGCCGGCAAGGACATGAGCGAAGACGCAACTGCTGCTGTCAAGAAAGCCACCAACGACGCGACTGCCGCTGTGAAGAAAGCCGCCACAGTCAAGTAAATCGGAACAGGATTTGCGCCAACTCCTCCCTGATAGGCGCAAAACTGGTGGGCGGGCTTGAAAAAGCCCGCCCTTTCTTTTTGCAGATCAGTGTCCTAAGCTGCAATGCAGCGCGTATCTGAGGGAGACTTCCAGTGGCTGACAAAGAAAACACATTGCTGATCAAGCGCTACGCGAGTCGCAGGCTCTACAACACCGAAACCAGCGACTACGTCACCCTCGAGGATATCGCCGGTTTCATCCGCGAAGGCCGCGAGGTCCAGATCGTGGACCTCAAGTCGGGCGACGACCTGACCCGCCAGTATCTGCTTCAAATCATTGCAGAACATGAGAGCCGCGGAGAAAGCGTGCTGCCGGTGGATGTGCTCAATGACCTCGTGCGCAGCTACATGACGCCGGGTGCCAGCGTGGTGCCGCAGTTCCTGCAAGCCTCTTTCGAGATGCTGCGCAACGGCCAGTCGCAGATGCTCGAAAAGATGAATGCGATGAACCCGATGGCGAAGATGCCGGGATTCGAGATCATGCAGGCGCAGCAGAAAGCCTTCATGAAGGCAATGACGGGTGGCTTGGCTGGTACTGGTGTCTGGAACGCCCAGGATGGCGAAGGCAAGCCGGAGGAGAGGGCCGATGACGCCGAGGACCTCGACGCCATCAAGAAACAGCTTGCTGAGCTTCAGGCGAAACTCTCCAAGCTGAAGTAGGCTTCAGGCGACGGCGGGCGCATTGTGGCGCGTCGCTGCATCGATCGCCGTCTCCAGAACCTCGCAGATCGCATCCAGGTCTTCTTCCTTCAACTGCACTGGCAAGCGCACGTCGCAGGCAGACATCAGCATGGCCCGCGTTTGCGGCAGGTCCGGCACCTCTTCGAGAAACCGCCAGTTCCAGAAGGCGCGCGCATTGTCCTTGCTGCGACCGAAGACCTGCACCTTGACACCATGATCGCCCGCGCATCGAACGAATTCGTCGACGGAGCCCTCGCTCAGACCCACCAGATTGAACTGGATGCTGTCCGGCGCGCGTTCTTCACCCGGCAGGGGAGAGGGTACGGATATGAATGGCGAGCGGTCGAGCCGTGCGGCCACACGATCATGGTTGCGTCGCCCGTCGCGCACCCGTCGGGGCAGTTCCGGCAATTGCGGGCGGATCAGAGCCGCCGAGAGGTTGTTCAGACGAAGGTTGTAGAGCGGCAACCGGTTCTGCCAGCGCGCGAAGGCGTCGAGCAGCACCGGATGTTTCTGCCAATTGTGCTCATAAGCGCCGGACATGATCACGGCACGGGCCATGAGATCGGCATCGTCGGTGATCAGGATCCCGCCTTCGCCGGCGTTCACCATCTTGTAGGACTGGAAGGAAAAGCAACCGACCCGGCCGATGGTGCCGATCTTGCGACCATGCCACGTTGTTCCCAGCGAATGGGCCGCGTCCTCGATCACCGGAATGCCGGCCCGGTCGCAAAGCGCCATGATCGCATCCATGTCGGAAGTATGGCCCCGCATGTGGCTGATGATGACAGCGCTGATGTCGTCGCCCAGCCGTGTCTCGAAATCCCCTAATTCGATGCGATAGTTCTCGCCGACCTCGCAGAGCACGGGCACGCAGTCCGCATGCACCACCGACGATGGTACCGCTGCGAAGGTGAAGCCCGGGATCAGCACGCGCGCGTCCCGCGGCAGCCCGAGCGCCTTGAGCGAGAGGAAAAGTGCGGCGGAACAGGAGGACACGGCCAAGGCATACTTGCTGCCCATCATCTGCGCGAATTCCGCTTCCAGAAGCGCGACCGGCAAGTCTTCCGAGGTATAGCGAAAGAGATCACCGGAGGCGAGGAGCCGGTCGATCTCCGCACGGGCCGCGTCGGGAATGGGCTCTGCGCGGTGCATGTCTGGAAGTGTCATATTCAGAATTCCCTAATTCGATTTTCGGAAATTCTAAATGAACGCACCCCAAAGGCAAAGTGACTCTTTCGTGACGCCTCAACCGGCGATTACATGCCCAGCCTGTCCCGCAGGGCATACCAGGTCATCGCGAGGATCAAGAGAGGCGTACGCAAAGCGCCCCCGCCCGGAAAGGCCGGCGTGGGAACGCTGCTCATCACGTCGAAACCGTCGCTTTGCCCGATGATGGCTTGCGCCATGAGTTGCCCCGCATGGGTTGCGGTACCGACACCGTGGCCTGAATAGCCCGAAGCAGTGAGCACATTGGGCGCAAGCCGCGCCAGATAGGGAAAGCGTTTCATGGTGATGCCGAGCGTGCCGCCCCAAGCATAATCGATGCGCACGTCGCGCAGATGCGGAAAGACCACGCTCATCGGTTTGCGCACGGTCGCGGCGATATCCTTGGGGAAGCTGTAGCCATAGCTCTCACCGCCGCCGAAGAGCAGCCGCCCGTCATGGCTGAGCCGGAAATAGTTTACCACGAAACGGCTGTCGGCCACGGCGACATCCCGTGTCAGCACTTCGCGGGTGCGTGCGCCCAAGGGTTCGGTCGCCACGACGAAATTGTTGATCGGCATGACCCGCGCGGTCACGCCGGGCGCAAAGCCAGAGAGGTAGCCGTTGCAGCCCAGGACAACGTGGTCGGCCAGCACGCTGCCGCGTGTCGTCCTGACCCGCGCCTGCGTGCCGTTCTCCAGCGCCTCGACGCGCGACATCTCATGGATCGTCACGCCTGCCTTCTTCGCTGCTTTGGCAAGGCCGAAGACCAGGGCCAGCGGATGCAGGTGTGCCGCCCCCATGTCGAGCACCGCGCCCTTGTAGTCGGGCGAGGGGCAGAGCGCGGCTGCCTCCGCGGAATCGAGCGCTTCGATCTGGTCGTAGCCGTAAGCCTTTTGCAAATGCTCCGCATATTGGTGCAGATCCTTCACATCCGCCTCCGACGATGCGGTCCAGGCCACGCCCGGTTTCAGGTGGCAGTCGATCCCATGTTTCGCGATCATCCCCTTGACCAGATCCTTGGACTCCTCGCCAAGCTGCCAGAGCACCTTCGCCTTGTCCTTGCCGACCATCTTCTCGAGCTTGATCTGATCGACCCGCTGTCCGCTGCCCAATTGCCCGCCGTTGCGGCCCGAGGCGCCGAAGCCGATCCGCTGCGCCTCCAGCACCACCACCTTGCGGCCCGCTTCCGCCAGATGCAACGCCGCCGAAAGCCCGGTATAGCCTGCGCCGACGATGCAGACATCGGCGCGGATCTCACCGTCAAGTGGCGGGCAGGCCGGCAAGGGCTCCGCGGTCGCGGCGTACCAGCTTTTCGGGTACTGCCCCGGCTTGTCGTTTGCGTAAAGCAGATCCATGGCGGACGCCCCGTCTTTTTTCAATCCAGATCAATATTCGGCGCCAGACCCTGTCAGGCGCGTCGCGCGGGTCGCCGGACCCGAAGCCGTCCGCCGGTTTCAGACGTTGAGCAAAAGGTGCTCGCGCTCCCACGGAGAGATCACATGCAGGAATTCCTCGTATTCCGCGCGCTTCACGATGCCGTAGACACGCGCGAATTCCGGCCCGAGGACTTTATGCAGGGCGGTCGCTTCCTCGAAGAGATCAAGCGCCGAGCCCAGCACCTGCGGGATGTCGCCATCACCGTCATAGGCATCGCCCTTGAACTCATCCTTGGGTGCCTTCGCCTCGACGAGGCCGAGATAGCCGCAGGCAAGGCTTGCGGCGATGGCGAGATAGGGGTTGCAGTCCATGCCCGCGAGCCGGTTTTCGACCCGTCGCGCGGAAGGGCTTGCCAGCGGCACGCGGATTCCGGTGGTGCGGTTGTCGCGGCCCCATTCGAGGTTGATCGGTGCGGCGCTGCCTTTGACGTAGCGGCGGTAGCTGTTCACATAAGGCGCCGTCACCGCGAGAGCGTCCGCCATGTGGTTCTGCATGCCGGCGATGAAATGAAAGAACGCATCGGTTTCTTCCTCGTTCGGCCCGGCGAAGATGTTCTGCCCGGTTTTCATATCAAGCACCGAGTGGTGGATATGCATGGCAGACCCCGGCTCATCAGCGATTGGCTTGGCCATGAAGGTGGCGAAGCAGTCGTGCCGCAGGGCCGCCTCGCGGATCAGCCGCTTGAAGTAGAAGACCTCATCGGCAAGCTTCACCGGGCTGCCGTGCCGCAGGTTGATTTCGAGCTGGCCGGCGCCGCCTTCCTGCGTGATCCCGTCGATCTCGAAGCCCTGCGCTTCGGCGAAATCGTAGATGTCGTCGATCACCGGACCGAACTCGTCGACGGCTGTCATCGAATAGGCCTGCCGCGCGGCCGCGGGGCGGCCTGAGCGTCCCATCATCGGCTTGATGTCGTCGGCGGGGTTGATGTTGCGTGCCACGAGATAGAATTCCATCTCTGGCGCCACTACCGGTTTCCAGCCCTTGTCGGCATAAAGCTGGCAGACGCGCTTGAGCACGTTGCGCGGGCTGTAGGGGACGGTATTCCCGTCGCGGTCATAGGCATCATGGATCACCTGCAGCGTCCAGTCGCCGGTCCAGGGGGCCGCCGTCGCAGTCGACATGTCCGGACGCAGGATCATGTCCTTCTCGATGAACCCGTCCTCGCCCGCAGCCTCGCCCCAGTCACCGGTGATGGTCTGAAAGAAGATGCTGTCAGGCAGGTGGAAATACTCCTGCTTGGCGAATTTGCTGGCCGGCATTGCCTTGCCGCGGGCGATGCCCGGCAGGTCGGAAATGATGCACTCGACCTCATCGAGCCTGCGCCCTTCCAGATATTCCCGCGCCGCTGTCGGCAGCTTGTCCATGAGCTCAGACATTATGCTCTCTCTTTCTTGAAAAACGCCGCCATCTCCTTGGCGATCTCGTGCCGATCGGTCGGTTTGTCGAGTTGTCCCAGCGCCGTCGACATCAGCGCCTCCGGCACCACGCCCTTGCCGCGGGTCCTGATCAGACCTTCGATGAAGTCGGAATCGTATTCGGGATGCGGCTGGATGGTCCAGAAGGTATCGCCGTAAAGCAGGCCTGCATTCTCGCAGAAATCCGTCGAGGCGATGACTTCGGTGCCTTCGGGCCGTTGGACCACCTGGTCCTGATGCCAGGCGTTGATGGCGACCTTGCGGTCACCCATCTTGTATTCGGTGCGCCCGACGGACCAGCCGCCCGCGAATTTCTCCACCTTGCCGCCCATGGCTTTCGCGATGATCTGATGACCGAAGCAGACGCCGATCATCGGCTTCTTCGCGGCCCAGGCCGTCCGGATGAACTCTTCCAGTGGCGGGATCCAGTCGTGATCCTCATAGGCGCCGTGGCGCGAGCCGGTGATCAGCCAGCCATCCGCTTCATCGACGCTTGCGGGGAATTCGTTGTCCACCACCGCATAGCCTTTGAACGTGAAGTCATTTCCGTCGAGAAGCCGCGCGAAATATTGATCATATCTCCCTCCCTCCATCATGTTCTCGGGGGGGTGGCCGGTCATCAGAATGCCGATTTTCATGGGTGCACCAAAGTTCAGACTGTGTCGAGGTAGATCGTGACCTGTTCGGAAGGGGTCAGTTCCTGCATATAATGCAACTCCTGCCGTTTGGTCAGAACGAAATTGCGAATGAGGTCCGCCGAAAAAATCCGCGCGATCTCCGGGCTTGCCTCGAAAGCGTCGATAGCCGATTTCCAGTCGCCAGGAATTTGCGGCAGGTCGGCGGCATAGGCGTTGCCGGTGATCGGCGCGGGCGGTTCCTCGCCGTCTTCGATGCCGTTGATGGCAGCTCCAAGAACGGCCGCAAGCATCAGGTAGGGGTTCACGTCGCCGCCCGAGACGCGATGTTCGATGCGCCGCGCCGCGGGTGCGCCCGAGGGGATGCGGATGGCGGAGGTGCGGTTCTCATAGGCCCAGCTTATGCCCGTAGGCGCGTGAGCGCCCGGGACCATCCGGTCAAAGCTGTTGGAATGGGGTGCAAAGACGAGCGCCGAGCCTGGCATCGCCTTGAGGCAGCCCGCCACAGCATGTCGCAGCATGTCGGTGCCCTGATCCGTGCCGTTGTTGAAGACGTTCTTGCCGTCCTGGTCCAGCACCGAGAAATGCACGTGCAGGCCGGAACCGGAATACTCCTCGTATGGCTTGGCCATGAAGCTCGCCGCAAATCCGTGCTTGCGGGCCATGCCCTTGACCAGCATCTTGAAAAGCCAGGCATCGTCGGCGGCGCGCAGCGCGTCATCGCAATGCATCAGGTTGATCTCGAACTGGCCCAGACCGGCTTCGGAAATGGCTGTGTCGGCGGGAATATCCATCTCCTCGCAGGCGTCATAGAGGTCGGTGAAGAATGTGTCGAACTGGTCCAGTGCCCGGATCGATAGGGTCTCCGCCGCCTTGCGGCGCTTGCCGGAGCGCGGGGAGACCGGCACCTGCAGGTTTCGACCCGAATCGTCGATCAGGTAGAACTCGAGTTCGACCGCGCAAACCGGCGTGAGACCGCGCGCCTTGAAGCGGTCCAGGACCGCCCGCAGCGCATGGCGCGGATCGCCCTCATAGGGGCGGCCATCCTCGCGGAACATCCAGATCGGGAGAAGCGCCGTCGGAGCATCAAGCCAGGGCATCGGCATGAAACCACGTTCGGTCGGTTTCAGCACGCCGTCCTTGTCGCCACTGTCGAAGACCAGGGGACTGTCGTCGATATCCTCGCCCCAGATGTCGAGGTTCAGCACGGACATCGGAAACCGCGTTCCATCCTCGACCACCTTGTCGGCATAGCGGGTCGGAATGCGTTTGCCTCGGGCCTGTCCATTGAGGTCGGCGGCGGCCACACGGATCGTGCGCACCTGTGGGTTCTTGCGAAGCCAGTTTTTCATAGGTCACCAGTTTGGGGGCTGGCCGAAGACGCGACCCGCGTCCGATCCGAGGCCAGCGCCACGAATAATTTGATCAAATTATGGATACTACCGGATCAGGTTCGGACGCAACTGGATTTTTTTCTTCATGTTTTGCGGCAGGTGGCGGTTGAGCCTGCCATTCACGAAGCCGAAAATCCCGACCACGACCAGCGTCAGCAGGATGAAATAGCCCGCGAGGATCGGGTAGGGCACGAAGGGGTTGAAGGTCTTGTCGGCAAAATAGCTGGCGTAATAGAGCGCGTCGCCGCGCTGCTGCCAGGCCGGAAAGCCCGAGAAGAAGACGAGGGCCGTGGCGTGAAAGAGAAAGATCGCCTCGTTCGTATAGGCGGGCCAGGCCAGTCGCAGCATCGTCGGCCAGACGATTCGGCGAAACCGCGGCCAGCCCGACATGCCATAGGCATCCGCGGCCTCCGTATCGCCCTTGGGGATCGACAGCAGCGCACCATAGAAGATTTCCGCGGCATAGGCCGAGGTGTTGAAGAAAAGCACGATCAGCGCCCCGAGCCAGGCGGCGGTGAAGGGATCGAAAATCGGCGATACGGATTTCAGGCTGAGAAACAGGAAATAGCCGAAGAAGAACTGGATGAAGAGTGGCGAGCCGCGGAAGATGAAGATGAACCATTCAGCAGGCTTTCGCAGGAATTTGCGCGGCGATGCCTTGCCGAGGGCCAGCGCCGTGGCGAAGAAAAAACCCAGCGTCAGCGCCACGACGCCGAAATAGATGTTCCAGATCATGCCCGAGCCGATCAGGGTGACCTGCTGGCAGAAGGTAAAATCCTCACGCGGCAGAAGGCGCTCGCCGATGCCAATGGCGCGCAGGCCGTAATCCTGGACCGTCTGCCAGCAACTCATGCAGCGGCCTTTCGTTGCGCTTCGCCGCCCGCCGTCGCCTGGCCGCGCGTGAGCCGCGTCATCAGCCGGTCCAGAACGATTTCGGAGATGCGCGTGAAGGCCAGATAGAAAATCAGCAGCGCCAGGAAATACCACATGCGCCAGTCGCCATGCGGGTAGTCAGTAAACCGGGGTGTCTTCGTGCCACCGAGTTCACGAGCCCAGTAGACGATATCCTCGACGCCGAGCAGAAAGAGGAGCGGCGTCGCCTTGATCAGGATGAGCCAGAGATTCGACAGGCCGGGCAGGGCATAGACCCACATCTGCGGCACCAGCACGCGCCAGAAGGTCTGCCGCTGTGTCATGCCATAGGCTTCGGCGGTCTCGATCTGGGCGCGGGGCACGGCGCGCATGGCCCCATAGAGCACATTCGCGGCAAAGGCGCCGTAGACGAGGGCGAAAGTGATCACCGCCAGCGAGAAGCCATAGGTCTCGTGGATCCATTGCGGCGCATTGCCCAAGGGCATCTTGGCGGCCTGGCAGACGACGAAATCATTGCCTTGCCGGATCGGTTCGGTCCACTCGGGACAGAGCATCTTGTGGCGCAGGTACTCGACGCCCTGGTCAAGGGCGATCACGAAGAAGAGGAAAAAGGCGATGTCCGGCACTCCGCGAACGATCGCGATATAGGCCTTGCCAAACCAGCGCAGGGGCGCGATCTCGGAACGCGCGGCGGAGGCACAGGCAAACCCTATGCCAAGCGCCACCGGCGCCGTGATCGCAAGCAGCAAAAGCACCGTCAGCACCGACAGGTAGAGCGACATATGCACACCGGTCGTGAGGTAGCAGGCCATCCACGGCCATGTGCTCAGCGTGCTGGGATCTGTGCAGAAACTGAAAATCTCGAGGCTCCGGCTGTGGATAAGCATGCCCTGTCAGCAGGGCAAAGAGAAGAGGCCGGTCACTGGACCGGCCTCCTGCATCATCGGATCAGTATTGCGCCGTTTCCGGACCGAACCACTTCACCAGCATGGCGTTGAGGCTGCCGTCGGCTTTCATCTCGGTGATCACCGCGTCGAACTTTTCTTTCAGCTCGGTATCGCTTTCACGCAGGCCCATGCCGATGCCGCCGCCGAGCGGGACGTCATCGCCCACGAACATCAACTCGCCGCCCGAGGCTTCCACGATCGGTACAAGATAGTCCTTGTCGGCAAAGACCGCGTCGGCCTCGCCGTTGCGTACCGCGGCGATGGTTTCTTCGGGCGTCGCGAATTCTACCAGCGTCGCGCCGCTTTCGGCGACGTAGCCTGCCTGGATGGTCGCGGTTTGCGCGGCGATCACGCCGCCTGCGAGGTCTACGCCATCCGCTGCGGCGACAAAGGCCGATGCAGTGGGCGGGAAGTAGTTCTGGGTGAAGTCGATGACCTGGTCACGCTCGTCGGTGATGCTCATCCCGGCCATGATCGTGTCGTAGTTGCTCGACACGAGGTTCGGGATGATGCTGTCCCAATCGTTCTTGACCCATTCGCAGGTCAATTCGGCGCGCAGGCAGAGTTCGTCGCCCAACTCGCGCTCGAAGCCGTCGACTTCACCTGCGTCGTTGATGAAGTTGTAGGGGGGGTAGGCGCCTTCTGTGCCCATCCGGATGGTCTTGTCCTGAGCGGATGCGATCCCGACCGACAGGGTCAGGGCAGCCGCCGCAACTAGTATGGATTTCATTGGTGATACTCCCGTTTTTTGTTTTTGCGTTACGCTGGTTGGGTTGCCGACAGGAACCCTTGCAGGCGTTCTGATTTGGGCGCGCCAAAGAGTGTCTCCGGCGCTCCCTGTTCCTCGATCAGGCCCTGATGCAGAAAGACCACATGGTCGGACACATCGGCGGCCAGTTTCATGTCATGGGTGACGATCATCATCGTGCGCCCTTCGGCGGCAAGGTCCTTGATGACCTTGATGACTTCCTGTTCCAGTTCGGGATCAAGCGCCGAGGTCGGCTCGTCGAAGAGCAGCGCTTCCGGCTCCATGCAGAGCGCCCGCGCGATGGCCGCGCGCTGTTGCTGGCCGCCCGAGAGCTGCGCCGGATAGACGTCGCATTTGTCACCGATGCCGACCTTCTCGAGATAGCCTCTGGCGGCCTTCTCCACCTCGGCGCGATCGCGTTTCAGCACGGTAAGCGGGGCTTCCATGACGTTCTGCAGAATCGACATGTGCGACCAGAGATTGAACTGCTGGAACACCATCGACAGGTTCGTGCGGATGCGCAGCACCTGGCCTGGATCGGCCGGACGACGCCCATGGCCCTTGCCTTTCCATGTCACCGGCTCGCCCTTGAAGCGGATCTCGCCCTGCTGGCTGTCCTCCAGGAGGTTGCAGCAGCGCAGGAGCGTGGATTTGCCGGAACCGGAAGAGCCGATCAGCGAGACAACATGGCCTTTCGGGGCGGTGATGCTCACGCCCTTGATGACTTCCAGTGCGCCATAGGCTTTGTGGAGGTCCGTTATCTCGATTACCGGCGGTTGAGAGGTCAAGGCAGCGTCTCTGGAATGATTTAGTGAGGTATAAAGAGCGAAAACATCGCATATTGCAACGCGGAAAGCGCAGCCTGACGCTTTCCGCTAGGTCATCCGGAGTGCCTGCCGCTTTTGTCAGCCGTCGGGAGGCAAGGGTTCGGCGAGATAGGCCGTGGCCGGAATCCTGACGATCCCCTTGAGCAGCAGTCGCGCGCGATCCCTGCCACTCAACCGCGCGATCGCTTGGGAGGCCCGGTCAAACAGGCGGTCCGCGTCCTGCCTCAGGCTCGTGATGTAAGGGAGGCCCGGTGTCGGGCGTGTGCTGCAGAGCACACGCAACAAGCGTGCTTGCGGGTTCTCGCGTTTGATCAGGGTCCAGGTCACGGCATCCAGCGCGGCAAGGTCGGCCCGCCCATCGATCACCGCCTGCGCCGAAAGCGCATGAGCGCCGGTGTCATGCGTGCGGCCCGCGAAGCTGAACCCCAGCCCGGTTTCGGCAAGATGACCTTCGATCGCGGCCCAGCCGGATTGCGACCGCCGGTCGTTGCGCGCCAGCACTCGCGTCCCGGAACGCCGACAGATTACGACGCGGATCGTCGCGTCGCACGACGATCGACCGAGCGATAGTAACCCGGTGGGCAGCCGCGCACCCCGTAATCCGGCGTGCCGATCAGCTTGACCCGACCATGCAAATCGCGCCGGTAGGGCAACCCGCAGGTCTGCGAAAGCACCAAGTGCTGCGACATCCAGGTGACATGCGGATCGGTCACACGGTCGAGTTCCGTGTCGTCTTCGCGGATCAGATGCCAGAACCGATCGTTCGCCGCCCGCGTCGTGGGCGTGTCGTACATCGGCAGGCTGGCGGTCATGTGTCGCCGGTGACCTCCTGGCGTGCGAGGGCGGAATCGCGGTCGCTCACGCCGAGGAAACTTGCCGCCATCCGCACAAGCGCATCCTCCTCATCAGCCCTTGCGCCATCGGCCAGAACCACCTGCCATAGCGCCTGGACGACGCCGAGCCGCTGCTCGTAGGGCACGGCGTCCTTGATGGCGCGGGTGAAGCGGACGGTGTCGGGCGCCTCCGCCTCCAGGGCTTCGGCTTCCGCGCGCAGGGCAGTGGTCGCGCCGGGGCCGAGGGAGTAACGCCGGGCGCTGATCTGGTCGATCCGCTGCTTTTCCCCATCGCTATAGGTGCCGTCCGCCCGGGCGATTCGTACGAGCAAGGCCGTCAGTGCCAGCCGCGCGTCTTCATCGGGCAGGCTGCTGTCTTCTGGCTGCGTGAGCCGCTTTATAAATTCTCCGAACATGAGGGCGATATAGTCGGCTTTGCACCCGCTGCCAATATCAACCGCCGCTGAGCGCCTTTTTGCGCGCCTCGGCGATGTCCGCGTCGCTCAATCCAAGAGCGGTCTCGATCGCAACGAGCTGGATTTCCTCCTCATCGCCCTTGTCGCCATCCGCCAGAACCACCGACCACATGGCCTCCGCCAGAGCCTTGCGGTCGGAATAGGCAACCTCCTTGCGCAGGATCTCTGCGAATTCGGGCGTGCCCGGCGCGTGCAATTCCAAGGCTTCGCAGGTGGCGCGCAGCCTCGCGGCCTCAAGCGGCTTGAGCGTGAAGGTCGCCGCGAGAATCCGGTCGATCTGACCCACCTCCGTCGCGGCATAGCTTCGATCCGCCAGCGCCACGCGCACCAGCAAGGCACCGAGCGCCAGTTGCGCATTGGGTTGCGGCAGCGGTTTCTGGTCCGGTTTTCGGCGGGGGAAGAGACGTTCGAACATGCGACAAGGCCTACCCCAATTCAGGCGGCCGCTCAAAGCGCAAATTGTCGAGGGCGAGACCTTGCGGATCGGTGTTGAGAATGAGCACGCCGGAGATATCGCGCGCCCCATTCGCGCGCCGGAAGCCGTAGCCATGCTCGCCGGCGGGAGGCAGGTCCAGCACCGCAATGAGGCTGCCATCGTCGCGATAGAACAGTGCCTGCGCAGTGCCTGCCTCGCCGCCGCGCAGATCGAACGAGAGGGCTGCCTGCGCCTCCTCGAACTGAAAGGCCATGGCGCCTTCGCCCTGTGCGTGCCGTTTGGGATAGCCCGCAGGACCATAGCCGTTCAGCACATTGTTGCCTTGCATGAAGACGACCGACAGGTTCTGACCCTTGTCGCCTGCAACGAGTGTCAGGGGGGCGAGGACCGTTCCGGAGACCTGATCGAAGTCACCTTCCGCCAGTATCATCTGCCCGGCGAAGCGTTCCCCGAAGACGACCCCGCCGATGGGCAGAAGCTCGTTGACGGGATGGCCCGGCCCCTGGCTCGATTGCGTCTCCTCGAAGGTCACAATCCGCGTCAGCGGCAGGTCTTCGGGATCAACGAAGCATATCGCAGCATCGCAGGCGAGCGCGGCGGGGGCGGCCAGCAGACCGGGCAGTATGAAGGTGGCACGCATGGTGCACAGTGACACGAATGGGACGAGGCGCAAAGTCTTTCGCGCAGTCTCAGGTCGTGCCGCCGGTCCGTGCCGCAAAACACCTCGAAAGGCGCTCGGCCTCCTGCCTCGTGCCGTAGGGGGGATTGATCACGAACAGACCGGACCCGATCATCCCGTGACCGGGGCGTGCAGGTGGAAACGCGACCTCGTGACGAAGCGCCTCCGGATGCGCCCTGGCGAGCGCCTCGAGCATCGGTGCATGGCTGCCATTCCTGAGCAGCGGATACCAAAGGCAGATGACGCCGACATTCCACGCCCGGTGCATCAGCCCGATCCTGCGGGGAATATCGGTGTAGTCGCTTTTGATCTCGTAGCTGGGATCGATCAGTATCACCCCCCGGCGCGGCGTCGGCGGGCAGAGGGATTGCGCCAGCGCAAAGCCGTCCTGCCGGTAGCATTTGCCACCGTGGGCCGACATCGCGAAATCCAATGCCTCATACTCCTGCGGGTGCAACTCGGCCAGGTGGAGCCTGTCGTCCGGGCGCAGGAGCGTCGCAGCGATCAGCGGCGATCCGGGGTAGGCGGTGGCACCATGCTGCGCACGGGTCTGCTCGAGCACCTGCGCGTAGGGATGATCGGCGCCGAAGCACCCTGCCAGCCGCGCGATGCCCTGGGCGGCCTCGCCTGTCTTGCGCGCTGCGGCATCTTCGAGATCGTAAAGGGCGCGGCCTGCATGTGTCTCGATATAGGTCAGCGGTTTGTCCTTGCTGACCATGTAGGACAGCATGAAGGCAAGAAGCCCGTGCTTGTGCACATCGGCCGGATTGCCGGCGTGATACCCGTGTTGATAGCTCAGCATGGAACCCGTTTATCCGATGCGCATTGGCCTGCAACCGGAAACAGACCGGGGTCGAAAAGCCGACTGCAGGACTGCGCTTTTCCCGATGGCAGAAGACAGCCGACTATCGGCGTTTTTTGGCGCATTCGCGTGAGCGGTTGAAACAATTCTGGCAAAATTGGCACATCATTTGTTGTATTGGTGCAACATATTTTTCGATCCCCGCAGGCCCCATTGTTTACGACAGGGAACTGAATATGTGAGCCGTAGTTGAGTCGAGTACAGCGGGTACAACCGTGTTTACAGGCGCAACTGAATGCGGATTTACACAAGGAGTTTTCCCATGCTTAGAACAACAGCCATCGCACTTGCATTGACCGTGACCGCAGGAGCGGCGCTTGCTGCAGGCCCCGAACCCGTCGAAGCAGCGCCCGTCGTTGTGGCCCCCGCCCCTGAACCCTTCTGGGCAGGTGGCTATGTAGGTGGCCAGCTCGGCTGGGGCTACAGCGATTTCGACATCGGCGACCTTGTTGATGATTTGGGCGATACATTCACTGATATCGGCAACGACGACAGCGGTGTCGTCGGTGGTATCACGCTTGGTTACCTCTGGAGCCTGAACAACGGCTGGTACCTTGGTCCCGAGTTCCAATACGATTGGGTTGACTTGGAAGTCACAGATAACGCAACCGGCGCCACAACAAATTTCGAAGAGATCGCAAGGCTGAAGCTGATTGCGGGTTACGAAATGGGTAACGGTCTGCTCTACGGCAGCGCCGGTGTCGCTTATGGTAGCCTGGACAATGCCGGCGATATCTTCGGCGGATTTGACGGCAGCGATACCAACTGGACGGCTGGTTTTGGCTATGACTACCGTGTTGGCGACAACTGGACCGTCGGTGGTGAATATCAGTACGCAGATTTCGACGACGTCAGCTTGAACACTATCCACGTCAAGGTCACTTACCGCTTCTGAGCACCAGAGTTTCGGGACAGATGATTATGTCAACTGCCCCGACTCGACAAAATCCAACGGGAGCCTTCGGGCTCTCGTTTTTATTTCGCTTTGTCTACTTTGATCACGTGCTGGGACTTGGTTGCAGTCCGATAATAACCGGGGCCTCGCACGGGCCGGGCCATTAATCGACCCCGGCCAAGCCCCCTCCCTGATAATGGCTTTGTCCTTGCCGCCGCATGGGCAGTCCGGGAAAAAATTTTCTCGGCAGCCACAGACAGCGCACTCCCACGCTGCGGTCAGATCGGACATAAAAGGCGCCTCGAGCGCTCTCCTTGGTCAAATGAACTTGCTAAAACGGGCAGAACAACGCGGCGGAAATTCCGCGGTCTTACTTGCAACGCTGCTCGAATGCCCCTGACACGCTTTTTTGGAAGGCGCGTGCAATTATACTAACACATTTCTTGCCAAAATTAAAGGCAGATCATCTTGGGCACTCCTGTCCTGCCTTGAACAGCGGCCTGCGACCCTACACTCCCGACGCGCCGGCCTCGAGCCAGATGATCTCCTCCGGGGTCGCAAGTTCGGCGAAGCGGCGGTGATAGGCGTCCAACTCAAGCTTGCTCAGCCTGCCTTTCCACTTGTCGCTCGTTGCGGAGTCGAAGAAAGCGTGCTCCACCTTGAAGGCGGATTTACCATCCTTCGGGGCCTCGCGTCGCGTCGTGTCTTTCATGCTGCCGAAAGACGCGGCCTCAGCGATGCCTGCGACCAGCCCGGCGGAAGGCGATTGCCCCATGGCGGCGGCGTAGCGACGGATCTGCGGCTCCAGATCGCGGGTAAGATCCGCGTAGTGGAAGAAGTGGACATTCGGCAAATGCGAGAATGACCGGAAACTCCGGTAATGCTGCAGGATCGAGGACAGGGTCAGATCGTCGGTTCCCATGTCCGTCGCCGGTCCGTTGAGGAAACGGTCGAAGGCTGCTCCCGGCTCCGGCGGAAACAGGAAATCGAGGATATCGGATTTCATATTTGCCACATGCCGTTCCATCGAGAAATGCACGTCGAGCGGATGACGGTAGACCGTGAGGTAGATCACATCGGGGTCGAAGGGGAGGCTGTCGAAAGGGGAGTGCGACTTGATGCAGCGGCGGTGAGTTTGCGCTGCGAACTGGCGTGCGCGCTCCCGTTGATCGGCCATGCCGCAATCAAGCCACATCGAGTCTCGCCAGACGGTGCGACCGGTTTCCGCCTGTCCGTGGATCAGCATCATCAGGATCGCCTGGCTCCAGGTCGTGCCGCATTTCGGCGGCGTGCTCAGGATGACATCGCCGGGGCGTGTCTCGAAACTGTCCCATATCCTCGTATCGGTGACCGGCCCGATGTAGTCGCGGACTCGCGCGGGCAGATTTTGTGTCATGGCAAGCTCCTTGGTTGGCGCGAACCCTAGGCGCCGTTGCCCGTCTGACAAAGCCGCAAACGGTGCCGGAGATCAGACCAGACGGCTGATCTCCTTGGCGGCCCGGACGAAATCCTTGAACAGGGGGTGTGGATCGAAGGGCTTTGATTTGAGCTCGGGATGGAACTGCACACCGATGAACCAGGGGTGGTCTGACCACTCCACGATCTCGGGCAGCTTGCCATCCGGTGACATCCCCGAAAAGCACAGACCCGCGTCCTCCAGCTTGTCGCGGTACTTGATATCGACCTCGTAGCGGTGGCGGTGCCGCTCATCAATGGCGGTCCTGCCGTAGACGCCCGCCACTTTCGAGCCCTCCTGCAGGATCGCATCGTAGGAGCCGAGCCGCATGGTGCCGCCCTTGTCGTCACCGAGCTTGCGGCTGACCTTGGCATTGCCCTGCACCCATTCCTTGAGGTGATAGACCACCGGTTCGAAGCGTTTCTTGCCGGCCTCGTGGTCGAATTCCTCGGAGCCTGCGCTCTTGATGTCGGCCACGTTGCGCGCGGCCTCGATCACCGCCATCTGCATGCCAAGACAGATGCCGAGGTAAGGCACCTTGCGGGTGCGGGCGAATTCGGCCGCCTTGATCTTGCCTTCGGTGCCCCGCTCGCCGAATCCGCCGGGCACGAGAATGGCGTGAAACCCTTCAAGGTGAGGTGCCACATCCTCGGCGCTGTCGAAAAGCTCCGCATCGACCCACTCGACCTTCACCTTCACCCGATTGGCCATGCCGCCATGGGTCAGGGCCTCTGCGATCGATTTGTAGGCGTCCTCGAGCTGCGTGTATTTGCCGACGATCGCGACTTTCACCTCGCCCTCGGGATGGTGGATGCGGTCCGAAACATCCTGCCAGACTGACAGGTCAGGGCGCGGCGCGGGCGAGATGTTGAAGGCGTCGAGCACCGCCTGGTCAAGCCCCTGTTCGTGATAAGCGAGGGGGGCGTCATAGATCGTCTTGAGGTCATAGGCAGCGACGACAGCCTCCTTGCGGACGTTGCAGAAGAGCGCGATCTTCTCGCGTTCCTTTTCCGGGATCGGATGCTCCGAGCGGCAGACAAGGATGTCCGGCGCGATCCCGATGGATTGCAACTCCTTGACCGAGTGCTGTGTCGGCTTGGTCTTCAACTCGCCGCTTGCCGCGAGGTAGGGCAGCAGAGTCAGGTGCATGAAGATGCACTGCCCACGCGGCTTGTCGTGGCTGTACTGGCGGATCGCCTCGAAGAACGGCAGGCCTTCGATGTCCCCCACCGTGCCACCGATCTCGCAAAGCATGAAATCCACCTCATCCCCGCCGATGTCGAGGAAGGCCTTTATCTCGTTGGTGACATGCGGAATGACCTGGATGGTCTTGCCGAGGTAATCGCCACGGCGTTCCTTTTCCAACACCGTGGAATAGACGCGCCCCGAAGAAATGGAATCGGTATTGCGCGCAGCAACCCCGGTAAAGCGCTCGTAGTGGCCGAGATCGAGATCGGTTTCCGCGCCGTCATCCGTGACGAAGACCTCGCCATGCTCGAAGGGCGACATGGTCCCGGGATCCACGTTCAGATAGGGATCGAGCTTGCGCAGGCGCACCGAATAGCCGCGGGCCTGCAGCAGCGCGCCCAGAGCCGCGGAGGCGAGACCCTTTCCCAGCGAGGAAACCACACCACCGGTGATGAAGATGTAACGTGCCATGGTTTGGTAGTCTCCCGTAGGTCGTTGCGGCATCGGTTCAAAGCCACTCAGTCAGGCTGCGCAGATACACAGCACCACGGGACTTAAAGCTATCAGGATTCGGTGGTCAAAGGCAACCCGTACCGCAACATCATGTTGCAATCATCAGATCGTCCTCAAGGTTTTGTAGGTAAGGCTTACTCCGCCGGCGGCACAAGCGGTGCATCGCCATCCAGCGACGGGGGCAACAGCGTGTCGCCCGAGGGTGCCGAGGGCTCGGTGGACGCGGGCGGTGTCACGCCCAGTCGGTCCACAACCGACGAGCCGGAGGCGTTCTCGGCCGCGAAAATGGTCAGCGTGATCGACGTGCAGATGAAACAGATCGCCAGAAGCCATGTCAGCTTGCCGAGTGCCGTCGCTGCGGCACGTCCGGACATGGCACCGCCGCCACCGCCACCCCCCATGCCCAGCCCGCCGCCTTCAGAGCGCTGCAGCAGCACGACCGCAATCAGGCTCAGAGCGAGAATGAGGTGGACGATCAGGACGACGTTTTGCATGGGGACCTGCAGGTTCGTTGCGGTTTCGGGCGTATCTAGGCAAGTTTGCCCTGACCCGCAAGGGAGGATTGCCTGCCTGTCCCTGACGGACAAAGACCGCCGCGAGGGCGGCGGTCTGTCGAAGCATCCTGTTCCTACGCTTGCTCTAAGAGGTTCATCCTGGAATTGAGGCGCTACAGCTGTGCTTCTGTTGAAGAGGATACCACAGAAACGATAGATTCGCGCGCGATTGTTTTGCTTGTTTCACGCACCTTTAGACGGTGGGTATGGGTGAGACACGTCGCGTGACGAGGCGCGAGGAACGCGCCGTAGCGGGTACTGAATTCAGCCGCCTCGCTATGGCTTGGCGAAAACTCCGGTTTTTCAGGAGCCCGGCGCAACGTCATGCAAGCTCCGCAGGACTTGAAACTGCCCGGTTCGCGGGCGAGCGGATGGGCGTCTTCGACAAGGAGTTTCTGAAGCACGCGTCGGTGACCTCTGCCGGAATGGACTGCGGCACGGTGGCAATGCGTTTGTGACGACCACCTCGTGGCCAAGCTGGACAACGCAGGCAAATCGTGGAGACTGTCGCCATGCCACATGATCACCACGACCACGACCATCCGCACACGCTGCTGCCCTCCGATCCGGCGCTCAGGGTCAAGGCATTGGAGACGCTGCTGGTACGCAAGGGGCTGATCGATCCCGCCGCGGTGGACGCCATCATCGACACCTATGAAAACCGCATTGGGCCGCGCAACGGCGCGCATGTGGTCGCGCGCGCCTGGAATGACCCCGCATTCAAGGCGGATCTTCTGGCGGATGCAACAAGGGTGGTGGCAGATCTCGGGTACTATGGCCGTCAAGGCGAACATATCGTCGTGGTGGAGAACACTGATGAGGTGCATAACATGGTCGTCTGCACCTTGTGCAGTTGCTACCCATGGCCGCTTCTGGGCATCCCGCCGGGCTGGTACAAATCCGACGCCTACAGGGCCCGGACCGTCCGCGAACCCCGTGCCGTGCTCGCCGATTTCGGAGTGACCCTGCCGGAGGCGCAGACGGTCCGGGTCTGGGATTCCACGGCAGAAGTGCGCTATCTCGTCCTGCCGCAGCGACCGAAGGGCACAGAAGGCATGTCCGAGGAAGCGCTGATGGCGCTGGTGACGCGTGACAGCATGATCGGCACAGGATTGGCGCGCACCCCATGACAAGGCCCCATGACATGGGCGGGCGCTTCGGCGATGGCCCGGTGACGCCCGAACCCGAGGGCGTGAAGTTTCACGCCGACTGGCATCCGCGGGCAATGGCTTTGACAGTGGCAGCGGGCAGCCTCGGGGCCTGGAACATCGACATGTCGCGCCATGCGCGCGAAAGCCTTGCGCCGAAGGATTACGCGCGCTTTTCCTATTACGAGAAATGGATCGCGGCACTTGCCGACCTTCTCGTCGCGCAGGATGTGGCGACGGCGGATGAACTGGCCGGTGCCGCACCAGCTCAAAGCCCGCTGGCCAAGAAGCGCCTTGCGGTCGATCGCGTGGCGCTTGTCTTGGCCAAGGGCGCGCCTGCCGACCGACCCTCGGCGGTGGCGCAACGGTTCCAACCGGGCGACAGGGTCAGGACACGCCGTTTCGCGGAGAACATGCAGGTTCCGGGCGGCCATACGCGCCTGCCGCGTTATGCGGCGGGCGCCTGCGGGCGGGTCTTGCGGTTTCACGGGTGCCACATTCTGCCCGACGCCTCGGCACATGGGCTGGGCGAGGCGGCCGAGCCGCTCTATGCGGTCGCTTTCGCCGCCTCGGACCTCTGGGCACAGCCCGAGCATTCCGGCGACGAGGTGGTGCTGGACCTGTGGCAAAGCTATCTGGAGCCTGTAACATGACTGCGCCGGAGCCGGTTTTCACCGACCCCTGGCAGGCCCAGGTCTTCGCGCTGACCGTGCAGCTCAATGAGGCGGGGCATTTCGACTGGCCGGACTGGACCGCGCGCTTTGCCGCCACGCTGGCGCGACATGGGCTGGAAAAGGACCTCGATGGCGGCGACGACTATTTTCACGCCTGGCTGGACACGCTTGAGACCTTTCTGCAGGATCTCGGGCTTTCCGAAGCAACGGAGGTGCGGGACCTGAAACAGGCTTGGGAAGAGGCCTATCTCGCCACGCCGCATGGGCAACCCGTGAAGCTGCCGGAGTGATCGCGTGCGCTATTCGTCCACATCGTCGACATCGGACTGCCCCGCGAGCGCGCGCCGCACGTGGCTCCAGCTCAATCCTATGCCAAGCACCAACGAGAGAGCGCCCAGCCCGAGCCAGACGTTGAAAGTAGGATTTTCGAGTCGCAGCACACCCAGATCATAGAGCACCCAGAGCAGCGCCGCCGCGATCGCCAGCACAAGGAACATGCCGAAGGCCCCGATGGAGCGCAGCGTGGCGCGCAGGTAGATGATGTAACCGACGATGAGAATCAGCCCCGCCAACACGGCGATGGAGAGGTTTTTCTGTCCGTACTCGCGCGCCCACTGGACGTAGTTGAATTGGGTCGGATTGAACGTCACCGCGAGCAGCAGGAAGGCGAAAAACCAGCGTGTCAGGAAACCCATCGTCACTCCTCTTTCCGACCGTATTCGCAGTGTCTCCGAAGAGCGCGGGCCACAGGGCGGTGATTTCGCGCAGTCTCAAGGCAGTCGCCGTGCAAGACAAGAGCCGAAGGCGTCAGTAACCGCAATTTTGTGGTTTCGCAGCCCGGATGGCGCGGCTATACCTGCGCGGGTTTGATCAGCAACAAAGGACCTGTCATGGCAAACGTAGTGGTCGTCGGTGCTCAATGGGGTGACGAGGGCAAAGGCAAGATCGTCGACTGGTTGTCCGAGCGCGCCGATGTCATCGCGCGCTTCCAGGGCGGTCATAATGCCGGCCACACGCTGGTCATCGACGGAGAGGTCTTCAAGCTGAGCCTTCTGCCTTCGGGCATCGTTCGGGGCGGCAAGCTCAGCGTGATCGGTAACGGCGTGGTGCTCGACCCTTGGCATCTTGAAAAGGAAATCGCGGGGCTGCGGGGGCAGGGCGTTGAAATCACGCCGGAAACGCTGATGATCGCCGAGAATACGCCGCTGATCCTGCCGGTCCATGGCGAGCTTGATCGGGCCCGCGAGGCGCAAACGAATGTGGCCAAGATCGGCACGACCGGGCGCGGCATAGGACCGGCCTATGAGGACAAGGTCGGCCGACGCTCCGTGCGCGTGGCGGATCTGGCCGATGATGCCACGCTGGTGCTGCGGGTCGACCGCGCGCTTGTCCATCACGATGCGCTGCGCCGTGGGCTCGGCCTCGAACCGGTGGATCGCGACGCCTTGCTGGACAGCCTGCGCGCCATCGCGCCGGTTGTCTTGGAATACGCGGCTCCGGTCTGGAAAATCCTCAATGAGCAGCGCAAGGCGGGCAAGCGGATCCTCTTCGAAGGGGCGCAGGGCGCGCTGCTCGACATCGATTTCGGCACCTATCCCTTCGTGACCTCCTCGAATGTGATCGCGGGGCAGGCGGCGACCGGCACAGGGATCGGTCCCGGATCGATCGATTTCGTTCTGGGGATCGTGAAGGCTTATACCACCCGCGTGGGCGAAGGTCCGTTCCCGGCGGAACTGCATGATGAGGTCGGCCAGAGGCTGGGCGAGCGCGGGCGTGAATTCGGAACCGTCACGGGGCGAAAGCGCCGATGCGGCTGGTTTGATGCCGTTCTTGTGCGCCAGACCTGTGCGACTTCCGGGGTCAACGGCATCGCTCTGACCAAACTCGACGTTCTGGACGGTTTTGAAAGGCTGAAGATCTGCGTCGGTTATGAGTTGGACGGCCGGCAGATGGATTACCTGCCCACTGCCGCGGACCACCAGGCGCGCTGTGTACCGGTCTACGAAGAGCTGCCCGGATGGCATGAATCCACCGAAGGCGCGCGCAGTTGGGCGGATCTGCCTGCCAATGCGATCAAATATGTGCGCCGTATAGAAGAGTTGATCAATTGCCCGGTGGCGCTACTTTCCACCTCACCGGAGCGGGAAGACACGATCCTCGTGACGGATCCTTTTGCCGACTGAGGAAGTGCATGTCCCTGAGCTACAAGAGCCGCCGACGTCTTGCCTTGCTGATCCTGCTGGTGGGTCTGCCCGCCTACATCGTCGTTGCGATCAGCGTGGTCAACTTGCTGGAAAGGCCTTCGATCTGGATCGAATTACTTGTTTATCTCGGCCTCGGTCTCATCTGGGCTGTGCCGCTCAAGAGCATCTTCAAAGGAATAGGTCAGGCCGATCCCGACGCCTAGACCGTGGGCGCGGTGTTTTTCGAGTATCAATAAAAAAGCAGGCCGGAGGGGCCTGCTTTTTCATGATTTCGGCCGGTTTACCCTGCCGCGCGATGGTCGGGCTTGAACCCGATCTCCTCGGAGGCGGCAAAGCGACCGCCTTTGATCTTTTCGATCTTGCCGGTACGCAGCAGCATGCCAAACGAGCGCAGGCCATCCTCGCGGCTGAAATCGTCCTTTTTCGCCTGGCGTACGCGCGACATCAGTTGCGGACGTGAGAACTGCTCCTGCCCTTCGACAAACGACAGGTAGGCCGCGGCAGCCTCGAGAAGCTCGGGCAGGTCAACCGCGCCCATTTCTTCGGCAAATTCGACGAAACCGGTGTCACCGTCAGTGCTGTATTCGTCTTCCGACGCCGCAACCCGGCGCGGTGAAACGCCGCCATTGGATTTGATCGCTTCGGCGTCGATGCGCTGTTCCGCCACAAGTGTCAGCGGCACCGGGCGTGCTTCGGCGGGGCGTTCAGACTTGACGACCGCGGCAACAGGGCGCCTCGGCTTCACGGCTTCAGCGAGATCACTGCGATAGGCATCCGCTTCTTCCTTTTCCGCAACAGCATCCTTTTCCATCGAGCGATCCGCGAAACGCGCCGCGACGGCGGCCCGCAGATGAGCGAAGGCGCTGCGGCGCGTGCGCCCTTCGGGCTCCTGCATCTGATGGTCAGCTTCGGCCATCAGACGCGACACGTCTTTCTCCGCCGATGCATCGATGTCAGGCAAGCTGTCCCGTGCGGCGTGTTTATGCGCCTCCGGCTGGATTGCGGAAGTATGCGTTTCCTCCAGCGCAGACAGATCTTCCAGTTCGCCCTGATCGAGAGCAGCTTGCAGATCCGCGCGATTGACCTTGAGAGCGCGCGCATGCACGGGCGCCTTTCCGGTTTCGGCGTCATCCTCATCTTCGAAGAGATTGCCCAAGCTCTCGTTGTCCGCTTCTTCTTCGGGCTCGTCGTAGTCATCCGCTTGCGCGAATAGGCTGTTGTCCTCTGCGTCGCCTTCTTCGGCCTCGATACGGCTCAGGATGGCGTCAAGTTCGTCCTCTTCGCTTTCGATTTCGGCATTGCGGTCAAGAGCTGCCGCGTCGGCATCGAGGGCCTCCTCGATATCCTGTGCTGCTTCGGTCAATTCACGCTCGATCGCGCTGTCTTTCGCCGGGTCCAAGGAGGCCTTCGCGACCGCCGGCATTTCGAATGCACCGGTTGCGGTTTCGTCTTCCTCTTCATCCTCGTAGTCCGCGTCAGCCTCATCCTGACGCGATACGACCGCACGGATACGCTGCAGTTTGTCGGCGATGCTTTCCTCATCACGCGCTGCGGTTGTTTCAGGCGCATCGGTCTCGGTGTCGAAGGGCGCGAAAGTCATGGTTGCGTCTTCGTCTTCGATCTCTTCTTCGGAAGTGATCTCGAGTTCACCGCTGTCCGCGAAGAAAGATTGCATGGACTCTTGCTCATCCACATCATCCGAGGCAGCGACCTCAGCGACCTCAGCGACCTCAGCGACCTCAGCGACCTCAGCGACCTCAGCGACCTCAGCGACCTCAGCGACCTCAGCGACCTCAGCGACCTCAGCGACCTCAGCGACCTCAGCGACCTCAGTCCGACGCAAAATCGGCTGTCTCGGGTTCGGGCGCCGGGACCGCCGCCATGTCATCCTCGACCTCCGGCGCCCAATAGTTCGCGGGCGCTGCGGGCAAAACCGCCACGGCGGCAGCCGATTTGGCGGGCGCAGTTGCAGCAACCGGCGTCGGCGCGGCATCCTGCTCTGGCTGCGGTGCTTCTGCCGCATGCGCCTTGAGCATGATTCGGCCTTCGTGTTCGCGGGCCTCTACCCTGCGCGAAACTTCGCGTTCGGCGATCCGCGCGAGCATTTCCGCATCCGGTTGTGGCGGCTCCGCACCGAAATACCTGTCATCGGCGGCCAGATCGCGGAAATACTCCGCGATGGCCTTCATCGTGCCGAAGCTGTCGTCGAAGCCTTCCAGCGTACAAGAAAATGTCCCATAAGAGACCGTGAGAATCTTGTTGTTGCTCATCATCGGATGCTCGTCCTCTGCGTGATTTCAACAAACTGTTTACCAAGAAGGCGGGGACCAAAGCGGCCCGAATTTGTGATCATTTTCGTATCATTTCGTGGCAAGATTGTGTTCTGTTTCGAGGAAGGACATTAAACTTCGGTGAAAAAAACAATTGTAAGCAGTCGCGATCCCGTCACCATTCTGGGGGGAGGAGCAGTTTTCGCGGATGACCTGTCCCTTGCGCAGACATATTCCTCGGTGATCGTCGCCGCCGATAGCGGCGCCCATGTGGCGTTGGAGGCCGACGTCGAGCTGGCAGCGGTCATCGGCGATATGGACTCTATCTCAACGCGAAGTTTTGCGCAAATTCCCGCTGAAAAACGGTTCGTGATCACCGAGCAGGACAGCACCGATTTCGACAAGGCCCTGCGCCATGTGGACACGCCTCTGGTCATTGCGGTGGGGTTTTCAGGCGGATGCATCGATCACCAGCTGTCGGTTTTCCATACGCTTGTGCGACGGCCGGATCGTCCTTGCCTTGTCCTTGCCGAACACGACGTCATCTTCCTCTGTCCGCGCAGGATCGATCTACCCCTGGCGCCACGCACGCGGGTGTCCCTGTTCCCCCTCGGTCCGGTTGCGGGCCGTTCCGAGGGGCTCGAGTGGCCGATCGACGGCTTGCACTTCGCCCCGGGCAAGCTCAGCGGAACCTCCAACCGGGCCACCGGCCCTGTGTCGCTGGAGATGGAAGCGCCTTACATGCTCTGCATCCTGCCGCGCAGCTGTTTCGCGGATGTGATCAGGGTATTGATGGCTCTGCCACCAGAGTACGGGCAATGGCCCGCTCGCGCAGCACCACGTAAAGCCCCGCCGCGATCGTGATCAGGATGCCGGTTGCTGCCATCGGGTTGGGCCAGTCACCGAAAACGAGGAAACCGATGATCGTCGCAAAGGGGATTTCGAGATACTGCATTGGGGCGAGCGTCGCCGACGGCGCATAGCGCAGAGACCAGGTCATCAGAAGGTGTGCGATCGTCCCCAGCACGCCGATGCTGAGCAAGAGGGTCCAGTCGAAACCGCTCACCTCGGCCCATTGCAGCTGGCTGAAACTGCTGTTCTGAAACAAGAAGAGCACCGGTGCAATCATGCAGACTGCCATTACGCCACTCACGGCCTGAAGGCTGATCGGGTCCGTTTCCTTGGCGATCTGGCGTGTCACCAGCATGAACAGAGCGAAGTTCACAGCGACACCCAATGGCAACAGCGCCGGCCAGCCCACATCGGCGAAACTCGGCTGCACCACGAAAAGCGTGCCGATGAACCCTACGGCGCAGGCCATGATCCGGCGCGGACCGATTTCCTCGTTGAGCGCATATTTGCCGAGGATCAGCATGAGGAAAGGCATCACGAAGGCGATAGCGATGGCATCGGCAAGCGGCAGGTACTTCAGCGCTGTTACCATGGCACCGATACCGATGATGTGCAGGACCGTCCGGATCAGGGTCAGCACCATCACCCGCCGCGTCATGCGCCACGCGCGCTGCGTGATCCAGATCAGCGGGATGAGCAGAATGACCTGTACGGCAAAGCGCACAAGCACCAGTTGCCCGATGGGAACGGTGTGGCCGAGGATTTTCGCGACCGCGTCCCCGATGGGCGCAAGCACACAAAAACCGAGCATCAGCATGATGCCCAGAAGAGGACGATCCATTGTCATGTGATGCACGCTAGACGGGAGGCCTGGGCTTGACAAGACACGTTTGAGCGAGTGTTCAAATCTCAGCAATTGGGGATGTTGACGGCGAGACCGCCGAGCGAGGTCTCCTTGTATTTCTCGGACATGTCGAGGCCGGTCTGGCGCATGGTCTCGATGCAGGCATCAAGGGGAACGAGATGCGTCCCGTCTCCCCGCAAGGCGAGAGAGGCTGCCGAGACCGCCTTGATCGCGCCGAGCCCGTTGCGTTCGATGCAAGGCACCTGCACCAGCCCTTTGACCGGATCGCAGGTCATGCCGAGGTGATGCTCAAGCGCAATTTCCGCGGCGTTTTCCACCTGCGCCGGGGTGCCGCCCATCACGGCGCAAAGCCCGGCCGCCGCCATCGCTGCGGCGGAACCGACCTCGGCCTGACAGCCGGCCTCTGCACCTGAAATGGACGCGTTGTATTTGACAAGCCCGCCGATCGCCGCCGCAGTCAGCAGGAAATCCTCCACATGGGACACCGAAGCGCCCGGCACGTGATCGAGGTAGTAGCGCAGCGTGGCCGGCAGCACGCCGGCGGCACCATTGGTGGGAGCGGTCACCACCTGCCCGCCGGCGGCGTTCTCCTCGTTCACGGCCATGGCGTAGACGCTCATCCAGTCGTTGATCGTATGCGGCGCGGTGAGGTTCATCCCGCGCTCGGCCAGAAGCGCCTCGTGAATGGCCTTCGCCCGGCGTTTGACCTTGAGCCCGCCGGGCAGGATCCCATCAGTCGACAGGCCACGGTCGATGCAGTCATTCATGACCTGCCAGAGCCTGCGGGTGCCGCTCTTGAGGTTATCCACACCGCCGCGCGAATGTTCATTTGCACGTTTCATTTCGGCAATATTTTTGCCGGATGCTGTGGACATCTCCAGCATCTGTGCCGCACTTTTGAAAGGATAGGGCACGGGCGGGCCTTCGTCGGTGTCCTTTCCGGCGGCCAGTTCGGCTTCGGTCATCACGAATCCGCCACCAATGGAATAGTAGGTCTCGCGCAGGATGACGTCGCCCTGCGCATCCGTCGCCATCAGGATCATGCCGTTCGCATGCCCCGCAAGCGGTTTGTCATAATCGAAGATCATGTCCTTTGCGGGATCGAAGCGCAGGGTGCCAAGGTCAGGCACAAGGATCTCTGCCCTCCGCCTTGATGGCCTCACAGCACGGTCTCGGCCTTTTCGGCGTCGTAGGTGTCGGGCACGAAACCGGCCAGGCCAAGGATCGTCGCCCGGTCGGTTGCGTGCCCGATGCCGGTAAAGGCCAGCGAGCCGTGCAGCGACGCGCGCAGGCCATGGAATTCGAAGGGCGAGGCCCGCATCAGGTCGAGAAAGCGGCTCGCGGCCACCATCGGGCCCATGGTGTGCGAGGAGGAGGGGCCGATCCCCACCTTGAACATGTCGAAGACGGACAGAAACATCAGGTGGCACTTCCTTCGGGCGGGCAGGGCGCATGCGGCGCGGTGAACGGGGTTGGGCCAAGTCCCTCGGCCGCTTGCACGGCGTGGGTGCTCGGACGCGTTTCCAGAGCCTCGGCCATGGCATGCAGCCTTGTGAACTGTGCCAGCCGGAACCAGGATCTGTCTTCGGCAAGAGGATAAAGCTGAACCCAACGCAACTGGGCGGCCAGATAGAGGTCCGAAATGATCGGCTGGTCGGCGTCGAAACGCCAGTTGTCTTCAAGAGTCTGGAAGTGCTTCAATAGCGCTTCGCGGGTGAACGCGCGCAACCGGGCCCGATCCTCGGGAACATCTCCTGCGTAGCACTGCGGATAAAACATCATCCGCAGCGCCGGATGCAGCGTGTTGGACAGAAAGAAGAGCCATTTCAGGGCATCGCCCCGCTTGGGGCTCTCAGGCGCGGGAAAAAGCCGCCCGTGGCGGTCCGCCAGCCACAACAGGATCGCCCCGGTTTCGAAGAGGTTTCCCTCCGGGGTTTCGAGGACCGGGATCAAGCCGTTCGGGTTGAGCCTCAGATAGGCGGGATCGCGCTGCCCCTGCCGTGCACGGTCGACCAGTTGCGTCGCATAGGGCGCGCCAAGTTCCTCCAGCGCCAGCCGGATGATCATCGAGGCATTGTCGGGGGCGTAATGCAAACGGTAGGTCATGGCGCGTGTGATACGCTATTTCGGGTCAAGGGCGATCAGGAAAGCGACGCAAACCGGCGGAAAGCGATGTGCATCCACTGACCATGTTGCCTGAACGCGGGTTTCCGGCGTGACAGCTTGAGCGACGGAATCCTGCCGCAAGGTCACTCCTGCGGTAAATCGGGTCTCGCGCCCGGGGGCCATGTTTCCTATAACCGGGTCAAACAAAGGAGTCGCCCCATGTCCGGAGATCTGTCGCCCATCGACAAGGCCAAGTTCGTGGCCGCCAAGCGCGCCGCGCAAATGGTTGAAACCGGGATGCGCGTTGGTCTCGGCACCGGGTCGACAGCCGCCTGGCTGGTCCGGTGCCTCGGAGAAATGGTGCGCGACAACGGGCTGCGCATCAAGGGCGTGCCGACCTCGACCCGGACGGCGGAACTGGCGCGGCAGGTCGGCATCGAGGTGATCTCGCTCGATGAAGCCAAGTGGCTCGACCTCACGATTGACGGTGCGGATGAATTCGACGGCGAACTCAACCTGATCAAGGGCGGCGGCGGCGCGCTGCTGCAGGAAAAGATCGTGGCGACCGCCTCCGACCGGATGGTCGTGATCGCCGACGTGGGCAAGGAAGTGGAAACGCTGGGGGCCTTTCCGCTTCCGATCGAGGTTATTCCCTTTGGCTGGCAGACCACACAGGCGCTGGTGGAGGAAACGCTGGTGTCGGTCGACGTGCTGGGGCGCGAAAGCAGCCTGCGGATGAACGGTGCGACGCCCTTCGTGACCGACGAGGGCAACCACATCGTCGATCTGCACCTCAAGCGGATTGGCAACGCCCGCCAGTTGTCGCTCATTCTCAACCAGATTCCGGGTGTCGTGGAGAACGGCCTCTTTGTCGATATCTGCGATACGGTCGTGCTGGGTCATGGCGACGGCAAGGTCGAGGTCCGCGACATCAACGACGGTACCGTCTCGACGGATCGGCTGGATTTTCTCGAGAGCAACAATCTCTTCTCGGACCTGTCGGACTAGCCGCATTCGGAAACCGGACTTCGCGATGCTTTGCGGCACTGCTGGCATCTCGCCGCGCTTTTCCTATAGTGGCGCGACATCGAACTGACCTCGGAAAGGCCTCACCATGAGCGGTTTCGACTATGATCTCTTCGTCATCGGGGGTGGATCGGGCGGCGTGCGTGCGGCCCGGGTCGCCGCGGGCGAGGCCGGGGCGAAAGTCGCCCTTGCCGAAGAAGACCGCTATGGCGGCACCTGCGTGATCCGCGGCTGTGTTCCGAAGAAACTCATGGTGTTCGCCTCCGAATACGCTGGCGTCGTCGAGGATGCACAGGCCTACGGCTGGCAACTCGCGCAGGGCCCCTTCGACTGGACGTCCTTCCGGACCCGTCTCAACGCCGAACTCGACCGGCTGGAAAAGGTCTATCGATCGCTCCTCAAAGGTTCGGGCGTCGAGACCTTCGATGCCCGTGCGACAATCGCCGGGCCGCATTCCGTGAAACTCTCCACCGGTGAGGAAAAAACCGCAAAGCACATTCTGGTGGCCACCGGCGGGCATCCGGTGCGCCCGGACTTGCCCAATGCGCACCTCGGGATCGTCTCCGACGACATCTTCCACCTGGACGCGTTGCCGAAGTCGCTCCTGATCATCGGCGGCGGCTATATCGCCTGCGAGTTCGCCGGTATCATGAACGGCCTCGGTGTCGAGGTCACCCAATATTACCGCGGCGCGCAGATCCTGCGCGGCTTCGACGATGAGGCCCGCGGGCTCGTCGCCGAATCCATGCGCGAAAGCGGAATCGATCTTCATGTCGGCACGAACATCATGGAAATGGCGCCAGCGGGAGCGGATCATGCCCTGTCGCATGCAGGGACCGGGTCGGATGCGGCCATGGGAGCCACGGCGCAGGATCGCCAGGTGAGAGACAGCCGCGACACGCCGCAGACTGCCGCAGGCGGGCCGGTCTGGGTCAAATCGACGAATGGTGCCGAACGGGTCTTCGACAAGGTTCTTTTCGCCACGGGACGCGACCCGAATACTGCCGGAATGGGCCTCGGGGAGGTTGGCGTCTCGCTGGGCCGGCGCGGTCAGATCGTGGTCGATGGCTACAGCCAGACCGCTGTGCCGTCGATCTACGCCATCGGTGACGTGACCGACCGGGTCAACCTGACGCCCGTGGCGATCCGAGAAGGCATGGCCTTCGTGGAGACCGTCTTCAAGGGCAATCCCACCAAGGTCGACCATGAACTGATCCCCAGCGCGGTATTCACCCAGCCCGAGCTCGGCACGGTAGGTCTGAGCGAAGAGGCTGCGCGGGAGAAGGAGGAAATCGAGGTCTACTGCACTTCCTTCCGTCCGATGCAGACGGCCTTCGCCGGGCGGTCCGACCGGGCGTTGATGAAGCTCATTGTTTCCAAGGCTTCCCGCAAGGTACTGGGCTGCCATATCGTCGCACCCGGTGCCGGCGAAATGATACAGCTTGCAGGCATTGCGGTGAAAATGGGCGCCACCAAAGAGGATTTCGACCGCACCGTGGCGGTTCACCCCACGATGTCGGAGGAGATCGTAACGATGCGATCCCCGATGCGAACGGGTTGAAATCCCGGCTTTACACCGTACTTATGAAATGAAATTGACCGTGGGCGGCACGGTTGTGGAAGGAAAGTGACTTAATGGCTGGCAATAGTGGCGGCCCCTGGGGGGGCGGCGGAAGTTCGGGCGGCAACAGGCCGGGCGGTGGCTCGGGCGACGGCGATCGAGGCAATAACGGCGGCGGCCCGCGCGGACCGCGCGGCGAAGGGCCTCAGATCCCGGAAATCGACGAACTGGTCAGAAAGGGCCAGGAGCGCCTGCGCGTCCTGATGGGCGGCAAGGGCGGTGGTGGTCGCTCCGGCGGCGGCGATGGCGGGCGCGGTGGCCCTGCCTTTACCCGTGGTACGGTCGGTTTCGGTATCCTCGGCCTTGTTATCCTGTGGGGCATGTCGAGTTTTTACACGGTACGCCCCGAACAGCAGTCGATCGAGCTCTTCCTCGGCACCTATTACAAGACCGGCACGGAAGGTCTGAACTTCGCGCCCTGGCCGCTGGTCACCGCGGAAGTCTTTGACGTCACCACCAACCGCACCGAGGAACTCGGCGTGCGGCGCGGCACGGGCGACAATGACGGGCTTATGCTGACCACCGATGAGAACATCGTCGACATCGACTTCCAGGTCGTATGGAACATCAAGAACGCCAAGGATTTCAAATTCTCCCTGCGTGATCCAGATGCTGCTGTACGTGCCGTATCCGAATCCGCGATGCGCGAAGTGATCGCACAATCCGAACTGGCGCCGATCCTCAACCGGGACCGCGCCTCCGTCGAGGTGAATGTGCGCGAGTTGATCCAGACCACGCTCGACAATCGCCAGACCGGGATCAATGTACTCCGCGTCAACGTCAACAAGGTCGACCCGCCATCGCAATCGGTTGTGGTCGAGAACGCCCAGGGACAGCCACAGACCGTATCGGTGGTCGACGCCTTCCGCGACGTGCAGGCCGCCGAGCAGGAACGCGACCGGTTGGAGCGTCAGGCGGATGCCTATGCCAACCGTCGCACCGCCGAAGCGCGCGGTGAAAGTGCGCAATTGCTGGAAGCTGCCGAAGGCTACCGTGCCCGCGTTGTCAACGATGCGGTCGGTGAGGCGAGCCGTTTCGTCGCCGTGATGCAGGAATACAAGGCGGCCCCGGAAGTAACCCGGAAACGCCTCTACCTCGAGACCATGGAAAAAGTGCTGGGCGACGTCGACAAGATCATTCTGGAGAACAACGAGACCGGCGGCCAGGGTGTGGTGCCCTATCTGCCCCTGAATGAACTGCGCCGGAATTCGGGAGGAACCAACTGATGCGGGCCGCGAATTATCTTATCCCGATCCTGGTGATCGCGATCGTCGGTGTGCTGTCTTCCATCTTCATCGTGGACGAGCGCGAAAAGGCTCTGGTGCTGCGCTTCGGTCAGATCAAGCAGGAACGCTATGAACCGGGCATCGGCTTCAAGCTGCCTATCCTCGACGAGGTCGTGCGCTTTGAGGACCGGATTCTTTCTCTTGAAACAGACACCATTGAGGTGACACCCGCCGATGACCGGCGTCTGGTGGTCGATGCCTTCGTGCTCTACCGGATCGACGATATCGTACAGTTCCGCCAAGCCCTTGGCGCCGACGGCGAGCGTCAGGCCGCGATCCAGCTCGATGATATTCTCAACGGTCAGATCCGCGCGGTGCTCGGCTCTGATGGTGTGACATCGAACACCATCCTGTCGCCGGAGCGCTCGGCGCTGATGGAGGACATCCGCCAGCGCGTGGACAGCCGCGCTGAAGCGCTCGGCCTCTCTGTCGTAGATGTGCGCCTGCGCCAGACCAACCTGCCGGAGCAGAACTTCGATGCGACGCTGCAGCGGATGATCGCGGAACGGGAACGTGAGGCGACCGACGAGCGGGCGCGTGGTCGCGAGGCGGCGCAGCGGGTCACGGCCCTTGCAGACCGTACCTACGAGGAGATCCTCTCGGAGGCCCGCCGCGATGCGCGCATTATCGAGGGTGAGGCCGACGCGGAACGAAACAGAATTTTCGCCGAGGCCTACAACCAGGACCCGGAGTTCTTCGAGTTTTACCGCTCGCTTGCGGCCTATGAACTGTCGCTCAAGGGAGAGAACTCCACGATGGTGATGTCGCCGGACAGCGAATTTTTCAACTATCTCAAGAGCGATCAGGGTTCACGGTCCGTCGAGGGCGATTGATGAGCTTCGTCTTGCTCGCCCTCGGGCTGGTATTGATCGTGGAGGGGCTGGCCTATGCGCTGGCCCCTTCGCTTGTGGAGCGCATGCTGGAAATCCTGCGCAGTCTGCCTGCCTCGGCGGTGCGTCAGGTGGGTCTGCTCACCATTGTTTCGGGCCTGATTCTCGTCTGGATCGCGTTTCAGCTTGGTATCGGGTGATCTCGCAGAAAAGTTGCGCCGATGCGCGCGGAGCCTTCACACATTCGTAATGCTGTGTTGAAACTCTCTGCATGCGTCCCATCTTTCACGTTGATCGACCGCGTGGCCGGAGTCATTGTCGATGCATGGTCACATGCCCAGACCGGCCCCCGGCCCGGACTACGAAAGTCAGGAGACTTAGAATGCATTCGAGATCGATAGCTCTATCGAGTTCCGCTGTTCCCGCCGCACAGATACGCCTTATGGCCCTTGCCGTGTTGACGCTGCTGGTGATGGCGCTTTATCCGCTGGCCGCATCCGCTCAGCAGGCCAGCCTTGCGCCGCTTGCCGAAAAGATCAGCCCTTCGGTGGTGAACATCACCACCTCCACGACCGTTGAAGGCCGCACCGGCCCGCAGGGTATCGTGCCCGAAGGCTCGCCCTTCGAGGATTTCTTTCGTGACCGCAACAACGGCGAGGGCGACCGCCCGCGCCGGTCTTCGGCGCTGGGGTCGGGCTTCGTGATTTCCGAGGATGGGTTCGTGGTCACCAACAACCACGTCATCGAGGGCGCGGACGAAATCCTTGTTGAATTCTTCAACGGCGAGGAACTGAAAGCCGAAGTCATCGGCACCGATCCAAACACCGACATCGCCCTTCTCAAGGTGGAAAGCGAGGATGCGTTGCCTTTCGTCAGCTTCGGCAACAGCGACACGGCGCGCGTGGGAGATTGGGTCATCGCCATGGGCAACCCGCTCGGTCAGGGCTTTTCCGTGTCCGCCGGCATCGTATCAGCGCGCAACCGTGAACTCAGCGGCACCTATGACGACTACATCCAGACCGACGCCGCCATCAACCGGGGCAACTCGGGCGGGCCGCTCTTCAACATGGACGGCGAGGTCATCGGGGTGAACACGGCCATCCTGTCGCCCAACGGTGGCTCCATCGGCATCGGTTTCTCGATGGCCTCGAATGTGGTCACGAGCGTTGTCGACCAGCTGAAGGAATTTGGCGAGACCCGTCGCGGTTGGCTCGGCGTGCGCATCCAGGACGTGACGGAGGACGTGGCGGAAGCCATGGGTCTGGCCTCGGCCGCCGGGGCGCTGGTGACCGATGTGCCCGACGGCCCTGCCAAGGACGCCGGAATGGAAGCCGGGGATGTCATCATCAGCTTCGCGGGCAACGATGTAGCCGACACCCGCGGTCTCGTGCGCCGCGTCGGTAACAGCCCGGTCGGCGAATCCGTCGAGGTGATCGTGATGCGCGAGGGTGTGTCCAAGACGCTGGCGGTGACGCTGGGCCGCCGCGAAGAAGCGGAAGGTGCTGTGCCTGCCGTGGCACAGGGGCCTGATGCGGAGGCAGGGCCGGAAGCCAAGGACCTGCTCGGCATGACCCTTTCCACACTCACCGAAGAGATGCGCGCGGAGCTTGGTGTCGAAGCCGACATGGAAGGTCTTGCGGTTACAGCCGTCGACGAGACCTCGGAAGCCTTCGAGAAAGGTCTGCGTGTCGGCGACATCGTGACCGAGGCGGGCCAGCAGAAGGTGACGAGCATTGCGGAACTGGAGGAGCGCGTGAAGGCCGCGCAGGACGCCGGTCGCAAGTCGCTTCTGTTGCTAGTGCGCCGGGCGGGCGATCCGCGTTTCGTGGCGCTCTCCCTGGAAGAATGACCCTGCACGAGCAGGAAACGATCAGAGGGCGCCCCGCGGTGGCGCCCTTTTTCATTACGAGCAAAGGCAATGCTCCGAGACGTCGCAGATCGGGGCGTCAGAGGGTTGGTTTTCTCGGAATGAGTCCAAGCCGCTCAGCGCTCTCTGTGCTCAGGGCGGTTCCGCCGGTGCCGATGCGGGCCTGGTAGCGGGTAATCGCCGCCTCGGTCTGCGGGCCGATCGTCCCGGTGATCTCGCCTGCGTAGTCGCCCCGGGCGGCAAGGGCCCGCTGCAGGGAGGCCACGAACTCCGGCGTCCGGTCTTCTGGGCAGACGAGTTCGATCCAGCGCACTTGCGGCGGGCTGAGGGCGGGGGTCTCGATCTTGTCCCAGCAACGGTCCCCGATGGCGCCAGGTGGCGCGCTCATGGCGGATGCGGCAGGCGTGAAGCCTTGCTCCGGTGGAACGGGTGACGGCGCACAGCCAGGAAGCGCCAGCGCCCCAAGGGCAACGACGCAAACCAGTGTCAGGGAAGGTCTTTGCTGCGTCACGCCCATCTGCCGGCTGTTGGATCTGGCGGCAGATTAACGCTCCCCGACGGGGTTGCCCAGCCGTTCCGGTGCCGTCAGCGTGTCGAGCAGCGGCGAGATGTCCTCGATCACTTCCGCCAGCACATGGGTCACCGAATGCGCCCGCTGCAACCGGCCCGTGACCCGCAGCATGCGCCCCGCGATCACCGCACGGCGAAACCGCTCGTATATGTGCCGCCAGACGATGACGTTCACGACCCCGGTTTCGTCCTCCAGCGTGAGAAAGATCACGCCTTTCGCGGTGCCGGGCCGCTGGCGCAGGATCACCAGCCCGGCCACCGCGATACGCGCATTCTCGAAAGGCTCTTCGAGACGGGCCGCCACGAGACAGGAGGGCGGGCGCGGCCAGGAAGCGGCGCGGGCCCTGCTGTGCCGGGAATGAGGGGAATGGATCACAGGCATGAGAACAAATATAGAACATTCTGGAGTTTCCGCAAATGCAAATCTTCCGTCTCGAAAAACGGGCTGGCGCGGCCTATATGCGCCCGGTAGAAGGCCTCGACGGATTATGAAGGGATACGGAAACGTGGCAAAAATCACTTACATCGAACACGGCGGCAAGCAGCATGTTGTCGAGGTGGCCAATGGCCTGACGGTCATGGAAGGCGCGCGCGACAACAACATTCCCGGCATCGAGGCCGATTGCGGCGGTGCCTGCGCCTGTTCGACCTGCCATGTCTACGTTGATCCGGCCTGGGTCGGCAAGCTGCCGCCCAAGGAGGATATGGAAGAAGACATGCTCGATTTCGCCTATCAGCCGGACCCCCAGCGCTCCCGCCTGACCTGCCAGCTGAAGGTCACCGATGCGCTCGACGGGCTCGTCGTGCAGATGCCCGAAAAACAGATCTGATGATCCCAAGGGCGCGGCGTCGGGCCGCTGGCCTCTGTCACCGTCTTGCCCGCCGCGCGCTTCTGGTGCTGTGCTTCTTGCAGGCGCAGCAGGTAGCAGCCCAAACCATCGTCGAGGCGCGCTACGATGCGCCCACCACCCGTTATGCCCACGCCGTGCTCGGCGATGACATCGAGTATGGCAGCCTCATTCTGCTGCTGGACACGGGCGCATTGCGTCGTTTTGATCTGCCGGAGACCTCCGTCTTCGAGGATACCGTGCCGCGGCTTGTGGATCTCGACGGCGATGGCGCGCCGGAAGTGATCACGGTGGAAAGCGACCAACGACGCGGCGCACGCCTCGCCATCTTTGGCGCAACCGGTCGTATAGATGCCACCCCCTACATCGGGACGCGGTTTCGCTGGCTTGCCCCGCTGGGGGCCGCGGACCTCGATGGCGACGGCGTGATGGAGATCGCCTATATCGACCGGCCGCATCTGGCCAAGACCCTGCGGCTCTGGCGCTTTGCGCAAGGACGGCTGATCGCGCTGGCGGATTTGCCTGGTTTCACAAACCACCGGATCGGCGAGCGCGATATCGCAGGTGGCATACGGACCTGCGGGACGAGGCCGGAGATGATCCTTGCGAGCGCGGACTGGTCGGATCTTGTCGCGGTCAGGTTCGAAGGCGAGGATTTCGAGGTCGAAACGCTCGGGCGGGACACCAGCCGGGTAGGTTTCGCAAAGGCCATGTCCTGTGCCGACTGAGCATCTGCCAGACGATTTGCGGGTCAGCTCAGGGCACGCCAGCCGATGTCGCGTCTGAAAAACCCTTCGGGCCAGTCGATGGCTTCGGCCATTTCATAGGCTCTGGCCTGGGCGTGCGCGAGATCATCCGCCCGCGCGGTCACGGCCAGGACACGGCCACCCACGGCCTTGATTTGCCCGTTTTCCAGGGCTGTGCCTGCGTGAAAGACCATCTCGCGGCTGGTCTCCGGCAGGGCATCGAGGCCGCGGATGACGGAGCCTTTCTGGTAGATGCCGGGATAGCCTTCCGAGGCCATGACCACGGTGAGCGCGTGGTCCTCGGCCCAGTTCACGCGCGCCTGCGCCAGCCGTCCTTCGGCCGCCGCCTGCATCAGGTCGAGCGCCTGCGCGCCGAGGCGCATCATCAGCACCTGACATTCCGGATCGCCGAAGCGCACATTGTATTCCACGAGCCTCGGCGCCTCGTTCTCGATCATCAGGCCCACGAACAACACGCCCTGATAGGGGGTTCCGCGCCGCGCCATCTCCGCCACTGTCGGCTTCACGATCTCCTCGAGGGCCGCCTGCGTCACAGCTTCGGTCATGACCGGGGCAGGGGAATAGGCGCCCATGCCGCCGGTATTGGGGCCGGTATCACCTTCGCCGACGCGCTTGTGGTCCTGTGCTGTGCCGATGGGCAGGACCGTCTCGCCGTCGCAGAGTACGAAGAAGGAAGCCTCCTCGCCGGTCATGAACTCCTCGACCACCACTTCCGCCCCCGCGCTTCCGAAGGCGCCCGAGAACATCTCGTCGATGGCGTCGAAGGCCTCCTGGAGCGTCTCGGCGATGATCACGCCCTTGCCGGCGGCCAGCCCGTCCGCCTTTATCACGATCGGGGCACCTTGCTCCTCGACATAAGCCCGCGCGCTGGTGGCATCGGTGAAATGCCGATAGGCGGCGGTCGGCGCGCCGACGGCGTCGCAGATTTCCTTGGTGAAGGCCTTGGAGGCTTCCAGTCGCGCGGCTGCCTGATTTGGGCCGAAGACGAGGATGCCCGCCGCGCGTAACCTGTCTGCCACCCCGGCAGCCAAGGGCGCTTCCGGGCCGATGATCACGAAGTCGATGGCATTTTCCTCAGCGAAGGTCACGACCGCGCCGCCGTCGTTGATGTCGAGGCCCGCGCAATCGGCAATCGCCGCGATGCCTGCATTGCCGGGAGCCACAATCAGCCGGTCGCATTTCGGGTTCTGCATCACCGCCCACGCGAGACTGTGCTCGCGCCCGCCGCTGCCGAGGATGAGAATGTTCATGTGCGGGCTCCTGATCTGCTTGGCCTTGGGCTTTGCGCGTTCTAAGCTGCCCGGTACTGCGACACAACACCAGAGGGCTCATGGACCTGCTCGACGACCCCGCGCCGGGGCAGAACACGCCGGAATATACCGTCAGCGAAATCTCCGGTGCGGTCAAACGTACGCTGGAGGACGAATTCGGCCGCATCCGCGTGCGTGGCGAGGTGAGTCGGGTGATCCGGGCGCGCTCGGGGCATATGTATTACGACATCAAAGATGACAGGAACCAGCTTGCCTGCACCACGTGGAAAGGGCAGGTCGCAGGCCTCAGCGTGATCCCGGAAGAGGGGCTGGAGGTTGTCGTGACCGGGCGCATCACGGCCTACGGCGCACAGTCGAAATACAACATGAATGTCGACGAAGTGGCGGTCGCGGGGCAGGGCGCGCTGATGGCGCTGCTGGAAAAGCGCAAGAAGATGCTGGAGGCTGAAGGGCTTTTCGATCCCGCGCGCAAGAAACCCTTGCCTTATCTGCCCGAGATCATCGGCGTCGTGACCTCGCCCACCGGCGCAGTGATCCGCGACATCCTGCACCGGTTGCGCGACCGCTTTCCGCGCAAGGTGCTGATCTGGCCGGTGGCCGTGCAGGGGGCGAAATGCGCCGAGGAGGTCGCGCGCGCCATTACCGGTTTCAACGCGCTGTCTGCAGGCGGTGGCCTGCCTCGGCCGGACCTGATCATCGTTGCGCGCGGTGGCGGGTCAGTCGAGGATCTCTGGGGGTTCAACGAGGAGATCGTTGCCCGCGCAGCGGCGGCCTCGGTTATCCCGTTGATTTCGGCCGTTGGTCACGAGACGGACACGACGCTGATCGATTACGTCTCCGACATGCGCGCGCCGACGCCGACGGCTGCGGCGGAACTGGCGGTGCCGGTGCGCCACGAACTCATCGCCTGGCTCGACGGGCAGGACGCACGGATGCGGCAGGCGCTCAGCCAGGGGCTGACCCGGCGTGGCCAGCGTCTGCGCGATGTGGCGCGTGCCCTGCCGCGGGTGGAGACGCTGCTCGACACGCCGCGCCAGAAGCTCGACATGGCCGCGATGCGCCTCGGGCCTGCTCTGATCGCCGGCGTGCAGCGGCGCAAGCTGAGGCTCGCGGACATGAGCGGCAGCCTGCGCCCCGGCACCCTGCGCCGCGCCCTTGAGACCGACCGGCGGCGGCTGCGCGATCTCGCGGCGCGGCTTGAGCCTGCGCTGGCGCGGGCGCTGTCGGCAAAAAGGGACCTTTACGCAACGCAAGCCAAGCGGTTCCGGCCTGCGGTCCTGAAGCAGGAGCAGGAGCGCCGGACGAAGGCCTTCGCGCAGGTGGTGCAACGCCTGTCCGAGGCCGGGCAGCGAAACGTCGCGACCCAGCGGCGCAAGCTCGATGCGATGGAGAGGCTCCGGCTCACCCTGGGCTATGAGGCCACGCTGGAGCGCGGCTTTGCGGTGGTGCGCAGCGAGGGTGCCGTGATAACGGGTGTGGAGGCGGCCCGGTCGGCCGCGTCGCTGGAGTTGCAATTCGTCGATGGCCGCGTGACGGTAGGCGGCAGGAGCGTGCCTAGAAAGCCGGGCAGCAAGCCGCCCGAACAGGGCACGCTCTTCTGAAACGTCAGACGCCGATGCGCGGCCCGAGGCAGAGCATTTCCTCGCCGATGTCCTGTGCTTCGTAAAGTTCGGTGGCATCCGGAAGGTCTTCGAAGCGCGCGCTGAGCCCGCCCGGCGTCATCCGGAAGGTCCAGCACTGCGGGTCGGGATTGTCCTCATAGACAAAGCAGATCTGCCCGGCCTCCTCGTACCATGCGCCTTCCTTGCATTCGCCATCGAGGAAGGACCATCTGACGCGGCGATTGTCGAGGTATTCCTCCGCCCCGTAAGCCTGCCCGTTCTGACCGTAGAACAGGGTCTTGCCACGGGTGTAATCGTCGAAGGCCTGCGCGCTCATCGGGACCTCCGCAAGACCGGCGCCCGCGAGCATCGCAAGCCCGGTTCCGACTATCAGGATGGATTTCAGGCGGATGTGCATTCGATCACTTTGACAGAATGGCTTCGGCGCGGCCAGAGGTCGCGTCGATCGGGTCCGTGACATTGCCGTGAGGTGGCAACCAGGCGCGCACCCGCTGGTCCATCAGACGCCGCCAGAGCGGTGGCACAAGCGCGATGGCCCCCATCACCGGCACCGAATAGGGCAGCGTCGGCATGGTGTCCGGGTCGTGCCGCAGGTCGGGAAAGGCGCGGCCCGGGTTCATGTGATGGTCCGAATGCAGCGGTGCGTTGAGCATCATCGCCGCCGAATAGCTGCGCGGGGCGTTCCAGCTGTGCTGCGGGCCCATCGGTTCGATGCGGCCCTTCGGATCCGTCCGGCGCTGCAGCCCGTAGTGTTGCAGGTAGTCCGAGAGCAGGAGTTGCATATGGGCATGCAGGCTGAGGCCCAGAAGCGCCAGCACGCCTGCAAGACCGGACAGAAGGGCCGCGAGGAGGAGGCTCAGAGCGGCACCTCCGAGATAGATCGCATAAGGATGCAACCGTTTCGCACTGCCTTGCCTGCGCCGATCTTCCGCCGCCCAGCCGGCCCGGAATTCGGCACCCGTCGCCTTTAGGAAGTAGCGGTAGAAGCCACGGCCCAGCGGCGCGGAATTCGGATCGCGCGGCGTGCCCGCGTGCACGTGATGCACCAGCAGATGCGCCGATACGTGCTGCCCGTTCAGGATCGAGCAATAGATCGCTGTCCCGAGTGCGCGCTCCCGCCTGCCGGGGCGGTGGATGAGTTCATGCGCGCAGGCATTGGAGACCTGCCCGAGGTAGAGCCCCGTGGCCAGCAGCAAGGCCGCAAGTTCAAGGGCCGAAAGATGGCTTCGATCGCCAAGACTGGCCAGCACGCTGCCGAGGACCGCAAAATGCGCGAGCCCCACCAACATGGCAAGGCCGGCCTCCGCCTGCCACTCAACTACCGTCTTGTCGAGCAGCACGACCGCCAACGTCATGCCGAAGAGCGCGAGATAGGCCCAGCCGCCACCCACGCCTGCGGCGAGGATCAGAAGCGCCGCTGGCGCGAGGCTGGCTGCGGCGAAAAAGAGGGAAGAGGCGCGTGGCATCATGATGAACACTCGTTTACCCTGAACCCGGCAGTCCTCCAAGGGGACTTGCCGGGATCGGTTAATGGCGCTGTCGTCTCTGATCGGAAACATGGTCGCTTTTGATCGCCTCGCAATGGGCAATTCGGCCTAAGGTCGGCAGGATTTCGAATGGCTTGCGCGGGTTCGCGGCGCTAGTCATCGGACAGGACCGACATTTTACCCGCAGCCCGGCCTTCCGGGCGGCAAGGAGACCGCAGGGATGGCACTGGACAAGACCGACGACACCGCAGGCAAGGGCGTTTGGAAATCCGGCAAGGGCAAGGGCCGTCGCCATACCAAGGGCCGCCAGTTGCAGGACGATGCCTGGGACGAGGTCAAGGCGCTCCTGGGCGATGCTCCGCGTCGGCGCGACCTGCTGATCGAATATCTTCACAAGATTCAGGATACCTACGGCCATCTGTCCGCCGCGCATCTGCGGGCACTGGCCGAGGAAATGCGTCTGTCGATGGCCGAGGTCTACGAGGTGGCAACCTTTTACGCCCATTTCGATGTGGTCAAGGAAGGCGAGGCCCCGCCGCCCGCGTTGACGATCCGGGTCTGCGATTCGCTGTCCTGCGAGCTTGCGGGGGCGCAGGCGCTCAAAGCGGCGCTGGAAGAGGGGCTCGATCCAACCGAGGTACGCGTGCTGCGCGCGCCCTGCATGGGGCGTTGCGACACCGCGCCGGTGCTGGAACTGGGCCATGCCCATATCGACCACGCCACGCCTGAAAAGGTCGCGGCGGCGATTGCGGCGGGCGAGACCCACGCCCATGTGCCGGCATATCAGGACTTTGCGGCCTATGCGGCGGGGGGCGGATACGAGACACTGAAAGCCTTGCGCGATGGCGGCGATTGGGAGGCGGTGCAGGAAAAAGTGCTGGCGTCGGGGCTTCGCGGCCTGGGCGGCGCGGGTTTTCCGTCGGGCAAGAAATGGGGCTTCGTGCGCGCTAATCCCGGCCCGCGCTATCTTGCCGTCAATGGCGACGAGGGCGAACCCGGCACCTTCAAGGACCGCTATTACCTTGAGCGCGTGCCGCATCTCTTCCTCGAAGGCATGCTGATCGCCGCCTGGGCGGTCGAGGCCGAGACCGCCTTCATCTACATGCGCGACGAATATCCCGCCGTGCTGGAGATCCTTGCGCGGGAGATCAAGGCGCTGGAAACTGCCGGCATCGTGACACCGGGGTATATCGACCTGCGCCGAGGCGCTGGCGCCTACATCTGCGGCGAGGAATCCGCGATGATCGAGAGCATCGAAGGCAAGCGCGGCATGCCGCGGCACCGCCCGCCCTTCGTGGCGCAGGTCGGCATCTTCGGTCGCCCCACCCTGGTGCACAATGTCGAAACCCTGCATTGGGTCACACGCATCTGCCGCGAGGGGCCGGAGGTTCTGTCCTCCACCGAGAAAAACGGGCGCAAGGGGTTGCGCAGCTTTTCGGTCTCAGGCCGTGTGGCCAAGCCCGGCGTGCATCTGCTGCCTGCCGGATCGACGATCATGGACATCATCGAGGCCGCCGGTGGCATGGCCGAGGGGCACGCCTTCAAGGCCTACCAGCCGGGTGGTCCGTCCTCCGGCATCCTGCCTGCGTCGATCAACGATGTGCCGCTTGATTTCGATACCCTGCAACCGCTGGGTTCCTTCATCGGGTCGGCGGCGGTCGTGGTCCTGTCGGACAAGGATTCCGCCCGCGATGCCGCGCTGAACATGCTGCGGTTTTTCGAGGATGAGAGCTGTGGGCAATGCACCCCTTGCCGGGTGGGTTGCGAAAAGGCCGTGAAGCTGATGCAGGCCGACAGATGGGACAAGGGCTTGCTGGAAGAGTTGAGTACCGCGATGGTCGATGCCTCGATCTGCGGTCTGGGGCAGGCAGCCCCCAATCCGATCCGCATGGTCATCAAACACTTCCCCGGCGAAATCTGAAGCAGGCTGGGGCGGGCCTTTCCCTTGCGGTGAAATCCCCTTAGATGAGGGGCAGACCGCAAGACAGGGCAGGCTCAAGGCATGGCGTTTTTCAAGAAACTGAAAGATCGGCTTTTCAAGTCGTCCTCCAAGATCGACGAAGGGCTCGAGGCCATCGTGGAGGACGGCGGGGTCGAAGAGGCCGCCACACCGGCAGCACCGCCCGTTGATCAGGTCATGGAACATCCGGGACTTGCGCCGGAGACCGAAGCTGACAGGGCTCAGGCTGAACCTCCGGTTGACGCGCCTTATGTGCCTGCGGACCCTCTTCCAGAGCCAGAGCCAGAGCCAGAGCCAGAGCCAGAGCCAGAGCCAGAGCCAGAGCCAGAGCCAGAGCCAGAGCCAGAGCCAGAGCCAGAGCCAGAGCCAGAGCCAGAGCCAGAGCCAGAGCCAGAGCCAGAGCCAGCAGCCAGAGCCAGAGCCGCCAGAGCCCGTTCGCGCGGCCCCGGTCGTTCCGCCTGCGCCTCAGGACCCGACGCAACGCGCGGTTGAACCCACCGCGGTGCCGCGCAAGGATGCTCCCAAAACCGCGCCGGTCCTCCCCACAGCAAAGCCCGCGCCGATCGCGGAGCAAGCATTCGCCGAAACCACTTCCAAGGAGCCTGCCGCGAAACCGGGGCTCTTCGGCCGTCTGCTCGGGCGCTCGACGCCGAAAACCATCCTGCGCCGCACGGTCGATGACGCGATGCTGGAGCAACTGGAGGAATTGCTGATCTCGGCGGACATGGGCGTGGATACCGCCCTTCGCGTGGTGGCCAACATGGCCGAGGGCCGGTTTGGCCAGAAACTCTCCGTCGAGGAGATCAAGGGGCTGCTGTCTTCGGAGATCGCCCGCATCATGGAGCCCGTCGCCAAGCCGCTGCCGCTCTACCCGCGCAAACCGCAAGTGGTGCTGGTGGTGGGCGTGAACGGGTCGGGCAAGACCACGACCATCGGCAAGCTCGCCAGCCAGTTCCGCGCCGCCGGCAAGAAGGTGGTGATCGCCGCCGGCGACACCTTCCGCGCCGCCGCCGTGGAGCAGTTGCAGGTCTGGGGAGATCGTGCAGGCGTGCCGGTGCTGACCGCGCCCGAAGGGTCTGACCCCGCGAGCCTTGCTTTCGATGCCATGACACGGGCGCAGGCCGATGGGGCCGATCTGCTGCTCATCGACACCGCGGGCCGGTTGCAGAACCGTACTGACCTGATGGAGGAGCTTGCCAAGATCGTCCGCGTGATCCGCAAGAAGGATGAGACAGCGCCGCACAACACGCTGCTGGTTCTGGATGCGACGACCGGGCAGAACGCGCTCAACCAGGTGAAGATCTTCCGCGAGGTCTCGGATGTGTCGGGGCTGGTGATGACCAAACTCGACGGCACCGCGAAGGGCGGCGTGTTGGTGGCCTTGGCGGACAAGTTCGGGCTACCGATCCATGCCATCGGCGTGGGCGAGCAGATCGACGATCTCGACGCCTTCGACCCTGAGGATTTCGCGGATGCGCTGATGGGGCTGGAGCGGGCATGACCCTTCCCGACAACGATCACCTGCGCCGCACTGCGTGACCGACTGGATTCTGTCCATCGAAGGCACGGAAGCCGGGCATCAGGCGGCGATGGTGCTCGCACTGACGGCGGCCTTCCTGCACGCGGTCTTCGGTGCCTTGCAGAAGGGCCGACATGATCCATGGCTCACGCGCGGTGCCATAGACATCAGCTATTTCCTGATGGCCCTGCCAGTGGCACTTTTCGTGGTGCCCTGGCCCGAACCGCACATGTGGCCCATTTTCGCCATCGTCTGGCTGATCCACACGGTCTACAAGTTCCTGCAAGGCATGGCCTATACGAAGGGGGCCTATACCGTCGTCTACCCGGTGGTGCGCGGGACAGGGCCGCTGTTCACAGTAATCGGCGCCTACCTGCTCTTCAACGAGACCTTCACTGCAACGCAATGGATCGGGGTAGCGGTGCTGCTCTCGGGCATCTTCGGTCTCGCGATCTACAATATCATTTTCCTGGTCTCCGAACGCGACACGCTTTTTGCAGCCCTCGGGTTCGCCTTCCTGACCGGGCTTTTCGTGGCGCTCTACACAACCTACGACGCCTACGGCATCCGCGCGACTGCCGATCCCTTCACCTTCCTTGCGTGGTTTTTCGTGATCGACGGCTTCACCATGCCGATCGTGGCGGCGCGGCGCTGGCTGCGCCTTGCCCATCCGCCGGAGCTTGGCCCGCTGATGCTGCGCGGGGTTATCGGCGGGGTGATCGCCTTCGGCAGCTTCGGCGCGATCATGCTGGCCACGCGCCTTGACAAGGTCGGCGAAGCGGCGGTGCTGCGCGAGACCTCGACGGTTTTCGCCGCTGTCATCGGCTGGGTGTTCCTCAAGGAAACAGTGGGTCCGCGGCGCATTGCCCTGATGGCATTGATTGCGCTCGGCGCCGTGATAGTTGAGATGGGAGGATAATCGCAGGACATGACCGTGGCAAAACCGATCAACCCCGTAGTGAAACAGGTGCTCGAACTCGGGCCCACCATCCTTTTCTTCCTGATCTACCTCAGGATCAAGGACGACACCTTCCTCGTGGGTGGAACGGAATACACCGGCTTCATCATGTCGGCGCTGATCTTCGTACCCATCCTGCTGATCGCCATGGCGATCCTGTGGAAACTTACCGGGCAGCTCAGCCGGATGCAGGTCTTCACCGCCTTCATGGTGATCTTCTTCGGCGGGCTCACAGCCTGGTTCAATGACGAGCGTTTCTTCAAGATGAAAACCACCATCGTCTACGGGCTCTTTGCGCTGCTGCTGGGCATCGGTCTGATGCGTGGGAAGTCCTATCTGGCTTACGTCATGCAGGAGATGATGCCGATGCGGGAGGAAGGCTGGATGATCCTGACCCGCAGGCTCTGCGCGGGTTTTGCCGCCCTTGCGCTCGCCAATGAAATCGTCTGGCGCACAATGTCCACCGACGCCTGGGTCAAGATCGAGACATTTGCCTTCCCGTTGGCGCTGATGGCCTTCCTGATGTGGCAGTTCATGGCGCTCCAGCCCTATCTGATCGAGGAAAAGGACGAGGAACCGAAGGCCTAGCCCGCGCGGGTCCAGGCCTCGGACGGCACGCCGAGCGGATAACGCACGGAATTGGCGCCGACCGCACGCGCCACCTTGCGCGACAGATCCACCGAGATGGCGGCCTCCAGCGCCAGCCTGAACCGGGAGTTGCGGCGGCACTTGCGCTTGAGGTCGCCGAAATCCCATTCGAGGACTTCCGCGCCGGGATGCAACCAGGCGCTGGCAGAAGAAGGTTGGCCGATCAGAAAGGCGATTTCTCCCAGAAAATACAAGGGCGGCAGGATGAACTCCGCGTCGCCCTTGCGCAGCCGCGTGCTGCCGCTGATGACGAAATAGAGCTTGTGGCCGACGGTTCCTTCCGTGGTGATCTGACGCTCCTCGCGATCGACCCTATAGCGGCGGGCGAGCTTCATCAGGGCGCGGAAATCGCCGGGTGGAAGTGGTGGAAACAGCGGGTAGATATCGGCATGTGCGCGGGGAATGGCAAACCGTGATTGCCGGGCGAACAGGCTGATCAGCCCGATCACATTCGCGGTGATGATCATGAAGCTGATGTAGATCGCATCCCAAAGCGGCGTCTCGGCGACCGTCGCATAGTAGAACACGTAAAGACAGGAGCCGGCCATCAGCAGCAGGCGCAGAACCACCTGACGCGTGATGATCAACCCGACGAAATGGAAGGCCCCGGCGATATAGACCAGCATTCCGGGCCTATAGTAGGTTTCGACGTCGAGCATCATGGCGTGCATTGTCATGGCTTCGACCTTGGTCGGAAACTACCCCTTTTGGCAAAGGGAAAATCCGGATCGGCGGAAAGCGTCGCCCGCTCAACCGCGCTTGAAGAGCTTGTCCTGTGCGGCCTTGTCGGTGCGGAAATCCGCGCGTTTCTCCGCATGAAGTGCGCGTCCTGCCTGCACGCCCGGACGCGCGCCCAGAAGATCGAGCCAGCGCGCCATGTTGGGTTTGTCCTCCAGAGTCTGCTGCTGGCCTTCCCAGAGCGAGGCCCAGCCCCAGATCGCCATATCGGCGATGGAATAGAAATCACCGGCGACGTATTCATGCTCCGCCAGACGACGGTCCAGCACGCCGTAAAGCCGTGCGGTTTCGTTGCGATAGCGGTCCTTGGCATAGGGCAGGTCGTTCGGCGGGTCCATCGCCGGGGCGTATTTGAGGAAGTGATGCGCCTGACCTGCCATCGGGCCGAGGCCGCCCATCTGCCACATCAGCCATTCCGTGACGGCGATCCGCTCGCGCGCCGTGCGGCCGCCGAATGTGCCAGTCTTTTCCGCCAGATACAGCAGGATCGCACCGGACTCGAAGACCGATATGGGCGCGCCATCCGGACCGTTGTGATCAACAATTGCGGGCATACGATTGTTCGGCGCGATCTTCAGGAAATCAGGGGCGAACTGCTCACCTGCGCCGATGTTGACGAGATGGGTTGTGTAGGCGAGGCCCATTTCCTCCAGCGCTATGGAGATTTTCCAGCCGTTCGGCGTTGGCCAGAAGTAGAGGTCAATAGGCGTGCTCATTGTCATTTCCCTGCTGTGCGGCAAACACCATGATGCGCCTTTTTACGCGATGGGCAAGGCCGCCGACCATGCGCGGCGCCGCAGGGTCTTTTTCAAGCACGGCGCGCAAGCGCGACCAGCGCGGCGCCTGCTCTGCAGGGAGGCGGGCGGCCAGCATGGCGAGCGGCAGGCGCGAAGGCTCTCGCATCAGGGCCTGATAAAAGCCCATGACGCCCGGCCGCCGTGTAGCTCGACCAGTGGCAGACGGTGCGGTCGGATGGCGCCACCGGCAGTCCCAGTTTCGCAAGCGCGCCAAGCGTTTCGGGGCAGTCGAGTTGCAGGTTCAGCGCATTCGGCGCCTCGATCCCGCGCCCCAGGGCACCATCCAGCGGATCGAGCGGCGCGATCAGTTTTTCGAACAAGGTGTCGAAAAGATCGTTCTCCCGGCTTGTCACGTTGAAGACTTCCGCCGTGCGTCCGGCGGGGGTTTGCAGCATCAGGGCGGCATGTGCGCGGTGACTGGCGCCGGTGAGCAGCAGCATCCGGTCGACCGACCCGCCGGGCAGATGGGCCAGGCAACTCAGCGCGGTTTCCGAGCCGAGCGAATGTGCGATGACATGGACCGGACGCTCCGGCGCCTTCGTGCGCAGGATACGGATCACCCGCGCCAGCGGCTCCCCAAGGGCGCGGGCCTGGCCATGGGCCGCGCGGAACGAAGCGCGCGACGACCAGCCAAAGGCGATGCCCAGCCCTTCGTCCGCCCGACCGATGCCAATACCGAGTGCAGGGGGCCAGCCGGTGGCCGCCATCCCGAAAATCTTCGAATGCGGGCAATGCAACCGGTGGCCGGGCGCGTATTTGTAACCATGCAGCATGATGACCACCGGGCCAGTCCCTCGGGCCAACCGTGCAAGCCTGTCCCGCGCTGGCGCGTCCTCATCATGCAGCGCGAGCCCATTAAGCGTCGCATTGACCCGGAGCAGCGGCATGGCGCGCCCTCTCTACAAGATATTGTGGCTGATCTATGAATGAACCATACGACGGGCGGGTGAAGGTAGGGTTACAGCACCGTGACGGTGTTGACGCGCAACACCACCTGCTGTACCCAAGCCCCGTGGCGATTTGTTACCGGATTGCGGGCCACGTTAAACATCCCGCTAAAAGGTCACTGGATGAGGAAACCCCCGTCGCTTTGACCGCGTCTGGGGTTTTTTTGTGCCCGCAAGGGGCCGGAGGAAGAAGTGATGAAGAAGGATTTGAACCCGCGCACCCGTGCTGTGCACGCCGGCACCCGCCGCAGCCAGTATGGCGAAGTCTCCGAAGCCATTTTCCTCACGCAGGGCTTCGTCTATGAGAGCGCCGAAGCGGCGGAGGCGCGGTTCATCGAAGCGGGCCCCGATGAGTTCATCTATGCCCGCTATGGCAATCCGACGGTGGCGATGTTCGAGGAACGGATCGCCTCGCTCGAAGGCGCAGAGGATGCCTTCGCCACGGCCTCCGGCATGGCGGCCGTCTCCGGGGCGCTGACGTCGATGTTGCGGGCGGGAGATCACGTGGTCTCGGCCCGCGCGCTCTTCGGTTCCTGCCTCTACGTGCTGGAGGAGATCCTGACCCGTTTCGGCGTAGAGGTCACCTTCGTCGATGGCACGGATCTGGCTGCCTGGAAGGCTGCCATCCGCCGGGATACCAAGGCGGTGTTCTTCGAATCGATTTCCAATCCGACGCTGCAGGTGGTCGACATCGAAGCCGTGGCGGCGCTTGCCCATGCCGTGGGCGCCAAGGTTCTCGTCGACAACGTTTTCGCGACGCCTGTCTGGTCGGATGCCATCGCGCAGGGCGCCGATGTCGTGATCTATTCGGCCACCAAACACATCGACGGGCAGGGGCGCGCCCTGGGCGGCGTGATCCTCGGTACACGCGACTTCATCCGCAAGACCGTCGAGCCCTACATGAAGCATACCGGAGGCTCGATGAGTCCCTTTACCGCCTGGGTGATGCTGAAGGGGCTCGAGACAATGGACCTGCGCGTGCGCGCCCAGACCACGAATGCGCTGGCCATCGCAACAGCGCTTGAAGGCCACGAAAAGCTGCGCCAACTGATCTATCCCGGCCTCGCCGCCCACCCGCAGAACGCATTGGTTCGCCGTCAGATGCAGCAGGGCGGCACGGTGCTCGCGATCGATCTGAAGGCAGGCAAGGAGGCGGCCTTCCGTTTTCTCAACGCCATCCGCATCGGGGTGATCTCCAACAATCTCGGCGACGCAAAGACCATACTGACGCATCCCGCGACCACCACGCATCAACGCCTTCCGCAGGATCAGAAGGACGCGCTCGGCATAACGCCGGGCCTTGTCCGGATCAGCGTTGGCATCGAGGACGGGCAGGATCTGGTCGCGGATATCCGCGCCGCGCTCGATGCAGTTTGATCGCAGATTCGCGAAAGCCCGAGGCGGGACCAAAAACCTTGCAGGGATAAAGTGATCTCCCGCCAGCCGGTTTGCGTATATCTGTGGTAAGATTTGGAGACGTGTCGTTGACGCCCTACATAGGGGACGACGCCGTCATGAAGGGACATAGCGATGAATATCCACACACCCATGCTTGATGCCACACCGGACCGCAAGGAGGCCGAAGAAGCGCTGAACCTGTTGCGTCAATGGGTCAAGAGCGCATCCGATAGCGAAATCCTCGAGCTTGATCCGACCGTGGCACGCCTGTTGCCCGGGCGGGACCGGATGGCCTATCCGTCCTTCTCGCGTCAGTATCCCGAAACTTTCAGGGTCGATGAGGCCTACAAGTCGACGCTGCCTGACCTGCAGAACGGACCTGCGAGCCTGATCCGCGGGGCCAAGCAGCAGATCCAGCATGTGGGCATATCCAATTTCCGCCTTCCGATCCGCTTTCATACCCGCGACAACGGCGATCTGACGCTCGAGACGTCGGTGACCGGCTCCGTCAGCCTCGAGGCCGACAAGAAGGGCATCAACATGTCGCGCATCATGCGCAGTTTCTACAAACATGCCGAAGCCACCTTCAGCTTCGAGGTGATCGAGGCCGCGCTGGACGACTACATCAGCGATCTTGACAGCTTCGATGCCCGCATCCAGATGCGCTTCAGTTTCCCGATGAAGGTGGAAAGCCTGCGCTCGGGTCTTTCCGGCTATCAGTATTACGACATCGCGCTGGAGCTGGTTGAAAAGTCCGGGGTGCGCAAGAAGTTCATGCATCTCGACTATGTGTATTCCTCGACCTGTCCCTGCTCGCTGGAGCTGTCCGAACATGCCCGTGCGACCCGCGGCCAACTGGCAACGCCCCATTCGCAGCGCTCCGTGGCGCGGATTTCCGTCGAAATCGACACCGACGCAGGCTGTCTCTGGTTCGAGGACCTGATCGAGGCTTGCCGCCGCGCGGTGCCGACCGAGACGCAGGTGATGGTCAAGCGCGAGGACGAGCAGGCCTTCGCGGAATTGAACGCGGCGAACCCGATCTTCGTGGAGGACGCGGCACGGCTCTTCTGCGAGCAGCTTCAGGCGGATGTCCGCGTCGGAGATTTCCGCATTGTCGCGAGCCATCAGGAGAGCCTGCACAGCCATGATGCGGTCAGCGTTCTGACCGAAGGCGATACCTTCGCCTCGGACAGCCTCGATCCGAAACTCTTCGGCACGCTCTTCCACGTCGGCTGACACGGCCATCGCAAGAACATGGAAACGCGCTCCTCGGGGCGCGTTTTTTCATGCGCCAGAAGGAAAGCGGCTATGATGAAATAGCGGTACTCCGTGTCGATCGGTCGGTGTATCGGGTCAGACCTCTTGACCCGGTCCACGAAAGGATCCTCCCATGGCCTATCATCCCGCAGCGCGCGCCCGACCCCTGAGCGGTGCCGGCAGCGCCCTCCTGAGCTTCATCGACAGCATCTCCGCGGTTGCTTCGGTGCTGATCTCCGCCTCCCAGGCGAGCCGCCGTCTGCGCCTCGTCGAACGGTTGCAGTTGAAATCCGATGCCGAACTGGCAGACCTCGGTATCCGGCGCGAAGACATCATCCGTCACGTTTTCTTCGATCAATACGGGTTCTGACCCTGCGAAGCTGCCACGTCCGGTCGGGGGATGCTTGACACCGCGCCGCACCCACGCCAACGCTGCAGCCATGTTGGACCTGCGCCCCGTCGGATATGTGATCGGATTGCTGGTGGCTGTGCTCGGGCTGGCCATGTTGCTACCGATGCTGGTGGATCTGGCGCAGGGACGCGGCCACTGGCCGGTCTTCGCTGAATCCGCGCTCATCACCATTCTGAGCGGCAGCCTGATTGCCCTCGCCTGCGCAAACGGCGTGAAGGAAGGGCTGACGCTCCAGCAAACCTTCCTGCTGACCACCAGCGTCTGGGTCGTCCTGCCGCTCTTCGGAGCGCTCCCCTTCATACTTGGAGCCCTCGAAGCCCGGTTTGTGGATGCCTATTTCGAAGCGATGTCCGGCCTGACCACCACCGGGTCGACCGTGTTTACCCAACTGGGCACTCAGCCCAAGGGGATATTGCTCTGGCGCGGCATCCTGCAGTGGCTCGGCGGGATCGGGATCATCGTCGTGGCGATGGTCTTCCTGCCTGAACTCAGGGTCGGCGGGATGCAGATCTTCCGCTCCGAGGCTTTCGAGACCATGGGGAAAATCCTGCCGCGCGCCGGCCAGATCGCGAGCCAGATCTCGACCATCTATCTCGGCCTGACCATGGTCTGCGCGCTCGCCTATCTGGTCTTCGGCATGGAGCCTTTCGATGCCAGCGTGCATGCGCTTACGACCGTGTCAACGGGTGGTTTTTCCACCTATGATGCCTCCTTCGGCGCTTTTTCGGGGAACCTCGAATATGTCGCGTCGGTATTCATGATCCTCGCGGCCCTTCCCTTCGTGCGCTACGTGCAGATGGTCAACGGCAGCTTTCAGCCCTTCTGGAAGGACACGCAGATCCAGGTATTCCTGCTCACCATCTTCATTCTTGCCGTGGTGATGACAATCTGCCTGACCCAGATCTTCCCACACCACTGGAGCAAGTCGTTCCGGGAGGCGCTCTTCAACATCACCTCGATCATCACCGGAACCGGCTATGCCTCGGTTGACTACATGACATGGGGCCCGTTCCTGATAGCGCTGTTCTTTTTCATTGGCCTCATCGGCGGCTGCGCCGGATCGACGGCCTGTTCCATCAAGATCTTCCGATACCAGCTCCTTTTTGCGTCGATCCGAATGCAACTGCGCAAGATACGCTCGCCCAACGGGGTTTTCGTGGTGCGCTACGACCGCCGCCCGGTGAGCGAGGACGTGCTGTCCTCCGTCATGTCCTTCTTCATGTTCTTCGTGGTCACGCTGGGTCTGCTCGCGGTCGCGCTCAGCCTGACCGGGCTCGACTTCGTGACCTCGGTCTCTGGTGCGGCGACGGCTCTGGCCAATGTGGGTCCGGGCTTGGGCGATCAGATCGGACCGGCCGGGAACTTTTCCGGCCTCAATGATACCGCCAAATGGCTGCTGACGCTCGGCATGCTGCTGGGACGCCTGGAACTCCTCGCGGTCTATGCCATCTTCACCGTTCATTTCTGGAGAAACTGACATGCAACACCCCCTGGGTGCCCAGATATCGCATATGCTCAAGGCCCGCGGCGTCGAGGTCGTCTTCGGCATTCCGGGCGTCCACAATCAGGAAATGTACCGCGGCATCGAAGAGGCGGGGATCACCCATGTTCTGGCGCGCCACGAACAGGGCGCGGGCTTCATGGCCGACGGCTATGCGCGCGCCACCGGCAGGCCCGGCGTGGCTTATGTGATCACCGGACCGGGCCTGTGCAACATCATGACGCCGATGGGGCAGGCCTATTCCGACAGCGTTCCCATGCTGGTGATCTCCTCCTGCCTTGATGAGACTGCGGCGCGCAAGGGCCAACTTCACCAGATGCGCGACCAGCGCGCGGCTGCGGCCACGGTCTGCGACTGGTCCGAGGAAGCCCGTACTGCGGAGGCTGCCTATAATCTGATCGACCGGGCGTTTTCCGAATTCGACACCAGCCGCCGGCGTCCCAAGCATATTCAGGTGCCGATTTCGGTGCTCGAAGCACGTGCGCCTGCAGCGCCCGCTCGGCTTGAGGACGCTGTGCTGGAAAAAAACAGTCGTGATCTTCATCTCGGGCGCGAGATTGCGCATGCCCTGAAGCAGGCACGGCGCCCGGTCATGATTCTCGGGGGCGGTGCCACGCGCGGCGCCGGTATTTACGGAGAGATCTCAACCCTCTGCGGGGCCGCCGTGTTCTGCACATATGCCGGGCGTGGCATCATCCCCGGCGATCATCCCTACTACTTCGGCTCCACTCTGGCCCGACCCGATTCCGCCACTGTCTTGGCGCAGGCCGATCTGGTCATGGTCATTGGCTCGGAACTAGCCGAGGTCGATTTGTGGCGGCACGAGGCGGGTCATTCCTGCCCTACCATCCGGATCGATATCGACCCCTCGCTGATGACCGGAGCGCGCCAGAAGGGCGACATGCAGATCGTCGGTGAAGCCTTTGACATCATGGCCGCGGTGCGCGAGGCCTTGAGCGGGCACAGCCATGAAAGCCTGTGGGACACTGCCGAGATCGCCGCGACGCGCAAGCGGTGGCGGGCCGAGGTCGACGCGGAACGCCCCGGCATCCTGCCCGTCTGCGACGCCTTGCGCGCCTGCCTGCCGGAAGGCACGATGATCTATTCCGACATGACGCAATTCGCCTATGCCGCCAAGGAAATCTGGGACATGGACCGTCCCGGGCACTGGCACCACCCTTACGGCTTCGGCACGCTGGGATATGCGACGCCAGCGGCGATCGGCGGCGCAGTCGCGCGGCGTGGCAAGCCGACGCTCGCCATCATCGGGGACTACGGATTCCACTACACCATGCAGGAATTGGGTGTAGCGGTGGAACTGGGTCTCAGCCTGCCCATACTGCTTTGGGACAACGGCAAACTGGGCGAGATCGAGGACAGCATGACGCGTGCGCAGATCGCCCCCAATGCGGTGATCGCGCATAACCCGGATTTCCGCAAATTGGCGGAGGCCTTCGGCGCAGCTGCCGTGGCCCCGACAACGCTCGCGCAATTGCAGGAGGCCGTGCGCGCGGCCTTCGATACGCCAGGCCCGACGCTGATCTACATCACGCCGGGCCTTGCGGGCTAGTCATTACTGGTAATCGCTCATCACGCGCTGGATCAGCCGCCGCTCACACTGCATATGCGCGGTGTTGACGATCAGGTACCAGACCGTCTCGCCCGGACGCCCCGCCCGCGAATACTGGCAATTATCCGGTGACGTCCACCATTGGCCCTTGTAGTTGGCCGGTGGCATCATCGGTGACGTGTATTCCACCATCTTGACCTTGGTGCTGCCGGACCCCGCGATCTGTGCTGCGGCAGGCAAGGCCATTGCGCAGGCCAAGGCCGACGCCAAAACCGTCTTGAACATTCATCCACTCCATCCTCATGCTGCTTGCACAGCGCGCGCCCCCACGCGAGCATTACAATGGCGTCCGGGAGTTAACGCCCCGCAAACACCCATGAAGAGAGAACTGCGTCTTTGAGGCAGTTTTTAGACGGATTTGTGCTTATTCCCAGCACGTCACCAGAACGGTCATGCCGAGACCCCGCTCGGTGATGTCTTCCGGTGCCAGCGCAGCGGTCTCGTCGGCCTGGTCGACGCGAAGGCCCGCCGCGCGCAGGACATCGGCGATCACGCCTCCAGCCAGCGCGAAGCTCACGTCCTGCGGCAAACGCCGGTCGCCCTCGGGACGCGAGAGCAACATGCCGATAACATTGCCCGCCTCGTCCAGGACCGGTCCGCCCGCATCGCCGGGCAGGGCATTGAGGCTCAGCCTTTTGACCCCGGTTTCGCCCTGCAGGCCGCGCAACTCCTCCAGCACTCCGAAGGTCATCGAAGGCGCGTTGAGTTTGCCGCCATAGGAATAGCCCGCAACGGCCACCTCCGATTGCAGTCGCGGCACCTGCGATCCGAAGCGCGCGACACCGGGCGGCGCGATCCGCGTGACGGGTTCGAGAAGTGCCAGTCCGTTGGCCGCGTCCACGGCGCGCGTCCGCGCCTCCACCGCGTTATCGAGCAGGATCCGGGTGCAGCTTTGCACCGCATCCGCCGTGGTCACGACCGTACCGCTGGCATCGACGTAGAAACCGGATCGCGACGTCAGCGGTTGCCGGACGCGAAGCCCTGCAATGAGGTCGATCTGCTGATCGGCGCCGGCATCGGGTGCTGGCTCGAGCACGCCCTCAAGCCGGGTGAAGCTGGCCTCCATTTCCGCCAAAAGCCGCGTGCGCCGCGTCTCGTCCCCGGCGGGCCAGATCAGGGTGAAGCCCTTGATCTGCCCCTCGAGCAGACTGACCTTGGTCTCGCTCACGATCTCTGCATTGCGCCCGAGGATCGAGAAGCCGTCGCCCGACAGGCTGCGCGGGCCGTCAAGCGGCACGATTTCCAGCGATTGCAGGATGTCATAAAGACCCGCCAGCGTATCCGCATCACCCGTCTGGCTGATCAGCAGCACCCTCGCCGGGAGGTCGCCCTTTGGCTCGTACCGCGCGAAAGGCGCCTCATAACGGTCAAACCCCACGACACCCGTCGGCAGTTGCAGGGCGATGCCGGCTTCAGTGTCGCGGACGATGGCAAGATCCAGACCATCCAGAATGGCATTATACTGCGCAATCAAGGCCGCGCGCTGCGCCGTCGTCAGCACGCCGGTGGGCGCCATGCCGTTGGCGCTTTGCCAGGCTTCCATCGAGGCGCGGGTGCCGCGTCCGAAGGCGCCATCGATGGTGCTGTTGTAGAACCCCGCATCCTGCAGCGCGATCTGGATTTCCTGGCGCTGCTCGAGGCTCAAAAGCCGTTCGCTGAGCCGCGCTTCGGCCGGGGTCTCGGGGTCGCTGCCGGCGGACACCAGAGGTTCAGGTGCTGCTTCGGTTGGCTCCGGCGCCGCCGGGGCGTTCGGTACCGCAAGGGCTGTTCCGAGACGCAGGACATCCGCGCCCTCTGGAAAGAACTGTTCGGCATAGGCGCCGCTGAAGGCGATGTAGCTGTCGCGCGGGATCAGCCCTTCGGCGCGGTAGACCCGCAGCACCTGATCGGCATCCGCCCTCAGATACGGGCCGAGCGCCACAGCATACCAACCGTTGCCGAGCGCGAACCCGTTTACATCCTCGAGCCGTCCCGCGTAGTCTTGGGCGCGCGCAAGCCCCTCGCCGAGGCTGGGCTGTGCCTCGATCTGCACCCAGACCACATCGCCCGCCGTCTGCGCCTGAAGCGGTTGCAAGAAGGCTATCATCAATAGTACCGCACCCGTCATCCACCGTATCATACTGCCGAAAACCTCTGCATTTTCCCGAACCGGGACAGGTATACAGAAGCGGCCGGTTTTGACCATAAGTCAGCGGCGCAATTTATCGCATGTGGTGGAATTGACCCTGTGCGCCGCCCCACGTAGGAAAGGCGCGCAGCACAACCTCCGAGGCCGCCCATGTCCGCACCGCCTTCCGCCCCCAGATCGTTTCAGGAGATCATCCTGCGGCTACAGTCCTATTGGGCGTCGAAGGGCTGCGCGATCCTGCAGCCTTATGACATGGAAGTTGGGGCAGGCACTTTTCACCCCGCCACTACCTTGCGCAGCCTGGGCACGAAACCCTGGGCCGCAGCTTACGTGCAGCCCTCGCGTCGTCCGACCGACGGGCGTTACGGCGAGAACCCGAACCGTCTGCAGCACTACTACCAGTACCAGGTTCTGATAAAACCGTCTCCGCCCGACCTGCAGGACCTCTATCTGGGCTCACTGGAAGCAATCGGCATCGACATGGCGCTGCATGACATCCGCTTTGTCGAGGATGACTGGGAAAGCCCGACGCTCGGTGCCTGGGGGCTCGGCTGGGAGGTCTGGTGCGACGGCATGGAAGTCAGCCAGTTCACCTATTTCCAGCAGGTCGGCGGGCATGATTGCCACCCTGTATCAGGCGAGCTTACCTATGGGCTGGAGCGTCTGGCGATGTATGTGCTCGGCGTCAGCCATGTGATGGACATGCCCTTCAACGACCCGCAAACCCCGATTCCGCTGACCTACGGCGACATTTTCAAGCAGACCGAAGAGGAATACGCGCGCTGGAACTTCGATACTGCGGACACGGCGGTGCTGCTGCGCCATTTCGAAGAGGCCGAAGCGCATTGTCGCGAAATCCTCGACGCGCCGAAGGACGATCCGAAGACCGGCAAGCGCATCGTCATGGTACATCCCGCCTATGATCAGTGCATCAAGGCAAGCCACATCTTCAACCTGCTCGATGCGCGCGGCGTGATCTCCGTGACCGAGCGGCAGGCCTATATCGGGCGGGTGCGGGCTTTGGCGAAGCTCTGTGCGGATGCTTTCCTGCAGACGCCCGTGGGCGGTTGGCAGCCGGAGACCGCGGCGTGACGCGCCGCGCGCAACACTCATCCGATGCCGCGCGGGTCTTCCCATGAAGGGCAAGATCGCCGCGCTCGTCATCTTGCTCGCCGCTCTCGTCGCCGGGGGCGCGCTCTACTACTTGCAGGTCTATGGCTTCTATGAAGACGTGTCCGCCGATGTCGCGGAGGTGCGCCTGACCCCGCTCACCTCGCAGACGCCCGAGCCGATCCTCGCCGAGGGCATCACCGCGATCGATGCGGACAGCTCGCCGATCCGCTTTCGCGCCTGTTTCACGACTTCTGCGAACCTCGCGATGCTCTCCGAGACCTATGTGGTGCTGGACCGGGCCACGCCGCGCAATGCGCCGGATTGGTTCGATTGCTTCGACGCCACGGCCATCGCCGCGGCCTTGCAGGCAGGCACCGCGCTGGCCTTCCTCGGGGAGAAGAACGTGGCCTTCGGCGTGGACCGGATCGTCGCCGTCACCGAGGACGGGCGCGGCTATATCTGGCATGAACTCAACGACTGCGGCGAGAAGGCCTATGACGGCACCATCGTCGGCGAAGAATGCCCAAGACGGGACGAAAACTGATGCCTGACCTTCTGATCGAACTTTTCTCCGAGGAAATTCCGGCGCGCATGCAGGGCCGCGCCGCCGAGGACCTGAAAAAGCTGATGACCGATGGTCTGGTGGAGGCGGGGCTCACCTATGCTTCGGCCGCCGCTTTCTCGACACCGCGTCGGCTTGCGCTCACGATCGAGGGGCTTCTGGCCGCGAGCCCGACCACGGTGGAGGAGCGCAAGGGGCCACGGGCGGATGCTCCCGAAAAGGCGATTGAAGGCTTTCTGCGCGGCGCAGGGCTGACCCGTGCCGATCTGGAAGCGCGCGAGACACCCAAGGGTGCCATACTCTTCGCGCGGATCGAAAAACCCGGACGCCCTGCGGCGGAGATCATCGCCGAGGTACTTGAGGCGACCGTTCGCAATTTTCCCTGGCCCAAATCCATGCGTTGGGGGTCGGGCAGCCTGCGCTGGGTGCGGCCGCTGCACTCCATCCTCTGTCTGCTGAGCGACGAGGCAGGTGCCGAAGTGGTGCCCCTGGAAATCGACGGGATCCACGCTGGCGCCAGCACCCAAGGCCACCGCTTCATGGCGCCGGGGCGATTTTCCGTATCAGGCTTCGATGATTATACCGCGAAGCTGAAGCAGAAATCTGTGGTTCTTGATGCCAAGGAACGCGCGGAGATGATCTGGCACGACGCCACCAACCAGGCGTTCGCCAACGGTCTGGAGGTGGTCGAGGACGCGAACCTTCTGGTCGAGGTCGCAGGGTTGGTGGAATGGCCTGTCGTGCTGATGGGCCGGATTGGTGATGCCTTCCTCGACCTGCCGCCCGAGGTGTTGCAAACCTCGATGAAGGAACATCAGAAGTTCTTCTCCGTGCAGAACCCCAAGACCGGTTGCATCGAGCGTTTCATCACCGTGGCCAACCGCGAAACCGCCGACAATGGCGCCACGATCCTTGCGGGCAATGAAAAGGTGCTGAGCGCGCGGCTGTCGGACGCGAAATTCTTCTGGGAAAACGATCTGCGCATTGCCAAATCTGACATGAACGTCTGGCTGCAAGCACTTGAAAACGTGACTTTCCACAACAAGCTTGGCACCCAGGCGGAGTTGATCGCGCGGATGGCGGCGCTGGCCCGCGAGATCGCCCCGCTGGTCGGTGCCGACCCCGATGAGGCCGAGGAAGCCGCGCGGCTCGCGAAGGCCGACCTTTCCTCGGAAATGGTCTATGAATTCCCTGAACTTCAAGGGCTTATGGGGCGATATTACATCAAGGCCTCGGGTCGGTCGGATGCCATTGCCGCCGCAGCACAGGAGCACTACGCGCCGCTCGGTCCCTCCGACGACGTACCGACGGCACCGGTCTCCGTGGCCGTGGCGCTGGCAGAGAAAATCGACAAGCTGACAGGCTTCTGGGCGATCGGCGAAAAGCCGACCGGGAGCAAGGATCCGTTTGCGCTGAGGCGCACGGCTCTGGGAATAATCCGGACGGTTCTGGATCGAAACATCACTTTGAACCTCACACGTTTCATTGATGCGGAGCTTCTCAAGTTCGAGATCCGGAACGGCGACGACAGCCATCCCGCGCAAGACCTTTTCACGCTGAAGGAAACTCTGGAAGAGATCGCCGAGAAAGGCGTTTTCTCCAGTGCGCTGCAGACGGTCAGAAAGCGTCTCGACGACACTGTTGAGAAGCCGGACTTCAGGGAGGGCTCCTGGATTGAAGGCATAGCGGCCAGCCTGCCGGAAATGAGCGCCGACCTGCTGTCCTTCCTCCACGACCGCCTGAAGGTCTACCTGCGCGATCAGGGCATCCGCCACGACATCATCGACGCTTGTATCGCGATGCCCGGCAATGACGATCTGGCCTTGCTCGTCAAACGTGCCACGGCGCTGTCGGAGGTGATGAAGACCGATGATGGCGCGAACCTCATCCAGGCGTTCAAACGGGCCAACAACATCCTGACACAGGCCGAAGAGGCGGATGGCGTGGAGTATTCCTACGGCCCGGATGTGAAGTTCGCCGAAACGGATGAGGAGCGCGCGCTGTTCGCGGCGCTGGATGCAGCGGAAGCGAAGATCAACCCGGCGATGGTGGCACAGGAATTCGCAAAGGCCATGACGGCCATGGCGGCATTGCGCGGCCCGATCGATGCCTTCTTCGAAGCGGTTCAGGTCAATGCCGACAACAGCACGGTGCGACGCAACCGCCTGAACCTGCTGCACCGGATCAAGACGATCTGTTCTTCGGTGGCGGATCTGAGCAGAATCGACGGGTAGCCCTGCGACAGGGCCTGCGGCATTGCGCGGCAACCAAGGACTTGTCACGCAAGGTTTACAGCCTATGCTGCGCCTGAGAAAGAACAGGTGCCGCAGTGCAGAATAATCCTCACACCACGCTCGTGACGCCCGGTGCGCCGATTTGCACAGAATCCCACGGCGGGCGGGCGAAATGTCTGCAGCGCCTGGTGCGGCTCGACCTGCCGGTGCCGCGCACCGTCGCGCTTTCCTTCGAAGCGGTGCAGCGGATTGCCAATGGCGAGATGCCCGACATCGCAGCCATCGTCTCGCAATTCCCCGATGATGCGCTGCTCTGCGTGCGCCCTTCGTCCGAGGATCCGGACTGGGGCGGGCCGGGGGCGGTCCTGAATATCGGGATGAATGAGGATCGCCTGCGGCGCCTCTCTCCGAAACTTGGAGAAACCGCCGCCACAGCCATTTTCGCGCGATTTGTGGAATCTTTTGCCGTAGATGTGGCCAGACTTGACCCGGATATGTTCGATAATGTCAAGCGTGATGGCGTGGCGGGACTTCATGACGTGCTGAAGGCCTATGAGGCAGAACTCGAAGAACCCTTTCCCGAGGCGCTGTCGGATCAGTTGACCGCTGTCCTGAAATCGATGGCCCGGGCGTGGGACGGAACGAGCGCACGGCTGCTGCGCCAGGCCAAGGGCGCACCCGCGGATGCGGGCCTCGGGCTCGTGGTGCAGGAGATGGTCTTGGGTCTCGGGCAAGGGCAATGCGGCTCCGGTGTGCTGCAACTGGTGGACGGGGACACCGGTCTGCCGCAGATCACCGGGCGCTACCTCAGCCAGAGCCAGGGGCGGGATGCGCTCGAAGGCGACAAGGCAGCGCTCTACCTCACCAAGGATCCGCGCGGCAACTCTCTTGAGGAATTGGCTCCGAAGGCCTTTGCCGCCCTGAAGAACCATGCCGCTCAGATGCGCGAGAAATTGCGCGAGGAGATGCAGGTCGAATTCGTGCTCGAGGACGGCAATCTCTTCATTCTGGATGGCGTGCGGGTCGCGCGGTCCAGCCGGGCTTCTGTGCGCATCGCGGTCAAGCTCGCCGAGGACGGCATCATCTCGAAGGCCGAGGCGCTGATGCGGGTGCAGCCACGCACCCTGTCGGAACTGCTTCACCGCCAGATCAGCCCGGGCGCCGAGCGCGACGTGATCGGCCGCGGGATCGCGGCGAGCCCGGGGGCTGCCACCGGGCAGATCGTCTTTTCAGCCAATGATGCGCAGGCCAGCGCCGCGCGGGGCGAGGCCTGCATTCTGGTGCGCCGGGAGACCACGCCGGAGGATATCCGCGGCATGCACGCGGCCCATGCGGTGCTGACAGAACGCGGCGGCATCACCAGCCACGCGGCGGTGATCGGGCGCGGCATCGGCCTGCCTTGCGTCGTCGGTGCGTCCAACATGAGCTTCAACCGCGAGAAAAAGCAACTGGTCACGAAAGACGGGCGCATTTTCGGTGAAGGCGAAATCATCACCATAGACGGCACGCGGGGCGAAGTTCTGGCCGGCGCGCCGAAGATGCGCGAGGCGGCACTGGATGACAGTTTCCAGACGCTGATGATCTGGGCGGACGAGTTGCGCGATATCGGCATCCGGGCGAACGCCGACACGCCAGAGGACGCCAAGACGGCCCGCAATTTCAATGCACAAGGCATCGGCCTCTGCCGGACCGAGCACATGTTCTTCGACCCAAGCCGCCTTACGGTGATGCGCGAGATGATCTTTGCCGCAAGTTCCGAAGACAGGCGCGCTGTGCTGGAACGGCTCCTGCCGATGCAGCGCGACGACTTCACGCAGCTTTTCAGGATCATGCAAGGCAAGCCGGTCTGCATCCGCCTTTTCGACCCGCCGCTGCATGAATTCCTGCCGACCGACCGTGCCGGCCAACGCGAACTGGCCGAAGCCTTGGGGTTGGCCTTGTCCGACGTGACCCGGCGGATTGAGGCCATGTCGGAATATAATCCGATGCTGGGCCTGCGCGGTGTTCGGCTTGGGGTGACGGTGCCGGAAATCTACGAAATGCAGGCCCAGGCGATTTTCGAGGCCACCCTCGATGCCAGCGAGGATGGCGAGCCTGTCGTGCCGGAAATCATGATCCCCCTGGTCTCCGCCAAGCGGGAAGTGGAACTGGTCAAGACCTCCATCGACGGGGTGGCCGCGGCCGTGCGGATGGCGAGGGACCGGGATTTCACCTACAGGCTGGGCGTCATGGTGGAGACCCCCCGTGCTGCCCTGCGCGCTGCGGAAATCGCGCCCTATTGTTCATTCCTGAGCTTCGGCACCAACGATCTGACGCAAATGACCTACGGGCTGTCGCGTGATGATGCGGGCCGGTTCATGTCGGATTATGTGCAGCAAGGGGTCTTCAGGGAGGACCCGTTCCACGTGCTCGATACCGAAGGCGTCGGCGAGTTGCTCAAGCTTGGCGCGGACCGAGGAAGAGCCGCCCAGCCTGATATCACCCTGTCGATTTGCGGTGAGCACGGGGGCAATCCCGAATCAATCGCCTTCTGCCGTGATGCGGGGTTCGACTATGTTTCCTGTTCGCCCTTCCGGGTGCCTGTGGCGCGACTTGCTGCCGCACAGCTCGCGATCGCAAGCAAGATCAGGTAGCCAGATTAGCCCTTGCGTCCACATGATGTGTTTCTAGAATAACGTGTTAGGCAACTCCACGCCGACGTTAACGTTGTTTCCCTGCGTAAACTTTACGTCAACTTTTTCTGCGGCTAGAGACCGGGCATTGAAATGACCTGGGGGGCGCAACCGTGCGCTATTTATGCAAAACTTTCTTGGTGGCTATCGTGGGGCTTGGTTTGGGCATTTTCATGGCAAGTGCCGCCTCTGCGAACCAGACCAATAAACCTTCTGCTGCGGTATCCGAGCATCTGGAAAAAACCCTGACCAAAGCCAGCCAAAAGCATCTTGCCTCGGCCAAGATGGACTACGACATTGAGTTCTCCAAGGATTGGGTGGATTCATTGCCGAAAGCCAGGGGCGGCGACGAGTGGCGCTGCCTTGCCGAAGCGCTTTACTTTGAAGCGCGGGGCGAAACCGTGAAGGGCCAGTTCGCCGTTGCCGAAGTAATCCTGAACCGCGTGAAATCGGAACGTTTCCCGGGCTCGGCCTGCGACGTGATCCATCAGGGGACCGGCCGAAAATTCCAGTGCCAGTTCACCTACACCTGTGACGGTCAGAAGGAAATCATCGCTGAGCCGCGCGCCTATGAGCGCGTGGCGAAAGTGGCGCGCGTGGCGCTCGATGGCGTTGCCCCGAAGCTTACCGAAGGTGCGACGCACTACCACACGAAAGCCGTCAAGCCGCGGTGGAGCAACGTTTACACAAAGACGACCGCGATCGGGGTGCATGTGTTTTACCGTCATACATGGCGTACGGCGAGCTACTGACGCATTCGATCCATCGGACGCCGCTCTGTGGGCTGTTCACGGCTGCGTGTTACCTGTAGGGGTAGCGTGACGACCGGACGAAAAGGTAAGTCCCAATGACATCCGAAATCACGCTCGCCTTCGCGCATCCTTTCGAGCGATCCGAGGCAACGGCAGCCCCCGGACCGCTTGATCGCATATCCCTGCGCGATCACATCGTGACGGTGGATATCGGCGCATTCCAGAAGGAACGTGGCGCGCCGCAGCGCATCTGTTTCAACGTCGTGGTCGAGGTGCAGCCCCTGAGTGGGCCGATCGACGACGACGTGGACCGTATCCTGAGCTACGACCGGGTGACCGAGGCAATCGCCAAGGCGCTGGCCGATGAACGTCTCAACCTGCTGGAAACGCTGGCGGAACGTGTCGCCGAACGCATCCTGCGCGAACCGCAAGCCATGCGCGCCTTCGTTCGGATCGAGAAACTGGACCGGGGACCGGGCGCGCTTGGCGTGGAAATCGTTCGCGCGCGCGGGCAGGTGCTGCCTGTCCGGGCGGCGGTCGAGAAAGCCCGCCATCCCGAACTCGTCTATCTCAGCAACGCGGCCATCGCCTCGCCGTATCTCAAGGGCTGGATCGACCAACTGGAGACCTTGGGGCGCCCGCTGATCTTCTGTGTCGGAGCCCCCGATGGGCTGGCACCGCAGACCGGACACCGCATGGCGCAACGCCGCATCGATCTTCTTGCCATCGAGCAGAATGCCTGGGTCCTGGCCTCGAAGGACAACCGCTGCGTTGTCGTCGCCACGCGGACCGAACTCGACTGGGCCATGAAGAACGGCCAGTCCAGTGTCTGGGCACCCTCTAAGATCGTGCTCGATGCGGTGGATGGACCTTCTGCGCAGCCGCGGGATGCCGTGGCGCTGGCCGCCTGGTTCGCCGCGACCTTCGATGCGGAGGAAATGCTCGTGATCGGCGCGGACCTGCCGCGCGAAGCCTCCGTCGCTCTGCGTGCCGCGTCCGCGGATGTTGCCGTGCTCTAGGCGATGGACGCGTATTTCCGCCCGATCGTTCTGACCGATGTGGCGCAGCCTGCGTCGGCAATGCCTCTGGCCGGCGGCTGGGGCTGGTTTTCGCATATCGAGGTCCTTGCGCGCGGGACCCCTCCCATGGTGCTGCCCGCAGCAGATGCGCCCAAAGAGGTGTTGGAAACACTGACCGCCGCCCGGCCACCGATTGCGGGTCTCACCTTCGACCGCCCGCGCATCATGGGCATCGTCAACGTGACGCCGGACAGTTTTTCCGACGGTGGACAGCATTTTGCCGAAGACGCGGCGCTGCGCGGGGCGCAGGCGATGAGGACTGCGGATATCCTCGACATCGGCGGCGAATCGACCCGTCCCGGGGCGCAGCAGGTTCCCGAGGAGGAGGAGGTGCGCCGCACGGCACCGGTGATTGCGGCCTTGAAGCAGGGAGGGATCGCGCAGCCCATCTCGATCGACACGCGGAAAGCCGCCGTCGCGGCAGAGGCGCTCGCCGCAGGGGCAAGCCTCGTCAACGACGTCTCCGGCTTCACCTTCGACGCCACACTGGCACCTCTTTGCGCGGCGAAGGGCGCGCCGGTCTGCGTGATGCATGCGCAAGGTGATCCGGAGACCATGCAGTCCGATCCGCGCTACGACAATGTGCTGCTCGACGTCTACGATCACCTCGCCGCCAGAATTGCGGCTCTGGAGGCGCTTGGTATCCCTAAAAGCCGTATCATCGTGGATCCGGGGATCGGCTTCGGCAAGACCCTTGAGCATAATCTGGCGCTTCTCGCGCGGCTGTCACTGTTTCACGCGCTGGGCGTGCCGCTGCTGCTCGGCGCTTCGCGCAAGAAGTTCATCGGCACCATCGGCGGCGCCGAGGACGCGCGCGCCCGGATGCCCGGATCTGTCGCAGTGGCGCTCGCGGCCTTGAAACATGGGACACAAATCGTGCGTGTGCATGACGTAGCCGAGACTGCGCAGGCCATTGCACTCTGGCGCGCCGCCGTGGCAGGAGAAGTGCATGGATAAGCTCTTTGGAACCGACGGGGTGCGCGGCACCGCCAACACGCATCCGATGACGGCGGAGATGGCTTTGCGCATCGGTGCCGCCGTGGGCTGTTATTTCCGGCGCGACGGGGCTTGCGTTCACCGGGTGGTGATCGGCAAGGACACGCGCCTCTCGGGCTACATGTTCGAAAATGCTCTGACGGCTGGGCTGACCTCAACGGGGATGAACGTGCTGCTCCTCGGGCCGGTGCCGACGCCGGCGGTGGGACTGCTCACGCGCTCGATGCGGGCCGATCTCGGCGTGATGATCTCCGCCAGCCACAACCCGGCCCGCGACAACGGGATCAAGTTCTTCGGGCCGGATGGCTACAAGCTCTCGGACCAGATGGAAGCCGATATCGAGGCGTTGGTGCATGAAGGCGTCACGCCAGCCGAAGCCGATCAGATCGGTCGGGCGCGCCGTATCGATGACGGGCGGTTCCGCTACATCGAGCGGGTCAAATCCTCCTTTCCCCGGCAGGCGCGTCTCGACGGGCTCAAGGTGGTGGTCGATTGCGCCAATGGTGCGGCCTACAAGGTAGCCCCCGAGGCCCTTTGGGAATTGGGTGCCACGGTCATTCCGGTGGGCGTTTCGCCCAATGGCAGCAATATCAACGAAGGCTGCGGCTCGACACACCCGCAATTGGCCGCCGAGACAGTGGTGGCGCATGGGGCGGATGTGGGCATCTGCCTCGACGGCGATGCGGACCGGGTGATCCTGCTCGATGAAAACGGCAAAGTCGGGGACGGAGACCAGTTCATGGCGCTGATGGCGGCGCGCTGGGTCGCCGAGGGCAAGCTCGCCAACAACGCGCTGGTGGCGACGGTCATGTCGAACCTGGGGCTCGAACATTACCTTGCGGGCAAGGGCGTGCAACTCGAACGCACCGCGGTCGGTGACCGCTATGTGGTGGAGCGGATGCGCGAGGGGGGCTTCAACCTCGGTGGCGAGCAATCGGGCCATATCGTGATGTCGGACTATGCGACCACGGGCGATGGGCTGATGGCGGGCCTGCAGTTCCTCGCCGAGATGGTCCAGTCCGCCAAACCCGCGAGCGCACTGATGCATGTTTTCGATCCTGTGCCGCAGGTGCTGAAGAACGTCCGCTTCGCCGCCGGCCAGACCCCGCTCGAGGATACCGTCGTCAAGGCGGCGATCGCCCAGGCCGAAGCCGATCTCGCCGGCAAGGGGCGTCTCCTGATCCGGAAATCGGGCACCGAGCCGCTCGTGCGGGTCATGGCCGAGCATGAGGATGCGGCCTTGATGGCCCGCGTGGTGGACAGCGTCGTCGATGCAGTCGCGGATGCGGTGACGACCTAGCCGCGCAGGAAAAGCCGGCGCAGAGGGCCGTATTGGATGATCGCCACGCCGCACAAAATGAGTGCCATGGCGAGCAGCAGCGACGAGGGCAGGGGTTCGCCGAGGATTGCAGCCCCCAGCACGACGGACCAGACCGGCACTTGGTAGGCAGTCAGGGACATGAAAACAGGGCCCGCCGAGCGGATCACCAACACGCGCAAGAGGCTCGCACCCGCCGTCGGGATCAGGCCAAGGAAGACAACGGCGGTCAACGTTCTTGTGTCGAGTGCCGAGGGCATCCCTTCGACGATGAAGGCCAGCGGGATCACCAGTATCGCACCGATGCACAAGAGCACCGTGGCGAGGCCGATCGGATCGACCTGCGGCAAGCGGCGCATCAGCACCGAGGATGTGGCGTAGCAAAAGGCCGCAGAAAGGCAGGCCAGTCGCCCGGCAGGCTCAAGGGCGATCCCGCTCGATTCGAAGGCCTGTGCGCCAATCAGTATGCACACGCCGATGAAGCCGATCACGAACCCTATGCCCTTGCGCAGGGTGAAGCGTTCCCCCGGCACCAGAAAATGCGCCAGCGGCAGCACGATCAGCGCGACGGCGGCCATCGAGACCCCGGCAAAGCCCGAGGTCACGAATTGCTGGCCCCAGGCCAGAAGCATGAAAGGGACGGCGGAGCTCAGCGCGCCGATCAACGCGACGATGGCCCACCCGCTCCGCGCCACCGGGGCCTTGAAAAGACGCCGACCCATCGTTCCCCAGATCGCGAGCATCAGGAGGGCTGCGAAGCCGATCCGCCCGGCGGCGAGCCAGAACGGCGTCATGCCCAGCAAGGCGATTTCCATGACGAGGAAAGTCCCACCCCAGGTCAGTCCGAGGGTGGCAACCATGAGCCAGCTGGCGGCGGTGATCTGCGGCGTTTCGTTCATGTCAGTATCCATTGCGGGGCGTGATTGGAACATCGCCGCGGGTCGCGCGTTCCGACTTGGAAAACTTCAATCATGGAGAGAGTGATGGATATCACTTATCTGATCGTCGTTCTGGCGCTTCTGACCCTGCTGGCCGGGCTGGTCCTCGGCATTGTCAGCAAGGCCAAGATCAAGAAGCGCATCGATGACCCGAAAGCGCCAAAGTCAACGCTGGCGGCGGACAAGAGTTCGACGGGCAAGCCGGCGGGTATCTGAAGGCCAGACGGAGGTGGCAAGACACGCTTGCCACCTCCATTTTTTTCAGTTCTTCGACTTGTCGACCATCTTGCCGGCGGAAATCCACGGCATCATGCCGCGCAGCTTTTCGCCCACCGCCTCGATCTGATGCGCGTCGTTCATCCGGCGCGTGCCCTTGAAGAAGGGCTGGCCCACGGCGTTTTCCTGCATGAAGTCACGCACGAACTTGCCGGTCTGGATGTCGGTCAGGATCGCCTTCATCCGCGCCTTGGTCTCGTCATATGGCAGGACCCGCGGGCCGGAGACATATTCGCCGTACTCGGCCGTATTCGAGATCGAGTAGTTCATGTTGGCGATACCGCCTTCGTAGATCAGATCGACGATCAGCTTCACTTCGTGCAGACACTCGAAATAGGCCATTTCGGGTGCATAGCCTGCCTCCACCAACGTCTCGAAGCCCATGCGGATAAGCTCCACCAGACCGCCGCAAAGCACCGCCTGTTCGCCGAAAAGGTCGGTTTCGCATTCCTCGCGGAAGTTGGTTTCGATGATGCCGGACCGGCCGCCGCCGATCGCGGAGCAATAGGAAAGGCCGATCTCCAGCGCGCGGCCGGAGGCGTCCTTGTCCACGGCGACAAGGCAAGGCACGCCGCCGCCCTTGCGGTATTCACCGCGCACGGTATGGCCCGGACCCTTCGGCGCCATCATGATGACGTCGACGCCAGCTTTGGGTTCGATCAGGCCGAAGTGGACGTTCAGGCCGTGTGCAAAGGCGATCGCGGCCCCTTCGCGGATGTTGTCGTGAACATATTTCTTGTAGGTCTGCGCCTGCAGCTCGTCGGGCATGGTGAACATGATCAGGTCGGCCCAGGCCGCCGCTTCGGCAATGCCCATGACGGTCAGGCCTTCACCCTTTGCCTTGGCCGCCGAGGGCGAACCTTCTCGCAGGGCCACGGCGAGGTTTTTCGCGCCGCTGTCGCGCAGGTTCAGCGCATGGGCATGGCCTTGGCTGCCGTAGCCCAGGATGGCCACTTTCATGTCCTTGATCAGGTTCACATCGCAATCGCGATCGTAGTAGACGCGCATTTTCATGCTCCTTCGGGTTAGAAATGCATCAGGCGGGACCATAGAAGCGGAATTGAGGCTAGTCAGCGGTGGTATCAAAGTATATTGACGCCTGATACGGAAAATCATGCGCTTGAAACTGGATTGGCGTGAAAATCATTCTCGACGATACGGACCGGCGCCTGTTGCGACACTGGCAGGCGGATGCGACCTTGGCCCCTGCGGAGCTGGCGGAGCTTTGCGGTCTGACCGCCGGCAAGGCCGCACGGCGGATCGCGCGGATGCAGGAAGCAGGCGTGATCGAAGGTGTCTCTTCTGTCATCGACTGGGCGGCGCTCGGCTATGCGGTGGAGGTGTCGTTGCGCATCACCCTCGACAAGACCATCGCGCGCGCCTTCGACGATTTCCTGATCGCGGCCCGCGAGGTGCCGGAGGTGACCGAAATCCAGACTTTCCTCGGGCGCGTCGATGTTCGGCTCAACATCATCGCGCGCGACATGTCGCACTATCAGGACATTTACCGCAGGTGCATCCTCACGCTGCCGCATATCGCCGATATCGAGGCGCTGATGCAGATCGCCCGGATCAAGGCCGAGGAGGCCTTGCCGCTGTGAGCGATCTGGATGACATCGATCTTGCGTTGATCAAGGCCCTGGCGAGCGACGCCAGTCAGAGTGCGGGTGCCTTGGGGCGCCGTTTCGGCCTCTCGCAGCCCGCCGCCTGGCGGCGCATCCGCAAGCTCGAGACCTCGGGTATCCTGAAGGGGCGCAGGCTGCGGCTGAATGCCGAAAGCCTCGGGTTCGGCGTTACTGTTTTCCTGGGGATCAAGCTTGCCACCAAGGGCCGGGTCAGCCTGGAGGATTTCGAACGTGCCGTGAGTGCCATCCCGGAGGTCCAGCGGGTCGAGCATGTTCTGGGGCTGTACGACTACCGCCTGCGGGTCGTGGCGCGCGACATCCCGGACTTCGAACGGGTGTTGCGGCGGCGGATCATGACCCTGCCGGGCGTCGGGGAAGTGGAAGCCAATGTGCTCCTGAGCGAAGAGCGCAGGCCGGGCCCGATCTGACGTCGCGCCCTGCATCGGCCTGCGGCAAAAGCATCCTTTGCCTGTCTTGCCGGAACAGGCTAGGTGTGAAGAAACCGACCCTTGGAGGACCAGATGCCCGCTTTGCTCAACACTGTCGATCCTGCCGGACTGGAAGAATTCTCGGTGGTTTTCACCGACCGCTCGCTCAACTCCATGTCCGCCGCCTTCCAGAAGGTGATGACCGACATTTCCGCCATGCTGAAAGAGGTCTATGCCGCCGATGCCGTGGTCATCGTGCCCGGGGGCGGCACCTATGGGATGGAGGCCGTGGCGCGGCAGTTTGCGCGCGATGCCGAGGTCGTGGTGGTGCGCAACGGCTGGTTCTCCTATCGCTGGAGCCAGATCTTCGAGGCCGGTGACTTCACCCGCAACACCACCGTGATCAAGGCGCGTCAGACCGGCAACAGCAGCCCGTCGCCCTTCGCGCCCGCGCCGATCGCCGACGTGGTCGAGACGATCCGCAAGCAGAAGCCAGCGGTGGTTTTCGCGCCCCATGTGGAGACCAGCGCAGGCGTGATCCTGCCCGATGATTACATTGCCGCCATGGCCGAAGCCGCTCACGAGGTCGGCGCGCTCATGGTCCTCGATTGCATCGCTTCGGGCTGTGCCTGGGTCGATATGCGCAAGCTGGGGGTCGACGTGCTGATCTCCGCTCCGCAAAAAGGCTGGTCGGCCTCGCCCTGCGCCGGTCTCGTCATGCTTTCGGCGCGCGCAGTCGCCCGCTTGGGCGAAACCAAATCGGACAGTTTCTCCATCGATCTTGGCAAATGGCACAGCATCATGCAGGCCTATGAGAACGGCGGGCACGCTTATCACGCGACCATGCCCACCGATGCCCTGCGCGATTTCCGCGACACCATGCTCGAGACGAAGGAGTATGGCTTTGGCCGGTTGAAGGAAGCGCAATGGCAGCTGGGCGATGCGGTCCGGGCGATGCTGGCGGCCAAGGGCGTCGTCTCGGTCGCGGCCGAAGGGTATGGCGCGCCGGGCGTCGTGGTCAGCTATACAAGCGATCCCGACATCCAGAATGGCCGCAAGTTCATGGAGCATGGCATGCAGATCGCAGCAGGCGTGCCGCTGCAATGCGATGAGCCTGCGGATTTTCGAACCTTCCGGCTGGGCCTCTTCGGCCTCGACAAGCTTTACGATGTGGACGGCACGCTGGCGCGGTTGGCCCGGGTGCTTGATCGGGTCATCTGACCCCAAGCCCAAGTCGCATCAGCCGGCGGCGCACCGGACCCATCGAATAGAGCGCGTTGAGACCCATTGCGCGGGCATCCCGCAGCGTGGGATCGCTGACCTGGCTCGCCCGATTGAGAAGATCGATGCCCTGCACCCGCAGCGTGATGTCGCTGTAGCGCGCCTTGTGATAGGCGTCGAGCATCTGCACGTCGCCCAGGTCTTCGGGTCGTTGCCTGGCAAGATCGAGCAGCGTGGCAGTGTCGGCCAGACTCATGTTCAGTCCCTGCGCACCGATGGGCGGCACCACATGGGCGGCTTCGGCGATCAGCGCCAGCCGCTCGCCCGAGAGCCGCTCGGCCTGCTGGCTGATAATCGGCCAGATCGTGCGGTGCGATGCCAACGTGAGCGGCCCGAACAGGTAGCAGCTGCGATCCGACATGGCGGTCTCGAACGCCGCGACGTCCATGTCATGACGTTCCTGTGCCAGCGGCCCGTCGTCCATCCAGACGATTGCCGAGGACGGCATGCCTCCCCTGTCGGGCAGGGGCACCAGCGTGAAGGGCCCGCCGGACCGGTGGATTTCCGTGGAGACGTTTTCATGTGGAATCGGGTGGGTGACGGCAAAGGCCAGCGCCTTCTGGCCGTAGCGACGCGTTCGCACGCCGATCCCCGCCGCCTGCCGCATCGGCGAGTTGCGCCCGTCCGCAGCGATCACGAGGCGGGCGCGTACCCGGGTGCCGTCGCCGAGCCCGACCCGCGCCTCCGACAGCCGCGTGAAGAGCGAGGTCGTGCCGGTTCCGGGGCGGAAATCGACGTTGGGAAGTTCCGACAGCCGCGCCACCATCTCCCGCCGCAAGAGCCAGTTCGGCAGGTTCCACCCAAAGGGTAGGTCGGAGACATCGGCGGCATTGAAATCCTTGGTCAATCGCGGCTCCGGCATTTCGCCCCCCGCATCAACGATCCGCATCACCTGCAATGGCGATGCGTGGGGTGCAAGTCGCTCCCAGAGCCCGGCGGCCTCCAGCACCGCGCGCGCAGGCTGGAGCATGGCCGTGGAGCGCATGTCGGCCCGCAGATCATCCCGGTCGGTCACGGGCGGCGTGGGGTCCACGCAAATCACGTCGAAACCGGCGGTCCCGAAAGCCGCAGCCGCAGTCAAGCCGGCGATGCCGCCGCCCGAAATCAGAATGTCACAGTCAAAACGTGCCATGTCGCCTCCGCCTCACGCAAGGTACGATAGATCGCCTTTCGGGGAGTGGCCAGTGCGACACTCAGGCCCAGGTGATGGTGATCAGCAGGATGAAGATGATCGGCACCATGGCGAGCGCCGGCAGGTAGAGACCGGGAAGGCCGAAGGTGAGCGCGGCCGACAGCCAGAGGCTGACGAAACCGATGATGGCGAACCATACGTTGTTCTTGTCGCCGAAAAGCAGATCCCTTGCGACCCAGCCAATGACCGGGATGGCGAAGAAGAGGCGTTGAAGCAGGGGCAGTCGCGGTGTCGCAGTGGCAAGGCTCATGTCGGGCTCCATCAGTTTTCATGAGCTTGAGATAGTGTGACCGCGCGCTGGCAGCAGGTGCCCGATTGTCGCATCAGAGCAGGCGTGACAGGAACCCGCTCAGGTCGTCGGTGTGAAAATGGATGTGGTCTCCCTCGCCGCGACGGTCAGCCACGTGAACGGTGCGCATGCCCATCGCGTGTGGCGCCTTGAGGTTGCGCGGGTCGTCCTCGAACATGGCGGCGGAGGTCGGTATTAGACCATCCGCCCGGAATACCATCTCGAAGGCGGCTTGCTCCGGTTTCGGCCGAAAGCCTGCATGCTCGACCCCATAGACCGCATCGAAAAGCCCGGACAGGCCGCGCGCGGAGAGAACCCGCTCCGCATAAGGCGCACAGCCGTTGGTGTAGACGACCCGGCGCCCCGGCAGCGCGCGGATCCGCGCGGCGAGCCCGGCATCCGGGGTCAGGCTGTCCATCGGAATGTCATGAACATCCGTCAGGTAGGGTGCCGGGTCCACATCATGTTCCCGCATCAGGCCCGCCAGTGTGGTGCCATAGGTCGCCCAGTAATGCTTGCGCAACCGATCCGCTTCCGCACGCTCGACGCCGAGTGCTTGCATGACATAGTCGGTCATCCGCACCTCGATCAGGTCGAAGAGCCCGGCCGAAGGCGGATAGAGGGTGTGGTCGAGATCGAACACCCATGTGGTCACGTGGTCGAAGGACTGTTTCGGCATGACAGAGACCTAAGCCGCCCGTGCCTCCGCGGCAAGCCCCGAGGCTTGCGCGCGATGAAACCATGCCATTAAGGTAGCTTGTGGACAGGGAAGGGTGCGGTCATGGCGATGCAGAAGATCCAGCAGGCGGATGCCTATTCGATGATCCTGGAGGCCATCGACCTTGGCATCTACCGCCCCGGCGACCGACTGGTCGAAAGTGAGCTTGCCGAACGCTTCGGGGTGTCGCGCACGCCGATCCGCGAGGCCCTGCAGCGACTCGAGACGCAATCGCTCCTGGCGCGCGATGGCCGCAGCCTGATCGTCGCATCGTTGGATCACAACCAGATGGCGGAACTCTATGTGGTGCGCCGCGAACTCGAGAGCCTTGCCGCGCGTCTGGCCGCCCAGCACGCCACCGAGGAGGAGGTCCGGATCCTGCGGGAGATGGTGGAAGAAGACAACGCGCTTACCGACAATCCCGCGGCACTTGCCCGCGCCAACCGGCGGTTTCACAAGCAGATTCACCTCGCCTCGCACAATCGCTATCTCGTGCAGCAGCTCGATCTGGTGCATCGCACCATGGCCCTCATGGCAACCACGTCGCTTGCAGCACAAGGTCGCGGATTGATCGCGCAGGCCGAACATGACGCCATCGTCAAGGCGATTGAGGCCAAAGACGAGGCGGGTGCGGCAAAGGCGTTGCGCGATCATATTTCCATTGCCTTCATGACCCGCCTGAAGCAGGACGCGGTTCGGCGCAAGGATGACCCCTAGGGGCTGCGCGCCGGCGGCGGGTCGGTGTCGCGCGAGAGACCGTGCTGGGTCTTGTCCCAGAAGAAGGGCGCGCGGATCATCTCCCAGAGCGCCTTGTAGGCGGCAAGCGCGCCCAAGGTGAAATAGAGCATCATCGTGGGCACATAAGGCAGCAGATGGCGATGGCTGCGACCGGACACGGCGGCTGCGTTCATCGCGAGATTGGTGATCTCGGACAAGATGAAGAGCGCGATCAATGCGAAAAATACCCCTTCGCCGAGGGTGCCGGTCACGGGGTGTGTCACGCCAAAGAAGCTTAGCCAGAAAGACCAAAGCAGCGGCGCGCAGGCGAACTGGCTGAAGGTGGCCAGAAACATCGCCTGAACGCCGATGAAGCGTTTCAGGCCGAGGTCGCGCAGCAGACGCACAGGGTCGCGCATATGCACGCAGTATGTGACGAGAAAGCCCTTGAGCCAGCGCGAGCGCTGCCGCACCCAGCGCCAGGGCCGGCAGTTTGCCTCCTCGAAGGTGGTGGTCGGTACGAGCTCCGTGACATATCCGTGGCGCGCCAGCCGCAGGCCGAGATCCGCGTCCTCGGTGACGTTGTGCGCGTCCCATCCGCCAAGCTTTTCGAGGATGTCTCGCCGGAAGAACAAGGTCGTGCCACCGAGCGGCAAGACGAGGCCAAGACGCGCCACACCTGGCAGCATCACCCGCCACCAGGTTGCATATTCGATGGCAAAACAGCGTGATATCCAGTTTGCGCGCGGATTGTAGTAATCCAGAACGCCTTGCAGGCAGGCGACATTTTCCGGAGCCTCGTTGAACCGGGTCACGACGCGCTCGATCTGATCCGCCTCGGGCCAGTCCTCAGCATCCCAGACGCCGACGATGCTGCCCTTGCAGAAATCGAGCGCATAGTTCAGTGCCCGCGGCTTGGTCATCAGATCGCCATGCGACGGCACTTCGATGACGCTCATCCAGTCGGGTAGGTCGGTGCGCGCGAGCGTCGCGCGTGTCGTGTCATCGCCTGCCTCAAGCACAAGAACGATGTTCAGCAGCGATTTGGGATAGGTCAGCCGGTTCAGCCGCGCGATTAGTTGACCGGCGATTTCCTTTTCGTGCAGCAGGGGAACCAGAACGGAGACCCTTGGCATCCGGAAACGTTCCCCCTGTCGGGTCAGTACGACCGAGCGCGGCGGCGTGCCATGTCGTAGATGTGCGACGAGAGCCGCGATCTTCAGGCCGGTCGTCAAAATAAGCGTCAGTGAAGCCCACAAAATCGCGAGGGTCAGAGTCCAGACGGGCGCAAAAAGCACTGCCGTCGACGCCGCGACTCCGGCGCTCGTTGCCCAGGCGACACGCCGGCTCTTACCGCTGGCCCAGCCCCGGCAGCTTTCCGCGAGCGGCACCCTTTCGCTGGCCTTTTGCGCCAGTTCAGGACCGTAGAGTCGGCTGATGTGCGTCCTGATCTGCGCCTCGTCGACGATCACCGGGAAGAGACCGACGCTCCGGCGACCGAGCGAGGCGCGCAACCCGGCGAAATCGGCGGGGCTCGAAGTTGCCACATAGAGACCGCGCCGGTCCTCCTTCCAAGGCACGACGCCATGTTTGAGACAGAGCGCCGATGGGAGGCGGCTCGCCATCTCCTCATCAGGTGGTTCAAGCTCCAGGTTGGCCCCTTCGGACCGGCACTGAAGGGCGAGGGCGCCCAGCACGTCCTTTTTGCTGACCAGCCCTTCCGAAATCATGATGTCGCCCAAAGGCGCATCGATCAGCCCCTGCAGGTTCAGGGCGTGAACCAGGTCCTTCTCGAAAATCTTGCCTTCGCGCACGAGCAACATGCCGATCGGCATATGGCTTGCGGGCGGATCGGCTGGCTCCGATGGGTGCAATTGCACCTTGACATCGTTCATTTGCAAAGGCCTTGCGTGAACTCAACGCAGGCCAGCTTTTCATAACAGGGTTAACGATCTGTTAAATAGCGAAAATTCAACCCAAGGCTGTGTTAACGACTGCTTTCAGGCGGAGCGGTCCGCCATGGCCTGCGCGAAACGCTCGAAAAGGTAATAGCTGTCCTGCGGGCCAGGGCTTGCCTCGGGGTGATGCTGAACCGACCAGACGGGTCGCCCTTCGACGCGGATGCCGCAATTGGAGCCGTCGAAAAGCGAGGTATGGGTCTCGATCACGCCCTCTGGCAGGGTTTGCGCATCGACAGCAAAGCCATGGTTCATAGAGGTGATCTCCACCTTGCCGGTGTCATGGTCCTTGACCGGGTGGTTCGCCCCGTGATGGCCATGGTTCATCTTGATCGTCTGCGCCCCAAGCGCCAGCGCCAGCATCTGGTGACCAAGGCAGATGCCGAAAACGGGAAGGTCGGTTTCCGACAGAACTTGCTGGATCATTGGCACCGCATAGGCGCCGGTGGCAGCCGGATCGCCCGGTCCGTTCGACAGGAACACACCGTCGGGCTGATGTGCCATGATGTCGTCGAAAGTAGAGGAGGCCGGCAGAACGATGACATCGCAGCCAGCGCTGGCAAGGCAGCGCAGGATGTTGCGCTTGGCGCCATAGTCAACGGCCACGACCTTATGCTTGGGGGCCAGTTGCGGGCTGTAGCCATCGGGCCAGGCCCACCGCATCTCGTTCCAGCGATAGGATTGTGCGCAGGTCACGTCCTTGGCGAGATCGAGGCCCTTGAGGCCGCTGAAGGCCCGGGCCGCCTTGATCAGCGCCTCGACGTCGAAGTTGCCCGAAGGATCATGCGACAGCGCCACATTCGGCGCGCCGGACTGGCGGATCGCACGCGTGAGGCGCCGTGTGTCGACACCGCCGAGTGCGATGCGCCCGCGCGCCGCGAGCCAGGCGTCGAGCCGTTCGATCGCGCGCCAGTTCGACGGGTCGGTCGGCATCCATTTCACGATCATGCCCGCGGCCACCGGGTCCGCGGTTTCGTCGTCCTCGGGGTTGACCCCGACATTGCCCACATGTGGAAAGGTGAAGGTAACGATCTGCCCGGCGTAGGAAGGATCGGTCATGATCTCCTGATAGCCGGTCATGGCGGTGTTGAAGCAAAGCTCCGCAACGGTCTGCCCGGTGGCGCCGAACCCGATGCCGTGAAACAGTGTACCATCCGCCAGCGCCAGGCAGGCGGTGGGGCGCTCGGGCGGGGAATAGGGCATGGGTAGTCCTTTCGGGAGCGGTCGGGCGGTCCAAAATCTGGCGGAAACTAGACGCCGCACCCGAGCGGGTCAAGGCCTGTCGGCAGCATGGCGTGACGTTGGGGGAGGTGTTGCGGCAGGAGCCAAGACTGGGTATGGTCCAAGCCTTGACGCGCGACGGAGCCCACTGTGGTTTCACAATCAACCCTGCGCCGAAAAAGGATTCTGAGCCATGGATTTGCGCACGAAGATTGCCGCCTCCCTCAAGCAGGCAATGAAGGACAAGGCTGCCGACCGGCTGTCGACCTTGCGTCTGATCAACGCGGCGATCAAGGACAAGGACATAGCGGCACGCGGCGAAGGCAACGATGATGGCGTCGGCGACGACGAAGTGCTTGCCATCCTTGGGAAGATGTCGAAACAGCGCGCCGAAAGTGCCCGTGCCTATGAAGAGGGCGGGCGTCTCGATCTGGCGGACCGGGAGCGCGAGGAGATCACTGTGATCGAGGAGTTCCTGCCGCGGCAGCTTTCCGACGAGGAAGCTGAAGCTGCGGTCCAGGCGGCGATCACCGACACCGGCGCGGAGAGTATCCGCGACATGGGCAAGGTCATGGCGGTGCTGAAGGGCAAGTACACCGGACAGATGGATTTCGGCAAGGTTGGCCCGATGGTCAAGCTACAACTGAGCTGAGACAGGAACTTGGGCAGGGCCTTGAGGCTGCTGCCCGCGAAGGAGCCTTGCTGCGTTTGGATGGTCTGCCGGACATCGGCTTGTGGGGCATCGAGGCACTGTCCGGCGAACATCGCAATCGAGTTTTCCGAACCTTGCCATGGAACGGGCCTTCGGTGGTCTTCAAATCGACCCGGCGATGCGAGGCGGGGATAGCGTGGTTGTTGCCAGTCATGGCGGCAGCCAGGGGCGCAGGATTCAAGGTGCCCAAGCCAATTCCGAACCGGAGGGGCAGGCTGGTCGAGCGGGGCTGGACCTGCGAGCGGTTCATGCCGGGACGGCTTTTCAGCGCGTCGGAGTTGCCGTCGATCAAGCCAGGGCTGAGCAAGTTTCACAACGACACGGCGGGTATTGTGCAGCGTCCCGGCTTTGCCTCTTCAACCGACCTTCTGCGCAAGGCGCAGGGCGGGAACGTTGATTTCTCCCGAATGCCCAATGCGGTCGTCGAAGCCTGCCGCGCCGCATGGGCGGGGCTGTCGACGGGTGTGCAGGCCGCGATCCATGGCGATCTTTCCTGAGCTAACCTGCTGCTCGGCGACGCGGGTCAACCGGTCCTGCTGGATTGGGATGAAGCGCTAGTCGATTTCCGGGTTTTCGATCTTGCGCAACTGGCAGAGGAACCCCTGACGAAGACGATACGCAAGGCAGTCGTCGCCTGGGAAATCGCATGTTTCTGGCAGCGTGAGCCCGAGCTGCGCGTTCTGTCCCTGAACTTCAGGGTTTGGCAGGCGCGCGGCGCCATGCGATCTGAAGTTCGTCGTAAAGCGCCACGCGCTCATCCTCGCTGAGAAACGCGCCGATCTCGACCTCGCGGCCCTTGCCCTTCAGCGTCACATAGTGCGGCACCGGCCCGTCGTTTTCATATTTGGTGATCGTGGTCCAATATCGGTTGCAGTCCCAGGCCTTGACGTTGCCCGATGCCTCGGTGCGCACCAGATGCGCGTCCTCTACATCGAGGGTCAGCACTTCCTCGATCTGGCGGGCCTTGTGGTTGCGTTGCAGGGCGAAATAGATGCCCCAGACCGCAGCCATCAGGAAGGGGAGCAGGCCCCAGAGGATGGGCGAGCCCAGAAGCGGCAGGGCGGGGATGCAGATCAGCGTGAAGGTGGTGAGTACGAAGGCCGCCATGCCGCGCGCGGGCAGCGACTGGTGAGGCCAGAGGCGCAGCACCTGGGGCATCTCATTGGGGGCGGAAGTCCACTGGTAAGGCATCGGATCCAAGCGTTGGAATTGTCTCTATTGACACTACTCCAGAGCTTGCGGGCGGGGCAATGCGACATCCCGCCAAAAGGTTTGCGCAGCGCGGTTGACGATTTCCTGAGCCGCCAGCGCTTGGAAGGCGTGCGGCGCAACAAGCGTCTTCATAGGCGTCGCACCCCCGGTAACCATTCCATATGTGGGCCAAACCGCCTCCGTCCTGACCAACGCTGAGCGCAGTGTTTTCTCTCCGGGCGCGCGCCAACACGCGCGACCTTTGGGTGTCATAGTCTGATCCGGGTCAACCGCAGCAAACAGCTGATGGGGTTAAATTCGGAGTGTCCGCGAAAGGGGATTTGACGGGGGTTGGCACTGAATATTTCGGCAAAGACGCATAGTGCGGCAAACGTTCCGGTGACGAGAATTTTAATCAAGTCGAGGGCAACTCAACCTTGCTCGCCCGGAAAACCTGCGCATGGCGTTAAGAACTTTTGGTCTAGGATCGCTCCGGTCTGACAACGGAGGCCTTATGCCCCTTCACTATTTCAACGTGTTCGAGGTTGATCGTAGTTACTACGAGACCGATGCGCGCAGTCCGATCCTGTCCAAGGGAAGACTGATCATCGAGGATGACGACAACAACCTCGACCGGTCGGTGTCCAGCGATGCGGGCGGCAATCAGAAGTTCGATTTCGTTGATGAAGGCGATGTCTCGAGTTACCGGGTTCAGTACCTTGATTTCGCACAGGTGAACGGTAGCGGACCTCAATACGAGCTCTATGCGATGCGTGTGGATTTCGTCGATGGCACGACGAAATTCTTCGTGATGTCGAAGGATGATGCTTTCAACCCCAGGACGGGCGACGACCTGAGGGTCGTCAATTTCAGCAACTTTTCGACCACGGAGTACGGCGATATCGGCGCTGTGGTCTGCTATGGCACCGGAACGTCCATTCTGACAGAGAACGGACAGGTCCCGGTGGAGACCTTGCGCCCCGGCGACCGGGTGCAGACCAAGGACAACGGCTTCAAGAAGGTGCTCTGGGCCGGACACCGGAAAATCTCTGCGCGCGAGTTGACCGTGCATCCCAACTTGCAACCGGTGGTGATCAGGCCCGGCATGCTCGGCAATGCGCGCCCTTTACGGGTATCGCAGCAACACCGGATCCTGCTGCCATCTGATATCGTGCCGGGTATGGACTGCCGGGACGAAGTTTTCGTCAAGGCAAAGCATCTGGCTGAATTCTGCCCGGGGATCGCTCGGATTTCGCCGGGAACAAACTCAGTCGGCTACCATCATTTCCTGCTTGAAGGCCACGAGATAGTCTTTGCCGAAGGGGCACAGAGCGAGAGCCTCTTGCCGGGCACGATGGCGCTCAAGGGCGTATCGCGAAGCGACAGGCGCGAGCTGGAGTGCCTTTTCCCCGGATTTGCAGATGCACAACTGCCTTTGAAAAGCATGGGTTTCGATCTGGCGCGACCAACGTTGCGACGCCGGGCGCTTGCTCCCCTGCTTGATGGGCCGAAGCCTCCGAACTTGTCGCTGGCTCGCCAATCGCATGCGCTCTCGGGCGCCGGGCATCTTGCCTGATTGACCGTCGCACGCGGTATCTGACCGGGCTATCCCCCTGAAACAGAGGGTTCGATAAGCAAACTCCGATGGAACCGTCTTTCCGCGCCTGTTGCCGTTTCCGAATGGCGCAAGCAAACGTGCAGGGGCGTTCTATAAAAAGGAAATGAGCAGGATGCGCGGTACCGGGGCGGCAAGCGCGGGCTCTTATTGGTCGCAAAAAAATCTGAGTGTCTCATGTCGGCTTCAGCTTGCGACCGCAGCGCAAGGACTTGCCAAAGGGTCTGTCGATGAACGCAGGCGAAGGCGCCCCGTCGCCGGTCCCGCCTCATTTCGAGTACTATCTGGAATTGAATTTTTGTGATAGACTCAGGGCGTCGACACAGACTGCTCGACGTATTTCAAATTGATAGATTTTGGAGAGGATCATGGAAGACACTTCCGCGAAAGATCTGCACAAGGCCATGGCCAAACGGCTCGCGCACCACAAGATCAGCGATGATGTCCTGGCGAAAGTATCGGCGCGTGTCGCCAAGAACGGATTGAAGATCGGCGGTATCGATTTTTGCCCCTATGGGATTTGCATCGACTACTTCGCCGACAAACCGGTTTCGATCGACGAACTGCTGGAGCGCGAGAAATTCCGGGTCGTGCGGCTCTTTCCTTACGGCATTCTGGTCGATGACCTGTTCAGGATTCAGGTGGAAATGCAGGTGCCTGAACTGAATGAACTCGGCCTGCGTGGCTAGAGGTGACGGCTTCGGCTTTGCTGCGGTCCCGGTCGGGCTATCTGCCTGACCGGACCATTCACCTGCACCCGTTGGCACGCTGCAACCTGGCGTGCAAACATTGTTATTCGACCTCCGATCCCAAAGCGTCGGACCTGCTTGCGATGCATGTTCTGGCACCCGCCCTGACGCAGTTGCGTGCCGAAGGGTATGAGGTGCTGAGCCTCTCGGGCGGCGAGCCGATGCTCTATCCGGAACTGAAAGCGCTCACGCGCCTTGCGAAATCGCTCGGTCTTCGCGTTGTGGCGATCACAAACGGCTTTCGCATCAATGCCGATTTCGGGGATCTCATCGAGGGTTTCGACGGTCTTGCGATCAGTTTCGACGGGTTGAAGGAGGTCCATAACCGGGTCCGTTGCAATCCCAGGGCCTTCGACATGGCCTTGAAGGGGTTGGCCTATCTGGCACAGACAAAGAAGCCGGTGGCTGCTGCCTATACTGTTTCGAAGGAGTCGCTGCGGGACATCCCCGAATTCGTGGAGATCGCGGCAGGCCTTGGCGCCCGCGCGGTTCAGTTGCGCCCCCTCGTGTTGGCGGGCCGTGCGACCGAAGACTATGCAGGCCATGCGCTGGGCAAGACCGACCGGCACCGTCTCTGGCTGATCGGCCAGGCGCTGGCGTCGGCCTATGAGGGCGAGATCGCGATCCATACCGACCTTGCCCATGCCGACGACATCCTTGCCAATCGGGACGCTTTCGCCGGAGTGCTGGAAGGCTGCGCGCAGCGCCTGTCGGATCTGGTCAACCCGCTGGTCATCACGCCGCGGGGCGAGATGCTGCCCTATACCTATGACTTCCCGAGGGCCTATGCGCTTGGTCACATCAGCGACCTGGCGGACCGGAACCTTGGCACCATACGGGAGGTCGCACCGAAGCTGAGGCGGTTGCTGCAGGCGATCTTCGAGGACATCGAGGGCCAGGACGATTTCATCGACTGGTTCGCCTATGCCCGGGATGTCGGATGCGCGGCGGGCCCTTTGGACGTCAGTCCCGCGCATTAGGCGGCTCTCGACAAGAGGTCGACGCTTCGGAGCGGCGAGCATTTGGGATATTCCGTGCCGCGACGGGTACCAATTCCGCAATAAAAAAAGCCCCGGACAGGATCCGGGGCTTTTCTGGTCTTTAGGGTAACGCGCCTCAGTGAGCGTGTTTCTTGTCCCAGTCTTCCTGCTTCGGAAGCTGCTCGAAGGTATGCTCCGGCGGCGGGCTGGGCAGGGTCCATTCGAGCGTGTCCGCGTATTCGTTCCACGGGTTGTTCTCCGTGGCCTTGCGGCCTGCACGCAGGGAGTAAGCCATCACGCCGAAGAAGAACAGGAACGAAGCGAAGGACAGAAACGCGCCGATGCTCGACCACCAGTTCCAGTAGGCAAAGGCCTCCGGGTAGTCGATGTAGCGGCGCGGCATGCCTTGGCGTCCGAGGAAGTGCTGCGGGAAGAAGGTCAGGTTCGCACCGATGAAGAAGGCCCAGAAATGCAGCTTTCCTGCCCATTCGGGATACATCCGCCCGGTCATCTTCGGGAAGTAGAAGTAGATGCCCGCGAAGATCGCGAAGACCGCACCGAGGCTCATCACATAGTGGAAGTGCGCCACCACATAATAGGTGTCATGGTAGTAGCGATCCACGGCGGCCTGGCTCAGCACGATGCCGGTGACGCCGCCTACGGTGAAGAGGAAGAGGAAGCCAAAGGCCCAGAGCATCGGCGTCTTGAACTCCACCGAACCGCCCCACATCGTGGCGATCCAGGAGAAGATCTTGACCCCTGTCGGCACCGCGATGACCATCGTCGCCAGCATGAAATAGGCCTGCTGGTTGAGGCTCATGCCAACGGTGTACATGTGGTGCGCCCAGACGACGAAGCCGAGAGCACCGATGGCGATCAGCGCCCAGACCATCGGCAGGTAGCCGAAGATCGGTTTGCGCGAGAAAGTCGCGATGACGTGGCTGATGATGCCGAAGCCGGGCAGGATCACGATGTAGACCTCGGGATGCCCGAAGAACCACAGGATGTGCTGGTAAAGCACAGGGTCGCCGCCACCTGCTGGATCGAAGAAGGTGAAGCCGAAGTTGCGGTCCATCAGCAGCATGGTGATCGCACCCGCCAGAACCGGCAGGGACAGAAGGATCAGCCAGCTCGTGACGAAGATCGACCACGAAAAGAGCGGCACCTTGAAGAGCGTCATGCCGGGGGCACGCATGTTCAGGAAGGTGGTGATCATGTTGATGGCGCCAAGGATCGAGGAGGCACCCGAGACGTGCACCGCGAAGATCGCGAGGTCCATCGAATAGCCGCTTTCGTTGGTCGAGAGCGGCGGGTAAAGCACCCAGCCCACGCCGGAGCCCGCCTGGTCATTGCCGCCCGGTGCCAGCACCGAGCAGATCGCGAGCGTGGTGCCCGCGACGTAGAGCCAGAAGCTGAGATTGTTCATCCGTGGGAAGGCCATGTCCGGCGCGCCGATCTGCAACGGCATGAAATAGTTGCCGAAACCGCCAAAGAGCGCAGGGATCACGACGAAGAACATCATCAGGATCCCGTGACCGGTGATCAGAACGTTCCACAGATGGCCGTTCGGCGTACAGACCTCGCCGCTCGCCATCAGGCGCGCGCCTTCCATGCACATGTACTGCACACCCGGATCCATGAGCTCGAGGCGCATGTAAACGGTGAAAGCCACCGATACAAACCCGGCCAGCGCCGAGGTGATCAGGTAGAGAATACCGATGTCTTTGTGGTTGGTCGACATGAACCAGCGGGTAAAGAACCCGCGTTGATCATGGTGGTCATGGCCGTGAATGGCTGCGTCTGCCATGCGGTGCCTCCTGGATTATATGTCTGGTGCTGCCCGGTGTTCCCGTTCCGGTCAGCGGCTTCACTCCGGTTTTAGAGAGAGTTGCCGTCGGGAGCAATGTTCGTATTGCCGCAGCGGTCGGGAAACGTCGTATCCTGCGATCAGTGGCGGGATTAGGCGATTTCTCGGACCTGCAGCGCTTGAACCGGATGAAACTGCGGGCAAATTGCCCGGACGGACGGCTTCATGACATGCTTCGTGGCTCTCGTGGCGGTGCCCCCGAGGCTGTGGCGCGAATCGCGCGGGTATGATTCGCGCAGCGTCGCGGCGGACAGCGTGGGTCAGATTTTGGAGGCGCGGTTGTTGACGGGCAGCCCGGCGGCAGCCGGATCGATCCGCTGCGGCTGATCCCCGAAGACCTCGCCGAAAGCAGCGAGCAGGCCGAGATCGAGGTCGGCCATCGTCACGGGCAGACCGAGATCCACGAGGCTGGTCACGCCGTGATCGCGGATACCGCAGGGCACGATCCCGTCGAAATGCGCAAGCTCGGGATCCACATTGATCGAGATGCCGTGAAAGCTCACCCATTTGCGCAGGCGGATGCCGATGGCCGCGATCTTTTCCTCGCGCGGCGTGCCATCCGCAGCGGGGGGCTTGTCCGGGCGCGCGACCCAGACGCCCACCCGTCCCGGGCGCACCTCGCCTCGGACGTTGAAACCCGCGAGCGCCGCGATCACCCAGGCTTCGAGTTGCAACACGAACTGCCGGACGTCGCGACCGCGGCGGCCGACGTCGAGCATCGTATAGGCGACACGCTGGCCGGGGCCGTGGTAGGTATATTGTCCGCCGCGTTTCGTGGGATGGACCGGAAAGCGGTCAGGCTCGGTGAGATCGGCGGGTTTCGCGCTGGTGCCGGCAGTATAGAGCGGCGGATGCTCGACCAGCCAGATGCACTCGGACCGGGTACCTGCGGCGATGGCCTCGGCGCGCGCTTCCATCCAGGCCTCTGCCTCGCGGTAGTCGGTGAGACCCTCGGAAATGACCCAGTCTACCATGCGAAAGAGGCGATCATGCCGCCCATGATGACCCGGCCACGTTTGTCTGACGCCTGGGGCCGGCGGTCGGCTTGCAGGTCTTCCTGCGCGGGCGAATGTCTTTTGGCGGGCGCGTCCATCACGGCTCCGGTGAACTGTTTGAATTGCCTAGATCATACGCGGCGTGCCGAAATGCAAGGCGCCCGGGCGGGAAACAGGGCTTCAGCCTTCGGAAAAACAGCGTCCTGTGGTATCGTTTCGGGAATCATTTTTCAGCTCTGGAGTATTGTCATGTTTTCCACCAAATTGACTGCTGCGGCCCTTGCCGCTTCCGTTGCCCTGATGCCGGCCGAGCGGGTTGCTGCTGATGCAAAGGACTTTATCGCGGGCGCCATCATCGGCGGAATTGTCGGATCGGCGGCCACCAAGCAGAACCAGCAAAAGCAGCGTACAACCACACGCACGTACCGGCCTTCGCTGCCCTCCACCCAGGAAGGGCGCAATATTCAGGCCTCGCTCAATTATTTCGGCTTCAACGCAGGCCGGGTGGATGGGCAACTCGGGCGCCAGTCGCGCACCGCGGTCTCCCAGTACCAGGCCTACATGGGCTATCCTGCGACGGGCGAGCTTACGCCCTTTGAATATGACATCCTGACCTCTTCCTACAACCGCGCTCAGGCCGGCGGCTACACCACCAACCAGATCATCGCCACCAACAGCGACGGTACCCGCGGCTTGCTCAAGGCTTACCGCGCAGAACTTGCCGGTCAGCCGATGCAGGCACCGCAAGCGCCGGTTCAGACCGTCGTGGTGGCGCCGCAGCCGCAGACCGTAGTGGTCGCGCCGCAACCTGTACCGACTGTCGTGACGCCGCAGCCCGCGCCGTCGGTGGTACCGCAGGCCGGAACCACGCTTGCCGCCGTGGCGACCGGCGCCGGTGCGGCCGCCGCAACAGGTGGGCCGGCGATCCCGAATTTCTTCAATTCCACCCAGGCGCAGGCTTCGCTGGCCTCGCATTGCAACACCGTATCGCTGCTGACCAGCACCAACGGCTACACCACCGTGTCCTCCATGACCGATCCGACGCAGGCGCTGAACGAACAGTTCTGTCTGGCGCGTACCTATGCGATTTCGCGCAGTGAGGATCTGATCGCGCAGGTCGACGGATTCACGCCGCAGCAGGTGGCCGAGCAATGCGCAGGCTTCGCACCGGCGCTGAAGGACCATGTCTCTGCGCTGTCACTCAAGCCGCGGGACGAGGTGGTCGAGGAAGTCTCGGGCTTCATCCTGCAAACCGGCATGTCGCCGGCGCAGCTCTCGGGCACTGCGAAGATCTGTCTCGGCGTTGGCTACCGCACGGATGACATGGACGTGGCGCTCGGCTCGGCGCTGATCCTCTTTGCCCTGGGCGAAGGGGTTTACGGCGAGTTGATGGGGCACCATCTGGCCATGGGTGGTTTTGGCACTGCCAAGCGCACCGATGCGGCGGCGTCCTGGTATCAAGCCGGTCTGACGGCCTCCGACAATGGTGCGGATGCAGCCTTCGTCCCGGGACAGCCCGAGCGCAAGGAGATCATCCGCAAGGCCTCCATGCAGATCAGCGGCGCGCCGGCGCAGGCGGGTGCCCTGCCGGTCTTCTCGGTCACCAAGTAGAACCGCCGGCTCCTTTGGAAGCCCGCTCATCTCATTGCCCCGGTGGGTTCGCCCGCCGGGGCTTTTTGATGAAATTGGCTCTTCACAACCGGGCAAGGGCAGGCTAAAGACCGCTGACCATTCAAAACGTGCGGATGTGGCGGAATGGTAGACGCGCAGCGTTGAGGTCGCTGTGGGGTAACACCCGTGGAAGTTCGAGTCTTCTCATCCGCACCATTTATAGGCCTACGACGCGCCGTGTTGCGCAACCATCACAAGTTTTCCAGCAACATCAGCCAGACCCACACCGTAAGGATCGATGCGCCGGTGGCGATCAGCACCGACGAGGCCGCGACGCGTTTCGCGCGGCCGTAGAGATTGGCGAAGATATAGGCGTTGAAGCCCGGCGCCATGGCTGCGGTGAGCACGCCCGAGCGGAAGAAGTCAGGCGGGACAGATGTGGCTTTGGCCATGCCCCAGAAGATCGCTGGATGCACGATGAGGGCGATGGTGCAGACCATCGCTATGGTGCGCCCGTCGCCTTCGGGCCGGTATTGGTAGAGCACCCCGCCCAGAGCAAAGAGGGCCGCGGGCAGGGCAGCGCGCACGATCAACGAAAGCGCATCGTCGAGCACCTGTGGCACCGGCAAGCCGGAGAGGTTGACCGCGAAACCGAGACCGATCGCGAGCACCAGCGCGTTGCGGAACATCGCCCGCGCCGTGGCGCGCAGCATGACCAGCGGTGACTGGCCGCGGTTGCGGACGATCTCCATCACCGAGATGCCCAGGCCATAGCAAAAGGGCGAATGGAAGGCGGTGATGGCGAAATTGCCGGTGAGCGCATCGGGCCCGTAGGCACGTTCGGTGATCGGCAGGCCGAGCAGCACGGAGTTGGAAAAGAGGCAGCAGAAACCGATGGCCACGCAGTCCTCCCAGTCCCGTTTGAAGAAGTACCGGGCGCCGAGGATGCCTAAACAGAAGCAGACCGTGGCGCCGGTGTAGAAGCTGCCCAAGAGACCAGGGTCGAAGGAGGCCTTCAGGTCGAGCCGGGCGATGGCCTGGAACAGCAGGCAGGGGATCGCGAAAGATTGGGTGAAGCGCATGACCCCGTCGATGCCCGAGACCGGGAAGAGCTTGCGCCAGACCGCCACATAGCCGAAGCCGATCACCAGGAAGACGGGCAGGATGACATCGAGCAGGGTCTGCATGGGCGGCCTTTGCGCGCGGGGAGGGGGCGGGAGCCTCCGGCGGGGATATTTATCGCCAAAAGAAGATCAGGGGGCCGGGAAGCTGAGGGTAAGCCCGTCATGGGCCGGTTGGACATGATCCGGCGTCTCGGCCAGGACGGTGGCGTAGTCGAGGTCGATGTGCATGTTGGTAAGCACGGCCTGGCGGGGCGCGAGGCGTTCGATCCAGGAAAGCGTCTGCGCCAAATGCGAATGGGTCGGATGCGGGTCGCGGCGCAACGCATCGACGATCCAGCAGTCGAGGTCTTGCAGCATGTCCCAGGCGGCATCGGGAATGTGGGCCACGTCCGGCAGGTAGGCCACGCCGCCGATGCGAAAGCCCAGTGCCTCCATGTCGCCGTGATCCACGCGGAAGGGCGTGAGCGGGATCGGGCCGCCGGCTCCCTCGATGCTGAGCGGGCCGTCGATCAGGTTCAGATCGAGAATCGGCGGGTAACTCGAGCCTTCCGGCTGTTCGAAGGCATAGTCGAAGCGCTGTCTTAGGGCTGCGCTGGTGGCGGCGTCGGCCCAGACCGGCAGGCGGGCGCGCATGTTGAAGACGATCATCCGCAGGTCATCGATGCCGTGGACATGATCGGCATGACTGTGGGTGTAGATCACCGCATCGAGACGCCCGACGTTCGCCGAGAGCAGCTGATCGCGCAGGTCGGGGGAGGTGTCGATCAACACGGTGGTCGTGCCTTCCGGCCCCTCCCGCTCCACCAGTAGAGAGCAACGGCGACGACGATTCCGGGGGTTGTCCGGATCACAGGCGCCCCAATGGCCGCCCAGGCGCGGCACGCCGCCCGAGGAGCCGCAGCCGAGGATGGTGAAGCGGATCCCGGGCATCAGGCGGCTTTCCGTGCCCGTGCGGCCTTGGTGAAAAGCCGGTCAAAATTCTCTTGCGTCCGCGCGGCGAATTCGGGGTAGGGCAGGCCGAAGGTCTCGGCGGCCTTTCGGGCGGTATGGGCGGTATAGGCGGGCTCATTGCGCTTGCCGCGATGCGGTGGCGGGGCAAGGTAGGGGGCGTCGGTTTCAAGCAGGATCCGGTCGAGTGGGGCGGCAGCGAAGATGTCGCGCAGCTCTTGCGATTTCGGAAAGGCGGTGATCCCGGACATGGAGAGATAGAAGCCCAGACCTAGGGCGGTGCGTGCGAGTTCTGCCGAAGAAGAAAAACAGTGCATGACGCAGGTGTAGACGCCCTTGCGGTATTCTTCGGTCAGAATCCGCGCCATGTCGTCATCGGCATCACGTGCATGGATGATCAGCGGCAAGCCGGTTTCGCGCGCGGCCTCGATGTGGATGCGCAGGGAGGTTTGCTGTACCGCGGCGCTGTCGGCGGTGTAGTGGTAGTCGAGACCCGTCTCGCCGATACCGACCATTTTCGGGTGCCTTGCCAGGGTAACGAGTTGGTCGACGGTCACAAGCGGTTCGGTGGCGGCGCTCATCGGGTGGGTGCCGGCGGCGTAGAAAACCGAAGGATGGGCCTCGGCGATGGCGCGCACGGCGGGTTCGTTGTGCAGCTTCGTGCAGATCGTGACCATGCGGGTGACACCGGCCTTCGCGGCATCTCGAACGACCTCCCCGAGCCGCCCCTCGAAGTCGGGAAAGTCGAGGTGACAGTGGCTGTCGGTGATCTGCGGTATTTCGGTCATGCCAGTTCATTTATTGAAACGGGGAGGGCCTGCTTCAGGCAGGGACGGTTTGCCCGATCTTGATGAGGGTATCTAGGACCAGGGCGGCAGGGTCAAGGTTCACGGCGCGCCCGTGGCGCGCGCGGGCCGCTGTCTCCTGTGCGAGCGTAGCCCAGGCACGTCCTGACTGTGGCGTAGGTGCGAGCCTGCGCAGGAATTCCGCTTCGCCGCGGCAGATCTCGACCTGTGGTGCTGCTCCCGTGGCGCCGCGACGGGCAAGGCGCGCAAGAAGGATATCGAGCAAGGTGAAAAGCAGGTCGAGCTTCGCCTCGGCGCCGCGCGCGGCGGCCGCCTCGGCCAGACGGACAGCGCGCGCGCGGGCGGGCGAGGGCGAGGTGCCGAGGATCGACAGTAACTCGGCATAGGTGCCCAAGCCATCGAGCAGAGACAATTGCAATGCCGCACCGACCGAACCGCCGGAGAGTTCCGCAAGGCTCGCATCCGTGGCTTCGATGCCGCTCTGGGCCAGTGCTTGCGTCATCGCATCAGGCGCAAGGGGCGCGAGGCGCAGCACCCGGCAGCGCGAGCGGATTGTGGGGAGCAGCGCCGAGGGCTGGTGGCTGACCAGGAGGAGCGTGGCGCGGGCGGGGGGCTCCTCCAGCATCTTCAGGAGCGCGTTGGCGGCCGAAGGGTTCATCTCATCGGCAGCATCGACGATGACCACGCGGCGTCCGCCGTCGGTGGCCGACAGATGGAAAAACCCTGCCAAGGCGCGGATGTCGTCGACGACGATCTGGTCACGCAAGCGGTCGGTTGTCGGGCTCGGTGTGCGGGTGATGACCTTGAGACCGGGCTCCGCGCCTGCCGCCATGCGCCGCGCGACCGGGTGGTCGGGGTCGATCCGCAGCGTGGTGGGCGCAGGCGGCGCGCCGAAGAGTCCTTCGTCTTCCAGGGGAGGCGTGGCAAGCAGGAAGCGCGCAATCGACCAGGCGAGGGTTGCCTTGCCGACGCCGCGCGGGCCGCTCAGCAGCCAGCCGTGATGCAGCCTACCCGTGGCATGGGCCGCAAGAAAGGCCTGCTCGGCCGCTTCCTGTCCATAGAGCACAGGCGTGTCGCGCGGATGCGGGGCACCTTCGATCTGGTCGGCGGCACTCATGCCAGTTCCGCGTCCACGAGCTGTGCGATCTCGGCGGCCACCACATCCACCGCGCGTGCACCGTCGATCACCCTGAAACGCTTGGGAAATTCACGCGCGAGGTCAAGAAACCCCGCGCGCATAGCGACCTGCAGGTCCTCGCCGAAGGCCTCGAAGCGCTCGTCCGCGGTACGGCGCGAGAGGGCGCGCGCAAGGCCGGTGGCAGGATCCATGTCGATCAGCAGGGTCAGGTCGGGCTCGCGGCCGATCATCAGCGCGTGCAGTTTGTCGACCTTGCCGCGCAGGTCGCCCCGCGACAGGCCCTGATACATGCGGGTGCTGTCGGCGAAGCGGTCGCACAGCACGATCTTGCCCGCGCGCAAGGCAGGCTCGATCAGCCTTTCGAGGTGGTCGCGCCGCGCGGCGGTGAAAAGCAGAAGCTCGGTTTCCGCCGACCAGCGGTCCGGCTCGCCCTGCAATACGAGGGCGCGGATTTCCTCGGCGCCGGGCGATCCACCGGGTTCGCGGGTCTCCACCACGTCATGGCCGCAGGCGCGCAGATGAGCCGCCAGATGCTTGAGTTGCGTGGATTTGCCCGATCCGTCTATGCCTTCGAAGGTGATGAACGTGCCGGCGCCTCTGCGGGCCTTGGTCACGAAGCCTCCGCCGGACCCTGGATCACCTTGTTGAGAAGGATCATTGCCGCCGTGGTGACACGGCTGACGAAACCGCCGGGGCCGATGTCGCGATCCGCCACCAGCGGCACCCGTGTTTCGGGCAGGCCATCGAGGGTGAATACCAGTTCCGCCAGAGTATCACCCTTGGCGATGGGGGCGCTGAGGGGGCCCTTGTAGATCACCTCGCCCTGGAATTGGGTGGCGGCGAGTGCGGGCATCAACACGGAGACATCCTCTTTCGCCACGAGGCCCACTGCGGGCTCGCTGCCCATCCAGACTTCAGCAGTGGCGAATTGCTGGCCTTCGCTGGCGAGCTTGCGCATGGTGAACTGCCGGAAGGCCCAGTTGACAATCGACTCGGATTCCTGGGCGCGCTGTGCGGAGGTCTCCAGCCCGGAGATCACGAAGATCACCCGGCGGTCGCCCTGCTTGGCCGAGCCCACGAGCCCGTAGCCTGCTTCCTGCGTGTGTCCTGTCTTCAGGCCGTCCGCACCAATCCCCATGCTCAACACCGGGTTGCGGTTGAGCCGATTGCTCGGCACACGGTTGTCGAAGGCGAATTCCGTCTCGGCAAAAAGCGGGTAGATACTCGGGGAAATCGGTGATCAGGCGGTCCGCGAGGATGGCGAGATCCTTCATCGACATGCGGTGTCCGGTCTGCGGCCAACCGTTCGAGTTGGTGAAGGTCGAATGCTCCATCCCCATCTCCTGCGCACGCTGGGTCATCAGGCGGGAAAAGCCGTACTCGGTACCGTCCGGCGACAGTGCCTCTGCGATCACCACGCAGGCGTCATTGCCCGACTGCACCACAATGCCGCGCACCAGGTCTTCGACGCTGACCTCCTCGCCAGAGCGCAGGAACATGCTTGAGCCGCCGTAGGATTGCGCATGTTCTGAGACGGGGAGCATTTCGTTGAGGTCAAGCCCGCCGTCCGCCTTGCCGCGCCGGAGCGCCTCGAATGCCATGTAGAGCGTCATCAGTTTCGACATCGACGCCGGCGGCAGAGGGATTTCGGCCTCCTTGCTCAGGAGCACGGTACCGGTGGTCTGGTCAATCACATAGGCCGAGGTGGCCGTCGTCTCGAAGGCCGAGGTTGGCAGCGCAGTGGCGATGACGGCAACGATTGCGATGAAGGTGCGGATCATTCTCGACGTCTCCTTTCAGGCAGTCAGTTCGAGACGGGGTAGGCGTCGCTGTAGCCGGCGGCCTTGACCGTGGCGAGCAGCTGGTCGCGCTCGGCGGTGGTGCCGGCGGGTCCCACGACGACGCGCCAGATGGTCTTGCCGCTTGTTTCCTGGGATTTTATCGCGGCCGGGGCGCCCTTCGCGTTTAGTTGGTCGGCAGCTTTCTTCGCGTTTGCCTCGGTGCTGAAGATCCCGGTTTGCAGGAAGGGACGCTCAAGCAGTGTTTCCGGCAGGCTGGAGGCCACGGGTGTAGGTGCTGGCTCGGCAGGTGTTGCAGGGGCAGCTTCGATCGCGGCACTGGCGGCGGCGATCGGATCGAGGCTGGTCTCGGTGATCTCGGCGGGTGCGTCCACGGCTTCCGCGACCTCGGATGCAGGGGGGGAACCGGCTCGACCACTTCCTTGCGCAGGGCGACCACTTCGAGCTCGACCGGAGCACCCGCCAGCACGCCGATGGCTTCGGCCGCATCGGATGACAGTTCCGGCGCGGGCCGGGCTTTCACGTTCGCGACGGAAGAGCGCGCCGACCACGAATCGCCGTTGTCGAGGTTGCGGATCAGCACCCGCTCGGGGTCGTTCACGTCCGGATCGCGCGACCCAGACCCCGCCGAGCGAAGGCCTGCCGTCCCAAGACCCTGCTCCTTCTTGGAGAACATCGTCGGGCGCTTCAACATCGCGTTCGATGGCCCCGCCCGTTGCCTCGGGCGCGGTCGCAGACTTCGGTGCCGTCGGTCTTGGGTGCCGAAAACCTCCGCGCGACTGGAAGACTTCGCCATCCCTGGCACGCGGACACTAGCGAGATCGCGTTCGCGACGCAAGGTGCCGCAAGCAGGGTGTGGGGTGTGAAGGACGGGGAAAGGTGATAGCTGCTGCTCTGGTCCGCGCTCAATGGACGCCTGTGCCTGTCTCGGTATTGAGGCCCCGTTCGAGACGGGCCCTTGTCGTTGCGCGCACAGTAGCGGGTGCTGCGCCCTACGTGAAGACCCGCGCTGACCCGTGATGCGGCCATAGTCCCCGAGGTCGCTGGAAAAATCCGGTTTCAGAATTGCCGAGCGGTCTTAGGACAGCGCGTGCCCCGGAGGAGTGTCAGAGTGGTCGAATGCAACCGGTCTTCGTAAAACCGTCGTGCGTGAAAGCGTACCGTGGGTTCGAATCCCACCTCCTCCGCCAACCACCTAAATATCTGACAATAAACACTTTTACGGCGTTATTATCGCCTATTTTCCGGTGGTTTGCACGGTATTTTCCGAGGCGGAGACGATTGGGCGAGACGATTTTAGCTCAGATGCGGCTTGCGTCTCTGTCGGGCGCAAATCGCGGTGCGCTTATTGGCAGAGATTTCCCTGCTGGCAGGGAATTTGCAGGGAATTTATTCGGATATCGGCTATTCCCGCGTAACCGAACTGGTAATATCAGAGTGTTTTCATATGTTTGACAAGGAATTCACTGGGTGGCCCAGCAGGGAATTTGCAGGAACGTTCTCGCCTGGTCGCTAGCAACCCAAACGCGTCCTGACCACTTAGGATTAAACCCCGAAACATCCGCTCCTGCATCATCCAATCGAGCGGGATGCCTTGGCGAAAGTATGTTCGCTGTGATCTCGGGCGACAGGGTTCCATCGCGAATGGCGATCTGGATCCTGGGCGACAGGAAGGCGAGCTGACCCCGCTTGCGGATGAAAGCACCCGTGCAGTTGGATCGCCAGCGATGGTCTTCAAAGGGGTCCCTCCTTTCAGAGCTTGCGCCCATCGATGCGCCTCTCTGAGAGCCTGCGTCAGGATGGGATCGTGGTCGTCGCCGGGCGTCTTTCTCCGATCACCAGCTTGGCTTCGACCCCGCGGCGCCG
>CAVQRB010000020.1:0-14760 GCA_963715055.1 uncultured Alphaproteobacteria bacterium | reverse complement strand
GCCCATTTGCAGACCTCAATGGGACACGCAGCATCCTCCTATTGGGAAGTAAGTGGCCAATCACTGCGTGTCGCGCCAGTGTCTCTTGAACCGGACAGATCTGTCATTGCGATTTTCGATCGTCACTTCCAAATCCCGCTCCTGAGCCGTCGAACGCTCCGTCTTGGACAGCAGATCCGGTACTACCTCTTGAAGCGGCTGATTTCAGGCGGGACAGATCCCCGAGGCTGACGATTGCCGGCTCAGGCGCCGGCGCTCGAGAAGACCGTGGTGGATAACCGCCTACTCAAAAGCGTTTGATCACGGCGTATCGTCAAGCCGAGGATCCAGTTAAGCTCTGCTCTTGCAGAAGTACCATACCACAGCAGACTAAGATTGCTGCTGTCATCAGTTCCAAGAATTCCTCAAGGCAATTCGAAAGCCGAATGATAAATTCATGCTTTTCGGTAAATTCCAGAATTGAGGAGTCGGTCTCCAAAACTGCCGCAATCACGTTATTTACGAAATTCTCTAGGTAGTGATCATAGGTGTCCAGCATCATGGCCACTAGGAAGACAATACATGCGGAGATGAATAGCATAGCCGATTTCCGTATGCCTCTGGCCAGTTTCAGGCCAAAAAAACGCTCAGAAGCATGTATGGCTGCTAAACCTACAACAGAGCCGACGAAACCGACCAGCGCCACAAATAAGGTTATGAAGTCCTGACTATCAACTCGTAGAGCGTCCGGAGTATCAGTAATTACAGTGTCTCCGAGGAATTCATGGAACTGAAAAATCTCGTCTATTGCACCTAGCATTACCAAAAATCCAAGAAAGGCCACCGCAACTCTTTGATAGGCTGGCAGGTGGCTTGTTCTAGACGCGAAGAAAAGTGCTAAAGCCGCCCATACTAACAGGCCAGAGGTCCAGTATCTGATAACGTTGTTTTCTCTGTCTATAGAAGAAGATGGATCCAAAACAGCAGATGCCATACCCAATCCGACAGCATAGGTTAGGACCTTCGCCCAGCGACCGTGCTCGTAGAAATGGCGCATGAGTCCCCAGCGAATGGCGATAAGAGTCAACGTAACCACTGCCACAGTCAGGAAAGCGCGCACAAATATCTGATCAAAGTCTTCGAACTGACTGTTCAAACCATCAGCAAAAAACAATGATAAAGTCAGGACCAACACATACGCCAGAATCAGTGAGCAACCGAGAGCAGTAATCGCGGTTAAACACAGTTTTGGATAATGTATGTGGTTTCTTGTAGCTGGACTCAAACCAGTTCCTCTCGTTCGGTTTTCGCGCAACTCACGCTTTAACACTTTCATGCGTTAAAGCGGAACTGCATCAATTGCTCGCGACTTAAAAACCGTTGACCTGTAAAGTACAAGTGCAGCCAGGCTCATCGCCATAACGTGAGATCTATGTGCGTTTGCGTCTGCTTCGTCCGCACAACACACCTTGAGGTCATCCCAACCCTCCCCCCACGCACCAAAGCATCGACACATCCCGGCATGTCGTTCCCGCTTCAAGCTCCGGCTCCCCGTTTCGCAAGGGGGACAAGGCACCGTCCCCTGCCTGCCCGTACCCTCTTCCATGCCGCGCCCCGCGCCTGTAAGAGGTGCCCAACATCGCAAAACCGGGGAAAGTCGAGGTCCATGCAAGAGCCAGCCATCACGCCAGACCTGATCGCCGCCCATGGGCTCAAGCCCGACGAATACGCCCGTATTCTGGAGATCGTGGGCCGTGAGCCGACCTTCACCGAGTTGGGCATCTTCTCGGCGATGTGGAACGAGCACTGCTCCTACAAATCCTCCAAGAAATGGCTGCGCACCCTGCCCACCACCGGCCCGCAGGTCATTTGCGGCCCCGGCGAGAATGCGGGCGTGGTGGACATCGGCGACAACCAGGCTGTCGTTTTCAAGATGGAGAGCCACAACCATCCCTCCTACATCGAACCCTACCAGGGGGCCGCGACCGGCGTCGGCGGCATCCTGCGTGACGTGTTCACTATGGGCGCGCGGCCCATCGCCGCCATGAACAGCCTCAGCTTCGGCGCGCCGTCGCATCCGAAAACGCGGCAACTGGTCAATGGTGTGGTGGCCGGGATCGGCGGCTATGGCAATTGCTTCGGCGTGCCGACCGTGGGCGGTGAAGTGCGCTTCGATCCGGCCTACAACGGCAATTGTCTTGTGAACGCCTTTGCCGCGGGCCTCGCGGATGCGGACAAGATCTTCTACTCGGCGGCCTCGGGCGTCGGCATGCCGGTGGTCTATCTCGGTGCCAAGACCGGGCGCGACGGGGTCGGCGGAGCGACCATGGCCTCGGCCGAATTCGACGACACCATCGAGGAGAAACGCCCGACCGTCCAGGTGGGCGATCCCTTCACCGAAAAGCGCCTTATGGAAGCCACGCTGGAGTTGATGGCCACGGGAGCGGTGATTTCCATCCAGGACATGGGGGCCGCAGGCCTGACCTGCTCCGCCGTGGAGATGGGCGACAAGGGCAACCTCGGCGTTCGGCTCGATCTCGAGAAAGTACCCGTGCGCGAGACCGGCATGACCGCCTATGAAATGATGCTGTCGGAGAGCCAGGAGCGCATGCTGATGGTGCTGCGCCCGGAACTTGAGGCGCAAGCCAAGGCCGTCTTCGACAAATGGGATCTCGATTTCGCCATCGTCGGCGAGACCATCGCTGAGGACCGCTTCCTCATCATGCTGAACGGCGAGGTCAAGGCCGACCTGCCTCTGAAGACACTCGCCGGCACCGCGCCGGAGTACGACCGTCCCTGGGTCGAAACGCCGCCCGCCGAGCCTTTGGGCGAGGTGCCGAACGTCGATCCGATCGACGGGCTGCGCGCCTTGATCTCAAGCCCGAATTACGCTGCCAAGGACTGGGTCTACACGCAGTACGACACGATGGTCATGGCCGACACGGTGCGCATTCCCGGCAAGGGCGCGGGCATCATCCGCGTGCACGGGACCAACAAGGCGCTGGCCTTCACCTCGGATGTGACCCCGCGCTACGTCAAGGCCAACCCGGTGGAAGGGGGCAAGCAGGCAGTCGCAGAAGCCTACCGCAACCTGACCGCCGTGGGGGCGAAACCGCTGGCGACCACCGACAACCTCAACTTCGGCAACCCGGAAAAGCCGCAGATCATGGGGCAATTCGTGGGCGCGATCAAAGGCATCGGCGAGGCCGTGGCCGCCCTCGACATGCCGATCGTGTCGGGCAACGTGTCACTGTACAATGAGACCGACGGGGCCGCGATCCTGCCCACGCCCACCATCGGGGCCATCGGCCTCATCGCACATACCGATGAGGTCATCGGCTTCGATGTGCGCGACGGCCATGTGGCACTGGTGCTGGGCGAGACGCGCGGCCACCTGGGGCAATCCGCGATCCTCGCGGAGGTCTTCAACCGCATCGAAGGCGATGCGCCGCCCGTTGACCTCGAGGTGGAGAAAACCAACGGCGATTTCATCCGCGCCCAGCGCGACCTCATCAAGGCATGCACGGATCTCTCCGACGGCGGACTGGCGCTCGCCGCCTTCGAAATGGCCGAAGCCGCGGGGGTCGGCGTGCATCTCGACGCGGAGGATACAGCCACCCTTTTTGGTGAAGATCAGGGGCGCTATCTAATTGCCTGCAACTTCGATCAGGCCGAAGCGCTGATGATCGCTGCGGGGCAGGCAGGCGTGACGCTGGTCAGTGTCGGGAAATTCACGGGCGATAACGTGCGGATGGGCCATGCAACCGCCCCGCTGGCGGAGCTTGCCGCGATCTACCGTAGCGCCTTCGCTGAAGCCGTCGCCTGATCTACAGCCCGATCAACCGCATCAGACGGTCCTTCTCGCCCCGGTCGTCGGGGCGTGAGATGACCTGCGCCAACTCCTCGAGCGAGGCGATGGAATGACCAGCGCGAAAGCTGTCCACATGCGGTAGCATCGCGGCGATGCCACGGGCCTTCGGCGCGAAGCCCTCCCAGCGCAGCAGCGGGTTGAGCCAGATCAGCCTGCGCGACGAAAGGTGCAGGCGCTCCATCTGCCGCGCGAGCCTGTCCGGATCGTCCCGGTCAAGCCCGTCGGTGATGACCAGAACCACCGCCCCCTGCCCCATGACCCGGCGCGACCAGTCCCGGTTGAACGCTTCGATGCAGTCACCAATCCGGGTGCCACCCTCCCAGTCCTGCGCTTCCGCCCCCGCCGCCGCGAGGGCCGCATCCACGTCGCGCTGGCGCAGGTGCCGGGTGATATTGGTGAGCCGCGTGCCGAAGGTGAAGGCATGGACCTTTGCCCAGCCCTGACCCTTGGCATTGGAAACCGCGTGCAGGAAATGCAGTACGACCCGGCTGTACTGGCTCATGGAGCCCGAAATATCGCAGAGCACGACGAGATTGGGCCAGCGCGGACGCGGTTCCTTGAGCGCGATCCGGTGCATCTCGCCACCCTGCCGCATCGCGGCGCGCAGGGTGCGGGCAGGATCGATCCGGCCACCGGCGAGGCTCGCCTTTGACCGGCGGGACTTGATGGGCTGCACCGGCAGCGACAGGCGCGACAACATCCGTTTGGCTGCCGCCATCTCCGCCGTGCTCATCTGCTCGAAATCGAGGCTGCGCAGGCGCTCCTCCGAAGACATGGTCAGGCTTGCGTCGATCTCGATCTGGGTCTCGCCCTCGTCGCTGTCGCGCTCTTCGAAATCAGGCGCTTCGGCGCCGTCCAGCAGCGCTTCGGCGGCGCGTTTTTCGGCCGATTGCGCCTTGCGATCCTCCTGCACCCCGCGCACCGCCGGTATCATCATCGCCATCATGTGCTCGAGATAGCGCGGGTCACGCCAGTAGAGCCGGAAGACCTGCGCGAAGACCAGCCGGTGCTCGGGCCGGTTTACGAAACAGGCGTGCAGCGTCCAGTAGAAATCCCGTTTCTCGCTGAAGCCCGCTGCCTCCACCGCACGGATCGCATCGATCACCCGCCCCGGCCCGATCGGCAGCCCGGCCCGGCGCAAGGCGCGGGCGAAATGGGTGATGTTGCCTGCAAGTTTCGGGTTTTCCGGCAATTCGAGGGGGATGTATTCAGGCATGTGTAATCAGGTATGCCGCGTATACTGCAAGCAAAGACGGAACGCCAAAGCTCCAAATGTAAACATAGACCCACGCCGCTTTATGATATCGCAACATGTTTTTTTGAATACTCTTCATTTCAACTTGGACGCGTTCCAAGTTAATCTTCGAGCACCCTAGCTTTTGCAGGATCAAGTTCGTTTAGTCCATCAACAGTTTGAATTAGGCTTTCCAACAGAGAAATCGAATTTCCTACTTGATCAAAAACCAATCCATCCGTTTTTTGTTTCATGGATACATTGAATGGACCGAGCGACACGACGTCACCAAGCCAATGCACCAAAAGAGTCAAGAAAATGGTTGCCATTCCAATTAGAGCCGCGAGGCTCTGGATTTCCCTGGATAACCGGAATGTCAAAAACTTCCATCATGGACGTGTCCAAATCGAGCCTGATCGTTAGAATAACCGCAAATGAGAATAGAAACAGACTGCGCCCTGCAGCGTGTTGGCCGGCTCAAAAGCGGCTGGCCAGCGAAATTCACACCGGCTCCAGCGTTGCCCTGACCTGATCCAGGATGCGCTTGGCCTCGGATCCTTGCAGCTTCTGGATGTCGTCCTGGTATTTCAGGATCGCGCCCAGCGTATCCGCGATCACCTCCGGGCTGAGGTTGATCACATCGAGCGCCAGCAGGCATTTGGCCCAGTCGATGGTTTCCGCCACACCGGGTTTCTTGAAGAGATCCTCGGTGCGCAGCTGCTGGACGAAGGCCACGACTTCCCGGCTCAGCGTCTCGGCGGCTTCCGGCGCGCGGGCGGTCAGGATCTGCATCTCCCGCTCGAAGTCCGGATAGTCGACCCAGTGATAGAGGCAGCGGCGCTTGAGTGCGTCGTGCACTTCGCGCGTGCGGTTCGAGGTGACGATGACGATGGGCGGCTCGGGTGCCTTGATCGTGCCCAGCTCCGGGATCGTCACCTGGAAATCGCTCAGCGCTTCGAGCAGGAAGGCCTCGAAGGGTTCGTCAGTGCGATCCAGCTCGTCGATGAGCAGCACCGGCGCGCCGTTCTCATCCGGGCGCATGGCCTGCAGCAGCGGCCGCTCGATCAGATACTCCTTGCTGAAAAGCTCGGTCTGCAAGCGCCTCGCGGGAGGTCTGCCCGGAGGCCTCGGCGGTGCGGATCGCGATCATCTGCGCGGGAAAGTTCCACTCGTACACAGCGCTTGCCGCATCCAGACCCTCATAGCATTGCAGTCTGATCAGGCGCCGGTTGAGCCCTGCCGCCAGAGCCTTGGCGATCTCGGTCTTGCCAACGCCCGCCTCACCTTCCAGAAACAGCGGCCGCCCCAAGGCCAGCGCCAGAAAGACAACCGTGCCAAGTGCTCGCCCGCATACATATCCTTGCTCCGCCAGCATCTGCTGAACGCCGTCGATGGTCTCGGGTGGGGTCATGGGGGTCTCCTTTGGCATTGCTTCCAACCTGCATCCCCAGCAACCCGCGTCAAGGGACGTCGACGCTTCCTGATGTAGCACCGAACGAATTGGCCCGCAGGTGACAGGGAATCATCGGGGTCTGCGCGAGGTTGCATCAGGAGGGACGAACCCCTCATCAACTCACGCGGGAAGCCTTGGAGGAGTAGTGCAATGACCCGAGGACGATTTACACCCTGAAGGCGAAAAGCTTGCCAACAATCAACGGTTTCGCGAAGGTCTGTTTCTTTGGCTTTGCCCAAACCCCTCTCCATATTGACAAATGGTTTCAACCCGATACCAGCTTGATCTTATTTCGGGGAACACGCGCCATGATCGACGCGGCCAAACATTTCAGCATGTCTTTGAGAGACTTGAAAAAGACCGACTGGATGGCGGAAGTCACGAACCTCGTGGCGGACACAGGCTACCTGAGCGCGCTTGGCAAAAAGCATCTTGCTGCCTTCACCGAACACGGCTCAACGCTTCTGGTAAGCTTCGAAACCCTTCAGGGTTTGCAAACCCTGTCGCCCCTCGCACAGCCTCTCGGATGGGAGCTTGTCAAAAAACAAGGCTGGTCCAATCTCACCCTGATCAGCGACGGCGACACCTGGTTCCGCGATCCGGCGGTCTATGCGTTCTTCGACCGGCTTGTGGATGACGGCTTCTTTGACGAATTCGACAGGGTCGTCTTCTACGGCGCCGGTCCCTGCGGCTATGCGGCCGCCGCGTTTTCGGTCACATCACCCGGCGCCCGCGTTCTTGCGATCCAGCCGCAGGCCTCGCTGGATCCTGATGTTGCCGATTGGGATCCGCGCTTCGTCGAGATGCGCAGAACCGATTTCAAGACCCGCTACGGCTATGCGCCGCAGATGCTGGAAGCCGCAGAGCGTGCCTTCGTGCTTTACGACCCCCGGCAGACCGAAGACGCGATGCATGCAGCCCTTTTCACCGCGCCAAATGTGACGAAGCTGCGCCTGCGCCACATGGGCGGCGCGCTGCAAACCGAGCTTCTCGGCATGGGTATACTCTTCGATCTGATCGAGGCCTTGGCAGACGGGCAACTCACCCCGCTGCGCTTTGCCAGGCTCTACCGCGTGCGGCGAGAGAATCGCACGTACCTGCGCCGTCTTCTGCAGTTTCTCGAGGCGGAAGATCGTGACGTGCTGGCCCAACTGCTGTGCAGCAATGTCGCGACCCGCATGCGCGCCCCGCGTTTCGCCCGCCGCCTGCGCGCGCTGTCCGGCGAAGATATCGAGTGATACTGGCGCGGCAGCTGCTCCTGTGCTAGCGCAGGACGATGACGCAAACGATCACGATACGCCGCCCGGACGACTGGCACCTTCACCTGCGCGACGGCGCAATGTTGCGCGCGGTGCTGCCGGAAACCACCCGCCACTTCGCGCGTGCCATCATCATGCCGAACCTGGTACCCCCGGTCGTGACCGGTGCGCAGGCTGCGGCCTACCGGCAACGCATCCTCGACGCCCTGCCGCAAGGCTCGGATTTCGCGCCACTGATGACGCTCTACCTGACCGAGGAGACGGATCCGCATGATGTGGCCGCCGCCCATGCCTCTGGCCTCGTCCATGCCGTCAAACTGTATCCGGCGGGCGCCACCACCAATTCCGCAAGCGGAGTCGCCAATTTCGACAAGGTCCGCCCCGTGCTGGAGCGCATGGCGGAGATCGGCCTGCCGCTCTGCGTTCATGGCGAGGTCACCGATCCGCAGATCGACATCTTCGATCGCGAAGCGGTCTTCATCGACCGTGTTCTCGACCCCATCCGGCGCGCAACACCCGGCCTGCGCGTCGTGATGGAACATATTACCACGTCGGATGCCGTCTCCTACGCCCGGGCCGCAGGCCCGGATCTGGCCGCCACGATCACAACCCACCATCTGGTGATCAACCGCAACCATATCCTGGCCGGCGGGATCAGGCCGCACTACTATTGCCTGCCGGTCGCCAAGCGAGAAGTGCACCGCCTCGCCCTGCGCGCTGCAGCAACGTCAGGTGAGGCGCGCTTCTTCCTCGGGACCGACTCGGCCCCCCATACAGATGCCAACAAACTCCTGCCATGCGGTTGCGCGGGCTGTTTTACCGCACCCAACACACTGTCGATCCTCGCGCAGGTCTTCGAGACGGAAGACGCGCTGGACCGCCTCGAAGGCTTCACCTCGCTGAACGGCCCGGCCTTCTACGGCCTGCCCGCCAATACCGCGAAAGTCACTCTCGAAAGATCCGGCGCGACCTATCCGTCGCATATCGAGACCGCAGACGGCCCCGTCACCGTCTTCGATCCCGGCTTTGCGCTCGACTGGAAGGTGCTCTAGGCTTCTTTTGGCTCCAAATATCCCCGCCGGAGGCACGAAACCTGTCCGCCCGGCCCCCGATCCCAAGGATGAGACATGATCCCCCAAAGTTACCCGGATGCGAACGAAATGGCCCGCCTGACCGCGCGGATGCTGCTGGAGGTCAAGGCCGTCCACTTCAATGCCGAAACCCCCTTCACGTTTGCATCCGGCCTGCGCAGCCCAACCTACATCGATTGCCGCAAACTCATCAGCTACCCGCGGATTCGCGCGACGCTCATGGATTTCCTGACCGTCACGGTGATGCGCAACGTGGGCTTCGAGGCCTTCGACAATATCGCGGGCGGGGAAACCGCCGGCATCCCCTTTGCCGCGCTGGTGGCCGAACGCATGGGTCTGCCCATGACCTATGTGCGCAAGAAACCGAAAGGCTACGGGCGCAATGCCCGGATCGAAGGCGTGATGACCGAAGGCCAGCGTGTCCTGCTGGTCGAGGACCTGACCACCGACGGCGGCTCAAAGCTCTCCTTCGTCGATGCGATTCGCGAGACCGGGGCGCGTTGCGCGCATACGGCCGTGATCTTCTACTACGGCATCTTCCCCGAAACCGAAAAGACCCTTGGCGATCATGGCGTTGATCTGCACGCCTTGTGTACCTGGTGGGATGTGCTGGCCGAGGCGCGGCTGCAAAAGGCCTTCGACGAGGCGACCCTGATCGAGGTCGAAGCCTTTCTGAACGCCCCGCGCGCCTGGCAGGATGCGCGGAAAAACGGCTGAATCCGGACCAAATCCTGATTTCACGGTGCCATTCAACACCAGATGTTGTAGTCTTGGCCCCAGACGCGCTTATCCACAGGTTATACAATCTTTTCCAGATTGCGCCGCGCAAGGTCACTCGGCTATGACCTCCGAAAGAGCAGGGTAACAGATTAATGAATGAAATTTCGGCCTTCAATCCGACCGGCGCGGATGCACAATTGTCCGACACGATGCCGCATTCCATCGAAGCCGAGCAACAGCTTCTCGGCGCGATCCTGACCAACAACGACATCTACGACCGGATCGCCTCGATCATCGGACCGAAGCATTTCTACGACCCCGTGCACGCCCGGATCTTCGACATCGCCGCTGCCCGGATCGCCAAGAACACGCTCGCCTCACCGGTGACGCTCAAGGCCTTCATGGAGGACGACGAGGGCCTGAAGGAACTCGGCGGGCCATCCTACCTCGCCCGTCTTGCCGGGGCCGCCATCTCGGCCTACGCGGTGCGCGACTACGCGCAGATGATCTACGACCTCTCCGTGCGCCGCGACCTCATCCAGCTCGGTCGCGATATTTCCGCCAAGGCGGCCACGGGCGATGTGGCCTCCGGCCCACGCGAGCAGATCGTCGAAGCCGAACAGCAGCTCTACGCGCTGGCCGAACAGGGCCAGGTCGAGAGTGGCTTTCAAAGCTTTCTCAAGGCTGTAACAGACGCAGTTAACGTCGCAAACGCCGCCTATCAACGCGATGGCGGACTTGCCGGGGTCTCGACCGGTCTTGTCGACATGGACAAGAAGCTGGGCGGGTTGCACCGCTCGGACCTTCTGATCCTTGCCGGTCGCCCCTCCATGGGCAAGACCTCACTGGCCACCAACATCGCCTTCAACATCGCCAAGGCCTACAAGCGCGGCAAGCTGCACGACGGGTCCGAAGGGGCCGTCAACGGCGGCGTTGTAGGCTTTTTTTCGCTTGAGATGAGTGCCGAGCAGCTCGCCGCGCGGATCCTGTCAGAAGCATCCGAAGTGCCATCAGAACAGATCCGTCGCGGCGACATGACCGAAGGCGAATTCCGCCGCTTCGTGGAGGCGGCGAAGGCGCTCGAGGCCTGCCCGCTCTACATCGACGACACGCCCGCCCTGCCCATCGCGCAGCTGGCCGCCCGCGCACGCCGGCTCAAGCGCACCCATGGGCTCGACGTGCTGATGGTCGACTACCTGCAACTGGTGCGCGGCACCGGCAAATCCGAGAACCGGGTCAACGAGATTTCCGAGATCACCATGGGCCTCAAGGCGATCGCCAAGGAGCTCGACATTCCGGTCGTCGCCCTCTCCCAACTCTCGCGCCAGGTCGAGAACCGCGAGGACAAGCGTCCGCAACTCTCCGACCTGCGCGAATCGGGCTCCATCGAGCAGGACGCCGATGTGGTGATGTTCGTGTTCCGCGAGGAATACTACGTGGAGCGCGAGAAGCCCTCCGATGACAACCTCGAGGAGATGGCCAAGTGGCAGGAGCGCATGGAGCGCCTGCACGGCAAGGCAGAGGTGGTGATCGGCAAGCAGCGTCACGGCCCCATCGGCACGGTCGAGCTCAGCTTCGAAGGCCGCTTCACCCGCTTCGGCAACCTCGTGCAGCCCTGGCAGCAAGGCGGCGACCGGGAGTTCTGACCCGAAAGTGAGTGGACAGGCGCGCGGTTTTCTGGCGCACTTCATTCATGCGCTGCCTGATGATCCCTCTGCTTGTCGCCCTGCCCTGTCCCGCCAGCGCGCAGTCGGTCGAAGTCGACGTCGAGCTTTTCCTCGCCGTCGATGTGTCGCGCTCGATGTCGCAAGAGGAGCACGAGATCCAACGGCGCGGCTATGCCGAGGCGTTGTTGAGCCGTGACGTGATGGAGGCGGTGCGCGACGGACTTCTGGGGCGCATTGCCCTCACATACGTCGAATGGGCCGGCGAAGGCGCGCAGCGCGTCGTCGTTCCCTGGCAAGTGTTGGAGACAGCGCAGGACGCCGAAGCCATCGCCGCGCGCATCCTCGCCCATGATGGCGCGGGCCTGCGCCGCACGTCGATCTCGGATGCACTGGCCTATGCAGCGGGCGATTTCGACGACAATGGGTTCGACGGGCTGCGCCGGGTCATTGATGTCTCGGGCGACGGTCCCAACAACCACGGCGGACCCGTGGAAGCCGCGCGTGACGAGGCCATCGCCGCGGGTTTCATCATCAATGGCTTGCCGCTGCTGACCCAGGATCTGCTCAGCGAGATGTGGGGCATACCCGATCTCGACGTCTATTATGAAAACTGCGTGATCGGCGGACCGGGCGCTTTCGTGCTGCCGGTACGATCCTGGGCCGAATTCTCGCAAGCCGTCAAACGCAAGCTGGTGCTGGAGATCGCCGAAGCCCCGGCAACCGTGATCCCCGCGCAATACACCGCCGATGTGGCCTATGACTGCCTCATCGGCGAGAAGATGTGGCGCGAGAACCGAACCTACTTCGATATCCCCTGATCCCGAGCGGTGCATCCGGGTGGGCCATGCGACCACGCCCAGCCGTGCAAAGGCTTGACGTCGCCGGACATCCTGTCATGAACACGGCCATGAGCACCGCCCGCCTGACCATCGATCTTGCCGCCGTCGCCGCCAATTGGCGCGACCTCGACGCCCGCACGGGTGTCGAAACCGCCGCCGTGGTCAAGGCCAACGGCTACGGGCTTGGTGCCGCCGAAGTCGCCGTGGCCCTGGGCCGGGCCGGTGCGCGGCAGTTCTTCGTGGCCGTTGCCGAGGAGGGCGTGCTCCTGCGCGAGGCCATTGGCCACGGCCCGCGCATCAGTATCTTTTCGGGACACATGGAAGGCGATACGGCGCTGATCCGCGACGCGAAACTGACGCCGATGCTGAATTCCATCGACCAGATGGTACGCCATGTGGAGGCCCTACCCGGCCATCCCTTCGGCATCCAGCTCGACACCGGCATGAACCGGCTGGGCATGGAGTCTGCCGAATGGGCGGCGCTGCGCGATCTGGCGCTGGCGCAAAAACCCACGCTGGTCATGTCACATCTGGCCTGCGCCGATGCGTCGGACCACATGATGAATGTTCAGCAACTGGGCCGTTTTGTCGAGATGACCGAGGGTATCGCGGCACCGCGCTCTCTGGCGGCCACGGGCGGCATCCTGCTCGGGCCGAAATACCATTTCGACCTCACCCGCCCCGGCGTGGGTCTCTACGGGGGTCTGCCCTTCGTCGACGCCCGCCCGGTGGTGACGCTCGACATCCCCGTGATCCAGATCCGTGACGTGGCCATCGGCGAAACCGTGGGCTATTCCAACACATGGGTCGCGCGCAGCCCCTCTCGTATCGCCACGATTTCGGCGGGCTATGCCGATGGGCTGATCCGCGCCATGGGGCCGAACGCGCGACTGAACGCAGGCAATTCTTCCGTGCCGGTGGTCGGGCGCATCTCCATGGACCTGATCGGCGTCGATGTGACCGGGCTCGCGCAGGACCCCGACACGCTGCAACTGATCGGACAGCACCAGTCAGTCGACACTGTGGCCGATTTCGCCGGCACCATCGGCTATGAGATCCTGACGTCGCTCGGGGATCGCTACGGGCGGGAGTATCGCCGGTGAAGCTGCTGGCCCTGATCGGAAGCGTCGTTCTGGCCTTCCTCGCCAATATCGGCCGGATCGCGATCTTCGCCTTCCAGACCCTCACCTTCATCATCCGCCCGCCCTTCTATGTCCGCGAGTTCCTCTCGGCACTCCTGAACATCGGCTGGCTGTCGCTGCCCGTTGTCGGCCTCACCGCCGTGTTCACCGGCGGCGCGCTCGCTTTGCAGATCTACGCCGGCGGCTCCCGCTTCAACGCCGAGGCCGTGGTGCCGCAGATCGTCGCCGTCGGCATGGTGCGAGAACTCGGGCCCGTGCTCGTGGGCCTGATGATCGCGGCGCGCGTGACCTCCTCCATCGCCGCCGAGATCGCCACCATGAAGGTGACCGAGCAGATCGACGCGCTGGTGACGCTTTCTACCCATCCGATGAAATACCTCACCGTGCCGCGTGTCATGGCCGCCGTGATCGTCGTGCCGCTGCTGGTGGGTGTCGGAGACATCATCGGCATCTTCGGCGGCTATGCGGTGGCCACCGGCACGCTGGGGTTCAACCCCGCGGGCTATATCCGCAACACCGTCGATTTCCTAGAGCCGCTCGACATCATCTCGTCCCTGACCAAGGGCGCGGTCTTCGGCTTCTCCGCCGCCCTCATGGGATGCTATCACGGCATGAACTCGGGCCGCGGCGCCATGGGTGTGGGGCGCGCCACGAAATCAGCCGTGGAGGGCGCCGCCGTGATGATCCTCGCCGCCAACTTCGTGCTCACGGGGGTGTTCTTCTCGCTATGATCCGCATGGACGACATCCACAAGGCCTTCGGCTCGAACCGGGTCCTGCGCGGGCTGAACCTGGAGGTGCCCACCGGCACCTCCATGGTGATCATCGGCGGCTCCGGCACCGGTAAGTCCATCGCCATCAAATGTATCCTCGGCCTGGTGCAGCCCGACAGCGGCACCATCACCATTGACGGCAAGGATGTAAGGGAAGGCGACCGCGACGCCTTCCTCGCCCGTTTCGGGATGCTGTTTCAGGGCGGCGCACTCTTCGACAGCCTGCCGGTCTGGCAGAATGTGGCCTTCCGCCTGCTGCGCGGCTCGCTCAAACGCCCGCTCGACGAGGCCCGCGAGATCGCCATCGAAAAACTCCGCCGCGTGGGCCTCAAACCGGACGTCGCCGACCGCTTCCCAGCGGAATTGTCGGGCGGCATGCAGAAGCGCGTCGGCCTCGCCCGCGCCATCGCCGCCGAGCCGGAGATCATCTTCTTCGACGAACCCACCACCGGCCTCGATCCGATCATGGCGGGCGTCATCAATGACCTGATCCGCGAGATCGTCGTGGAGATGGGCGCCACCGCCATGACCATCACCCATGACATGACCTCCGTGCGCGCCATCGCCGACAACATCGCCATGCTGCACGAAGGCGTGATCCAATGGTCCGGCCCGGTGGCCGATATGGACCACAGCGGCAACCCCTATCTCGACCAGTTCATCCACGGCCGCGCAGAGGGCCCGATCGAGGCGGTGCGCTAGGCGGGATCGCCGGACACGGGTTCAATTTCAG
>CAVQRB010000019.1:0-146073 GCA_963715055.1 uncultured Alphaproteobacteria bacterium | reverse complement strand
TCAGACCGAGGGTTCAGGCTCCATCCCATCGTCCGAGGGCGGGGACTTCTTGCCCTTGGCCTTTGCCTTGGGAATCCCCGTGACGCTTGCCGGGCCTTTTTCCTCCGGCTTTTCGGCTTCACCTGCGGGCGGCACCGGCGGCTCGCCGTTCATCACGCGTTTGATCTCTTCCCCGGTGAGGGTCTCGTACTCGAGCAAGCCCTGGGCCAGTCGCTCGAACTTCTGTTCATTCTCGGTGATGATCTTGAGCGCCCATTCGTAGCCGTCCTGGATAAACTTCTGGACCTCCTGCTCGACCAGTTCCTTGGTATGAGCCGACACGGAGAAGCCTGCGGTATTGCCCTGGTATCCTTCGGCGGCTTCCGAATAGTCGATGTTGCCGACCTTGTCCGACATACCCCAGCGCAGGACCATCGCCCGCGCAAGAGCCGAGGCCTGCATGATGTCCCCGGCCGGGCCATTGGACACGGATTCAGGTCCGTATTTGAAGATCTCAGCCGCCTTGCCCGCCATGGTCATGGCCAGACGCTGGTGGCATTCGTCCTTGAACATGTTCAGACGGTCCATTTCCGGCAGGCTCATCACCATGCCGAGCGCACCGCCGCGCGGGATGATCGTCGCCTTGTAGACGGGATCACACTTCGGCAGCATCATGCCCACCAGCGCGTGGCCGGCTTCGTGATAAGCGGTCATTTCCTTCTGCTGAGCCGTCATCACCATCGACCGGCGCTCCGCGCCCATCATGATCTTGTCCTTGGCGCTTTCGAAGTCGGCCATGGCGACGAAACGGCGCCCGACCCGTGCCGCGCCCAGAGCGGCCTCGTTCACCAGGTTCGCAAGATCCGCACCGGAGAAGCCGGGCGTTCCGCGCGCGATGATCCGCAGGTCGACATCCGGACCAAGCGGGGTCTTGCGGGCATGAACACCGAGGATCTTCTCGCGGCCCTTGATGTCCGGGTTGCCCACGGTCACCTGGCGGTCGAAGCGACCCGGACGCAGCAGCGCGGGATCGAGTACATCCTTGCGGTTCGTGGCCGCGATGATGATCACGCCTTCATTGGCCTCGAAGCCATCCATTTCCACGAGCAACTGGTTGAGCGTCTGCTCGCGTTCGTCATTGCCGCCGCCGTAGCCTGCGCCACGGTGCCGGCCCACGGCATCGATCTCGTCGATGAAGACGATGCAGGGCGCATTTTTCTTGGCTTGTTCGAACATGTCGCGGACACGGCTTGCACCGACACCCACGAACATCTCGACGAAATCTGAGCCGGAGATGGTGAAAAAGGGCACGCCCGCCTCACCCGCGATTGCACGGGCGAGCAATGTTTTACCAGTACCCGGAGGGCCTTCGAGAAGCGCGCCTTTCGGGATCTTGCCGCCAAGGCGCGAGAATTTCTGCGGATTGCGCAGGAATTCGACGATTTCTTCAAGTTCTTCCTTGGCCTCATCGATACCGGCCACGTCGTCGAATGTGACGCGCCCGTGCTTTTCGGTCAGCATCTTGGCTTTAGACTTGCCGAAGCCCATGGCACCGCCTTTGCCGCCGCCCTGCATCCGGTTCATGAAGTAGACCCAGACGCCGATCAGCAGAAGGAAAGGCAGAAGCGACATCAGGAAGGTCTGGAAGCCGGACTGCTGCTGCTGTTCTGCGCGGAACGGCACGTTATTCTCGATCAGAAGCTGCGTGATTTCTGCGTCGGTCGGTTTGACGGTGACGTAGTCTGTCCCGTCCGACTGCCGGAAACGTACCTGTTCGCCATCCACGGTGACATTGCTCACGCCGCCGGTCTCAACGGCGTTCACGAACTCCGAATAGCTGATCTCTCTGCTCTGCATCGTGTTGTTCGGACCACTGAACATGTTGAAAAGAGCGAGGATCAACAGGAACAAAACGACCCAGAATGCGATGTTACGTGCGTTACCCAAGGGCAATCTCCCAATCATTCAGCCGGCCGGAAGCCATATGCCCCGGACACAAGCCTAAGATAGACACTCAAGAGATATCTTCAATGTGATAAAAGTGAGGCGAAGAACTCTTCTCCGCTTCTTTCACTGGAAATCCGCCAGCCACAGGCGTGATCTGCCAGCGGCGCGCTGACCAGGTCACTGCCGGACCAGACGGCCGGCGAGGCCAGCAACATCTCGCGGGGGCGACCCGACGCCCGCCAATTGGGACACTGTGCCAAGCCGGTTTCGCCAAGCGCCGCGATCCGCAGCCCATCCCGCTCACGTGGCCCGGACAGACACCAATGCGCGTCCCAGAGGTCTTCGGTACCGCATGTAAGGTCCTTTATCGCGTTGAATTCGCGGAAAACCCACAGATTTTGGCCATAGCGCTTGATCCGCGTGCCCTCCAAAGTTCCGCCGGCGTCGCGCTTGAGCGTCTCGATCAGGTCCAGCATCGGCGTCCTGCGCGGCGGATAGTCGGAGCCGCTGATCCAGCCGATCGCCCGGACCAGCAGACGCCGGGCGATTTCGTCGGGCAGAATCCTGTAGGCGCGCCACAGGAAGCGGATGGCACCGGGTTCCGCCGTGGCGATCCGCCGCGCCTCCAGAAACGCCTGCCAGTCGAGCGCTTCGCGTGCCCGCGCCATGTTGAAGGCCACCTGTCCAAGCGTATCGACGTCGATGCCGAGCGGTTCGAGTACATCGAGCGCCTGGCGCATCCGGATGCGCTCGAACCGCGTGTCTTCGTTGGAAGGATCCTCGGTCCAGGCGACGCCGCGATCACGCAGATAGTCACGCAAGGCCTCGCGCCTGACGCCGAGCAAGGGCCGCAGCAGCTTGATGCCCTGGCTCATGCGCCGCGGCGCCATGGCGCTCAGCCCATCGACGCCGGAGCCGCGTGCAAGCCGCATCAGAAGCGTCTCCGCCTGATCATCTGCCGTGTGGCCCAAGGCGACGGCATCGATGCTCTTGCTGCGGGCCCAATCGGTGATCAGGCGGTAGCGGGCAAGCCGGGCGCTGCCCTGCAGGTTGCCGCCCCCGTCCCAGCCCGACCAGCGGAGGATCTCATGCGGCACCCGCAATCCGGCGCAAACCTGCGCCACGGTTTCCGCTTCGTCTGCTGCCTCGGGGCGCAAACCGTGATCGACGGTCACGGCCTGAAGGGAGAAAGGAGTTTCGCGGTAGATTTCATGGAGCAGATGCAACAAGGCGAGCGAGTCGCTACCCCCAGACACCGCAACGCCGAGCCGCTCAGGTGGGGCCGGCAGAAGCGCCTTTTCCACCTGCGCGACCAGAGCATGGGCCATCAGGTCAGGAACACCCGAGTTTCTGCATTTCCTGCGCAGCCGAGGCTGCCGCCGGATCCGCGGGAAAACGCACGCCCACTTCCGCGAGGGTGACGCAGGCCTCCGAGGTTTGCGCCAGAGCGCCGAGCGACCGGCCAAGCCGGAAGAGCGCTTGTGCCGCAAGTGGGCCGGCAGGTGCCACGCTGAAACTTGCGAGGTAGGCACGGGCGGCCTCGCGCGTATCGCCCATGGCTTCCAGCGCATCGCCGCGTCCGAGTTCCGCACCGGCAGAAAGCGGGCTGCCCGGGTAATTCCGCGAGAAGGCGGCGAATTGCTCCGCCGCGACGCTGTGGTTGCCTTCGCTGAGGGCGGTCTGCGCACGTTTGAAGTCGTCTTCCTCGCCCACCGCCAGTTCGCTGCCGCCCACCGTCGCTGGCGGCACAACCGCGCCAACAGCCTGGCCTGCACCACTCGGGGCGGGTGCGCCTGTCTGGCCTTCCCCACCGAGGGTCGTCGTCTCGCCGAGCGCGCTCACATCGCCGCCTTCCAGCTCGACCAGCCGGAATTCCAGATCGCCGATCCGGTTGGTGCCGTCCTCGACGATCCGGTTGATCCGGAATTCCAGCTCTTCGGTCTTCGAGGTGAGCCGCTGCAACTCGCCTTCCATAACGGTCAATCGGTCAATCACCGTGCTGCCGCCGGTCTGCACCGCGGCACCGCCGGTCGTCGACAGTTCCCGCCGCAGACGCTGCACCTCGACGAAAAGAACGGTCAACTGCTGGCGGATATCCGCAAGGGTCTGGTCGTCCTGCGCTTTCACCCCTTGGGGCAAGAGCGCAAGAACAAGGAAAAAGGCAACGGCAAAGCGCATCAGGTCAGCTCGACAATCCGCCGGCAAGCACCGTCACCGCGCGGCGGTTCTTGGCGTAGCAGGCCTCATCGCTGCACAACTCGATCGGGCGTTCCTTGCCGTAGCTCACGGTGCGCAAGCGGTTGTCCGCGACACCGCGGGAGATCAGGAATTCACGCACCGAATTGGCCCGGCGCGCGCCAAGCGCCACGTTGTATTCCCGCGTGCCCTGCTCGTCCGCGTGGCCTTCGATCACCGCGGTATAGTCGGTGTTGTTCAGGAGCCATTGCGCCTGCCCTTCCAGCGTCGTCTGGCCTTCCGGAGTGATGTTCGACTGATCCACCGCAAAGAGCACGCGGTCGCCGATGGTCTGGTTGAAATAGGCCGGCGAGTTGGGATCGCTCGGGCTGCCGGCTGCAAATCCGCCTGCGCCACCGGCTCCGCCCGCGCCACCAGCCCCGCCGGTCGTGTCGCCGAAACGGCTCGGGTCGGTACAGGCCGCCAGGGCGAGGCCCGCGACCAGAAGAAGAATGTTGCGTGTCAGTTTCATGCTCTTTGCCCTATCTGCCAGAGGTGTCTTATTGTTTTGTTGCTGTCCTATCACAGGTCCGCGGCCTTGAAAACGGTTTCGAGACGCTCAGGGCTGCAACGGCGACCATGACGGGTCTGAGCCGCCTTCCGGTGTGCGGACCTGCTTGAGATTCCGCCCGGTGATGTCCACAGAATAGAGCGTGGCGCGCCCGTCCGCCCCTTGGGTCTCACGTGTGAACATGATCACCCGACCGTTCGGTGCCCAGGTCGGCCCCTCGTCAAGGAAGGAGGCGGTCAGCAGCCGCTCCTCCGCCCCATCGGTGCGCATCACGCCGATGTGGAAGCGACCCGCGTTCTGCTTGGTAAAGGCGATCAGGTCGCCGCGTGGCGACCAGACTGGCGTGCCGTAGCGTCCGGGACCAAAGGAAATCCGCTGCGGCTCACCACCGCCGGCGGACATGATGTAGAGCTGCTGCGATCCGGAGCGGTCACTTTCGAAAACGATGCTGCGCCCGTCCGGCGAGAAACTCGGTGCCGTCTCGATCGAGGGCGCGGAGGTCAGCCGCGTCGCCTGACCGCTGTTGATGTTCATCGCGAATATGTCGGTGTTGCCGCCCTGGCTCAGCGAATAGACGATGGTCTGTCCGTCCGGCGCAAAACGCGGCGCAAAGCTCATTGTGCCTTCCTGGCTTTCAAGGGCCCGGCGCTGTACTGAGCCGATGTCGAGCACATAGATGCGCGGAAATCCCGTCTCGTAACTGGTGTAGAGGATGCGGTTGCCGTCAGGCGAAAAGCGCGGCGCCAGCACGATGGCGCTGCTGTCCGTCAAATAGCGCACGTTGGCGCCGTCGTAATCCATGATCGCGAGCCGCTTCTGGCGCGCATCCTTCGCGCCGGTTTCCGAGACATAGACCACCCGGCTGTCGAAATACGGCCCCTCGCCGGTGACACGCGCATAGACTGCATCCGCCACCTTATGCGCCATGCGCCGCCAGCCGTCAGTCGTCCCCGTGAATTGCAGACCCGAGCCGAGTTCCGCGCCCGAAAAAACGTCGTAAAGGCGGAACTTCACCGTGAGGTTGCCGCCTTGCACCGCCACGGCCCCGGTGATCAGCGCCTCTGCGTTGATCGCCTTCCAGTCGGCGTATTGCACCGGTGCCGCGAAACTGCTGACGTCGCTGATGAAGGCGGTGCGCGGGATCTCCCGGAAGAGGCCTGTTCCGACAAGATCTGCGGAAACGACCTGACTGATCTCGGAGGCGAGCGCGCCCGCGTCCCCGGTCTCCGGCTGAAAGACCGGCAAGGCAAAGGGCAAGGGCTCGATCACGCCTTCGTAGATGTCGATCCTGAGCGGGCCGCCTGACTGCGCATGGACGTGGCCGGCGGAAAACAGTGCGAGGACAATCGCCAATCCTGAAAAAATCGCCTTGAAATTCATTTGACTCGCATCCTTTCGGGATTGAAGGACATTTCAATCTCCTGCCACTGACTATACTTTTCCTGCGGTAAATCGAAACCTTTTGCGCCGCAACGAATGATTGCGCGCCGCGCCGCCTCATAGGCCTGGGCCGCGGCTGCGTTCGAACCACCTGAACTCGAGAGCATCCGGATCGAAGACACGATAGGCTTGCCGTCCTGCGCCATGGAGACGGCGACGACGACCGTGGTGCTGAGCGCGTCGGTCGACAGGGCGCCTACGTTCCAGCAACTCGAAACGGCCACACGCAGCGCCTCCTTCTCACCGTTGGACAACGGCGGACCGGTCGGCACGGCGGGGGCGCTCGACGGCGCTGCGAGCGCTTCGGCCAGCGCCGAGGCCACGGCATCTTCGGCGTCTTCCGTCGGTGCGGGAGCACTCGGCGTTTCCGCAGGCGCGGGCGCGGGCGCGGCGGTCTGCACCGGGGCTTCGGGGCGGCGGGCGGGCGGGCGGATGGATTGCGTGGGGGCCGAAGCGGGCTTTTCCGCCTCTGTCACGATTTCGGTCGCCGCCGCCTCGGGTGCGGTGGCTTCCGCAGGCTCCTGCGTGACCTCGCCACTTGCGTCCGGCGCCACGGCTTCCTGCTCAACCGGATCCGGCGTCGCCTCCGGATCGGGCTGCTCCACGGCTTCGGGCGCCACGCGGTCCGCGGCCTGCGGCACCGGGCGCTCGCTGGTCTCCGGGGCCAGCACCGCGACTTCCGACGGCGGTTCGGGCAGCACAGGGGCTTCGGGCGACACTTCCGCAGGCGGCGGCAGTGGTGCCACCTCCGAGACATCCGGAGGCGTTTCCTCGGTCGGTGTCGGTGCGGCCTCAGGCTGGCTCAATTCGGTTTGCGCGTCGGTGCTGCTCGCCACCTCGGGCGCGTCGGGCGTGACTTCGGGGCTTGCTGGCTGGGCCACTTCCGTCACCGATTGCGGCGCCTGCACACCGGCCACGAGGGCTGCATATTCCGCCCCCGACACCACCGAAACCGCCGTCATTTCAAAAGGCAAGGGTTCGGCGGCAAAGACGTCGCCGAACACCAGCCAGCCCAGCAGCGCAAGATGGCCCGCACCCGATATGTAGTGGCCCGTATGCACGGCGCGTTACCGATCCGCTCCGCCGGGCGCATCCCGTCCGTCAAGCGTCGGCCCGCCGATATCGGTCACGAGGCCGATGTTGGAGAACCCGCCCGCATTGAGCGCACCCATGACTTCCATCACCTGAGCATAGGCGACCGCCCCGTCGGCGCGCAGGAACACCCGGTCCGATGTGCGCTCCGCCGCGATCGCGCGCAGCTTGGGAACAAGGTCGTCCGGCGCGGTCTCGGAGGTCTGGATCTGGATCGCGCCTTCTGCCGTGATCGTCACTGTCAGCGGCTCTTCCTGATCCGTCGGCAAGGCCCCGGCGGCGGTTTTCGGCAATTCCACCGGCACGCCGACGGTAAGCAGCGGGGCTGCCACCATGAAGATGATGAGCAACACAAGCATGACGTCGACAAAGGGCGTGACGTTGATCTCTGCCATGGGCTGAGCCCGCGACGTACGGCGGCGGCGTTTGGTGCTGCCACCCGCGCTTTTCATGACACCGGCACCCATCGCTCAACCGTCCAGCTGGCGGCTGAGGATCGTGGCGAATTCATCGGCAAAGGCCTCATAGCCTCCCAGGATATTGTCGGCATCCGCACTGAGCTTGTTGTAGAAGATCACCGCCGGAATCGCGGCGAGAAGTCCAAGACCCGTGGCCAGAAGCGCTTCCGCGATACCCGGCGCCACGACCGCGAGATTGGTATTCTGCTGCTCGGCAATCTCGATGAAGGAGTTCATGATCCCGATGACCGTTCCGAAAAGCCCGATGAAGGGCGTCGAGGAGCCGACCGTCGCCAGCACCGTCAGACCGTCGCGCAGATGCTCCGCTTCCTTGTTGATCGCCACATCCATGGAGCGGTCGATGCGCGCCGTGGCCCCCGCGATCAGCCCGCCATCATCGCGGTGCGAGCGTTGCCATTCCGTCATCCCTGCGGCGAAGATCTTCTCCGCGCTTCCCGAGGGCGCAGGCCCGATGGTCTCGAAAAGACCGTCAAGCGGCTCGCCGGACCAGAAGGCCCGGTCGAAAGTCGCAGCCTCGGCGCGTGCCTTTCGGTAGAGGATCAGCTTCATCACGATGATCGACCATGACCAGAAGGAGGCCACGATCAACATGATCATCACGAGTTTCACGATCAATGTGGCGCGGGCAAAGAGCCCCCAGAACGAAAAATCGATCTCGTGCGCCAGTGCCAGCGTTTCTGCTTCCATGTGCCTGCTCTTTGCTCAAATCACCGCGGGGCCGTTTTCGGCCTCCATTGCGCGAAACCATAGCGCAGCGCAACGGGGAAAGCTATCACTATGCTGTCAGCGGTCCGGTGTGACGGGAATGAGGCGAAGCGCCGCCGGCAGGCGGACCGGCTTGCCGCCCGCCCCGATGCAGACGATGGTCACATCGGCGCGAAAGATCACCGCCTCGCCACGCAGGACAGACTGGCGCATGACCATCCGCGCGGGGGTCATCTGCGTGAGCACGGTCTCGACCTCGAGGCAGTCGTCGAAGACCGCCGGCGCGATGTAATCCGCCTCGAGGCGCCGAACCGCAAAGACCACCCCTTCCGCCTTCATCGCCAACTGGTCGACCCCTATTTCCCGCACCCAGTCGCTGCGCGCCCGCTCGATGAAGCGCAAATAATTGGCGTAATAGACGATGCCCGCCATATCGGTGTCTTCATAGAACACGCGCAGCGCGAAACGGTGCAGGGCGGCGGACGACGTCATTGCATCTGTCCCATTCGGGCCGCAAGGCGCAGGGCATGGCTCGGATCCATGGCCATGGCCGGCAGGATCGGATCGTAGGCGGCCCGGATCAGAGCAGAGATCTCCGGCCTGAGAATGGTACGCTCGCCAGCCACTGCCAAAGGCGAGCGCTGCCGAAAGGCAAGATCCGACCAGAGCACAACCGATTGCACGATCTGGCTCAAGGCCAGCGTTTCCGCCGGCACGGCACTGAGGTGCCGGTCCATGCGCAGGAAGACGAAACAGGCCTTGATCGCCCCTGCCTCGTCAAACCGGAAGATCCGGTACTGGTTGGCCTCCGCGGCCTCGAGCCGGTCTACCAGAGGGACAAGATCGGGAATGAGCCGGTCCAGCCCCGGCACCTCCGGCAACTCGCCCCAGTCCTTGAAGAAAAACAGCATCATGTTGCTGCCTAATTCGGGGTCAGTCTCCATCATCTGGTGCCCCGACAGGATCATCACCGCCTCCAGCGCGCCTTTGATCACCGCCAGTGTCTCGTCCTTGACCCCGAAGACCACTGGCGCAATCGGCCGCCCCCACCGGGCAAACAGGAAACTGCCGTCCTCGCGCGTGAAAAGTGCCTCGATCTCGGCCGCCTCCATCACTTCTTTTGGCTCCAAATATCCCCACCGGAGGTCTTCAATCTCATTGTCCGCTCAGTCACCGAACAACTCCGCCTGCCCCTTGGGGGCCGCCATCCCCAGATGCGTCCAACCCTTTTGAGCCAGCATCCGGCCGCGCGGCGTGCGCTGGATCAACCCCTGTTGCAGAAGGAAAGGCTCGATCACCTCTTCAAGCGAATCCCGGCTCTCGCTGAGCGCCGCGCTCAAGGTCTCGATCCCAACCGGTCCGCCTGCGTAATTCTCCGCGATGAGCCGCAGATACCGCCTGTCCGCGCCATCGAGGCCGAGATGATCCACCCCGAGGCGCGTCAGCGCCATGTCTGCGAGCGATTGCGTCACCCGCCCGTCGCCTTCGACAACCGCGAAATCCACCACCCGGCGCAGGAGCCTGCCCGCGATCCGCGGTGTGCCGCGCGCACGCCGTGCGATTTCCCGCGCTCCGCCCTCCTCCGCCGGGGCGCCGAGTTTTCGCGCATTGCGTTCCACGATGATGAACAACTCGTCCTCGGTATAGAAGTTCAGCCGGGTCGGGATGCCGAAGCGGTCGCGCAGGGGCGTTGTCAGAAGCCCCATGCGCGTCGTGGCCCCGACCAGCGTGAAAGGCTGCAACTCGATCCGAACGGTCCTGGCCGCTGGCCCCTCACCGATCACCAGATCAAGTTCGAAATCTTCGAGCGCGGGATAGAGCACCTCTTCGACCGCCGGGTTCAGGCGATGGATCTCGTCGATGAAAAGCACATCGCGCGCTTCCAGATTGGTCAGGATCGCCGCCAGATCGCCCGCTTTTGCCAGCACCGGGCCGGAGGTCATCCGGAAGCCCACGCCCAATTCCCGCGCCATGATCTGCGCCAGCGTGGTCTTGCCCAACCCCGGCGGGCCGTGAAACAGCGTGTGATCCATCGCTTCGCCGCGTTGCCGCGCCGACTGGATGAAGACGGCCAGATTGGCGCGTGCCTCCGCCTGCCCCACGAACTCCGCGAGCATCTGTGGCCGCAAGGCCCGGTCGAAATCCTCTGGCAACGGCTCGGGCCGCACGGTGGGGTCGATATCGGTCATGGGATGTCCTGCACGCTTGGCCCCACCCTAGTCTTTGGGTGCAAGCAGTTTCAACGCCGCACGGATCAGGGCGGGCGCCTCTGCCTCCGGCATCTCGCCCGCCGCCTGCGCCACGGCGCCCGCCGCATCGCCGGGGCTGTAGCCAAGGTTGCCCAAGGCAGACAGGGCATCCGCCTGCGCCGATCCCACGGGCTTCGTGGGCTTTGAAGGTTTGGACGCGGCTGTGTCGCCAGCATCGATCAGCGCATCGCCATGAGCCTCCGCGACCCTCCCTGCCATGGCCATGACGCCCGGCGCCTTGTCCTTGAGGTCCAGCACAACACGCTGCGCGATCTTGGGCCCGATGCCCTTGGCGGCTTTCACCGCGTTCCAGTCGCCAAGCGCGATGGCCCGGCTGACCCCATCAGGTCCCAGCGTGCCGAGGATGGCCAGCGAGGCCTTGGCGCCGACGCCCTGTACCGACGTCAGGAGGCGGTGCCACTCCTTTTCCGTCAGCGTGGGAAAGCCGAAGAGTTGCAGGACGTCTTCGCGCACCAGCAGGTCGGTATAGAGCGCCGTCACCTCGCCCACTGCGGGCAACCCCGCCAGCGTGCGTTCCGAGCAATAAACGAGATACCCGACCCCGCGCACGTCGATCAGCACATGATCCGGGGCGCGATGGTCGATGCGCCCGGTGATCTTGCCGATCATGCCCGCGCCTTTTCGATGGCGGCACCAAGCCCCGTCGCCCCGCCATGATGCGCATGACAAATGGCGATTGCCAGCGCATCGGCCGCATCGGGCCCCGCGATCTCCGCCCCCGGCAATTGCAGTTTCACCATATGCAGCACCTGGGCCTTCTCTGCGTGACCGACACCAACGACGGTCTTCTTGATGGTATTGGGCGCATATTCCCCCACCGGAATGCCCGCCTGCGCCGGCACCAGCATGGCGATGCCTCGCGCCTGCCCCAGCTTCAGCGTGCCCGCGCCATCCTTGTTCACGAAAGTCTGCTCCACCGCTGCCGCATGGGGCGTAAAACGCTGCATGATCGTCGTCAGTTGCGTGTGAAGCGACAGAAGCCGTGCCGCCAGGTCGTCGCCGGACGAGACGCAAAGGCCGTTCGCCACATGATGCAGCTTGCTGCCAGCGACGTCGATCACGCCCCATCCGAGGGTCCGCAACCCCGGATCAATGCCGATTACCCGTATCATGCCTCACGTCCTGACAATTTGATGCTTTTTTGCAGCACTAGCACGAAAGGCGAACATCGGCCAAGTGTTTCGTTTTCGGCACAAGTTTTCACGGTTCGGTGAACGGTCATGCAAACTAAGGATCAAAACCGTCACCCGGACAGCTGTTTCCGACAAATACCGGATCGTTTTTCTATCTTGTTTACAAGACTTTAACGATATTTCGACCCATGCAGAAAATGCATATCGACCTTGCGTTTTCGCATCTTGCCCAAATTGCGGGCACGGCATACCTGCCGTTCACAACACACCGGCCTGACCGGTCAACCACTTTCAAAAAGGACGGCCACCATGGCAACTTTCGACACATCCCGCACCACCTACGGCACCGCTAGCGCCGTGAACCGCTTCTTCGGATCCCTGAACGCTGTTCTGGCTTCCGTCATCGCCTGGAACGACGCGCGCGTGACCCGCAATGCGCTGTCCTCGCTCACCGACCGCGAATTGGCTGACATCGGCCTGACCCGTTCGGACATCGACGACGTTGCACAAAGCAACTTCATCCGCTGAAGTCTGCCCGGACCGCAGGGTCCAAAGTCAAAAGCCGCAGCATCCTTGAGTGGGAGCCGCGGCTTTTTTCATGTCGGAGCGCGCCCCGAGTGTGTCGGAGGTCAAGGCAGGTAGGGTGCGATGACACCGGCGAGTTTGCTCGCTACGGGATCGGCCTGCATCAGCCAGGCGGCGGCCTTTTCGAAATCGGTTCCGGCAGCAAGCGCGTCGATGCGCTCTTGGTAGGTCACGGTTCCGACCAGCGCGATGGTCACCGATTTGAATATCATGAACCCTACAACAGACCCGAGGATCAGTCGCGTTGTCAGGTAAGAGCGACGCCGCAACGGCACCAGCGTGATCAGCCCGTCGCTATCGAGCTTCGCGGTATAGCCTTTGGCCAGCTCGCTGTGCTTGCGCTTCAGGCTCGCGCAGCGGGTTTCAAACTGAGCGTAAGCATCGGACATCACACTCTCCCAAACAAAAAAGGACCTTACTAACTGTCCTATTCAATTGCTGTTCAAATATGCCTGAATCAAGGCGAAACCGTGAAATGTGGCCAAAATTAGGCCGGAATTACGCTTTTCTACCGAGAGTAAGCGTGGTCCAGTCAACAATCTCTTCGCGTTCAACGAGATTGATGCCGAAACCGCTATAGACCGAAATGACCTCATCGGCCTGCTCGTTGAGAATCCCCGACAGAATCGCGTATCCGCCGGGACGCAGCGCTGCCGCCAGATCGGGGGCCAGGGCGATGAGCGGTCCTTTGAGAATATTGGCGAATATCAGATCGAAGGGGCCTGCGGATCGAAGCGCGGGATGATCGAAACCTGCCGCCTCGACGCAGGTGACACGGTCTTCCAGCCCGTTCGCGGCGACGTTGCTGCGCGCCACTTCAACCGCCACCTCATCGATGTCACTGGCCAGCACCGGTGCGGGCCAGATCCGGGCCGCCGCCATGGCCAGCACGGCGGTGCCGCAGCCGATGTCCACCACATGCCGCCCCTCGAACCCACCAGCAGCGAGGCGATCGAGCGCGCGCAGGCAGCCCAGCGTGGTCCCGTGATGGCCGGTGCCAAACGCCATCGCCGCCTCGATCAGCAGAGGTTCGACTCCATCCGGCACCTTGTCGGCGTCATGGCTGCCGTAGACAAAGAAACGCCCCGCCGCCACCGGGGAAAGCTCGCGCTTGACATGCGCCACCCAGTCGGTTTCGGGCAGTTCAGAAACGACAAAGGGTTTCGCCCCCATGGCTGCCGACAGCAGGGCCAGCGCGGTGTCGTCGGGCATTTCGGTGAAATAGCCACCGACTTCCCAGAGCCCGGAGCCATCCTCGATCTCGAAGACCCCCACCCCGGTGGGTTCGGGCATCAGGTTTTCCATGGCCTCGCCGAGTTTTTCGGCAGCGGCCTTGCCGGGCAAAGTCGTCAGGGCGGTAAAGGTGGGCATCAGCGTCTCCGGAATTGTTCAGGGTTCGGGTAGGGCCGCAGTGGCTCGGGGTCAAGCGCCGGCGCGGGGTCAGCCTCCAGCCGCTGCACGAAGCGCCAGCCCCAGATCGCCGAGGCGAGCCCCACAAGCGCGCCCGCCGCCGCCTGCCCGTAGATCACACCCGCCGCGCCGAAATACAGCCCCATCCAGGCTGCAACAGGCCAGGTCAGCAGCCCGTCCTTGATCCAGTTGACCAGGGTCGAGCGCCCCGGCTTGCCGAGGTTGTTGAAGGCGGCATTGGAGACGAAAAGCGCCCCGATGAAGACGAAACCGCCGACCCCGACCGTGGTGAAGGCCCAGACGACCTCCGCCCCCTGTCCGGTCAGGGCGAAGGCCTGCACCACGAAAGGTGTCGCAAGCACGAGCGCGCCCCACATCACCAGCGTGTAGATCAGGCAGAAGATCAGCGCGTCGCGGTAGGTGCTGCGCAACCGGTCATACAGTCCCGCACCGTAGTTCTGCCCGAAAATGCCACCGACTGCCCCGGAAAGCGCGAAGACCCCGCCGAAAGCCACGACCGTGAGTCGCCCGACCACGGCCCAGGCCGCCACCGCATCGTCGCCGAAAGGCGCCATCACCATCGTCAGGAAGTAATTGCCCGCCGGTGTCGCCATCTGGGTCGCGATCGCCGGGGTCGCGATCACAAGATAGGGCCGCAGCACCTCCGCCACGGCCACCCGGTCCGGCATCGCAACAAGCCCGTGCTGCCAGGCGGCGAAGTAGAGCCCGAGGCCCATCAGGGCCACGCGAAAGAGTATGAGCCCGATCGCCGCGCCATCGAGCCCGAGGCCCATCCAGAGGATCAGGATCGGGTCGATCACCATCAGGAGCGCCCCCGAAAGCAGCGTGACATACATGGCCTTGGCACCGAAGCCGTCGGCGCGCAGCACGCCGGAGGCCACCATGCCGAAGGACATGATCACCAGCGAGGGCATTGTCATGGCAAGATAGCGCGCGGCCAGACGCGCGGTCTCCCCGGTCGCCCCGGCAAGGGCGAGCAGGTCATGCCGGGCGAGAATGACCAGCGTCGCCACCACCGTCAGGATGGAGGCGGCGATCACCATGGCGGCACCCGCCTGCTTCCGCGCCTGGCCGGGCTGGCCTGCGCCGATGCTGCGCGACACCATGGCGGTCGCCGCGATCATCAGGCCCACACTGGCGGAGACAGAGAAATACTGGATCGCGAAGGCGAAACCGATGGCCGCGACAAGCTGCGGCTCACCCAGTTGCGACAGCCACAGAAGGTTCGCCGCATCGACCAGAAAGACGAAGGTAATCCCCATGGCACCGGTGGCCGTCATCCGCACCACATGCCCCATGGTCGAGCCGGTCAGAAAACGCCCCTGGCTCATTCCGCAGGTTGCGGCAATCCACGCGAGAAGATCGTCTCGTACCCCTTTTCGGGGTGACGCGGGATCAGCATGGCAAGGCAGAAGGAGATACCCGCCATGCCCGCGGCCAGAAAGAACACCGCCGCGGGCGAGGCAAGCCACAAAAGCCCCAGCAGCACCGGCAGGAAGACCGCGGCGATATGGTTGATCGTGAAGGCAACGGCAGCGGTGGGAGCGATGTCGCCGGGATCGGCGATCTTCTGGAAATAGGTCTTCAGCGCCAGCGCCAGTCCGAAGAAGATGTGATCGAGCACATAGAGCGTCGCGGCCACGGCGACGCCCCAGCCCATGTAATAGACGCCGCCATAGCTGAGGAACACCAGCACCAGCCCGATATACTCGAAGCCCAGGGTGCGACGCTCGCCGAAATGGCCAACGGCCCGCCCCAGAAGCGGTGCGACGAGGATATTGACCACAAGGTTGATGAGGTAAAGCATGGTGATCTCATGCACGTCGAACCCGAACCGCTCGACCATCATGAAGCCCGCGAAGACCACGAAGATCTGCCGCCGCGCGCCCGACATGAACTGCAAGCGCGTAGTAGAGCCAATAGCGCTTGCGCAGCACCATCTGTTTGAGCTGCGGGTCGGGCGCTTCGAATTGCGGATAGGCGATCATCGCATAAAGCGCGATGGCCACGGTAATCCCGCCTCCGGCCATGTAGACCGTATTATAAGATAGCCCCAGCGTGTCCCAGAGCGCCATGATCGCGAGATAGGCCACCAGGGTGGCGGTCGACCCGGCCGCCAGAAGCAGGCCCAGCACCCGCGGCGCCTCCGCCTTGGTCAGCCATTGCAACTGCAGGGACTGGTTGACCGTCTCGTAATAGTGAAAACCTATCGAGCTCAGCATCGTGATTGTGAGAATGCCCGCCATCGAGGGAAACCAGGCGGTGATGGCGGTGGCCGCCCCCAGCAGGACCAGCGACACGAGCCCCAGCACCTGTTCGCGCATGAAGAGCAGGATCGCGATGACTCCCACCGCCAGAAATCCGGGGATTTCGCGCACCGTATGCAGCAGGCCGATGTCCGCACCGTCGAAATCCGCCGCCTCGATGACGAAATTGTTGAGCAGCGCCGACCAGGTGTTGAAGGCGATGGGCATCGCCAGCGCCATCAGGAACAGAAGTCCCTTGGGGCTGCGCCAGAAGGGCAGCAGTTTTGCGTCGGCGAGTGGAATTGTGCGGGCCATGCTTCGCCCTTACGCCTTTTTCGGCGATTTGACGATATGAAAACCGTCCCACTGCGCCGCGCACCGCGGCAGCTTGCGCGACCAAGCCGATGCGGTCTGAGCTAGAGGAAGCTCTGCGGATCGATGTCCACCGCGAGGCGCAGGTCGCCCTTGATGCGCAACTGCCCGACCCATCGGGCCAGCGCCTCCTGCAAGGGGGCGGATTTCGCCGCCTTGACCAGCAGCCGAACGCGGTGCCGCCCCCGCACCCGGGCGATCGGCGCGGGCGCAGGGCCGAAGACCTGCGCCCCTATGGCCCGCAAGGGGGCGTCCTGCCGGGCCAGCAGGGCACCTGCGTCAAAGGCCAATGCCACATCGGGCGAACTGAGGATGATGCCCGCCATACGGCCAAAGGGCGGTACGCCCGCCGCCTCGCGCTCGCGGGCCTCGGCGGCCCAGAAGCGATCCTCCTCCCCCGCGAGGATCGCCCGGATCACCGGGTGTTCGGGCTGGTAGGTCTGCAGAAGCGCGGTTCCGGGCTTGTCCGCGCGGCCCGCGCGCCCCGCCACCTGCCGCATCAACTGGAACGTGCGCTCGGCGGCGCGCAGGTCCGAGCCTTGCAGCCCGAGGTCGGCGTCGATCACCCCCACCAGCGTGAGCAGCGGGAAATTATGCCCTTTGGCCACAAGCTGCGTGCCGATGATGATGTCGGCAGCACCTGCCGCGATGCCTTCAATCTCCGCCTTGAGGGCGCGCGCCGTGCTGTACATGTCCGAACTCAGCGTCGCGATCCGGGCCTGCGGGAACAGCGCCGCGGCCTCCTCGCCCAGCCGCTCGACTCCGGGGCCCACGGGGGCGAGCCGGTCCTCTGCCGCACAGGCGGGGCAGACCGTCGGCATCGGCTTGGTCTCGCCGCATTGGTGACAGACCAGCCGCTTGAGGAAGCGGTGCTCCACCATCCGCGCGTCGCAGTGCTCGCAGCCGATCTGATGCCCGCAGGCGCGACAGAGCGTGATCGGGGCATAGCCGCGCCGATTGATGAAGAGCATCGCCTGCTCGCCCCGTGCGAGCCGCGTCTCCACCGCGCGCCGCAACTCGTCGGAAATCCAGCGGGTCGAGGGAAGGTTTTCGCCGCGCATGTCGATGGCGCGCATCTCGGGCATCACCGCCGGGCCGAAGCGCGAGGTCAGGGTGAGCTTGGCGTATTTACCCGCTTCCGCATTGGCCCAGGATTCAAGGCTGGGCGTGGCGGAGGCCAGCACCACCTGCGCCCCGCAGATCGAGGCGCGCAGCACCGCCATGTCGCGGGCATTGTAGAGCACGCCTTCCTCCTGCTTGTAGGACGTGTCATGTTCCTCATCGACCACGATGAGACCAAGGTCGCGGTAGGGCAGAAAGAGCGCCGAACGTGCGCCGATCACCAGTTGCGCCTCGCCCTGCCCCACCATGCGCCAGATGCGACGGCGTTCGGTCATCGTGGCGCCGGAATGCCATTCAGCGGGTTTCGCGCCGAAACGTTCCTGCACCCGTGCCAGAAATTCCGCCGTCAAGGCGATCTCGGGCAAGAGCACCAGCGCCTGCCGACCCGCCCTGAGGCAGGCCGCCACCGCTTCGAGATAGACTTCCGTCTTGCCCGATCCCGTGACCCCGCGCAGCAGCGTGGTGCCGTAGCGCTCGGTTCCGACGGCTTGGGCGAGCGTCAGCGCCCCTGCCGCCTGATCTTCTGTCAGCGCCTTGCCGGGACGCGCCGGATCGAGCCGGGGGAAAGGCAGATCGCGCGGGCTGTCCTCCTCCAGCACGACCCCCTGCGTCACCAGCCCCTTGACCACGGAGGTGCCCGACGCCCGCCATTTCCGCCAGTTCCTTGAGCGTGAAGGCCAGATCGCCGTATTGCTCGAGCGCATCGAGCACCTTGCGCCGCGCTGCCGTCATCTTGTCGGGCTCGGCCTCCCCGCGCCGATAGATCTTGCGCATCGACGGCGGATCGCCCGAGACCCGGCACCCGGGTCGCAAGCCGCAGCATCGCGGGCATCGGCGTCAGCGTGTAATCCGCCGCCCGTTGCAGGAAGAGACGCATCTCCTCGCGCATCGGGGCGACGTCGAGCACCCGGATCACTGCGCGGATCTTGCCGAGGTCATAATCCCCCTGCCCCGGGCCCCAGACCACGCCCAGCACCTTGCGCGGCCCCAGCGGCACCTCTACGAAGGCCCCCAGATGACAGCCTCCTTCCGGCGCGCGGTAGTCCAACGCACGGCCCAGTGGCTGCGTCGTCATCACGCCGATGAGCGCGTCGGGATCATAGAATTGCGGCAGGCTCAACGCGCGGGTTCCGGTGTCAGATGGCTTTTGAGGCTTCCAGCATCGCAGATCATGCGGTAAAGCCAAGGGCAAGAGACGCGCATTCCGTTAGCGTTATCAAGAATACCTGAAAAGGACACGCACCCATGAAATTCTTTGTCGATACCGCCGATACCAAAGCCATCACCGAACTCAACGATCTGGGCATGGTCGACGGGGTCACGACGAACCCGTCGCTGATCCTGAAATCGGGGCGCGACATCCTCGAAGTCACCAAGGAAATCTGCGACATCGTCGATGGCCCGGTGAGCGCCGAAGTGGTCGCACTTGAAGCCGAGGCGATGATCGCCGAAGGCCGCAAGCTGGCGGAGATCGCCCCCAACATCACCGTGAAGCTGCCGCTCACCTGGGACGGGCTCAAGGCCTGCAAGGTGCTCTCTGGCGAAGGCAAGATGGTTAATGTGACGCTGTGCTTCTCCGCCAATCAGGCGCTTCTGGCCGCGAAGGCCGGCGCCACTTTCATCAGCCCCTTCATCGGGCGGCTCGATGACATCAACCTTGATGGCATGGACCTGATCGAGGAAATCCGCACGATCTACGACAACTACGGTTTCGAGACAGAAATCCTCGCGGCCTCGATCCGCTCGGTCAACCATGTGCAGCAGGCCGCCCTGATCGGCGCAGATGTCATCACCGCACCGCCGGAGGTCATCAAGAAACTGGCCTCGCATCCGCTGACCGACAAGGGCCTCGAGCAGTTCATGGCCGACTGGGCAAAGACCGGCCAGAAGATCCTCTGAACCTCTCGCGAGACCAAAAATCAACAGGCGCGGATCGGCAACACCGACCGCGCTTTTTTCATTTTTCGTTGAATTGGCGCGAAAATTTGCGAGGGTCGTGCTACGCAGACCCGAGATCCCGAACGCGAAAACGCGTCGTAACAATGAGCAGAGCATGAGCAGCACACCGAAAATCGATAACGCCCTGCGCGAGGCGATCCTCTCGCGTCCCGATGTCATTCTGGACGACAAGGAGATGATGCGCGCCCTGATCGCGGCCAATGAGCGCGTGATGGGCGAGAACATCGTCGACATGCGCGGCATCGCCATGGACCGGCTGGAAATGCGCCTCGACCGGCTCGAGGACACGCACCGCTCGGTCATCGCCGCCGCTTATGAAAACCTCGCGGGCACCAACCTGATCCACCGCGCCATCCTGCGGATGCTGGAGACCCCGGACTTCGAGGACTTCGTGCTGACGCTGGGCGGCGAGGTCGCGGAAACCCTGCGGGTGGATGCCGTCCGCCTGCTGCTGGAGGCCGATGCACCGGGCCCTGTCGCCGGATCCGGCGCGCTGGCGGAAGTCCTCAGGATCGACGTGCAGGGCGCGGTTGACGGCTACCTGACGCAAGGGCGCGCAACGCCAGCACGCCAGGCCACGCTGCGCCAGATCCAGAATGCCTCGGTGCTGGTTTATGGCGAAAAGGCGGACTGGCTGCGCTCGGAGGCCTGCCTGAAACTGGACCTTGGCCCCGATAGAGCCCCCGGCCTGCTGCTGCTGGCCTCGGAGGACCCGCATATGTTCGGGCCGCAGCAAGGCACTGATCTGCTCATCTTTTTTGCCGGCGTTGCCGAACGGATCATGCGCCGCTGGCTGCCATGACCCTGATCAGCCCCGCCGCCCGTGACGCGCTGCAACTCTGGCTCAGCCATTGTCGCGCGCTGAAGGGCGCGGCGGAGAATACGCTGACCGCCTATCAGGGCGACGTGACGGATTTTCTGGCCTTCATCACCGGCCACAAGGCGGAGAGCCAGGGTTTGAAGGCACTCGCGCGGATCAGCGTGAGCGACATGCGCGCCTGGATGGCCAATACGCGCGCGGGCGGCGTCGGTGCGCGCTCGCTCGCGCGCAAGCTTTCCGCGGTCAAGGCCTTCTACCGCTGGCTGGCCGAACGCGAAGGGTTCGAGCCCACCGCCGTGCTCTCGATCCGCGCCCCGAAGTTCCAGAAGAAGCTGCCCCGGCCCCTCGCCGAAGACGCCGCGCGCAGCCTGATCGACACCATCGAGATGCAGAATGACCGGCCTTGGGTCGCGGCGCGCGATGTGGCCGTGGTCACGCTGCTCTGGGGCTGCGGTTTGCGCATTTCCGAAGCCCTCTCGCTGACCGGCGAAGATGCACCGCTGCCCGAGGTGCTGCGCATCCGTGGCAAGGGCGGCAAGGAGCGTATCGTGCCGGTGCTGCCGGCCGCGCGCGCGGCGGTGGCGGCCTACCTGCGGCTCTGCCCCTACCCCTGCAAGGCATCCGATCCGCTTTTCCGGGCAATCCGCGGCGGCCCGCTTGCGCCCGGCGCAATCCAGAAGGTCATGGCCTCCGCCCGCATGCAACTCGGCCTGCCTGCGAGCGCCACGCCACATGCCATGCGCCACAGCTTTGCCACCCATCTGCTGGAAGCCGGCGGCGATCTGCGCGCGATCCAGGAATTGCTCGGCCACGCCTCGCTGTCCACAACGCAGGCCTATACGGCCGTGGATACCGCCCGACTGATGGAGGTCTACCAGCGCACCCATCCCAAGGCCGGCTGAGCGCCATCGATCGACCGTGCCGACGCCAACGCCCGTTCCGCAGGCAAGCGGTACGATGCCCCGAACCTTGCCGCTTTTCCTTTTGCATCCCCGAAGCGCTTGCGGCATGAACAGGCCATGACCGATCATATGCGCGCCCTCGGCGTACACCTCTTCACCGCGACGGGCGCCGTCTTCGCGATGCTGGCCATGCTGGCCGCCGTCGAAGGCGAATGGGATCTGATGTTCTTGTGGCTGGTTGTCGCCTTCGCCGTCGACGGCGTCGACGGCCCCCTCGCCCGCAAGTACCACGTCAAACATTATGCCCCGGAATTCGACGGGGTGCTGCTCGACCTGATCATCGACTACCTCACTTACGTTTTCATCCCCGCCTTTGCGCTCTTCTCCTCGGGCCTGATGGACGGCTGGACAGGATGGTGCGCGATCATCATCATCACCTTCACCTCGGCGCTCTACTTTGCCGATACGCGCATGAAGACAAAGGATAATTCCTTCTCGGGCTTTCCCGGCTGCTGGAACATGGTGGTACTGGTGATCTTCGCGCTGGAACCGAATTTCTGGGTCTCGCTGGGCCTTGTCAGCGTGCTCGCCGCAGCGATGTTCACCCGGCTCAAATTCGTGCACCCGGTGCGCACCGAGCGCTGGCGCTGGATCACGCTGCCGATGGCGCTGGCATGGACGCTCTTTGCCGGCTGGGCCGCCTGGTTCGATTTCTACGACAACAGCTGGGCGCATTGGGGGCTGGTTGCGACCTCGGTCTACCTGCTGCTCGCCGGCATCGCGCAACAGCTCTTCCCGACCGCCGACGACGGCGCTGAGGCGGCATCAGATCAATAGTCCGGCCGCCCCTTCGTGGCGCAGCAATGCCACCTTGGTCTCGATCCCGCCTGCGCCCGAAAAACCGGTGAGCCCCTTCGCCCCCATGACCCGGTGACAGGGAATGAGGATCGGGATCGGATTGCCGCCGCAGGCCTGCCCCACCGCCTGCGCAGGCACCCCGAGCATCTTGGCAATGTCGCCGTAGGTCACGGTCTCGCCGAAGGGGATCGCATGGATCGCATCGCAGACCGCGCGCTGCAGGTCGCTGCCTGTCACGCGCAACGGCAGATCAAAGGCCTGTCGCGCCCCGGCGTCGTATTCTTCCAACTGCCGCGCCGCTTTCTCGAGCAGCGGCGACGCGGCTTCGTGCCGGGCAAAGCCCCAGCGCAAGGCAACAATCGCCCCATCCTCCTCGACGAGGCAGAGATCACCGAAGCGGGTTTTGACGGTCTTCTGCAACATGCCCCATGCTCTCGCGGACAGGCAGGCCGCGCAACCCGGATCCTGCGCCTTTGCCGAAAAGACTGGACAGGCAGCAGGCGCGCCCGGCACGATGCATCCACCACATTTGCAAATGCCATTGAAAGGTCTCGCATGACACCCGAAGACAAGGCCATCGCCTACACGGCCGCCTGGAATTCCGGCAACCCCGCCGCAGTCGCAGCGCATTTCACGCCCGAGGCGCATATCATCATAAATCGTGGCGACCCCCATGCCGGACGCGCAGCACTCGAGGCCATGGCCGCGGGGTTTCATGCGGCCTTTCCAGATCTGAAACTCACCTGTGACGGGATCCGCAGCACCGGCAGCCATGCGGTCTACCTCTGGACGCTGGAAGGCCACCACGCGGAAACGAAGAACTTCTGCAAGGTTTCCGGCTGGGAGGAATGGGACCTCGACGAGAACATGAGCGTCACACGCTCGCTCGGCTGGTTCGATGCGACGGACTACCAGCGGCAGATCGACGGCAAATAAGCAGCCAGGGCGGCGCGACCGCCGCCCCTCCGGTTCAGCTCACTGCCGCGTCGCAACGGGCGCACAGACCCTCATGCGCATGCGTGCCTACATCCGGCAGCACCTTCCAGCAACGCGCGCATTTCTCGCCGCTTGCCTTGGCAAAAACCACGGCGATGCCCTTGACCTCCGGCAGGGTGAAGGCGCCGTGCGGAGGCGCCTCGCCCGTCAAGGTGATCTGCGAGGTGATGCAGACGTCGGCAAAGGGAATGCATTCCAGCGCCGCGCGCAAGGCTTCGTCCTGCACATGGACCACCGGGGCCGCTTCCAGTGAGGCACCGATCACCTTGTTGGTGCGCTCGATTTCCAGCGCTGCCGTCACCACACGCCGCGCCGCGCGAATGCCCGACCATTTGGCGGCCAGCGCCGGATCGAGCCAGCCCAGCGGCGTCTGCGGGAAATCCACCAGATGCACCGAGGAGCCGTCGCCGGGGAAGCGCTCCAGCCAGACCTCCTCCATCGTGAAGACCAGAACTGGTGCCAGCCAGGTGGTCAGGCGGTGGAAGAGCGCGTCGAGCACGGTGCGCGCCGCGCGCCGCTGAGCCGTATCTCCATCGCAGTAAAGCGCATCCTTGCGCACGTCGAAATAAAAGGCCGAGAGATCCACCGTCGCGAAGGTGAAAACCGCCTGGAACACGCCCTGGAAATCGTATTTCGCGTAGCCTTCGCGCACGGTCCTGTCGAGTTCCGCCAGCCGGTGCAGCACCCAGCGTTCAAGCTCTGGCATCTCGGAGGGCTCGACCCGATCCGCCTCGCTGAAGTCGCTGAGCGAACCCAGCATGTAGCGCATGGTGTTGCGCAACCGCCGGTAGCTGTCGGAGACGTTCTTGAGGATCTCCGGCCCGATCCGCAGATCGACGGTATAATCCGACTGCGCCACCCAGAGCCGCAGGATATCGGCACCGTATTGCTGGATCACCTTCTCGGGTGCCACCGTGTTGCCGAGCGATTTGGACATCTTCATGCCCTTCTCATCCAGCGTGAAGCCATGGGTCAGCACGGCACGGTAGGGCGCGCGCCCGATGGTGCCGCAGGCCTGCAGCATCGAGGAATGGAACCAGCCACGGTGCTGGTCGGTGCCTTCGAGGTAGAGATCCGCCAGCCCGTCGTCGGAGCCATCCGCCCGGTCGCGCAGGGTGAAGGCATGGGTTGAGCCTGAATCGAACCACACATCGAGGATGTCCATGACCTGATCGTAGTCGTCCGGGTTCACGATGCCCGCGAGGAACCGCTCCTTGGCACCCTCCTTGTACCAGGCATCCGCACCTTCCGCCTCGAAAGCCTCGAGGATCCGCGCGTTCACTTCGGCATGGCGCAGCAGGAAATCCGCGTCGTCGTGCCTGGCGCCCTTCTTCACGAAGCAGGTCAGCGGCACGCCCCAGGCGCGCTGCCGCGACAGCACCCAGTCGGGCCGCGCCTCGATCATCGAATAGAGCCGGTTGCGCCCGGTCTGCGGCGTCCAGGTCACCAGCTGGTCGATGGAGGTCAGCGCCCGCTTTCGGATCGTCTCGCCATAGGTGTCCTGCCCGTCGCCCACGGGCCGGTCGATGGCGGCGAACCACTGGGGCCGGTTGAGGCGGATCACCGGCGCCTTCGAGCGCCAGGAATGCGCGTCCGAAATGGTGATGCGCTTCATCGCGATCAGGCTGCCCAACTCCTTCAGCTTCTCGATCACCGCCTTGCTGGCCCCGCCCGGTTTGCCGTTGGGCCGGATCACCTGCTCGCCCGCAAAGAACGGCAGATCGGCGCGGAAAGCGCTGTCGTCGAGGATGTTGTAGGTCATCGGCAGGCCATGCTTGACCCCGATGGCGTAGTCGTCGTCGCCGTGGCTCGGCGCGGTATGCACGAACCCTGTACCCGCATCGTCGGTCACATGGTCGCCCGGCAGGAGCGGGACATCGAAATCCCACTCAGCCGCAGCGCCCTCGGCCCCGCGCAGCGGATGCGCGCAAGTCAGCCCGGTCAGATCGTCCGCCGACACATCCGCCAGCCGCCGCACCATGCCTTCGCCATCGAGCCGCGCCTGTGCGAAAATGCCTTCCGCCAGCCCGTCGGCCACGATCACCCGCTCTCCGATGGTCGCCCAGCACTCCTCGGGCCGACCGATAACTTCATAGAGCCCATAGGAAATCCCCGGCCCGAAGCAGATCGCCCGGTTCTGCGGAATCGTCCAGGGCGTCGTTGTCCAGATCAGAACCGACGTTTTATCATTGCTGAAAACAGCATCGCCGCCCACCACCGGAAACCGCACCCAGATCGCATCGGTCTGGCGGTCGTGATACTCGACCTCGGCCTCGGCCAGTGCCGTCTTTTCCACCGGCGACCACATCACGGGCTTGGAGCCCTGGTAGAGCACGCCGGTCATCAGGAACTTCTGGAACTCCTCCGCGATCACCCGCTCGGCGTGGAAATCCATCGTGAGGTAGGGATCAGCCCAGTTGCCGGTGATGCCCAGACGCTTGAACTCCTCGCGCTGGATATCGACCCAGCCTTCGGCGAACTTGCGGCACTCCTGCCGGAAATCCACCACGTCGATCTCGTCCTTGTCCTTGCCCTTGGCGCGGTACTGCTCCTCGATCTTCCACTCGATGGGCAAGCCGTGACAATCCCAGCCCGGGATATAGCGCGCATCGAACCCCATCATCTGCTGGCTGCGCACCACCATGTCCTTGAGCGTCTTGTTGAGCGCATGGCCGATGTGCAGATGCCCGTTGGCGTAGGGCGGCCCGTCGTGCAGGGTGAAGGGCGGCCGCCCCTTCTTGGCGCGCAGCCGGTCATAGACACCGATCTCCTCCCAACGCTTCAGCCAGTCGGGTTCACGTTGCGGCAATCCTGCGCGCATCGGGAAATCGGTCTTCGGCAGGCTCAGCGTGGATTTGTAGTCGGGTTTGTCGGCGGTATCGGCGCACATGGCGGGCGTCCTTCGAATGGGGAGGCGAATTGGAATGAAGCGGTCGGTGCGAGGGTCTCGAACACCTTGGCCCGGCGGCTCAGGAACTCAGAGCGCCGGGGAAATAATTCGGATGATGATCAGGCCGTGATCCGTCATGCGCGCCTTATAGGCAGCAGCGCGCGCCCGGGCAAGACCCTGACCGCAGGGCCGCGACCGTCACGTCTTCGCAGAAGTGAAAAGCCCGCCAAGGGCGCGCTTGATGATGTCGCGCACCTTGGGGCGCTTGCCTTTGGCGAAGGGCAAGGGTCGGCAGACCTCCATCGCCGCCACGCCGACCCGGGCCGTCAGCGCGCCATTGACCAGCCCCTCGCCGAAGCGGCGCGAGAGCTTGCCGATGATCGTGCCGCCCAGAACCGGCTCCAGCAGGTCGTCGCCCACCGCTACGGCGCCGGTGGCAACCATATGGGACAGCACTGCGCGGGTGAGACGCCAGCTGCCCAGAAACCCCGAGCGTCCGCCGTAGACTTCCGCGATCCGCCGGATCATCCGCAGGTTGGCGGTCAGCGCCGCCGCCACATCGGCCAGCGCCAGCGGCACCAGTGCCGTGACAGTGGCGACCTGGCGCGCGGCGGCTTCGACCTCGCGGGAGGCCAGTACATCCAGAGGTGTCAGGATCTCCGTATCCGCCAGCGCCAGCAGGCTTGCCGCATCCATCTGGTCGCCCTTCAGGTCGGCGAAACGGTCCCGCCCCCAGCTTGTCGCGGGCCTTGAACTGTAGAGGCTCTGCAACCGCTGCGTGACCTTGCGCGCGCCGGCAAGGTCATTGTCTGCGAGTGCTGTATCCGCAGCCTGCCGCAGCCCGTCGAGGCGCGCGAGCCGCCCGATGGCCGCAATCTCGCGAAAGGCGATGGCCGCAAGCACCAGCAGGAAAGCCGCGATGAGCGCAGTCATCGCCCAACCGAGGATCGGGTTGCGCGCCACGAGCTCCGTCACGAAATTCCAAGCCGCGATGGAGACCAGCGCGCCCACGAGCGCCGCTCCAAGCTGCCAGAACCAACGGGCGAGGCGCGAGGGTTCGCGCGCCGCCAGCATGGCCGCGGTCTGCATCGCGCGGCCCTCGGCCAGCGGCTCCACCTCCGGCACCGGCGGCGCATCAGCCACCCGCGGTGCAGGCTCGTCCAGTTCGATCAGCACCGGTCCCTTAGTCACAGGCCTCTCCTTGCCCTTCCGAGCGCCATTCCAGCCGGATGTCCGGCAATCCTTCCTCATTCGCCGAGCCGTCGCCGCGTGCGGCCTCGCGAAACCCGTGCCGCGCGTAAAAGCGCCGCGCGCCGTCGTTCGCCGCGAAGGTCCACAAACAAAGCCGATCACTTCGCGCCTTGGCGCGCTCAAGCAGCGCGGAGCCGATGCCGATGCCCCGCACCTCCGCCTTCACGAAAAGGGCTTCGACGTCACTTTCGTCAAGGGCGAGAAAGCCGCAGACCGCACCCGCAGCGCCCGTTTCGGCCACCGTGACCCAGCCCTTGTCGATCATGCGCCCGGCAAAGGCCAGGTCTTCGGCCCGGCTGTGCAACCGCGGCATCCAGGGCGTCGTGTCGATGAACTGCGACAGGATAGCGCCGACGCGCCCTGCATCCGTGGACCGCGCGGGTCTCAGGCAGGCAACGCTCACAACCGGTCTCCCAGAAGGAACTGCGCGGCCTTGTCGAGCCTGATGTGCGGCGGCCCGTCGCCAGGGCGCAGGCTCAGCGGCGAGGGCGCGAAATTCATCACCTTGTAGTCCTGATCGAGCCAGCTTTCCGCGCCGCTGCGCGCAGGTGCAAGCAGATGGCTGGGGTCTTCGGGCAGGTCGCCCGGATAAAAGGCCGCCTGCTTGCCCGTGTCGAGCAGCGTGCCGCGCACAACGTCGATCTCGCGCCCCTCATGGGTCACCGTGTCCTCTGTCGTGGCACGCAGGGCGGCGATGGCCATGGCCTGCGTGTCGGCACCGGCAAAGCGCGCCCGGTCTACCGCCCCGCGCAAGAGCGCCTCCATGATCGCTGTCAGGCGCGCGTGCTGCTTGTGGTGCAGATGGTCGGCCTTGGTGGCCGCAAAGAGGATTTTCTCAACGCGCTTGCCCTGAAATATCTGCGTCAGGAAATCGTTGCGCCCGGGCCGGAAGGCGCTCAGGATATCGGCCATTGCCCCGCGCATGTCCTCCACCGCCCGCGGCCCCTTGTGGATCGCGCCCAGGGCATCGACCAGCACCACCTGCCGGTCGATCCGGGCGAAATGGTCGCGAAAGAAGGGCTTCACCACCTCGCGCTTGTAGGCCTCGTAGCGCCGCGCCATCTCCCGGCGCAGCGAGCCGCGCGCGCCCTGCCCTTTCCCCGGCAGCGGCGCGAAAGTGAGCACCGGCGAGCCCGCCAGATCGCCCGGCAAGAGGAACCGCCCCGGTGTGCAGTCGTAAAAGCCCGACGCCCGTGCGGCTTGCAGATAATCCGTGAAGGCCTGCGCCAGCGCCTTGGCCTGCGGCTCCGCAAGTTGCGCCTCGGGGTCCGTAGCGGCGAGGGCGGTTCGAAACGCCTCCGCCTCCGCGCGCTTCGCGACCCGCGGCATCACATCCGCCGACCAGTCCTCGAAACTCTTCTCCAACAACGCAAGATCGAGCAGCCATTCGCCCGGATAATCCACGATGTCGAGGTGGATCGTCTTCGGCCCCTGCAACCCCGCCAAGAGCCCGCCGCGCCGCACCCTGAGCGACAGCCGCAGCTCGGAAATCGCCCGCGTGCTGTCAGGCCAGCTGGGCGTGCGTGCGGTCAGATGCCCCAGATGTGTCTCGAAGTCGAAACGCGGCACGGTATCGTCTGGCTGCGGTTGCAGGAAGGCGGCCTCGATCCGCCCTTCGCTCTGCGGCCACGAGGTGCGGCATCCGTCCGCGGTCCATCAGGTTGGCGACCAGCGAGGTGATGAACACCGTCTTGCCCGAGCGCGCAAGACCGGTCACGCCGATCCGCAGGACGGGCTCGAAAAGCGCTTCCTGCACCGTGTCCTGCACCGCCTCGATCTGGCGAAGCACCGTGTCGGCAATCGTGGAAATGACCAAAGCCTGTATCGCCCCTGCGTTATTCATCTGCTACATAATCGCCCCTGCCGCCGCTTGCCAGTGCGCAAAGCCATTTGACGCGGGCATCGCTTCCCGCTAGGGCCACGGCCATGCCACGCTATGCCCTGAAAATCGAATATCACGGCGGTCCTTTCGCCGGGTGGCAGCGCCAGTCCGCGCAGACCACGGTGCAGGGCGCCATCGAGGCGGCGCTGTCGAAACTGGAGCGGCGCGACCACACCATCGCCGCCGCGGGCCGCACCGATTCAGGGGTGCACGCGCTCGCGCAGGTCGCCCATTGCGACATGGAGACCGACTGGGATCCGTTCCGCCTGTCGGAGGCGCTGAACTACCACCTCAAGCCCGCGCCGCTGGCCATCACTGCCTGCGCCGCCGTGGCGGAGGACTGGCACGCGCGGTTTTCGGCACTGGAACGGCAGTACCTCTTCCGGATCCTGATGCGGCGCGCACCCGCCACGCACCAGGCGGGTCTGGTCTGGCAGGTCAAGCAGCGGCTCGACGTCGCCGCCATGCAGGAGGCTGCCCGCCATCTGATCGGCAAGCACGACTTCACGACCTTCCGCTCCACGATCTGCCAGGCGGAGAGCCCCGTGAAGACGCTCAACCGCCTCGATGTGTGGCAGGTGGAGACGCCCGGTGGACCGGAGGTGCATTTCGACGTGCGCGCGCGCTCCTTCCTGCACAACCAGGTGCGCAGCTTCGTGGGCAGTCTCGAACGCGTGGGCACGGGGTCCTGGACGCCCGACACGATGGCCGAGGCGCTTGCCGCCCGCGACCGCGCCGCCTGCGGTCCGGTCTGCCCGCCGCAAGGGCTCTATCTCGCCCATGTGGTCTATGAGAAGGACCCCTTCGGCGTCTAGTCGTTGTCGTCGAGCCCCGCGCCCGCCCCGCCGGTGCGCGATGCCTCGGTCTCGGGCACGAAGGTGCGTGCCGCCAATCGGGCAAGATCCTCGATAAAGGCATCTTCAGCGTCGATCCTGCCGCAAATCCCGGCCCCACGCAGCCGCGTGATGTCCAGCGTGACGCTCAGACGCCCGGTCTCTGAGCAGTGCAGCCTCGCCTCGCACGGCAAGGCGGCAAGGTAGCTTTCGACCAGATCGTCGGCCATTCCGCCGGGCAGGGACAAAACCCCTCCCGACCCATCCCAGGCTTGCGCCATCGCGGCATCCAGCACCACGGGCAGCATCATGATCGGCCCCGACGGCAAGGCCTCCAGCGCCTGCGTCACGCTGCGCGCGTCCCGGCGCGCCGCCAGATGACAGGCCGCCGCCTGACCGAAACGCGCGGCCTGCGCAGGCGGCGCACCGGCACCCCGCGCAGCCTTTGCAGCCAGCGCTGCGATCTCCGTCACCGACCAGTTCATTGCCCGAAAACCGGCAACCACCAACCGTCCGCCCGCGTCGCCAGTTCATCCGCCAACGGCGCTCCCTGACAGAGCGTGATCCGTGTCCAGCGATCGGATTTCGGATCGAACTTCGCGGCCCCGAAGAACGCCAGCTTGCAGCGCAACATGTCGATGGGCAGGCAGTCCTCGCCGATCAGATTGTCGCGGATCTCCGCATAGGGATACCGCCCCGCCAATGCCACCCGAGACACCGCCAGCACGTGCTCGGGATGCGCCGCAAGGAACACATCGAGCGCTTCTGGTGCCTCCGGCAGATCCTCGTGCAGCGCCTTGATCCGTCGGGCGATGTCCAGCGGGCTTTCCAACTCGCTGCCCGCCTCCTCGAACCGCCGCCCGAGGCGCGGCTCCTGTTTGGCCGCACTTACGTACCAGAACTGCCGGCAGTTTTCGGGGCGCTGGTAATCCGTCGTCAGCGCCCAGCCGAAATCTTGCACCAAGGCGACGCGCAGCGCGCCGGTGTCGCGAAAGCCCGGGACGACGGGGCCGAAGGGATCCGCCATGCACTCGGCCAGCCCGTCGATCAGATCGCCGAAAGGCTCCAGCAGGAGCGACACCGCCAACTCCTGCGCGTCAAGGCCCGCAACAAGGGTCTTGTCCAGAACATCCGCCACGGCATTGGCTTTGCTCAGGCTTTCGTCCGAAAAGAGCGGCTGGAGCGCGTCCCACTCACGGCGCAAGGTCTCGATCCGGCGCTGATGGGTGGTATCGGGCACCGCCCATTCCGCCAGATGCCTCGCCGCGCGGGCGTAGAGCCTTTGGATGTCCTGAACCTGCGCCACCGAAAGGCGAGCGATGGCTCGCACCCGCGCCAGTGCCGTTTCCCGCGCCATCATCCAGTTGTTGAGCAAGACCGGATGGTTGACCAGAAACGGTGCCATGCCGAGCCCGGTCGAATTGCCGATCCCCAGATGCCGCTTCAGCCGCCGGTCGAGCGGACGCCCGCCCACATGCTCCGCCAGATCGTGGGTGAAATGCCGGATCAGCCAGACCGTCAGCATCTCCGCCATGAACGGCCCTTCGAGCCCGGGTCGGCCCTCGATCACCGACCGGTCCGCGATCCCGAACTTGCCGTTGCCATAGACCGCCGTCGTGCGCATCAGGTAGCCGATGTCGCGGACCATCGCCTCACTTGGCTGAAGGTTGCTCCGCAACCTGCTGACAACATGATCGAAAAGCCGTACCGACTTGTTCGCACGGCTGAGCACGAGATCGCGCTCGGTGAAGCGGGCGGCCTCCTGCCTGGGTGCCGCCTCGCAGATCCGGGCGAGTTCGCGAGCGTCCGGCACACCGTCATAAAGCACATAAGCCGTGTCCCAGGCCGTCGCGATCACCCGGTCCGTGCGCATCTCCGCCGGCAGGTCGGTCGAGACCGCAACGAGGGAATACGCATGACCGCCCAAGTCGAGCACATAGACCGCATGGCCGAACCCCGCCTCGCACATCTGCCAGGTGGTCCGGCGCAACTCTACCTTCTCGGCGGCGAGACGGCGCATCAGGGTGCGCAGGAAGGACAGGCGCGTGGGAAACATCGCACCCATCCGCGCCAGGCGCATCACCTGCGCAGGAGGGCGCAGCGGGGCTTGCGGTATGTCCTGAAAATCCCTCATGCCGGGCCAAAGCTTTCGTCGTAAAACCTGAGCCAGTTGCCTCCCATGATGCCGTCCACCGCGCCCGCGTCCAGACCGGCCTTCAAAAGACCCGCGCGGATATTGCCGAAATCCCGATTGTCATTGAACCACGTTGGCATTGCCGGGAAGCCTGCCTGCGCAGCGGAGCCTTCGCCGTAGTCGATCACCTTGGACCAGCGCCCGACGCGCATCCATTCCACGACACTGTCGGGTTGCCCCTGACACAGGTCGGTTCCGATCCCGAGATGCTGGCTGCCGTAGCGCCGGGACGCTTCGGCGATCATGCCGCAGAAATCAGCAAGACTACATGAGGAACCGCCCGCAAGATGATGCGGATAAACGGAAAAACCGACCATTCCTCCCGATTTCGTCAGCGCCTTGAGCACCGCATCGGATTTGTTGCGCAGCGCCTTGTGCCACCAGGAAGGATTGGCGTGGGTGATGGCGATGGGGCGCGTCGAATGTGCGATGGCCTCCAGCGTCGAACGCTCGGCGGAGTGCGACATGTCCACCACCATGCCGACCCGGTTCATCTCGCGGACCACCTGCTTGCCCATCCGCGTGAGCCCGGTGTCCTCGTCTTCGTAGCAGCCCGTGGCGAGCAAGGACTGGTTGTTATAGGTCAGCTGCATGAAGCGGATGCCCAGCTGGTGACAGATCTCCACCAGCCCGATGTCATCCTCGATCGGGCTGGGGTTCTGGAACCCGAAGAAGATCGCCGTACGGCCCGTTTCCCGAGCCAAGCGCACGTCCGCCCCCGTGGTGCCCTTGAAGATCAGGTCGGGATGCGCCTCGAACCAGCGGTTCCACTGCTCGAGGTTGAGCACCATCTCGCGGAAGCTCTCATGGTAAGCGATGGTCACATGCACCGCATCGACGCCGCCCGCGCGCATCTGGGCAAAGATCTCGGGCGAGAACTTGGCATATTGCAGATTGTCGATCAGAGGTGCGCGCATGGGACGACTGTGGAAAGGATCGGCGCCAAACTCAATTCCAAAAGCGACCTTTCAAGCAATTGCAGGGACGCCACCGCACCATTGGCGACCCTCAACGCTCGAAATCAACAGCCATTAGTCAGACATTTGCCAAGATACACTATCACTATTTCAATATTTTTACGTATTTATTGAGAGAATGGCCAATAAAAATATTCTTAAATTGATATTTCTTGGAATTGATCAGAGGATTGCAAGGCCACCCATCGTCACACCTTCTCCTGCGTGTATTTCCTGAGCTCTGCCCGCGCGACCTGGCGGCGGTGCACCGCGTCGGGCCCATCCGCAAGGCGCAGGGTCCGCACATGGGTCCAGGCCTGCGCGAGGCTCGTATCCTGCGAGATGCCCTGCGCGCCGTGCATCTGAACCGCCTCGTCGATCACCTTGAGCGCCACGCGCGGCGCCACAACCTTGATCTGCGAGATCCACGGCGCCGCGGCGCGCTTGTCGCCCTGGTCCATGAACCAGGCCGCCTTGAGGCACAGAAGACGCGCCATCTCGATCTCCATCCGGCATTCGGCGATGATGTCGTAATTGGCCCCCAGCTGCGCCAGTGGCTTGCCGAAGGCTTCCCGTGCGAGCGCGCGTTTGCACATCAGCGCAAGCGCCGCCTCCGCCTGCCCGATGGCACGCATGCAGTGATGGATGCGCCCCGGCCCCAGCCGCCCCTGCGCGATCTCGAAACCACGCCCTTCGCCCAGGAGCAGGTTCTCCGCCGGCACCCGCACCTGAGAAAAGCGGAAATGCATATGCCCGTGCGGCGCGTCGTCATGGCCATAGACCTGCATCGGGCGCAGCACTTCTATGCCGGGGCTTTCGGCATCGACCACGATCATCGAATGGCGCGCGTGTTTGGGGAGGTCATCGCTGCCCGTGCGCACCATGACGATATAGACCTTGCAGCGCGGATCGCCCGCGCCCGTGGCCCACCATTTCTCGCCGTTGAGCACGTAATCATCGCCGTCCCGCACACAGGACATGGCGACATTGGTGGCATCCGAGGAGGCCACATCCGGCTCCGTCATCAGGTAGGCGGACCGGATCTCGCCTTCCAGCAGCGGCTTCAGCCACCGCGTCTTCATCGCAGCCGTGCCATAGCGCTCGAAGACCTCCATGTTGCCGGTGTCGGGCGCGTTGCAGTTGAAAACCTCCGCTCCCATCGGCGTCTTGCCCATTTCTTCTGCGAAATAGGCGTATTCGACCGTGGTGAGCCCCAGCCCCTTCTCGGAGTCCGTCAGCCAGAAGTTCCACAAGCCTGCCGCCTTGGCCTTTGCCTTGAGCCCCTCGAGGATCTCCGCCTGCCGTGGGGTATAGGTCCAGCGATCGCCCTTGCCGATCTCCGCCTGATAGGCGTCCTCAAGCGGCATGATCTCGTCGCGGATCATCGTGGCGACCCGGTCCAGCAGCGCGCGTTTCTCGGCCCGCATTCCGAAATTCATCTCCATCTGCCGCTCCTCCCTCGGACGCCGGGGCTTTCCCCCGCCGCTCAGACTTGCTTAGATCATTGCTGCTTGTCCATGGCCCAAGGGAGAGATTTCCGGATGCACAGCTTTGACCGAGCCGATCTTGCGGCCTATCTCGCCGACCAAGTACCGGGGTTCGAAGGCCTTGACGCGATCACCAAATTCTCGGACGGCCAGTCGAACCCCACCTACCGGATTGAAAGCGGGGCGAAATCCTTCGTGCTGCGCGCCAAGCCGCCGGGCAGATTGCTGAAATCCGCCCATGCGGTCGACCGGGAGTTTCGCGTCATGCAAGCGCTGGCGGGCACGGAAGTGCCGGTGCCGAGGGTGTTCCATCTGTCCGGAGAAGAGAGCCCCATGGGCACGCAGTTCATGGTGATGGAGATGGTCGAAGGCCGCATCTTCTGGGACCCGGCCCTGCCGGACCTCGACCGGGCGGCGCGCGGCGCGATCTATGACGCGATGAACCGCACGCTTGCAGCGCTCCACGCCATCGACCCTGCGACCATCGGGCTTGGCGATTTCGGCAGGCCGGGAAACTACTTCGAACGCCAGGTCGCGCGCTGGTCCGGTCAATACCGTGAGGCCGCCACCGATCCGCTCCCGGATGCGGACTGGCTCATGGGCTGGCTCGTCGAGCATATGGTGCCCGACGACGGGGCCGCCAGCATCGTCCACGGTGATTTTCGCATCGATAACATGATCTTCGCGCCCGACGCGCCGGCCGTCGTCGCCCTGCTCGACTGGGAGCTCAGCACCCTGGGCCATCCGCTGGCGGACCTCGCCTATCAATGCATGCACTGGCGCCTGCCGCATGCAGGGCATTTCCGGGGGCTCGGCGGTTTGGACCGCGCGGCCTTGGGCCTGCCGGAGGAGGAGGGTTACGTCGCCGCCTATTGTGCGCGGCGCGGCATCGCCCGACCGGACAACTGGACGTTCTATCTGGTCTTTTCCTACTTCCGCTTGCTCGCGATCCTGCAAGGCGTCTACCGGCGCGGGCTCGACGGCAATGCCTCGAACCCGAAAGACACCGGGCGTCTGCGCGATGTGATCGCCCTGATGGCGCGCGACGCAAGGGCGTTGGCGCAGGACTGACTTGACGCAAGGCCCCGGGCGTGATCCTCAGAAGGCAAGCAGGCAGGAGAGCGCAATGGCACCGGTGCACAAGACCTACGACGTGGTGATCGTCGGCGGCGCGATCTACGGCTCGAGCGTCGCCTGGTGGCTGACACAGATGGCCGGGTTTGATGGTCGCGTGCTGGTGATCGAAAAGGACCCGACCTACGAATTCGCCGCCACCAGCCACACCAACAGCTGCATCCGCCAGCAGTTCTCCGCGCCGATCAACATCGCCATCTCGCAATTCGGCGCAGAATTCATCCACGGCTTCCGCCAGTTCATGGGCGGTGATCCGGAGGTGCCGACGCTTGCGCTGCAAAGCTTCGGCTATCTCTATCTCGCCGATACGCCCGAATTCGCTGCGGCGCTCAAGGACGCTCAGGCCGTCCAGGCGGCCGCAGGGGCCGCGACACGGCACATGAGCCGCGAGGAGATCGCCGCCGCCTACCCGTTCTACAACCTCGACGACATTCTTGCAGGCAACCACAACACGGTGAACGAAGGCTATTTCGACGGCGGCACCATGTTCGACTGGTTCCGCCGCATGGCGCGCCGCAACGGCGTGGAGTATCTCACGGGTGAAGTCACCGCGATGACCCGGAAGGGCGCGCGGATCGAGAGCGTAACTCTTGCCTCCGGCGAGACCATCGCCTGCGCCGTGGTGGTCAACGCCACCGGCACAAGGGGCGCACTCACGGCGCGCATGGCCGGTCTCGACATCCCCATCGAGCCGCGCAAGCGCTACACCTATATCTTCGATGCGGCCCATCCGCTGGACCGTGACCTGCCGCTCACCATCGACCCTTCGGGCGTGCACATGCGCAGCGACGGGCGCTACTACATGGCGGGCGGCCACCCCGACGATGATCCGGCCGTTGACCACGACGACTTTACCGCAGATCATGCGCTCTGGGAGGAGATGTTCTGGCCGGTTATCGCCACCCGCATTCCGCAGTTCGAGGAAATCAAGCTCGTCAACATGTGGATCGGCCACTACGACTACAATGCGCTCGACCAGAACGCGATCGTGGGGCCGCACCCGGAGGTGCAGAACTTCATGTTCGTCAACGGCTTCTCCGGCCACGGGCTGCAACAGTCGCCCGCCATCGGGCGCGGTCTGGCCGAACGCATTGCCTACGGCGCATACCGCACATTGGACCTCACGCCCTTCAGCGTGGACAGGGTGCTCAGGGGCGAGAAATTCTTGGAAAAGGCCGTGATCTGACGGCGGAGAGGAGACAGCGATGAAACTTGTTCTGACAGGGGCCGCGGGCCGCTTGGGATCCTACCTGCGCGAGCCGTTGGCCGCGATGTCCGACGCGCTGGTAAGCACCGACATCGCCCCTGACATCGGCAAGCTCTACCCCGGCGAGACCTACATCCGCGCCGACCTGGCCGAGATGGCGCAGATCGCCCCGGTGCTGGAGGGTGCCGACATGGTCATACACTTCGGCGCCATCGTGGACGAGAAACCCTTCGAGGAACTGCTCGGTCCCAATTTCATCGGCTCCTACAACATCTGGGAAGCGGGCTACAAGGCGGGCGTCAAACGCGTCATCTACGCCTCCTCGATCCACGCGGTAGGCATGCACCTGAAGTCCGATTTCATCGGCACCGACGCCGAACACCGCCCCGACACCTTCTACGGCCTCGCCAAATGCTTCACCGAAGACCTCGGACGCATGTATTGGGACAAGCGCGGCATGGAATCGGTGCACCTGCGCATCCTCTCCTGCGCGCAGGTGAACAATGCCCGCGCCCTCGGCTCCTGGCTCTCCTATGACGACCTGATCCAGCTTGTGACCCGTGCGATCGATACACCTTCCGTAGGGTTTTCAATCATATACGGGGTCTCCAACAACGACCGTGCGCCAGTGGACAACGCGAAGGCCTCCTTCCTCGGCTACCGCCCCAAGGACAACGCGGAAGTCTTCGCCCGCGAGGTGCTTGCTGCCGAAGGCCCTGTCGATACCACCGACCCCGGACAGATGTGCCACGGCGGCCCCTTCGCCAAGGTCGACCTCGGCCAGAGCGGGCTCGCTCAGATGAACGTGGTCAACGACAAGAAAGAAACCTGAGCTTTCCCGCCGCAGCACCCGCAAGGACACCACCCCATTCCCGTTGACGTGATCCCGGGCAGCAGCGCCCTCATCCTCGCCTTCGCCCGGCTCGGGACCCATGCGCCACCGCACTACTACAACCGCCTGACCCCGGAGGGGCAAGTGTTGGCCGACACCGACTGGCATCTCGAACGGTTCTTCGACGGGCTGCCGCCGGAAGTGACGCTCGTGCGGGCCAGTTTCAACCGCTGCCTGTCGGATCTCAACGCAGTCCCGTCCCAGACCGCAGGCAGGCAGGCGCCTCCCGGTGGCGGTGTTGTCCCCTTCGAGACGCTCACCGGCGCGTGGATGTGGGAGCCCCCTCCCGGTCCCTCCGAAGCCTCAAGTCTCAGGGCCGCCCGTTACGTGCCCTATCATGCCGCGCTTTCGGCACAGATCGCGCGGGGGCGGGCCCGGCATGGATTTGCCGTGCTGATCGATTGCGGCGCGCGCGGGGACGAGGCCCGTGCCGGAAGAGGCTGCGCCGCCCACCGACCTCTGGATCGACACCCATTTCGGCAAGACCTGCAACCCGATGCTGGCGGCCAAGGTCATGGCGCTCTGCAACAGTGAACCTGCGGTCAGGACGGTGCAGAACGCCAACTGGCAATGCGGCTGGACGATCCGCGCCTACGGTCGGCCCAAATCCCACGTCCACTGCCTGCAACTCATGATCTCGAAGGGCCGGTATCTGGGCGGGAACGCCGCAACGGTGCTTTATGACCCGGAGAAAGCGGCCCCTCTGCGCGGCGCCTTGATCCGCGATCTGCCGACACTGCTGGCCGCGGGCAAAGCCGGCTGAGCCTTGCCTCAGGCCGCGACCTGTGCCGCCAGCAGCGGGCGGCGCAGGGCGATGACCGCTTCGGCCTCGCCACGCCGGCCCTGTTGCACCAAGGCGTGGATCAGACATTGCTCCACCAGATCGCGCTGCGCCCGGCTACCGCCGATCCGCGCCAGATCGGCCATCGCCCGCATCATCCGCGCGCTGGCCCCGGCCCAGTCCTGCGCGGCCAGCGCCCTGAACCCGGCGGCGAGATCAGGCACCAGATCGGCAGCAGGCCCGGCAGGATGGGCGATGATCCGCTCCAGTGCCGCCTGATTTCCCGCCATCGCATGGGCAAGGGCCGCGTGGACATCGACAAAGGCATTGCCTGTCTTCGGAAACGCGCTCTGCGCGAAATCGCTGATCCCGCGCCAGCGTTCGCGCGGCACGTCGGCCCCCGCCAATGCGGCGCGTTGCAGGATCGAGGCGGTGTCGGTCAGCACGTTGATCGCCGGGCTCGAGGAGCGCGCCTCCGGCGTCACCGCAAGGTCAAGCCGCGCCCACATGGCGTCAAGCGCGCCCTGCTCCAGCGACCAGAGCGCCACATGCCAGTTGAGATGCCCGAAAAGCACAGCACCCGGATCGGCAGCATCGACCCAGCCCGCCAGATAGGAGAGCCCGCCGGCGGTATCGCCCAACTCATAGGACACGTGGCTGCGCACATGGGCGCCATTGGCGTTCGCCGGGTTCATCGCGAGCGAGCGGTCGATAAGCGCATCCGCCTTCGCGAGATTGCCGGTTTCGCAAAGCGCAAAGGCATATTGGCTGATCACCCACCAATCCTCGCCGTAGTGCGGCAGGAGCCCGGCCACATAGGCCAGCGTTTCCGCCTCGCGCCCGGGCTGGCCGGAAAACCCGATCAGACCGAAGACCGAGGAACAGGTCTGCGCCACCAGCGCGTCACGGGGGTATTGGTCCACATGCGCCCGGATCGCGGCATAGGCCTCCGGCCCCTTGCCGTCGATCAGCAAGCCCATGGCGTGGATGTGGCTTTCTTCGCGCAGGCTGAGCCCCCCGGCAAGGCTGCGCGCCTCGGCCATCGCCGCTGCCGCGCCGCCCGCATCGCCGGTGAACTGCCGCCCGCGCGCCAGCCCGACCCAGCCGAGCGCGAAGCCCGGATCCTCCGCCACGACCTGCTCGAAGGCGCTCACGATCCCAGCCTGTGCCGCCAGCAACAGATCAACCGCCGCGACATAATGGTCGCGTGCCCGCGCCGACTGCGTGGTCAGGTCATTGTCGAAACGATCCTTTTGCATGGTCATCCCTTTCTGACGGTGCGCGCCGACAGGCTAGGGAAGGCTGCAGGCTGGCACAAGGGCAGCACCCTTCACAGCTGCGTGGCCCGCTTGAGCGCGCGCAGGCTGCGCCCCCAGAACCGCCAGGACAGCGACGCCGATGCAGCACCAAGGCCGACAACCAGCCCCAGCCAGATGCCGATGCCATCGAGCCCCAGCACAAAGCCGAAGAGATAGGAGCAGGGAATGCCGATCAGCCAGTAGCTGACGGCGGCATAGATCATCGGCACCCGCGTGTCCTGCACACCGCGCAGAAGGCCGAGCGCTATGACCTGCGCCCCGTCCACCAGTTGGAAAAGCGCCGCCATGGCCAGCAGTCCGACGCCGATCGCAAGGATCGCCGCGCGGTCCGGGTCGTCCGCCTCGATGAAGATCGAGATCAGCGGCTCCGGCAGGGCCAGAAACAGCACGATGGTGGCCGCGGCCATCGCCAGCGACAAGAGCGTCGCCACCAGCGCCCCGCGCTCCATATGGTGCGGATCGGACCGCCCGAAGGCATTGCCCGCCCGGATCGTCGCCGCGTTGGAGATGCCCATATGCACCATGAAGGTCAGCGCCGCCAGTTGCACCGCGATGCCATGGGCCGCGAGCGGCACGGTGCCGAGCCAGCCCATCATCAGGGCCGACATGGCAAAAAGCCCGCTCTCCGACAGGCCAGTCAGCCCGATGGGCCATCCCAGCCGGAAGACCCGGGCCAGCATCTGCGGATCGGCCCGCCAGAGCCTGACGAAAAGCGCATGTTCGGGCAGCGCGAGTGCCGAATAGAGCACCACGCAGACCAGCGTCACGAGCTGCGTGATCACCGAGGCCAGCGCGGCGCCGACGACGCCCATCTCCGGTGCGCCCCAGTTGCCGAAGATGAAGGCGTAGTTCGCAAGCCCGTTGACCAGGGCCGCAATCACGGTGATCCAGAAGACGATCTGTGTGCGCTCGAGTGCCGCGAGGTAGGATTTCAGCACCACCACGAGCAGCGCCGGCACCACGCCCAGACCCGCCACCGCAAGGTAGTCCGAGGCGTCGGAAGCGGTGCGAGGGGACTGCCCGAGCCAGAGCAACAGGGCTTCGGACCAGATGAACAGGGGCTGCGCCAGCAGGCTGAAGCCAAGGCAGAGCCAGAGCCCCATGCGCGTCGACCGCCGCACCCCGGTATCGTCGCCGGCGGCCGCGAAGGCTGCCACCATGGGCATCACGGCCCAGGCGAAACCGGCCCCGAAGACGAAGATGACGAAGAAGAAGGTGGAGCCGAGCGTCGCCGCCGCCAGCGCCTCGACCCCGTACCAGCCCAGCATCACCGTATCGGTCACGCCAATGGCCATCTGCGCCAGATGCCCCCCGATCAACGGCAGACCCAGCGTCAGGATCGCTCCCATGTGCTCACGGTATGTCATTTGCCGGACCATGGCCTGCCATACGTCCAAGCCGCGGTGTTGAAAAGGGGGGACAGGAGGCAGGCGCTGGCGCGTCAGGCATGGTGTTGTCGCCATGCCAGAAGGAGCGCAGCCGATCCTGATTGTCCCGCCAGCCGGTTCAAAATGTCCGAAATCACACGTTTCCAAGTCTCTTTCCACTTTCCGGCACCCTGACACATCGCCGGACAGCCCCTGGCTGACGCAGAGTCATTTCCGGACAGCTTCAGGGAAAGGTCGATAAATCCTTGTGTTACGAGCAAATCCTGTCAGTCTGCCGGCACAGGAAGATCGTGATGGTGCCGAAACAGACATGAGCATGAAGAAATCCGTCACTCTCGCGGGGGCCGCAACCCTTGCCGCCTTGCCGGCCCTTGCCAATCAGATTGACCTGATCCGCCCCGACGCGCCCGAATTGGCCGCCTTCGGCACATTGCCCATTGGTGTGCGCACACTGCACCTCGTGAACCCCGACCAGATCGACGTGGTCAACGTCAACGGCACCTCCGTGCCGCGCTACGACCGCCCGCTCACCGTGGAAATCTGGTACCCGGCGGAGGACGGCACGCCGCAGGGGGGCAGCTACCAGACCCTGCTGCGCGACGGGCGCACGCCGGTCACCCTGACCGGGCGTGCGGCGCGCGATGCAGCCCCCGTGCGCGGCGAGACCTTCCCGCTTGTGGTGATCAGCCACGGCTACCCCGGCAACCGCTACCTCATGTCTCACCTGGGCGAGAACCTCGCCTCCAAGGGCTATGTCGCGGTTTCCATCGACCACGCCGACAGCACCTATGAGGACCAGCGCGCTTTCGGCTCGACCCTGCTCAACCGGCCTCTCGACCAGAGGTTCGTGATCGACCAGATGGCGGCGCTGCCGGGCGATCTCGGGGCCATCATCGACGCCGAGGTGGTGGGCGTGATCGGCTATTCGATGGGCGGCTATGGTGCGCTTGTCTTCGGCGGCGCGGGCGTGACGACTGCCGCCGCCGACTACAGCTGGGGCCCGCCGAACGGGTTGCTCGCGCAGCATGTCGCGGGCTCGGAGAGCCACGAGGCGCTGATCGACCCGCGCGTGCGCGCCATCATCGCCATCGGGCCCTGGGGGCGCAATGCCGGGCTGTGGGACGCAAGCGGGCTCAGCGGGCTGCGCAAGCCCACACTGCTGATGGCGGGCAGTTCCGACGACGTGTCCGTCTATGGCGCCATCCGCACGATCTTCGAGGAGGCCAGCGGCACCGACCGCCACCTTTTGACCTTCGAGAACGCCAATCACAATGCCGCCGCCCCGATGCCCGCCCCGAAGGAATCCTGGGCCCCGGTGGAAGATCTCGATTTCGTCCCCTTCGAGCATTACGCCGACCCGGTCTGGGACACCGTGCGCATGAACAACATCGCGCAGCATTTCGCCACCGCCTTCCTTGATCTGCACCTCAAGGGCGACATCTCGCGCCGCCCCTATTTCGAGCTGATCACGCAGGCCAGCGACGGGGTGATCGCCCTCGACGAGGAAGCGAACCCGACCGAGGATCATACCTACTGGACCGGATTCGGCCCGCGCACGGCCAAGGGGCTGCGCTTCGAGACCCGCCTCGACGGCGAGTGACAGAAGCGTTGCACGGCGCCGGAAATCGCGCCAGACTGACCCCGAAACAGCCGACTGGAAGCTCCCATGTTCACACGCGCCACCGCCGTTCTCGCTCTCTGCCTCGCCCCGCTGACGGCCCTCGCCGACCCGCTCACGGGCAGCGAATGGGAACCGCTGGAGATCGCTGCCGCCCCCTTCGAGACTGCCGGTGACGCCTTCGTGCGCTTCGAGCAGGACGGCGTCGTCTTCGGCAACGGCGGCTGCAACAGTTTTCGCGGCCGCTACCTGGTGAACGGCGAGGCGATCCTCTTCGGCCCGGCGGCCAGCACAATGATGGCCTGCCCCGGCGACATCGGGCAACTGGAATACCTCTTCCTGCAAACCCTCGACAAGGCGCGCAGCTTTGCCCGCGCCGAAACCGACCTGACCCTCTCCGATGCCGCGGGCGACGTGATCATGCGCCTGCGCCAGCGCGACTGGGACTGACACCACCGCCCTCGAAAGGACAACTCCGATGAAAACCGCCCAAGATTACCTCGACGCCGCAAATGCCGTGGTGCCCAAAATCACCCCCGCCGAAGGCATCGCCCGCCACAAGGCCGGCAAGACGCTCTTCGTCGACGTGCGTGACAGCGGCGACATCGCCGCCTCGGGCACCATCGCAGGCGCCACCCGCATCCCGCGCGGCATGATGGAATTCCGCGCCGACGCAAGCCATGCGCTGCACAATGCCGCCCTCGCCAAGGACGCCGATATCGTGCTGATCTGCGGGGCCGGCGGACAGGCGGCCCTTGCCGGCAAGACGCTGGTGGACATGGGGTACAAGCACGTCTCCAACGTCGGCGGGTTCGCCGCCTGGAAAGACGCGGGCGGCCCTGTCGAAGCCGGCTGACGACCTGCCTTGCCGGCCGACTGACCGGCGTTCAGCGGCGTGCCGGGACCGGTTTCAGGTCAGCAGACGGATAGGGCTGCCCGCCTGAAACGCCCGCACCGCCTCCACGGTCTGGCGGTAGAACACCTCGAAGGTCGCCTGCGTCGTATAGCCCAGATGCGGCGTCAGCAGCAGCGCACCCCTCTCGATCAGCGCCCGGTCGCGCAGCGGGTCGTCCGCAGGCAGCGGCTCCGCGTCGAAGACATCGAGCCCCGCCATCGCCGGGCGTCCCGCCCGCAGACCCGCGAGCAATGCGCCCGTGTCCACGATCGGCCCGCGCGAGGTGTTGATGAAGACATGACCGGGCTTCGCCGCCGCGAAAGCCTGCGTTCCCACCAGCCCTCTCGAGCGTTCCGAGAGCACCAGATGGACGCTCGAGACATCCGCCCGCGCCATCAGCGCAGGCAGGCTCTCCATCCGCTCGGCCCCCACCTCCTCGCAGCGCTCCTCGCGCAGATTCTGCGACCAGGCCACGATCCGCATCCCGAAGCCGCGACCCAGCGCCGCCATCTGCGCCCCGATATTGCCGAGCCCGATCAGCCCCAGCGTGAGCCCCGCCAGATCGCGCCCCAGACCCTGCTGCCAGCCTGCCGGCCCATGCAGCGCGGCTACCTCCGGCATGAGCCGCCGGTTCAGCGCCAGCATCATCAGCATCGCCAGTTCCGAGGTCGTGGTCTTGCGGCTTTCCGTACCGCTGACCGTGATGCCCCGCGCCTTCGCCGCCGCAAGGTCGATGGCGGCATTGCGCGGACCGGTCGTCACGATCAGTTTGAGATTGGGCAGGCACGCCATCAACTCAGCCGTCATCGGGGTGCGCTCGCGCATCACACAGATCACGTCGAAGGGCTTCAGCCGAGCCTCCAACGCACCGGGGTCGGTGATCGTGTCGCCGAAAACCTCGACCTCGCCCAGCCCCGACCAATCCGCCAGCCGCAGCGCCGCGCCCGCATAATCATCCAGTACCGCAATTCGCATCCTGTCATTTTCTCCCATGGTAATCGCTCCGCGTCTCGGAAGCCTGTTTATGTCAACCTGACTCACGCCGCGAGTCCCCAACCAATTCGCCCGCAGATTGCCACCCTGGGCAAGCAGACGGCCTTTTCGGCGGGGTGAAGGTGGTCGATGTCCGGATTGAAATCCTCATAGTGGCGGGGGATTACTCTGATAAGCGATTACATGGAAAGGCTGCCACATGCTCGAAGGACAGTGGCTGGGCGAAGACAAAGGCACCAATCCGGGCAGCCTTTGGGTCGATCTTGAGGATAAGGCAGAGGCGCAAAGCATAGAAGTCGCGGCCCAACCACTGGATACGACGCACGGCATGATTTTGTTGCAAGAACAGGCAAGGCGCGCGTTGCCGGACTCAACTCCTGCACAAAGGGCTTTCATCACGATCAGATTGCTCAACGAGAAAACCATGCAAGTGGACTGGAAGTCCGACATTGCGACCGAGGGCAGTGCACAGCTCAAGAAAGCCAGCGTCGGGCAAACGTCGCGCATCTCTGGGCATCCGCAGATCACCTCATGGTAAGACTTCAAGGAAGAAGTTCTTCAAAGTGAATACCAAAACCGACTGTTCCGCGGACAAAGCAAACCCTGGCCGTTGCAGACGTCGTTTCACCGGAGCCATCGCAGCGATCTCAGCCGATACATCTTCAACGGCACGCATGAGCTTTTTTGGGCGACTGAGCGCGGAGTTGGGGCCGGTCAGGATCGACCGCAACAATCCTTCGGAAAACGAGTCATTCATTGCACTCGCCCGGCACCATGGCTTCCCGACCCCAACCATCGACTGGAGCAAGTCCCCCTTTGTCGCCACGTATTTTGCACTTCAGGACTCACTGAAAGGGCAAAATAAAAGCCCGACAAGTATTCGCGTGTTCTGCCTCGACTACCACGCACTTCCGCAAGAAATCAGATCAGCGAAGTCCTTCACCCGCACAGGTCCCCATTTGACGGGGATAAACGCCCTTCCCATCGCCAATCGCCGCCTGTTGCCACAGCAAGGTATCCTCACGTCGACCAACCTGCGCGACATCGAAGGGTTTGTGATCTGTCTCGAAAACAGGGACCAAAAATCCTGCCTCACCGCCTTCGACATTCATCTTCCCGACCCGCCTGCGGTCATGCGCGAACTCCGGATGATGGGTGTGACCGCCGCCGCCCTTTTCCCCGGCCTCGACGGCATCTGCGAGGACATGCGGTCCGAGCTCTTTTTGGAGCCACGTTGAGCCGCGCCCTTCCCCCGGTCCGCCCCCTCTGCCATACTTGCCCGCAAAACCGCAAAAACGAGCAGCCCATGACCGACGACCTTCTCTCCAGCGCCGAGCCCCAGACCTATGACGCCTCCTCCATCGAGGTGCTCGAGGGGCTGGAACCCGTGCGCAAACGCCCCGGCATGTATATCGGCGGCACCGACGAGCGCGCGCTGCACCACCTTGTCGCCGAAGTGCTCGACAACTCCATGGACGAGGCCGTCGCGGGCCACGCCAACCGCATCGAGGTCGAACTGCTCGAAGACTACTCCGTCGTGATCCGCGACAACGGCCGCGGCATCCCCATCGACCCGCACCCGAAATTCCCCGACAAATCCGCCCTCGAAGTCATCCTCTGCACGCTCCACGCGGGCGGCAAGTTCTCGGGCAAGGCCTATGAGACCTCCGGAGGCCTGCATGGCGTCGGCGCCTCCGTGGTGAACGCGCTCAGTGATTCCATGGTCGTGCAGGTCGCGCGCAACAAGGAGCTTTACGAACAACGCTTCTCCCGCGGCATCCCGCTCGGGCCGATCGCAAAACTCGGGCCCACCCAGAACCGCCGCGGCACCACCGTCACCTTCCACGCCGACGAGCAGATCTTCGGCCACCACCGCTTCAAGCCCGCGCGCCTCTTCAAATCGATCCGCTCCAAGGCCTACCTCTTCTCGGGCGTCGAAATCCGCTGGAAATCCGCGATTCACGACGGCGAAACCCCCACGGAGGCCAGCTTCCACTTCCCCGGCGGCCTCGCCGACTACCTGCGCGAAACCATGGGGAGTGCGACCACCTACGCCGACCAGCCCTTCGCCGGCACCGTCGATTTCCGCGAGAAATTCAACGCGCCGGGCAAGGTCGAATGGGCGATCAACTGGACCCCCTCGCGCGACGGCTTCCTGCAATCCTACTGCAACACCGTGCCGACCCCCGAAGGCGGCACCCATGAAGCGGGCTTCTGGGCCGCGATCCTCAAGGGCATCCGCGCCTACGGCGAGCTTTCCAACAACCGCAAGGCCAGGGAGATCACCCGCGAGGACCTGCTCACGGGCGGCTGCGCGCTCGTGTCCTGCTTCATCCGCGAACCCGAATTCGTAGGGCAAACCAAGGACCGCCTCGCCACCGTCGAGGCCGCCAAATTCGTCGAGAACGCCGTGCGCGACCACTTCGACAACTGGCTCGCCGCTGACACCAAATCCGCCGGCGCCATCCTCGATTTCCTCGTGCTGCGCGCCGAGGAACGCCTGCGCCGCCGGCAGGAGAAGGAAACCCAGCGCAAATCGGCCACCAAGAAACTGCGCCTGCCCGGCAAGCTCACCGACTGCACCTCCAAGGACCGCGCCGGCACCGAACTTTTCATCGTCGAGGGCGACTCTGCGGGCGGCTCCGGCAAGGGCGCGCGCGACCGCACCACGCAGGCCCTGCTGCCGCTCAAGGGCAAGATCCTCAACGTGCTGGGCGCGGCCTCGTCAAAGCTTGGCACCAACGCCGAAATCTCCGATCTCTGCGAGGCCCTGGGCTGCGGCATCGGCAGCAAGTTCAACCTCGATGATCTGCGCTATGACAAGATCATCATCATGACCGACGCCGACGTCGACGGCGCCCATATCGCGGCCCTCCTGATGACCTTCTTCTTCACCCAGATGCGCCCGATGATCGACGCAGGCCACCTCTACCTCGCCTGCCCGCCGCTCTTCCGCCTCACCCAAGGGGCCAAGCGCGTCTACTGCCTCGATGAGGCGGAAAAGAACCGCTGGCTGGAAAAGGGTCTGGGCGGCAAGGGCAAGATCGACGTCTCCCGCTTCAAGGGCCTGGGCGAAATGGACGCCAAGGATCTGAAAGAGACCACGATGGACCCGAAAACCCGCAAGCTGATCCGGGTCTCCATCGACGAGGACACGCCCGGCGAGACCTCGGACCTCGTGGAGCGCCTGATGGGCAAGAAGCCCGAACTGCGCTTCCAGTACATTCAGGAGAACGCGCGGTTCGTGGAGGAGTTGGATGTTTGAGTGAGCCAATAACATTTCAATTGTCATTCGAGGAATGGCTCAAGGCGAGCGTTGCTGTCACTGCGGCAAGCGACGTTCAGATGTGAGACATATCACTCAAGATCACGTCCCAATTGCAGAGCGATTGTTCAAGAACCTCGAATCCGAAGTACTCCCAACCGTCCCGGTGTGTGCGTGTTGCAATCGTCGTTTCTCCGCCTGTGAAAGCTATGCCTACAGTTGTCTTTCTTCAGTGCTACAGGCACCCATCAGGCAAATGACCAAATCCTTCCGAAAGCACGAAACGTCCTCAAAAGTGATCGCCGCATGCGCGAGCAGATTTGGTCGTCGAAGAACGCCGCAAGCAGTATTCTGTCTTGGGAACCGGACGATCAGCTTTGGAAGAAATTCATCGTCAAGAATGCGCGTGGGCACGCGTTCCTAAATGCCAAGATGATAGTGAGCCGTTGGCCAGACAAAATCTGGTTCAAACCGCTGATGCTATTCACAGAAGAAGATACCGAAGACTTTCGAAAGAATGAAATTCGAGGACCCGGTTTTGTGGTCAGGAACTACTGCGCGGGCTTGAGCATCAGGCGAAAGCGTTCATGACCTCTTTTGAGGATATTTCAGATAACTATGATCGAGTGGATCAGCCTTGAAAAGGGCGAATATTTCGTCAGTTGTGCACATGCGGAGAAACAGAATCTGTCGTAAGAACGATTATCCATGACTATCTTGCGACGAAGGTTGTTTGGAGAAACCTTTTCTGAGATTTCATTTCTTTTATCTGCGATTTAGCTGATTTTAGCACAATCCCGATGACTTTAGCCCGAGGCCCCGCCTCGGGCCGCGCCCGTCCGGCGTTTGCGAGTTCGACCCTGCAGGGAGGGCGCACTGCGTGCCCCCTGATGCTCCCGCATCCCTCCGGGCTCAAACGGTCCACCGGACAGTTCCGACGGCTACAGCCGATCCGCCCGGATCGTTTGCTATACACGCCTCCAACTGCAAGACGCCCTCCGGCCCGAGGTCCGGGCGCGGCCCTGCCCAACCGTTGGTTTCCGCGTCTCGCGTACCGGGGCTCCGCCTCAGGGCCTGCACCAGGACCGCCACCTGACAGACGCGCATCACCGCCTCGGCGAGCAGTCCACCGCGCGCAGAACTCACGCGCCCGGTAACCTTCCTCACCATCCAATGAAGATCCGCGGCGAACCCCGCGAAACAGGATTCAGGGGGTGTACGGGGGGTGTACAGGGGGTGTACGAATGTCACCCCCCTTATCTCTCTGGTCTCAAAAGAGAAAAACGGCTCAGCCCCGTGACGGGGCCCCACGCCGTTTTCCGCCACCCCGCACCCGCCTCGCGGACCTCCCCCGCTCCCCAAGAGTTGATCCGCCGCCGCGCATTCGCTCTTGATCGCCGTCGCGATTTCTGGCCCTCCTAGAGCCATGCGTCTGGCCCCTCTCATCGCCCTCCTTTTCCTCGCCGCCTGTGGTCGCCCGCTGACGGATACCGAGGCCGATTTCGCGCGCATCCTGCATGGCGACACCCTCGATATCTCCAAGGTGCGGCTGGTCGACGGGGCCCCCACCCGCGCCGTCACTTTCGAGCGCAAGGCCCGTCCCCGCACCACCTGCCGCGAGTTGATCCTGCCGCCGATCACGACCGCAACCGTCACCTCGAAACCCGCCGCCGTGGCCATTCACAACCGCGTCTTCTTCGACCGTGACTGGTACCGCGACGACTACCTGCCCGACTACCCCGAGCAGATCGGCCTGATCTCCGCCATGCTGCTCTCCCATGAGCTGACCCACGTCTGGCAGTGGCAGAACCGCAAGCTCACCGGCTACACGCCGCTGCGCGCGGCCTTCGAGCACGACGGGGCCAGCGATCCCTATCTCTTTGATCTTGAAACGGAACCGCGGTTCAGCGACTTCGGTTTCGAACAGCAGGGCGCGATCGTGGAGGAATATGTCTGCTGCCGCTCGCTCGCGCCCAGCGCGCCGCGCACCGCGCGCCTGCACGACCTGATCGCGCAGGCGATGCCGGTGGAAAAGCTGCCGCAGTCGCGCGCCTATGCGGTGGGCCTGCCCTGGGACGGCGTCGAGTTGAACGGTATTTGCGGCTAGGGCTTGCCGCTCCGGCTGCGCCGCGCCATGGTCTGCGCGCACCGAAGGAGACGCCGATGGCCCATCATGCCCTGATCATGCTGCTTGCCGGTATCGGCATCCCCGTTCTGGCCAGTTTGAACGCGGCCCTCGGCGTGCGCATCGGCTCGCCCGCTGCCGCCGCCAGCACGCTTTTCGTCGTGGCCTTCCTTGCCTGTGCCGTCGTCACTCTGGTGACGGGACCACAGGCGCTCGCGAAGCTGGCCACGGCCCCGAAGCACCTCTTCACAGCCGGTCTTCTTGTCGCCTTCTACGTGCTCACGATCACCTATATCGCGCCGAGCTTCGGCGTTGGAAATGCTGTGTTTTTCGTGCTGCTGGGACAGTTGATCAGCGCCGCGATCATCGACCACTTCGGGCTTTTCGGCGCCCGCATCACGCCGATGGGGACGACGCGTGCCTTGGGCATCGCACTCATGGCGCTCGGGGTTTTCGTCACGCAGAAGGTTTAGAATCTTCCGCAAGCCGCTGAAGTTGCTTCCAGATTTCGTCGGATACTTCCACCTTCTGGGTGGGCTTTCGCTTCTGCCCCGGCATCCGCGCGCCCTCGTCGACGCTCACCGCCTCTGCCAGCGCGCGCACCCGCGCGCCGAAATCGGACGCGCTGCTGGGATCGATCACGATGTAGAACTGCCCCAGGTCATGCGGTGCCCCTTCCGGCGCTTTCAGCGGTTTCACATCCCGCGACAGCAGCGAGCCCGTCATGCCCGCCGCGAGGATTTCCGCCATCAGCCCGAAGCCCCAGCCCTTGTAGCCGCCCATCGATACGAGGGAGCCCTGCAAGGCGGCCTCCGGATCGGTCGTGGGCTCTCCCTCTGCATCCAGCGCCCAGCCCTCGGGGATTGTGGTGCCCGCGGCCTTGGCCATGGTGATCTTGCCCAGGGCAACGGTCGTGGTCGATTGATCGAACTGCATGGCCAGCCCGCCCTTGCCGTCGGGCACCGAAAACGCGATCGGATTGGTGCCGATGACCCGCGTCTTGCCCCCCGGCGCGGCAACGATGGGCGAGGCATTGGTGAAGCCGATGGCGATGCACCCGGCCTGCGCGATCTGCTCGGTGAAGTAGCCCAGCGAGGTGCAGGTATGGGCATGGGCCACCGCAAGCGTCGCGGTGCCGAACTGGCGTGCGGCATCCAGAACCGTGATCATGCCGTAGGCGAAGGCCGGTTGCGCAAAACCGAAGCCCGCATCGACGTGGATCGCCGCCGGCCGCGGGCTCGACACGATGGGCGTTGCATCTCCCCTGACTCGACCGCTCTGCAACTGCTGGCAGTAACTTTCCACGTAGTACAGACCGCAGATCTTGTTGCCGAAGCTCTCCGCCACACGCACCGCGCGGGCAACCTCCGCCGCGGCGAACTCATTGGCTCCATGCTTGCGCAAGGCCGCCCGGGTCAGCGTTTCGATTTCATCAAGCGTGTGGTGGCTCATGGGTGCGTCCTCGCCGGATCACGTTGACGGAAAGCCTTGAGCGCCGTCAAGCAATTGATTGCCTCAGGAGGAGATCAGCCTGCCCGCGTCGAGCCGGATCTGCCGGTCCATCCGCGCCGCGAGTTCGAGGTTGTGCGTCGCGATCACCGCCGAAAGCCCCGTGGCGCGCACCAGATCGAGCAACACGCCGAAGACCTGATCGGAGGTCGCGGGATCGAGGTTGCCTGTCGGTTCATCCGCCAGCAGCAGTTTCGGCGCATTCGCCAGCGCGCGGCAGAAGGCCACGCGCTGCTGCTCGCCGCCCGAGAGGGCCGCAGGCCGGTGTCCCGCCCGCGGGGCAATGCCGACCTTGCCCAGAAGATCGCGCGCGCGCGCATCGGCGGTACTGCGGGCAATCCCGTTGGCCAGTTGTGGCAGCACGATGTTTTCCTCTGCGGTGAATTCCGGCAGCAGGTGATGGAACTGGTAGATGAAGCCCACATCGGAGCGCCGCACCGCTGTCCGGCGCGCATCGGAGAGGCCGGACATCTCCTCTCCAGCGATCCGAACCGCGCCCTTGTCAGGTGTATCGAGCAGCCCTGCGATATGCAGAAGCGTGGATTTACCTGCCCCCGATGGTGCCACCAGCGCGACCACCTCGCCCTTGGCGACGTTGAGGTCGATGTCGCGCAGGACCTCGACCTCGCCCGGGAGCCCCTTGTTGTAGGACTTGGCGATGCCATGAAGTGCCAGGACCAGCTCATTCATAGCGCAACGCCTCGACCGGGTTCATCCGTGCTGCACGCCGCGCCGGAAAGATCGTGACCACGAAGGAGAGCCCCAGCGAGAGCGCCACGGCAGAAAGCACATCGGAGAGATGGAGCTCGGCGGGCAGCGCATAGACGCCGCGGATCGACGGGTCCCAGACGCCGCCGCCCATCAGCACGTTCACGAAGGAGAAGATCGGGTCGATGTAGATGGCGAAAAGGCAGCCCAGGATCACGCCCATCGCCGTGCCGATCACCCCCGTCGAGGCGCCGCAAATAAAGAATACCCGCAGGATCGCACCTTCGGTAAGCCCTATGGTGCGCAGGATCCCGATGTCACGACCCTTGTTCTTGACCAGCATGATGAGACCCGAGACGATGTTCATGGCGGCGATCAGCACGAGGATCGACAGGATGATGAACATCACGTTGTCTTCGACCTCCAGCGCGCGCAGGAAACCGCCCGCGGAGTCGCGCCAGGTCCAGACCTGGCCGCGCTCGCCGGCCGCCTGCAAGAGGGCAGGCACCAGAGTTTCGATCCGCTCGGGGGCTTCCACCATCACCTCGATCTCATCCGCGACCCCCTCGCGGTTGAAGTAGGACTGCGCTTCGGCGAAGGGCAGGTAGGCGCGGGTGCGGTCGATGTCATAGCGCCCTGCAGAGAAGATGTAGACAACCTCATAGGCATTGACCCGCGGCGAGGTGCCGAAGGCCGTCTTGACGCCATTGGGCGAGATCAGACGGATCTTGTCGCCCACCCCGACCCCGAGGTCGCGCGCCACGCCGACGCCGATGGCGATGCCCTCGCCGAAACGGTCGATGTCACCCTGGCCGGTGGCGGGGTCCGCGATGCGCGGCAGGGTTTTCAGGCTGCCTTCGTCAATGCCAAACACCTCCACGCCTGCATTGCGGTCCTGAAAGGCGCTGAGCACCTGACCGCGGATCAACGGGGCCGCGCGGGTCACGCCCGGTACGGCGGCAACGGAGGCTGCGAGCGCTTGGTAATCGGTGATCGTTCGGTCAAGCCGCCCGCCCGGACCGATGGCGCCGAGCTGGTAGACGGTGACATGGGCATTGGCCCCGAGGATCGTGTCGACGAATTCCGCCCGGAAGCCCGAGCGTACCGAGAGCGTGGCGATCAGCGCGAATACCGCGAGCGTGATGCCGATCAGGCTGATCCAGGTCATGCCGCTCACGCCGCCCTCCGCGCGCCGCGCCCGTAGGTAGCGCCAGGCGATCATCCATTCGTAGGGCGCGAAAGGTGCGGGCGGTCGTGCCATGGGTCCTCATGGAAGTGGCGCTTTGCGCAGCGTGGCCATTGGGCCCGCCCGGCTCTACCCGGGCGGTCCGGGTCAGATGTAGGTATGAAAGGAGCGGTGTCCCATCATCTGCACGTGTTCCTTGGGCTGATGCGCGCGGTAGATCTCTGCGATCTTCCGCACCGCCGCTTCGGGCGGCAATTCCGCGCTCTCGCCGGTACGGCGGCTGGTCAGTTCGACCACGCCGTTTTTCAACCCGCGCGGTCCCACGGTGATCCGCCAGGGCAGGCCGATGAGATCCATCGTGGCGAATTTGCCGCCGGCGCGTTCGTCACGGTCATCATAGAGCGGCTCCAGCCCCAAGACGGCAAGTGACTTGTAGAGCGCCTCGCAAGCCTCGTCGGCCTCGCGGTCGCCCTGTTTGAGGTTCACGATCCCGCAATGGAAGGGCGTGACGCCCTCGGGCCAGATGATGCCCTTGTCGTCATGGCTCGCCTCGATGATCGCACCCACCAGACGGCTCACGCCGATGCCGTGGCTGCCCATGTGCACGGGCGTAGGCTTGCCGTCGGGACCCTGCACCGTGGCCCCCATCGCATCGGAGTACTTGGTGCCGAAGTAGAAGATCTGTCCCACTTCGATGCCGCGTGCGGTGCGGCGGCGTTCTTCGGGGATCTGGCTGAAGACAGCCTCATCGTGTGTCTCGTCGGTACGGGCGTATTTCGACGTGAACTCTTGCAGGATCGACTGACATTGCGCCTTGTCATCGTAATTGATCTCTCGGTCACCGAAGGTCAGATCTGTCACGGCGCTGTCATAGAAGACCTCGGACTCGCCGGTCTCCGCCAGCACGAGGAATTCATGGGTATCATCGCCGCCGATCGGCCCGCTGTCGGCACGCATCGGTATCGCCTGCAACCCCATGCGCTCATAGGTGCGCAGGTAGCTTACCAGATGGCGGTTGTAGGCATGCAGCGCGTCCTCCTTGGTCAGGTCGAAGTTGTAGCCGTCCTTCATGAAGAACTCGCGGCCCCGCATGACGCCGAAGCGCGGGCGCATCTCGTCGCGGAACTTCCACTGTATGTGATAGAGCGTCAGCGGCAGGTCCTTGTAGCTGCCCACATGGGCGCGGAAGATGTCGGTGATCATCTCCTCGTTGGTGGGACCGTAGAGCATGTCGCGACCCTGCCGATCCTTGATCCGCAGCATCTCCTCGCCGTAGTCGTCATAGCGCCCGCTTTCGCGCCAGAGATCTGCCGGTTGCAACGTCGGCATCAGCATCGGGATATGGCCCGCGCGCTGTTGCTCCTCATGCACGATGTTCTCGATCTTGCGCAGCACCTTGAACCCGAGCGGCAGCCAGGAGTAGATGCCCGCTGCGTTCTGCTTGATCATGCCCGCCCGGAGCATCAGCCGGTGGCTCACGATCTGCGCCTCCGCGGGATTTTCGCGGAGAACGGGCAGGAAATAGCGGGTCATGCGCATCGGTCGGTCCTTTGATCAGAAATCGCACCGCCTGACTATGCCAAAGCCGCCCTGCCCGCAATCGGGCATTGACGCATGTCGGCGGCTGGGATTTCTGTAACAAAGCTATGACACGAGCCGGGAAGCCATCGCATGACATCCTTCATCACCGAACCCGCCCGGCAAACGCCGGTGATCCACGAAACCGGCGTGCTGGTGGTGGGTTCCGGACCCGGCGGGCTGGCAGCCGCCCTTGCGGCGGCGCGCGCGGGGGCGGAGGTGACGCTGCTCGACCGGTTCGGATGCATGGGCGGCAACATCACCGTGGTCGGCGTCGAAGGCTTCGCCTGGTACCGGCATGAGAAGACCATCGAGGCCGGAGGCATCGGCTGGGAGTTCGAGGAGCGCGCCAAAGCGATGGGCGCGGCGGTGCCCGAAAGCCAGTCGCTGAGCTACGAGCTTGACAGCGAAGGCTTCAAGCTGGTGGCGGATCGGCTTGTCGAGGAGGCTGGCGTGCGCGCCATGCTGCACCGGCAGTTCGTGGCCCCGATCATGGAGGGCGACACCATCAGGGGCGTCATCGTGGAGTCGAAAGCGGGTCGCGAGGCGATCCTTGCGCGTGTGGTGATCGACGCCACCGGGGACGCCGATGTGGCGCACCGCGCAGGCGCACTCACCCACAAGACGCCCGTGGAGGCGATGCAGGCGGCTTCCGTGATGTTCCACATCGCGGGCGTGGACAAACAGGCCTTCATGGCGGGCATCAAGGCCGACCCGCAGACCTATGCCAATTGGTCCACCGGCGAGTGGCAGGTGGAGACGGATGGCAAGGAAGACGCGATGTTCTCGCCCTTCCTCGCCAAACCCTTCGCTCAGGCGATCCGCGACGGGCTCATCCCGAAACATCTCAACACCATCGGCGGGACCTGGGGGGCGGTGCACGACAGTGGCGAGTTGACCTACATGAACCTCATCCACCTTGCCGGTTGCGACGGCACCGACCCGGACAGCATGACCCGCTTTGAGATCGAGGGCCGCGCCCAGGCGATGCACGCCATCGAGGCGCTGAAAGCCTATACGCCGGGCTGTGCCGGGGCGCGCTTGCGCAACTTCGGCATGTCCATCGGCATCCGCGACACCCGCAAGATCGATGCAGCCTACAACATGACCGAAGCGGATGTGCGTGGAGAGGCCCGCTTCGACGACAGCATCGGCATCTACCCCGAATTCATCGATGGCTACGGCATTCTGATCCTGCCCACGACGGGGCGCTACATGCACGTCCCCTATGGCGCGATGCTGCCCAAGGGCGTTCGAAACCTTCTGGTCACGGGCCGCGCCATCGGCGGCGACCGCGTGGCCCATGCTGCGACGCGCAATATGGCCTGCTGCGCGGTCGCGGGGCAAGGCGCAGGGGTTGCCGCGGCCATTGCGCTGGCCGAGGGGGTGGAGGCTGCAAGGGTACCGCTTGACCAGGTCCAGCGGACCCTGACAGCACAGGGCGTGCGCATCCACTGACACGCCCCAGCGGCGGCTAAATCCCGAAAGTACCGGCAGTTTTTGCCCGCAGCCCCTTGAAACGCCAGCAGTCATGGGCGATGTCAGAAGGGAACTGCACTCCGGAGCATCGAGATGGCCCTGCCCGTTCGCCAGCAACTGACTTACTGGGGCATCGCCACAGCCCTCTTCCTGCTTGTCTTCTGGTCTCTGGGAAATGTGCTGCTGCCCTTCGTTCTGGGCGGCGCCATCGCCTATTTCCTCGATCCGGTCGCAGACCGGCTTGAACGTCTGGGGTTGAGCCGTGTCGCAGCCACCGGCGTGATCACCTTCGCCGGTATCCTGGTGTTCGTCATGATGGCGCTGCTGGTGGTCCCCACGTTGATCAACCAGAGCATACAACTGGTCAACGTGGCGCCTGAATACGCGAGGAACTTCGGCAGCTTCATCTCGGATCGCTTCCCTTCCGTGCTCGATGCCGGATCAACGTTGCGCCAGTCGCTCGATGACCTCGGCGAAACGATCAAGAGCCGTGGCGTCGAGCTTCTGGAAACCGCGCTGGTCTCCGCTGCGTCGCTGCTCAACATCGTTGTGCTGATGGTCATCGTGCCAGTTGTATCCGTCTACCTGCTGCTCGACTGGGACCGGATGGTGGCCCAGATCGACAAGCTTCTGCCACGCGATCATGCACCGGTGATCCGCCAACTTGCGCGCGACATCGACAAGACGCTCGCCTCCTTCATCCGCGGCATGGGAACGGTCTGCCTCATCCTCGGCACCTACTATGCCGTGGCGCTGATGGCCGTGGGCCTGCAATTCGGGCTTGTGGTAGGTTTCATCGCGGGCCTCGTGACCTTCATCCCCTATCTTGGTGCTCTGATCGGCGGTACGCTTGCAATCGGGCTCGCGCTCTTCCAGTTCTGGGGCGACTGGCTGCACATCGGGCTGGTCGCGGGCATCTTCGCTATAGGCCAGATGGTCGAAGGCAATATCCTGACCCCGAAACTTGTGGGCAGTTCCGTGGGCCTGCATCCGGTCTGGCTGATCTTGGCACTCTCGGTCTTCGGCGCGCTTTTTGGCTTCGTGGGGATGCTGGTCGCCGTTCCGGTGGCCGCGGCTCTCGGCGTGATCGCCCGCTTCGCCGTGGATCAGTACAAGTCATCGATGCTTTATCAGGGCACGAGCGGGCAGGAAGACACCTGACATGACCGAGCAACTGGGGTTCGATCTGCAAAGTGTTCCGGCACTGGGCCGCAGCGACTTTCTGGTGGCCCCGTCGAACGCCGTGGCCGTCGCCATGATCGAAGGCTGGCGCGACTGGCAGGGCGGGAAGTTCGTGCTGACCGGTCCCGAAGGGTCCGGCAAGACGCATCTGGCGCATGTCTGGGCGGCCAGTTCCGGCGCGCGTATCGTCAGTGCCATTGACCTCTCGACATGCGAGATACCGGCGCTGGCTCAAACCGCGATCGCGGTGGAGAACGTGCCCGAGATCGCCGGCGATCCGGAGGCGCAGACGGCGCTCTTTCACCTGCACAACCTGGTTCTCGCCGAAGGCCATCCGCTGCTGCTGACCGGTGCCGGGCCTTCCGTCGCCTGGGGCCTCACCCTGCCCGATCTGGCAAGCCGCATTGCCGCGGCGCCCTCCGCAGCACTGGAGCCGCCCGACGACACGCTGCTTGCCGCGGTTCTGGCGAAGCTTTTCGCTGACCGCCAGATCACCCCCAAGGCCGACCTCATTCCCTATCTGATCCTGCGCATCGACCGGTCCTTTGCGGCGGCGCGTGACGTGGTGGCGGCGCTCGATGCGGCGTCGCTGGCGCAAAAACGTCCCGTATCCCGCACACTTGCAGCGCGCCTTCTGGACAAGGAGGCCGGCGCCGCGCGATAGTCGACACAGATCTGTTACACTTCGCGCGCAAAAGGCAGCATGACACACGCCGATTTCCTGACCTCCGACTTCCCGCCCGCGACCGACTTGCCGGGTCTCGATATCCATGGCCCCTCACGCTTTTACAACCGCGAGCTCAGTTGGCTGGGCTTCAACTGGCGCGTCGTCGAGGAGGCCGAAAACCCACGGGTCCCTCTGCTGGAACGGGTGCGCTTTCTGTCGATCTCGGCAAACAATCTCGATGAATTCTACACCGTCCGTGTGGCCGGCCTGCGCGAGCTGGCGATGGCGGGCAATACCACACCGGCCGCCGACGGTCTCAGCCCGGCGGAACAACTCGTCCTCATCGACCAGAACGCCCGCAGTCTGATGGAAACCCAACAACGGGTGCTGGGCGATCTGCTGATCGAACTGGAGGACCAGAACATCTGCGTGCTGCGCGCCGAAGACCTGACACCAGCGGATCGCAAGTATCTCGAGGAGGTGTTCCTCACACAGGTTTTCGCGGTGCTCTCGCCACTGGCAATCGACCCGGCGCATCCGTTTCCCTTCATCCCCAACACCGGCTACGCGCTGGCGCTGCAACTCGAACGCAGCAGCGACAAACGCCCCCTACAGGCGTTGCTGCCGATCCCGGCCCAGATCGACCGTTTCATCGCCCTGCCTGCGAGCGAGGGTCACAACCGCTTTTTGCCGCTCGAAGAGCTGCTTGTGCTCAACATCGCGAGCCTCTTTCCAGGCTACAAACTCAAGACCTATTTCGAGTTTCGCGTCCTGCGCGACAGCGATCTCGAAGTCGAGGAGGAGGCCGAGGATCTCGTGCGCGAATTCGAGGTGGCCCTCAAACGCCGCCGCCGCGGCGAGGTGGTGCGGCTCACCCATTCGGCGGGCGCGCCCGAAAAGCTGATGCAGGTGATCATGTCCGAACTTGGCGTGGACATGAACGAGGTAATCGAGATCAACGGGATGATCGGTGTCGACGATCTGAGCGAGTTGGTGCTGGACAGCCGCCCCGACCTGCTCTGGCCGAACTTCACACCGCGCATCCCCGAACGCGTGACCGACCACGAAGGCGACATGCTGGCCGCGATCCGCAGCAAGGACATGCTGCTGCACCACCCGTACGAGACCTTCGACATGGTGGTGCGTTTCCTGCAACAGGCGGCGCGCGATCCGCAAGTGGTGGCGATCAAGCAGACGCTCTACCGGACATCGCGCGACAGCCCGATCGTCGAGGCGCTTTGCGAAGCCGCCGAGGACGGCAAATCGGTGACCGCCCTTGTGGAATTGAAGGCCCGTTTCGACGAGGCCGCCAACATCCGCCAATCGCGTCGGCTGGAACGGGCGGGCGCACATGTTGTCTACGGGTTTCTGGACCTCAAGACCCACGCCAAGATCTCCACGGTGGTGCGCCGCGAGGGCAATCAGTTGGTGACCTACACCCATTACGGCACCGGAAATTACCACCCGATCACGGCGCGTATCTACACGGACCTGTCACTTTTCACCTGCGATCAACGGCTTGGCCGCGACGCCACGAAGGTCTTCAACTACCTCTCCGGCTATGCCCAGCCCGAGAAACTCGACAATCTCGCGATTTCGCCGATCAGTCTGAAACCCCGCCTTCTGGAGCTGATCGCCGCCGAAGCGAAACACGCCAAGGCGGGCAAACCGGCGGTGATCTGGGCGAAGATGAATTCGATCATCGACGACGAGGTCATCGACGCACTCTACGCGGCCTCTCAGGCCGGGGTGAAGATCAGCCTCGTGGCGCGCGGCATCTGCGGGTTGCGTCCAGGTATAAAGGGTCTGAGCGAGAACATCCGCGTGAAGTCCATCGTCGGGCGCTTTCTGGAACACTCCCGCATCGTCTGTTTCGGTAATGGCTACGGCCTTCCGCACAAGCGCGCCCGGGTCTTCATATCCTCTGCTGACTGGATGGGGCGCAACCTGAACCGGCGCGTTGAGACGCTGGTGGAGGCGGAAAATCCCACTGTCAAGGCGCAGATCGTGAGCCAGATCATGGCCGCCAACCTTGCCGATGTAGCCCAAAGCTGGGTCATGAAACCCGATGGCAGTTTCGAGCGCCCGCCGGTGCCCGAAGGCACCTTCCCCTTTAACTGTCACCGCTTCTTCATGGAAAACCCCTCGCTCTCGGGGCGTGGCACTGCCGGGGCCTCCGATGTGCCGAAACTGACCCATACCGAAGATTGAATGCCTACCAGCGAAGTGGGAAATCAGCACCCGAAAGCGCCGCGCGCATTGACCCAAGCGCGATAATTGAACAGGGTATTGCTGCAACTGCTCGGAACGCCCCATGAATCAACCTGTGGATCTCGACCGATCCGGCCCTGCGGAAACCACGCATCCCGACAACTGGCTTTTCGGACGCCCGCTGTTTCAGGACCCCTCGGCCCGCGCCCTGTCCCGCGTCGGCGTTGTCGATGTGGGCTCGAACTCGGTCCGTCTGGTCGTCTTCGACGGCGCTGCGCGGTCCCCGGCCTACTTCTACAATGAAAAGATCATGTGCGCTCTGGGCGCCGGCGTGTCGGAAACCGGCATGCTGAACCCCATAGGCAGGGTCCGCGCGCTCAGCGCCCTGCGCCGGTTCCAGCATCTCGCGCAAGGCATGGGCCTGCCGGAGTTGACCGTCGTGGCCACCGCCGCGGTGCGGGACGCGACCGACGGGCCGGATTTCTGCGCCGAGGTCAAGCGCGAGACCGGCCTGCGCATCTGGGTCATCGATGGCGAGGAGGAAGCGCGGCTTTCGGCCCAGGGCGTGCTGCTCGGCTGGCCCGGCTCCTACGGGCTGGTCTGCGATATCGGCGGCTCGTCCATGGAGCTTGCGGAGATCTCCGGGGGCCGGGTCGGGCGTCGGGTCACGTCGTCGCTCGGACCGCTCAAGCTGCGCGACATCAAGGGCGGTAAGAAAGGCCGGCAGGCCCATATCAAGGAGACGCTCGCCAAGTTGCAGGAGGTCCTGGGACCGCAGCGGGACCGTCTCTTCCTCGTCGGCGGCTCGTGGCGCGCCATCGCCCGGATCGACATGCACCGCCGCAACTACCCGCTGCACGTGCTCCACGAATACCGCATGAGCGCGCGCGCCGTCAGCGCCACGGTGAAATACATTCAGAAGGCCAACCTAGAGGAGTTGCGGAGCGCCTGCGGCATCTCCTCGGCGAGGATGAGCCTTGTGCCCCTTGCCGCCGAAGTCCTGAACCGTCTGGTCAATACCTTCTCGCCGAAGGACATCGCCCTCTCGAGCTACGGCATCCGCGAAGGCATGCTCTACGAGCAGATGCCGCAACGGCTGCGCGACCGCGATCCGCTTATCGAGGCCTGCCGGTTCGCCGAGGCCAAGGACGCGCGCATGCCGGGGTTCGGCAAATCGCTCTACGCCTTCATACACCCGATCTTCAAGGGCGTGCCGCTGGCGCGGCGACGGCTCGTCAAGGCGGCCTGCCTGCTTCATGACGTAAGCTGGCGCGCGCATCCCGACTACCGGGCGGAGACCTGTTTCGACAATGCCACAAGGGCCAATCTTGGCGGTCTGAAACATTCCGAACGGGTTTACCTGGGCCTCGCCCTGCTGCACCGCTATTCGAACAAGCGCGAAGGTACGCGCTTTGCGGACCTGCTCGGTCTCATCGACGAGAAGATGCAGCGCGAAGCCGAGATTCTCGGCAAGGCCATGCGGTTTGGCGCGATGCTCTGGATGACCAGCGATGCCAAGCGCGGCTCCCTGCGCTGGTTTCCGAAAAAACGGCTGCTCCAACTGCGTCTGACGCCTGACATGGTCCCGCTCTTCGGCGAGGTCGCAGAGGCGCGCTTCATGTCGCTTGCCGCGTCATTGCAAGCCGAGGTGGAAATAAAGCGGGTCCGCTAGAGCTCGATCTGCGGCGGTGTCTCCGGCGGGGTCGCGGGTGCTGTCTCCGGCATCTCGGGCGCATCCGGTTTGCGGCGGATGATGATGTCGCCGTTCTCCAGCACCTCGGGCGGCTCATAGACCGACCAGTCCTTGATCTCCGCCAGAAGCTCGGTCATCGCGGGACCCATCTCTTCCATGAATTGCCGCATGCCCTGGAATGCCGGTTCCATTTCCTGCATCAACCCTTCGAGGAACTGCTGCGCTCCGCGCTCCATCAGCGAGGGGCCGTCGCTGTCCTGTGCCGCCAGAGGCTGCGCGGCAAGGTGAAGGGCGATCAGCGTCACGAATATCTGTTTCATGGCTTCAATATAGGTGAGGCCACGCGATTCTTCGAGATCAGATGTCAAGATCGAGCGTGACCGGGAAGTGATCCGACGCCGCCAGCAGCGCCTCGCAAAGCGCCGCCTCCCCCCAGCACGCGGGATCATCGAAAGGGTGCCATATGCGCCAGACCGCCTCGCGCGCCCGCAGGTCGTCGGAGACCATCACATAATCGAGCAAGGCCTGAAGATAGCGTTTCTCAGGCTGGATCCAGAAGCGCGAGGTGGTGGGGATCGCACCGAAACGGCTGCCGAGCGCGCGGGTGGCATGCGGATCGAAAAGCGCGGGCCGCGTGGCATCTCCCAACAGGATCTCAACCGACGAGCGCCCGAAGAGCCCTTCGAACTCATCAAGGCCGGGCCCGTCGTTCATGTCCCCCAGCACGATCAGCGGTGTGGTTTCGGCCAGCACCTGGTCAATGCGCGCGCGAAGCCAGATCGCCTGCGCCAGCTGTTTGCGCCGGTTGGCAATCGCGACCTGCATGATCTGCGCATCTGTCTTGGCACCATGCGGCGCCTTGGATTTCAGATGCACCCCGATCATGTGAAAGGCGAACCCCGAGGCAGTGATGACATCGAGTTCCAGCGGGGGCTTGGAAAACGTCACTTCATCCAGCGTCGCGTCGATGTCGAGGTCGATGGAAAAGACCCCGTCGAACCGTGGCACCTCCGGCGTGCCTGGGCGCGGCGCATGCACGACGCTCAGGCGGTCCGGATCATAGAGCAGTGCAATTTCCTGCTTGGTGTCGTTCATGAAACCAAGGCAGGCCTCGCGGGTGCGCAGCCCGTAGTGTGCCGCGAAATTCTCCAGCGCCTCGGTGGTGCTGCGCTTGCCATTGGCGTCGGGCGCTTCGATCACCATGACCGCATCCGCATCCATGGCGGCGAAGACACGGCCCAAGGCATCCGCCTGATCACGGCGCCTGATCTGATACCGGGACGACCAGTTTTCATCTCTGAGCAGCCGGTTCCTGTCATCGAAGAGCCCTGTGAACCATTCGACGTTATAGGTGGCGATCCGCATCAGCCGGTCTTGCCTTCGATTTCGTCCCAGGCGCGGTTGATGTCGGCCATGCGCTTTTGCACCAGTTGCAGGGCCTCTTCGGGAACGCCCCTCGCGATCATCGCATCGGGGTGGTTCTCCCGCACCAGCCGCCGCCAGGCCGCTCGGATCTGGGCCTTGCTCATATCTGGGGTGACACCCAGAACAGTATAGGGATCCTGCAATGCGTCGGGCGCAAAGCGCATCTTCATCGCGTTGAAGTCGCGCTCGGAGAGCCCGAAGATCTCGCTGACCCGCTCCAGAAAGACGTCCTCATTGGGGTGATAGAACCCATCCGCCACCGCGATATGAAAAAGCCCTTCGAGCAAATCGCGCAACATCTCGGTCTGGCCTGCGAACATCGCGCCGATACGGGCTGCGTAATCCTCGAAGCCCGCCACATCCTGCCGCGCGAGATTGAAGACACGTGCCGCCCCCTGTTCGTCCTGGGAGGCGATGTGAAAGACCTCGCGGAAGGCCGTGACCTCGTCGCGCGTCACCAACCCGTCCGCCTTGGCCATCTTGGCCCCCAGCGCAATCACCGCGATGGTGAAGGCCACCGAACGCTCCGGCGGGCTGCGCAGGCGCTCGAACACCAACGAGAGGCTTTCGCCTGCGGCGAGCGCTGAAAGCGCGTCGGTGATGCGGGTCCAGATCGACATGTCGGCACCTTACCCTGTGCCATCGGGCGTGTCAGGCCGTCAACCGCCGCCCGGCAGGATTTTCTGCATCAGGATCAGGTCGAGCCACCGGCCCTGCTTGCGTCCGACCTGCGGCAGGCGACCCACATGGCCGTAGCCCAGACTTTCATGAAATCGAACCGCGCGCGGGTTGGCGCCGCTGATCCCCGCCACCATCGCGTGATGGCCCAGAGCGGCGGCGGCCTCTTCACCCCGCGCCATCAAGGCCGCTGCCACCCCTCGGCCTTGCGCTTTTTCCGCGACGACGACGCTGTGCTCGACCGTATGCGCATAGCCCGGGCCCGCGCGGAACGACCCGAAGGTCATGAAGCCGGCGAGTTGACCTTCCATCTCCGTGATCCAGAAAGCATCCGGGCGCGCCTTGATCATCGCGAGGATTTCCGCTGGCGATTTTTCAATACTCGTGAAGGTGAAAAGCGTCTCTCGTATCATTCCGCTCCAGAGCGCGGCAATGGCTGGCGCATCGGCTTCACGGGCTGGCCTGATCATCCGGTGATCTCGCGTGGGCCATGTGGCGTGTCGAAGGCCGCCGCCATGCCGGACAGGCCCGTTTCAAAGGAAAGCCGGTCATCACTGAATTGATCTTTCAGCACATCATGCAGCGCACCAGCTTGCGGATGACGGATCGTGAGCCGCCGCAACCGCACACCAGAGTCCGCCAACCGCTGCGACGGGTGGCCGCCCGCCTGCCATTCGATGAGCGCTGGCGCGCAGTCGTCGAAGGGCAGGATGCCGGTCCGGGGCACCGCCATGCGCCAGCGCAGATCGCCCCGGCTGAGCGCCACCGGCATCCCGAAATCCGCATCGAGGGCCGCGAGGGTCGCCTCGAGATCGTCACAGCGGCAGATCCAGTTGGTCAGCCGAGGCGGCCCGGTGAAACTGTCGAGATCGAACCAGCGCGGGCGGTCCGGCACCGGCGCCGCGGGGTTGATGGCGATGGCTTCGAGGTAAAGTCCGTCGTCGAGACCTAGGAGAGCGTTGTGGGTAAAGAAGACATCATGCTCTCCGCCGGCTTGCAAGGACACGCCGAGAGCCTCCTGCACATGCGCCTGTGCCTCTGGAAGAGTTTTTCCCGAAATGGCGATATGGTCGAGGTTCATGGGATCTCCGACGATGCGTCAATGCGCAGGCTGGTCGACCGCCACAGGGAGTGAGTTCGTAGCCGTCACCGGGAAGGTCGCAGCAAATCTTGCCGCCGGCAAGAGCGGTTAACGACACCGCCCGGCAAGGCTGATGCGCCGGGGAATGGATCACGGCAGAAGCACAGGCAGCGGCTCGACCGTCAAATGTTTCGCGAAGGGCAAGGGGGTCCGATAGGCAAGCTAATATGCTGCGGCATCTTCTGCATCCTCTGTTACGCGCAGGCGACGTCTGTGCAGAGTTTTTTGCGCCGATGATGCGGCATGCATCGCGAATTTTTCGCGACTATCGTAATCCCTGAGCGCATGAGCCCCACAGCCGTCAAACCAATCCGGCTCGGTCCGGGGCGTTCACCCCAGCGCCGTACCGTTGCAAAACGATCGCGCAGGCCTTGGCCATCGCCAAGGCCATCCCCGTTTACCGACGCGTCTCGCGGATCAGCGTGAGGATGTCCTGCGCCGCCTTGGGAATGTTCGTGCCCGGGCCGAAGATCGCCTTGACGCCCGCATCCTGCAGGAACTTGTAATCCTGCTGCGGGATGACGCCGCCGCAGATCACCAGAATATCGTCGGCGCCTGCGTCCTTCAGCGCCTTGATCAATTGCGGCGCGAGCGTCTTGTGGCCCGCCGCCTGCGAACTGATGCCGATGACATGAACGTCATTGTCCACCGCATCCTGCGCCGCTTCAGCCGGCGTCTGGAACAGCGGGCCCACGTCCACATCGAAGCCGATATCGGCAAAGGCCGTGGCGATCACCTTGGCGCCCCGGTCATGCCCGTCCTGTCCCATCTTGACCACCAGCATCCGCGGGCGGCGGCCTTCGGCTTCGGCGAATTCCTCCACCGACTTCTGGATCGCGGCGAAGCCTTCATCGCCCTCATAGGCGGCACCGTAGACCCCTGCGAGCGTCTTCACTTCCGCGCGGTGACGTCCGAACACTTTTTCCATGGCCATGCTGATCTCTCCCACCGAGGCGCGCGACCGCGCCGCTTGCACGGCGGCCTCGAGCAGGTTGCCGCCTTCAGACGCCCGTCGCGTCAACTCCGCCAGCGCCGCCTCGCATGCCGCCGTATCGCGCGATGCCCGGACCTTTTCCAGCCGCGCGATCTGGCTCTTGCGCACCGCGGCATTGTCAATATCGAGAATGTCGATCGGGTCCTCCTTGTCGCGACGGTACTTGTTCACGCCGACGATCACCTCCGTACCCCGGTCGATATGCGCCTGCCGGGTCGCGGCGGCCTCCTCGATGCGCAGCTTCGGCATGCCGGAGGCCACGGCCTTGGTCATGCCGCCCATCTCCTCGACTTCCTCGATCAACTTCCAGGCGGCTTCGGCCAGATCATGGGTCAGCTTTTCGACGTAATAGGAGCCCGCCAGAGGGTCGACAACATGCGTCACGCCAGTTTCCTCCTGCAGGATCAACTGGGTATTCCGAGCAATCCGGCTGGAGAACGCCGTCGGCAGGGCGATGGCCTCGTCCAGCGCATTGGTGTGCAGCGACTGCGTGCCACCGAGGACGGCGCTCATCGCCTCATAGGCGGTGCGGATCACGTTGTTGTAGGGATCCTGCTCTTGCAAACTCACACCCGAAGTCTGGCAATGGGTGCGCAGCATCGAGGATTTGGGGTCCTTGGGCTCGAACTCCGCCATGATCCGCGACCACAGGAGCCGCGCCGCCCTGAGCTTCGCCGCCTCCATGAAGAAGTTCATCCCGATGGCGAAAAAGAAACTCAACCGGCCGGCAAAGTGATCCACGTCCATGCCGCGCGCGATGGCGGCGCGCACGTATTCGCGCCCGTCCGCGAGGGTGAAGGCAAGCTCCTGCACCAGATTCGCGCCCGCTTCCTGCATGTGATAGCCGGAGATCGAGATCGAGTTGAACTTCGGCATCTCGCTGGAGGTGAATTCGATGATGTCTGCAATGATCCGCATCGAGGGCTCCGGCGGATAGACATAGGTGTTGCGCACCATGAATTCCTTGAGGATGTCGTTCTGGATCGTGCCGGAGAGCACCTTGCGCGCATGGCCCTGCTCTTCTCCCGCCACGATGAAATTCGCCAGGATCGGGATCACCGCGCCATTCATCGTCATGGAAACGGAAACCTTGTCGAGCGGGATGCCGTCGAAGAGGATTTTCATGTCCTCGACACTGTCGATGGCCACGCCGGCCTTGCCCACGTCGCCCTCGACGCGCTCGTGATCGCTGTCATAGCCGCGGTGCGTGGCGAGGTCGAAGGCGACCGACACACCCTGCTGCCCATTGGCCAGCGCCTGTCGGTAGAAGGCGTTACTCTCCTCGGCGGTGGAAAATCCTGCATATTGCCGGATCGTCCAGGGGCGGCCTGCGTACATCGTCGCCTTGACGCCCCGCGTGTAGGGCGCCTGCCCCGGGATCGAGCCGAGGTGATCGAGCCCCGCGAGATCCTCTTCGGTGTAGATCGGCTGCACCTCGATGCCTTCCAGCGTCTGCCAGGTCAGCGTCTCGACGGGCTTGCCGCGCAGTTCCGCCTCGGCCAGGGCGCGCCACTTTTCTTTCCGTGTGCTCATGGGAATGTCCTTTCGCTTGTGGTCCCGGCGGCGACGTGAAAGCCGCGCCTATCCGGATCCTGTCCTCTGTCCGCATGGCGATCCCGTCCGTTCCGGCGCTCAGCCATATCATGTCGTCCGCAGTAAAGTGGCTCCAACGCCTTGTGCCCCAAGCCGATGCCATCCGCTGGCCTCTGCATCCGGAGGCTTTTCAACCCGATCCGCTCGGCAGTCTCCATCCGGTATTCAACAGAAATGCCACAAGCCGCTCCGGTCGGCGAAATCTTAGGGGATGGACGCGGCATCACGCCAATCCCCTTGCAGCGGGCTTAATGACGCAAACACGCATTTTTCCCATCGCAACTTGATCAGGTAGCCTTATATTGAACCCAGCAGGAGGACTGATGAAGAGTTTATTACCCGTTGTTGTGGCATGTTTTTTCGCAGCACCGCTGGTCGCGCAGACCGGCGAGGCGCCAGTTGAAGCACCGCTGTTCTTCACCGCCGAAGAAATAGATTTCCGCGATCTGATCTGGGAAGCGCGGCCGGTAGCCGTATTTGCCGATACTCCCAACGACCCGGCCTTCATCGAGCAAATGGAGCTTCTGCGCGCGCGCGAGGGGGATTTGCGCCAGCGCGACGTCGTTGTCATCACCGATACAGACCCCGAGGCCCGCTCCGCCCTCAGGCTGAAACTGCGCCCGCGCGGTTTCATGCTGGCGATCATCGGCAAGGACGGCGAGATCAAGATCCGCAAGCCCTTCCCCTGGGACGTGCGCGAGATCACCCGCAGCATCGACAAGATGCCGATCCGCAAACGTGAAATCCGCGAGCAAAAGGAACGCGCGGGCAGTTTCTGATCTCCGCAGGGGTCGCGCGCCGCACCGGGGTCCGGTGCGGGGCTTCGGGTGACGGAGGTCGGACCCTCGTGCATCGGCCTATTCGAACTCCATGATCACTTCATCGACTGCAAGGCTGTCGCCGGCGCTCGCGTTTATCTTGGCGACCACGCCCTTGCGTTCGGCGCGCAGGATGTTCTCCATCTTCATCGCCTCGATGGTGCAAAGCGCCTGCCCGTCCTGCACCTCGTCGCCCACGGCGACATTGATCTTCACCACCAGCCCTGGCATCGGGCAGAGCAGCATCTTCGACGTGTCGGGCGGCAGCTTCTCCGGCATCAGGCGGGCAAGTTCCGCCTGACGCGGGGTGCGCACACGCACCTTCAGGTCTGCACCGCGGGTGCGGATACGGAACCCGCCACTGATCTTGCCGACCTTCAAAACCAGCGGTGCGTTCTCCACCGTCATGTCGGCAAGCGTATCGCCCGGCGTCCAGGCGCCGCTGACCCGCAGCGCCACGCCGTCATCGAAGGTAACGGTCGCACCCTTCGGATCGGCGGCAATGGTCACATCGCAGGAAAGCCCGTCCACGTTCACGTTCCAATCTGAGCCGACCTTGCGCTCATGGTTGTCCATCCGGCCCGAAACACGGGCGCGTCTGATTTCGGCCACACGGTGCATGGCGGCGGCGGCAGCCGCAACCCGGCGCAGTTCCCCTTCGGGCAGCGTGACGCCCACGAAGCCGTCGGGGTATTCCTCGGCGATGAAGGCCGTGGTCATGTCGCCGGAAATGAACTTCGGGTGATCCATGACCGCGGACAGGAACGGCAGGTTGTGCCCGATCCCTTCCAGTTCGAAACTGTCGAGCGCCACGCGCATCCGCTCGATGGCTTCGGCGCGCGTCGGCGCCCAGGTGCAGAGCTTGGCGATCATCGGGTCGTAATACATGCTGATCTCGCCGCCCTCATAGACGCCGGTGTCATTGCGCACGGCGGCCTCGCCCTCCGGCGCCTGCCCCTGCCATTTGCCGTTCGTCAAAAGCGGCCCGGACGCCACTTCGGCCGGCGGGCGGTAGCGCGTCAACCGCCCGATCGAGGGCAGGAAACCTCGGTAGGGGTCCTCGGCGTAAAGCCTGTTCTCGATGGCCCATCCGGTCAGCTTCACGTCCTTCTGGGAGAAACCCAGCTTTTCGCCATTGGCGACCCGGATCATCTGCTCCACCAGGTCCACGCCGGTGATCAGCTCCGTCACCGGATGCTCGACCTGAAGCCGCGTGTTCATCTCGAGGAAGTAGAAATTCTTCGCGCCGTCGACGATGAATTCCACCGTCCCGGCCGAGGTATAGCCCACGGCTTGCGCCAGAGCGACGGCCTGCTCCCCCATCGCCTTTCGCGTCGCCTCGTCGAGAAACGGGCTCGGCGCTTCCTCGACGACCTTCTGGTTGCGGCGCTGGATCGAGCACTCCCTCTCGCCCAGATAGACACCATTGCCATGGGCATCGCAAAGTACCTGGATTTCGATATGCCGCGGCTGGGTCACGAATTTCTCGATGAAGATCCGGTCGTCCCCGAAGGAATTCGCCGCCTCGTTCTTGGAAGACTGATAGCCTTCGCGGGCCTCCTCGTCATTCCACGCGATGCGCATGCCCTTGCCGCCGCCGCCCGCGGAGGCCTTGAGCATCACCGGATAACCGATCTCCTTCGAGATCTTGACCGCCTCCTCGGCGTCGCCGATCAGTCCCATGTATCCCGGCACGGTGCTCACACCGGCCTCCATGGCGATCTTCTTGGAGGTGATTTTGTCACCCATCTTCTCGATGGCGCCTTTCGGCGGCCCGACAAAGGCCACGCCCGCAGCCTCCAGCGCTTCGGCGAATTTCGCATTCTCCGACAGAAATCCGTATCCCGGATGAACGGCTTGCGCCCCCGAGGCCTTGATAGCCGCCATCACCTTGTCGATCACGATATAGGACTGGTTCACAGGCGCCGGCCCGATGTGCACCGCCTCGTCGGCCATCTGCACATGCATCGCCTGCTTGTCCGCATCCGAGTAGATCGCAACCGTCGTGATGCCCATCTTGCGGGCTGTCTTGATGACGCGGCAGGCGATTTCGCCCCGGTTGGCGATCAGGATCTTATTGAACATGGGTTGTCCCTTTGTGGCAGATGGTCATGTAAGGATGATGCCCGCGAAGCGCCGCGCGGCCCGCGCGATGACATTCTTGCACAGCACGAAAAAAAGGCAGCATTGGCGGTGGAGCGCCATGCTGCCCATAAGGGGAAGGGGTACATTTGTACACAGCGCCAGCGCGGGGATAATCACGCTCCGCTGCACTTACAAATATACTCGCCTCGGTTGTATTGTCCAGAAATGTCACAACACCTTGGTGTCCATCGGCCAAACGCCGCCATTTCCCGGCCCTTGCGGGCAGTTTCCCGCCGATCGTCATTCGAATACCTCCGGGAAACTGGCGCGCGCCACGGCCTCGTTGATCACGAGCGTTGCCTCATAGCTGGCCGGATCGAAGGGATCGGTGGCAGGGAGCACTTCCCGGCCGAAGAGCCAGGAAAGCCGCCCCGCATCGAGATTGCCGCGCTCGAACGGTTCATCACGAAAGTGATCCCAGAGCGCCGCGAAAAAGGCTGCATCGGCGCGTCGATCTGCCGGTTTGCGGTCAGGGTAGCGCTCTCGCCGGATCAGCGGCGTTACCCCGCGCGGATTGAAACGCCGCAGCGTGAAATGGTAGTCCGTACCAGGAAGACGCCCCGGAAATCCCTTGTGTTTCAGCATGCTGCATGCCCTTCTTCAGGCGGAACATGAGCATGCGGGACAGGCCTCAAGGCCTGCCCCGGCGATGTCTTACTTGTATTTTCCGGTGTAGGTCGGCTCGGTCGAAATCGGCTCGGGATCGACCACGACGAATTCTTCCTCCTTGGGCGCGCAAGCGGCCACATAGGCGACAAGCCCGAAGGCGGCCAGAATTTTGAAGGTCTTGGACATGCGATTCTCCTGTATGTCTCGTAATGCGCTGTCAGGATTTTTCCCGTGCTCAGGCGCGTTTTGCTGCTCAGAGGCGCATTGCACGCCCCTTGTGTAATACTACAGCCAGCCGGATCAAAAAGATATCCGGGCAGACTCATTCCGTCTTCTTGTGTTTTCCCCGCCGCACTTGGCGACATGTCAACAAGTTCCAAAGACCGGCCTTCGTGCATCACAACCCTTCCCAGACGCAGGCGCCATCCTGAAGGCGGAACACTTCGACGAATTGCGTGGCATTCTGATCCGACGCCCCGAAGGCCACCGGGCGATCAAGCAGCGTGACCGATACAAGATCGGGCGCAAGCGCGTATTCCTGAAGGTAAGGCAGGGCAATGCGCTCGCACAGCACCTCGAAATCAGCCTGCGCCGCATCGAAGGACACAATGCCCGTCTCGCGCGCGATTTGAGGGGCAAGAAAGCGAAACCTGACCCAGGTTGCCATGTCGACCTCGTCAATCAGGACTTCGAGCAATTCCAGCGGTTGCCCCGAGGGCACATCGATCCCGGCAACCTGCCTGACCGTCTCGCGCGATGCCATGAAGGTCGCGATCTCGAGCGTCATGGCGCCACCTCGTCCCGGGTCTCAAAAGCAGCGGGGGAGATGATTTCGATCAATTCGAGGTCATCGGAGTGCCGCACTTCGCGGTGCCGGATCCCCGGCGGCTGGAGCACGCAGGAGCCGGACCGCAGCACGTGCTCGCCGCTGCCCTCATATTCGAAAACAACCCACCCCCGTGTCACGTAAACCATCTGGAAATCGAGGTCATGGCTGTGCCAGGCGGCAGGGCTTTTCATCCCCGGCACCGCCCGGATCACATGTGCGCCATAGGCGCCGGAAGTTGCCGCTGAAATCCCGAGATCGCGGTACTCGAAGAAAGGTCGAAGGCCCGTACCGACAAAGGTGCCACCATCTGCATGGGATATGCTGAAAGCCTGGTTCTTCCAAAGCTGGGTCACGCAGGCTGCCTCCGGCGCGCGATGCAGTCGATCTCGACCAAGGCGCCTACGGCAAGCGCCGTCACGCCGACCGTGGTGCGGGCGGGCAAACGATCGGACGCGAAGAACGCCTTGTAAGCCTCATTGAACGAAGCATAATCCCGCTCAAATGCGGTGAGGAAACAGCGGCATTGAACCACATCGCCCAGATCGAGCGACAGCCCTTTCAACACCGTCTCGAGATTGACCATGACCTGTCGCGTCTGCGCCTCGATCCCCTCCGGCAGGGGCGCATCAGGCGTGCCAGGTCGCGTCGGCATCTGACCGGTCAGAATGACCCAGCCCTCTGCCTCCACCGCGTGGGAAAACGGGGCCACATGCTCCGGCGCGTCATCGATATTGTGGAAAAGAGGCATGAAAGCAGAACCTTAGAGCGGAATGTTATCGTGCTTCTTCCATGGCGTCTCGACCTGCTTGTTGCGCAGCGAGGCAAAGGCGCGGGCGATACGCTTGCGTGTGGTCCGCGGCATGATCACCTCATCGACAAAGCCGCGCTCCGAAGCGACGAAGGGGTTGGCAAAGCGGTTCTCGTAGTCGGCGGTGTGCTTGGCGAGCTTTGCCGCATCCCCCAGGTCGGCACGGTGGATGATTTCCGTAGCCCCCTTTGCCCCCATCACCGCGACCTCCGCCGTCGGCCATGCGTAGTTGAAATCGGCCTTGAGATGTTTCGAGGCCATCACCACATAGGCGCCACCGTAGGATTTGCGCGTGATGACCGTCACCATCGGTACAGTCGCCTCGCCATAGGCGAACAGCAGTTTCGCGCCGTGCTTGATCACCCCGCCATATTCCTGGCTGGTGCCCGGCAGGAAGCCCGGCACATCCACAAGCGTCAGGATCGGGATATCGAAAGCATCACAGAACCGCACGAAACGCGCAGCCTTGCGCGAGCTGTCGATGTCGAGGCAGCCGGCCAGCACCATCGGCTGGTTCGCAACCACACCGACGGTACGCCCTTCGATCCGGATGAAGCCGATGATGATGTTCTTCGCGAAATTCTCCTGGATCTCGTAGAAATCGCCCTCATCCGCGAGCTTGAGGATGAGCTCGGTCATGTCGTAAGGGGTGTTGGGATTCTCCGGCACCAGGGTGTCGAGCGAGGGCTCGATCCGGTCGGGCGAGTCGAAGAACGGGCGCACGGGTGGCTTGGCGCGGTTGTTGGCGGGCAGGAAATCCACGAGGCGACGCACTTCCGCCAGAGCCTCCACATCATTCTCGAAGGCCGCATCGGCGACGGAGGATTTGCGGGTGTGGGTCGAGGCCCCCCCGAGTTCTTCGGCGGTGACCTGCTCGTTGGTGACGGTCTTCACAACATCGGGCCCCGTCACGAACATGTAGGAGCTGTCCTTCACCATGAAGATGAAGTCCGTCATCGCCGGAGAGTAGACAGCACCACCCGCGCAGGGGCCCATGATTACGCTGATCTGCGGCACCACGCCCGAGGCGGTGATGTTGCGCTGGAAGATGTCCCCATAACCGGCAAGCGAATCCACGCCTTCCTGGATGCGTGCGCCTCCGGAATCGTTGATGCCGACCACAGGGGCGCCGTTCTGCACGGCCAGATCCATGATCTTGCAGATCTTCTTGGCATGGGTTTCGGACACGGACCCGCCCAGAACGGTGAAATCCTGACTGAAGACGTAAACGAGGCGCCCATTGATGGTGCCCCAGCCGGTGACCACGCCGTCGCCGGCCGGTTTCTGTGCCTCCATGCCGAAATCGGTGCAGCGATGGGTCACGAACATGTCGAACTCTTCGAAACTGCCTTCGTCCAGCAGCAGATCAACGCGCTCCCGCGCCGTCAGCTTGCCCCGACTGTGCTGCGCGTCGATCCGCTTGGAACCGCCACCCATGCGCGCGGTTTCACGGCGCTCTTCGAGCTGCGACAGAATATCTTTCATGATCGACCCCGTTTCGTGAATTTTCTGGAGACTACCCAATCGCGGCGCGGAACCGAAGGAGAAATTTGAAAATTTGCAAAGAGTATTCACATGATTTTTTGCAAAGTGCAAAGTAGCGAACTCATATCACCCGACCACGCTCCGAACATGGACAAGCTGGCTTGCCAGCCCTACCGTCGCCACCATGCAGCCTTCCCCAGCGATCCGGTTTCTCGACCGGAGCACGCCGCCCCACATCGCAACCTTGATTCTGCTCGCAGGCATGTCTGCGATCGTCATGAACATGTTCCTGCCCAGCCTGCCGAACATGACGGCGCATTTTCAGACCGACTACAGGCTGATGCAGCTCTCCGTGGCACTCTATCTCGGGGTCAGCGCGGCCATGCAGGTCGTGATTGGCCCGGTCTCGGACAAATATGGCCGCAGACCCGTGGTGCTCGCCGGTCTCTCCATTTTCCTGCTGGCGACGCTGGGCTGCATCTTCGCACCGACAGCGGAGATCTTCCTCTTTTTCCGCATGTGCCAGGCTATTGTCGCCGTCGCAATGGTTCTGAGCCGCGCCGCGGTGCGTGATCTCTACGAACAGGACAAGGCTGCCTCGATGATCGGCTTCGTCACGATGGGCATGGCCGTCGTGCCGATGATCAGCCCGATGGTTGGCGGTGTGCTCGATGAACTCTTCGGCTGGAAGGCAAACTTCTGGGCGCTCCTGTTTCTGGGCGCTCTGACGCTCTGGCTCGCATGGCGCGACATGGGCGAGACCGCTACCAAGAGCGGCAAATCGCTGCCGCAGCAATTCGCCGAATACCCCGAACTGCTGACCTCGCCGCGGTTCTGGGGCTACTCCCTGGCAGCGGCTTTTTGTTCCGGCGCATTTTTTGCCTATCTCGGCGGCGGCCCGTTCGTCGGTTCCGTCGTTTTCGGGATGACGCCCTTCTGGGTCGGCATCTATTTCGGCGCGCCGGCTCTGGGGTATTTCTTCGGCAACTGGATCACCGGCAGCTTTGCCCAACGCTTTGGCGCCAACAGGCTGGTATTGATCGGGACCCTGATCAATTTTGGGGGCATCCTGCTCTCGCTTTGCATTTTCCTCGCAGGTTTCGGCAGCCCGCTAAGTTTCTTTGGCCTCATGAGTTTCGTGGGCCTCGGCAACGGACTTGTCATTCCCAATGCCACCGCGGGGATGTTGTCCGTACGTCCGCATCTGGCGGGATCGGCTTCCGGCCTCGGAGGCGCGATCATGATCGGCGGCGGCGCGGCCCTCAGCGCACTAGCGGGGGCAATGCTCAGTAAGGAGACCGGAGCCTTCCCGTTGCTCTACATCATGCTCGCCACAGCCATCGCCGCAGTTGCCTCGATTCTCGCGGTCCTCCTTCGGGAGCGGCGCCTCGCAAATGCGGTGCAGCATCGCTGACGGGGCCTCGTTAGCCTGACTTTAACCTTGATCGGAGACCCTGTCCGGGACAGTTTGCAAATACGCGGTCCAACGGATTGCGAAACTGCAAACTGGCGCAGGAGCCCGGTAGGATAATGGCGACACAGAAACTCTACGCAGGCTCCAAGCTGCGCGAATTGCGCACGCGCCTCGGCCACACACAAAAGGATTTCGCGGCCAAGCTGGGCGTATCGCTGCCCTACCTCAACCAGATGGAAAACAACAACCGACCGGTCTCGACCACCGTCGTGCTGGCGCTCGCGCAGGAATTCGGCCTCGATGTGACCGAGCTCAGCGCGGGCGACAACGAGCGTCTGGTGAGCGACATGCGAGAGGCCCTCGCGGACCCGGTTTTTGCCGAGGCCCTGCCCCCCATGGCAGACCTGCGGCTTGCTGCCTCCAACGCGCCTGCGCTCGCCCGCGCCTTCCTCGCGCTGCATCAAGGTTATCGGCAGATGCAGGAACGGCTGGCGTCACTCGACGAAGCGCTGGGGCGCGAGGACGCTCGGGCAACGCCGAGCCCCTGGGAAGAAGTGCGCGACTTCTTTCACTATTGCGACAATTACATCGACGCCGTCGACAGGGCGGCAGAGCGCTTCGCCACGGCCGAGGGCGCATACCGGAACATCCGCGTGGCTGCGGTCTCCACCCTTGGAAACTGTGACATCACGGTCGAGTTCGCGGACACCGACAGGCTGCGCCACTTCGACCCGGGCAAGCGCCATCTGACAATCTCGCGCCGTGCACCTCCTGAAACCCAGACGTTTCAGCTGCTTCTTCAAGTCGCCCTTATCAAGCAGGACGCGCTCCTGGAGGCCACGCTCGATCTTGCGCGCTTTCACAGTGGCGAGGCCCGCGCGATCGCGAAAATCGGACTTGCCAATTACTTCGCCGGCGCGGCCCTGCTACCTTACGGTCCGTTTCAGGAGGTGGCGCGGACATGCAGGCACGATCTGGAAGTGCTCGCCGGTCATTTCGGCGCCTCCATCGAACAGGTGGCGCATCGGCTCTCGACGCTGCAACGGCCCGGTGCCAAGGGCATCCCCTTCTTCTTCGTGCGCGTCGATCAGGCGGGGACGATCACCAAGCGGCATTCAGCAACGCGGCTGCAATTCGCACGGTTCGGCGGCGCCTGCCCCCTGTGGAACGTGCACCGCGCCTTCGAGACCCCGGGCCAATTCCTGCGGCAACTGGCCGAGACACCGGATGGGGTGCGCTACATCAGCCTCGCGCGCGATGTGACCAAACCCGCGGGCCGCTTCGGGGCGCCATTGCGCCGCTTCGCCATCGCGCTGGGGTGCGAGGTCCGTCATGCCAGGGATCTGGTCTATGCCGACGGTATGGACATGAATCGCGATCACGCCTTTGAACCGATCGGGATTTCCTGCCGGATCTGCGAGCGGGCCAAATGCCACCAGCGTGCGGTGCCTCCGCTGGAACGCAAGCTCAGCGTCGATCCGAACCTGCGCGATGTCCTGCCTTATGCCGTTGATTGACGCCTCAGCGCTTCGCGGCACGCCATCCGGCGTCGCGCGCCTCAGCCGCAGAACAGAACCAGCGTTCGCCCTTGCTCGCCTGGATGCGGGTCTGGTCATAGTCGCGCTGGCCCGGGCTGTGATAGATGCGCACGCCTTTGGACGAGATGTTTCCCTTGATCAGGCATCCCGTGGACGCCTGCGCCGGCGCGCCCGGCTGTTTGGCGCGTCGAAACGCCGCCGGATCCTGCAGCTGGCTTGCGTGAAGGCCCTTGCCCGCACGCCGCGACGACTTCTCATCGCCGACATAATCGGTCGAATACTTGACATAGGCGAAGGCCAAACCGCTCCGTACCAGATACGCGCCGAGATCCTGTCCGTCCACTAGGCAGCGTGCCACGGTGCGCCCGTAGCGATCGATGTCCCTGGGCTGGCAGGTGGCGTTGCGACCTTCGAGTGTTGCCCGCACTTCCTGCGTGACCCAGCGACCGCAGGGCCAGTCGCGCCCATCCGCTGCCGTACAGGTCTGGTCCTGCTCCGGCGCGTCGATCCCATGGAGGCGTACGCGGGCGCGTCCCACGTCGATCGTGTCGCCGTCTATCACCCTGACCTTGCCGGAAAATTCAAGCTTTCCCGCGGCGGCGGGGGTAGCGGAGAGGAGAGCCGCCAGAAGAGAAATGAAGACCATGCGCATGCTGGACAGATGACCATGCACGCCGCGATCCGCAAGGGATTTTGTTAACGAAGGTTAACGACTGCCTAGCGCTGTGCCTTTTCCCAGTCTGGATGGACCCAGGGCACATCGTTCGCCCGCGCCAGGGGTCCGCGCCCGAGCAGATGGTCGGAGACTTTCTCGCCGACCATGATCGAGGGCGCGTTCAGGTTTCCGTTTGTGATTCGGGGGAAGATGCTGCTGTCGGCGACCCTCAGCCCGTCCACGCCGATGACGCGGGCCTGCGGGTCCACCACCGCGAGCGGATCGCTCCTGCGCCCCATCCGGCAGGTACCGCACGGGTGGTAGGCGCTCTCGGCATGTTCCGCGATGAAGGCATCTATGTCCGCATCGGACTCGATTGCGACACCCGGCTGGATCTCGTGTTTCACGAATGGCTTGAACGCCTCCTGCGCGAAGATCTCGCGGGTCAACCGGATGCAGCGGCGGAAGTCGATCCAGTCCTGCGCCTGCGACATGTAGTTGAAGAAGATCCGCGGCGCCTCGGCCGGGTCGGCAGAGCGCAAAGTGATCTCCCCCCGCGACGGCGAGCGCATCGGCCCAGTATGCGCCTGAAACCCGTGACCCTTGACCGCCACCTTGCCGTCGTAGCGCACCGCGAGGGGCAGAAAATGATACTGGATGTCGGGATAGGGAACTCCGCCTTGCGAGCGGATGAAGGCCGCACTTTCGAACTGGTTGGATGCCCCCATGCCCTTCTTCGTGAGTAGCCACTGCGCGCCGATGACCGCCTTGGACAGGAGATTCCAGTGCTTGTAGAGCGTGACCGGCAGGCGCGAGGCCAGCTGGAAATAGACTTCAAGATGATCCTGCAGGTTCTGGCCGACTCCAGGACGGTCCGCCACGACCCCGATCCCATGCTCCGCCAGATGCGCCGCCCTCCCGATGCCCGAGAGCATCAGCAGCTTCGGCGAGTTGATCGAGGAGGCCGCGAGCACCACTTCGCGCGTCGCATGGATCACCTCGACTGTACCGCCGCGGCGGATCTCCACCCCCGTGGCGCGCCCTTCCTCGATCACCACGCGCTGCGCCAGCCCCTGGACCAGCGTGCAGGTCGACCGCTTCAGCGCGGGCCTCAGATAGGCATTGGCCGCAGACCAGCGCCGCCCCTGCCAGACGGTCTGCTCCATCGGGCCGAAGCCCTCCTGCTTCTCGCCGTTGTAATCGTCCGTGGTCTGATACCCCGCCTGCCGGCCCGCCTCCACGAATGCCTTGTAGAGCGGGTTGAGCCGTGGTCCCCGGCTGACGTGCAATGGCCCGTCGCTGCCGCGCCAAGCGGGGTCTCCGCCATGGCCGCAGTCGTGCCATGTCTCCATCCGTTTGTAGTAGGGCAGCACATCCGCATAGGACCAACCGTCCGCTCCCACCTCGGCCCAATGGTCGAAATCCATCGCGTGTCCGCGTACATAGACCATGCCGTTGATGCTGGAGGAGCCGCCGATCACCTTGCCGCGCGGGCAGACCAGACGACGGTTGTTGAGATGCGGTTCGGGTTCGGTGGAGTAGCCCCAGTCGTAGCGCTTCATGTTCATCGGATAGGAAAGCGCCGCCGGCATCTGGATGAACGGACCCGCATCTGTGCCGCCATGTTCGATGACGATCACCGAGGCGCCTGCCTCACTGAGCCTGTAGGCCATGGCGCAGCCCGCGCTGCCGGCGCCCACGATGACGAAATCCGCTTGCATGTCAGCTATTCACTTCTCGTTCTGCCCGCGCGGCACGCGCCGGATGAGGGCGTGCGCGCAGCGCTCCGTTACTCTCCCCGGGGAAAGCGTTTGCTGTCCTCGAGGATGTTGAGGTCCATGTGATTGCGCATGTATTGCTCGGAGGCCGCGCGCAGGGGCTGGTAGTCCCAAGGATAATAGCCGCCCTGCCGCAAGGCCTCGTAGACCACCCAGCGGCGCGCCTGGCTCTTGCGCACGTCGCTGTCAAATTCACCGAGGTCCCAGCGCGCCTCGGACTTGCCCCGCAAGCTCTCCAACGTGCCCTGATGCGCGGGATGATCCGCGAGATTGGTCAACTCATGCGGATCGGCCTCCAGATCGAAAAGCTGATCGGGGTCGAGCGCGCAGCGGTTGTACTTCCACTTGCCATGGCGCAGCGAGACCATCGGCGCGTAGGAGGCCTCCGCCGCATATTCCATAGCAACAGGCTCGGTGCGCTCCTGCCCCTGCCCCATCGGCACCAGCGAGATGCCCGTGGTCCAGGGCAGCACCTCTTCCATCGACGCGCCCGCCAACTCGCAAAGCGTCGGGCAGATGTCGATGTTCGAGACTGGCGTGGTCTGCAACCCCGGCTCCATATAGGGCGCGGAGATCATCAAGGGCACGCGGGAAGCACCCTCGTAGAAGGACATCTTGAACCACAGCCCGCGCTCGCCCAGCATGTCGCCGTGATCCGACACGAAGACGACAATGGCTTCCTGCCGCGTGTCTTTCAGGGTTTGCAGGATCTCGCCCACCTTGTCGTCCAGATAGCTGATGTTGGCGAAATAGGCCTGACGGGAGCGGCGGATATGCGCTTCGGTGATGTCGAAGCTGCGCCAGTCGTTGGCATCGAAGATGCGTTTGGAATGAGCATCCTGTTCGTCGTATGGAATGGCTGGCACCTGCGGCAGCAGGTGTTCGCAGTCGTTGTAGAGATCCCAGTACTTCTTGCGGGCGACGTAGGGGTCGTGCGGATGGGTGAAGCTGACCGTCAGGCACCAGGGACGGGCGTCCGCTCCGCGCGAGAGGTCATAGATCTTGCGCGTGGCGTTGAAGGCGACCTCATCGTCATACTCCATCTGGTTGGTGATTTCGGCGACCCCTGCGCCCGTTACCGACCCCATGTTGTGATACCACCAGTCGATGCGCTCGCCGGGCTTGCGGTAGTCCGGCGTCCAGCCGAAATCGGCCGGGTAGATGTCCGTGGTCAGGCGCTCCTCGAAGCCGTGCAACTGATCGGGGCCCACGAAATGCATCTTGCCGGAAAGGCAGGTCCGGTAGCCCGCCCGGCGCAAATGATGCGCATAGGTGGGGATGGAGGAGGCGAATTCCGCGGCATTGTCATAGACCCCGGTGGCCGAAGGAAGTTGCCCGGACATGAAAGCCGCACGTCCCGGCGCGCAGAGCGGGCTCGCCGTGTAGCAGTTGCGAAACCGGGTCGAACGCGCGGCGAGCGCCTTGAGATGCGGCGCATGGAGCCAGTCGGCAGGACCGTCCGGAAAGAGCGTTCCGTTGAGTTGGTCGACCATCAGGATGAGAATGTTGGGTTTGGTCATGGGCGGGGTTCCACAAGGATTGCAAAGGCGGCAAGAGCTGCATCGCGCGCGTCGCCCGCGGATTTCGAGCGCGAGAGCGCGGCGCGCAGGTAAAGCCCGTCGATAAGCGCCGCGAGCAGTTCCGCATGGTCCTGCGGCGCCGGCGACAGCGGTCGCAGCGCATGTATGAGGTTGGACCGCAGCCGCGCCTGATAAAGCCGCAGCAGCCGCAGGGTCTCGGGGTTGGTCTGCGCCGAGGCATAGAGGGTCATCCAGGCGCTGATCGTGGCGGGATCGAAACAGGCGGGCGCGAAACTCGCCTCGATCAAGGCCGCGGCGCGGTCGTGCGGTGTTTTCGCGGCCCGCAGCCCGCGCCGGACTTCGGCACCGAAATCGCGCAGGATCTGCTGCATGGCCGCGAGAAAGATTTGATCCTTCCCGCCGAAATAGTGATGCGCCAGCGCGCTCGACATGCCAGCGCGTTTGGCGATCTGACCGACGGTGACGTCAAGCGAGCCCTTCGCGCCGATTTCGGCAATCGTCGCCTCGACCAGAGCGGTGCGGCGGATGGGTTCCATTCCCAGTTTCGGCATGTGGCGATGTCCCGGCTGCTGTGCGGGAGTTTGCTAGCAGGTTCTTTATTGACTGGTCAATCAATAAAAAATCAGACCTTGGTCGCGTTGACCGTCGGCGTCGTCGGCTTGCGGTTGAGCACCGCCTCACGCCATGTGATGAAGGTGACGGACCCGAGGATCACGACGCCCCCCAGCACGACCCAGATGTCCACCGCTTCGTCGAAGACAAGATACCCGAGCAGAACCGCCCAGACGAGCTGCGCGAAGGTCACGGGCTGTGTCACCGTGACCGGGGCCGCGGCAAAGGCCAGGGTCATCGTGTAGTGGCCCGCCGTGGCGACAGCCGCCACGCAAAAGAGTAGCAACAGGTCCGAAAGCGTGGGCGTGACCCAGACGGCGATGGCGAATGGTGCGAGGGCAATTGTCACGAAGATCGACAGCATCGCCACGACCACCGAGGGTTTGACCTCATCCGCCATGACCTTGGCGGTGAGATAGGAGCCGCCGAAGGCTATCGCGGCCACGACCATGGCCAGATGCCCGTCGCTGACCTCGCGAAACCCCGGACGCAGGATGATCGCGGCACCGAGAAGCGCCACGATGACCGCCGCGATCCGGCGGATCGCAAGTTTCTCCCCAAGAAACAGCGCCGCGCCGATGCTCACATAGACCGGGGCGAGATAGTTGAGCGCCGTCACATCCGCGATCGGAATACGGACCATCGCGTAGAACCACAGCATCACGGCCCCGGCATGCAGCACACCGCGCAGTCCGAAAAACTGCCACTGGCGCGAAGTCAGACGGGCGGCCCGCATCGCTCCGAGTGCGGGCAGCAAGAAGACGAGGCCGAGCAGGTAGCGCAGGAAAGCCATCTCCACCGGCGGCACCCGCGGCCCCATGTATTTCACCAGTGCGGTTACCGTGACGAAGCAGAGGCCCGTGACGAGCATCCAGAAGACGCCAACCGAAGGCCGTGAAGGGGAACGCGTGACCATGACCCATAGACCCGAGTTTGTCCTCCGACTGCAAGCGGTTAACTGAGCAGAAGTCCCGCAGCGATCGCCCACATGGTCAGGGCGATCAGCCCGTCCAGCACCTGCCAGCTGCGCGGACGCGCAAAGAGCGGAGCCAGCAATCGCGCCCCGTACCCCAGCGCGAAGAAAAAGCTCAGGCTGGCCAATACCGCGCCCGCGCCGAAGGCGAGGCGGCCGTCATACTGAGCGGAGATCGACCCGATCAGCACCACCGTGTCGAGATAGACATGCGGGTTGAGCCAGGTCAGCGCCAGCACCGTCGCCAAGGTCGGCATCAACGGTTGCAGCGCCGCGCCATCCACCGCCAGCGCCTGCCCGCCGCGCCACGCCGAGACCGCGTTGCGCCAACCGTACCAGATCAGGAAAGCGGCACCGCCATAACGCATCGCCGTCTCGAACCAAGGCAAGGTAGCGGCCAGGGTGCCGAAGCCGGCGATCCCCGCGGTGATCAGCAAGGCATCCGACAGGCCGCAGGCCAGACAGACCCAGAAGACATGCGACTGCCGCAACCCCTGCCGCAGCACGAAGGCATTCTGCGCCCCGATGGCGAGGATCAGCGAGAGACTCAGAAAGAATCCGGCGAGGAAGGTGGTGAACATGCGTGGTGGTCCAATGCGGTCGGAAGGACCCGTTACCCCATCGCTCCGGCGCGCAAAAGGGGCCGCGTGTCGCAGCGGCCCCCTCGTCCGGGCAGTAGACCCGCAGCCTTATGCCGAAGCGGCGCGGCGCCGCCGCCCGACCCAGGCGAAAGCGCCCAAGCCTGCAGCAAGAAGCGGAAGACCCGCTGGCAGCGGGACCGGTGCCACTTCGGAGAAAGCTGATCGTGATGAAACGGTCGGTGCTTCCGGGTACCGTCCTGATGCTGCCATTGCCGGGGTTACCTGCGCCGATCAGGAAATCGAGACTGGCCTGCAGCTGGATCGGGTCGCTGGTTTCCGTCGCAGTTCCGCCTGCCGTGGAAAAGGCTCCACCCTGGAGCGTATTGGCTTCCGTTCCTGCATCCCAGACATTCGCACCGGTCAGGATGATGTCCGGCAGGCCGGTGAAAAGACCCATGGCATCGAAGATCGCAAAGGCCATCGGATCCGGATTGCCAATGAAGGTGTCGTTCGACGGGATCACCATGGACAGAAACGAAAAGAAACGTTGCGAGGTCGGATCGAGGTCGAAGACGAAGCTGGTCACCTCGCCCGGATCGAGGACCGGCGCACCGGGAAAGCCGCCCGCGTTGGCGATCACCTCGGCCCGGTGGCCGGCGGCCTGAACCGCCGCGCGTTCCACGGACACGTCACCTTCCTCGGCGATCAGTTCGACCCCGGCGGAGGCGGAGCCTGCGGGCGAGAACGTGTCATAGGTGCCGTCATGAAAGATGCTCAGGAGCGGCGTGATGAAGAGCCCGTCCGCCGGTTGGTTGTTGGTGACCGTAATGCGGATCGGCGCCGCCTCGGCAACTGTCGCCCCAGCGACCAGAAGGCAGGTCGCGGCCAATAGACCGCGCCCCAGGAAAGGTGTTGGATGTATCATCTGGATTTCCCCGTTGAGAACAAGACAGCCCGAGCCGGCCGCCGGGCACAGGCTAGCATCGGGTAACTTGCGACTGGCATCACAAGGCGATCCGTGACGATCACTTGGCCGGTACAAAATCCTTCGGCCGGGTAACGTTCGCGGCATCGCGGGCGAGAGCGGCAGCGCGCGGCCAGGGATGCAGTCACGCAAACGTGACGGATCACGAGGCCATCACGCAAATCTCATTCTGGCAGGTTGGCGTACATGCTTACAGTCCCCATATGACGAAGATGTAAAAAAGGCGGTTTTCACGATGTTCAACAATCTTCATACACTAGAGCTGACGGCGCAGGATATCGCGCTGATAGAAGCCGCCTTGCACACACAGAAGAAGATCCTGTCCGTGCAAAGCCAGGCCGGCGGAACCGGAGCACATAAGAAGCTCGTCGATCTCAAACAATTGATCGGGCGTGTCGGTCGCGCGGGCGCGAAAACCGCACCGCAGCCCGCACGCGGCTGGCTACAAGCATTGCGCGCTTTCGCGGCACCGCAGGCATCCTGCAAATCGATTCAGTAGGCAGAAAAAAACCGCCCTTCGCCGGGGGCGGTTCTGTATTCGATCGAGTTGACCCTTCAAAGCTGTGACATGACGTCGTCGCTGGCCTCGAAGTTGGTTGTGACACGCTGCACATCGTCATCATCTTCGAGCGCATCAACAAGCTTCATCAGCTTTTCCATCCCGTCAAGGTCCATTTCGGTGGTCGTTGTGGGTTTCCACACCAGCTTGGTGCTCTCGGATTCGCCGAGACTGGCTTCGAGCTGCGTTGCCACTTCGTTGAGATCGGTATCGGCACACCAGATGACGTGACCGTCCTCGCCGCTTTCGACATCCTCGGCGCCGGCCTCGATCGCCGCCATAAGCACGGTATCGGCATCGCCCACGGAGGCCGGGTATTCGATTTCGCCTTTGCGCTCGAACATGAAACCGACCGAACCCGTCTCGCCGAGGTTGCCGCCGTTCTTGGTGAAGGTCGAGCGCACGTTCGACGCCGTGCGGTTGCGGTTGTCGGTCATCGCCTCGACGATCACCGCGACACCGTTGGGCCCATAGCCCTCGTAGCGGATTTCCTCGTAATCCTCGCCCTCGCCCACCATGGATTTCTTGATCGCACGGTCGATCACGTCCTTGGGCACGGAAACCGATTTGGCTTCCTTGACGGCCAGCCTGCAGGCGCGGGTTCTTGTCGGGATCCGGATCGCCCATTTTGGCGGCCACGGTGATCTCCTTGCTCAGCTTGGAGAAGAGCTTGGCACGCACGGAATCCTGACGGTTCTTGCGGTGCTGGATGTTTGCCCATTTTGAGTGGCCGGCCATGGATCGTCTCGCATCTGTTTTGAAGGTTGCGGCACTCTATAGTGCAGGTCGGACGCTGGGAGCAAGGCCGTGCAGCCACCGGACAACATCGATTGCCGGTTTCTCAAATCGCCTTGATCGCGTAACCTGAATGCATGGCAAAGGTAACGCAGATTACCCCCTTCGTGCTGACGCGCAATCTCGAAGTGGCACTCACCTTCTACACGGAGACGCTCGGCTTCGACTGCACGTACCGTGCGGAAGACTACGCCTTCCTGCGAAGCTCCGCGGGAAACCTGCGGGTGATCGAGGTGGACGAAGACTGCGAGATCGGGCAGCAGATGATCTATCTCGACTGTGATGATCTCGATGCGGTCTACGCGCAGATGGCGCCACAACTCGACCTGCTGCCCGCCGACCGGGTGCGCGCTCCCTTCGATCAGCCCTACGGCATGCGCGAATTCCACGTGAAGGACCCCGACAATTGCCTGCTCCTCTTCGGGTCGGACATTCCCCCTTCCCCCTGAGCGCAAAACCTCTACACAAGGTTTCATGACAACTGACCAGATCATCCTTTTCACCCTCTTCGGTATGGTTTTCGGGCTGCTGCTCTGGGGCCGCTTCCGTTATGATATCGTTGCCTTTTCAGCCCTTCTCATCGGTGTCGTCCTCGGCGTGGTGCCGGTGGCGGACGCCTTCTCCGGCTTTGGCCACCCGGCGACGATCGTGGTGGCGCTGGTGCTTGTGGTCTCGGCGGGGCTGGTGCGCTCCGGGGCGGTGTTCCTGATCACGCGGACGCTGGTCGATGCCTCGCGCAGTCTCGGTGCGCATATCGCCCTGATGGGCGCCGTCGGCGGGGTGCTGTCGGCCTTCATGAACAACGTGGCGGCGCTCGCCCTCTTGATGCCGGTGGACATCCAGACCGCGCGCAAGGCAAAACGTGCGCCGGGTCTCAGCCTGATGCCGCTCAGCTTCGCCACGATCCTCGGCGGTATGGCCACGCTGATCGGCACGCCGCCCAACATCATCATCGCCTCGATCCGCGAGCAGTCGCTCGGCGCGCCATTCGCGATGTTCGATTTCGCCCCGGTCGGCGGGGCGGCGGCCATCGCCGGGATGGCCTTCGTGGCGCTGATCGGCTGGCGCCTGATCCCGCAGCGGGAAGGCGATGTGAGCACCTCCGTCGATATCTCCCAGTATATCGCCGAACTGACCGTGCCCAAAGGGAGCAAGCAGATCGGCAAGCGCCTCGCGGAACTGGAGGATGCTGCCGACAAGGCCGATGTGGTCCTGATCGGTCTGATCCGGAAAGGCAAACGCCTCTACGGTCAGGCTCGAAACAACATCCTCCGCGAAGGCGATGCGCTGGTGATCGAGGCCACGCCCGAAGCGTTGGATGAATTCCGCTCCACGCTTGACCTCGCCGTTGCGGACGCCAAGCGCGAAGAGGCGCTGAATGCGGAAGGCGACGGGGTGGAGATCATCGAGGTCGTGGTACCTGAAAGCGCTCGGATCGCCGGCAAATCCGCGCATACCATCGGTCTGTCGTGGCGCCAGAACAGCGTTCTGCTCGGAATCTCGCGCAGCGGTCGCAAGATGGTGGACCATCTGCGCACCACGCAAGTGGAAGTCGGCGACATCCTGCTGCTGCTCGTGCCACGCGACCGGGGCGCCGATGTCACCGACTGGCTCGGCTGCCTGCCCTTGGCCGAGCGTGGGCTTGCGGTCACGGCCAACAACAAGGTCTGGCTCGCCATTGGACTGTTCGCGCTGGCGGTGCTGGCAGCCAGCACCGGGCTGATCTACCTGCCCATCGCGCTGGGGCTGGTGGTCGTGGCCTATGTGCTGAGCAAGATCATCCCGCTCTCGGAACTTTATGACCACATCAACTGGCCGGTTGTCGTGCTGCTGGGCTCGATGATTCCGCTGGGGGCCGCACTCGAAACCTCCGGTGGCACCGAACTCATCGCCGGCGCGCTCGTCTCCTGGACAGAAGGCCTGCCCGCCTGGGCGGTTCTGACGGTGCTGATGATCGTGACGATGACGCTCTCGGATGTGCTCAACAACACGGCCACGACCATTGTCGCGGCCCCTGTCGGCATCCAGATGGCGCAAACGCTGGGCGTCTCGCCCGACCCTTTCCTGATGGCCGTGGCCGTCGCCGCCTCGAGCGCCTTCCTCACGCCCATCGGGCACAAGAACAACACGCTGATCCTTGGTCCCGGCGGCTACAGCTTCGGCGACTACTGGCGCATGGGACTGCCGCTGGAGATCATCGTGGTGGCTGTCTCGATCCCCGCAATCCTGCTCTTCTGGCCGCTCTGACCGCAACGACGGGTCGAGAAAACACTGGATTTTTCCTGATTTCCCGGAAACATGGCGGCAGACTCCGCGATCTGTGGAGGCATCGGAGAATCGGGATATATGACCTGCAAGATCGTGGCGGCACTGTGGTTCTTTCTGACGCTGATGACGGCGTCGATGGGCCTTGCCGAAGAGCATGTGGTGCCGGGAACAAGTGCCTGCACGCCACCGGGCTACCGCACCGACATCCGCCCTGACCACAAGGGCCCGCCGACCGAAGTGACCCTTGGCATCCGGATGGCCGATCTCTCCGAAATCAACGATGTGAACCAGACCATCACTGTGGATTTCGCGGTACGGCGGCAATGGGTCGACACGCGTCTCATTGGCTGGGAGGGATGCCGCCTTGCAACCTCCGACATATGGTTTCCGGAACTCGCGCTCAAGAACTCCGGACGGATGTTCGAGCGCTGGCCGAAAACCGTAAGCATCGAAGAAGGAGGCAAGGTTACTTTTCAGCAAAGGCTGTCCGGCACTTTCTCGAGCTATCAGCAATTCGACAACTATCCTTTCGACCGACAGGAAATCGCCTTGCGCTTTTTCCTGCTGAACTGGACTTCCGAGAAAGTCAAACTCGTAAAGGATCCCGTGTTCACAGGCATGTCGGATTTGCTCAACATCTCGGACTGGCAGATTACGGGCGTCGAGACCCACATCGAAGCGGAACGACTGGAAGCCACGGAAAGCGTTCACGACTGGCTGATCTTCAAGGTCAAGGCCGAACGCTATCTGGACTACTACATCTGGAAGATACTTGTTCCGATCGCGCTGATCGTAGCCATGTCATGGTGCGTCTTCTGGATCGACCCGAGCCATTTCGGTTCGCAGATCGGGTTTTCGGCAACCGCCGTGCTGACCATCATCGCGTTCATCTTCGCCACAACCAATCTCTTGCCGCGGCTGGGCTATTTCACTCTTCTGGACAAATATATCGCCGGAGCGACGGTTTTCGTCTTTCTCGCCCTGTTGCAGTCACTTACGACCGGTTACCTCGTTTCCCGCGACCAGAAGGTTGCGGCACGACGCATCGACCTTGCGAGTCGCATCATGTTCCCTGTGAGCTTTGCGATCTTCTGTCTCTGGCTGCTCAGGAACCTCTAGACCCTGCAAGCCCCCTCACAGCGGCCAGATCAGCGGGATCATGAAAGAGACGAGGAGCGCCAGCGAGATGTTGAGCGGCACGCCGATGCGCATGAAATCGGTGAACCTGTAGCCACCCGGACCATAGACGAGTGTGTTGGTCTGATAACCGATGGGCGTCGCAAAGGCGCAGGAAGCCGCGATCATCACCGCAACCACCAGCGGGCGCGGATCGAGCCCGAGCGCTGTCGCGAGGCCGATTGCGATGGGCGTCATGATCACCGCCACGGCGTTGTTGGAGACAATCTCGGTGATGGTCGAGGTTATGACGAAGACCGCAAGCACCACGATCACCGGCGGCACGTTCATCAGCGCAGGAGCTACAGAGTCCACAAGCAGCGAGACCGCGCCAGACTGCTCCAGCGCCGCACCAACGGCAAGCATGGCGAAGATCAAAGCCAAAAGCCGCCCTTCCACGAAGGAAAAGGCCTCATCGGCGTCAATGCAACCGGTCACCAGCACCAGCGCCACGGCCACGACAGCCAGCAGCAGGATCGGCGCCACGTCGAAGGCGGCCAAAGCCACGATCCCCACAAGCGCCGCGATGGCAATGGGGGCGTGGCTGCGGCGGTAGGCACGCGCCGAGGGGTGCGAGACATCGACCATGTCCATGTCGACGGCGAGCCGCTGGATGTCCTCCGGCGCGCCTTCCAGCAGGAGCGTGTCGCCGACCTTGACCACCAGCGCGTCGAGTTGTCGCCCGATATTCTTGTCGCGCCGGTGCACGGCCAGCGGATAGACCCCGTAGCGGCGACGCAGGCGCAGCGAGCCGAGGCTGCGGCCCACCATCTTGCAGCCGGGCGTGATCAGCACCTCCACGGTCGTCGTCTCGACCGCGGAAACCTGATCGACGCGCTTGAGTTCCTTGTTGGTCTGCAGGCTCAGTAGTTCCGTCATCTCGGTACGCAGCACGACCCGGTCGCCCACCTGCAGCGTCACGCCCGCCAGGTCACGGCGCAGCGAGACGTCGCCCCGGATCACGTCGACGAGCCGCACGCCATCGCGCTTGAAGAGCTGCACGCTCAAGGCTTCGCGCCCGATCAGGTTGCTGTCCGGCGGGATCACCGCTTCGGTGAAGAATTTCTTCTTGGAACGGTCGGAGAGCATGTTGGCCATGCTGTCCCGGTCCGGCAGGAGGCGGTTGCCGAAAAGCCCCATGAAGATAAGGCCCCAGACGCAGACCACGAGACCGATCGGGAAAATCTCGAAGATCGAGAAGGGCTCGAGCCCCGCGGTGCGCGCGACCCCGTCCACCAGAAGGTTGGTCGAGGTACCGATCAGCGTGAGCGAACCGCCCATGATCGCGGCATAGGAGAGTGGGATCAGGAATTTCGAGGCCTTGGCACCCAGCGTTGTGCTCAATTGCACCACCACCGGGATCATCACCACCACGACCGGCGTGTTGTTCATCACCGCAGACGCCGCCATGACCCCCGCGATCAGGCCGGCAACGGCGGTCTTGGGTCGCTTTTTTGCGGAGCGCTCGGCCAGCCGGGTGAGTACGTCAAGCGCGCCCGTCCGCACGAGAGCGCCCATCACGATGAACATGGCCGCGATGGTCCAGGGTGCGGGATTGGACAGCACGCTCAACGCCCGGTCATAGGGCAGAACGCCGCTGGCCAGTAGCAGCGCGGCGCCGGCGATGGCGACAACCTCGGTCGGAAAGACCTCGCGCACAAAGAAGACGAACATCAGAACCACGATGCCGAGCGTGAAGAGCGGGCTGGCCAGGGGAGGCAAATCGGCGAAAGGGATCAAGATCGGAACCTTCAACAGGGCATCGCAAGCGGTGCATTCTCGCCGATACCCTAGAGGTCGGCAAGCGCTTCCTTGGGCCGGGGCTGCACCAGATACATGCCGACGAACATCAGCGCGAGCGCCGCCCAAATTCCGGGCGCATAGGCCTCGCCAAGGATGAGTTTCGCCCAGAGCACGCCAAAACCGGTCACCAGATAGCTGACCTGCACTGTGAAGACAGCGCCTGCGCGGCCGACCATCCAGACATAGCCCGCATAGACGACCACATGGATCAGCGAGCTTGCCACCAGCGCCTGACCTGCCGGTGTCATGAGACCGGCGGGCGGGATCCACTGGCCGGTGAGCAACGTCATCGGCAAGATCAGGACGGTCCCGATGAGCGAGGCACCGTAGAGCACCTGGAAGGCGTCGAGCCCCGCGGTGCCGGTCCGGGCGATGAGATTGCCTTCGAGCGCATAGCAAAGCCCTCCGATGAGCGCGACCATCACCCAGAAGAGCGCAAACCCCATGACCTCGGCTCCCGGAACCGCAATCAGCAGGACACCGGCCAGACCGCAGGCCAATCCGATCAAGCGACGCCATGAAAACCGATCAAGCCCCATCATCAGAGCGATGGGAAAGGCCCACATCGGCACCATCGACAAGAGGATCGACAGGATGCCCGAGGGCAGATGCACCGCCGCCTGATAGGAGGAGGTATTGGGCAGGATGGTCCCGACGAGCGCCACCATCAGGCAGATCAGCAGGGGTCTGCGCCCTCTCGGAAACCCAACGCCCCGCGCGGTGCAGATCATCGCCATGAGCGCACTGCCAATCGCCAGTTGCCAGAAGATCAGGCCGAAATGCTTGTAGCCCGTGGAGACCGCGATCTTGGTCAGAGGCAGCGTGATGCCCCAGCCCGCACCAAGCAGCACGAGCACGCCCGAGAAGAGGATCACCTCGTGGCGGGACATCGGCGTCAGGGGGCTGCCGATTGCAACAGGCCGCCCTCGCGGATCATCGCGATCCGGGTCGCCCTGCCGCTGCGGTCGTCGGTCTCCACATAGACGCCCGACAGCGTCGCTGCGTCATTGGCGGGCGTGAAGCGTTCCTTAGCCATGCCGGTGATGAAGCGGCGCATCGGTTCGGCCTTGTCCATGCCGATGACCGAGTTGTAGTCACCGCACATGCCCGCATCCGTCAGGTAGCCCGTGCCCTTGGGCAGCACCATGGCGTCCGCCGTGGGCACATGGGTATGGGTGCCCACCGCAAGGCTCGCCCGCCCGTCGCAGAAATGCCCCAGCGCCATCTTCTCGGAGGTGGCCTCGCAATGGATGTCCACCACCACCGCTTGCGCGAGACCGCCGAGCGGATGGGTCTTCAGCACCGGATCTAGCGCCGAGAATGGATCATCGAAGGGGCGCTTCATGAAGACCTGCCCGAGTACCTGCGCCACCAGCACCTTGCGCCCGTTCTTCGAGGTATAGAGCTGCGCGCCCTTGCCGGGGGCGGCCTTGGAGAAGTTGAGCGGGCGGATCACACGCGGCTCGGCTTCGATGAATTGCAGCATGTCGCGCTGGTCGAAGGCATGATCACCCAGCGTCAGGCAATCCGCCCCGGCCTCCAGCAGCGACTTCGCATGGGCACCAGACAGGCCGACACCGGACGTGGCGTTTTCGGCATTGACCACGACGAAGTCGAGCTTCCACGCGGCGCGCAGCCGGGGCAGGTTTTCGGTGATCGCGCGCCGTCCGGCCCGCCCCATCACATCGCCAAGAAAGAGTATCTTCATGATCGATGGGTAGGCCGTGGCAGGGGTCAGGGCAAGGGGCGGCGGTCGAAATTCGCACGGCTCCTCGCATTTCCATGGTAGTCTCTCATCGTTTCAGGAGGAATGACACATGACCTATGACCGTGAACTGATCTCCAACGGCAACCCGATGGAGGCCGTCGTGGGTTTCAGCCGCGCTGTCCGCGTCGGCCCCTACATCGCCATCGGCGGCACCGCGCCGGTAGGTCCGGACGGCAGGACCATCGGCGTGGGCGATGTGGCGGCGCAGTCCCGCGCCTGTCTGGAGATCATCAAGGCGGCGCTTGTACAGGCGGGATCCGGGTTGCATCATGTGGTGCGCACACGGGTGATCCTGACCGATATCGACAACTGGAAGGCCGCGATCGACGTGCGCAAGGAGTACTTCCGCGACGTGCGCCCGGTCGATACGATCATGGCAGTCAACCGCTTCGTGAACCCCGAATGGCTCGTGGAATTCGAGGTCGACGCGGTGATCTCCAACTGATGCCGCATGCCTGACCCGAGACCGGTTCAGCGCAGATCGAGGACCGCCGTTTCCGTGACGATCAGGTCAAGCCGCTGGTCCGTGGGCTCGAGCGGCAGCGCCTCGACCTCTTGCGCCGCATAGGCAAAGCCCACGGCCAGTGTTGGCCGCTTTGCACGCAACGCTTCGAGCGTGCGGTCATAGAACCCGCCGCCATACCCCAAACGCCCGCCCGACACGGTAAAGGCCAGAAGCGGCACGATCAGGATCTCCGGCTCGAAGAAGACAGGCCGGACCGGCACCAGCGCCCCGAAGACACCACTTTCCATCTCCATCTCCGGTTCCCAGCGCGCGAACCGCAAGGGCGCCCCCTTGGCCACGATCACCGGCACGCCGACGGGCCCATGGGCACTCGCCTCCGCCATGGCAGGCAAGGGGTCGATCTCGGTCCGGATCGGCATGTAGCCCGAGAGCGGGACGCCCCGGTATCCGGCGAGCAGCGACGAGAGCAGCCCTGCCCCGGTACCCGGATCGGCGGCATGCGCGGTCTTGCGCCGCGCGAAAGCCGCCTTGCGCGCGGCGTCCTTTTCCGCCGCAAGATCGCTCACAGCAGCACCAGAACTGCCAGGCCGAGAAAGGCGAAGAAGCCTACCACATCGGTCACCGTGGTCACGAAAGCCCCCGAAGCCAGCGCCGGGTCGATGCCAACACGGTCGAGCAAGACCGGGATCACCGTGCCGGCGAGCCCTGCCACGACAAGGTTGATCACCATTGCCGCCGCGATCACATAGCCAAGCCCCGGCGAGCCGAACCAGATCAGGCCGACGATGCCCATGACCACGGCGAAGATCAGCCCGTTGATCAAGCCCACCAGCACCTCGCGCCGGATCACCCGCCAGACGTTGGCGCCTGTGAGGTCCTTTGTCGCGATGGAGCGCACCGCCACTGTCAGCGACTGCGTTCCCGCATTCCCCCCCATGGAGGCCACGATCGGCATCAGCACCGCCAGCGCCACGATCTGCGCCAGCGCCATCTCGAACTGCGCAATGACCAGCGACGCGAGAATAGCGGTGACAAGGTTCACCGCAAGCCACGGCAGCCGCTGCTTGGTGGTCTCGATCACCCGGTCCGAGAGCGACCCTTCGCCCACACCGGCAAGACGCATGATGTCTTCCTCGTGCTCCTCGTCCAGCACCGCCATGGCGTCATCGATGGTGATGATCCCGATGAGTCGGCCTTCATCATCTACCACCGGCGCTGAAATCAGGTGATACTGGTTAAAGGCATAGGCGACGTCGGATTCGTCCTGCATCGCGGGGATGACGTGAAAGGTCTCCTCCTGCAGGTCGACAAGCCGCGTCGCCCGTTTCGAGCGCATGAGCTTGCCCAGCGTCACATTGCCCACCGGGTGCAGGCGCGGGTCGACGATCACGATGTGATAGAACTGGTCTGGCAGGTCTTCTTCGGGCGTCTCGCGCAGGTGGTCGATAGCCTCGCCGACGGTCCAATGCTCCGGCGCCATCACGACCTCGCGCTGCATCAGACGGCCCGCGGAATATTCGGGATAGCTCAGCGCCTGTCGGACGGCAACGCGGTCGACCTCCTCAAGCGCGTTCAGGATGGTGTTTTGCTGATCGTCCTCCAGATCCTCGATCAGATCGACCACATCGTCGCTGTCCATCTCGCGCACGGCCTGGCTCAGCACCTGCGGGGTCAGCACCGAGATCACTTCCTCGCGGATGTTCTCATCCAGCTCGGAGAGGATTTCGCCGTCGAATTCCTGATCGTAGAGCCGTACCAGACGCGCCCGGTCATAGGAGTTGATCTGCTCCAGAAGGTCGGCGATGTCGGCCGCGTGCAATGGCTCCATCAACTCGATGAGCTTGTCGCGGTCGTCGATATCCACGGCATAGAGGATCGCGGCAATCGTCTTGGGGCCCAGCAGATAGGCGTCCTCGTCGTCCTCTTCCCCGACCTGCTCGATCTGATCCGACATGGCGCGCGCCCCCTGTGATTGCGCGGACCTTAAGCGGCTGCCCTGAGGGATACAATGGCCGGGCACTTCCAGCGTTGTCCTGATCGAGCAGAGCGCCTAGACAGGATGCATGAGCACACAGACCCTCCTACTCGGCCAGACCTTCGAGGCCACGGGCAACCCCTTCACCGGTCCCTGGGAGGAGGCGGTGCGGGTCAATTCGACCGGTGCCGTGCTGCTGGAGAACGGCCTGATCGAGGCGCTGGGAGACGCAGCCTTGCTGCGCAAAGCCCATCCCGACGCAAAGGTCATCGACTACGGCAGACATCTGATCTGCCCGGGCTTCATCGACGCCCATGTGCACTACCCTCAAACCGCGATCATCGCGAGCTGGGGCAAGCAGCTGATCGACTGGCTCAACACCTATACCTTTCCCGAGGAGATGCGCTTCGGCGACCCCGACCACGCCGCCCGCACCGCCGCGACCTACCTCGATCTCGCGCTGGACAACGGCACAACCACGGTCTGCTCCTACGCAACGATCCATCCCGGCAGCGTCGATGCCTTCTTCGAGGCGGCGCTGGCGCGGAAGCTGCGGGTGGTGGCGGGCAAGACCTGCATGGACCGCAATGCCCCCGAGGGGCTCCGCGACACCGCCAGATCGGCATATGATGACAGCAAAGCGCTGATCGAACGCTGGCACGGGCAGGCGCGGCTTGGGTACGCGATCACGCCGCGGTTTTCACCGACCTCGACGCCCGAGCAACTGGCGGCCCTCGGCGCGCTCTGGTCCGAATACCCCGACTGCCTGATGCAGACGCATCTCTCCGAACAGCTGCCCGAAATCGACTGGGTGCGCGGGCTCTTCCCGCAGGCGCGCGACTACCTCGACACCTATGAGGCGCACGGTCTCATCGGTCCGCGCGCGGTTTTCGGTCACGCGATCCATCTCGAACCCCGCGAGATCGACCGCCTCCGGGACACTGGTGCTGCGCTTGCCCATTGTCCCACCTCGAACAGCTTCATCGGCTCCGGCCTGATGGACCTTGCAGGGCTGGCGGCGCGCGGCATTCCGCTCGGTCTTGCGACCGACACCGGAGGCGGCTCCTCCTTCTCCATGCTGCGCACCATGGCCGCCGCCTATGAGATCGCCCAGCTGCGCGGCACCGCGCTGCATCCGAGCCAATTGCTGTGGCTGGCCACCGCCGGATCGGCGCGCAGCCTTCATCTGCAAGACCGTATCGGCAGGCTCGCCCCGGGGATGGAAGCCGATCTGACGATCCTCGACCTTGCCTCCACCGCCGCCATCGCACAGCGCAGAGCCCGCGCCGAAACGATATGGGAGGCAGTTTTCCCGACGATCATGATGGGCGATGATCGCGCCATCGCCGATGTCTGGATCGCCGGCTCGAAACGGCCGCGTCCCGCGGTTTCTTCTGCCTGACAGAACCCGCCTCGGAGGGCTGGCCAGCAGTTATCCCGGACCGCTCAGCAGCCGGGTGCGGCCAGCACCATGACCCACACGCGATCCGGACCCTCGACCAGCGCGAACTCCTGCGCCCGCTGATCGAGCATGTTGCGCCGATGCCCCGGTGATGCCGCCCAGTCGGCCATCACCTGCGACAGCGACCCCTGCCCTTTGGCGATGTTCTCGGCAACGAAGCACCATCCGTAGCCCACGCGCTCGACACGCTGTGCCACGCTCGAGCCATCGCTGCCCGCATGATCGAAAAACCCCTTGCGCGCCATGTCGAGCGCATGGCCCGTCGCCGCCTTTTCGAGCGTCGACGAATAGCTTATCGGCGGCAAACCGGACCCGGCCCGATAGTCGTTGAGCGCCTGCGTCGCGGCCGGATCAGCGATCGCGGCCCGCGCCAGCAGACCGGCAAAAATGATCAGGGCAACGGATTTCACAAGGCGTCCCTCAGATCGCGCGCCATCCTGTTCTGCCGCGTGACCAGTCGCCCCATGTCCAGCGTCACCACCTGCCCGTCGCGCACGATCTGCCGCCCTTCCACGATAAGGTCGCGCACGGTCGTCGGCCCGGCCAGAAGCAAGGCCGCTGGATCCCACGATCCCGCCGCTTCGATACCCGAGATGTCCCAGATCGCGATATCGGCCCGCGCCCCCACCGCGATCCGCCCGCATTCGGGTCGCCCCAAAACCTCCGCGCCACCGCGCGTCGCGATCTCCAGCGCCTCGCGGGCGCTCATCGCATCGGCACCGCTGGCCACGCGTTGGAGCAGCATCGCCTGACGCGCCTCAGCCACCAGATTGCCCGCGTCATTGCTGGCCGATCCGTCGACACCCAACCCCAGCGGCACACCAGCGTCACGCAGGGCGCGCACAGGGGCGATTCCGCTGCCAAGGCGACAGTTGGAACAGGGGCAATGCGCGACGCCAGTGCCGGTTTCGGCAAAAAGTGCGATTTCGCTGGAATCGAGCTTCACGCAATGAGCATGCCAGACATCCCGGCCGACCCAGCCGAGCTCCTGCGCATACTGCCCAGGTCGGCAACCGAATTTCTCCAGTGAATAGGCGATGTCCTCGTCATTCTCCGCCAGATGTGTGTGCAGCATCACGCCCTTGTCACGGGCCAGCAGCGCTGCCTCCCGCATCAGGTCGCGGCTCACCGAAAAGGGCGAACAGGGCGCGACACCGACCCGGCACATGGATGCGGGCCGCGCGTCGTGAAAGGCGTCGATCACCCGGATGCAGTCCTCGAGGATCGCCGCCTCGGCTTCGACGAGGACATCGGGTGGCAAACCACCCTTGGAGACCCCGATGCTCATGGAGCCGCGGGTCGGCTGGAACCTGATACCCAGATCGGCGGCGGCGTGGATCGTATCCTCGAGCCGCACGCCATTGGGAAAGAGATAGAGATGATCGCTCGAGAGCGTGCAGCCCGAGAGCGCCAGTTCGGCAAGCCCGACCTGCGCCGAGGTGAACATGTGCTCCGGCGTGAACCGCGCCCAGATCGGATAGAGCGCCTGCAACCAGCCGAAAAGCAGCGCATCCTGTCCGCCCGGCACCGCGCGGGTCAGCGACTGGTAAAGATGGTGGTGCGTGTTCACGAGTCCCGGCGTGACGAGGCAGCCCGAGGCCTCGATTACCGGCACGTCCGCCCTGAGGTCTGGACCTATGTCCACGATCTCGCCCCCTCGAACCAGAACATCCGCGCCGCCAAGTTCACGGCGCTGGTCATCCATCGTGAGCAGATGATCGGCACCCCGGATCAGCAGATCACTCATCCACAGTGCTCCTGAAGAAGCGCCAGCGCCTCGGCATGGATTGCGGTATTGGCCGCCGCCACCACCCTGCCGCCCTCATGCGCGGGTCCGCCCTGCCAATCCGTCACAAGGCCGCCCGCCGCCTCGATCAGGGCAATAGGTGCTTGAATGTCGTAGGGCTGCAATCCGGCCTCGATCACCAGATCTACCTGTCCGGCAGCAACCAGCGCATAGGCGTAGCAGTCCATACCGTAGCGGGTCAGTCGGGCGCGGCTAGCAACGGCGTGGAAAGCGTTACGCTCCACCAAGCTGCCAACTTCGGGGAAAGTGGTGAAGACGATGGCCTGCGCCAGTGCCCGGGGTGCCCGTGTGGCAAGCGCTCCTGCACCCTTCGGGCCTGCAAAGCGCGCGCCGGCAGCGTCGCCAATGAAACGCTCGCCGATATAGGGTTGATCGATGAGCCCGTAGAACGGGCCTTGCGCATCGTTGACCGCGATCAACACACCCCAGGTCGGCGTGCCGCTTAGGAAGCCGCGGGTGCCGTCGATCGGATCCAGCACCCAGGTCAGCCCGCTTGTCCCGTCCTTGGCACCGAATTCTTCGCCCAGGATCGCATCTGCGGGACGTTCTCGCGCCAGGATTTCACGCATCGCCGCCTCCGCGGCATGATCGGCCTCGGTCACCGGATCAAACCCCGTCGAGAGCTTGTTATCGGTGGTCAGGTCGTGCCGGCGGAAAAAAGGCGTGATGACCCGACGCGCGGCATCAGCCAAGGCGTTCGCCACGCGGTCGATATCCGCGTCGTTTCTTGCGGCCAGATCTGCACCCTTCGTCATGTCGCCCTTCGTGCCACCGATGGGGATGGTCGGCAAGAGCGCCTGCGCGCCCAAGCCGTCAGGATCAGGCCACGTCGCTCAGCACACGGGCCAGTTCAAAGAGGCGACGGCGCTGGTTTTCGGGGATGGCGTAATAGGAGCGCACCAGCTCCATCGCTTCCTTGTCGCCCATCATGTCCGCGGGAACGGATGCGAAATCCTTGTCGTCCTGATCGCCGGACTTAAGCCCTTCGAAGAAAAACGAGACGTCGACTTCGAGCGCATCGGCGATATCCCAAAGGCGCGACGCGCTCACGCGGTTCGATCCTGTCTCGTACTTCTGGATTTGCTGGAACTTGATGCCAACGCATTCGGCAAGTTTCTGTTGCGTCATTCCAACCAGCCAGCGTCTTTGGCGGATGCGTTTGCCTACATGAACGTCGACGATATGAGCCATCTCTACTTCCTTGCTTTGTCCCGGATTTACGGGGGCGCTGTCGGTTCGGTTGAACCCCGGTTTTTTTACGTAGGAGCGCCGCGTGATCGTCACTCCAGAAACAATACGGGAAAAGCGCTTTGGATCAATACGAAACCCGCTCCGATTGTGACGCTTACCCCGAAGAAGATACAATCTTAGGTCGATTCGATGAAGGAAACCTTGATGGGCACCAGCACTTCAGCCTGCGATCCACTCCTTTAAATCATGAATGAATCGCGAAACTGTCATAAATTTATGCACTCTCCGGTTGCATTGCTCTACGGGGCATCGCCTCGGCGAATTCCCCGCTGCGCCCGCCGCGAGACGCCCGACCATAGGCTTGGCATATCGGCAAAAAGCCGCCGGATGGGACGGCCCTCAGGCGAAATGAGTGCGTCGAAGCCACGTCGCTGAAGTCATCCCGCCTTCAGGCGACCGGCTTCTATCCCCGAAAAGATCCGGCACAGGAAATCCGCCAATGCGTCGTGGACCGCGGATTTGCGTGCGTGCGGGCCATAAAGGTTGATCATCTGGGGCGGCAGGTCGGGCAAGGTACCGCCATGTTCGATCCGCTCCAGATGCGGCGGTTCGGTGCCTTCGATCATCGTGTGCACCGCGAGATCGGCGCTTACCGTCGCCTCGATGGTCCGGTCGCTTTCAGTCTCCACGATCACGTCCCAGGGAATGCCGGCAGTATCAAGGGCCTCGACCACCTTCGGACGGAAGGTACAAAGGCGACCGAAGGCGAGCTTGAGCGGCCTTTGTCGCCAGGCGCAGCCCCCCGGCGCACCAATCCAGCGCAGGGGTTTGCGGCAGAGGGTCCGGCCGCCCGGGTCCAGCACGGTTTCCGTCGTGAGGATGAGATCGCAGTCGCCCTTGGCGAACTGCGCCTTCAGCGACCGGGTGTAGGAAGACACAAGCTGCACCTTCACCCGCGGGAAAGCGGAATGAAACTGTTTCAGAACCTGCGGGATCGCAGGGTAGACGATGTCATGCGGTACGCCGAGGACGACCTCGCCTTCATAGATCTGGTCGGTCAGGCGTCCGATGACCTCGTCGTTGAGCGCCACCATGCGCCGGGCATAGACCAGCAACTGCTCGCCGCTCGCCGTCAGCGCGATGGTCCTACCGGATCGGTCCAGCAGGTCAAGTCCGAGCAATTCCTCCAACCTTTTCAACTGCATCGACACCGCAGACTGTGTGAGATGCAGAAACCCCGCGGCCCGTGTCACCCCTCCGGCATCGGCCACGGCAACGAAAGATCGCAAGGTTGTCACATCAAGGTTTCTCATATCACCATTCCTGATCGGTTCATTCACAAACATTCGTTTTCAATATAGATCAGCATAGGCCATATGAATCAAGGAAGTTGATGTAACCGATACTTTGCATCACGAAACATGAAATGGAGAGGCATCATGGCACTCACAGATCAACTCAGCGTCGACAGAAGTTCGGACGCGCGCGCACCGCGCCGCCTTTCGTTGCGCGGCATTTACGAATTGTGGCTTTCGCGCCATGCTCTTGCGAAGCTCGACAGCGCGGGACTGCGCGACGTCGGAATTGACCCGAAAGCAGCGCAGCGCGAGGTCGCGGCCCCCTTCTGGGACGTGCCCGCCACCTGGATCGAGCCCTGCAAAGGTCCGTTCGCGCGGTAAAATTTCCTCAAGGTAACCGAATATTAGCCATTTTCGGATAATCGTCGCATTCCTGAGCGAAAAACCTTGAAATCACGGCGACCTCTACCGATATTCGTCACACAGAGCGCGCAGAGGGTCTGACGCGCCATCAGTTTCTATTGGAGGTCTTAATGGCTGACGTGAATACAATCCGGTCAACGGCCGGATCCCGCGCCGCCCAGATTGATGAGGGTCTGCGCGCCCACATGAACAAAGTCTACGGCACGATGTCCGTAGGCATGTTGATCACATTTGCTGTCGCGTGGGCTGTGGGGACTTCCCCGCAACTCCTGTCCGTGTTCCGTGATCCGGTGACTTTGTCGCCGAACATTCTCGGCTGGATCGTGATGTTCGCGCCGCTGATCATGGTTTTCGCTTTCGGTGCGATGATCAACCGGCTGTCGGCTGCCGGCGCGCAACTGTTCTTCTACGCCTTTGCTGCGGTCATGGGCCTGTCGCTGTCGTGGATCTTCGTGGCCTTCACGGGCTTCTCGATCGCGCAGATTTTCCTGATCACTTCGATCGCTTTCGCTGGTCTGTCGCTCTGGGGCTACACCACCGGCAAGGACATCTCCGGCTGGGGCAGCTTCCTGATCATGGGCGTGATCGGGCTTGTTGTGGCTTCCATCGTGAACATCTTCCTCGGCTCGCCAGCCATCATGTTCGCGATCTCCGCCATCGGCGTGCTGATCTTCGCGGGTCTGACCGCCTATGACACGCAGAACATCAAGAACACCTACCTCGCCCACGCCCATCACGGCGACCAGGAATGGATGCAGAAGTCGGGTATCATGGGCGCTCTGAGCCTCTACCTGAACTTCATCAACATGTTCATGATGCTGCTGCAACTTTTCGGCAACCGCGAATAAGCGCAGTGACCCACTGAGCAAGCAAGCCGGTCCCCCAGAGGGGCCGGCTTTTTCATTTCGGAGTGTTGACTTGACCATCGTGCGCCACGGCACATCGCGCATGGAAGAGGACAGCGGCGGCCCGCTGGGTGCTTTCCGGGCAGAGTTGATCAGCGACACGGCCGGGCTCACCCAGTTCGGAGCATGCATTGAAGAGCTTTCGCCCGGTGCGCGCTCCTCCCATGCCCATTGGCACGCCACCGAGGACGAGATGGTGATGATCCTGGCAGGCGAAGTCACGGTTTTCGAAAACGCTGTCGAGACGGTTCTTCACGCTGGCGACGCCGCCTGCTCGAAAGCTGGCGACCCGGTAGCGCACCGGCTTTTCAATCATAGCGAGCATCTCATGCGCTATCTTGCAATCGGTACACGCGCGCCCGCCGACCGCATCACCTATCCCGATCATGATCGTTTTCTGCATTTCGACCGGATCGCGGACAGCAGAAGATACACCACGCTCAACGGCGCCGCCGCCGACAAACCCTGATGCTCAGAGCATGACGCCGAAGGCCCGCCCCACGGCCCAGGTCACCGTCATGGCAAGCACGCCCCAGGTCACCACACGCAGGATCGACGGTACTATCGGCGCCCCGCCAAGTCGCGCCCCGAGCCCGCCCAGCAACATCAGCGCCAGCAGAGCGACGGCCACCACCGCAAGAGCACGCTCGGCATCGGGCGCCAGCACAGCGCCCATCAGCGGCAGCCCCGCGCCCCCGGCAAAGGCCAGCGCCGAGGCTCCCGCCGCCTGCAAGGGATTGGCGTTGCCGGCAAGACCGTACATGCCCAACTCCTCGCGGGCATGGGCGCCTAGGGCATCATGGTCGGTCATCTGCACCGCCACCTTCACCGCGAGCCTCTTGTCCACGCCGCGCGCTTCCAGCCCCTCGGCCAGTTCTTCCAATTCGTATTCCGGATCCTCGATCAACGCCCGGCGTTCGCGCTCCAGATCGGCGGCTTCCACATCCGCTTGTGCCGAGACGGAAACATATTCGCCGGATGCCATCGACAGCGCCCCCGCCGTCAGCCCGGCAAGCCCCGCGAGCAGCACCCCGGTCCGGTCGAGTCCCGCCGCAGATACCCCGACCAGCAGGCTCGCCGTCGACACGATCCCGTCATTGGCCCCGAGCATCCCAGCGCGCAGCCAGTTCGAGCGGTTGATGTAGTGGCCTTCCTTCGGCATTGTGGCAGATGCCTCTCACTCGCAAGGGGTCAGACATGCAAAAGCCACGCACGATGGCGTGGCTTCTGGAAATTCCGGACGGAAAGGCGATCTTACTTGATCTTGCCTTCCTTGTATTCCACGTGCTTGCGCGCAACGGGGTCGTATTTGCGCACGACCATCTTCTCGGTCATGGTGCGGGCGTTTTTCTTGGTCACATAGAAATGGCCTGTCCCCGCGGAGGAGTTCAGGCGAATTTTGATCGTGGTTGGCTTGGCCATGGTATGTCTCCTGCAACGCGAAAGCCCCGAACGGCGCGCGTAAAATCCTGAAACCCGGCTTTTACCCGGATGCCCGCATGAGTCAACCGCTAAAGACCGGTATTTTACGCCACTGACGGTTATCGCGGCGAATACCGCCGCCGCTCCGGTACAGTCCGGCGAACGCAACCTCAAAAGGCTTGAAGGACAGCGCGGCGACCGCCCGCAAACCGCGGTCCGAAGCGGCGGAGCAACGCGATAAAGGTCGTGGCGCGCTGCGCAGTCTTCGATGTACACCGTGTCATGCAGAAGGGCGAACCGCCCTGCCGCCAACGTGCGGAAAGACCCTTCGAAATCTCCGGCTCACCAGGTCACAGGACGGAACGGCGATTTGCGCCCGATCTTGGGACGCACGCCGCGCAGGATCACGATGCCCACGACCCGGAAGCAGACCCGCGCCGCGCCGTTTCGCCGGAAGCCAAGCCCGGCGCGCAGGAACATGCTGTCCTTGCCCAAGGACAGCACGCCGGGAACGGACCCAAATGACGCTTCGTCACAACCGACCGCAAGCGCACCGATTGACGCAAGGTAAGCCTTGCCTGTGGCGCTACTCGTCCGAGGTTAACAATTCACCGAGGGAGGGAAAAATGAACATTTCAAGTATCGCCAAGGCAACAGCCTTTCTTGTCTGCCTCGCAGGCAGCGCATCGGCCTCATCCATCACCAGCCTTTACTCCAGCTTCTGGGTTCTGGGCGACAGCCTCAGCGGCTATGTCGGGGCCCCGGAAGACCCGGCCACGCTCCGCGCCAGCAACGCGCCACTTTGGAGCGAGCGCATCGTTCAGGATTTCATCGACAAGGGCAAGACCAGCGAGAGTTTCGCTGTCGGAGGGGCCACCGCCGGCCTCGACCGGCCGATCGACCTGATCGCGCAGCGTGATCGCCTTCTGGGCCGGACCGCGGATTTTGGCGCCAACCCGCTGGTGGCCGTCTGGATCGGCGGCAACGACATCGCGGCTTTCGCCTCGGGTCTGCTGCCCTCGAGCAGCGTCAGCGCCTATGGGGCGACGCTTGGCGCTCTGGTCGGCGCAGGCGTCAGGGACTTCCTTCTGTTCGAGATCCCGGATGTCGGGTTCACGCCGCTGGTGCGCGACTTCGGCGCCGCAGATCCCGGTGTCGCCAGCGCCGGCGCGGCAGCGCTCAACACCGCCTTTTTCGACTTGGTGGTGGCAGGGCTTCCGGGTTTCGTCGACGTGACGCGGATCGACACCTTCGATCTCACGAGGACGGCCTATGAGAACCCTGGGTTCTTCGGTGCGACGTCTCGAGGTCCTTGCCGGTTGCCGATCGGTCCGGTGGCTGATTGCGACACCACGACCTTCTGGGATCCGTTCCATCCGACCTCGCTCGTGCATGGCTTCGTGACCGAAGAGGTGCGGGCGGCCTATGCGACGCCGGTGCCGCTGCCCGCGGCAGGCTGGATGCTGATCCTAGCCGTGGGAGGCCTCGCCGCCCTGCGCCGTCGCGCCTGAGCGATCCGCTGTATCATGTGAAACGGCACCGCCCTGCTCAAGGCGGTGCCGTTTTTTTTGGCGCGCGCGCCGGCATCAAGGCCGGAGATACGCAAGTGTTCGCACCTGCTCAGGACGTGATGTCGTAAGCCCGCTCGCCATGGGCGCTGAGATCGAGGCCGTTGGTTTCCTCCTCCTCGCTTACCCGCAAGGGTACAATCGCCCTGACCAGCAGGATGATCAGCGTTGTGGTCACCAGCGTCCAGGCGCCGACCACAGCGAGGCCGCCGAGTTGCGCCGTCCAATCGGCATGGCCGAAAACCGCCAGCATGATGATGCCGAACATGCCGCCGACCCCATGGACGGCGAAGACGTCGAGCGTGTCGTCGATGTTGAGCAGGTTCTTCACCACGCGGCAGAGTTCCTGGCACATGATACCGGCCACACCGCCGATGATCAGCGCCTCGACCGGACCAACCGAGCCTGAGGCCGGTGTGATGGACGCGAGGCCCGCGATGGTGCCGGTGACCATGCCGACAAGCGATGCCTTGCCGTAGCGGAACTTCTCCCACCCTGCCCAGGCGAGCGAAGCGGTGGCGGCGGAAATATGGGTCACCGTCAGGGCCATGGCCGCGCCGCCGTCGGCCGCCAGCTGCGATCCGCCGTTGAAGCCGAACCAGCCGACCCAGAGCATCGCCGCCCCGATCATCACCATGCCGGGGTTGTGCGGCGGTACCGTCCGCCCCTTGCGCGGCCCGAGCATGGCGGCGAGCACCAGCGCCGCGATCCCTGCCGTCTGGTGCACGACGATGCCACCCGCGAAGTCATTGACACCTTCGGAAAAGAGCGACCATTCAGCGCCCGCAAGCAGCCCGCCGCCCCAGATCCAATGGGCCACGGGCGCATAGCAGATCAGCATCCAGAGGCTGGAGAAGAGCAGTACGAACGCATAGCCGATCCGCTCCACATAGGCCCCCACGATCAACGCCGGCGTGATGATGGCAAAGGTCATCTGGAAAGCGAAGAACAGAACTTCCGGGATGGTACCCGAGAGTGTTTCCGCGTCCACCCCGTTCAGGAAGGCCTTGTCCAGCCCGCCCCACCAGGCATTGCCGTCGCCAAAGGCGATGGAATAGCCCGCCGCAAGCCAGAGCAGGCTCATCAGGCAGGCGATGGAAAAGCACTGCATGAAGACGCTGAGCACATTGCGCGCGCGCACCAACCCGCCGTAGAACAGCGCGAGCCCCGGCAATGTCATGAATAGCACAAGCGCCGTGGCCACGATGATCCACGCTGTATCCGCTCCGTTCATTGGTCCTGATCCTTCCCCGGTATTTCAGTGACGCGAGGGGTGGATCAAAGACCTGCCGATTAAAACAGCATCTCCCGTGAGGATGGATGTTTTTTTAATCTCTTTTCTGACTGTCTGTTTATTGGGCGATATTTGGTGATGATTTCCAAATTTTAATCAGTCCGGTGACGCCGCTTCGGATCCATTCGGCAACCGCGGCAAGCCACCGCACGGTTTTCAAGGGGAAGACTCAGGCACCGATCCGGCACTCTGCGCGCCGGTTTTCAAGGGCTCGGCGCGCTGCGGTTCCACCACAGACGGGACGAACGGGCGCCGTCCATGACCGCGTTGCGCGGTCCGCTGCGGCCCGACGTGCGCAGGAGACCCGGCAGGTTTCACGCTTGGAATGGGTAACCGTCGTTGCTGCCTTGCCAGCTGACGCTCTCGCACCTCGATGGGCGCACAGAAACAGCCAGTGACGGTCGGCGTCGAAGGTCGGAAAACCCACATGGTGTGGAACAACCCGATCACGAGGAACGCGCCACTCGACGACCTCTGCATGTCGTGGCATGCCGCTTGGCCCCTGTCGGCGGAGCTGCGGTTGCGCAGGCCCGGGGGTCGCTCGACATCCGCGCCCAGACAGGCTCGGTGCATAGAAGATGGATCGAGAAAAAAATGCGCGGAAGGCCTGTAAGCCGGATTCTGTTCCCCGGGGCAAGCCCCGGTTCGATGACCATTCCTCTGGCCCTGCGGTTGCCCGCGAGGCTCAAGCTGCCAACCCGGACCTGCTGGGGCAAAAGCGGCCCCGTCTTGCGACGCGCGGTCCCTATTTGGCATTGCTCCCGGTGGGGCTTGCCGTGCCACCCCTGTTGCCAGCGGCGCGGTGGGCTCTTACCCCACCGTTTCACCCTTACCGCCCCATGGTTTCGGTTGCCCGACCTGTGGGATGGCGGTCTGATTTCTGTGGCGCTATCCGTCGGGTTGCCCCGCCCGGGCGTTACCCGGCACCGTTGCTTTCTGGAGTCCGGACTTTCCTCGACACCGTTGCCGATGCCGCGGCCATCCGGCCTTCCGCGCGGGGATGTCCTGCGCTCAAACGGAGGCCGGGTCAAATGGTTTTGCAAGCGTCGGAGCCTCCGGCGGGGATATTTAAGGCCAAAAGAAATCAGATCCGGTGAAAGAGCATCAGGTCTTCCGGCGTCAGTGGCCCCTGCCGCCAGGGCGCGAAGCGCAGGCGCGTTGCAGAAACGAGCGTGTCGGGTTCAACATCGGCGGTAAAACCGGCCTGTCTCGCGGCCGTGACGAAATCCACTTCGGCCTGCGTTGGAGACGTGACCGGACCAGCGAGGCCAAGACGGGCAAGTCTCGACCAGTCAAAACGCGGGCCAGGATCCTGTTTGCGCCCCGGCGCCATGTCGGAATGGCCGATCACGTTCTCCGGCCGGATGCCCCAGCGCGCCATGATCTGTGCCAGCAGGCATTCCAGCGCCGCCATCTGCGGCTCTGGAAACGGCGTCTCGCCCGTGTTGTCGAGCTCGATGCCGATGGAGCGCGAGTTGATGTCCTGCAAGCCCCGCCACTCGCCAGCACCCGCATGCCATGCGCGGTGCGCCTCATCGACCAGTTGCGTAACCGCACCGACCCGGTCGATCAGATAATGCGCGGAGACCTCGGCCTCCGGATCGCACAGCCGCTCCAGCGCTGCCTCGACACTTGCCATGGCGGTATAGTGTATCACCACGATTTCGGGCCTAAGCCCGTCCCTGCGCGGCCCGAAGTTCGGAGAGGGCCTCAGCTGCAAGCGGCCTAGCCCTGGGAGGCCTTGCGGAATGGTGTCGGATCCCATGTACAGGCGTAGCCATCGCCATCCGGATCGAGCCCCTTGCGGTCGCGCTCCGGCCCCCCGCGCGCGAGAAAGTCGATCTGCGCCTGATCGGGCGAGGGATAGGCGGCACAGGCGCGGGCGGCCCGGCCCTCCCCGTTCAGGCCGGCGCGGGCATAGACGCGGGCACCGACCGGATGCGTGGTCTGCAAGGCGAAGGCCACGATATTGGGCTGTTCGCCGCCGGCACGGGTCGGCAGGGCCTCGGGTTGGATCACCTCGTATTGCGCCCGGTTCTGGGCAATGCGCGCGGCATCGCTTTCGATGGTCTGGCGTTGTGCGACGGCGTCGAAGTCGTTCTCGTCGGAAATGCCCGCGGTGTTCACCGCCACAGGGGCGGGATTCGAAGGGCTCGCCTGCAGCGGCGTCACGCCGGAATTGAGCGCTGCACTGTCTGCTGCAGGGCGCGTCGCGGCGAGAACGCGTGCCGTTTCGGCGGCTGTTTCTTCGGCAGAGCCCGGCAGCGGCGCAGGTCCGGGTGGCAGATAGGTCTCGGGCACCCGCACGCCGCCCTGCACCAGCGCCGCATCGCGCGCGGCCTGCGCCGAAAGCGAATTGTCGAAACCGACGCCCGGATTGCTCGCCGGGATCTGCGTGGCGCAGCCCGAGAGTGCCACCAGGGCAAGGAAGACGAAAAAAGCGGGACGGATCATCGTCGCGGACCTGATCTTGATGCACATGGCGTTGAAACTACCACCATCTGGAAGGCTTGGCCACAAAGCCTGCTGCCTTTTCGAGCGCATAGGCGGTGTTGAGCAATTCCGCCTCGCCCCAGGGCTGGCCGATCAGCTGCAATCCCAGCGGCAGCCCCTGTTGGTCGAGGCCCGCCGGCACGGCAACCCCCGGCAAGCCAGCAAGGTTCACCGTCACCGTGAAGACGTCGTTGAGATACATGGCCACCGGATCCGCGTCCGTCATCTCGCCCAGACCAAAGGCCGCGGAGGGCGTCGCCGGGGTCAGGATCGCGTCGATGCCTTGCGCGAAGACCTGCTCGAAGTCGCGCTTGATCAGCGTGCGGACGCGCCGCGCACGATTGTAGTAGGCGTCGTAGAAGCCTGCCGAGAGCACATAGGTGCCGATCATCACCCGGCGCTGGACCTCCGCGCCGAAGCCTTCGGCGCGGGTCTTTTCGTACATCTCGGTGATGCCGTCGCCCTGGGCCAGCTTGGCGCGGTGGCCATAGCGCACGCCATCATAGCGCGCGAGGTTGGAGGAGGCTTCCGCCGGCGCGATCACGTAATAGGCCGGCAGCGCGTATTTGGTATGCGGCAGCGAGATGTCGACGATCTCGGCGCCCGCATCTTTCATCATCTCGATGCCCCGCGCCCAGAGCGCCTCGATCTCGGCAGGCATGCCGTCCATCCGGTATTCCTTGGGAATGCCGATCCTCTTGCCGCGGATATCGCCGGTAAGGGCCGCCTCGAAATCCGGCACGGGCAGGTCGGCGGAGGTGCTGTCCTTCGGATCATGCCCGCACATGGCCTCCAGCATGATCGCCGCATCGCGCACGGTCTTGGTCATGGGTCCTGCCTGATCGAGCGAGGAAGCGAAGGCGACGATGCCCCAGCGCGAGCAGCGCCCGTAGGTCGGCTTGATGCCCACGGTGCCGGTGAAGGCCGCGGGCTGGCGGATCGACCCGCCCGTATCCGTGCCGGTGGCCGCAAGGCAAAGATCCGCTGCAACTGCCGCCGCCGAGCCGCCCGAGGACCCGCCGGGGGTCAGGGCCGCATCGTCATTTCCGCGCCGCCAGGGGTTGACCGCATTGCCATAGACGGAGGTCTCGTTGGACGACCCCATGGCGAATTCGTCCATGTTGAGCTTGCCCAGCATGACCGCCCCCGCATCCGCCAGCTTCTGGCTCACGGTGGATTCGTACTCCGGCAGGAACCCTTCCAGAATGCGCGAGCCCGCCTGCGACGGGACACCCTTGGTGCAAAAGAGATCCTTGATCCCGATCGGCAGGCCGCACATCGCTGGCGCATCGCCTGCCGCAAGTCTCGCATCCGCCGCAGCCGCCCGTTCCATGGCAAGCTCGGGTGTCCTGTGCACGAAGGCATTGAGGGCCCCGGCCCCGTCGATCGCCGCAAGACAGGCCTCGGTCAACTCTCTGGACGTGGTCTCGCCCTTGCGCAGCGCGTCGCGGGCTTCGGCCAGCCCCAGCTCATTCAGTTTCCCCATCATTCCACCACCTTCGGCACTGCGAAAAAGCCTTCCCGCGCATCCGGCGCGTTCGACAGCACCGCAGCCTGCTGATCACCATCGGTCACCACATCCTTGCGCCGCTTGAGCACCTGCGGCGTCACCGAGGTCATCGGCTCCACCCCGTCAACATCCACCTCGTTGAGCTGCTCGATGAAGCCCAGAATGGTATTGAACTCGCCGGCAAGCGTCGGCAGCGCCTCCGGCTCAACCTTGATCCGGGCCAGTTTCGCCACGCGGGCGGCTGTGGTCTCGTCAATCGACATCGCGTTCCCTCATCTCTCTGACCCGCGCGTTTACAGGGCGACGCCCCGCTTGCCAAGACCGCCGCCGCCGCAATCGGCACGATGGGCTGAGAACGCGCAAAAGCGAGGCATCTTCCTCCTCTTGCAACAGCTCGAAAACAGCAAAACGGACCTCGTTTCTTTTGGCCGGAAATATCCCCGCCGGAGGCTCCCACCGCCCGCAAAACCGATCTACAGTGGATCAGGATTACAAAGGGGAGATCTTTCATGAACATCATCTGGCTCGGCCACGGCAGCTTCCGCATCGAAATCGAGGATCAGGTCCTGCTGATCGACCCCTGGCTTACCGGCAATCCGGTGCTGGCGGAGGCGCATCATGCCAAAGCCGTCGAGGGTGCGACGCATATCCTGATCACCCACGCCCATTTCGATCACATCGCCGACCTCGTGCACCTGTCACAATCCACCGGTGCGCCGGGCGTGGGCATCTATGATCTGATGGGCCATTTCGAAACCGCCCACGGCCTCTCCGTGGTGGGCTTCAACATCGGCGGCACCGTGCAACTCGGCAAGGTCGCCGTCAGCATGGTCCCCGCCCTGCACTCCACGTCGCTCGGCGGGGCGCCCGATGCGCCATTGGGCCGCGAGGTGGGCTACATCCTGAAAGGCGAGGGCCATACGCTCTACATTTCGGGCGATACCTCGATCATGGCCGACATGGACTGGATCGGCGACTACTACAAACCCGACATCGGCATCCTCTCGGCCGGCGGATATTTCACCATGGACATGGCAGCCGCCGCCTATGCGGCCAAACGCTACTTCGACTTCACGACGGTGATCCCCTGCCATTACAAGACCTTCCCGCTGCTCGAGCAATCGGCGCAAGCGCTGATCCAAGGCCTACCCGGCGTTGATGTCATCGAGCCGGAAATCATGAAACCGATAAAGATCTGAGCGTTCGACGGCATCGCGGTAAAAACTGCGAAAGAGAAGGGTTGCCCGACAGGTCTGGCAGCCCTTCTCCGACACCGGCCCGACGGTGGAAATGACTGGGGAAATATGTGATCACTGCCCGATGATCCGGCAAGACGACCCGGCGCTCAGCGCTTGTGCAGGAAGAACGCCTTGAGATAGGCCTCCGACTCCGCCGCCGCGATGCCGTCGAAAACCTCCGGGACGTGATGGCATTGCGGATGGGAAAACACCTTCGCGCCCTGCGCCACACCCCCCGATTTGGGGTCGCTCGCGCCGTAGTAAAGCCGCGCGATGCGGGCGGCCGAGATCGCCGCGGCGCACATGGCGCAAGGCTCCAGCGTCACGTAGAGCCCATGCCCCGGCAACCGCTCCGAGCCGCCGCGCGCAGGCTTCCCGGAGTGCCAGGATTTCCGCGTGCGCCGTCGGATCGTTGAGCTCCCGCGTCCGGTTGCCCGCCGCTGCCACGATGTTGCCCGCGGGGTCCACGACGACAGCGCCGACCGGCACCTCGCCGCGCTTGGCGGCGGCGCGCGCCTCTGCCAGCGCGGCCTGCATGTGAGTGTTGAATTCCATCCCTCCAGATGGCCGCAAAGCCCACCCTTTCGCAAGCCCCGCAAACAGGCTATGTGCGCGGCATGACGACCGACCCCACGCCGAAAGGCGACCTCACCACGCCGCAGGGCGACCGCATCGCCAAGGTTCTGAGCCGCGCCGGCATCGCCAGCCGCCGCGAGGCCGAACGCATGATCGAAGCCGGCCGCGTCAGCGTGAACGGCGCGCAGATCACCTCGCCCGCCCTGAACGTCACAACCTCCGACCGCATCACCGTCGATGGCAAGGAAATTTCCGAACCCGAGCCCCCGCGCCTCTGGCTCTACCACAAGCCCGTAGGTCTCGTGAGCACCGACAGCGACGAGAAGGGCCGCGAGACGATCTACACCGCCCTGCCCGAGGACATGCCCCGCGTGATGAGCATCGGCAGGCTCGATCTGAACTCCGAAGGCCTGCTCTTGCTCACCAACGACGGCGGTATCAAGCGGAGGCTCGAACTGCCCTCCACCGGCTGGCTGCGCCGTTATCGGGTACGCGTCAACGGCCGCCCGACCGAGGCAGACCTCGATCCGCTGCGCCAGGGCGTCACCGTCGAGGGCGAACGCTTTCAGCCGATGACGGTCACTCTCGACCGTCAGCAGGGCGCCAATGCCTGGCTCACCATCGGCCTGCGCGAAGGGCGCAACCGCGAGATCCGCCGCGCGCTCTCCGAAGTCGGTCTCACCGTGAACCGCCTGATCCGGATCAGTTACGGCCCCTTCCAGCTGGGCGAGTTGAAAGCCGGCGCGGTGGAGGAAGTGCGCCGCAAGGTGGTGCGTGACCAGCTTGGCCTCGAGATCAAGGATCCCACTGGCACTGCCCAGAAAAAACCACAGACCCGCATGCCCGGCCCAAAAAAAGCGACCGGTGCCACCCGTGGCGGACGACCGGCGAAATCCGGTCCCGGCACCCGCCCGCCGAAAGGACCGCGCAGACCGGCCTGACGCGCCGCCCGGAAAATTCCCCCGGGCACTTTTGTCGCCGTGCTGCAACATTTCTCTGCGACAGGGAAAAGGTGCGTGGGCACTGAACCCTAGCAAGCCGCAGCTTATGACATTATATTCGACGAAACATCTGGCCGGGGGGCACATGACACCGACAGGACTGCAAAAATACGCCTATGCTGCGCTCATGCTGCTGATGCTCGGCGTGACCTCGGGCCTTCTGGGCGGTCTTTAGATCATGGCGCAGCGATACGGCGGCAAATACAGCCCGGAAGGCAAACCCACGGCGAACCGGAGCACCCCGCCTGCCTATACCGTCGATCCGGTGGGCGCGCGGGCAAACTTCATGTTCCTGCCCGCAATCGTGCTCCTTTTCACCTCGCTCTTTCAGGGTGCGGTCGGTCTCGGCTTTGGCCTTGCCGGCGCGGGCGCGCTCTGCCTCGGCGCCTGGCTCTTGCGCGGCGGCCTGACGGCGGAAGCCGAATTCAACGCCCGCAAGGTCGCCCGGCGACCTGCGGTGCCGCGCAAGATCTTCGCCGCGGTTCTCGCAGGCGCGGGCACGGCCCTCGCCGCGATGAGCCAGGACGGCGGGCTTGCCGCGGCGCTCATTTACGGTGTCGCCGCAAGCGGGTTGCATCTGGCCGCTTTCGGGATCGATCCGATGAAAAGCAAGGGCATGGAAGGCGTCGACACCTTCCAGCAGGACCGCGTCGCCCGCGTGGTGGACGAGGCGGAGAAACACCTTGTCGCCATGACGGATGCGATGAAACGCGCCAACGACCGGCAACTCACGACACGGCTGGAACAGTTCCAGACCGCCGCGCGTACGCTCATCCGCACTGTGGAGGACGACCCGCGCGACCTCACGGCGGCGCGCAAGTACCTCGGCGTCTATTTGCAGGGCGCGCGCGACGCGACCGCGAAATTCGCCGACATCTACGCCCGCAGCCGCGACCAGAAGGCGCGCAGCGACTATATCGCCCTGCTCGACGATCTGGAGCGCAATTTCGCCGCGCGCAACGAGAAGCTTCTGCTTGACGACAACAGCGATCTGATGATCGAAATCGAGGTCCTGCAGGACCGTTTGAAACGTGAAGGCGTGCGTCTGGACTGACGCCGCGAATTGAAAGAGGACACCGACCATGCTGGAAACCACACGCGACAAAGCCCGGGCTGACCTTGCCATGGTGGAGGAAGTCACCGCCACCGTGCTGCCCGAACCGGCGGCCGCGAATGCCATCGTGCCGCTGGCACAGGCGGACGCGCCGGTCGGCGCCGAAATCCGCAAGCGCATGGCCGAGATCGACATGGAGGACACCAATTCCATCGTCTCCTTCGGCAGCCGCGCACAGGCGGAACTGCAGGAGATCAGCCAGGCGATGCTGGGCGGCGTGCGCAACAAGGATGTGGGACCTGCGGGCGACAGCCTGCGCAACATCGTGACGACGATCCGCGGCTTTTCCGTCTCCGAGCTCGACGTGCGCCGCGAGCGCAGCTGGTGGGAGAAACTTCTGGGCCGTGCCGCCCCTTTCGCCAAGTTCACCGCGCAATTCGAACAGGTGCAGAGCCAGATCGACCGGATCACCGACGACCTGCTCAAGCACGAGCACACACTTTTGAAGGACATCAAGTCGCTCGACATGCTCTACGAGAAGACGCTGCAATTCTACGACGAGCTGGCGCTCTACATCGCGGCGGGCGAGGAGAAACTTGGCGAGCTTGACAGCAAGACCATTCCCGCCAAGGCCAAGGAAGTCGAAAAGGCCTCCGAGAACGATCAGGTCATGGTGGCGCAGGAATTGCGCGACCTGCGTGCGGCACGCGACGATCTGGAGCGCCGGGTCCATGACCTCAAGCTGACCCGCCAGGTCACCATGCAGTCGCTGCCCTCGATCCGTCTGGTGCAGGAAAACGACAAGAGCCTCGTCACCAAGATCAACTCGACGCTCGTGAACACCGTGCCGCTCTGGGAGACGCAATTGGCCCAGGCCGTGACCATCCAGCGCTCCGCCGAAGCCGCCAAGGCCGTGCGCGAGGCAAACGACCTGACCAATGAGCTTCTGACCGCCAATGCCAAGAACCTGCGCGACAGCAACAAGATCATTCGCCAGGAAATGGAGCGCGGCGTCTTCGACATCGAAGCGGTGAAACAGGCCAATGCCGACCTCATCGGCACGATCGAGGAAAGCCTGCAGATCGCCGACGAGGGCAAGGCGCGGCGCGCTGCCGCCGAGGCCGACCTCAAGGCGATGGAGGCGGAACTGCGCGACACGCTGGCCTCTGCCAAGGCGCGCGGCGACGGGCGGGGCGACACCACGGGCACCGCGGTTCCGCGGTAAGCAATCTTGGAAAGGCCCAGGCACCTCCGGCAGTTGATCGCGGCATGCTTCATGCTCGCCGGGCTCTCCGCCTGCGCCGTGCAGGCGCCGCCTCCCAGCCCGCCCCGGGCACAACCCGCACCCGCGCCGACACCGGTGGTGGCGCAGGTGCGGCCGACCTCGCAGGAGAGCGCGGCCCTGCGCAGCTACCTCATGCAGGTCCAGAACGCGCAGCTGAGCCAGGGGTTGCTGCGCATCGACGGCGGAGGGCCCGACACGCCTTACTCCGCCGACATGCTGGCGCGGAACTTCGAGCAGGTGGTGTTCTACAACGAATACGCCCAGGCGCTGCAGGGCCGTGGCGGCACGAGCCCCTTGCGGCGCTGGAAGGATCCGATCCGCGTGGGCATGATCTTCGGGGCGGCCGTCACCCCGTCCCAGCAGGCACAGGACACCGCGAACGTGCGCAGCTATGCGCGCAGGCTCGGCGATATCACCGGACATCCGATCTCGAGTTCCGGCACGCCGAATTTCACCGTGATCTTCGCCGATGAGGATGATCGCAATGCCGCGCTCGATCAGGCCGCCGACCGCATGGCCGGTATCAGCCGCGGCAGCCTCGATGCGCTGCGCGACCTGCCGCGCGAGACCTATTGCGCGGTCGCCGCCTATGCCGCGGGCTCCGACCCCAATACCTACACCGCCGCCGTCGCCGTGATCCGCGCCGAGAACCCGGGCCTGCTGCGGCTGAGCTGCATCCATGAGGAGATGGCCCAGGGCCTGGGCCTTGCCAATGACAGCCGCGACGCCCGCCCCTCGATCTTCAACGACGACGACGAATTCGCGCTGCTGACCAACCACGACGAACACCTGCTGCAGATGCTCTATGACCCCCGCCTCTCCCCCGGCATGAGCGCCGCGCAGGCCGCCCCGATCACCCGCATCATCGCCCGCGAACTCATGGGCGGAGCGCTTTGACCCGACCGACGAAAGGAACCGACACAATGGGTATCTTCGACTTTCTCTCCGGCGAATTCATCGACGTCATCCACTGGACCGACAACACCCGCGACACGATGGTCTGGCGCTTCGAGCGCGAGGGGCACGAGATCAAATACGGCGCCAAGCTGACGGTGCGCGAGGGTCAGGCGGCGGTCTTCGTGCACGAAGGGCAACTGGCGGATGTCTTCAGCCCGGGTCTCTACATGCTCGAGACCAACAACATGCCGATCATGACGACCCTGCAGCATTGGGATCACGGCTTCCGCAGCCCGTTCAAATCCGAAATCTACTTCGTCAACACGACCCGTTTCAACGACCTCAAATGGGGTACGAAAAACCCGATCATCTGCCGCGATCCCGAATTCGGGCCGGTCCGCATCCGCGCCTTCGGCACCTATGCGATCAAGGTTGCGGACCCCGCGAAGTTCCTCGTGGAGATCGTCGGCACCGATGGCGAGTTCACCATGAACGAGATCAGCTACCAGATCCGCAACATCATCGTGCAGGAGTTTTCCCGCACCATCGCCCGCGCGGGCATCCCGGTGATGGACATGGCCGCCAACACCCGCGAGTTGAGCAAGCTCGTCGGCAACGAGATTTCCGCCCAGATCGCGGAATACGGGCTCAGCATGCCCGAGCTTTACATCGAGAACATCTCGCTGCCGCCTGCAGTTGAGGCGGTGATGGACAAGCGCTCCTCCATGGGCGTGATCGGCGATCTCAACCACTACATCCAGTTCCAGACCGCCGAGGGTCTGGGCCGTGACGGGGCTGGTGCTGCGGCCATCCAGGCCGGCGTCGGTGCGGGCCTCGGCATGCAGATCGGCCAGGCCGTGACCCAATCCGGCCCTTGGGGCGCGCGCGATGTGACCCCGAAGACCTTCGCCCCGCCCCCGCCGCCGGTGGAGCACGTCTGGCATATCGCCGACGCCGGCCAGACCAAGGGGCCCTTCTCCAAGGCCTCGATGGGGCGGATGGCCAGCGACGGTGCGCTGACCCGCGAAAGCCTGGTCTGGACTCCCGGTCAGGACGGCTGGATGCGCGCCGAGGATGTGGCCGAACTGGCGCAGCTTTTCACCGTCCTGCCCCCGCCGCCGCCACCGGCGCCCGGCAGCTGACATGCGTCAGGCGATCATTCCGCAGGGCCTCGCGGCAGCGGCAGCCGCGTCTGGGTTTTCCCCGGCGATCCGATCCCGCGACTTTCTGTTTCTGACCGGTGCGACCGGCGGGTGCGCGGATGGCACCATGCCACAATCCGCGCAGGAACAGGCCCGTAACGCCTTGAAAAAAGTCGCCGAAATTCTCACCGCCGCAGGGGCAACCGAGAAGGACGTTGTGGAACTGACCAGCTATCACACCGACATCGGCACCTCCTTCCCGGAGGTGCAGACGGAATTGCATGCATTTTTCTCCCCGCCCCTGCCCGCCCGGACCGCTGTCGAGGTGGCGGGCCTGCGTCGCCCGGGCGCGCAGGTCGAATTCCGCATCATCGCCCGCGACAGTTTTCAAGCCACGCCATGACCCGACGTCGCGCCACGATCCTTCTGCACTGGAGCGTGGCAACGCTCCTCCTGCTGCACCTCGCGGCAGGCGGCACGAACGTGATGCTGGCCTGGGCCTTCGCGCTGACGGGGCTGGCCATGCTGGCCCTCGCGCTGGTCTTTGGCCTGATGAGCGGGCCGGGGCCGAAACTGGAAGGCAGCCTGCGCCGCGCCTTTCCCGCACTGCAATGGGGCATGTACGCGCTGCTGGCCTGGAGCGCTGCCGATACGCTGGCCGGGCTGCTGGACCTGTCCCTGCCCGGCCCCGATGCGCGCACCCTGCTGATGAGCCTCTTCGCCGCCTCCAGCCTGCATGCGCTCTTCCACCTCTGGCGCCACACCGTTCTGCACGACGGCGCCCTGCGCCGCATCACACCGCGCCTGCTGCATGGGATGCTCTGAGCGATGGCCCCAGAAGACTTCTCCCCCGCCCTGCATGAACGCCACTTTCCCTGCGACAGTTGTGGCGCGGACATGCGCTTCGATCCGAAGGCAGGGCAGATGCTCTGCGATCACTGCGGCAACACCACGCCGCTGCGCGACGCAAGCTCGCGCACCCGCCCGGTGATGGAGCTCGATTTCCGCAAGGCGCTCGACAACACCCTGCCACAGACCGAGATGGAGGAGACCCGCGTCTCCAAATGCCCCAATTGCGCCGCCGAAGTGCAGTTCGACCCGGCGGTCCACGCCACCGAATGCCCGTTCTGCGCCACGCCGGTTGTGGCTGATACCGGAACCCACCGCCACATCAAGCCGCGCGGCGTGCTGCCCTTCGCGCTGACCGAACCGGCGGCCCATGACGCGATGAACCGCTGGCTCGGCGGGCTCTGGTTCGCGCCGAACGGGCTGAAGGACTATGCCCGCAAGGGCCGCAAGATGCAGGGCATCTATGTGCCCTACTGGACCTACGACGCCGACACCCGCTCGGCCTATACCGGCGAGCGTGGCACGGTCTATTACGAGACACATACCGTGATGCGTGACGGCAAGCCGCAGCGGGTGCAGGTCGCCAAGGTGCGCTGGCACCCCGCCCGCGGACAGGTCGCGCGCTTTTTCGACGATGTGCTGGTGCTGGCCTCGACCTCCCTGCCCAAGCAGTTCACCGATGCGCTGCAACCCTGGGACCTGGCGGAGCTTGAACCCTACGCGCCCGAATACCTCGCCGGCTTTCGCGCCGAAGGCTATGCGGTTCCGCTCGAGGAAGGCTTCCGCGAGGCGCGACAGATCATGGACGGCGTGATCGCCCGCGACGTGCGCTTCGATATCGGCGGCGACCGCCAGCGCATCCACCAGATCAAGACGCAGGTATCGGACGTCACCTTCAAGCACATCCTGCTCCCCGTCTGGCTCGCCGCCTACAAGTACCGCGGCGAGACCTACCGCTTCGTGGTGAACGGCCGCACCGGCAAGGTGCAGGGCGAACGCCCCTATTCCGCCGCCAAGATCGCCTTCGCGGTGATCTTGGGCGCGCTTGTTGCCGCCGCCGTCGGATATCTGTACGCCATGAACCAATGACAGACTACGACACCCTCACGGCGCTTCTCGACGCGCGTTATTCCTGCCGCGCCTTCCGGCCCGACCCGGTGCCTCGGAGCGACGTGGAACGCATCCTCGACGCCGCGCGCAAGGTGCCGTCATGGTGCAACGCCCAGCCCTGGCAAGTGATCGTCACCGACCGTGCTGCCACCGACCGCTTCCGTGTTGCCCTTCAGGCCGAAGTCGAGACAGCAGCACCCGCCTTCGACATCGACGCCCCCAAAGACTACCCCGGCGTCTATGGCGAGCGCCGCCGCACCTGCGGCTGGCAGCTTTACGAGGCGGTGGGCGTGACCAGGGGCGACCGGGCGGCGTCCGGGGCGCAGATGATGCGCAACTTCGCCCTTTTCGACGCGCCGCATATGGCCATCGTTTCCAGCCCCCGCGACCTCGGCGCTTATGGCGCGATGGACACCGGCGGCTTTGTCGTGGCCTTCACGCTGGCGGCAAAGGCGCTCGGCATCGACACCATCGCGCAGGCCTCGGTCGCCTCCTACGCAGCCTTCGTGCGCCGACACTTCGGGCTCGGTGAAGACCGGCTGATCCTCTGCGCGATTTCCTTCGGCTATGCCGACACCGACCATGCCGCCAACAACTTCCGCACCGACCGCGCGGGCGTCGGCGACATCCTGGACTGGCGCAGATGAGAGCCCTGTTGCAACGCGTGAGCAGCGCCTCCGTTACCGTTGATGGCGAGACCATCGGCGAGATCGGGCCCGGCCTTCTCATCCTCGTCTGTGCCATGCCCGGTGACACAGGAGAGACCGGCGCGAGGCTTGCGGAGAAGATCGCCAAGCTGCGGCTCTTCAAGGACGAGGCCGGCAAGATGAACCTGAGCCTTGCTCAGACCGGGGGGGCGGCCCTTGTCGTCAGCCAGTTCACACTTGCGGCCGATACCTCCCGCGGCAACCGCCCGGGTTTTTCCGGCGCCGCGAAACCCGACGAGGCCAAGGCGCTTTATGAGAGTTTCGCGGACGACCTCGCAGGCCTCGGCATACCGGTGGCCCGTGGCCGCTTCGGCGCGGATATGGCCGTCACGCTGGTCAATGACGGCCCGGTCACGCTCTGGCTCGACACCGGGGCCTGAGCGCCTTGCCAAAGCCCGCGATCCCGTCCAATCATGCCCTATGCGTGACCCAGAGCTTCTGACCACCCTCTTTCACGCCGGCGTGCGCGCCGTGCGCGGCGACACCGCAGTCGCCAACGCACTGCTGGCGCAACCCTGCCCGGCCCCGGACCAGATCATCGCCGTGGGCAAGGCCGCGACCGCCATGGCCGCCGCCGCCACCGCGCATTTCGGCGAGGTGCCGATGCTCGTGGTCACCAAATATCATCACGCGGGCGACGCCCCGCCCCATGCCGAAGTGATCGAGGCCGCCCACCCGGTGCTCGATGAGAATTCCTTGCGGGCAGGTGCGCGCATCCGCGAAACCGTGGCCGCCATGGCGCCCGGCAGCCATCTGCTGATGCTGGTCTCGGGTGGTGCCTCGGCGCTGGCCGAAGACCCGATCGACGGGCTCGACCTCGCGGGCCTGAAGGAGCGCGCGCGCGAGATGCTGGGCTCCGGCGCCGACATCCACGCCATGAACCGTGCGCGCAAGACCCTGAGCCGGATCAAGGGCGGGCGTCTTTTCGACGTGTTCCGCGGCGCGCGGGTCACGACGCTCGCGATCTCGGATGTGCAGGGCGACGCGCTCGGCGTCATCGGCTCGGGTATCGGCGAGGCTGCAAGGGACGCCCCCTTCGAGGCCCGACCGAGCATCGTGGCGAGCAACGCCATCGCCCGCGCCGCCGTGGCCGAGGAGGCCGCCAAGGCGCACGGGCTGGCCATAGGGACCGATGCCGAAGAGCTTTATGCCGACATCAACGCCTTGGCCCCGCGTCTTGGCAAGAGGCTGCGCGAGGGGGCGTCCGGCCTGCACCTCTGGGGCGGCGAGCCGACGGTTATTCTGCCAGAGAACCCCGGACAAGGCGGGCGCAACCAGGCACTGGCACTCTTGATCGCGCGCGAGATCGCGGGCCGCGACGACATCCGCGTCCTGGTCGCGGGCACCGATGGCACCGACGGGCCGACCGATGCCGCCGGCGCGATCGTCGATGGCAGCACCTGGGAGGCTTCGGCGCAGGAGGCGCTCGACCGGGCTGATGCCGGTGCCTGGCTCGACGCCCGCGGCGCCCTGCTGCGCACCGGCCCGACCGGCACCAATGTGATGGATCTGGTGATCGCGCTCAAAAGCTGACCGCCTTGCTGCCGCCTCTTGACAGAATCTGCGCCGAGGCAGAGCGTCCGGCCATGCCCTCCCCGAATGCCCTGCGCGACATCGAAGAACTCCCTGACCTCGGCATCACCCTGAGCGATGGCTGCCGCCTGTCCGCCCGGGTCTGGCGCCCGAAGGACGCCGCCGACAACCCGGTGCCGGTGATCCTCGAGTACCTGCCCTATCGCAAGCGCGACGGCACCTGTGCCCGCGACGCGCTGACCCATCCGTGGTTCGCCGCGCGCGGCTACGCCTGCGTGCGGGTGGACATGCGCGGCAACGGCGACAGCGAAGGGCTGATGACCGACGAATACACGCCACAGGAACTCGAAGACGCGGTGGAAGTGATCGAGCAACTCGCCGCGCAAGACTGGTGCACCGGCCGCGTCGGAATGATGGGGATCAGCTGGGGCGGCTTCAACGGGCTGCAGGTCGCGGCCCTCGCCCCCGAGCCGCTGCGGGCCATCATCACGCTCTGCTCCACCGTCGACCGCTTCAACGACGACATCCACTACAAGGGCGGCTGCCTGCTCAACGAGAACCTTGGCTGGGGCGCGACCATGTGGGCCTATTCCAGCCGCGCGCCGGACCCAGCCTTGCGCGAGAACTGGCGCGACCTCTGGTTCCAACGGCTTGAAAACGAACCTTTCCTGCCGTCGGTCTGGCTGCGGCATCAACACCGGGACGCCTATTGGCAGCACGGTTCGGTGATCGAGGACTACCGCGCGATCAAGGCACGGGTGCTGGCCATCGGCGGCTGGGGCGACGCCTACAAGAACGCGGTGCCGCAACTCGTCGAGGCGCTGCCCGGCGCCAAGGGCATCGTCGGGCCATGGGTGCACAAGTATCCGCATTTCGCCGTGCCGGAGCCCCGCATCGGCTTTCTGCAGGAGGCCCTGCGCTGGTGGGACCAATGGCTCAAGGGCACCGACACCGGCGTGCGCGAGGACCCTGATTACCGCGCCTATCTGATGGATGGGGTGCGGCCCGCGCGATGGTATACCGAGCGCCCCGGGCGCTGGGTGGCGGAGGCCGAAGGGGCCGCCTCGCACATGCCGCACCGCACCCTGCACCTGACCGACGCGGGGCTTTCCGACAGCCCCGGCAAGCTGCGCGCCACGGTCAACTCCCCGCAGGACTGCGGCGCGGAAGCCGGTGAATACTGCGCGATCTGGCTCGGTCCCGAAATGCCCGGCGACCAGCGCCGCGACGATGCAGGCTCGGCCTGTTTCGACACAGCACCACTGGATCACGACACCGACATCTTCGGCGCACCAACGGTCACGCTCCATCTCGCCGCCGACCGTCGCCAGGCGCAGATCGCGGTGCGCCTCAACCACATCCACCCGGACGGGGCCTCTACCCGCATCACCTATGGCGTGCTGAACCTCAGCCACCGTGAGAGCCAGTCGCATCCTTCGCCGCTCGTGCCGGGGGAAAAGGTCGAGATCGAGGTCCGGCTGGATCACATCGCCTACCGCGTGCCCAAGGGGCACCAACTGCGTCTTGCGATCTCCACTGCCTACTGGCCGCTTCTCTGGCCCGCGCCCGAGGCCGCGACGCTGACCATCGACCGGGGCGAAGTGCACCTTCCCGTGCGCCGCACCGCGCGCAAATCCGAATGCAGCTTCCCGCCGCCCGAGGCCGCAGCACCTTGGGCCACCGAGACGCTGCGCGACGCACGCAACAGCCGCCGCCGCGAGGTGGACCTCAAGACCGGTGTGGTTAGCCTCGTGATCGAGGATGATTTCGGCAAGCTCCGCGACGCGGATCACGGGCTTGTCGCAGGCTCCATCGCCCGCGAACGCTGGGACATCCACCCCGACGATCCGCTTTCGGCGCGTGGCTTTTGTCACTGGACCGAGGAGATGGAGCGCGGCGACATCCGCCTGCGCACCGAGACGACCTGCCAGATGTGGTCGGACGCGACCGACTTCCATCTCAAGGCCCGCGTCGAGGCCTATCAGAACGATCGCCTCGTCTACGAAAGGGACATCACCGACCGCATCCCCCGCGACTGCCTGTAACAGGCCCGACATGATCGGATAGTAATAACCCTTGCGACCCTCGCCGAAATCGGCAAGCCTGTCGCCACAAAGAACAAATGCGCAGCAAGCGCAAAAAAACAACCACTGGGAGAAAACCATGAACGATCAACTCAAACACCTGACCGACCGCGTGAGCAAGGGCCTGATGACCCGCCGCGAATTCGTCGGCCGTGCCGCCGCCCTCGGCGTGACTGCGGCCGTCGCCAACTCCATGCTGGCGCAAGCCGCACGCGCCGAAGGCCCCGTGCGCGGCGGCACCCTCAAGCTTGGCTGCTCGGGCGGCGAATCCACCAACACCCAGGATCCGGCGCTGGCCGCCTCCGAAGTACCGATCTCCAACCTCTACCACTGGGGCGAGCAGCTGGTGCAGGTCAATGAAAAAGGCGACCTCGACTTCCGCGTGGCCGAAAGCGTCGAAGCCTCCGCCGATGCCAAGACCTGGACCTTCAAGATCCGCTCCGGCATCGAGTTCTCCGACGGCAAGACCGTCACCGCCGAGGACGTGCTCCAGACCATGCAGCGCCACTCCGACGAGAACAGCCAGTCGGGTGCCCTTGGTATCATGCGCGGCATCGAAGGCATGCGGGCGGACGGCGACAACTTCATCGTCGAGCTTGGCACCGGCAACGCCGACCTGCCCTACCTGATGGCCGACTACCACCTGATGATCCAGCCCGGCGGCGGCATCGACAACCCCGGTGCGGGCATCGGCACAGGCCCCTACACCATCGAATTCGACGAGCCCGGCGTGCGCCACGGCTTCAAGATAAACCCGAACTACTGGGATGCCGAGAACCGCGGTTTCGCCGAATTCTCCGAAGTGCTGGTGCTCAATGACGCAACCGCGCGTACCGCGGCGCTGCAGTCGGGCCAGGTACAGCTGATCAACCGGGTCGATCCCAAGGTCGCGGAACTGCTGGGCCGCGCGCCCAACCTCAGCGTCGAAAGCGTGGGCGGTCCCGGCCACTACGTCTTCATCATGCACATCGACACCGCGCCCTTCGACAACAACGAACTGCGCATGGCGCTGAAATACGCCATCAACCGCCAGGAGATGGTCGACAAGATCCTGCGCGGCTACGGCAGCATGGGCAACGACTTCCCGATCAACGCCTCCTATCCGCTTTTCGACGACAGCATTCCGCAGCGCGACTACGACATGGAGAAAGCCAAGGAGCATTACGCGAAATCCGGGCATGACGGCTCGCCGATCATCCTGCGCGTGGCCGATGGCGCCTTCCCCGGCGCCGTGGATGCCGCCGCCCTCTACCAGCAATCGGCGCAGGCCGCCGGCATCCCGCTGGAGATCAAGCGCGAGCCCAACGACGGCTACTGGTCCGAGGTCTGGAACGTGCAACCCTTCTGCGCCTCCTACTGGGGCGGACGCCCGGTGCAGGACCAGATGTACACCACCGCCTATCTGTCGACCGCCGACTGGAACGACACGCGCTTCAAGGTCCCGGCCTTCGACGAGATGCTGCTGTCGGCACGCGGCGAACTGGACCCTGCCAAACGCAAGGAAATCTACGCCAAGATGGCGATGATGCTGCGCGACGAAGGCGGTCTGATCCTGCCGATGTTCAACGACTTCATCTCCGGCGTTGCGAGCAACGTCGGCGGTTGGGTCGCGGATCCCACGGGCGAGATGATGGGGAACAAGGCCAACATCAAGTGCTGGCTGACCGCGTAAGGTCGCGGGCGTGCATCCCATCCTGAAACTGGTCGCCCAGCGCATCGCGCTGGGCCTCCTGCTGCTCCTTGCGGCTTCCGTGCTGATCTTCGTCGGCACCTCGATCCTGCCCGGCGACGTGGCCCAGCAGATCCTCGGGCAATCCGCCACGCCCGAGGCGCTCGCCAACCTGCGCCGCGAGCTTGGCCTCAACGAACCCGCCGTCACGCGCTACTTCAACTGGCTCGGCGGCGTGCTGCAGGGCGATCTCGGCACAGCACTCACCAATGGCCGCGACATCGCCGAAAGCCTCGGCTCGCGCCTGAAAAATACGCTTTTCCTCGCCTTCTGGGCGGCCGTCATCTCGGTCCCGCTGGCGATCTTCCTCGGCCTGCTGGCCGTGCGCTACAAGGACCGCTGGCCCGACAAGCTGATCTCGGCGGTAACGCTGACGACCATTTCCATCCCGGAATTCATGATCGGCTATGTGCTGATCTACTGGGTCTCGATCCAGTGGGGCTGGTTCTCCTCGGTGGCGATCATCAACGACGGCATGAGCCTCGGTCAGAAGCTCAACGCCATCGCCATCCCCGTGATGGTGCTGACCCTCGTCGTGCTCGCTCACATGATGCGCATGACCCGTGCGGCCATCCTCAACGTGATGCAATCGGCCTATATCGAAACTGCGGAACTCAAGGGCATGGGCATGCTCTCGATCATCCGCAAACACGCCTTCCCCAATGCCATCGCCCCCATCGTCAACGTGGTGATGATCAACCTCGCCTATCTCGTGGTGGGCGTCGTGGTGGTCGAGGTGGTCTTCGCCTATCCCGGCATGGGGCAATACCTTGTCGATCACGTCTCCAAGCGCGACGTGCCGGTGGTGCAGGCCTGCGGGCTGATCTTCGCCGCCGTCTACATCGGGTTGAACCTCGTGGCGGACATCGTCTCGATCCTCGCCAACCCGCGCCTGAGGCATCCGAAGTGAGGGCCCGTATCAAGGATAAGGCACCGTCGCTTGGTGCGGACAAGTGGATTTGCACCGCAAATGCTGCGGTCCGGCACCCGGTTGCAATTTGACACACCTGTCTATCTGCCCCGCACCGCCCCGCTACGGGTCGGCGGGCGGGGCGAGTTGCGGCGCGCCGCAAGAGCGCCGTCCCGACGTCCCGCGAGGAACGCGCCATGAGGATCCCCCTCTCCGCCCTGATCGGCCTCTTCTTCACCGGGCTCTTCTTCGCCATGGCGATCCTCGCCCCGCTCATCGCCCCCTACGGCATGGCGGAAGTCGTGGGCGACGTCTGGGAAGAACCTTCCAGCCAGTTCCTGCTGGGTACCGACAGCATCGGGCGCGACCTGCTCAGCCGGATGATCTACGGCGGGCAGACGACGATCTTCATCGCCACCGCCGCCACCGCGCTGAGCTTCATCACCGGCTCCGTGCTGGGCTTCTTCGCGGCTGTCTCCGGCGGCTGGATCGACCAGGCGCTCTCGCGCTTTGTCGACTTGATCATGTCGATCCCCTCGCTGATCTTCGCGCTTGTCGTGCTCTCTGTCATGCCCACCACCACCTTCATCCTGATCGTGCTCATGGGTCTGCTCGATTCGACCCGCGTCTACCGACTTGCGCGTGCCGTGGCCGTGGACATCACCGTGATGGACTATGTCGAGGCCGCCCGCCTGCGCGGCGAGAAGACCGGCTGGATCATCTTCCGCGAAATCCTGCCCAATGCGCTCTCGCCTCTGGTGGCGGAAATGGGCCTGCGCTTCATCTTCGCGGTGCTCTTCGTCTCCACGCTTTCCTTCCTAGGCCTCGGCGTCCAACCGCCTCAGGCCGACTGGGGCGGCATCGTGAAGGAGAACAAGGAAGGCATCAACTACGGCATCTCGGCGGCCCTCTATCCCGCCTATGCCATCGCCGTGCTCTGCATCTCGATCAACCTCGTGGCGGACTGGATCCTCAACCGCACCACCTCGCTGAAAGGAGGCCGCGGATGACCGAGCCCCTCCTCAAGGTCCGAGGCCTCAAGATCGGTGCCACGATCTACCCGCCCGGCGAAAAGGCCCGCGACATCGAGATCGTGCATGGCGTCGATTTCGATCTGCAACCGGGCGAAGTCCTCGGCCTCATCGGCGAATCCGGTGCCGGCAAATCCACCATCGGGCTGGCCTCCATGGCCTACGGGCGCGGCGGCGTGCGCATCACCGGCGGCGAGGTCTGGGTCAACGGGCGTGACATCCTGAAGACAGGCATCCGCGACATCCGCCGCCTGCGTGGCGCCGAAGTCACCTATGTCTCGCAATCCGCCGCCGCCTCCTTCAACCCGGCCAAGCGGATCATGGAGCAGGTGACCGAAGCGGCGATCCTGCAAGGCAAGTTTTCCCGCAAGGAAGCGGAAAAACGCGCCGTCACCCTCTTCAGCAAGCTCGGCCTGCCCGACCCCGAGACGATCGGCGAGCGCTACCCGCATCAGGTCTCGGGCGGACAGCTGCAACGCTGCATGACCGCCCTCGCCCTCTGCCCCGAACCCGACCTCGTGGTCTTCGATGAGCCCACCACGGCGCTCGACGTGACCACGCAGATCGACGTGCTCGCCGCGATCAAGGAAGCGATCCGCGACACCGGCGTCGCCGCCCTCTACATCACCCACGATCTTGCCGTGGTGGCGCAGGTCTCCGATCACATCATGGTGCTGCAACAGGGCTCCATGGTCGAATACGGCACCACCGACCAGATCATCAATGCCCCGCGAGAAGAATACACCAGGGCGCTGGTATCGGTCCGCTCCATCGAACATCAGGAAAAGCAGCCCACCGCCACGCCGGTGCTGAAGGTCGAAGGCGTCACCGCGCGCTACAAGGGTACCAATTTCGACGTGCTGAAGGACATCAACGTCGAGATGTACCCCGGCCAGACCCTTGCCGTGGTGGGCGAAAGCGGCTCCGGGAAATCAACTCTCGCCCGCGTCATCACCGGGCTGCTGCCGCCCTCCAAGGGAACCATCACCTTTGATGGCCGTACCCTCACGCCAGATCTTCCCTCGCGCCCGCTACAAGACCTGCGCGAATTGCAGATGATCTACCAGATGGCCGATACCGCGATGAACCCGCGCCAGACCGTCGGCACGATCATCGGACGCCCGCTGGAATTCTACTTCGGCCTCAAGGGCGCGGAGAAACAGAAACGCATCCAGGAGCTTCTCGACGAGATCGAACTCGGGACAGGCTTCCAGGACCGTTACCCGGCCGAACTCTCAGGCGGCCAGAAACAGCGCGTCTGCATCGCACGGGCGCTGGCGGCGAAACCCAAGCTCATCATCTGCGACGAGGTCACCTCCGCCCTCGACCCGCTGGTGGCCGACGGCATCCTGAAACTGCTGCTGAACCTGCAGAAGATCGAGGACGTGGCCTATCTCTTCATCACCCACGACCTCGCCACGGTGCGCGCGATCTCCGACAGCATCGCGGTGATGTATCAGGGCAGCGTGGTGCGCTACGGCCCCAAATCGCAGGTGCTCTCGCCGCCCTTCGATGACTACACCGACCTCTTGCTCTCCTCGGTGCCCGAGATGAAACTCGGCTGGCTCGAAGAGGTGATCGCGCACCGCAAGATGGAAAGCGCCGGGAATTAGTTATTAGCCCCGATCGACCTGGCAAGCCGGAGCACCTCTGCGCAGGCCGAAACTCGCTCATGGAAATCCTGCGCTCTTGATAGAAGATCCGGTTTGGATAGGGTGCAAAAGCTATGAAAAACGGAAACACGGGCGCAATGAAATACCTGATCCTGACCGCTGCCTTGTCACTCGCCGCTTGCGGCGGCACGAATGAAGAGACCGTCTCACGCGCGGCGCCCTTTTATCCGGGCGAGACACCAGAACTGCGCAAGATGATAAACGAAACCGCGGACGTTTACGGCGTGCCCCGCAGCCTTGTGCACCGTGTGATTCAGAGAGAGAGCGATTACCGCCCGGAGGCGCGCAACGGTCCATATTACGGGCTGATGCAGATCCTTCCGGCCACTGCGCGGCAGATGGGGTTTCAGGGGCAGGACGGTGATCTGCTCGATGCGCAGACCAACCTGACCTATTCGGTCAGATACCTGCGCGGGGCGTGGATGGTATCGGACGGCAGCGAGCCCGAGGCCGTGATGTGGTACGCCAAAGGGTACTACTATGAGGCGCGGGACCGTTGCATGCTGGTGGACACCGGACTGAGGGAAACCGAGGTTCGCAAGAGCTGCGGCTGATGAGGCATCGTGGCCGTGAGAACGGCCCACCCATGTTCCTTGCCGACGATCGACCGCGAAAAGCGAAACCGCGCAGCCCTCACCCCCAGGCCAGCACCCCCGCCGCCAGCACCAGATAGCGCCCGCCCTTGGCCACTGTCACCAGCGCCAGGAAGACCCAGAATGGTTCGCGCAACACGCCCGCCACCACGGTCAGGGGATCGCCCACCACGGGCAGCCAGGCGCCCAGAAGCGACCAGCGCCCATAGTGGCGATACCAGCCTTCCGCCCGCGCCATCTGCGCCGCCGTAGCCGGAAACCAGCGCCGGTCGCGGAACCGCGTGACATAGCGGCCCAGCCCCCAATTGATCACCGAGCCCAGCACATTGCCAAGGGTCGCGACAAGCAGCAGCAGCGCCACCGAATGCCCGCCGCCGAGAAGCAACCCCACCAGCACCGCCTCCGACTGCATCGGCAGGAGTGTCGCCGCCACCAGCGCCGAGAGGAAAAGCCCCGCATAGCCGATCACGCGATGCCCTCCGCGCGCCCGCGACCGGGTTTGGGCGCGTCACCGATGACCGAAACCGCAGACATGGGCTTCACGCTTCTCTTCGGCGGGATGGTGTACCCTGGCGAGGCCAGTCTGCTGCGCCACCTCAGCCCTCCGCACGATCCGGGCCCACCCGACGATTTCGGAACCGGCGCTTTTTGCATCTTGCCTCCGGCCCTGAACGGAACTTCGTGATCCTGCCTTCCCATCTCTCGCAGCACCGGTCAAGCCCGCCCGCCGTGCGCTGCGTCAACGCATTTGCAAGGATCCCCACCGCGCGCTCCGTTACCGCTGCATGTCGTGCACCGGGGGTGTACAGGGGGTGTACGGCAGGTGTACGCAAGTCACCCCCCGTTTTTGCCCTTGTTTTCCACCGTTAACCCGGTCCGACAGCGCCGCGCGACGGGGCGCGTTTTTTGCCGTTGCGCGCGCGCCCTGTTCATGGCCTCTTGAGCCTCGGCAGCGAAAGGCCCGGACCATGAACGCGAAACTCCTTCTCATCATTCTCGACGGCGTCCCTTACCGGAATTTCCGGCGCCTCTTCGGCAATCTCGAAGGCTGGGTGCTGAGCGGCGAGGCGCGCGTCTGGACCCACCGCTCCGTGGTGCCTTCGATCTCCGCCTCCTGCTATGCCTCGATCCACACCGGCGTGGCCCCTGCCGAGCACGGCTCGACCGGCAACAGCAATGTCTTCCGCCTCACCCACCCCGACATCTTCTCCGCCACCCGGGCGGCAGGCGGTATCACGGGGGCCGTGGCGCATTCCTTCTGGTCGGAGTTCTTCAACCGCCATCCCTTTGATCTTGTTCGGGATATCGAATACGACGAACCCGAGAGCACGACCATCAACCACGGTCGCTTCCACACGATGACGGGCTACGGTCTGATCAACCAGATGACGCCTTCAGACGTCGATCTCTTCGCCACGCTGACACGGCTTTGCGAGCGCTTCGGGCTCCACTACGGGCTTTTGCACACCTGCACGCTCGACAGCATGGGCCACCGTTTCCACCACGATTGCCAGGAAATGGATGACGCCTGTTTCAAGATGGACGAGATGATCGCGCATTTCATCCCACGCTGGCGTGCCGCGGGCTACGAAATCATCGTGACGGGCGATCACGGGCAGGACGCGCGCGGCCATCACGGCGGGCGCGATCCGCTGCAGCAGGAGACGGCGCTTTACTACTTCGGGCCCGCCGAAGGGCCAGATCCGGAAACCGTCATCGACCAGCTCCGTCTTGCACCTACAATCCTTGGGCGTCTTGGAGCAGAAGTCCCCAAGACGATGAAAGCAAAGAGCTTTCTGAAGTGATCAGGCCGTGTCCTTCGCCGTCTTCAGCAGTTCCCAAGGCCGGATATGGGACGACAGCGCCTTGGCGATATCGGCTTCAGAGGTCCCGCGCGGATCGACCTGCGCCAGAAGCCCGCGTTTCTTGTCATCCACCACGACCATGACCCGCGCCGCAAGCCCTGCCGCCTCGAGTGTCTCGTTGTAGATCCGCTCGATCGCCAACTTGCGCAGGTCCGGCTTGAAGATCTTGCCCACAGCGGTCTTGGGCAGCTCCGGCATGATCGTCATGTGCTTGGGTTGCGCCGCGCGTTCCTTGACGTGGGTCTTGCAGAACTCCAGCAGTTCTTCCGGTGTCGTCTTCGCACCCGCAACCAGTTCGACAAAGGCGCATGGCACCTCGCCCGAATGGGCGTCCGGCTGACCGATGGCGCCGGCAAAGGCCACTGCCTCATGGTGCAGGAGCGCCTCTTCGATCTCGGCGGGGTCGATGTTGTGCCCGCCCCGGATGATCAGGTCCTTGGCGCGCCCGGTGATCCAGAGATAGCCATCGCTGTCGATCCGCCCGAGATCGCCGGTGCGCAGGTGATTGCCGTAGTAGAGATCCTTGTTCTTGTCGTCTTCGGTATAGGTGTGACCCACGTAAACGCCCGGGTTCGATACGCAAATCTCGCCGATCTCGTCGACGGAGGCCTCGACAGGACCGTTCTCGCTGCTCTTCATGATCTTGACGTCGCAATAGGGGAAGGGGATGCCGATGCTGCCCACCTTCTGCACGCCATCCGTGGGATTGATCGACACAAGGCAGGTCGCCTCGGTCAGCCCGTAGCCTTCCACCAGCGTCACGCCCGTGGCCTTCTCGAACCGGCGGAACAGTTCCAGCGGCAGCGGCGCCGAGCCCGAAAAAGCGGTCTTGACCGAGCTCACATCAGCATTGATCGGGCGCTGCATCTTGGCGGAGATCGCGGTAGGTACGGTGATGATGAAAGTGATCTTCCAGCGCTCCACCAGCTTCCAGAAATTGTCCATCACCCCCTCGCCGCGGTAGCCTTGCGGCGTCGGGAAGACCACATGCGCGCCCGAGGTCACGGCGGCCATCAGGATTACATGACAGGCAAAGACGTGGAAGAGCGGCAGCGGGCAGATGATGTTGTCATTTTCGGTAAAGAGGAGCCGCGTGCCGAGCCAGCCGTTGTAGACCAGCCCCGAATACTTGTGCTGTGCAACCTTGGGCATGCCGGTGGTACCGCCTGTGTGGAAGTAGCAGGCGACACGGTCCTCCTGCACGTCCTCGAAGGTAAGCGTCTTCGGCTGCTTGGCGATTTCCGCCATGAAATTCATGTATTTGGCCTGGTTCTGCACAGTTCGCTTGGGCCGGATCAGCGGCACGATCCAGGACTTAGGCGGCGTCAGGTAGCGCAGCAGATCGACCTCCAGCACGGTCTTGACGTTGGGCGCGAGCGCCACGGCTTCCGCCGCCTTGTCGGCCACATCCGTTTTGGGAAAAGGCCGCAGGGTCACGACAACCTTGGCCTTGGTCTCGCGCAGGATCGAGCCGATCTGTTCGGCGTCGAGCAGCGGGTTTATCGGGTTCACGATGCCTGCAGTGGCCCCGCCCAGTAGGGCAAGCACGGTCTCATTGGCGTTGGGCAGGATGTAGGCCACGACATCCGACTTGCCGACGCCAAGCGAGCGGAAGAGGTTCGCGGTCTGCGTGACCTTGTCCTTGAGTTGCGACCAGGTCAGCGTTTCCGCCTTGTCCTTTGCGCCCGAGAAAATCTGGTAGCTGATCGCATTGTGGCCGGGAAACCTGCCGGCTGTATCGCTCAGCAGACCATAGAGCGTCTTGGCGACAGGACGCTTGTCCCACGGCATTTCCGCCTCGATGGCATTACGGTCATCATACCCGGCAAAGGTCATAGGTCTTCCTCCCTGATGCCCGTTTTCCGGGCTTTTTCGTTCTGCCGGGGAAGATGGGGGCAATTGGCACTCAGTGCAAGCATTGCCGTAGGGCGGCGACCGGTTTCGACGCCACGTTAAATCTGGCGTTGCCGCCAAGATTACTCCGCCGCGATACCGTCGGTGAACTGCAACCGTGCCAATCGAGCGTAAAGGCCGTCTTCCGACACGAGCTTTTCATGCGGCCCGGTGGCAACGATCCGGCCCTGGTCCATGACCACGATCCGGTCGGCTTTCTTCACCGTGGCGAGCCTGTGCGCGACGATAAGCGTGGTGCGCCCCTGGCTCAGGGTATCGACGGCATGCTGCACTGCGCGTTCGCTTTCGGCGTCGAGCGCACTCGTGGCCTCGTCCAGCAGCAACACAGGCGCATTGCGCAGGATTGCCCGCGCGATGGCGATCCGCTGCTTCTGCCCGCCGGACAACATCACCCCCCGCTCGCCGAGATAGGCGTCATAGCCGCCGGGCAGTCTCATGATGAACTCATGCGCAGCTGCCGCCTTGGCCGCGGCGTCGATCTCTGCGTCGCTGGCGTCGGGGCGCCCGAAGCGGATGTTGTCACGCGCCGAGGCCGCGAAGATAACCGGGTCCTGTGGAACAAGCGCCACCGCCTTGCGGAAGTCCTCGCGACGCAGATCCCTGAGGTCGACGCCATCGAGCAGGATGCGCCCGCTGACCGGGTCGTAGAACCGCAAGAGCATCTGGATGATCGTCGTCTTTCCCGCGCCCGATGGTCCCACGAAAGCCACGGTTTCCCCGGGCTCGACGGTGAGACTCACATGGTCCAACGCATTGATCCCGGGTCGCGTCGGATAGGTGAAAGTGACGTCATCGAAGGTGATCCGACCTTCGACGGGATGCGCGAGGGCCCGCGGCTTTGCCGGATCCTTCACGGTGTCTTCGGTCTGCAACAACTCGACCAGCCGCTCCGTGGCACCCGCCGCACGCTGCAACTCGCCCCAGATTTCCGACAGGGCCGCAACACCGCCCGCAACCATCACCGCATAGATCACGAACTGCACGAGCGCGCCTTGCGACATGTCCCCCGCCCGCACGTCGCGCGCGCCGACCCAAAGGACACCAACGATGCCGGCAAAGACGAGGAAGATCACGATCACGGTCATCAGGGCACGGGTCGAAATCCGCCGCCTTGCCGCGTCGTAGGACAGCTCTGTTACTTCCGAAAACTGGCCGCGGCTCGCGGTTTCATGGGTGAAGGCCTGAACCGTCTGAACCGCGCTGAGCGTTTCAGAGGCATTGCCCGAAGACGCGGCGATCCAGTCCTGGTTCTCGCGGCTCAGGCCACGCAGCCTGCGCCCCAACACAAGGATCGGCACCACCACCGCCGGCACGATCAGCAGCACGAGCCCGGTGAGTTTCGCCGAGGTGAGCAGCATCAGGATGAGCCCGCCCACGAAGATCAGCAGGTTGCGCAATGCGATGGAAACCGACGAGCCGATGACCGACAGGATCAGCGTGGTGTCCGTCGTGATCCGGCTGAGCACCTCGCCGGTCATCACCTGCTCGAAGAACGACGGGCTCATGCCGACCACGCGGTCAAAGACCGCCTTGCGGATGTCCGCCACGACGCGCTCGCCAAGGCGGGTGACCAGCGCGTAGCGCAGCCCGGTCCCGATCGCGAGCAAGAGCGCGATGCCGAGTGCCGCGGCGAAATACTGATCCAGAATATAAGCGTTCTCGGTGTCGAAGTTGTCGACGACCCGGCGCACGGCAAGCGGCAGCGTAAGGGAGATGACGGCCGTCGCCACGAGGGCTGCGAGCGCCGCGAACATCAGGCCACGGTAGGGCCAGACGAAGGGTGCCAGCGCGCCGAGCGCACCGATCCGCTTCGACTTTTCGCGCTCTTCCGTTTTGCCCGGAACATCGGGCGGCGGGGTCTTAGTCGGGGCCATCAGCAATCCTTTGAAGTCACGATCCCGTCATGGCAACCAATGGGCGAAGGGTCAAGACATCGGCAGGTTCAGAAGCGTCGCTGGCGTCGATATGTCGTAAGCAGCACGCCGTTCGAAGCGGGAGCAACTGCGCCTGTGCCCAAGCCTTTTCCTCTTGCCGATTTATGGCGAACCAAGAGTCGATGGCAGAAACCGGATCATGGCTTTCGCCACTTAGAGACTTGGAGTTCCACCGGTTTGACGGGCAATTTTTACATGATGGAGGGGAGTGTTTCTCATGGGGAGCAGGAGAAACCCTTATCCTGCGGTCTTCAGGGAACACTTGGTTGTACTGGCGCGAGCTATGCGCAGTTTTGGAAATTGGCGCGGGCGTATGAGGCTTGTGCGGCGACGTTTCACGGGTAGATCAGTCAATCGGGTATTGGTGTCGGCGACCGCTATGACCGGCTGACAAGGACGGAACCGACACAGTTGCGTGATTTGTGCCGAGAGGAGCAGTAACTGAGACAAGAAAGGAATGTCCTGTCAACGACCGCGACCCGGTTTGCACGGAACGACATTACATCACGACGATCTTCAAATTCACGACTGCGAACCAAGCCGATTATTCCATCCATACAGTTTACGCCTTTTGGGCTTGTCGCACGGCCGTTTTCATACTTGATCCATTCGTCCACCAAGCGCTCGTCCCGTTGATGACAAAGCCCTGAGCAATCAGATCTCCAGTATCCGCGAAGCGTCCAAGAAGACTTGCGGGGCGCCGCGCATTCACGCTGAACCGGCTTATGAGGGTGTGAGCGCCTGTCGTCGTAAATTTGTAGTCACCACAGAACGTGGTGTACGTGTTCAACCGACCAATGATTTGGTGGATCGCACCTTTCAAGCTGATACACCAAATGTACTTTGGGTTGCCGATAAAACTTGGCGCCGACTTGGGCGCGCTTTCTGTCGCTGGCTGTCGTCCTCGACGCCTGTAGTCGTCGCAGTATTGATCAGGCCATAGGGAATGAACAAAGGGCCCAACTGGTCATCGACGCGATGACGATGGTGTTCACTCGGCACAAACCGGAACACGTCGTTACCTTAGCGACCATGGATCGCACGATACATGTGTGGCTTTTGACGTGCGCTGCAAGGAAATGGATGTGCGCTCGTCAATGGGATCGGTCGGTGATTGCTATGACAACACCCCTCGCGGCAGATTGCGGTACAATCGCCTGCCGGGCAATGCATGTGCGAGAGTCTATTCGCCACGCTCCGATGCGAGTTGCCGGATCGCCGCAATCCCCCGAAAGACGAAGCTCGCTTCTCATCCTTCGAGTTCATCTGAAGGCTGTAGAACCCTCGCGAGGCGCTTGGCTTTGGGAAAAAGTCACTCATCAACTACACAAGGACCGCCGCTCAAGAGCTCGGATCTCCAACTCCAAAACCGTCCTTCAAACCGAGAGGAACTCCATTTTTCCAAGAACAGGAGATGATTGAAAAACTGCATTTTGGTCTTGCAGGCAACGCGCCGGACTTAAACCGTGCGCTCTGCGATTGGAGCGAATCGAACGCATTTTGTCGGAAACGATCACAAAACTTTGCAGGTAATTTGTAGGAAGTGGTTTTTCGGGCGGCGGGAATCGAACCCGCATCTCTTGCTTGGAAGGCAAGGGTCTTACCATTACACAACGCCCGCTTGACGTGGTAGGCGTATTTCATGCGCATTCAGAGGTCAAGTATCTGCTGGATGTTGAGGAAGGAATGTCGATGACCAAACCACATGCTGTCATCATCGGAGTCGGGGATGGCCTTTCAGCAGCTTTGGCGCGGAACCTTGCGGAAGACTACTCACTGACGCTCGCGGCCCGCAGCGCGGACAAGCTGGGATCTCTTGCTGCCGAAACCGCTGCCCGCGCGGTGCAGCTGGATGCCACGGACGAAGACGCTGTGGCGGCACTGTTCGACGGTCTTCCTACGGCACCTCGGGTCGTGATCTACAACCCCTCGGCACGGGTGCGTGGACCAATTGCGGAACTGTCTGCTGACGACGTGCGAAACGCGGTCGAGGTGACAGCGATCGGAGCGTTCCTGACGGGCAAGCACGCAGCCAGACAAATGCTGAGCGCTGAGCCGATTGAGGGGACACGCGGCACCATCCTGTTCACGGGCGCCTCTGCCGGCGTCAAAGGCTTCCCGCAATCGGCACCCTTTGCCATGGGCAAGTTCGCACAACGCGGTCTTGCCGAGAGCATGGCGCGGGAACTGCATCCTCAAGGCATCCATGTCGTCTGGGTCAATATCGACGGGGCCATCCTGAACCCCGGTCGTGCAGAGCCCGACGACAAACCGGGCTCCATGCTGCGGCCGGACGCGATTGCCCGCACCTATCGCCACCTGATCGAACAGGACCGCAGTGCCTGGACCAATGAGGTAGCCGTCCGCCCGTGGGTCGAGCGGTTCTGACGCGTTATGAGCGAGCCGCCTTCGACACTGGCCGTTTTCAGGAATCCCGCCTTTCGCAATCTCTGGTTCGCGACACTCGCCTCGAACTTCGGCGGCATCGTTCAGGCAGTGGGTGCGGCCTGGCTGATGACCTCGTTGACCTCATCGGCGAGCATGGTTGCCCTGGTGCAATCGTCGGTCACGCTGCCGATCATGATCTTCTCACTGACGGCCGGTGTCTTCGCCGACAATTTCGATCGCCGGAAGATCATGCTCTGGGCACAAGCCTTCATGTGCGTCGCCTCTGTCGGTCTTGCCTTTCTTGCCTTCGAGGGACTGCTCACACCCTGGTTGCTTCTCTTCTTCACGTTCCTGATCGGCTGCGGCACGGCGCTCAACAACCCGTCCTGGCAGGCAACGGTGGGGGACCTTGTCACCAAGTCTGAACTTCCTGCCGCCGTCTCCGTCAACTCCATGGGCTTCAACATGATGCGCAGCGTCGGCCCGGCCGCCGGTGGCGCTATTGTTGCCGCTTTTGGAGCCGCGGCCGCCTTTGCGGTCAACGCCGCGAGTTACGTCGCAATCATTGCCGCGCTCTTTGCCTGGAAGCCAAAGCCAAAAACCAGCAAGCTGCCAAGGGAGCGCTTCGGCAGTGCTTTCGCCGCCGGGTTACGCTATGTCGCGCTTTCGCCGAACCTGGTTCGTACGATTGCGCGCGCGTTTCTCTTCGGATTCTCCGCAATCGCGCTTCAGGCGCTTCTTCCGGTCATTGTCCGCGATGCCCTCACCGGCACATCCCTTGCCTACGGCGTTCTTCTCGGCGCCTTCGGCATAGGTGCCGTGTTCGGCGCGATGGCAAGTCGGCGCTTCCGTGATCACTTTGAGAATGAAGCGATCATTCGCATCGGTTTTGGCGGCTACGCGATCTGTTATCTGGCCCTGGCGCTGTCACCGCCTGCAATACTTGCAGGCGGCGTGATGTTCCTTGCCGGGGCCTGTTGGGTTCTGACGCTGTCTCTCCTGAACACCACGATCCAGCTCTCCACCCCGCGCTGGGTCGTCGGTCGTGTTATCGCGCTCTACCAGACAGGGACGTTCGGAGGGATGGCCGCGGGAAGCTGGATGTGGGGCGCACTGGCGGAAGCGAACGGCATGTCGGTCGCGCTTCTCGGCGCAGGTGTCGCCATGGTTGCCGGTCTGGCGTTTGGCAAGCTGGCGCCCCTGCCCGACCGTTCGGAAATGCGTCTGGACCCCGCCAACACATTCATCGAACCAGAGCTTTCGCTCGACATCCAACCACAGAGCGGCCCGGTCATGGTGATCGTGGACTTCAAGATCGACGAGGCCGACGTGCCGACCTTCCTCGAACTCATGGCAGATCGCCGTCGGATTCGGATCCGGGATGGCGCCGGTCACTGGACACTGCTCCGCGACATGGAGAACCCTGATATCTGGAGCGAGAGTTACCACGTCCCGACCTGGGTCGAGTACATCCGCCACCATGAACGTCGCACAGAGGCGGACATCGAAAACTTCGATAAGCTGCGTGCGCTGCATAGGGGCTCCGAGCCAATCCGCGTCCACCGAATGATCGAGCGCCACTCGATCTCAGAACTTCGCACAACGCCCGGAAGGCGCGGGAATACGCAAAGTTAGTAGGGCAGCTTCCGGCCGATTGTGTTGAAAAACTCCGACAGGCGAAAATCGTCTGAAAAACTTGGAACACTTTTCTCCCGAGCGCCGTTTTGGAAAACAACGTTTGCGAAAAGGAAAACTGGCGGAAGGATATTCTACTGTTTTGGCCGTTTGCACTCAGCGACCGAGTTTTTCAACATGGCGGAATCCAGATCTGACAAACGGGATATCCAAACAAATCGCTGTTTTGCGCAAGGAAGTCCCTGAAATAACGGCAGGTTTCTCGCAAATGGCGCAAGGCGCGTGTTCCGCTGGCGCCATTGAAGAGAAAACCAAAGAACTCATTGCCATGGGTATTGCGATCGCTTTGAGATGTGACGCCTGTATCGGGTTTCATACAAAAACTTTGATAAAGCTGGGTGCTTCACGCCAGAAATTCGAAGAAATGCTGGCGGTCACAATCTACATGGGAGGTGGACCTTCTTTGATGTATGCAGCTCAAGCACTTGATACATGGAACAAGTTGACGGCGAGCAATCCTAGGCGCAAGGACATACTACCGTTGCTCAACTGGCGCCCTTTCTAAGAGGAAATTCAATGTCCGGCTGTTGCGGAGACAATGATAAATTTGATGGCGTTTCGGACGAATACAAACGGCGGCTGTGGATTGTCATCGCGTTGAACGCAACGATGTTTGTGGTCGAGATGACGGCCGGTCATCTGGCTCAGTCGCAAGCGCTTCAAGCCGACGCGCTGGATTTCTTCGGAGACGCGCTGACATACGGCATTTCATTGGCTGTCATCGGCGCGTCGATCCGGGCTCGCACGGCTGCAGCCTTGGCCAAGGGCATCAGCCTCTTTTTGATGGCCGCGTGGGTGTTTGGATCAACCGTTTACCGAGTCTTCTTCGTAGGCGTTCCAGAAGCTGAGATCATGAGCGTCGTCGCTGCACTGGCCTTGGCAACCAATCTGGCGAGTGTGTTTCTTCTCGTCAGCTACAAGGACGGTGACGCCAACGTGCGCTCGGTCTGGCTTTGCTCGCGAAATGACGCGATTGGTAACGTTGCCGTTATGATCGCGGCCTTCGGCGTCTGGGCCACTGCTTCGGGTTGGCCAGATCTCATCGTCGCGGCGATTATGGCAAGTCTGTTTCTGTCGTCATCCTATCAGATCATTCGACAAGCGTTAGATGAGCGGCGCCAAGAGGCCAAAAAAGGGATTTAACCTTCTTAGAAGAAGATTTTTTAGTTGGGCAGGGCCGAGGACGTTATGGCTATTCTGTTTGTCATTACTTCAATTGAAGTCGTTCTTAGGGCAAACCAGTTCCAGTTTCACACGCTTAAAAAACTCAGGGCACGTAGCGCGTCGGCGCGGGATTCTGTAGAGCTTCTAGATACTCCACTATTTCGATCAGCTTGCTTGGGACAAGGATGGCTTCACCATTTCCTGTGTCAAATTCAACCATCTCGTTATCCAGAAAATTTTCGAAGACTGGCATATCTTCACGCGGAACTGTGTTCCGGGAATAGCCATCGATAATCGACATCATCTCAAGCATCGGCCACACGCCGTCACGACGGGCAGATATCTTGGTCAGGTCTGCCGGAGCTGTATTCAGTTGCTTCGCAATTGGACCGTCACCTTGCCCGGCGATGCCGTGACAGGAGATGCAGTTTTCCTGAAATAGGGATTCCCCCGTGCTGCCGGCGTGCAGCGAAGAGCCCAGCGCAATAAACGGAACAAAAAAGAGTAGCTGCTTCACGTTTGACCTACTTTCACAAAGTTACTCCAAGCTATAGCCATGTTGGAAAAAAATGCGTTGATCCTGATCAAATACGGCTGCTCCCAAGCCTTGACCTCAAATCTGTTTAATACTCGCTTTGAGGAATAGTGCTGCTGAAACGCAGCACATCGCGCTGCCAACAAGCCACTTCTACTGTGATCTGAGCGACGACTAGTGGCACAGTCAATTATCTGCTTCAAATGGCTCTAAACAGGGGGTTGCCAAGAATGGAAAAACGACAGGTTGGTCAGACAGGGCTTACGATTGATACGCTTGGACTAGGCGGCGCGCCTCTTGGTGGAAATTTCGTTGATCTCGACTATGCTCAAGCAGCGGACTTGATACGAACCGCCAAAGAAGCTGGCATCAGCTACTTCGATACGGCTCCTTGGTATGGGTTTGGACGATCCGAGCGGGTCATGGGCGATATACTGCGCGGTACGGAATATGTTCTTTCTGACAAAGTCGGAAGACTTCTCCACCCTGGCGCGGTCGCAAACCCGATGGATTTTGGTATGATTGATCCGTTGCCGTTCCATGTTGTTTATGACTACGGATATGATGGCATCATGCGCGCCTACGAGGACAATCTTCAGCGCCTTGGGCTCGAACGTATCGATATCCTGCTGGCTCATGACATCGGTTCATTCCAGCATGGAGAAGAGAACACACGCCACTTCCGAGATCTGGAAAAAGGCGGTTATCGCGCGATGGATGAGTTGCGCAAGGCCGGGCACGTGAAAGCAATCGGACTGGGTGTGAACGAAAACGAAGTCTGCACGGATGCTCTCGAAATCGGGGACTGGGACGTTTTTCTTCTCGCCGGACGTTACACCTTACTTGAGCAGACGCCATTGGACACGCTTTTCCCAGCCTGTCTTGCCGCGGGGACATCGATTATCTGTGGTGGCCCTTTTAATTCGGGCATTTTGGCGGGCCGGGACATGTGGAACTACGCAAAGGCACCCGCTGAAATCGTAGAAAAGGCGCGTGCGCTCGGTGCCGTCGCCGACGCGTTTTCTGTTCCTCTGGCGGCCGCGGCGCTGCAGTTCCCATTGATGAATGATATCGTCAGTTCTGTGATACCGGGTCCACGCGATAAGGGCGAGCTGGAGCAAATCATCGACTGGTTCAAAGCACCAATTCCAACGGAGTTTTGGGCGACGTTAAAATCAAAAGGCCTGATTGACCAAGCGGCGCCTGTACCGTCCCGCTAAACGAGAACCTGTAGGCCACCGCATCCAAATTTCACATTTGGCGCGGGGGCAAAACGCGACAGGACCTTAGCAAACAAAGCTCGAGCGACATGTTCCTGTAACGGGCTCAGATTGATCCGGCCTCGACCATATAATTGTTCGCCGTGCACATGGCGGCATCATCTGACGCCAAAAACAGCACCATACGGGCCACGTAGACCGGGTCGATCAGGTCGGGCAGACATTGCCGCGCACGGTGCTTTTCCAAAGCCTCCGGCGTCGCCCACAGCTCTCTTTGCCTTTCCGTCATTACCCATCCCGGTACCACTGTGTTCACCCGGATGCGATGTTCTCCTAGATCGCGGGCCATCGTGCGGCTCAACCCATGTACCGCTGCCTTAGCAGTGGCGTAGGACGGAAACCCGCCGCCTGCCTCCCACCAGGAATTCGACCCCATGTTGATGATTGAACCACCGCCCGCCGAAATCATGCCCGGCGCCACGGATTGAATCGCAAAGAACATATGCCGCAGATTGGTATTCATCCGTTCGTCCCAGTATTCGGCGGTCACATCAGTCCAGTCATGCCGGTCATCGCGCGCCGCGTTGTTGACCAGAATCGAGGCTGGCCCAAGTCGCAAAGCCAAGCGTTCCAGACCAGCTCGCAAAGCGTCAATGTCTCTCAAATCGCAAATCTCATAGGCGATTTCCCCTGGCGTTTTATTGGCGAGCGTCGCGCTTGTGTCACCATCGAGATCAAGAAACCCGACTTGGCATCCCTGTGCCGCAAATGCTGTCACGATCTCCGCCCCTATCCCGGAGGCGCCACCGCTGACAAATACTGTTTTTCCTTTTAGGCTTGGATAGATTGCGAAGTTATTGGGCATGTCGTTTGTTCCCGATGTATACACTGCATGCGCCTGATAGGGCCAAGCACTCTGTCGGTACCGGCAGATTTGCCATCAGGTCAACACATAGGGAGACTGAAATGCAGGAATCGATCGGATTCATCGGTTTGGGTTACATGGGACACGGGATGGCCAAGAACATTCTGGGCAAAGGCTATGGCCTGACAGTGCTGGGGCACCGCAATCGCGAACCGATCGTGGATCTGGTGTCGCGCGGCGCGCATGAGACGGCATCTGAACAAGCGCTTGCCGAAGCCTCCGACATTGTCTTTTTGTGCCTGCCTGGCTCACCACAAGTCGAAGCGGTGGTCGAGAAACTGTCCGCGGGATTGTCGGGCGGTGCCGTGATCGTCGATTGTTCGACATCCGACCCGGTTTCCACTACGCGACTATCCCAAACGCTGGCGGAGCGCGGCATACATCTGGTGGATGCGCCATTGGGTGGAACGCCGGTTCAGGCCGAGGAAGGTACATTATCGGCAATGGTTGGGGCCGATGATGCGGTGTTCGAGCGCGTAAAGCCAGTGATCGAAGCCTGGGCCAGCACGGTCCTTCACATTGGCAAACCGGGTGACGGGCATCGTATGAAGCTGCTCAATAACTTCCTTTCACTGGGCTATGCAGCACTCTATTCCGAGGCGCTTGCACTGGGACAAAAAGTTGGAATTTCTGTCGAGACCTTCGACAGCGTGATCCGCGGTAGCCGAATGGATTGCGGCTTTTATCAAACCTTTATGGGATATGCGTTGGAGGGCAATCGTGAAGCGCATAAGTTTACATTGATTAACGCGCTAAAGGACCTCACCTACCTCGAGAGCATGGCCGATGCCGCCGGGGTCGCCAATCCGACGGGCAATGCGGCAAAGAACAGTTTTGCGATGGCTCTCGCAGCGGGAGGTAATGGACCCGAGGACTATGTCCCCCATCTTGCCGATTTCGTAGCACGGCGGAACGGGCTGTAAGGTCCGTCTTCGGAGACCCAAGACAGGAAAAAAGCGATGCACTTCGGGTTTTATCGACAGTATCGGGGACTCTCGGCTTTGCTTAAACAAGTTTTTCGCAATGCCTTGAGCGAAAGGGCGTAAGATAGAATTTGACCGCCGAGCATACATTTGCTGCATCGGACGAAAAGTTAGGCTATCACGCGACGTGTGGAAGATCTGTCTCCGGTAGCACTGGGTTTCCTAGGTAGTCTCATTGCCGGATTGATGACGGCTGTTGGCGCTTTTCCAGTATTATTTGGCAGAGCACCCAGCCGAAGTGTGCGAGATTTTTCCTTGGGCTTTGCCGCCGGAGTTATGCTCTCGGCGTCGTTCTTTTCGCTGATCATTCCAGCATTGGAGACCGCAGAAGAAAGCTTTGGACCCGGCGCAATTCCTGCTGCAATTGCGGTAGCAGGGATTCTTATCGGGATGGGTATGGTCGCTGCCTTGAACGAGGCCTTACCCCATGAGCATTTTAAGACCGGTCGCGAGGGGCCGGAAAGCGCTTCGCTGCGTCAGGTCTGGCTCTTCATATTTGCAATTACGATCCATAACTTTCCGGAAGGATTAGCCGTTGGTGTCGGTTTTGGCGCACACGGAGCGTCAGGTGGTATGCCACTCGCGATTGGCATTGGCTTGCAAAACTTGCCGGAAGGTCTGGCCGTTGCTGTGGCACTGCTAGGAGAAGGCTACGGACGTTTCAAATCCTGGAGTATCGCTACGCTGACTGGTCTGGTGGAACCTATCGGAGGCGTGCTTGGCGCGGCTCTGATATCCATTTCTGAGCCATTTCTGCCATGGGGCCTGGCTTTCGCAGCGGGCGCAATGCTCTATGTCATTAGCCACGAGATCATTCCGGAAACCCACCGGAGCGGGCATCAAAACAA
>CAVQRB010000018.1:45000-520770 GCA_963715055.1 uncultured Alphaproteobacteria bacterium | reverse complement strand
CCGTTGCGCTCTCGGTGGCTGCGGGCCACGCATGACGCCGACTGTCAGTTCCTGAAGATTCGGACGGTACTCGCGACGGCATCCCAAAGATCAAGAACACGTGCATAGAAATGCTCGCGCGCAACGAAAGGTCTGTCGCCACGCCCGAGGATCTCTACCTCCACCGTATCCAGCAGCCGTCCCAGACGACGGCGGTGGATGCCGAGGCGGCTTTGCACCGGGTCGGCAAGCACGCCCGCGAAGGCGGCGATGACTGAGCCGATCATCACCAGCCCTGCCACTGTCGCACCCACCAGCCACGGGGAAGCGTCTGCCACGAAAACGCGGTACCACAGCCCGCCAAGCGTCTCACCGAGCGGAAAGGCGGCGATGGCGGTGGCGCGTGCCATGGTGTCCGCCACGCCCGGCGCAAACGAGATCATGCCCGGCGTCAGCGCCTGAAACGCCAAGGCGCCGACGACAAGGACGCACAGCGTCGTGGTAATCTCCGCGACAGCGGATCGGGCACCCGCGTATTCGCCGAGAGCACCTGCGATCCGCCGGCCAAGGCCTTCAGCCTCGGCGGCGCTTCCCCGCGTGCGGATCATTTCGCGCAACTGCGGCGCCGAGAGAACAGCGCGCGTCAGCGTGTGCTGGTCGTGGGCGGCGAACCCTTCGTCGAAAGGCAGTTCCAGTAGATCGGTTACAAGGAGCATCTCGACCCGCCGCGCGACGGAGGTGCGCAGAAGGATCTGCCGTCTGGCCAGCCAGTCGGCACCGCTACGCCATCCCGCGCGGCCGAAAAGATACGCAGCGATGCGGGTCAGCACGAGAATCGGCGAAAGGATGACGTTGAGGGGAGCCCGGAGAATGTCCCATCCAAAGGCCACTCCGTGAAGGTGCAAGGTGCCGGGCCAGGTGAAATGCCTCGCCACGAAGCCGTCCATCATCGCCCTGCGGGAATTGAAGTAGTCAACTTCCACTCTACCGCCGTATGCGTTGACAGCCAGTGCTCGGTTGGATGATGAGTTCATGGTCGTGACCCACCATCTCCGCTCAGCCGGTCATTCGATCGGTGTGCACTTCGTCGATAAAGCATCGGGACATCCCACACCACGAACATCCCTTAAATTTCGTGTCGAGTTGGCGGTACCGCAAGGGTCGTTTCAAAGATTCTTTCTTTCGGCCGTCTTCGCCCGAAGTATTATTTTTTTTGACATCTTGTAGCGGACTACTTCGATACGCAATTTTGTGTTGAAGGCGGATCAACTGCCTGCGAGGGGCAGTTTCCGTGGACTATTTGTACTTGATTGCCGGGTTGATCGGCTTGTTCTTCGGTGGCGAGGCGCTGGTGCGCGGCAGCGTGGGCATTGCCCGGCGCATGGCGATCCCGCCGCTGTTGATCGGACTGACAGTGGTTGGCTTCGGCACATCCACGCCCGAACTCCTGGTGTCGGTCGATGCCGCATGGCGCGGTGTGCCCGACATCGCGCTCGGCAACATCGTGGGTTCCAACATCGCCAACATCCTGCTGATTGTCGGCCTGTCGGCGCTGATCTGGCCGATCAAAATCATGGGAGCTACGCTGCGTCGCGATACGGCCGTGATGATGGCGGCGGCACTGGTACTGGTGCCCATATTCGCCATGGCGCAGATGGGGCGCCTCTCGGGTCTGATCCTGGTGGCGGGTCTGGCCGCTTATCTGATCTGGGTCTACCGCCAACCCGGCGACATGGAGGCCGAGGACGTCGGCGTGCCCGCTCCGGCTTCGGCACTCGTGTCGACACTTTGGGTGATCGGCGGCCTTGTCGCCCTCATGGTCGGGGCCCGTTTCCTGGTGGACGGTGCGGTCAACATCGCGCGCGGATACGGGATTACGGAAGCCTTCATCGGCTTGACCATCGTTGCCGTGGGCACATCGCTGCCGGAACTGGCGACGTCACTGGTCGCCGCCTTCCGCCGCCAGTCAGAGATCGCCATCGGCAACATTGTCGGATCGAACATTTTCAACGTGTTGGGTATTCTGGGCGTGACGGCACTGATCGCGCCGATCCCGGTCGCTTCGCGGTTCCTGACGTTCGATCTACCCTTCATGATCACGGTCTCGCTGATCCTCACCGTGCTGCTGCTGACCCGACCGGTGATCGGGCGCGGGATTGGTGTTGCGATGCTGGCGGGCTATGTCGCCTACGTCTGGGCCGCCCAAGGATGACAATCGCGCCAACGCCCAGTTCGGAAAGGCTTGGAGCGATCTTGTCGCGGCTTCTCGTCGTGCTGGCGCTTTTGCTTTTCGGTCTGCCGCAGGGCCACGCGGAGGGCATGGCGGAAAATGGCGGGCCGGCTGCCCAGAGCAAGCTTGAGCAAGCCATGGGCATTCCCTCCACGCAGCGGCACCTGCTGCGCGCGCAACTGCCTGACGATACTTCGCCAGACGCAATCCTGCCGGGCGCTGCGGTGCAGGCTTGGCCATTTCGCGCCGCGACGGCGAAATCGCCTGCGCCGCTCCAATCTTTCCTTACCACCGAAATCCATATCCTGCCCCCGGTCCGGGGGCCGCCTGCGGCCTGACGCGTTTTCGTCAAGCTGAACTCTCAGGCAAGAATGGATACTGAAAATGCGCCGACCAGCGTGGGTCGTGATGACCTATATCGTCGTGCTGCTTCTGGCAGTCGCGACGGCTCTCCCCAACTTTCTCCCCTCGTCCGTCCGAAGCACTTTGCCCGACTGGGCGACCAGCCAGACAGTCTCTCTAGGACTTGATCTTCAAGGCGGTGCGCATCTGTTGCTGGCCGTTGCCCGTGAGGATCTTGCACAATCCCGCTTGCAGGAATTGCGCGAAAACCTCGCCACCGAAATACGCGCCCGGAACCTGAACCCAGACACCATCCGCACAGAGGGGCTGGCCCTGTCGGTCCCGGCAGACGATGCCTTGACCGCAGCCATGCAAAGCGCGGCGGCGGCCACCGTACCGCCAGGCGGCGCGCCCGATTTCACGGTGGAGCTGACCGACGGCACCATGCGGCTGGCCTTGACCGAAGCCGGACTTGATCGCGCCACCACGGCTGCAGCCGACAGCAGCCTCGAGGTGATCCGCCACCGGGTCGATCAGGTGGGCGTATCAGAGCCTGTGATAAGTCGCGTCGGCGAGGACCGTATTCTCGTCCAGATGCCCGGTATCGAGAATCCTGCGCAACTGCGCGACCTTCTGGGCTCCACCGCGAAGATGAGTTTCCAGATGGTGGCCCCCGGTCCCGGTCCCGGCGTGTCGCTGCTGGAGATGCGAGACGGCTCTGGTGTGATCCCGGTCGAGGATCGCGTGGCGTTGTCCGGCGACCGCTTGGACCGGGCGGCGTCGGCCTTCGATCCCGGAGACCGGGCGTCCGATGGTCACCTTCGCCTTCGACCGGCAGGGGGCTGTTGTTTTTGCCGAAATCACCGGAGCCAACATCGGCCAGCGCTTTGCCGTTGTCCTCGATGGCGCGGTACTGACCGCACCGGTCATCCAGACCGTCATTCCAGGCGGTCAGGGCCAGATCACCGGCGATTTCACCGTGGAAGAGGTGCAGACGCTGGCGGTGCTACTGACATCGGGCGCGCTGCCGGCCTCGCTCGAGGTGATCGAGGAACGCAGCGTCGGTGCGGCGCTTGGCGCGGATTCCATCAAGGCGGGGCTAGTCACCGGGGCAATGGGCCTCGCGCTGGTTCTGGCGATCATGGTTGGCCTCTACGGCGGATGGGGCCTTCTGGCCAGCGCAGTTCTTGGACTGAACGTCATGCTGACGCTGACCGCCCTTGGCATATTGGGCGCCACGCTGACCCTGCCGGGGATCGCGGGCATCATCCTATGCCTCGGCATCGCGGTGGACAGCAACATCCTGATCTTCAGCCGTATCCGCGAGGAAACGGCGAAAGGCGCCACAGCCATCAAGGCGCTGACGCAGGGATATGCGCGAGCCTGGGCGACGATCCTGGATGCCAATATCACCACGCTGTTGGCGATGGTGCTGCTGTTCATGTTCGGCGCCGGTGCGATCCGGGGTTTTGCCATCACCATGAGCCTCGGCATCCTGATCTCGATGTTCACCGCGGTCGTGCTGATGCGGATGATGATGGAGGCGCTGGTGCGCCGACGCAAACCTGCGCGGCTGGCCATAGCGCCGCTTATTGGCGGCGTGCCTGCGCCCGGCGCGTTCTCGTTCATGCGGCGGGGGCGATTGGCGCTGGCGGTGTCGGCGGTGCTGTCGGCGGGGGCGGTGGGGGCGCTGGTGTGGCCCGGTCCGAACCTCGGCATCGACTTCACCGGGGGCGTGCAGATGGTGCTGCGCTCGGATTTGCCAGTGCCGCTGGCAGAGCTGCGCGCGGCGATGGCCGCCAGTGTGCCGGGTGATGCCAACCTACAAGCATTCGGCGACCCGAACGAGGCGCTGATCCGCGTGCAGGGCGCGGCCGGGCAAGCCACGGTCGCTGCTGTCGAGGCGGCAGCCGCGCAGGCCGTTCCGGGCGCAGTCTTCGACCAGATCGACCTCGTCGGTCCGACCATCAGCGGCGAGCTTGCCACCACGGGTCTCATTGCCCTGTCGCTCGCGGTTCTGGCCATGCTGGCCTACATCTGGGTCAGGTTCGAGTGGCACTTCGCGGCCGGGGCCATCGTGGTGCTGTTTCTTGATGTCACCAAGACCTTCGGCGTCATCGCGGTGACCGGGTGGGAGGTCAACCTCACCACAATCGTCGCCTTGCTGACTCTGATCGGCTACTCGGTGAATGACAAGGTGGTGGTCTATGACCGTATCCGCGAGCACCTGCGCGGCGGCGGCAACGAGCCGCTGGCGGATGTGATCGACCGCAGCCTCAACCAGGTCCTCGCCCGCTGCATCTTTACCTCCGGCACGACGCTCGCGGCACTGCTGCCGATGGCGATCTGGGGTGGGCCGGCGGTCGCCGGGTTCGCCTGGCCGATGATCGCGGGCGTGGTGATCGCCACAGGATCATCATTGTTCGTATCGGGTCCGGTGCTGGCGTGGCTCGCCGCCCGCGACCCGGCGGCGGCGAGAGGCTCTGAATCAGAGCAAGAAGGTCAGGCGAAGCACACGCCGGGAGAAACGACGCTCCCAGCGCGGTCCGCCTGACATCGCATGGACATCTCATTCATGAGACAGATCATGTCCACGCAAACCAAGGTTCCCGATCTCACCCTTGCTGAGAGCGCCTGCGAGCCGGACGCCGATCGCAAACCGCGGCGCCTGTCGGACATACTTCAGCAGATTGCAGATGCGCCTGCCACACCAGACGAGCGCATCTCGCTTGGCCAGCTCATCGAAAGCTTCGGAAACCGTGCCTTCGGGGCGCTGCTGTTCATCTTTGCCGTGCCCGTGGCGCTGCCCATCGCGATCCCCGGCATCTCGGCCGTGCTGGGCGCACCACTGCTGTTTCTGTCCTGGCAACTGATGCGCGGGCGTGACCAGCCTTGGCTGCCCGAAGTCATGCGCAGCCGGTCCTTTCGGCGCGTCGATTTCGTCGGGATGCTGCAGCGCGTTCTTCCCTCGATCCGATGCGTGGAGCGTCTCGTCGGCCCACGGCTGATCTGGTTGGCGAACAGACGCGGCGAGCAGGTCATCGGGCTTCTTGCCTTCGCGCTCGCCTTGGTTCTTTTCCTGCCGATCCCATTCGGAAATACCGTTCCAGCCTTGGCCATCGCGATCATGGCGCTCGCGGTTCTGGAGCGGGACGGGGTTGCGGCGGTCACCGGGACGCTGGTCGGCCTTGCGGGAATTGCCCTCGTATCAGGTGTTGTGGTTGGTCTGGTGAAGGGCGTCATTTTCGTCGCTCAATCAGTTATCTTTTCATGAGATCAGCAGGGTATTCCCCAAGCGCCCAGAGACTGCAGTATCGTGAATAATCGCGCGAATGGAGTGAGCCGCAAGAATGCCTCTCGATCTGATCGTTCTTGCCCTCTACGCCGCGATCTTTTTGCTTCTGGAGGTGTTCATCGCCTTCGCATTGGAAGTCCAGCCGCCCGAAATCATCGCGTTCTGCGGCGAGCGCTGTGCCGGCTCGGACGATCAGCGTGCCGAACGCCGCGTCACGATCAGTGCGTGCAGCGCGGCGAGGATGGTGTTGCAACGGGTTGGCAAGGGGAAGTGCCTCACAAAATGGATATGGATCGGAAGCGTCAACCGCGCAGTTGCGGCTGTTGTCCTTGCATACCGCCCCGTATGATGTGGCGGTCAAATCTTGGAGTCGTGATGAATCGACATCTCGAAAAGCTGGCAGCAACGCTCTTTATCGGCCTCGCAACGCTGGCGGGGCAACCGGCTATGGCGCAACTCGCAGAGGGTGACGGCTGGACCGAACGCAAATGCGTGCTCTACACTGCAGCCTGGCAACACATTGCGGGTGACGGCGTGCTCGACGGCCTCTCTGAGGAATTTGTGTCCGATCATGACGCCTTCCTCGCGTCAGGATGCCTCGATCGGGGTCACGTTTGTCCGCGCAACACGCGCGAGCAGGAAATCGCTGACATGCTGTCGCTCATGGCTGTGGCCGAGGGCATGGCGGGGTCTTTCCTGCCGTTCAATTGCACCGACTGATCGAGATACCGCATCGGAACATGAAACTATTCTTTGCGCTCCTTGCTCTGATCCTTGCCGCCACTCTCGGCCGAGCTGCGACTGCGGACGTGGTCTGCACGCTGGTCGCCGATGCCCACACCGGAGCGATACTCATCGAGAACGGCGACTGCAGCACGCGCGTGACACCCGCGTCGACGTTCAAGATTCCTCTGGCAGTGATGGCCTATGACGCGGGCATCCTGACATCTGCGACGGCGCCGCTCTTAAAGTTCCAGCCCGGCGATCCGGATTGGGGCGGCGCCAGCTGGATACGCGACACCGATCCGGCTTCGTGGATGCGGTTTTCGGTGCTTTGGTACTCTCAACGCATCGCTCATGCGATGGGCGCGGGGTCGTTGACCCGTTATGCCCGGGACTTTGGCTATGGGAACGCCGATTTCTCGGGCGATCCGGGGTTCGACAACGGCCTTGAACGCGCGTGGATCGCGTCCTCTCTGCTGATTTCGCCGCGGGAGCAGGCCGCATTCCTGCGCGCGCTGGTGCTTGACGACCTGCCCGTGCGACCGGACGCGATGCACCTTGCCCGCGACATCGTCGCACGCCGCGATGTCGGCGAATGGATTGTCCATGGCAAGACCGGCACGGCCTATCCGCGTCTCGCCGACCGCAGCTTTGACTATGGGCGTGGATGGGGCTGGTATGTGGGCTGGGCACAGCAAGGCGACAGGGTATTGGTGTTTGTCCGCCTGACCCAAGCGCGGCAGCGCTCTGACGGGTCGCCCGGCAATCTGACCCGCGATGCATTTCTGCGTGAGTGGCCAAATCTGGTCGATCGCTGAAAGCGCACCTTGAATTGCTTCTCTTGCTATACCGTTCTTGCATCTAGCCGGCTGGCCACGATCAACTCCGGTACACCGTCGAATGCCGGTGCTCCCTGTTCCAGAAGGTTCGAGACGGCCTGTGCCATGGCATGCATCTTCAGGCTACGCAGCATGATAACGATGGTCCCGCGCGCGGGACCATGACGCATGACGGCCTCCGGCGATCAGGGCACGCGGGCCATCATGGCGTTCGACATCCGCCTTTGGCGCGCGGTGCAAAGCCAGTGCCTGAGGGGTGTCAATGTCCGTCCCGGCTGTTGTCTTCCGGTCGACCAATCAATGCAACAGGTTCGGCACATGGGTCTTGGTGGCGACACTTTCAGGCCGAGCCATTCCCGCGGCGACCAGCAAGGCTTGTTCATTGTGATGCAGAACCAGCGCGAGGGGATCGACCATATCCCTGTCGCCGCCTCGTTCGGCGCAACATGAAGTCTTGCAGTTGCCTGAAGGCCTGTGGGAATTCCAAAAAAGGGCGCACCGTTGCGAAATGCACCGGGCTTGCGACTGAGAACGCAGTTATAATGCCGCCAGTTACAGACAGCGCGCGCTGGCAGTTGACGGCTGCGGCGAACAATCCGCACAGGATCGCACAGGCTATGTCCTTCAGCGGCAACCACCAGTCGGTCAGGATAGACCCGCAGTCTGACCAGCCGGTTGGCGAAAGATGCAGGGACACTGTAGCGATTGCGCTCAAAGCTGATCAGGCAGGTGGGTGAGACACGCTTGCCGAGTTCGACAAAGCTATCGAAGGCAGGTGGCACTGACATCAGTGCTGTCCGTCCGGCACCCCAGAGATCGGCAATACTACCGGGCAACACCGCATGCGGGATCTCCGCCTACAGCGGGACAGAGCGCTGTTCAAGCCAGTCGTTCAGTGCCGCAAGATCGGGAAAGCCGGGCATCGGTTGCCAAACCAGGTGATGGACGTTCTTCTCGATCTGTCCCTTCTCCCAGCCTGTGGCAGGATTGCAGAACGCAGGCTCGAACACGTAATGGTTCGCCATCGCCAGAAAGCGCGCATTGATATGCCGTTCCTTTCCGCGTCCGACAGGGTCAACTGCGGTCTTCATATTGGCTCAAATCCCTCGCCCGGGGACAACGCCGAAGATCCGAATCCCATGCCCATGGGCGTCGAACATCATCTCATCCCGTTGCAGCAGATACGCCCCGACCAGAAAGACCCGGCTGTGTGACAATTTGATATGCGCGACCTCGAGCTTCCTGCGTTCAACACCTCGAACTGCATGTTCCTCCCTCCAATCGAACTGGAACGCGTCGCACGGACGAAAGATCAAGCGCACAAACCTGCCGCGCCCCGTCGTCTGTGGCTCTCGCTGCCGAGCGGCCCGCCAGGCACGCGCAAAAGCCGCAACATGGCCATAGGACCCGTCAAAGCCTCGAACCACCAGAGCGGCATGCACCTGCTTCAGCGTACGCAGCTTCCTGCGCTATTTGCCTGCCTCCGTCTTCAGCCAGCCGGTTTGTCAGCGAAGGGATCGGGCTTGCTCTGCCGCTCCGATGTCGTGGACCGTGGTTCGATCGTGCCCGCATTCAGATACCTCTTGAAGGTATTGCGCGACAGTCCTGCCCGCTGTGCAACCTCTCGGATCGGCAGGTTCTCCCGCAATGCCCTGCGCCGGACACTGTTCAGAAGCCCCTTGTGCATCACTCCAATATCCCCCGCCGCGCTTTGCTCTGGGGGAATGGTCACATGGGTCACTTCTCAATGGAAATCATGCTGCTACTCGGGTCACTTCCAGGTGGAAGTCAACAGAATGGATAGCATCCTTACAGACACCATGCGACCGGGAGCCTTGACAACGTCTGTTTCTGGCATGCCGCCTCTAGCTTGTCGGCTCGACCAATCGTCCGGGTTGCCCGCGATAGACCAGCGGCGCGTCGGACTGGGCCGCATGGGTATCGGCCTGTTGTTGCAGCGCCTTATGGTGCGGAGACTTGACGCAGACCGGGTCGGTGGCTGACGGATCGCCCAGCACCGCCATGGCCTGACAGCGGCAGCCTCCGAAATCGATGGTTTTGCGCTCGCAGGACTTGCAGGGCTCGGCCATCCAGTCGCTGCCGCGGTAGGAATTGAAGGCGGCGCTGTTGTACCAGATATCCGACAACGGTTTGTCCTGCACGCGTTCGAAGGTGAGGTGCTTGATCGTCTGCGCGGCGTGGCAGGGCAGGACCTGACCGTCCGGTGCCACGTTGAGCCCCGACGTTCCCCATCCCCCCATGCAGCGCTTGGGAAAATCCTCGTGGTAATCCGCCGGCACATAGTCGATCACCAGCGTGCCTGCGAGCGATTTGCGCGCCTCTGCGACGATCCTCGTGGCCTCGCGTGCCTGCTCGCGCGTCGGCATGAAGGCATCGCGGTTCTTCAGCGCCCAGCCGTGAAACTGGACAGTTGCGACCTCGATCCGCCGCGCACCCATCTCGACCGCCATCTCCAGTGCCCGCGGCAGCTGGTGCAGGTTGCGCCGGTGCAGCACGGCGTTCAGCGTCAGCGGGAAGCCGATGGCGCCAATCCATTCGGCCACCTGCATCTTGCGCCGGAAACCACCCTTGTAGCCGCCGATCTCGTCGGCCATCTCGGGATTTGTACCTTGCAGTGAGAGTTGAATGTGATCGAGCCCCGCCGCATCGAGAGCGGCAAGGCGCTTTTCGGTGAGTCCGATGCCGGAGGTAATCAGGTTCGTATAGAGCCCTGCCTCGCGCGCCGCCGTCACCAGGGTTTCGAGATCGCGCCGCGAGGCCGGCTCACCTCCCGACAGGTGCAGTTGCAAGACCCCTAGCGCCGCTGCCTCGCGAAAGACCCGCGACCAGGTGTCGGTATCGAGTTCCTGATCCTGACGCGCCATCTCCACCGGGTTCGAGCAGTAAGGGCAGGAGAGCGGACAGCGGTGCGTCAGTTCCGCCAGCATCGCGATGGGTGGCGGGACCTTCATGCGCGCACGTCCAGAAATCGCCGGGCGCGCAGAGCGTCGAGAAAGCCGCTGCTGTCCTCGGCGATGCGTTCGGCGGGCGCGTTGAATTTCTGGCCGAGATGCGCGGTGATGTCGCCGAAACTCCGGCTGCCGTCGACGGCTGACAGGATCGCATGACCGATGCCATCAAGGGTCACGGCGCGTTCCGGGGCCAGCAGTACCCAGGTTTCGCGCACCGCGTCATAATGCAGGCGTACGCCGCGGGGCAGCGCGGGGATGTCAGCAGTCTGCATCAGGACGCCTTTCGCAGGGCAAGGCCGGTGCCGGGCTGCCAGGCGCCGGGGGGGATCCGCGCAGGCTCCACATAAGCCCCCCAAAGCGCGTCAAGCTGGGACCAGAGCACATCGGTCTTGAAGATGAGTGCGGCCGCTGCGGCATCCTGCTTCTCGTCTGTGTCGGCGTGGTCGAGCACCCACGCGAGACCAAAAGCCACATCCTTGGGCGCTTCCTTGAGGCGGTTCTTGAAGTAGGACAGCGAACTGTCATCCGCGAAGTCGTAGTTCTTCAGCAAGCCTTGAATACGGTTGGCGTGGATCTTGGGCGCGAATAGCTCGGTAAGCGACGCGGCGACGGCTTCCAGCAGGGTCTTTTCGCGGACAAAACGTACATAGGCGTCCACGGCGAAGCGTGTGGCGGGCAGCACGCCCTTGCAGGAGGCGACGTAATCCGGATCGAGGCCAACCGCCTCGGCCAGCCGCAGCCAGCGTCGGATGCCTCCTTCATTGGTGTCGGTCCCGTCGTGATCCTCGATGCGGCTGCGCCACTGCCGGCGCAGGGCGGGGTCCTCGACGCGCGACATGAAGGCCGCGTCCTTCATGGGGATCGAATGCTGGTAGTAATAGCGGTTGATCACCCAGGCGCGGACTTGATCGGGCGTGCAGTCGCCGCCATGCAGGCGATGATGGAAGGGGTGCAGGTCGTGGTAACGCTCCGCACCGATCTGGCGCAGGCGGGCCTCGAAGGCGTCTCGGCTCTGGGTCATGATGTGATCTCCATCCCGTCTTGTCCGATGATCCATCCGGCGGCTTCGGCTTCGGCCTTTTCGGCGGAATCGGGGCGCAGCACCGGATTCGTGTTGTTCATATGAACGTAAATCTTGCGGCCAATGTCCATGCCGACAAAAGCCGCAATCGAGCCGTCGGGCCCGGACATCGACATGTGACCCATGCGTTTTCCGGTCTTCTGACCAAGGCCCGCACGGACCATTTCGTCGTCCTGCCAGAGCGTGCCATCGAAGAAGACCATGTCGGCGCCCTGCAAACGCTGGCGCAGGTCATCGTTCATCAGGGCGCAACCGGGAATGTAATAGGCGCGGGTTTCATCGGTCAGGAGTTCGACACCGACGGTCTGATCCCCCATCATGTCGGTCTTGACCTCCGCGCCTTCGAGATAGAGCGGCACCTTGCCCGGAACGGCGAAAAGCGTGGCGGTGAGGCCGGGCGCAAGGGTGAAAGGGGTCTCTAACGCAATGGTTTCGCGCGTTACCACCTTCGCATTCAGCGCATCAAAAATCGGATTCGCCGCCAGCACCTCGTGGATGCCCTGCGTCGCGAAGAGCATGAAGGGCTGCATTTCACGCAGGGTCAGAAGACCCGCCACATGGTCGATATCGCCATTGGTGACAAGAACGGACGACAGCGGCAGCGCGCGCAAACCGGTGGGATGCAAGGCAGGCGCATCGGTCAGTTGCTGGCGGATATCCGGCGAGGCGTTGAGAACGGCCCAAGAGGTGCCATCTGCGCTGACTGCAATGGACGATTGGGTTTGAGAGGGGATTTTGCCGCTGCGAGCGAGATTGCAGTTGGCACAACCGCAATTCCATTGGGGGAGGCCGCCGCCGGCTGCCGCCCCCAGAATATGCGCGCGGAAAGTCATTGCTGCCTCCCGCGCGAAAAGCTTCAGAACAGGACTTCGCGCTCTTCGTCGCTGTCCGGTCCATACATGTTGATTTCCATGCCGCATTCGATTTCGCGGATGATCGGTTTCGTCCAAGCCATGAATTATCCTCCTCATGTCAGGCGGAATGCCTTTCAACCAAAGTGCCAGAGCCGCCGCATTGGGGCGACTCTTATTTTATAAGAAATTCATAGACTTTGGTCTGTATCAGCCCGTCTCGAGGTGCGGCGCACGGCCGCTCAGGCAGAAACCCTTGTTTCTCAGGGTCTTGATTTCAAATCCGAAATCATGGTCCGCCAGTTTCTTGCGCAGGTAGCCGATGTAAACGTCGACCACATTCTCGTTACCGGAGCCTTCCGCCGCCCAGAGCCGGTCGAATATCTCGCCACGCGGCACGGGGATCTCGGCGTTCTGCGTCAGCAGCGCCAGAAGCGCGTATTCCCGTTCGGTCAGGCTCAGGGCGATGCCCGCGCCCAGAAGGGTGCGGTCGTGCTCCAGAAGCCGGGCAGGTTCCGGACGCTGGGCCTGCGCGCGCACTTCCTGCACCCGCAGACGCGCCACGAGTTCGTCGAAGCTGAAGGGCTTGACGACATAGTCATCGGCGCCGGCCTCGAGCCCCGCCGCGCGATGCGCGACATCCGACAGCGCCGAGAGCATCAGGATCGGCAGGGTGACGTTGCGGGCTCGCGCCGAGCGGACGAGAGCGATGCCGCTGTCAGCCCCGAGCATCACATCCACGATCGCCCCGTCGAAACTGGTCTCCAGAAGGGCGGCCAGCGCCAGATCGGCCCGGTTCTCGGTTTGCGCCTCGTAACCGTGAAGGGCAAGGCCCCGCGCGAGGGCGGAGGTGATTTGTGGGTCATCGTCTACGATCAGCAATCTCTTGGTCATGGGGCGAGAGTATCGTTTCGCGCAGGCAATCGCATCTCGACTTTAGTGCCGGGCGCTGCGCTGCCCGAGGCCGGGCTGACGAGGGACATGGAGCCGCCCTGTTCGGTCATAACCCAGCGTGCGAGGGCGAGGCCGACCCCGAAGCCTTGCGATTTGCCTGGCCCGTTGCCTTGGGCGAAGCGATCGAAAAGCTTGTCGCGCAGTTCGTCAGGAATCCCCGGACCATTATCACTGACACTGATCACGACATCCTCTCCGTCCTGCCGTGCCGCAAGGCGGATCAACCCACCGGCGCGGGCATGGCGAATGGCGTTGCGAATGAGGCTCACCAGAACCTGGCGCATCCAGTTGTGATCGCAAAGGACCGTAGCCTGTGGGACGATCGGCGTTTCGAGTGTCATGCCCGCGCTCGCGACCTCGGCCGCGACTTCCTCCGTCACGCCGTCCAGCAGCGCGGCAAGTTCAATGGGATGCGGGTCAAGCTCGAGTTGGCCACTGTCGGAACGGGCAATTCGCAGCAGATCGTCGATGCGCCGGTTCAGCCGGGACGCGCGCGCCTCGATCGTGGCGAAAGCCTCTGCGGCTTCGGGGCTGGCCTGACGTCCGATCTGCGCTTCCATCAGGATCACCGTGAGCGGCGTACGCAACTCGTGGCTGACATCGGCGAAAAAGCGGCGACGGTTCTCATCGGTCTCTTCAAGGCTCGCATTGGCGGCACGCAATGCCTCGGTCCGCTGCGCGATGGTGTCGTTGAGCCGGTCCCATTCGGCCTGCACACGGGCCTGACGCTCGGAGAGGGCACTGGCCATCCGGTTTGTCTCCGTGGCGAGACGTCCGATTTCATCCTGCCGCGTGACCTTGAGATGGATATCGAAGTCTTCCTGTCCGATCCGGGTTGCGGCATCGCGCAGACTGTCGAGGCGCGCGAATTGAGGTCGAACGAGACCGAAGTAGAAGCCTGCGACCAGCAAGAGCGTCAGGCAAGCGATCCCGAGGGCGATCAGCATCAGCCGCTGGCGAAGCCCCTCGATCCCGGCGAGAATTGAGTTGCGAAACATGATCTCCGTGTTCACCGCCTGGCTGAGCAGCGGGTCGAAACCGGACGCAAAACCGTCGATATAGGCTCTGAGTTCGTCGCGGTCCGAGGTGTCGCCGCTCAGCCCTACCACGGTGTTGTTCAGCAGCGCCTCCATCCGCGCAAGGCCCAGAGATTGCGTCCCGTAACGCGACTGCGCATCGATGCCGAGGTCGCGGGCCGCCTCGACCGCTGCCTGCGTATCGGCGCGCAGGGCCGAAAAGGTACCGGCCAACTGATTTGTGACCGGCGCGATGCGGTCCTGCCGGATGGCGCGCGGCTGCCCGCTCTGGACCATTTCCGTGGCCACCACGAGAAAGGTCGAGACCTGCTGCGAGAGTGTTGCGTAACGCACCATCCGGGTTTCGGACGCGAGCGCCGTATCAAGCCGCTCGGCCACCGCGTTCAGACCAAGCGAGAAGATCAGCGTCGTCAGCAGTGTGCCCCCCCCGAGGATCGCTGCTCCGACCCCAAGTCGGGCCTTCAGCGACATCAGCCGTCTTGGAATAGAGACGTTTTTGCCCACTGTTTAAGCACTTCTTTCCAATAACGCTCAGTATTTGGGCGTATCTCCGGGTATGCACCAGCACCCCTGATTGTTAAAATTATCTTATACGATTTTGTCTATATTTGGATGCGGGCAGGAGACCACTGAACGCAGGAAAGTGATTGAGATGATCGAACTCCTTTTCGTCGCCTGTCTGGCGACCTCCCCGGAAAACTGTCGCGAGCGCAGCCTCGTCTTCACCGATGTGACCCCGATGCAATGCCTGATGAGCGCGCAGCCGGAACTGGCGAAATGGAACGACAGCCACCCCAACGAGATGATCAAAAGCTGGCGCTGCCGGATGGTCAGTTTCGCCGAGCAGGATACCTGATAACGCCTTCATGTCTTTTTATGCATCATGCCGCGGGCCGGGTCATAGCCCCAGAAGGCCGCCAGCGCGAAGACCGCGGTCCAGATGACGACCCCCAGCATCGCTTCGGGATTGACCTGCAGGTAGAGCAGGAAGCGGATCAGTTCGACCACATGGGTAAAGGGATTGACCGCGCAGATATCGCGCAGCAGTGGCGAGCTTTCCGCCATTTTCCAAAGTGGGTACAGGGCCGAGGACATGAAAAACATCGGGAAGATGACGAAGTTCATTACCCCGGCGAAGTTCTCCAACTGGCTGATGAAGCTGGACAACAGAAGACCGAGCGCGCCCAGCATCATCCCGCCGAGCAGCAGCCCGGGCAACACCGCGACATAGCCCGGAAGTGGCATGGTGATGCCAAAAAGTGCTGCGATCGCGAGAAAAGCGTAGACCTGCACGATGGAGATCACCGTCGAGCCCAACAGCCGGCAAAAGAGCAGCCACCAGCGCGGAAACGGGCTTGTGAGCAAAAGGCGCATGGCGCCCATTTCACGGTCGTAGACGAGGCTGAGCGAGCTTTGCATTCCGTTGAAAAGCAGCACCATGGCGCAAAGCCCGGGCACGATGTAGGTCTCGTAGGTGATGTAGGTCTGGTAGGGCGGAATGATCGACAGCCCCAGCGCCGCCCGGAATCCGGCGGCGAAGATCAAGAGCCATACCAGCGGGCGCACCAGGGCTGCGAAGAAGCGTTCGCGCTGGTGCACAAAGCGCAGGAACTCCCGACCGACGATCGCCCGCGTGACTCCCCAGAAACCATTCATGCCGCGGCTCCCGTGCGCGTCAGGAACCAGTTCCTGAGTGGCAATTCGCCGCGCACCTTGCCGCAGATGCCTTCGGAGATGATCTCGCCCTTGTGCAGTACCAGAAGCTGGTCGCTGTCGCGCACCTCATCGGTCAGATGCGTGGTCCAGAGCACACACATTCCCTCTTCGGCGAGGTCGTGAACGTGATCGGTGATCGCCATGCGGGTCGCCGCGTCGAGCCCAACGGTCGGTTCATCGAGCAGCAGCACCTTGGGTTCATGGAGCAGTGCGCGTGCGAGTTCCATGCGCCGCTTGTGACCGCCATTCAGAGCGCCTGCACGTTCGCCCGCGCGCTCACGCATGTCGAGCCGGTCGAGCGCCGCATCGATCCGCCCCGGAATTTCGGACCGGTCCAGGCCGTGCAGCGCCGCGAAATAGTCGAGGTTCTGCCGGACGCTCAGGCTTGGGTCGATGGTCGGCTGCTGAAAGACGACACCGAGCGCGGCAAGTGCCTTGCGCGGCGCGTCGCGCAGGTTGTGCCCTGCGACGCTGATCTCACCGCGGGGCGCCACGAGCAGCCTTGTGAGCAAGGCGACGAGGGTCGATTTTCCGGCGCCGTTGGGGCCCAGAAGTGCACAGAACGTTCCCGCCCCGACGGTCAGCGACACATCATTCAGTGCGACCTTCGAGCCGTAATTGAACGTCAACCCGCTGACGACGAGCCCTTCAGTCATTGCAGATTTCCTCCCCACATACCGCACGATGCCGGGACAGCTTGCCCGTAAATCCGGGGGGCGACAAGCGCATGTCTTGCTCTGTTCATGGCTTGAATGGACGCCGGGGTCGCAGGGAGATCCCCCGGCAAGTTGATCTGGCGCCGGATGTGCGATCCGTTTCTGACACTTGGGTTTTCCACGCTTCCGATCCGTTTCAGCCGTTATTCCGGCCATCGGAAATGGCCTTGCGCGATGCCCTATGCACGCCAAGGCTTGCAATCGCAAAGTCGGACGGACCTTCAGGCCACCGGAATGAAACTGTCTCACATTGCCCGGGATATCCGGGCCAGGCCACCCAGGATCAAGCGCCCGAGATCTGCCGGGCCTTCTCCACGAGCACCTCGGCCTGGCGGATCGAGGCGTAATCGATCAGGCGTCCGTCAAGGCTCACGGCACCCTTGCCCGCGGCTTCGGCTTCCTTCATCGCCTCGAGAATCCGCTTCGCCTTGGTGACTTCGGCTTCGGACGGGCTCATCACCTCGTTGGCCAGCGCGATCTGGCTGGGATGGATCGCCCATTTGCCCTCGCAACCAAGCACGGCGGCGCGGTAGGCGGCCGCCTTGTAGCCGTCGGGATCCTTGAAATCGCCAAACGGCCCGTCGATCGGTCGCAGCCCATTCGCTCGCGCGGCCACCACCATCCTTGCCAGAGCATAGTGCCACATATCGCCCCAATGCCTTGCCCTGTCGCCGCTTTCGTCCGGGTCGGTCAGAACCGAGTAATTCGGGTTCACCCCGCCGATGATCGTGGTCCGCGCCCGGGTCGAAGCCGCATAGTCGGCCACCCCGAAATGCAGGCTTTCATTGCGCTTCGAGGCCGCGGCGATCTCGCTCACGTTCTGCATGCCGAGCGCTGTTTCGATGATGTGCTCGAAGCCGATCCGCTTCTTGAGACCTTTCGCGTCCTCGATCTGCGTCACCAGCATGTCGACCGCATAGACATCCGCCGCCGTGCCCACCTTCGGCACCATGATCAGGTCGAGCCTTTCGCCCGCCTGCTCCACCACATCCACCACGTCGCGATACATGTAATGCGTGTCGAGCCCGTTGATCCGGACGGACATCGATTTGGTGCCCCAGTCGATCTCGTTCAGCCCCTTGATGATGTTCTTCCGGGCCTGCGCCTTCTCGTCGGGTGCCACCGCGTCCTCGAGGTCGAGGAAGATCACGTCCACATCGGATTTCGCTGCCTTTTCAAACATTTCCGGCTGGCTTCCGGGGACGGCAAGTTCCGAACGGTTCAGTCGCGCGGGTGCTTGTTCCACAAGATGAAATGACATGGAGCGGTCCTTTCGTGAGAAATAAAATTTCAACACAAAGGGGTTTTTTGTCAGATTGTGTCAAGCCCAACTTTTGTCGTGGATCATTCCCACCTGTTTCAGCCATCCTGTCCGATCCGCGCGGAATAGTAGTAGGCGATGGCCTGCGCGCGGCTGTTCACGTTCAGCTTTTCATAAAGGTTTGAGAGGTGGAATTTCACCGTATTGGTCGAAATGCCGAGGTCCCGGGAAAGCTCGCGGTTCGTCAGTCCTTTCGAGAGCGCCTCCAGCATGACCCGCTCCTTGCGGCTGAGCTGGTGGATCGGGTCCTGCTGCAACTCCCGCACGTCGAGGAACGGAAATACCATCTTGCCTTCGGCGACATCGACGCAGGTTTCGAGCAACACCTCGACTTGGGCGGAACGCGGGACGAAAGCGGCGGCCCCTGCCGTCATCGCCATGCGCGGCAGCCCGCCCGCGTTTTCCGCGTAGACGGCGATTTTCGGCGCCTCCTCCTGCTCGCGCAACACTTCAATCAGCTTGGCACCACCGATCAACGGCAAGTTCCAATCGATCACCCCGACAGAGACAGGCACGCGCATGACGGTGCCGAGAAAAGCCTCCGCCGTCGAGGCGGTTGCCACGAGAGAGAATCGGGCATCGCGCTCGAACACCTCCGACATGGCCGACAGCACAAGCGGGTTGGCGTCAGCGAGCATGATTTCGATGGGGCGCTTAAACTTTTGATTCATTTGCGTTAATCCCGATAAACTACCCATTTAGGCGAGAAAATCCCTGTATTCCACGGGATACCAATACTTATGGGTAGTAATAACCCCACCCAAATAGATACCCAAAGGCACGTCTAAGGGGCGTTGTGCGCTTTGTCGACATCTTTATGCAGGATGCAGAGTTCAGACGCATTTGTTTTCGACAGGAGTGACCCATGACCGACGTGACCATCTTCCCGCAGCTCGAAATCCCCGAAACCATCGCCGCAGGCCCTGGGCCAGGCAACACCGATGCACGCGTTCTGGCGCGCTTCGCAGGTGCCGGCCTTGCCGATCACATGCACGCGGACGTGCTGCGCGGGATGCAGGAATGCAAATTCATGCTGCGCGATGTCATGGGCACGAAGAACGTGCATACTTTTGGTGTCGCCGGTACCGGCTGGAGCGGTCTCGACGTGATGTTTAGCGCGGTGATGCCGGGCGACAAAGTCGTCATGTTCGTGAACGGCACATTCTCCGGCCTCGACGGCCTCACCGTACGGATGAAGGCTGCGACGGCGGAGGAGCTGGCTGCCAATCCGATGGACCCCAAACCGGCGAGCGTCACCATCGTGACCGTGCCGCATGGCCAGTCCGTCACTGGCGAAATCGTCGAGAAGGCGCTGGCCGAGCACAAGCCGAAATGGGCCGCAATGGCGCATTGGGAAACCGGTTCGGGCCGGATCAACGACATTCAAGGCTTCTCGGACGCCTGCGAAAAACACGGCGCGATGGGTCTTGTGGATGCGGTCTCCTCGCTCGGTGTCGAGGATTTCCGTATCGATGATTTCCCCGGCGTGCAGGGCTGGGCGTCCTGTCCGCAGAAGGGCATTTGCTGCCTGCCGCTGACCTATGCGCCGGTGTCCTTTACCGACCGCTACATCGCAGAATTGAAGAAGACAGGCACCCGCACCTTCGTGCACCACCCGATCCTCGAGGCGCGGCACTGGGGCATCATCGACGGCAAGGACGTGGAAAAAGGCGCTTATCACCGCACACACAGCGCCTATGCGGTTGCCGCCTTCCACGAGGCGCTGCGGATCACGCTGCAACAGAGCGTGGCACAGCGCGCCAAGGATTACGCTTTCCACGAGGCCGCGCTGCGTGCCGCCGTGACGGCCATGGGCTGTGAAGTGACCTCGAACATGACATCGCTTGTGGTGCTGAACCTGCCCCGCGACCTCGCCGGGCGCGAGATGGAACTGGTGCAATCCTGCCGGGCGCAGAATTTCGGCATCTGGCCGACGCTCTCGGAGCCGGTGCAGGTGCGGATCGGTATCCTCAACCTTCTGAACGAACGCGCGATTTCCGATATCGTGATGCGCTTTGCCGATGCGATCGAGGCCCTCGGTGGCCAGGTCAATCGCGATGAGGTCCGCAATGCCCTGAACGGGTACTACAGTCAGGCGATGGCCGCAGAGTAAGAGGGGCCGATCGTCTGACGAACTGCTGGGAGGGCGGGTCATGGACATCCACGAATACCAGGCGAAAGAAGTACTGGCGCGTTTCGGCGTGGTCAGCCCGGAGGGGGCGCTGGCCTACAGCCCCGAGCAGGCGGCGTATCGCGCCCGGGAACTCGGCGGCGAGAAATGGGTCGTGAAGGCCCAGATCCATGCCGGCGGGCGCGGCAAAGCGGGTGGCGTCAAACTGTGCAACAGCGACCGCGAGATCGAGGAAGCCTGTGAGAAGATGTTCGGGCGCAAGCTCGTCACGCATCAGACAGGCCCCGAAGGCAAGGGCGTCTACCGGGTCTATGTCGAGACGGCGGTGCCCATCGACCGTGAAATCTACCTCGGCCTCGTGCTTGACCGCACCTCGCAGCGGGTGATGATCGTCGCCAGCGGCGAAGGCGGTATGGAGATCGAGGACATTTCCGCCAATGAGCCTGGGTCCATCGTCCGCGCCACAGTGGAACCCGCCGTGGGATTGCAGGAATTCCAGTGCCGCCAGATCGCCTTCAAGCTGGGTATCGAGGCAGGGCTTGTGCAACAGTTCGTGCGCACGCTGCAGGGATGTTATCGCGCCTTCACCGAGCTTGACGCGACGATGGTAGAGATCAACCCGCTGGTGGTGACCGGAGACAACCGGATCCTCGCCCTCGACGCGAAGATGACCTTCGACGACAACGCGATGTTCCGGCATCCGGCAGTGGCCGAGTTGCGCGACAAGTCGCAGGAGGATCCGCGCGAATCCCGCGCGGCGGACCGTGGCCTCAACTATGTGGGTCTGGACGGAAATATCGGATGCATCGTGAACGGCGCGGGCCTTGCGATGGCGACAATGGACATGATCAAGCTGGCAGGTGGAGAGCCTGCGAACTTCCTCGACATCGGTGGCGGTGCGACGCCCGAGCGGGTGGCAAAGGCCTTCCGGCTGGTGATGTCCGACAAGAAGGTGCAGGCGATCCTGGTGAACATCTTTGCGGGCATCAACCGCTGCGACTGGGTGGCCGAAGGCGTCGTTCAGGCCCTGCGCGAGGTCGAGGTCGATGTGCCCGTGATCGTGCGCCTCGCTGGCACCAATGTGGAGGAAGGCCAGAAGATCCTCGCCCGCTCCGGCCTGCCGATCATCCGGGCGACGAATTTGTCCGAAGCCGCCGAGCGGGCCGTGAAAGCCTGGCAGAGCGATGTTGCTCGAGGCATAAAAGTGAGGGTGGCGACATGAGCATTCTGCTGGACCGGGACACACGGGTCATCGTGCATGGGATCACCGGCAAGATGGCACGGTTTCACACCAAGGACATGATCGACTACGGCACCAAGGTCGTGGGCGGTGTCGTGCCGGGCAAGGGCGGCGAGACCGTCGAGGGCGTGCCGGTCTTCAACACTGTTGAAGAGGCCGTCGACCGCACCGGCGCCGAGGCGAGTCTCGTCTTCGTGCCACCACCTTTCGCTGCCGACAGCATCATGGAAGCGGCCGACGCTGGCATCCGCTACTGTGTCTGCATCACCGACGGCATCCCCGCGCAGGACATGATCCGCGTCAAACGCTACATGTACCGCTACCCCAAGGAGCGGCGCATGGTGCTCACGGGGCCGAACTGCGCCGGCACCATCAGTCCGGGCAAAGCCCTTCTGGGCATCATGCCGAGCCACATCTACCTTCAAGGCAATGTCGGCATCGTCGGGCGCTCCGGGACGCTGGGCTACGAGGCTGCGGCACAACTCAAGGAACGCGGCATCGGGGTCAGCACCTCCGTTGGCATCGGTGGCGACCCGATCAACGGTTCTTCCTTCAAGGACATCCTCGAGCGCTTCGAGGAGGACGAGGACACCCATGTGATCGCGATGATCGGCGAGATCGGCGGGCCGCAAGAGGCAGAGGCAGCGGCCTTCATCCGCGACCATGTGACAAAGCCGGTTGTGGCCTATGTCGCCGGCTTGACCGCACCGAAGGGGCGCACCATGGGCCACGCCGGGGCAATCATTTCCGCTTTCGGAGAGAGTGCCAGCGAGAAGGTCGAAATCCTGTCCGCCGCCGGCGTGACCGTGGCGAAGAACCCGGCGTCGATCGGCGAGACCATCGCACAGGTCATGGAGGCTGCATGATGTCCAAACCATCCGTTCTCGTATCCCGTCGTCTGCCCGCCGCCGTCGAGGCGAAACTCTCGGATGGCTACGACGTCGTGTTCAATCGAAATGACCGGCCGATGAGTGCGGATCAGTTCCGCGACGCGCTGGCAAACTTCGATGCGGTGGTGCCAACAGGGACGGACAGGATCGATGCCCGCGCCTTCGATGTGCCGCGTCTGCGCACCAGGATCATCGCCAACTTCGGGGTCGGGTTTTCGCATATCGATCTGGCCTGCACCGAGCGGCAGGCGATCACGGTCACCAACACGCCCGATGTGCTCTCCGAATGTACCGCAGATCTGGCGATGATGATGCTGCTGATGGTGGCTCGACGCGCGGGCGATGGAGAACGCGAGTTGCGCGCGGGCGCTTGGGACGGCTGGCGGCCCACGCACTTGGTCGGCACGAAAGTGTCCGGCAAGGTTCTGGGCATCGTGGGCTTCGGTCGGATCGGACAGGAAATGGCGCGCCGGGCGCATTTCGGATTCGGCATGGAGATCGTGGTGCATAACCGCTCGCGGGTGCCCGAAGAGGTGCTGGCGCGCTTTGGCGCCCGGCAGGCCGAGAGCCTTGATGCGCTGCTGCCGCAGTGTGATTTCGTATCGCTGCATTGCCCGGGCGGGCCGGAGAACCGGCATCTGATGAACGGGGTGCGCCTGTCGCTGATGAAGCCCGACGCCTATCTGATCAACACCGCCCGCGGTGAGGTGGTAAACGAGACAGCACTGGCGCAGGCGCTGATGTTCGACACCATCGGCGGGGCGGCGCTCGACGTCTTTGAGCGCGAACCGGCGATCGACCCGATGCTGGCGCAATGCGACAACCTCGTGATGCTGCCGCATCTGGGCAGTGCCACGCGGGAGACGCGGGAGGCCATGGGCATTCGGGTGATCGAGAATCTCGATGCCTTCTTCCGGGGCGAGATGCCGCGCGACCTTGTGGCGGGGCCGGGACCGAAACTGCACGTTCTGCCACGCATCGTCTGAACGCGGTCAGGGTCTCGCAAGCACGGCACCTCCTTCGCGTTGCTGCAATAGCAAGACACGTTCCGCCAGCCGATCGGCCTCGGCCTTCGCATGGGTGACAAAGAGTGTCGCCGGGCGGTGCGCCGCGATCAGCGCTTCGGTAAGCCCCAGCATGGTCTCGGCGGTATCCGAGTCGAGTGAGGCGAAGGGCTCGTCCATGACCAGAAGTTCCGGCTGCCCGGCAAAGGCCCGGGCCAGTGAAAGCCGCCGCTGCTGTCCGAGCGACAACTGGCCCGGGAAATAGGCGGCCTTGTCACCGAGCCCGACGCTTTCGAGGGCGCTTAGCGCCGCCTTTTCTGACAGGCCCGGATGGATCAGCATCAGGTTCTGCGCCGCGGTTCGCCAGGGCAACAACGTGGGTTCCTGAAACACAATCGCCACGACCTCGGGCCGGCTGATCTCGCCCTCGAAGTCGAGATCAATGCCGGCGATGATCCGCAACAGGGTCGATTTTCCTATCCCTGAAGGTCCGACAAGGGCCACAGTTTCGCCCGGTGCCACCTCGAAGGCGATGGGTCCGAGCACGGGCATACCGCCGAAGGACTTGCCCTTTACATCGACCCGGATCATGCCCGGCGCCAGCGGCCGACGCGCCGCTCCCAGGGTTGCAGAAGGCACCATTCCGCGACCAGCATCACGCAGATGAAGGAGAGCGCATAGACCAGAACCATCGCCACATCGAAAAGCTGGAAATAGAGGTGGATCTGGAAACCTACGCCGGAAGACCGCCCGAGGAATTCCACAACCAGCACGATCTTCCAGATCACCGCGACGCCCCCACGCGCCGCCGCCGCGAGGAACGGCGCAAGCTGCGGCAGGATGACATGGCGCATCCGTGTCCACCAACTCAGTCGGTAGACCTGCGCCATGGCATCGAGGTTCGGATCGAGCGCCCTGCCGCCTTCGCGCAGGACGATGGCGACATTCGGGATCTTGTTGAGCGTGACCGCCACGATGGCCGCCGCTTCGGTCAGGCCAATCCAGAGGTAACAGAGCACGATCAACACAAGCGCAGGCAGGTTCAGGAAGATCACCAGCCAGGGGTCGAGCCAGCGGTTCAGTCGCTCCGAACGCCCCATCGCGACGCCGATCGCGGTGCCGAGGCTCATCGCCAGCACGAAGGCCCAAAGCACGCGCAGGAGTGTCACGCCGAGATGGCGCAGCAATTCGCCCGAGGCCAGTTCACCCCCGAAGAGCGGCAAAAGCTGCCAGGGCGTCGGCAGAATCTGCGGATCATCCGTGATGTAGGCGGCCAGGACCCAGAGCGTCAGAAGGCCCGCGATGGAATAGAGCGGCGTGAATCGCGTGCTATCCATCCGCCCGTGTCACTCAAGATCGGCAAAAAGGCCGTCCGGAATCGCTGTGACGTCCCCCACAAGCTCAGCACCGCCAAGCTGGGCCATCAGCGCCAGCACCTTGGCCGCAGCATCGGCATCGACCGGGCTGCGCGGCGGTATTCCGGCGACCCAGTCGCGCTTGAGGGCCTCGAACTCAGCATCGTTGTCCGCGTTCATCTGCGACCGGATGGCCTCCCATGCTTCATCCGAACTGGCCAACAGGTCCTTGGCCTCCCGGCTGGCCTCATAGAAGGCCTGCGCAAGACCGGGATGGGCGGCGAGAAAGCTCTCCTTGGCGTAGTAGCCCAGCAGCGGCGTGTCGGCATCGAGACCGAGCGCCTTGCCCGCCTCTTCCACCGAGATCAGTTCCCGCATGCCGGCGGCTTTCATCTTGGCCAGAAAGTGCCAGAAATTGATGGCCCCGGCGTAGTCACCGCCCGATGCGGATTTGAAGATCAGCGGTGGCGCGCCGTAGACCTGCTCGGTTTCGGCTGCGAGGTCCATGCCGTAGGCCTGTTGCGCATAGGCGCGCAGGATAAGCCAGGATTTGTCCAGCGGCCCACCGGCGATGCCGATCTTGCCACCCTTGAGATCCTCAAGGGAGCTGGCCATGCTGGACGCGGGCACGACGACTCCGCCCACGGCGCGGGAATAGGGGATGAAGACATAGCCCTTGCCCGCCGCCCGCTGCCGCGCGACCCAGATCCAGTCGGCGACAGCCATGTCCGCCGCGCCGCCCTCGACGGCAATCCGCGTTGCGCCATTGTCGGCATAGGGCTGCATCTCCAGCCGGAAGCCGTGCTTTTCGTCGAAGCCATTGGCGGTGATCGTCTCGAGTTCCCAGTTCACCGTGCCGATCTGTAGCACGGCGAGCCGGACCACAGGCAGGTCCTGCGCCAGTGCGGGTCCTGCCACCATCACCAGCAGTGCTGTAATCCAGCCCCTGAGCCGTATCATCTGTCGTCCTCCTCCGTCGAAGGGCCTCACTCCGCACTGCGGCTCACTTCGTTGAGCTCCTTGTCGAGCTTGATGTCAAACTGGTTTCCACCCTTGCAGATCACGTCGTCGAGGTCGTAGCCATCCTCCTCGACCTCGATGTCATCGGGGTCCATCTGGCATTCGATCGAGGCTAGAAAGGCCTCGATCCTGGCCACGGTGTCCGCATCCACATGGGCCTCTGCAAAGACCGGGGCGGCAATCAGGGCGATGATGCCCGCCGCTATGGTCGTTTTCATATCAGTCTCTCCCTTACTGGATGGATATGGTAACGGATTGCGACTCGCCGGTCGATCCGGGGATGCGCAGCACATGGCTGCCGGGCTTGATGGCGACAAAGGACATCTCCACCACGCCAGCCTTGTCGAATTCTATGGAATCGATCGCCATCGGGCGGATCTCGATGGAGTTGATAACGATCTCGTTCATCCAGATCGCCCGGAAAAAGCTCGGTCCCTCCACCGCAAGCTCCGCCGATCCGTCGGCAGTGATCTCCAGCGTGTAATAGGCGCCGGATTGCAGCTGCACATCCTCGCCGAGCGGCTGACCGGAGGCGAGCGTCAGCTTGATGGTCTCGCCGCGGTTACACTTGGCGAGAAGCCCGGCAAAGCCGAAGTCGGTACAGAGCGGCGCGGCGGATACCGGGGCCGCCATGATGCCTGCAAAGAGGGCAATGATCAGTCTACGCATTTTGTAAGTCTCCCTTGTCTTATTCTATTGTCACGACACCCCAGGGCTGCTGGCCCACCTGCACCGATTTGATCGCCTCTTCCTTCGCCACATCAATCACTGTGATGTCATTGGAATTGCCGTTGGTCGTCAGCAGATACTTCTCATCCGGTGTGAACTTGAGCTGCCAGACCCGCTGGCCCACGAGGATGTAGTCGATCACTTCCAGTGTTTGTGCATCGATCACCGCGACACGGTTCGCCGGCCCCAGCGCCACGAAGAGCCGCGTGCCGTCGGAAGTGATTTCCACGCCCACGGGCTGCAGCCATTCGGGCTGCACGCCGGGCACCTCGAAGGTGATCTTGCCCACCACCGTCGGCGTGCCGTCCTCGGCGATATCCATGGCGGTGACCGTCCCGCCGATCTCGGAGGTGACGAAGAGGCGTTTGCCATCCTTGGTATACTCCGCGTAGCGCGGGCGCTGATCCACCAGCACGTTGTGCTTGATCTGATAATCCTCAGTGGAGATGAAATGCGCCATGTTGGTGGTCTCGGAGGTATTCACCACGAATTTGGCATCGGGCGAAATACCCATGCCCTCGGGCTCGACGCCTACCGGGACTTCCGCCAGGACGGTGCGTGTCTCCGTGTCGGTCACGGTGACGAGGTTGTCGTCCTCATTGGCGATGTAGAGACGGGTGCCGGAGGGCTCCAGCACGAAAAGCTCCGGGTCGGGGCCGGAGGGCAGGCTCGGCAGTTCCTCATAGGTTGTCGAATCGAAGACCCGCACAAGGTTGTCGTCGGAGGCGCAGACATAGATCTTGGTTCCATCCGGGCTTACGGTGATCCCGCGCGGCCGGTTGCCGGCGAAGAACTCGGTCTCCACCTCCCATGTCTCGGTATTGACCACGGTGACGGTGTTGCCGCGTTCATTGGTGACAAAGGCCTTGCCTGCCAGCGCCGGAGCGGCGGTCACCAGGACAAATGCGGAAGTAAGCAGAAGGTGTCGCATGGATATCTTCCCTCAGTTGAATGCGGTGCAACGGCTTTCCGGGCGGTCGAGACCCAGCGTATCGAGTGGCGACGACTGGTGCAGGAAGCCTTCCTGCGGGCTGACGCTCACGGTGATCGAGCCGTCATAGAGCAGGATTGGCTGACGCAGTTGGCCATTCCAGTCGCGGAAAGTGACCTTGGTGCCCTTGAAGGCCGCAAGCTCAAAGGCATCCGAAATCGCGTAGTCCCGCACGCCTTGCGGGTCTGCGGTATTGCCGCGCGTCACTGCCTCGCCGACGACGCGCAGCGCCAACCAGACGTTGTAATCCTCAGGCTTGGCATAGCGCAGGGTCAGCTTCTCGAAACGGGTCTGGTATTGCGTGGCACCATAGGCTTCATGAGCGCCGTGGAAGGTCGTCGGGATCAGCCCGCCCGACCCCATCACCGGGCGTGGTGTCCAAAGATGATAACTCAGGTAGCGCGCAAAATAGTCGCTTCCGTCGGCGGCGATCACCACATCATGGTCATCGGCGTCCTGCGTAAAGGTGGGAAGCTGGCGCTGCACGAGCACGTGACCGGAATCGGTGCGCCGCGACCCGCCGGTGTCCTCGAAACTGCGGTCTTCGGTGATCGTCGCGCCGAACTTGCGCGCGGACTTGCGGTAGGCTTCGGCGATCGCGATGTCCTCGGGGTTGCTGCCGGAGATCAGAAACCACTCATCCCATTTCTTCCATACCGCGAATTGCGCCACCGCATCCGCAAGCATCGCATTGCTGGGTGCAGTGTGCAGCAGATTGGCGCGGCACTGATCGTCGCGCAGCGTCTCATCGGGCGCCGTGGCATTGAAGACGAGCGCGCCCGCGTCAGCCGCCCGGTCCGTCAGACGCAGCACGTCCTCTCCCTTCGCCATCACGACGATCAGCCGGATCCCATCGGCAAGCAGGGCATCGAGCGCCGCATCGGCCCCTTCGGGTTCCGTCGCCACGGTCCTGGTTTCATAGGTATGCCCCAGAAAACCGCCCGTGGTGCCATTGTCCTCGTCGGCAAGCGCCGCCCCCGCGAAGCCCAGATCATCCGGACGCAGGTCGTAGCGGCTGATCGGCAGCAGAATGGGGTAATCCACGCGCAGCACCGCCGCTTTCACGTCGATCGCCCAAGCCGGCGCGCCTGCGCAGAACAACAGGCCCAGCGCCGCGAGGAGCGAAGTAAATCGTATCACCATGTCCTCCCTGCCCGATCAAATGCGTCCGGGCTCTCCCTTGATCTAGTGCCCGGACCGGATCGTGAACCGATACTTTTGGCCGGGTTGTGAGCATGAGCCTACCACCCGCACCATAAAGGGCGATTCTTATTAATTAAGAACGGGTCCATGCGGCTGATTTTGTTCACGGTTTTGCTGGCGGTAACGCCCGCTTTCGCTCAGGAAAAAGTGGCCTTCTTCGGCCTCTACCTGCTCGACAGTTCGCTCCAGACAACCGAACTTGGACAGGACCCGGCGGAACTCGCGCGGATTGTGCGTCTCGAGACGATGGTGGCGCAGACCTTCACCGCGAAGGGCTATGAGCTGGTTGATATCGAACCCGCCCGGAACGAGATCGAAAGGCACGTGAACCTCGCGAAATGCTACGGCTGCGACACGCGCATCGCGGCATCGCTGGGCGCAAGCTATGCGCTGGTGGGCGAGGTGCAAAAAACCTCGAACCTGATCCTCGCCATAAACCTGCAATTGCGCGACACGGCGACCGGCGAGACCGTCAAGGGTGGCGTCGTGGACATTCGCGGCAACACCGACGAAAGCTGGGACCGCGGCATGCGCTACATTCTGAAAAACCGTTTCTTCAAGGGGGAGGACAAATGAAAAGACGTATCGTTCTGATGACGGGGCTTGCCTTTGCGCTGTTGCCGGGCATCGCATCGGCGCACGGGCCAACGCGACAGAAGGTGACCCTGAGCGCGGAGGTTGCAGCCGAGCCCGCGGAAGTCTGGCAGACCATCGGCAACTTCCAGGACATGTCCTGGCATCCTGCGGTGCATGCCAGCACCGGTGAGAATGGCAATGAGGTCGACGCGACGCGGGTGCTGACACTGGGCCAGGAAGGCGGACCGACGATTTCGGAGCTTCTTTACAAGTACGACGCCGACAAGATGACCTATTCCTACCGCATCGAGGAGGTGGCCGTGGAGGTTCTGCCAGTCACGAATTATTCCGCGCATCTGACCGTGAAGCCGCGGGATGGCGGCGGATCGATCGTCGAATGGCGCGGTGCCTTCTATCGTGGGTATCCCAACAACGACCCACCACCGGAGCTCAACGACGAGGCTGCGGTTGCCGCCGTCACCGGTGTCTATCAGGCGGGTCTCGATGCGCTGGTCGAAAAGTTCGGTGCGCCGGGCTCCTGACCTGGCTCTGCTGCTGAGCCTCGCCGCAAGTTCTCTTGCGGCAGGGGACTTGGCTTTCGTCACCTGTCAAAACGGCGACGCGCTCAGCGTGATTGACGTGGTGACAGAAAAGGAGGTCTCGCGCTGGTCCCTGCCCGGAAAGCCCGCAGGCGTCGCGGCCAGCCCCGGTGCGGTGTTCACTGTCTCCGCCGACAGCAAGGTTGTGCGCCGGCTTGATCCGTCGAACGGGCACGTTCTTGCCCACGTGACGCTTGACGGCGGACCCATCGGTATCAGCGTGGACGCACGCCGCGCCCGCGTCTTCGTGTCGGACTGGTACAATGCGCGCATCTGGGTGCTGGAAGCAGAAAGCCTCGAAACAGAGACTGAACTTGTGACCGGTGCGGCACCTGCGGGCCTCGATATCTCGCCCGACGGCACGGTTCTGGCCTCTGCCGACCGAGACGCGGATCAGGTTTCCCTCTTCGATGCGGAGAGCCTGACCCTGCGCCACCGGATCGACACCGGCACGCGACCTTTCGGGTTGCGCTTCGCGCCGGACGGGCGGCTTTTCGTGGCCAATGTAGGCAGCAACGATGTCACGGTGATCGACCCCATTGCCGGAACCGTCACGGCGACCGTGGCGGTAGGCGAGCGGCCCTATGGCGTCGCATTTGCCCGGAACCGAGCTTTCATCACGAACCAATACGAAAACACCGTGAGCGTGATCGATCTCGCCACATTGGCGACCCTTGCCACCCTTCCAAGCGGCGAGTACCCGGAAGGTATCGACGCGACCTCGGACGGAGGCCACATCCTCCTTGCGAACTGGTTCGACAATACTGTCACAAAGATCGACGCCGAGACCCTTTCCGTGGTAGAAACCATCGATACCTGCGATGGGCCTCGCGCCTTCGGGGCATTTGTTCTGGGAGGAACGCCATGAAGCACCTGACGTTGTCTGCGGCCCTGTTCTGCGCCACGGCTCTTCCCGCTTTTGCCGCGAGCGAGGCCTGGGAAGCCATCAGCCGGGAACTTTACGGCGACCGCGCGCTGCTTGACGGCACATCGGTGATTGCAATCGACGCGCCCTACCGTACCTTCGAGGACTCGCGCACAGCCCTTGCGGCGCAGATCATCGCTCCCTCGGATACGCAGGTCCGCAAGGTGACTGTCGTGCTCGACGAAAACCCGATGCCGGTCTCGGCGGTCTTCGATCTCGATACGCCGCAAGCCAGTTTCTATTTCGATGTTACCATGCGGATCAACGGACCGACGCCCTTGCATGTGGTGGCCGAAACCACGGACGGGCGCATCTTCGTCTCGGAGGCCATGGTAAAGACATCCGGTCAGGGCGCTTGTGCGGCACCCCCGGGCACCGATCCCGACGTGGCGCTTGCAACGCTCGGGCAGATGCAGATCGAGGTTGGCGACGCGTTGCCCGGTGTGGCGATGGGCAAGCTCGCGAGCCTCGCCTCGCGCCTCAACCGCATGGATCTCGACATTTCCCACCCGTCGCACTCGGGCATGCAGATGGACCAGATCTCCCTGCTTTTCATTCCGATGCGATATGTCGAAACCGTCGATATCGACCTCGATGGCGCGGGCTTCGCGACCATGACCGGGTCGATCTCGCTGTCGGAAAATCCGCGGGTCGGGCTGTCGGTGCCGCGTTCGACGCAAATGGTCGATGTGACCATGACCGATACGGATGGCACGGTAGCCAAGGCGCAAAAGACCCTGCCCGGGTACTGAGGCCCGCGTACGTCAGCCGCCGGTCTGCGGCTGGCCTTCTTCCGGCGTGACCCGCTCAAGCGGATAGTCCCAGAGCATCCAGCCGTCGACGCCCTCGGGCAGCCAGTAAACCGCTGAATACCCCCATTCGATGGCGCGTTTCGCCGCATTCCAGCTCATCCAGCAATCTTCGAGACAGAAGATCACTACCGGCGCGGCAGGATCGCCGCCGGTCACCTTTTCCAGACCCTTGCGGAAGTAGTCGGCGGTTACATCGGCGATGGCACCGTAACCCACGTTCGGCAACCAGATCGCGCCCGGGATCGTATCATGCGGCTTGTCGCGCCAGATTGTGCCTTTGGGCAGGTTCGCAGGTTTGGGAGGTTGAGGGAGCACGTCGATGAAACCGGCGCTGCCGTCGGCCCAGAGCACATGGGCCTCCTCCGGTCCGACCACGGTGCCCCCGGTCAACGCATCGGGCACCGGAGCGCGATAGTCGTCCATCCGGTAGTCCCGTGGTTCCGGCACCGTCTGGGCGAAGGCTGTCATCGGCAACAAAAGCGCCAATGCCAGCCCGCGGATCACTTGGAGATCTCCAGCACCTCGGTGCCGAGATCATTCACCAGAGGCACGCCGGCGTCGATCAGGATCGCGTTGATCTCGTCCTGATTGCGCCGGATCAGCGAATTGAGTTCGCGCTGCCAGACCTTCTCTCCCTGGCGCACGCCCATTGTGATGCGGAAGAATAGCCGCGGCGGCAATTGCTCAGCAATCAAAGGGATCACCACCATGTCGGGATACATGGACTTCACGAGCGGCCCCCCGATCGGGCCCCACAGGATGGCGGCGTCAGTGTCGCTCGCGGCAAGATCATTCAGCATGTCCTCGGCGGGGCTTTCGTAGCGGCGATCGACCACGAGGTTATAGGCCTTTGCCTTCGGCATCAGCCCGTTGCGCGCCATATGCGCCGAGGGTGGCGTACCTGCGATGATTCCGATCCGGCGGTCCTTCAGGAGCGGATCGGAGAGCGTCGTGACATCAGACAGATCGCTGTTCTTTGGCACGATCAGCACATAGGCGGACGAGAAGTAGTGATTGGTGTTCAGCACCAGTTCCTCGCCCTGCGCATAGGCGATGACCAGATCGCAGGTCTTGGCGAAAAGCGTGTTCCGGATAAATCCGGTCGCCATCGGATACCAGCTGTATTCCAGCGGCAATTCCAGCTTTTCCGCGACCAGTTCGGCGATCCTGTTCTCGTAACCGGTCCCTTCCTTGGTCGACATCGGAAAATTTGCGGGATCCGCGCACACACGCAAGGCAGACTTCGATACGAGGTCGGATGTCTGCGCCGCTGCGGATCCCGCCAGGGAGAACCCGATAAAGAGAAGCGCCGCCTGGCGCTTCATTGCATCAGCCCATGCAGGCATTTTCTTCCTCGCCAATCACGTCGCTCTTGGCTTCTTTCTTGGCCGGGCGCCCTCTCGGAACCGCTTCCATGCCGCGCGCCTTGAGATACACGTAGATGTCATTGAGGTAGCACATGACGTTCGGGTTGTCGCCGAAGTGCGGCATCACCGAGTTGCCGACCGTGCGCCCGTTCACGACGACATCGTAGAAGTCATAATAGCCCATGTTGACGGCGGAATTCTTGATTTTGGGCGCATAGGTCGAGCCTTCGCCGTCGGGTCCGTGGCAGACGTGGCATTCGGCGTGATAACGGCGGAAACCAGAAAAGGTCAGCCAGTCCACCGTGCCGTCTTCGCCGACGTTGTAGGTCGGAATGTCATCGTCCGTGAAGTACTTGCCGCCGTCCTCATAGGCGACGGCGATCTCGGGGTTATCCGCCTGTTTCGCCGGATCAACGGGCTGATCGCTCCAGGCAAAAACCATCGTCGGCAATGTCAGGGCTGCGATCAGGGTGAATGCACGACGCATCATGCGCGAACCTTTCTGTAGGGGGTGGCAGGCAAGGAAGGATCCGCGCGCCTTTTGCAGCGCGCGGATCCCGTTTTCAGGTCACGCTCAGTTCGGCAGCGCGAAGACAGTCAGCTGTCCGCCGAGGGCTGTGTAGTCGCTCAGCGCCGCATAACCGCCCACGGCACCAAGACCGTCATTGGGGTTGGTCAGACCAGCCGCAAGACCGATACCGGCCCAGCCACCGACACCCGAGAGGATACCGATATACTGCTTACCGTCCGATTCGTAGGTCATCACGTTGCCGATGATGCCCGACGGTGTCTTGAAGCGGTAAAGCTCCTCACCGGTTTCGGCGTTCACGGCCTTCAGGTGGCCTTCGAGCGTGCCGTAGAAGACTACGTCACCGGCAGTTGCCAGAGCGCCCGACCAGACCGAGAATTTCTCGGGGATCGACCACTTGATTTCACCGTTGACGTTGTCCCAGGCGATGAAGTTACCCATTCCGCCATGGCTTTCCGGTGCGGGGTACATCGCCAGTGTCGCACCGACGTAGGGCTGACCTGCGGTGTAGGAAACGCGGAACGGCTCGTAGTCCATGCAGACGTGGTTGGTGGGCACGTAGAACATCTCGGTCTTCGGGCTGTAGGCAGCAGGTTGCTGGTCCTTCGTGCCGAGGGCCGCCGGGCAAATGCCGGTGGTGTTCACGTCTTCGCCGTTCTGCGCGGTGGAATACTGCGCCACCACGGCCGGACGGCCATAAGTGTCGGAGTTCGGATCCATGTCGACGCCTGTCGTCCAGTTGACAACCGGGTCGTATTTCTCCGCCACGAGCAGTTCACCGGTCACGCGGTCCAAGGTATAGCCCAGACCGTTCCGATCGAAGTGGGTCAGCAGCTTGCGCTCAGTCCCATCGATCGTCTGCTCCGTCAGGATATTCTCGTTGATGCCGTCATAATCCCACTCGTCATGCGGAGTCATCTGGTAGAACCACTTGGCCATACCTGTATCGATGTCACGCGCCATGAGTGTCATGGACCAACGATTGTCGCCAGGACGCTGCGCCGGGTTCCATGTGGACGGGTTGCCTGTGCCGTAATAGAACAGGTTCTCGTCCAGATCCGCAGAGAACCAGCCCCAGGTGGTGCCGCCACCGATCATCCACTGGTCGCCTTCCCATGTGTTGGTACCGGAATCCGCGCCAACGGGCTTGCCCAGATGGGTTGTCTTTTCCGGATCGGCGAGGATGTCGCTGTCCGGACCCATGGAATAGGCGCGCCAGACGAGCTCACCAGTATTCATGTCATAGGCAGTCGTGTGACCGCGGACACCGAATTCGCCGCCAGAGATGCCCACGATGACCTTGTCTTTGACCGGCAGAACGGTCGCGGTGTTGGTCTCGCCGATCGACGGATCGCCGTTCTGGGCTTCCCAGACCACCGAGCCGTTCGCGGCATCGAGTGCGACGACCTTGGTGTCAGCCTGATGCAGGAAGATCTTGCCGTCGGCATAGGCCACACCGCGGTTCACGGTATCGCAGCACATGACCGGGATCACGTTCGGATCCTGCTTGGGCTCGTACTTCCAGATGATCTTGCCATCGTTCTTGAGATCGAGGGCATAGACGATGTTCGGGAACGGCGTATGCACATACATCACGTCGCCGATCACCAGCGGAGAGCCTTCGTGTCCGCGCAGAACGCCGGTCGAGAAGGTCCACGCCACCTGCAGATCACCTACGTTCTCCGCATTGATCTGGTCCAGGGCCGAATACCGCTGGTTCTTGTAATCACCCGTCTGGATCGCCCATTGCTTGGCGTCTCCCATCTGGGCCACGAGATCGTCGTTTGCGACGGCCATACCGGCGCAAAGTGCAATCCCGGAGGTCAAAAGCGTCAGCTTTTTCATTGTTAGTGCCTCCCTAGCATGCGGCGGAATTGCCGCGACTGTGGCATCCACCTGGATTTTTCCAGTGCCGATGCCGGATTTGATCCGCGCGGGCCGGCTTGAACCGGCCCGCGCGGTACTTCGGTTATGAACCGCCTTCTGCGAATGTCGCGAGATAAGCGATTACGTTTTGCCGTTCCTCTTCCTTGCGAAGTCCGGCGAAAGCCATTTTCGTGCCCTTGGCGTATTCCCTTGGTTTTTCGAGAAAAAGCGCCAACTCCTCGGACGACCAGACCTTACCTTCCGCGCCAAGCGCCATCAGCACATCGGAGTATTTGAAGTCCGCATCGGAAGCGATCTGACGGCCCACGATACCATTCAGGACCGGGCCCACCTTGTTTTCGGCGTCAGGACCCACTTGGTGGCAGGCCTGACACTTGCGGAAGACCTTTTCGCCCTCCGCTGCATCGCCTTCAGCACTTGCCGCCATCGGCAGCGCCACCAAACAGACCGTGACCAGAAACCTTTTCAACATGTCGTACCTTTCTTGTTTTTCGTCAGTTGAGACGTTCAGCATGCCACTCAACGTGGTCACGTGCAAAACTGTTCACGAAAAAATACGAGTGGTCGTACCCTTCCTGCATTCGGATCTGGCCGGGCTGGCGCCGTCGCGCCATGACTTCGGCCAAAGCTTCCGGCTTGAGAAGGTCCAGAAACTGATCGCTGGCACCCTGATCGACCAGCATGTCACCTTTCCAGCCGTGCTCCTCCAGCAACAGTGTGGAATCATGTTCGGCCCAGGCGGCCTCGTCGTCGCCCAGATAGGCGCTGAGTTGCTTGCGTCCCCAATCGGACTGTGTCGGATGGGCGATCGGTGCAAAGGCGGAGAGCGACTGGAAGAGATCTGCATTGCGTACCGCGATGGTGATCGCCCCATGGCCGCCCATGGAATGACCGGTGATGCCGTGACGGTCCTGAACCGGCAAGCTGTCCATGACCAATGCGCGCAGTTCGTTCACGATATAGTCGTACATCCGGAAATGCGGCTTCCAGGGGTCGCGCGTTGCGTTCACGTAAAAGCCCGCGCCCTGCCCGAGGTCGTATGCATCGTCATCGCTTACGCCCTCGCCTCGTGGTGAGGTGTCCGGGAAGATCAATGCCAGACCATGCCGAGCGGCATGTTCCTGAAACCCGCCCTTGACCATGGCGTTTTCATGGGTGCAGGTCAGGCCCGACAGATACCACAGCACCGGAACCGGCCCGTCTTCGGCCTGCGGCGGCAAGTAGACACCGAAGGTCATCTCGCATCCGCAGCTATTCGAGGGGTGCCGGAACACCTTCTGACGGCCTCCGAAGCTGCGGTTGTCTGATATGGTTTCCACGACCATCAGAACTCCACCACGGCGCGGATGGACTTGCCTTCGTGCATCAGCTCGAAGCCGTGGTTGATCTCCTCGAGCTTGAGTTTATGCGTGATCATCGGGTCGATCTCGATCTTGCCGGCCATGTACCAGTCCACGATCTTGGGCACATCGGTGCGCCCCTTCGCGCCGCCAAAGGCCGTGCCGCGCCAGACCCGGCCCGTCACCAACTGGAACGGCCGCGTCGAGATCTCCGCCCCCGCAGGTGCCACGCCGATGATGATGCTCTCGCCCCAGCCCTTGTGCGCGGCCTCCAGCGCCGTGCGCATCACCTTGGTGTTGCCGGTGGCGTCAAAGGTGTAATCCGCCCCGCCCTTGGTGAGCTCCACCAGATGCGCCACCATATCGCCCTCGACCTTGGTCGGGTTGACGAAATCGGTCATGCCGAAATAGCGCCCGATCTCCTCCTTGTCGTCGTTGAGGTCCACGCCCACGATCTGATCCGCGCCCGCCAGCCGCAGCCCCTGGATCACGTTGAGCCCGATGCCGCCCAGCCCGAAGACCACGCAGCGCGCCCCGATCTCCACCTTGGCGGTGTTGATCACCGCCCCGATGCCCGTGGTCACGCCGCAGCCGATGTAGCAGATCTTGTCGAAAGGCGCGTCCTTGCGCACCTTGGCCAGCGCGATCTCCGGCACCACCGTGTGATTGGCGAAGGTCGAACAGCCCATGTAGTGATAAATCGGCGTACCATCCAGCATCGAGAACCGCGTGGTGCCATCGGGCAACTGTCCGCGTCCCTGAGTAAGCCGGATCTTCTGGCAGAGGTTGGTCTTGCCCGAGCAGGCAATACTCGCATTCGCGGCATTCCGGCGTATAGAGCGGGATCACGTGATCGCCTGGCTCCAGCGTGGTCACCCCCTCGCCCACCTCCAGCACGATGCCCGCGCCCTCATGGCCGAGGATGCAGGGGAAAATCCCCTCCGGATCATCGCCCGAGCGCGTGAACTCATCCGTGTGGCACAGCCCCGTGGCCTTGATCTCCACCAGAACCTCGCCCCGCTTCGGACCCTCGAGGTTCACCTCCATGATCTCCAGTGGACGGCCAGCAGCAACAGCAACAGCAGCGCGGGTTCTCATGATGTATTCCTCCCGTGTCACGTGTATTCCGGATTGAAGTCCGAAATCTGCGACATCACTTTTCTGCCGACAGTATGGGCGTCGGCTGGCGCTCAAAACAACTAAGACAATGGTGGGTATTGGGTCCGATGGACAGGAAAGGCAGGCTTCGACATAGTAGCGGGCAAAGGAGAAGCATGCCAATGAAACAGGGATTTCTGGGTCTGACACTCGCGCTATTGGGCTCGGCCACCACGGTCGCGGCCGCTGACTATGCCGATCCGACATGGCCATGCATTCAACGCAAAGTAGAGAACCTTTCGGCAGGACTAATGTGGTCTCTGCCGCAACCAGAAGTACCTTTTCCAGTTGATGCGGCGGTGGGCCTTGAGATCGCCATACTGGCAGACACGCTGTCGCTGCGCCGGATCCCGGCCGAAGAACTGCAACCGCTGATCGACGAGTTCGCAGCGCGGCATGACGGGGACCCGGCGCTTCTGGGGCAGGTTTTCACGGCCGTTTTCGAACCGTTGAACAAGCGCCGCGGGCGAATCATCGACGGCATCGGCGATTTTTCTCTCGGTCAGATCGCGCTCTCGGAGAAGATCGACGCGGCACGGGTCGAGATGTCGGCTCAGATGGCCAAGACCGAACCGGACTTCGACAAGGTGGATGCGCTCGAAGAGCAACTCGACTGGGATCAGGTGATCTTCTCGGACCGGCAACGCTCCATCGAATACCTCTGCGAGACCCCGGTCATCATCGAGCGCCGTCTCTTCGAAATCGCGCGGATGCTGCAGCAGGCTGCCAAGACCTGAGGCGCGGCGCTACTCCCACTCCAGCTCCGTGAAGGCCACTGTCGCGTTGCGCGCGTTATAGGCGTCGAAAACCTGCCAGTTGGGCGCTTCGCTTTGCGCGATGACCTCCACCGCCTCGCCAAGTCGCAAGCCGCGGTCCAGGGCGGCGCGGGTGTCTTGCTCCAGCACCTGAAGGTAGCGCGCAATGTCCGCGCTCCCCGCGGGCCAATCGAGCGACGGGCCACCATGCCCGGGGATCACGCGCTCCACCTTGAGCGCCGCCAGATCCGCAAGCGCCGCGCGCCAGCCCCTCAATGAGCCGTCGAGCGCGGGCGTATGCAAATGAAAGACCAGATCGCCTGCGAAAAGCGTGTTCGTCTGCTCATCAAGCACGGTGACATCCGTGCCCGTATGGGCCATTGGCCAGGACCGCAGATGCAGGAGGCGGTTGCCAAGATCGATCGTCGTGGACCCGGATACGGTCACGTCCACGGGCACTGCGCGGGTGCCGATGAAATGCTCCGCCCCGATCAGCCGTTCAAGGCTTTCGATGTAATTGGCCTGACGGTCCGCCAGCGCTCTCGGCAAGTCGGCGTGGCCCAGCACCTCGGCACCGGTGCCCGAAAAGGCCGCCGCTCCCAGCACGTGATCGGGGTGCATATGTGTCAGCACCACATGGCTTACCGGCAGATCGCTGCGGGCCCGGATCGCGCGCCAGAGCGCCTCTCCCATCCAGCGCGCCGTCCCGGTGTCGATCACGGCGATGCTGCTTTCTCCCATGACGAATCCGAGGTTGGTCGCGTCGCCCCGGTTGCGCATGTCGGGTTCGGCCACATCGCCCATGTGGACGAAGACCCCGGGTGCCACTTCCGTGACGACCAGAGCCTCGCCCGCCGCCTTGCAGAAGGGCGCGGCCTTCGCCTCCAGCCCAAGGCCGATGTCGATCTCGGGGGGGCGCTCGATCAGGGCTGCGGCGCAAACCTCAAGCGTCCGCGCCTCGTATCCGGGAACGAGCTGGTCTCGGCAAAGCCCCGCTGTGGCCATGAGACACAGGGTGATGACTGCTTCGTACATGCGATGGTCTCCATGCCCTGTCCTTGATCATTCACTTTTTCCGGCGCAGCCCCAATCCGCCATTGGTCGGTATGTCTTTTCTCCGCTTTTCGTGCTATCAAGATACCAGCTTTGCATTGCGGGAGGATAACCGTGGCGATGAAACTGATCCTGATGGCGACCCTAGCGGCTCTCGCCTCCGGGCCTGCCTTGGCGGGAAACACGATCGAGAATCCGCTCACCGAGAGCGCCGCCTGGGAGGATCTCAAGGGCGACGTGATCGGCGATGTAGAGATTGCCAGCGGCGACGACCTTTTCAGCGTCGATGCGCCTTATCGGGCGAATGACGCGGCCACAGTGCCCGTCGTGCTCACGCAGACCGACATGTCCACACCGATAACGGGCATGACCGTCGTGATCGATGAAAACCCGGCACCGGTCGCAGCCGTATTTGCCTTCGGTCAAGGCATGGGCGCGCTCGATTTCGAATTGCGCGTCCGGGTGAACCAGTATTCCAATGTTCGGGCCATTGCGGAAACGCCGGATGGCCCAAGGATGACCGGGCGCTTCGTCAAGGCCTCGGGCGGGTGCTCGGCGCCGGCCACCAAGGATCCGGCCGCAGCTCTTGCGGGCATCGGCCAGATGAAGCTGCGGTCTTTCAGCGACAGTACCGAGATGTCAACGCCGCGGCGCGAGGCGCAGATCATGGTCCGGCATCCGAACTATTCCGGGCTGCAGCGCGACCAGATCACGCAGCTCTTCATCCCCGCGCATTTCATCGACCATCTCGAGGTCTGGCAAGGCGATGAGCTTCTCTTCACAATGGATGGCGGCATTTCCATCTCCGAGAACCCGGTGTTCCGATTCTCCTACAACGATAACGGCTCGACCACGCTGACGGTGAAAGCCACCGACACTGACGGGAACGCCTGGGAAAACGTGCTTTCGAAAGCTGCCAACAGCTGATCACTTCGGTTCAAGGAAAATGGCGCGGGCGCATCGGCGTTCGCGCTTTTTTCGTCTCGACCATACGCCGGTTTCAGAAACAAACGATCTCGGCTTCCGCCTGCGCCCGCCGCATGTCCGCGACGATGGTCTCGGCCATCGCGGAGCTGACGAAAAAGGCCATGCGTTCACCACCGACCCGCCGCATGGACAACACGGTTTCGGCCTCGAGATATTTTTCATAGGGAAGGATCGAGGCGATCTCGTCGATGGAGCAGGCACAGCGCTCGAGGATCTCGCGGCTCTGCCCGTTGGCAGCCATGCAGGCGAAGACATAATCCGCCCGCGCAGCCGTCGGATAGTCGTTCAGCCGTTCAGAGGCCGATTGAGCCGCAACCAGCGACGGCAAAACCGCAAGCAGCAGAAACGATTGCGCGAGGCGGATCATGGCTTGCCGCCCAGCCGGTCGAAGGTCAGCTCCGAGCGGTAGACCTCGCCACCGGCGGCCTCGGCGACAAGGCTCATGTACCAGCCGGGCACCGCCTCTGACATCGTCACGCGCAATTCCAGATCGCCGAACCCCTGCATCTGCGCGGCATTGGGATCGTCCTTGAAGGGATAAAGCCGGATGGTTTCGGTGGTGACGGTCTTCCCGTCGAGCATCGCCTCGCCGACCACCACATCCGAGGTCTGGATCAGCGCGTCCTTGACCCGGTTGCGGATATAGAAGGGCGAGCCGCCAGCGGATTCGGCCATGTCGCGCACCACGGTTTCGTAGAAATACATGATCATCGGGTTGCCCACGTTCGCCGGAAACGACCCGAGCGACCGGTGTTTGCCGTCGCGGCGGAATTCCAGCGTCGCAAGCTCGGTCGCCCCGTCGCGGAAACCGATCGCGATGTCGCCAGTGTCGCGCGCCTCGGCCTCGGGCTTGAGTTTGTTGGTCACCTTGCGCGCGTAGACCAGTTCCTTGTCGCGGTCGATGTCATCAAGCGTGCCGTTGCGAAAGAGCATGTCATAGGTCTTGTCGCCCGCAAGCGGCGATGCAGCTACGGGCAGGGTCAGAGCGAGGGACACAAGTCCGGCCAGCAAGAATCTCAGCATGTCGTTTTCCTCCGGGAATTCAATTCTCGTTGCCTGGCAGCCGACTGTCACCGCCGACCTTTGTCGGTACTATGCGCCGCTCCTCGAGGCTCACATGGCGCGACTGCACATGCCAGCGGATCTTCCAGTCGATCAGCGGGCGCAACCGCGTGAGCTTGACCGGCTTGGATAGCACAGACACATCCTTGGGTATGCCCGTGCGCCGCAGCGCAATGCTGCGATCTGCGGTGATCACGATGGCGGGCACATTGGTTCGGGTAATCCTGCGGATTTCCTCGATCGCTTCCACCCCGGTCTCGCCATGATCAAGCTGATAGTCCGCAAGGATCACGTCCGGCGGCATCCCAAGGTCATCGAGCATGAGCAGCGCCTCCGAAACCGAGCTTGCCGCGAGCACGCTGGCGCCCCAGTTTTCAAGCCACTGTACTGTACCGTACAGAACATCGGGGTCATTCTCGACGACCATCACGATGTAATCGAGCGGTACATCGTCCTGCGGTCGAACGATGTCGGGCTCGGGCAATGCCGCGACGCTGCCTTCCACCACATCCATCTCGATGCTGAAGACCGACCCGCGGCCAGGTGCCGAACGCACCGAGAGCCCATGGTTCAGAAGCCGGCAGGCCCGGTCGACTACCGACAGGCCAAGCCCAACCCCCGGCTCGGATGCGCCGTTGTCGGCTCGGGTGAACTCCTCGAAAATCCGCGACTGGTCCTTGCGCGAAATGCCGATGCCGGTATCCCAAACCTGAAGCACGACCTTGGACCCCTTGCGCCGGCATCCAACCAGCACCCGCCCGCCGGGTTTGGTATACTGGATCGCATTGACGACGAGGTTCTGGATCGACCGCAGCAGGTAGACGGGATCCGAGCGCACCACCAGCGAACAGGGCACCATCTCGAGCCGCACCGATTTCTGTGCGGCAAGCAGTTCCTGATCCGCCCGCACGCCTTCCATGAGCGCCCCGAGACCCACATCCGCGGGGTTGACCGCATCGGGGTCGGCACTTTCGAGGCGCGACAGATCGAGCAGCGAATGCAACAGCTGTTCGGCGGAAGTGAAAGCCCCCTGAAGCCGTTCGACCATCGGAAGAAAGGCCGTGTTCCGCGTGGTCTCCTGCAATGTGGAGATCAGCAGCTTGGCCGCGTTGATCGGCTGCAGCAGGTCATGGCTCGCAGCGGCGAGAAATCGCGTCTTGGATGAAACGGCAGCTTCGGCGCGCTCCTTGGCGACGCGCAGTTCCTCTTCGATCCGGGCCAGTTGCTGATACTGCTCGATCAGGTTGGCATTGGCGCGCGTCAGCTCCGCCGTGCGCTCCATCACTCGGTTTTCCAGAAGCTCCGTCGAGCGCGTCTCCAGCGTGACGTCCTTCACTTCCACGAGGAACCCGCCATCCGGCAGCATGTTGGCATGCACGTCGATTACCCGGTCCGCTCCATGCGCAAGCCTGCGCCGCAGGAACCCGCGTTGGCTCAATTCCTTGCGCCAGACATCGATCTGCAGCAGCGCGCCATCACTGATCAGCGACCGGGTCTGCATGAAGGCCAGAAGATGCTCGAGCGAGACGCCGGGCTGAACTTCGGTCAGTGGCAGGGAGAGGATTTCGCGGAACCGGCCGTTCTGCATCATCAATTCGTTGTTGGCCGAGAAGGTGCAGACCCCTGCGCCCATGTTCTGAAAGACCGCGCGCAGATAGTCCGCCTGCCGGTCGATCAGGGTCTCCTTCTCCATGCGGTTGCGCAGCACCAGCGCAGTGATCTCGGTCAATAGCAGCACGGTGTTCTGCGGCGAGGTCACCTGCGCGCTGAGCTGGTACCAGCGGTCTCGTGTCAACTCCGCGACCAGCGAAACCGCGACGCTGCCATCGCGGCCTTGCGAAAGCGTCTCATGCGCCTGCTCAAGATCGAAATCGGTTGAGACGAGCCACTCGCTTTGCCGCATCAGGTCGAAGTACCGGGCCAGCGACAGCCCCGGTTTCACCTTGTTGGCGATATCCGGCAGCAGGTTGCGGAATAGTTCGTTGCAGACATCGAGCTTGCCGTCGAAGAAGACCGCAAGCCCCTCTTCCATCGCCGAGAGCGCCTGCACGAGGCTGCGGCGGGTGCGTTCAGTCTCATGGCGCACGGATTCGAGCTCAAGGCTCTGGGCGGCGACCTTCTGCTGCAATTCGATGGCGGACTGGAAGGCCCGGTAGGCAGATCCGCCGACCTCCTTCTGCCGACCCGCGCGCCGCATCAGCGCGTCGATGATCTTTGCCTGCCGGGCAAGCTGAACATCCACCGGCTCGTTCGGATCGATCAGGCTCAATGGAAGTTCCTCTCCTCGGGTGGAAAGAAGGCCACGCCCACGAAGGTCTGGTTCATGTGCACTCCGCAGTGCTGCTCGCCATAGGTGTTGAACCCGAAGACGCTTTCGCGCCGCAGGATATCGGAGACCGCCTGCTCGAGCTGTTTCTGCTCGATCTCGAGCTTGCGCAGCACGCAATCGAAGCCGAGAATGAAATCCGGCCGCGCGCCGCTCTCGCCTCGGATCTCGAGCCCAGTTTGCAGAGTCCGGATGATCTCCTGACCCTGACCCAGCGTCATCACCAGACCGTCGTCGATCGCCGCCATGAATGACAAGGCACCACTTGCATCCGCGTCCGAAATGGCCCGCACATAATGGGTGTTGTTGAACTGGACGAGCAGCGGGTTTTCGGCAAAGACCATCGGCGAGAGGTCGAGCACGTCGCAACCCACGAGCCGGGCATATTCCCGCGCTGCCGGTGCGCCATTGATCTCAAAGACCTTGCGGGCATCGGGGTCTGCATCGGTGATAACGATCTGCGCGCCGGCCGGCAGGAAGTGATCAAAGCCGATACCCGAAAACGGCAGGTTCGTTTCCAGAAAGAGCAGCACCGCGGCGTTGCGATGCGCCGCACCATTGTGCAGCACGAAGGTTTCCTCGAAGCGCAGCTGATCGCCCGCAGATCCACCGAAAACCGGCAGATCCCCCAGCACCGTTTCGAGGGTCGAGACCAGCAGGTCTTCCTGTCGTGACAGACCGTCCGCGAAAATCAAGCCGAGGCGCTTCCATCCTGCGGTGCGGCGGAATTTCCGCTCGTGTCTTTGCGCCTGCGCCGCGATCTGCGTCGTCGAGAGCGGCAGGAGCGGAGAGAGCAGCAGCGAAGAGCACCTGAAATGCTGCTTTGGAAAGACAAGAAGCAAAAGCGCGTCCGATTCGTATCCGCGATCGGTGATCTGACCGGCAGAGGAACAGCCGAACACCGGGATACCCGCCAATTCCTCGGCCAGCGTGCGCGCGACCAGTGCCGTGTCCTGTTCGCCCGGCACGAAGGCCAGGATGAAACAGGTGTCCGCCGCCGTTATGCCTTGGGCAGCCTCGCGCACGGCATCCACCGGATCGACCGCGCGCGAGGTCGCCACGTGAATGAAGACGGGTGGCGTCGCGGCTTCCTGCACCTCTATCGCTTTCAGTTGTTCAGAAACGCCCGCACTTCGGGTTCCGGGCCTCGCTCCACCACTGCGGCACCTTCGACCATCACCACCGCCTGCGTTCGGTTGCGCGCCCCAAGCCGGCGCAGGAGCGCCGTGATATGGGCTTTCACCGTGGCTTCGGCGAGCGACAATTCATAGGCGATCTGCTTGTTCGGCTTGCCCGTGCATATCAGCTTCATGATGCGCTGCTGTTGCGGCGTCAGATCCTGCAGGACGGGATGCAGATGCTCGGTCGTCTCGCGGGCCTGCCGCGTACCATCGCTCACCCTGAAATCTTCGGGCACATATGTCTGCCCCGTCATGATCCTGGCGAGCACCGACTTGAGCTTGTTGGCGGAGGCATCTTTCGGGAGAAAGCCCGAGGCCCCCTCCCGCATCAATGACTGCACCAGTTCGACGGATGCCAGTGACGAGATCACCAGGATGCGCGACTGCGGCACAGCGGCGCGCAACTTGCAAAATCCGGAGATGCCGGACACGTCCGGCAGCTTCAGATCAAACATCACGAGATCAGGTTTGAATCCGGTCTCAATGGTTTTCAGCGCTCCGCCCAGCGTGTTCGACTTGCGGATTTCCGCACCAGAATACATCAGGTCAAGCGCGGATTCGAGCGCATCCCGATACAGTGGATGATCATCCACGATCAGAATAGAGCGCACGTCTGCCGGAGCGACGGTGTCAGTCGCGTGATCCATTAAATTTCCTCCCCAATACGACGGTAGCCAAGCTGGGGAAGTTTTCAACCATAAATAAGTCACTCGCCAGTATCGGCGGATATTGGCGACCGTACGAATTGCACTGACCTGATGGCTGATTGCCCGTCAAGAATGCGTTTCAACCGCTTGGTTTTTGCAGGAAGTCGCGGGCAAATCCTCTGATAGAGAGCCGGTCCGCCGATTTGCCGAAAACCGCCGCATCAAGAGACGCAAGGGCTGCGGCACGGTGTCCCGCCGGTCCGTCCCTTGCAATCAGCGCTGCGGCTGCGCGCCGCATGGCGGCCACATCCCCTTGCCGCGCGGCCCGCCGCAAGGCGCGCTGCAGCGGGTCGAAAAGCGCGAAGCGCTGCAACGCACCGAGGCCCGCAACCCGCCGCCCACTGAGCGACAGGGCCAATCCCCCTGCGAAGACCGCAAGCCCGAGGGCTGCCAGCGGCCAGGACGGCAGCGCTGCTTGTGGCGGCACGGTTTCCTGCGCGACCTCCGGTGCCGCCAGCCTGGCACCATAGGCGACCCGCTGCGCCGAGATCGTGACAGTTTGCGGGGTGCGTGTCGTCGTGTTGAAAAACTCGAGGCTCAAGGGTTCGACGATCCCGGAGGTGTCGTTGCCCGGCCGGATCGTCCAGCGCCAGAAGACGTAGGTGATCGGCCCTTCCGATGTGAGATCAACCAGCCGCTTGTCGGGATGAGCGAAGATCATCGCAGAGGGCGAGGTAAGCTCCGGCATCGGCGGGATCATTTCCGGCGTCACGCCGAGCGCCTCGAGCCGGATCACGCGCAGCACGCCCTCCCCCGGCTTCAGCTGGTCCGGCGCATTCGACCATTGGTCGGAAATCTTCAGGTCGCGCACCGGAAACCACCAGCCGCTCTCCTGCGGGACCGGCTCGATGGTCAGCGTCACGGGCTGCGAGAGGATTTCATACTCGAACCAGTCGTCGTTTTCGTCGGTCAATGTGAGTTCATGGGTGAAAGAACCGATCGTCAACTCCCCTGCGCGGTCGGGATAGACGGCCATGCGTCGGGTCATCGTCTTGACCCTCTCGCCGCCGATCCGCTCCTCGCGCCAGCTGTCCGGGCCGAGCTGCGTCCAGCTGAACCCCTCGAAATCCGGATTCTTGAGCTTTTCAAGCGTGATGTGCCGCCGGTAGACACCACGGATGGTCAGGAGCACCATCTCCCGCACGAAAGGTCTGTGGTCAGCCTCCTCCACGGTGACGGTCAGTTCCAGCTCCCGCGGCAGGACGTCACGCGACTGCGCCATGCCCAACGCTGGCAGCAGGAGCAGAACCGCGGCCAAAAGAAACCTCATCGCGGATCCTCCGGCGCAGGGGGCGCCAGACCGAGCTTGACCCGGCGCTTGTGTTCTTCGGCGATGCGCACGGCCATGAACTCTCCCGGCACATCCGAGAGTTGCTCAAGCCAGCGTTCGTCCGCCACAATGAAGCGGTCGTCAAAGACCCGCCGCACACCGAGCCGTCCGCGACTGTCGAGTTCCACCAGCCCCAACATGGTGTTTGTATTCGTGACCTCGCTGCCGGTGCCCGCTGCGCGACCGTCGCCTTCGGCGATGAAGCCTTCCGCCTCCGGTCCATCCTTGCGCTCCGGGAAGAGGGCGAGCGACTCCGCTTCAATGCCCAGACCAGCATAATAAGCCGCCAGCACATCGAAATTGGCCCGCGCATCGGGGTGGCCTGCGGCGATGGCCAGATCGAAGGCCTCGAGGCCCGCCGCATGGTGCCCGAGATGCGCCCGCGCATTGCCGAGGTTGAACTGCGCACCCGCCACAGCGAAATCCTCTGCCGCCTGCGCGAAATGCCCGGCCCGGTAGTGCGCCGCGCCGCGCCAGCCGGGATCGTCGAAGACCGCCGCTGCAAGGCCGGGAAAGCCTGCCGCAAGCAATACGCGGCCAAAGGGAGCCGTGCCACCGAGGAGCAGGGCTATGATCAGTGCCGCGCAGGAGATTGTCGCCAGCGCCCTCATGCGGTTTGCCTGCGAAAGAGCAGGAGCAGGGGTATCAGCGCCAGTGCCAGCAGGTAGCGCCCCATGTCCCGCCAATAGAGCAGCGGATAGTCTTGCGCCTCGAGCCGGGTGCGCGCCTCCTCGCCGAGCCAGTTCGAGAGCGCATCGGTTTGATCAAGAGTGAAGACCCAGCCGCCACCCAGGCTCGCGTGGGTCTCGAAGGCCGGATCGGGCGCGTTCAGCGACACCAGCGACACCCGCGCGCCTTGCTCGGTGATCCGTGCGACGGCACGCAAGGACTCGGGCCCAAGGCCTGCCCCGTCGGTCAGCAGGATCACATCCCCCGCGATGACCTCAGCGTCCGCCATGACCTCCGCCGCAAGGGCAAGGGCGCGTTCGGGCCGCGAGCCTGGGTCCGGCACCAACCCCGGCATGACCAGTGAAAACGTCTGCCCCAATTGCAGGTGATCGAGCGTCAGGTCCGACGCCACATAGGCATCGCCCGCATAGACGATCAGACCGCCGGGTCTTGTGCCCAGGGCGGCGAGGCCGAAGCGCCCCATGGTCTGCATCTGCGGCCAGCGCGGATCCTCGGTCACGCTGGGCGAGGCATCGAGGACGAAGAGCACCCCATCAAGGTTGCGGAACGACAGCGTGTCGCGCCGCTCCACCGCAGGCCCGGTGAGTGCCAGCAGCAAAAGTGCAAGCGCGACCAGCACCGCCATGAGTTGCGTCCGACTGCCGCTGCCGTCGATGCGCCCGAGCGCGGCCATTGCCCGCAAGAGCGCCGGATCGGCGGCCCGCTGCCAATCGCCCAGTCCGCCTTGCCGCCGTGCGAGCCACCAGCCTACGAGGGCCAACAACGGCAGGGCGGCGAGCCAGAACGGGCGCAGAAGCGTGACCTCGAACCCGTTCACGCGAAATCCCTCCACCCGAGCCAGAGCGCCAGCAGCCCGGCGAGGCCCGCAGGCCAGACCCAGTATTCGGTGTAGACCTCCGCCGCGAGCCCATCGCTCTGCGTGGACTCCAGCCGGTCCAGTGCCTCGGCCACCTCCACAAGGTCCTCCGTGGTGCGCACACGGAAGGTCTCACCACCCGACATCGCGGCAATGGCACCGAGGGTCTCGGCATCCACCACACCGTTTTCGCCTTCTTCTGCGGTGCTCAAGTCTTTCGGACCCAACGCTATCGTATGGACCCGGACTCCCATCCGCGCCGCCAATTCGGCCACGCCGCGTGGATTGGTGGCGCCAGCATTGTTGACTCCGTCCGAAAGCAGGATCACGACCCGCGTCGCGGCCTCGCTCTCGGCCATACGCCGCAGCGCGAGACCGAGACCGTCGGAGATGTTCGTCGCCCGTCCGGAAATGCCGATCACCGCCTCCTCGATCCGTTTCGCGACCGCCTCGGTGTCGAAGGTGAAGGGCGTCGCGAAATAGGCCTCGGAGCCGAAGACGACCAGCGCCACCCGGTCGCCGCCACGCCGCCGGGCGAAATCGGCACCCACGGTCGTGACGGCCTCGAGCCGGGTGATCTGCCGCCCGTCGAGGAAGAAATCGTCCCGCACCATCGATCCGGAAAGATCGAGCACGACAGCAAGATCGCGCCCCGTCACCTTCAGCGCCGAGACCGGCGCAAGATCGCGCGGGCCGGAGAGTGCCAGCAGCACCAGCACCCAGACCGACCAGATCAATCCCTGATTGAGTGTGAGCCGCCCCGCCCCTGCCACGCCGCCGCTCGCCGCGAGCAGGGCCGTCCCGATGCGGTCGGGCAGATGCAGCACGCCCCCCGCCAGTCCCGCCGGACCCATCATGCGCGCCGCAAGCAGTGGCAACGGCAGCAACAAGAGCACCCATGGGTCAGCGAGTTCAAACAAGGCGTGCGATCTCCGCCTCCAGTTCCGATGTCGTGACGGTGCCCTCGCGTTGGTAGAGGCGCACCGCCATTCCGGCATAGCGCTCCGGCGCATGCGCCCGCAGAAGATGCAGGAGATGCAGGCGCCGGTCCGCCTCCGGCAAGGCCATGGCCTGCGCCACCAGCGCCTTGAGGCCCGTGGCCGCCGGTGCCGCGTCGCGCAAGGACAAAAGCCGCAGCAGCCCCGCCACCAGCAAGGCCGCAAATCCCGCGAGCGCCACGACCATCGCCACCTCCGCCAACAGTCCGCCGGGGGCCTCCGCCGGCAAGGTGATGTCGCGCAGGCTCGACAGCATCGCGGTCTCGCTCAAGGCACGTTCGGTCATCGGCCCCTATCCCGTGGAAAGGCGGCCGCGATCCGACGGGCGATGTGCTCGACATCCTCGCCCGCGTCGATCACCAGCGCGGGCTGCCCTGCGATCTCCTGTTCGAGGCCTGCGGACGCAGGGCCACCGCGCAGCGCGAGGCGCAAGCGGCGGCCATCGGCGAGCCGGACCGGATAGCGGCCTTTCGGCAGCTGGCCGGCATCCGCATCCGTCACCAGAACCAGTCGCGGCCTGCGCCGCTGCGCCAGCGCGTTCAACCGATCGGGCAAATCAGTGCCGGGCAAATCGAAACCCGAGGCCAGCACAAGCTCCGAGCCTGAGGGTGCCAGTTTCTCCGCACGCGACAGGCCCGCGTCGAGCGGTGGATCCTCGCGCTTGCCTGCCACCAGGGCCGTGAGTGCCTGATCATGTGCCTGCACCAACCCACCGATCACGTCGAGCATACCGCGTACCCGCCCGCGCGGCGGCACGATCACTGGCGCAGTCTGGCTCAACGCGAGAAGCGCCACGCGCCCGCCGCTTTCCACCACGTTCCAGCCGATCAGCGCCAGCACCTCCGCCGCCGCCACCGAGCGAAAGGCCCGGCGCAGGCCCCAGAACATCGACGGGCGGAAATCGGCGATCAGCAGCGTCACCCGGTCACGCTCCTCCTGAAACTGGCGGATGTGCAGCACACCGGTCCGGGCCGTTGCGTTGCGGTCAAGATGCCTGATGTCGTCGCCGGGTGCGTAGACGCGCTTGTCCGCCACTTCCAGGCCGTGCCCCTTGCGCCGTGTTGCAAAACCGCCGGGCAGATTGGCCAGCACCGGCACCTTGTCCGCCTGCAGGATGACCCGGCGCATCGCGATCAGCCCTTCGGAGGAAAGGCTCACGCCCGGGGCCTGAAGCGCCGCCGCGGTCACAAGGGCTCCACGGATCCGAGAATGTCGGCGATCACGTCGCGGGGCTTGCGCCCGTCCGCCACGGCCCGCCAGCTCAGGACCATGCGATGCGCCAGCGCGTCGGGTGCCAGCGCCGCGACATCCTCGGGCAACGCATAATCGCGCCCCCTGAGATAGGCGCGCGCCCGGGAGGACGCCGCCAGCGCGAGGGTGCCCCGGGGCGACACCGCATGTTCGATGTCCTTGGCGAAGGAGCCGCTGCGCGTGGCATCGACCAGCCGCACGATATAGTCACGCAACTCCGGGGCAAGGTGCACGGCGCGTACATCGGCCCGCGCCTGTGACAGCGCCGCGAGTGACATGGCCTCGGGCTGTGCCGCACCCTTTTGTCCTTCCGCCTCGACCAGATCGAGGATGCGCCGCTCGGTCTCGCGATCGGGCAGGGCCAGCACCACATGCAAGAGGAAGCGGTCGAGCTGTGCTTCGGGCAAGGGGAAGGTCCCGTCGTGTTCGATGGGGTTCTGCGTGGCGACAACCAGAAACGGATCGGGCAGCTTGTGAGTGTCATTGCCCACGGTCACCTGATGCTCCGCCATCGCTTCCAGCAAGGCCGATTGCACCTTGGGCGGCGCCCGGTTGATTTCATCCACGAGGACCAGATTGTGAAACACCGGGCCTCGCACGAATTCGAAGCTCGCATCCTGCGGCCGGTATACCAGCGTTCCGGTCAGGTCGGAGGGCATCAGGTCCGGTGTGCACTGGATCCGGGCGAAACTGCCCTCCACGGCATCCGAAAGCCATTTGACCGCGCGCGTCTTGGCAAGACCCGGAGGCCCTTCCACCAGCATGTGCCCGCCCGAGAGCAGCGCGACCAGCAGACGCTCAATCAGAAGCTCATGCCCGATCAGACCCGTGGAAAGATGGGAGGCAAGTCGGGACACACCTGTTGATGAGGCGGCGGTTGCTGTGTCCATTATTCCTCCCACGGGCTGCGGCCTCCGCGCCAGTCCCTTCCAAGGCTAACCGGAGTCCCGCGCCGAACAAATACCCCCGAAGGTATTAGGGCATCACATCGTGAGCCTTGCGCAGTCGCGGTCGATGATCGATGCAAAGCGGCCGTCCGCCAGCGTGGCATCGGCCCGGGCGAGGAGGTCGTCGAAATGGTCGTCGATATAATCGATGAAGGCCGGATCGACGGTCTGATCCACCGGCGCTTCGGCCACCGCGTGCAGCATGAAGACGTCAAAGGGGCAGAGTCCGGACGGATTGGAGGTCACGAGGCTGCGCATGAAAGCATGCGACTCCCACGACAGGTGATAGAGGTTCACCGGCGTTTCCTGGAGCTTCGACCGGAAAGCCGCCGCGCGGTCGAAGAGCAGGATATCCATGCCGAAGCTGAAGGACTGGAACAACTCCTCGATCAGGATCGACTTGTAGAATATGGCCTCGAGCGGCCCGAGTTCGGTCAAGGCGGGCTGCTTGACCATGATATGGGTGCCCTGGCCCCGCCGCCCGAAGAAGGTCTGCGCCATCGCCGGGGAGGTCGCGGCGAAATCGCTACCTGCGCGCAGGCCGAGATCGTAGATGCCGTTCATCCATTGCAGATCGGCCGACAGCGCCCGGTTCGGCGGAAGCCCCGAGTAGAGCCGAAGGATCACCGTGCGCCCGGAACCGCAGGCACTGGCACTCACGCCGGCATATCGCATCGTCAAAGGCTTGGTGAAGACGTGCTCTGCAAGCTTCCGAAAGGCATCGATGATCTCGAGCGAGGCGGGATGCGGCGCTTCGCCTACAAGACACAAGCTCGCCCCCGCGAGGTCGCGACCATTGATATGCACTGGGATCGAAAGATCACGACCCACCATCGTCGTGCGCAGTTCATAGTTCCAGCCTTTGCGCGCGAGATCCACGTAGTCGGCCCGGTCCGCCGACAGAGGCGTTGCCAGCAGCGTCAGGATTGAAAGGCAAAGTCCGTAGATTTTCATTTCTGCTCCTTCGACATACAGATCTAGGGCGCAGGCGTCGTGGCGTCAAAACTTCCGGCAACTCTGTTTTAGATTTATGCTACCATGATGTTTAATATGAATATTTTTTTGGTCCTTGTTCACAAGTGCCAGATGTTCGCTGCTCACAGAATTGAACGCATCAGTCGAATAATCGTGGAGGGCGCCCGGTCGGACGTCGCAGAACACATTGCGAAAGAAATGCGAAATCTGTAGGCCAGCGCGACGTCGTCTCGAACCGTGGACAGGCAATCGAAATGGCGGACCGCCCGGTTTACGACTGCATTGGCTCAGAAGAGACGCTGTCCATGTCGCTGCCAGCGCGATCAAAGGAAGCTGCGGGTTCCTCTGAAGAAACCTTTCGAAAGTCCTCAGCGTCTGAAAGGCTATCACATCTGCTGCGGAAGGGCTTGTCGACGCTGGCGCCAAGATCGGAAAAAAGGGCAAAGCGATGGAAACTTTGGCTCAGGCGCGTGGACCTTGTGCCTGTTGTTCTCGGAAACATCCATGTCTGGAGACAAAACGTCAAATTCGGGGTGCTCGTCCAGAGCAGATGACAGCGTTTCATGATGTACTGCGTAACATAGAAAAGCTGACGGATCGCGAACGCTCGACTTAGCTATCAAAATCCGATGACTGTCGAAAAGAGCAAGAAATAACAGTTATTCCGCCTGTTTTCCAAGTCTCGTCGCATCAGCGGGATGCGCCGTTGAATTCGAGACCTCCGTGCATCCTGCGCTTTTTCCTCCGTTGTGCACTGCGCATTTCCGCAATGGGTGCTCATTAGACATTCGAACGGGTGCTTCAGGTTTTCGGCATATGCAAAGGCTATTTGGCTAATCGCTCCTTCTGACCACGTCTGGGGTGATCGCCAAGCGCTTCGAGTTCGCGCCAAAAAACTGATTGGCGAGGTCATCGAGCGATTTTTTGGCCCGCATCTGACGTCGCTCAGCCTGCTCCTTGGCGAGCAGCTCTTCAGAAATCGACACCTTTCCATGTGCTTTGCGGACTTGCTCCACGTAACTTCCCTTCTGTGCCAGAACTTCTGCCAACTGGAGGTTTAGAGCCGCCGCAGAGCGGCCAAGCCAGGCCTGCCACGAGATGTCAGCGCCGATCGCCTTCATTTCCACAGTTGTGGTTTGCTGCGCCTGTCGCGCCTGATCCGACAGCCTTTCAAGATCGCCCCTGATGACCGTCTCGCGTGCAATCAGCCTGTTGTAGGCTCTTTCTTCGACCCGGAGCTTGATGACCAGCAGCTCGTTCAGTTGCTCTAGCTGACGCATCGCCTAGACCCGGCCCTTCGCCTTGTGCCGCATCGCCTCCGCGAAGCGTATCGCCGCCGCAACCGCACGATAGTGCTCGACCGGGATTTCCGTTCCGATATCGGTTGTCGCGTGCAGCGCCCTTGCCGTCGGTGGATCGCTGTGGATCGGCACGTTGTTCTCGGCGGCGATTTCACGGATCCTTGCCGCGATCTCATCGACGCCTTTCGCCACGCAGACAGGGGCTTTTCCGGGCTTTCTGTCCCATTTCAGTGCGACTGAATAATGCGTGGGGTTGACGATGATGACGTCCGCACTGGGCACATCCGCCATCATCTGGGACGCGGCCGCAGATTGTGCGCGATTCCGCCTTTCCTGTTTCATATGCGGATCACCCTCGGAATTCTTCGTCTCGTCGACCAACTCCTTGCGCGACATCATGTTCTTTCGCAGGTGCTCGAAATGCTGCCAGATCGCGTCCAATGCGCCGATAGCAGCGGAGACGACCACAACGACAATCAGGAATGAAATAAAAACCTCGAACAACAGAACCACGATCGCCTGCGGGTTCAGGTTGATCGACATGACCATGTCATTGAGACGATACTCAAGGAAAACCGCGAGGCAGAAGGAATAGATCAGCAGTTTGGCGAAGCTTACAGCGAACTGGAAAAGCCCCTGTCTTCCGAACTTGTTCTTCGCATTCGCAATCAACGATATCTTCGACAGTTTGGGTGCGATCTTTGTCGGTGCAAAGACGATCCCCCGGGTCGCCAGCAGCACGGCCAGTACCAACAAGGCGGGAAAGCCGAAAATTGGCAGCAGGGGCAGGGATACAGACTGGATCAATCCGCGTGTTGGTGCGGAAGCAGCACTGCCGAAGAACAGATGGTCCATCTGAGCGGCCTGGTCGATCAAGACCACGAGGGAACTTGCAAGCTGTGCCATGCTCGTCGTTCCCAATCCGATCAGGGCAAAAAAGAAACCAGCGTAGGCCGCAGCCGTCTGAAGCTCGTTCGACCGCGCGATTTCCCCTTTCTTGCGTGCCTCCAGCAGTTTCTGAGGTGTGGCCTCGAATGACTTGTCCTGCTCGTCCTTGTCCTCACTCATGGGAGCGGCCCGAACGGATTGGCCAGAAAGCCGTCCATCGCCCGGAGCCAGACCAGCAGAATCGTCGGCGCCGAAATCATCAGGATGAAAAGTCCGCCCAAGGTGATTACCGGCGCTCCGACAAAGGCCACCATGAGTTGGGGCATCGCCTTGTTGATGGCGCCCAAGGCAAAATTATAGAGCACGGAGAGAATCACGAAGGGGGCCGCAAGCGAAAATGCGAGAGAGAAGGCCCGCGCGACCTGCTGCACCCCCCATTCCGACAAATCGGAGGCCGCCGGGAAACGACCCAAGGGCAGGACATCGTAGGACAGGATGATCAGCTGCGCCGCCTTCACGTGCAATCCGTTCATCACGGCCAGCGCCAGCCCGGCAACGATGAGAATATACCCCATGGCCGGCAGCGGATCGACTGCCGCCCCGCCGAGGACCTGAGAGAGCGATGTCGATTGTGCCGCGATCGAACCCGCGGTTTGGAGCGCGAGGACAAAAAGCCTGATGCCCAGTCCGAGCGCCAATCCCGCGAGAACTTCGGTCAAGACGAGCAGCGGCAGGTTTCCTGCCGCCCCCTCGAAATGTGATTCCGGCAGAGCCGGGGCGACGATCAGGGTGAAGGCAAGCGCAACAATGATCTTGATTCGGGCGGGAACGTTCTGCTCGCCAAAAGCCGGCAGCAGCGCCGCCATGGCCGCCACTCTGAGGAACACGACAAAACCGTGGAAGAGGTACGCCTGCGCTTCGGGCAAAAGCTGCTCAAGCAAGGTCATGCCGCTACGACGCCGACCAGCGCGGGCTTGGCATCCAGTCCGATCTCCTCGAACGAGAAGACAGGATTGTTGATCCCCTTGGCCCGCAGCACGGTCTTGAGAAAGCGACGCCGCCGCGTGTTCGTCACAATGGCGGCGTGGATGCCGTTCTGGGTAGTCGATCTGATCTTGATTGAGACGTTCTCGGCCAGATGATTGAAGACATCAGGCGGCAGTGCGATATCCAGACCGCGGTCGGCTTCCACCTGGTAGGAGGTGAAAGTATCCTCCCATTCCGGTGCGAGCTGGATCAAGGGCAACGTTCCGTCATCCCGCTTCATTTCGGCAACCAGCTGGAATCCGAGCCTTTGGCGGACGTGTTCGCATATCGCCTCGGGCTGGACGCTTCTGCCGCGCGCTTCCGCGATGGCTTCAAGGATCAGAGGCATGTTCCTGATCGACACCTGTTCTTCGAGCAGAAGTTTCAAAACGGCATGCAGAATATCGATCGGGACCTTGTCCGGGATCATTTCATCGAGCAACTTGCGGTTGGCATCCGCACGCGCCGGATTTGAGATCTTCACCATCTCTCCCAAGAGCCTGCGCAGCGACTTCAGGGTCAAAAGACGCGCGAAGTTCCGCTTCACCGTTTCGAGCAGATGGGTCGCGAGGATCTCTGCGGGTGTCACGATCGTCAGCCCATCCAGTGCCGCTTTTTCCTGGTCCCTGCTGTTGATCCAGCGCGCGGGTGCGCCGTAGACCGGTTCTGTCGTATCCGACCCTTTCGGCAGCGCGGTCCTGCCTTCGGGAATGAGTGCCAGGACCTGCTCCGCATTGAGCTGAGCTCGCGCCTGCTCCACACCCTGGATCAGCAAGACATAGGTTCCAACCGGCAGCATCGGATTGTCGGTTAGTCTGATTTCGGGAAGGATCAGACCGTAGACCGAAGCGATATGAGTCCGCATGTTGGCAATGCGCGCGTCAAGCCCGGTCCCCGGGTCGAGAACCATGTTGACGAGGTCCGGCGCGAACTCCACATGCACGTCGTCAATCTCCAGGATATCGCCAAGCTGTTTTTCCTTTACTGGCTCAGCCTTCTTCTCAAGGGACGGTCCTGTCGCTTTCTTGAGCTTCGCCTTTTTCGCCAGCCAGAAGGAGAGCCCGCCCAGAAAAGCGCCTCCTGCAATGAAGGGTCCGAAAGGCAGCCCCGGGAACAACGCGAAAACGACCATCAAGGCGGCAACCGTCGCAAGCGCCTGGGGGTGTTTTCCCAACTGGCTGAAGACCGCAAGATCTGTGGCACCCTGCGTCCCACCTCTGGCCAGAAGAAGCGCTGAGGCAATCGAGATGATGACTGCGGGTATCTGCGACACCAGGCCGTCCCCGACTGTCAATATCGCATAAGTTTCAAAAGCCTGACCGACTGGCATGCCATGGACGAAAATTCCCATGATCAATCCGGCCACGAGGTTCAACAAGGTGATCAGCAGACCGGCGACCGCATCACCTTTGACAAATTTCGACGCGCCGTCGAGCGAACCAAAGAAAGTCGTTTCCTGTTGTTCGCGCTCACGCCTTTCCCTGGCCTCGGCATGGGTGATCGCGCCTGCAGCCATGTCGCTGTCGATCGCGAGTTGCTTGCCGGGCATGCCATCGAGCGCAAAGCGTGCACCCACTTCCGCCATGCGCGTCGCGCCCTTCGTAATGACCATGAAATTCACGATCAGCAGGACGCAAAACACCACGAGACCGAGAAAAACGCTGCCTCCCATGACGAACTGGGCAAAACTCTCGATCACCTCTCCGGCTGCATCGGTGCCGGTGTGACCCTCACCGATGATCAGTTTCGTCGACGATACGTTGAGCGACAACCGCAACATCAAGGACGCCAGCAGGATGGTCGGGAAGGCCGAAAAATCGAGCGGTCGCTCGATGAACAGTGTGATTGTGAAAATCAGGATCGCGAGGGCGAATGAAATGGCCAAACCGACATCAAGAACCCAGGCCGGCATTGGCAGGATCATCATGACGATGATTGCCATCAAGGCGACCGCCAGCAGAATGGTAGGATTGAAAAAGTTAGCGCGTGAGAGATTTTTCATTGGTTTCAGCTTTTGCCGCCAAGGTTGTCGAAAAGAGTCCGCCGCGATGTGTTACCCAAAGGTACCAGGGAACCCATTTGAGAAGGCCCTGAATTCATGCGCAGAAGCGGGAAATCGTTCCGTCGTTCCGAAAGGCCAGGCGCGACTACAGACCCCGGGTCGTGCGACTGGCTTTCTGCAAAGACTTCGTTGAAGCGTGCGACGTATCTGGTCGCATATTCAGCCGTTCGCGAATGATATGCGCCCACGGCACTGGACCAGGCACCGGTTTCCTCGAAGAGCTTGGCCAGGAAATTCGCCGCATATCGGGCATTGGCCACAGGATCGAGCATCTCGTCCAGCGACCGGAATGCGTGTCCGTGCCAATGGAAATTGACCTGGAAACATCCTACGTCGATGCTTCTTCGTCCTTGCCGGAAATGCCCGTTTACATAGTCTTTCGCCGCGGCTTTGGTATCAAACCAATATCCGGCTCCCTCGACGTTGACTGCCCAGGCCCAGGGTTTCAGGACGCCTTCGATCTTTCGGCCGGTTTCGGTTCTGGTGATCGCCCTGAGAACCGAATATGGAACGCCGGTCTCGTCGGACGCCAGTTTGGCAGCCCGATCGCACATTTCCGCGGCATCGGTTGCGGATCTGGCCCCGTTGGCCTGCAATAGAACGAGACATGCAAAGGTGAGCAAGAGCGGGAAAGTACGGTTTTTTGGAAATACTGGCACGACTGCTCCGAAAAGACCGCGTTCTGCGGCTTCAACAATACCGAAACTATTCCAGGAGGGTTTATATTCTGTAACTGATTGGCAGCTACAGCTTGGGACTGATGCGCATTAATAAATTAATGCGATCTGCTCTGACGCGTGACCTTGATCCGGCTGAAGCCGGAGCCGGCGGTTCACGATTTCCCGCTTGCGCGGAGGGAGCGATGGGCGATCGGCCGCGCGTCGCTGGACGAGATCGCTGCGCAGATCGACTACAGGCGTGGCCCCGGCCGATATGGCGGCAAGCCTGCGGTAGTTGCCGAGAACAGGCTGGAGCAGCGATTCGATGCGTCTCAGCCCGATCAGGTCTGGGGTTGTTCATTGTGGCGCCATTGGTCCGAGCCCAATGGACGACGACATTGCCTACATCAAAACCCACGAGGGCTGGCTGTACCTTTGCGTCGTCATCGATCTGTTCTCGCGCCGGGTTGTCGGCTGGTCCGCTCAATCCCGAATGACCACGGACCTTGCCATTCAGACCCTGCTCATGGCCGTGTGGCGACGCAAGCCCAAGGGTCAGGTCACGGTGCATTCCGACCAAGGCTCCCAATTCACCAGCCGCGAATGGCAACTCTTCTTTCGTCAGCACAACCTTGAACCAAGCATGGGACATCGCGGGAATTGCCATGACAATGCCGTTGCAGAGAGTTTCTTCCAACTGCTGAAACGGGAACGGATCAGACGCCGCACATATCCAACACGCGCCGCGGCCAGACGGGATGTGTTCGAATACATTGAGCTCTTCCACGACCCCAATCGCAAGCACACGAACAACGGAATGCTGTCGCCCGGTTACTTCGGAGAAAGACAGCAGAAACTGACCACGGAAGGAAGCCTGCCGCCAAGGGCCGAGTGTGAGCGTTGGTAGTTGTAGAAAGTCATCCATTTCCGAATGCCTGCCTTTGCTTTCGAGCCGGTCTCCCAGGCATGCAGGTAGACGCATTCGTATTTCAGGGTCCGCCACAGTCGCTCGATGGAGATGTTGTCGAGGAACCGGCCCTTGCCATCCATCGAGATACGCACCCCGGTCTGGCGCAACCGGTCCGTCCAGGCGAAAGACGTGAGCTGACTGCCCTGATCGGTGTTCATGATCTCGGGCGGACCGAACTTGTGAATGGCCTCGTTCAGCGCCTTGATGCAGAAGTTAGCCTCTAGCGTGTTCGAGATGCGCCAGGCCAAGACCTTGCGGGTGTGCCAGTCCATGATGGCGACCAGATAAAGGAATCCCTACCGTGTGGGCAGATAGGTCATGTCCGAGCACCAGACCTGTTTCGGACGATCCTCAGGCAGACCTCTCAGCAGGTAGGGATAGGACTTGTGCCCCTTCGCCGACTTGCTGGTATTGGGCTTCTGAAAGATCGGCATCAGGCGCATCAGCCGGCGGATGCGCTTCTCATTCACTAGATGCACTTCGTTGCGCAGGTGCCAGGTCATCTGACGGACACCCAAGACCGGCGTTTCCGGGAATTGTTCATCAATCAGCCGCATCAGGCCGAGGTTCTGCTCGGTCTCCCCTTTACGCACATAGTAAAAAGATGATCGCGCAATCGAAAACAAATTGCACTGCTGGCCTATCGACAGCTTTAGATGCTCAGGCTCTATCATGCTGCGCTCCACGTCCCGCCCCAGGGCTTCAACTTTCTTTCCAAAAAAAGAGTTGGCCACCGCCAGTTCCCCGATCTTGTCGTGCAACTCTTGCACTTGCCCCTCATCAATCGCTGGCCGCTTCCGTCAGCCGCGTTCGGACACGCCGGACGCGTCCTCGAGCAAAGCGCATTTCCATTGGTCAATCATCGTCGGGTGAACCCCGAATTGGCTTGCCAGCTCGGCGGCGGTCTCCTCGCCTTTCAGGGCTTCCAGCGTGACCTTAGCTTTGAACTCAGGCGCGTGCTGCCTGCGTTTCGAGATCGCTGATCGCCTTTCTCTTGAAGATCAGCAGACTGCAAATCTCAGCCTATGTCAGTGTCCAGTTTTGCGGTGATAGCTCACAAGTGATGTTGCTACACTAGGCAAGCAACATCACTTCTCTTGGCCGAGGGCTTGGCAATTTTCTAGATTGTACATCCCGCCAGATAGTATTTCGAACATCTCATCTTCCAGAAACCTCTCCTTCGCTAATCCTGTAGCGCCGGAAATAATTCGCTGGTTTCTCGCACAATCTCGCTCTTCAATCGTTTCTAGGGTGTCTCTGTCCCTGCATTTCAGCTTGTTTTCTTGCACTTTATTGAACGCAGTCTGCAAAGCACAGCAAGAAGCTAAGAACCGGACTTTTGCGAAATTGATTTATCGCGGCCGTAATCGCTTTCCAAATCTGACTTTCGGCTAGCTTGGTCGAGCAGCCAAAAGCCTGGCTTCGCGGGGCAAAAGCGTTTTCAAGGCTTTCATTGCCCTGTAATGCTGTTTTGCCACCAGGCCATCGGTCGCTTCCGAAAGTATATTTCGACTGTCATGATCAGTGAAAATCTGACTGAGTTCCTCGATCTGCCTGAGTAGCGGTAGATGAGATTCTTCAGGAGATTTATCCCCAGACAGTACTAACTGCATTGCAAAGCACAGACGTTTTACTGGCGTTTTGGCATCTTCGGGATGAATAGCATCTCGAAGACGCAAGATGTGTGCGTCTGGCGTCATGATGGCCAAGCGACTCCGTCGCTCTCCGTTTTCGATGACGACGCCATTGATCAAAACCCTCTCTTTCGGGCTCAGTTTCAATACCAATCCACTCATTTCTCGACCCCTTCTTGCTTGAGTCCCCGCATTATGGCGGCGTTTATCTCGATAAGCGGAACGGCAGTTTCCTTTTTCTGCAGAACTTTGTGGGTGTGTTGGCGCGTGAAATCCGCCAGATACACAATGCGCGCGCGAAGGTCATCAGGCAGAAGGTTTTCGGGATTGGCCACGTCGATCGCAAAGGCCATCCAGAGCTTGTTATTCTCATGCAACGCGCCCGCCAAACTGGGGTAGTCCTTGTTTTTTAATGCGGTCTTCATCCGATAGGTAATTCGAGCAATTACGTCATATTCGATGCTCCTTGCTGTGCGTGTCGGGGCGTGCGCTGGCGAGTAGGCGCGTTGGGCCTGTGCAAATACGTTCACGGCGAAGCCTTGTCCAAGATTGGTAAGTTTTCAGGATTGAACAGGGGCGCGGTCATCCGCGCCCCTGTCAGTAATTACCGGAAGAGCGACAGGATGGTCTGCGGTGCCTGATTGGCGATCGAAAGTGCCTGAACGCCCAGCTGCTGCTGTGTCTGCAGCGCCTGAAGTTTCGCCGAAGCCGCTTCCATGTCCGCATCGACCAGCGTGCCGATTCCAGAAGTCAGCAGATCGGTCAGCTTGCCCACAAAGTCGGACTGCGTTTGGATCTGCTTGCTGCCCGACCCGAGGGCGGCCGCCGTGTTGATCGACGTCTGAATCAGCCCTTCAATCAAATCGAGGGCCGCGTTTGCACCTTCCGAGGTCGACACGTCGATGTCAGTGAGCGCGTTCAGAGCACCAGCGTTCTTCTGTTCGAAACCAGCTGTTGTGGCGACGTTGGTACCGATACTGGCAACAACTGAAAAGCCAGTTGCGAAACCGGTGGTCGCGATGCTCAGGCCGGTAGCGGTCGCGGTAACTGCGACGGCATCGGAGTCTGCTTGGGACATGTTGCCCGCGGCAACTTCAGCCGCTTTCCACGAGTTGAAATTCTCCGCCAACTTTGCGGAAATCGTGGCAGCCGTGTCGGTTGCACTCGCAACATAAGCCGTATTGGCCATGCTTGTCTGGCCAGCGGAAGTAATTTCATCCCAACTTGCGGCGGGGTCAGCCGCGGTGCCAACACCGGTGATGTTGAGTGTATAGGCTACTCCCTCGGTGACCGTGCCGGTAAACGCCACCGCAGTGGTCGCGTTCGATGTGATGGTGGCAACGGCTGAAGCGCCAGCAGCAGTGTATGTACCAGCGGCATCCAGAGAGACATCGTTGGTGCCCAGGTTCACTGTACCGATGGTGATGTCATTGGCTGTTACCGAACCTGCAGAGTCTCGGTCGAGAGAGGACAGGATCGCGACGGAACCGTCTTTGTTCAACAGATTCAGACCATTGAACTGAGCCGCGCCAACGATCGACGTGATCTGTTTGGTCAGTGCAACGATATCCGTCTGGATCTTGCTCCGGTCAACGTTCGATTCCTGAGAGTTGACGATCTTGCCTTTGACTTCGGTCAGCAGGTCAGTAATCGCCTCGGCGCCATTCAGGGCCACGCCAACGGTCGCACTGCCAAGAGACAGCGAATCGGAAATAGCCTCGAAACCCTTGACGTCCGAAGACATGACTTTCGATATTGCCCAGACCGCGGCATTGTCTTTCGCACTTTCAACCGTTTTACCGGTCGAGATCTCGCTTTGAACCTTGCCAAGGTTCATGTTTATGGATTTCAGGGTCTGCAGCGCAACCATCGCGCTGTTATTGGTAAGAATGCTCGACATGAAGCATGTTCCTTTGATCATTCACGCTTTGCGTGGATTGTGCCCGAACGAATGATCCGTTCGGACGAAACTGTCTTTCTGACCAATGCTACCATCGTTTTTGTCGACGGCGCGCCACCCGACCTCGGATGCAGGGGCAAGATGCAGCGCCAAAAGCTAAGGAGTCCCTAAACGCGGCATCCGCAATGCTTCGGCTTTTAATCAATTTTGCTCACGCCCGTTTCTCCACGGAAGCTTCCGGCGCGATGTCGATGGTTTTTTTTGTGCCGCGCGCATCGTAGGTATCCAATGCACTGCGAACCCTGCGCAAGCTCGCGAGGCGGCGCGCAACTGTTCTTATCCCCTCCAGCGCGCTATCCAGAAGAGCCTGGTTGCGCTTTACCTTCTGGCTCAAGGCGCGCAATTGCGGCAAGTCTCCTTGCGCCTCCCCTGTGAGTTGATCGATCAGAGTCTCCTTGCGGGGCACCAAACGACCGACCTCGTCCAGCTTTCCGGACAGAAGCGCTGCACGCTCGGCCTCGAGAATATCATCCAGTTCGTCCACGACACCATTCATCTCATGATCCTGCATCTGATTTTTCCTTAAGTGATTCGAACAAGGCTTCGGCCAGCCCAATGCCGCCGGCTTCAACCATTTGCTTGGCTTGTTCCTGAACCAGAAACGAAGCGAATTGATCTTCTCCCTGACCACCGCCGAACTGGCCTGAGGTCTTGCCCAAACCAGCGGCTTTCAGCATTTCGGCGAGAAAACTGGCCTCCAAAGCCTGCGCTGCCTTGTGCAGTGCAAGGTCTTTTGCGGACGGTGCCGTGGTTGTTGTCGAGTTTTGCGTCGCTTGAATCATCCGGGATGTCTCCAATTGCAGCTATTTTGATGGATGATCCTGCATTCCGGTAAAGATGCGGTAACCGGCAGGCATCATAAAGCTCACACATCTTGGAAGAACTCCCGGAGCAGACCATGCTTGAAGCCGCACCACTCACGTCAAAACCTGCATCCGACAGGTCCAATTCTGTATCGTCATCGTCGGAGAAGACCGCGCGAGGCGATGCGCCCAATGACCAGTCCGATTTCGACAAGGCTTATTTGGAACACTTGAACAGTAGTACCGCGGCGCGCGGGAAGCCTCGCACGACCACGGCAGAGCCAGCTGAGGCGGACGTGGCCGCGAAGGAAGCAACACCGGACGCCACCATCGAAGACCCTTCGGGTTCGGATGTGGAATCAGTCGGGTCAGACAGCACGCTGCTCGTGACTACTGGAACAGGTCAAAAACCAGCGGACGCTGCAAAGGATCCAGTTGACGCTTCGACCCCATTGCCAAAAGAACGCAAGACCGGTTCCACCGAAACGCTTTTTGAACAACGTTTGCTCGGCAACTCTTTGGAAGGCGCTCATGATGCTGCAAGAGCGAAGGCGGGGGTCAATGGAAATGCTGCTTTGTCCGGGATAACTCTCGCGCGAGATGTTCCTGGGGAAAAGTCAGCTCCGGCCCAGGTCAAAGCCGGGATCAGATCGGTGGTCGGCCTGGAAGCGTCTGACCGAACTTCTGGACAGCAGACTGATGCGCCGGACTTGAGTTCGTCGGGTACGGCAGAACCAGTACCATCCAAACAATCGGCTCCAGCAGCAGGCGCATATGCATTCGTTGAGCCAGGTAAGCCCCACCGATTGGCAGAGAAGAGGGGGCAAATCGATACCCCGGAGGCTTCGGTCTCACGATCGGACTGGGCAGCACCCAGCACGACCCAGAAAGCCGGCAAGACCGTGTCCCTTCCTCAGTATCAACTGAGCGCAGGCAGGGCGGCGGGCGAGCTTCAAGTTGTCACCACCGAAAACGCATTCGAAGGTGACCTCAAACCGCTGATCGGCGGGGAAAACGCCACGACCTCTGCCTGGGAACCCAAGTCAATGACACCGGGCTCACTGGCGCAGGTCATTGCGAAGGTCGAAACGCCGGGCATGATTGGCCGTCAGATCGCGGAGGCCATGCAACGGCTGCCCGACAAGCCCGTGGAGCTTTCGCTCAATCCACGAGAACTCGGTCGGGTCAAACTGAGCATATCGATGAACGAGCTTGGGATAACAGTCAACGTTGTGGCGGAGCGCCCGGAGACGCTTGACCTGATGCGTCGAAACATCGACCAACTCGGACGCGAGTTTCAAAGTATCGGCTATGAGAACATCAATTTCGCATTCTCCGAAGGCCGATCCGGCAATGCGTCCGAGAATGCGCGGCAGCGTCATGACGCGGCAACGGAATTCATGGGGGAACCCACGGTCATGGAGCCTCCTGCGGCATCCGGCGGAGGCCTTCGAATTGCCAGCAGTGGGCTCGATCTACGCCTTTAAGGAGAGAAAGAATGGAACTGAACGGTACACTTACGGGTTCGACGGCCTTCAACCCATCAGCTACGGTCCCGTCTCAAGCGGACGCCGTCTTGTCGTCCGACTTCGAGACTTTCCTGAAGATGCTGACGGCGCAGGCGCGGTTTCAGGATCCTTTGGAGCCGATCAACTCATCGGAATACGCGGCACAGCTCGCACAGTTTTCGATGGTCGAGCAACAGGTGCTCTCCAACGATCTTCTCAGCGCGCTTGCTACGCAACTGGGGTCGGGAACGATGGCGCAGATGGCCAGTTGGATCGGCATGGATGCCCGAACCACAGCACCGGTGAAGTTCGAGGGATCACCGATCACGGTGCTCCCCCAAAGCGAGCCCGGCGCTGATGAAGCGGTCCTGATCGTGCTGGACGCGCGCGGAACGGAGGTCCAGAGGCAACAGATCTCCCTTGGATCCGAACCTGTCGAATGGGCGGGGGTGGCCGACGATGGATCGCCCTTTGCTTCGGGACTTTATGCATTCAAGGTTGAAAGCCGAGCCTTTGGCGAACCAATCGGCACTGGTGATGCGGAAACCTATGCGATGATCACGGAAGCCCGCAGGCAGGGTACCGAAACCCTGCTCACTCTTGAAGGCGGCTCGACCATCAGCGCGGATCAGGTACAAGCCATTCGCATGTCGGATCGCGGGTAGGTCAGAGATCCCGCAGCGCCAGCATCGCGTAGAGAGGTGGCATCAGAAGCCTGCGGGCCCGGCCCAGGGGAAAATCCCGAAGCGGCTGGCGTATCGCATCGGGATAGTGCTCAGGCTCGGTCCCGCAAACCAGATGGGCCAGAATTTGTCCCGACAGTGTACCCATCGCAACGCCGTTTCCATGGTAGCAAAGGCCGGCAAACAAGCCGGGCTGACCTGGAACGGCTCCTACGAAGGGCAATTTGTTGCGTGCGAGGCAAACCAGACCGGACCAACTGTGGTCCGAGGGCACATGTCTCCATGCCGGGAACATCGCCTCGAAATCGGCGCGGAGCCGTGCCCTTGATCGTGCTTCGGCGGAAGGCGACGACCGCAGCCCGCCGCGCATTCCGAAGAGAAAGCGTTTGTCCGGCATCAGTCGAAAATAATGCAGGAGCGTTCTGCTGTCGAAACTCATCTGGTCGCTTGTCCAGCCTTGCGCCTCGCATTCGCCCGGTACAAGGGGCCGTGTCACAAGAACGGTGGATTGGGCGGGCAGGTAGCGGTTTTTGAGCCAGTCCGGGACATCTTCCGAAGAATAGCCATTGGTGGCGATGATCACCTTCTCAGCCTGCAAAGCGCCTGCAGGCGTAACCACAAGCAGACCTGTCCCGCGTTTCTCGATCCGGGTCGCCGGGCAAAACTGATAGATCGCAGCCCCGTGCGCCTCTGCGGCCGCTGCCAAACCGAACAGGTATTTCCTCGGATTGAGACCAAAGCCGATCGGAATCGTGAGCGCCCCGTGAAAAGGGCCGCCGAGGCCTTCTGACGGCAAGTCTGCCTTGCGGGTCAACCGTGCCTCGATACCGAAGTTTTCCGCAATACGATCAATGCGTTTTTCGAAATCGTCCACATCGCGGGGCCGGTGGGCGAGCTCTGTCTCTCCCTTCGAATGTCGGTCGACGTCCAGGCCAAGCGTGTCAACCAGATGGCTCACGAGTTCGACTGCCGCCTTTTCCGTGGCCCTGTAGTCCAGACGACCTGCCTTGCCGAATCTTGCATCCAGAAAACGGTCGTCTGCCTTGCTGCCTCCAAGACAGCAAAAGCCGCCATTGCGTCCTGACGCGCCCCATCCCAGGGAATGCATGTCCAGTACCGCCACATCAACGCCAGCCTTTGCCAGGGAATAGGCGGCGGAGAGTCCCGTAAATCCGGCACCAATGATCGCGACATCGACTTTTCTGGTCCCCTGGAGCACCGGTCTTTCCGATGCGACACAGGTTTCGTCCCACCAGCACGACTGACGCGGTCCCTGGCCATAGGCATAGTCGGGAAAGATGCGCCTCATGCAGCGCGCGCTGCTGCCTGTTCGTCCTTCTGCTGGCGCAGCGAATTCTGCTTGGAGATCAGCGACGCAGTGATAACACCAACCGTCACGATCGCGATCATGATCGTCGACAGGGCATTGATCTCGGGCGACACACCGAGGCGGACGGCAGAGAATATCTTGATCGGCAAGGTCGTGGCCGCGGGGCCCGCCGTGAAGGATGCAATCACGAGATCATCGAGACTGAGCGTGAAGGCCAGCAGCCAACCGGAAATCACCGCCGGCGCGATGATCGGCAAGGTGACCAGCCGGAAAGCGTCGAAAGACGAGCACCCCAGATCCAGCGCCGCCTCTTCCAGCGAGCGGTCGAACGTCATCAGTCGCGACGACACCACGACCGAAACGTAACACATCGAAAAGGTCGTATGCGCCAAAACAATTGTGAGCACCCCCCTGTCGAGGCCGATCCCGATGAAGAGCAACAACAAGGAAAGGCCGGTGATCACCTCGGGCATGACCAGCGGCGCATAGATCATGCCTGAAAAAAGGGTCCGCCCGAGAAAACGCCCGCCGCGCACAAGGACATAGGCGGCCATCGTGCCGAGGATCGTCGCCAGAGTGGACGACATGACGGCCACCTTGATCGTGACCCAGGCGGCGTTTAGGAAGGCTTCGTTCCGAAAGAGTTCACCATACCATTGCGTCGAGAATCCGGCCCAGACGGTCACCAGTTTGCTGGCGTTGAAGGAGTAGATGATCAGGATCAGCATCGGCAGGTAGAGAAACGCGAAACCGAGCGTCAGCGCAGTGACATTGAACCACGACAGCCTGTTCATGAGTCAGCCTCCGACTGTTTTTGCTGGTTCCGCTGAAAGAGCACGATCGGAACGATCAGGATCAGCAGCAGGATCACGGCGACCGCACTTGCCACCGGCCAGTCGCGGTTGTTGAAGAACTCTTCCCAGAGAATCTTGCCGATCATCAACGTCTCCGATCCCCCCAGAAGCGACGGGATGACGAACTCACCGAGTGCCGGAATGAACACGAGGAAACACCCCGCGATGATGCCATTGCGCGACAGCGGGATTGTGACCAGCCAGAAGGCTTTCAGACGCGAACACCCGAGGTCTTCCGCCGCCTCGATGAGCGACTCATCGAGCCTGTCGAGCGCTGCGTAGATCGGAAGGATCATGAAGGGCAGGTAGGTATAGACGATGCCGATGTAGACGGCGGTGTTGGTGTTCAGGATTGTCAGAGGTTCGCTGATCAGTCCGGTCCAGAGCAGGAACTGGTTCAGGAAACCCTCCTGGCTGAGAATGCCCATCCACGAGTAAACCCGGATCAGAAACGAGGTCCAGAAGGGCAGGATCACCAGCATCATGAGGGTCGCGCGCCATTCCTCAGGGGCCCGCGCCATGGCGTAGGCGATGGGATAGGCCACGAAGAGCGTGATCACGGTCGACGTGAAGGCGATCTGAAGCGAACTGAGGTAGGCTTTCCAATAGAGGCTGTCTTCGGCCAGAAACACGAAATTGTCGAAATCCAGCCCGGCAAGAAATTCCGAGAGCCCATTTGCAAGTGTCGGCGTGTAGGGCGGGATCGCCAGGGCCACGTCCGAGAGCGAAATCTTCAGAACGATGGCAAAGGGAATGAGAAAAAGCGCCAGCAACCACGCGTAGGGGACGGCAATCAATGCGAAACGTTGCATGGTCAGACCTCTGCCTTCTTCATTCCGGCTCCCCGTTCATTCGGCCAGCAGAACGCCGGCGGTAGCGGTCCAGCTGATCCACACGGTGTCTTCCCAGGTGAAGGACCGTCGCGACACCCGCCGGGTATTCGCCGTTTGAGCCTTGACCATCTGACCGCCCGGCAGTTCGACATGATAGGTCGAGAGATTGCCGAGGTAGGCGATGTCGTGCACCTTTCCCTGGATGGCGTTGTCGGCATCCGCGGGGCGCTCCGCGTTGATGGCGATCTTCTCGGGCCGGATCGCGAGGGCACAGTCATCGCCTTCCGAGAAGGGGCGTTCTGACATCGCGGTCAGCGGCGGCTGGTTATCGCTCCACGTGAGATGATACTTGTTCTCACCTGCGGGTTTCGCCTTGGCCCGGATGATGTTCACTTCACCGATGAAGTCCGCGACATAGACGCTCTCGGGCATCTCGTAGATACGTTGCGGCGTTGCGACCTGTATGATCCGGCCTTCGTCCATGACGGCGACGCGGCTGGCCACCGTCATCGCTTCTTCCTGGTCGTGGGTCACGATCACGAAAGTGGTGCCGGTCTTTTCCTGGATGTCCATCAGTTCGAACTGCGTGGCCTGGCGCAATTTCGCATCGAGCGCGCCGAGCGGCTCATCGAGCAGCAGAAGTTTCGGTGCTTTCGCCAGACTGCGGGCAAGAGCAACCCGTTGACGCTGGCCGCCGGAGATCTGATGCGGTTTGCGGCTTGCGAATTTCTCGAGCCGGGTCAGTTTGAGCATCTCGTTGACACGATCATCGATATCGTTCTTCGGCATGTTGCCGCGGCGCAAGCCGAAGGCGATGTTGTCATAGACCGTCAGATGCGGGAAAAGGGCATAAGACTGGAACATCATGTTCACCGCGCGCTTGTTCGGCGGGATCGGCGCGATGTTCTGACCTGCGAGTTCGATCACACCTTTGGTAGGCGATTCGAATCCTGCGAGCATCCGCATCATGGTCGTCTTGCCGCAACCGGACGGGCCCAGAAGGGCGAAGAACTCCTGAGTGTAGATGTCCAGGGTCAGATCGTCGATGGCGATGAAATCACCGAACCGCTTCGTGACGTTCTTGAAACTGATCAAAGGCTTTTCGTTGGGATCTTCCCAGGGGGCAAAGACGGTCTGATTCACGTCATGTCCTTCATCCGCCGTGTTGGCGATCATTCGAAAAAGGGCGGAGCAATCTGCTCCGCCCTTGTCTTGCTGGTCTCAGGTTCCGGATTTGACCTTGGTCCAGAGCCGGGTCACGACACGCTGGACTTTCGAGTCGTAAGGCGTTGTCGTGTAGAGGTTTTCAAGTGTCGCTTCATCCGGGTAGATGGCCGTATCGCCGATCACGTCCTCAACCAGAAACTCCTGGCTCGCCTTGTTGCCGTTGGCGTAATAGACGTAGTTCGAGGCCGCCGCCATGTTCTGCGGGTCCATGATGAAGTTCAGGAACTTGTGCGCCCCATCGGGGTTCGGGGCATCCACCGGGATCGCCATGTTGTCGAACCACATCAGCGCACCTTCGGTCGGCGCATGATAGGCGATCTCGACGCCGTTGTTGGCTTCTGCGGCCCGGTCGCGCGCCTGCAGGATGTCACCCGACCAGCCGAAGGCCACGCAGATATCACCGTTTGCCAGCGCATTGATGTATTCGGAACTGTTGAATTTCTGGATATAGGGCCGAACCGCGAGGAAAACCTCCTCGGTCTTTGCGATCACGTCCGGATCCTGGCTGTCGGGATCCTCACCCATGTACTGCAGCGCCGCCGGGATCATCTCAGCCGGCGCGTCCAGAACCTGAACGCCGCAGGACGCCAGTTTTTCCATGTTTGCCGGATCGAAAATCAGCGCGAGAGAGTCAATTGGGGCATCCTCGCCAAGCGCTTCCTTAACCTTGCCGAGGTTCACACCGATACCGGTCGTGCCCCACATGTAGTTGATGGCATATTGGTTACCGGGGTCGTATTTTGCCACGCGTTCATTGATCTCGTCCCACATGTTCTCGAGGTTGGGAAGTTTCGCCGGGTCGAGTTTCTGGAACGCACCGGCAACGATCTGGCGCTGCAGGAAGGTGCCGGAAGGCACCACGACATCGTAGCCCGAGCCACCCGCAAGCAGTTTGGTTTCAAGCACTTCGTTGCTGTCGAAGACGTCATAGATCAGGTCGATCCCAGTTTCTTCCTCGAATTTCGCCAGCAGGGATTCGTCGATATAGTCGGACCAGTTGTAGACCCGGACCTCTTCGGCGACCGCACCCGTGGCAATCAGCGCGAGCGCCGCGCTGCTCAGCATCAGTGATTTCATTGTTCATACTCCCGTTGTGTGACCGGGTTTATCCCGATTCACGCTCAATTTGATCAAGTTTTGCCAGATTGGGCAAGATACTTTATGCTTTCACGTGATCAATCACTGTGCAAGACATCGTGAACCTTGCATGACATTCCGTAAGGACAACGACGCGAAATGCTCAGAAATTCGGCAGCCGCCGACGAGATCCAAGCGACCAAGCGCCCGGCGCATCAATCTGCCTATGAAACCCTGCGCGCGAAGGTGCTTTTCGGCGATCTGGCCCCCGGTCAGGCGGTCACGATCCAGGGCCTGACCGAAGACCTCGGCACAGGCATGACCCCTGTGCGCGAGGCCATCAGGCGCCTGACATCGGAAGGGGCGCTCAGCATGCAGGGCAATCGCCGTGTGATCGTGCCCCAACTGAGCACATCCTGCATTGATCAGCTTGATTTCATGAGACAATCTCTCGAACCGGAACTGGCGAGGCGGGCCGTTTCCCGTATCGATACCTCAGTGTTCGATGCGCTCCATAAAGAGGACGAGGCACTCAATGCAGCGATCACGCAAGGGGACATTCAGGCCTATCTTATCCATAACTACCAGTTTCATGCCGTGCTCTATGCCGCAGCGAACGCGCCGATTCTCGCGGAAACTGTGGATCGTCTGTGGCTGCGGTTCGGACCCTCACTGCGGGTTGTCTGCGGCCGGTATGGGACCATGAACCTGCCGGACAAACACGCTGACCTGCTCAAGGCGCTGAAGCGGCGCGATACCGAAGCTGCTGCGCGCACCATCGCGGAGGACGTCCATCAGGGCATGCTGCAAATTCGGGCATCTCTGGATGCGGCAATGCCGCACGCGTGATTCGATTGACAGGAAAAAATTTGATCATATTTTAGGAGGCAGTGCGCCAGACGCAGTCTTCCCCTCAAACAAGCGGGTGTCTCATGACCGTAATTTCCAATCACATGCCGACGGCGGAGCTTCAAGCGCTCGACGCGGCCCACCACATGCATCCGTTCACGACCAACGACGAACTGGCCAAGAAAGGCGCGCGCGTCATCACCCGGGCCAAGGGCGTCTACCTCACGGACAGCGAGGGAAACCAGATCCTCGATGCCATGGCCGGTCTCTGGTGCGTGAACATCGGCTACGGTCGCCCCGAGATGGCCGAAGTCGCCGCCCGCCAGATGATGGAACTTCCGTTTTATAACACATTCTTCATGACGACCCATGTCCCGGCAATCGCGCTGGCGCAAGAGATTGCCAAACTCGCGCCGGGTGATCTCAATCATATCTTCTTTGCCGGATCGGGGTCGGAGGCCAATGACACGAACCTGCGCATGGTGCGCACCTATTGGGCGGAAAAGGGCAAACCGTCCAAATCTCACATCATCAGCCGCAAGAACGGCTACCACGGCTCCACGGTCGGCGCGGGCTCTCTGGGCGGGATGAGCTACATGCATGCGCAGGGCGGCATGCCGATCCCGGGCATTCACCACATCAACCAGCCTGACTGGTGGTCCGAGGGCGGCGACATGACCCGCGAGGCTTTCGGGCTTGCGCGTGCGCAGGAGCTGGAAGCGAAGATTCTGGAGCTTGGCGAGGACAATGTCGCGGCCTTCATCGCCGAGCCGATCCAGGGCGCAGGTGGCGTGATCATTCCGCCCGACACCTACTGGCCGGAAATCCAGCGCATCATCGACAAATACGAAATCCTGCTGATCGCGGACGAAGTGATCTGCGGCTTCGGTCGGACCGGCAACTGGTTCGGCAGCCAGACCATGGGCATCCGGCCGCATATCATGACCATCGCCAAGGGCCTGTCGTCAGGCTACCAGCCGATCGGTGGGTCGATCGTCTGCGACGAGGTGGCGGAAGTCATCAACGCGACCGAGTTCAACCACGGCTACACATACTCCGGTCACCCGGTCGCAGCGGCCGTAGCCCTCGAGAACCTGCGCATCCTCCAGGATGAAAAGATCCTGGACAGGGTGAACAATGTCGGCGGCCCGGCCCTGAAGGCCGGCCTCGAAACCCTGAGAGATCATCCGCTGGTAGGCGAGGTAAATATCAAGGGCATGATGGCATCGCTGCCCCTGACGCCGCACAAGGAGAGCCGCGCGAAATTTGCATCGGATGCGGGAACCGTCGGCTACATGTGCCGGGAACGGTGTTTTGCGAATAATCTGGTCATGCGCCACGTCGGCGACCGGATGATCATCTCGCCGCCGCTGATCATCGAACCCGAAGAAATCGACGTCTTCATTGAGCGCGCCCGCAAGGCTCTGGACGAGACCTATGCGCAACTCAAGGACAAGGACATGCTGAAGGCGGCCTCCTGATCCAGTCTGCCTAGGGCAACGGATCGGAGGTTTGTTCCGAATTCGGAGGAAAAAACCGGCAAAGGGCCTCCCTTTTGCCGGTTTTCTTTGTGATTTTCCCGTATTGGGCCCAATAAGTCGTCCGGATTATGTAACGACTTGCACCTTGACGCCTTTATGGTGTTACCCTGTGGACAATGAGCGCAGAAAACTGCCAGTCGAAACGGGGAGCCAATTTTGGCCAAAACATCGAATACTGACGCGTTCGTGGAATTCGAACGGGTTCAAAAGAGCTACGACGGCGAGAATCTCGTCGTCAAGGATCTCAACCTTTTCATGCCCAAGGGCGAGTTTCTCACGATGCTCGGACCCTCGGGCTCGGGCAAGACCACATGTCTGATGATGCTGGCCGGCTTCGAAACCGCCACCAACGGCGATATTCGCCTTGATGGCGTGTCGATCAACAACATCCCGCCGCACAAGCGCGGCATCGGCATGGTGTTCCAGAACTACGCGCTTTTTCCCCACATGACCGTGGCCGAAAACCTCTCCTTTCCGCTCGAGGTCCGCAAGATCGGCAAGTCCGACCGCGAGGCCAAGATCAAGCGGGCGCTCGACATGGTGCAAATGGGTGCTTTCGCCGGTCGCCGTCCATCACAGCTTTCGGGCGGACAGCAGCAACGGATCGCCCTGTCGCGCGCGCTGGTCTTCGAGCCGGAACTGGTGTTGATGGACGAGCCGCTCGGCGCACTCGACAAGCAGCTGCGTGAAACGCTGCAGTTCGAGATCACCAAGCTGGCGCATGACCTTGGCATCACCGTGGTCTACGTGACCCACGACCAGACCGAAGCACTCACCATGTCGGACCGGGTCGCGGTCTTCGACGATGGCCGCATCCAGCAGTTGGCACCGCCCGACAAGCTTTACGAGGAGCCGGAGAACAGCTTCGTGGCGCAGTTCATCGGTGAGAACAACACGCTCGAAGGCGTGGTCAAGGAGATCAAGGGCGGCACGGCCGTTGTTCAGCTTGACGGCGGCGACTTGATCGACGCCAAGCCGGTTAACGTGAGCAAGCCGGGAGAGCGCACCCGCGTGTCGATCCGGCCCGAACGGGTCGAGTACAACAAGGAGCGGCTGCAGGCGGATGCGCATACGCTCAAGGCCGAAGTTCTGGAATTCATCTACATGGGCGACATCTTCCGCACCCGCCTGCGCGTTGCAGGTACCGATGATTTCGTCATCAAGACACGGAACGCACCGGATGTGACGCGCCTGACCCCCGGCCAGACCATTGAAATCGGCTGGCTGCCACAAGATTGCCGTGCGCTGGACGCCTGAAGGCGCCGTGCACGACACGTCGTGACGATTGACACGACCAATGAGAGCCGCGTGGCCAAGCCCGTTGCCGCATGGCTCATCACCCAAACGGGCAGATAATTGGGAGACGACTTAATGAAAATGACCAAGACGCTTATGGCCTCCACCGCGCTGTCGCTTGCAGCCGGAATGAGCTTTGCAGAGATGGCAAACGAGATGACCATCGTCAGCTGGGGCGGCGCCTATTCCGCCTCGCAGCAGAAGGCCTATCACGACCCCTATATGGCCAATACCGGCATCACCATCATCAACGACGAATCCTCGCCTGAAGCCGTGGCGAAACTGCGCGCGATGAACGAAGCCGGCAACATCACCTGGGACCTCGTGGACGTGGAAGCCGCTGACGCCATTCGTCTTTGCGACGAAGGCCTGGCTCTGGAAATCGATCCTGACGAAGCTCTCGCGGCCGCTCCCGACGGCACATCGGCCACCGACGATTTCGGCGACATGCTGGTCTCCGACTGCTTCATTCCGCAGATCGTTTTCTCCACGACCTTCGGCTACCGCACGGATCAGGTTCCTGCCGGTGTCGAGCCGCCGGATTCGGCCTGTGATGTCTTCGATCTGGAAACCTATCCGGGCAAGCGCGCGCTGAACAAGCGACCGATCGCCAACATGGAGTGGGCGCTGATCTGTGACGGCGTCGCTTATGAAGACGTCTACGACCTTTTGGAAACCGACGAAGGTCAGGCCCGCGCTTTCGCCAAGCTCGATACCATCAAGGACCAGACTGTCTGGTGGTCCGCTGCTGCCGAAACACCTCAGCTGCTGGCGGATGGCGAGATCTTCATGGGCTCGACCTACAACGGTCGTCTGTTCTCGGTCATCGCCGAGCAGAACCAGCCTGTAGGCATGGCCTGGGATTGGCAGATGCTCGACCTCGACGGATGGGTCATTCCCGCCGGTCTGCCGGAAGACCGTCTCGCACGCGTGATGGACTATGTGATGTTTGCGACGGACACCCAGCGTCTGGCCGATCAGGCCCAGTACATCAGCTATGGCCCGGCGCGAGCCTCCTCTGCACCGCTGGTCGGCAAACATGCCGAGCTTGGTATCGACATGGGCCCGCACATGCCGACCGATCCTGCCAACGGCGCCAACAAGTTCGTGAACAACTACGCATGGTGGGCTGACTACCGTGACGATCTGGATGCGAAATTCCAGGCGTGGCTTGCGCAATAAGCTCTGATCAGAGCCTGATATCGGTGGGGGCCCGGGCCGGGCCCCTACCACCCGAAGGACCATAAGGACAGAGCATGCCCAAGGGATACATTGTCGCCCACGTCACGGTGCGAAACCCCGAAGCCTACAAGGAATACATCGAGCGGGATACGCCGATCCTAAAAGCCTTGGGCGGCACGTTCGTCATTCGCGGAGGGCAGGCGCAGGTCATGGAAGGCGAAAGCCTCGAGCGCCATGTGGTCATCGAATTTCCGTCGTATGAGGCGGCTCTGGCCGCTTACAACGACCCCGAATACCAGGAAGTCGCAGAGATCCGCCGACGCAACGCGGACAGCGTCATCATCGTCGTAGAAGGTGCAGCATGAGCAAGACAGCCACAACCTCCGGTCCGATGATGGCCGCTGACGGCACGACCCTGAAATCGAGCCTGAACCGAGCCCTCAGGCGTCAAAAACTGCGGGCGCTGGCCTTGATCGCCCCGCTCCTGATCTTCGTGCTCGTCACTTTCGTCGCGCCGATCGCGGACATGCTGTTCCGCTCCGTGGAAAACCAGATCGTCTCCGAGACCTTGCCGCGCACGACGACCGCGCTCGAGACCTGGGAGCTGACCGACACGAACCCGCCCGGTGAGGAGGTCTTCCGAGCGCTCTTCCAGGACATGTTCATCGCGCAGGAGCGCAAGCTGCATACGCGCCTGGGCTCGCGGCTGAACTACGAGTTGTCCGGTGTCTCCTCGCTTTTTCGCAAATCCGGCCGACAGGTCGAGGACATGGGCGAATTCTATCAGGATCAGTTTGAAGACCTGAACGCATATTGGAAGGACGGCGAGAACTGGAATGCCATGATGGGCTCCGACGACTGGCTCGCCGAGATGGCGGCCTGGGACCCTCAATCCGGAGATGACCAGCCCGCCTTCGAGTTCCGCGATGGGATCGAGGCTCTCTTGCCGCAAACGGCCGACAAATACGAGATTTACGCCGCCTTCGTTCAGGTCGAGGAAGAAGACAATCTCGCCAGGGAAGACCCTTGGGCGCTGGTCTACTCGACCCTCTACTACGATCTGACCGGCGGCGCGGACATCGGCGCTTATACCGGTCCTGGTGCCGCGGAGCTTCAGGAAGCTGCGGCGGCCGTCCCGGGTTTCGAGACCATCAATTTCACCGAGTCCTTCGCGGATATCGACAAGGATTGGGTCGATCTCGATGTCTGGCAGACGATCAAGACCTACTCGCCAAGCTTCACATCCGGTTACTTCCTCGCGGCCGTGGACATGAAGAAAGGCCTCGACGGCCCGGAAATGCGCCCCGAGAACGAACAGGTCTACATCATGCTGTTCGGGCGCACGCTCTTCATGTCGCTGCTGATCACCGGAAGCTGCATTCTGCTGGGCTATCCCGTTGCCTGGCTGCTCGCGAACCTGAGCGCACGGACCGCGAACCTGCTGATGATCCTCGTGCTTGCTGCCGTTCTGGACATCGCTTCTGGTGCGGACCTCCGCGTGGAAAGTCATGCTGCAACAGGAAGGGGTGATCAATGATGTGCTCGTCTGGCTCGGCGTGGTCTCGGATGCCAACAGGCTGGTGATGATCAACAACCAGACCGGCACGATCATCGCGATGACGCATATCCTTCTGCCGTTCATGATCCTGCCGCTCTATTCGGTGATGAAGACCATTCCACCGACCTACCTGCGCGCCGCGAAATCGCTCGGTGCGACGAACTGGACCGCTTTCTGGCGGGTCTATTTCCCGCAATCCGTACCGGGCATTGGCGCGGGTTCGATCCTCGTCTTCATCCTGTCGATCGGCTACTACATCACGCCGGAACTGGTGGGCGGCACCACGGGCACGTTCATCTCGAACCGGATCGCCTACCACATCTCCAGTTCGCTCAATTGGGGGCTGGCGGCGGCCCTGGGTACCATTCTTCTCACGGTCGTGATGGGCCTTTACTACGTCTACGACAAGATCGTCGGCATCGACAACGTGAAACTGGGGGGCTGAGATCATGGCTGCACTCACACCGATTTCGCGCACCCCGGTCTCCTTCTACGTTCCCGTCGTCGCTGCCGCCGGGGCCTTCGCGGGCCTTTTCGTTGGCACAGCACAGGGCAATTCGCTTCTGGGCGTGGCTCTGGGTGCTGTCATCATGGCAGCCATCGCCTTTATCATCACGCAGGTGGTGAAGGCAGAAATCCGGAGCCGCTGGGTCGTCGGCATCGGCATGGCCATCGCGGGTTTTGCCATTGGCGGGCTGCCTGCGGGCATTATCGGCGCTCTCTTCGGCTGGTTCTTCGGCTGGTTCAGTTTCTGGCTCTACGAAGGGCGATACCGGGCCTATCTCGCCCCTTACCTCACCTCCGGACAGGTACTGTGGCACTATACGTTCCGGGTGATCTGCGGGGCGATCCTCGTCTTCCTGATCACACCGATCCTCGTGGTCATGCCGCTCAGCTTCAACGCGCAGAACTTCTTCACCTTCACGCCGGAAATGCTGCGGTTCGATCCCGATGGCTATTCGCTGAAACACTACCGCGATTTCTTCAACAACCCCGACTGGCAGCAAGCGCTCTGGAACTCGATCAAGATCGCTCCGGCGGCCACGCTTCTGTCGGTCAGCTTCGGCACCCTCGCCGCCATCGGCCTCAGCCAGCCGCACGTGCCGTTCCGCCGGGCGATCATGGCGATCCTGATTTCCCCGATGATCGTGCCGCTGATCATTTCCGCGGCAGGCATGTATTTCTTCTACAGCCGCATCGGCCTGCAGGGCACCTACATCGGCGTGGTTCTGGCCCATGCGGCACTCGGCATCCCCTTCGTGATCATAACCGTGACCGCAACGCTGGTGGGCTTCGACAATTCGCTGACACGGGCCGCAGCGAATATGGGCGCGGACCCGGTCACCACCTTCTTCCGGGTGCAGATGCCGCTCATCCTGCCCGGGGTGATCTCCGGCGGGCTTTTCGCCTTCATCACCTCATTCGACGAGGTGGTCGTGGTGCTCTTCGTGGGCTCCGCCGGGCAGAAGACATTGCCCTGGCAGATGTTCACCGGGTTGCGAGAGCAGATCAGCCCGACGATCCTCGCGGTGGCAACCATCCTCGTGGTCGTCTCCATCGCGCTTCTGACGGTGGTGGAGTTGCTGCGGCGCCGGTCCGAACGCCTGCGGGGCATGAGCCCCTCGTGAAGACACGCGCGGCTGTGGTCGGCCTCATTTTCCTGCCGGTCTTGGCGCAGGGCGATCCTTCGCTCGAGTGCAGCGTAAGCAACGGATCTCAGGTCGAGATCGCCGATTGTCTCATCGACGTGGAAGCCGATGCGAACGCCGCACTCGAAATCGCGCTCAATGCAGCGATGAACAATGCGATCGACCTCGACACTGTCACAACGCGCAGCGCAGCGGTGCCCGCGCTTGAAAAGGCCCAAGGGGATTGGGTTGCGTTTCGGCAATCCCATTGCGACTACCTGGGCAGTCTCTTCGGCGGTGGATCGGGAACATCGATCCGAATCCGCTCCTGCCGGATCGACGAGACACGGCAGCGCACCTCCGCGCTGTTTGCCTCCCTGAATTAGCGCAGACGCTGCAACAACCCGAGCGAGGCATAGCCGTCCGGTGCCAACCCCTTGGCACGTTGGAAACCGCGCACCGCATCGATGGTATTGGGACCGATACGCCCGTCAACGCCTTGGGTGTCGAACCCCGCCTCCGTCAGGCGCTGCTGCATTTCCTTGCGTTCCGCAAAGGTCAGCGCACGATCATCCGCAGGCCATCCCGAAAGGATCGCAGGCCCGCCCGAGATCCGATCGCTCAGGTGCCCGACGCCGATCACATAGGCATCAGCCGCGTTGTATTTCTCGATGGCTGCGAAGTTTTCGAAGATCATGAAGGCAGCACCTTGCGCGCCCGCCGGAAGCAGGATCGCGGCGGGCCCGTGATCCGGCACGACGCGCCCGTCACTGCCGACCACATCGAGACGCGCCCAGTCCGCGGGCGTCTTGGTTGTCTTGCGGTTCGCAAGCGCGTAGTCAAAGCCTTCAGGCAGGCGGACCTCGACGCCCCAGGGCTGGCCCTTGGTCCAGCCGGATTTCCGAAGATATGCGGCCGTGGACGCCAGCGCATCCGTCGGATCCTCCGACCAGATGTCCCGCCGGCCGTCCCCGTCAAAATCAACGGCATAGGCAAGATAGGAGGTCGGGATGAACTGCGTGTGCCCCATCGCGCCCGCCCAACTGCCGGTCATGCTGCGCGCGGGAATGTCGCCGTTCTGGAGGATTTTCAACGCAGATATAAGTTGCTCCTCGAAGAAGGCCCCGCGTCGCCCCTCATGCGCAAGCGTTGCGAGGGATCGCACGACATCATTGCTGCCACGGTAGGTGCCATAGGCGCTTTCCAGCCCCCAGACCGCCACGACCACTTCCTTCTCGACGCCGTAACGTGCCTCAATGGCGTCGAGCGTCTGCGCATGCGCTGCGAGCGCCGATTTTCCATTGGCAATCCTTGTGTCGGAGGCCGCACTTGCAAGATATTGCCAGATCGTCTTGGTGAATTCCGACTGGTTGCGATCGCGTTTGATCACCTCCGGGTCCGGAGAGATCCCGTTGAACGCCTCTTGCAGCGTGCGCTCGCCTATGCCTGCAACGCGTGCACGATCCTTGAAGCCGTCGAGCCACAAGATGAACCCGTCCTCAACACCGAAAACAGCCGGATGCAGATCCGGGTTTGCATCCACCGGCCTGACTTTGGGCCGCAAACTCGATGCTGCGGCATCGACTGTCGCCGTGACCTTGATCGGTGCGAGGGACGGATCGGGAAGGATTCCCTCGGCCCCAGCACCATGAGTTAGCGTCAATACGCCGGCCAGAGCCGCGCAAATGCCCGTGATTCGCATGATGAATACCTGCTGCTTCTTGTTTTTTCGCCACCATACCGCGAAACTCCTTTTGTCGAAAGAAGTCTTGCGACCGGTCGCGACGCTTTGCCGTTCCAGTCTTGCCGACCTGAATGGCCCGGATGCCGAAACGTGTTGCCCCAGGATGCTTCCGCAACCAGGCTGCTCACAGGCCTGCGTGTTGCATCGAAAGCCCGGCTTTGTCCGTCTCGGCGCAAGTACCGCCTGACCCGGTCGCCGCCTCGAAACGAAGGGAGACATGAATGATCGATCTCTTGACCTACCCGCCCCTCTACGGTCAATTTTCCGCCAGTCCGTTCTGTACCAAGGCCGCCTGCCTGTTGACCCTCTCCGGTCAACCCTGGCAACGCGAAGACACGCTCGACCCGCGCAAGCTGCCCCATGGCAAGCTGCCGGTCATCCGGGTGGCGGGTCGCATCATTCCCGACAGTGACGGAATCAGAGACTATCTTGAGGCAAATGGTGCCAATTTCGACAAGGGCCTGTCGAAGCTCGACAAGGCAACCTCGCGCGCCTTCATCCGCATGGCAGAAGACCACATGTATTTCCATCTGCTTTTCGACCGCTGGGGAAATGAGGCGATATGGCCCTCGATCAGGGACACCTACTTCAAGCCGATCCCTTTTGTCCTGCGTGGCTTCATCTCGGGTCGGGTGCGCAAGGAGGTGTTGCACGGGCTGCATGCACAAGGGATCGGACGGTTCAGCGAGGCGGATCGGCTGGCCCGGATAGAAGCTGATCTCGCAGCTATCGCCACACGCCTCGGGCAGGACCTGTATCTTTTCGGCGACGAGCCGTCTGCGGCGGATTGTTCGGTCGGACCGATGCTGAGCGCGATGATCGCGACACCTGTCGAGACGGCCCTTAGCCGCCGCGTTGCCGAGGACGCAATCCTTGCAGCCTATGCCGCACGGGTCGCGGAACTGACCGGCTAGCGGCGGGTTCGCTTGACCTTACGCTTGATCTTGTCGGCCTTGCGTTTGGCTTTCACGGTCTTGCGACGTGGCGAGCGACCAGCCGGCGACGTGCGACCCTGAGGCAACGACTGCCCGTCGAGGGAGAGCAGTTCCAGCGCGATGCCGCCCGTGACCGGTGCTGCTTCCGCCAGTCGGACCGTCACGCGCTGACCGAGACGGAGCGTCACCCCGGTATCCGCCCCCATGAGCGTCCCGGCCTCCGCGTCGAAATGGAAGTATTCCGACCCGATCGACCGCATCGGTATCAACCCATCCGCCCCGGTCTCATCCAGCTTCACGAAGACGCCGAAACGCGCGATGCCGCTGATCCGTCCGGCGAATTCGCCACCGACCCGTTCACTGAGATAGGCCGCCAGATACCGGTCCGTGGTGTCGCGCTCCGCCATCATCGAGCGCCGCTCGGTGTCGGAGATATGTTGCCCGATCTGTTCGAGTGCATCGTGATCTTCAGGGCGCAACCCGTCCTTGCCCCAGCCGTGCGCCGTGATCAGGGCGCGGTGCACAATCAGATCCGAGTAGCGCCGGATCGGCGAGGTGAAATGCGCGTAGCGCTGCAAGGCCAGCCCGAAGTGACCCAGATTGTGCGGCCCGTAATAGGCCTGCGTCATTGAGCGGAGAGTCGACATGTTGATCAGTTCTGCCTCGTCCGACCCCGCCGCATCGTTGAGAAGGCGATTGAGGTGCGCCGTCTTGAGCACCTGTCCCTTTGCCAACGTGTAGCCGCTGGCGCGGGCGGTCTCGCGCAGCGCGTCGAGTTTCTCCGGGCTCGGCTCCTCATGGACGCGGAACAGCAGCGGGGTCTTCTTCGCGATCAGGGTCTCCGCTGCCGAAACATTGGCGAGCACCATGAATTCCTCGATCAGGCGGTGCGCATCCAGACGTTCCTTGAAGTTGACCGACAGCACGTCGCCTTTCTCGCTGAGCTCGATCCGCCGTTCAGGCAGATCCAGATCGAGCGGCTGGCGCCGGTTGCGCGCGTGAACAAGGGCGCCATAGGCAGCGTAGAGCGGTTTCAGAACAGGCTCTAACAAGGGCTCGGTTCGCTCATTCGGCGCGCCGTCGATGGCCGCCTGCACCTCTTCGTAGTTCAGCGAGGCAATAGAGCGCATCAACCCTCGGTGGAAACTGTGCTCGAGCTTGTTGCCATGCGCATCGAGCCGCATCCGAACAGCGACACAGGCGCGCGGCACCCCTTCATGCAAGGAACAAAGATCGCCAGAAAGCCTGTCCGGCAGCATCGGCACCACGCGGTCGGGGAAATAGGTGGAGTTGCCACGCTTGCGCGCCTCGCGATCCAGCGGCGTATCGGGCAGCACATAGGCCGCCACATCCGCGATCGCGACCCAGAGCACATGGCCGCCTTCATTCTTCGGGTCTTCATCGGCGTGGGCATAGCAGGCATCGTCCCGGTCACGCGCATCCGACGGGTCGATGGTCAGCAGCGGCAGGTCGCGCAGATCCTCGCGGCCCTTCAGACCCACGGGTTTGGCCGCATCCGCCTGTTCGATGGCATCATCCGGAAAAGCATCCGGGATGCCATGCTGATGGATCGCGATCAGGGACACCGCCTTGGGGGCCGTCGGATCGCCAAGACGCTCCACGATCCGCGCCCGGGGAAGCCCCATGCGCCCCCTGGGCCCGGCCTGCTCCGCCTCGACCAGTTCACCGTCCCTTGCCCCATGGGTGGCTTGCGTCTCCACAACCCATTCCTTGTCCGCGCCCTTGTCGATGGGCAGGATGCGACCGCCCTCCGCCGTCTTGCGGAAGATGCCGACAACCCGGCGCGGGTTGGTTCCGATCCGGCGGATCAGGCGGGCTTCGTAATGGTGATCCTCACCCTTTACCACCGAAAGGCGGGCGAGGATGCGGTCGCCTTCGCCCAAGGCGGGATCGGAGGCGCGCGGCACGACCAGCACGACGGGCTCGACCCCCTTGCCCTCCCACTCCATCGGCTTTGCGAAGAGATCACCGCTGGCGTCGGGGCCGGTGACGAGCAGGACGCTCACCGGAGGCAACCTGTCCGGATCCTGATAACTGCGCTTGCGCTTCTCCAGATGCCCGTCGGCTTCCAATTCCTTGAGCACACGCTTGAGGTCGATCCGGGCCGCGCCCTTGATCCCGAAAGCCTTCGCGATGTCGCGCTTGGCGGTCAGGGTCGGATGCTGCTCGATCCACTCGAGAATTTGCGGCTTGGTGGGGATGTTGCTCATGCGTCGGACGTAGCATGCAGGCAGGCTCGCGTCATGGGCAAATCGTCGGCCTCATCGACATCGCTGAGGGTATCGACGAAGGCGACGCGCAGCGGGGCGAGGCTGCGCAGCGTGTCGGCCATGGCATGGCTTGACGACCAGCGAACCGCCTCGAAAAGCCCCCGCGGGGCCGGTCGTGCCCGTTTCAACCCGATGAGCCAGTAGCCGCCATCGGGTGCCGGACCCAGAACCGCCTCGGACGGACCCAGCGCCCGGAAGGCTGCGGCGACGTGATGCCGCCTGATCCCCGGGATATCCGCGCCGATCACGCAGACGGGTCCCGTGCCTTGGAGGGTCAACGCGCGTTTCATCCGGTCACCGAGATTGCCCCTGCCCTGCGGAATTCGTGCCAAATGCGCTGGCCAGACGCGGCTGGACATTCCCTCGACGTCCGGGGAGACCGCAAGCACGATATCCCAACGTTGGTCTTCTAGGTCACGTAGCAGCCTTGCAGTCTGATGCCGGAACCACCAGGCCGCCTGCGTCATGCCGATGGTGCGCCCGAGGCGTGTCTTGACGCGGCCCGCGCGTGGCTCCTTCAGCATCACCACAAGCCGGCGTTTCACCCGAAATAGTCTCGCATGATGCGGGTGTAGATCGCCTTCAGTTGCCGGATATGGGCGATCTCGACGTTTTCATCCACCTGGTGCATCGACCTGCCGACCAGTCCGAATTCCACCACCGGGCAATGATCCTTGACGAAGCGGGCATCAGATGTGCCGCCGCTGGTGGAGAGCACCGGCGTGACGCCGGTCTCAGCGATGACCGCCTGTGACACGAGTGCCGAGAGCGGTCCGGGCGGTGTCAGGAAACTCTCACCGGAAACCTTGACCTGGAGGCGTGACTTGACGCCGAATTCAGTCTCTATCTTGGCGACTTCCTGCTTGATCCACGCCGTAAGCGACTTGCTGTCATGGGCATCGTTGAAGCGGATGTTGACCCCTGCGGAGCATTCCGCAGGAATGACATTCGTGGCCGGGTTGCCCGTGTCCACGGTGACGATGGCCAGCGAGGAGGGATCGAAATGCTCCGTTCCCTGATCGAGTTCGTGGCTCGCCAGACGGTCCATCAGACGCATCATCGCTGGCAGCGGGTTCAGCGCGCGGTGCGGATAGGCGGCGTGCCCCTGTTTTCCGGTCAGGGTAATCCGGATGTTCATCGATCCGCGACGGCCGATCTTGATCATGTCGCCCATACGGTCGGGGCAGGTGGGCTCTCCCACCAGACAGACGCTCATGCGCTCGCCAGCCTTTGCCATATGGTCGAGCAGAGCGCGCGTGCCATCGACCGCGTCGCCCTCCTCGTCCCCCGTGATCGCGAGCAGGATCGCACCATCGGGCGGGCTGGTCCTGACGAAATCGATGGCCGCGGCAACGAATGCAGCAACGCCGGATTTCATGTCCGTCGTGCCCCGTCCGTACATGACGCCATCCCGGATCTCGGCGCCGAAGGGTGGCACCGACCAGGACGCGACGTCGCCGACCGGCACCACATCGGTATGGCCGTTGAAGCCGAAGGTCCGGTCGTGGCCCTTTTTCCCCCAGCGTGCCAGAAGGTTGCGGATGCCGCCACGATCCGCCCAGACACAGTCGAACCCTGTCGCCTCGAGCAACCCATGCAGCACATCAAGCGCACCCTCATCTGCCGGAGTCACGGAAGGACAACGCACCAGATCGGCGGTCAGGTCTACAGGATCAATCTCGGTCATATCGGCTCCTACAGCGGTCAAATCAGGGGTTGCCACACAGTCGTTCCCAAAGCGCCGGAAGCCAAGATCGAAAAGATGCATAATTTCTTAACAAACTCCCGCAGGACGTGTTACTCTTTTCCCAATAATAACCCGAGGCAGGGCAATAGCAGACCGGTCACCGTCAGAACGGGGCCTTCCGCGCGCAAACCGAATGATCGCCGTCCGGCGCTCGGGTGCGTTATGGATGCATTTCCCTGACAAACTGGTGAGGCAGGCAGTATGGTCGCAGCGTCAGAGTTGCCAATCAAGACGGTTCGCGAGGGAACCACCGCGCGAGACATGGCCGATGCGATCTTTGGCGATGGCGTGGAGGTCAAATTCGCCTCCTATCGCGGCGACAGTGATTCAGCGGGAATCTTCAGCAACGGCGATGCGATATCTCCCGGTGTCGTGCCAGGAAACAGCGGTGTCATTCTCTCCACGGGAGACGCGGAGGATTTCACCAATTCGAGTGGCCAGGCGAATCAGAGTACCCGTACAACCACCAACACCTCCGGCGAAAACAACAACAGCCAGTTCAACGCTGCGGCAGGGGCAAGAACTTACGATGCTTCCTATCTCGACGTGGATTTCATCCCGAATGCCTCCGTCCTGACGATGCAGTTCGTCTTCTCGTCCGAGGAATACCCGGAATTTGAAAACTCGATCTATCAGGATTTCATCGGCGTCTGGGTGAACGGCAGCGAGGTCCCGATTGAAGTGGGCAATGGCGACGTTGATCCGGGCAACATCAACAGTTCCTCCAACATCAACTTGTTTCTCAACAATGACGATGACGATTTCAATACCGAGATGGACGGCATCACCATCACCCTCACGCTGACCATGTTAGTCAATCCCAATGAATTGAACTCTATCCGCATCGCCGTCGCGGATGTGTCGGATTTCAATTACGATTCCAATCTCCTCATCGCAGCGGATTCGGTGCAGACCGAGCTGGTAGCGATAACCGATTATTTGACCATCAATCCCAATGCGGCGGGCCTGGTGGATGTTCTGGCCAACGATATCAACAATGGCCCGGGGAAGCTGACGGTCACGCATATCAACGGCCAGGCGGTGAAGGTCGGCGACACCATCACGCTGCCGACAGGTCAGACGGTGAAGCTCCAGCCAAACGGCAAGCTCCTCGTCAAGGGCGACGGCGACGAGGAAGACTTCAATTTCACCTATGGGATCACCAATGGAAAAAACACCGATGTCGGTATCGTCAATGCGACGTCGATTCCCTGTTTCGTGGCGGGCACACTCATCGAAACGGATCGGGGTGGCATACCGGTAGAGCGACTGCGGGTCGGAGATCTGGTGTTGACGCAGGACAGCGGCCTGCAACCCTTGCGCTGGGTCGGACAGCGTCAGGTCGCGGCCGTGGGTGCCCTTGCCCCGGTCCGGATCATGGCCAATACCTTCGGGGAGCACAGGCCGCTTCTGGTGTCACCGCAGCACCGGATCGTGATCAGGGATGCCGCGGCAGAGCTTCTCTTCGGCGAGGAAGAGGTTCTGATCGCGGCCAAGGATCTGGTCAACGGCAGGTCGGTTCAACGCCTGCAGGGTGGGACCGTCGATTACGTGCACCTGATGTTCGACCACCACCAGATCGTTTTTTCCGAAGGGCTTGCGACCGAAAGCTTCTTGCCCGGGCCACAAACCACCAACCTGCTGGAGCAATCGGTGCTGGAGGAGATTCTCACGATTTTTCCCGAACTCGATCCCGAAACCGGCTCCGGATACGGCCACGCGGTCAGGCGGACCCTGAAGCGATACGAGGCCGAACTTCTTCTGCGGATCAAGCAGGCTGCGTGACAGGCGGAGGCGCTTCCGGTCGTTCCTGCGCTTTGAGCTTGAGGTAGGCTTCGACAGGGAACGCCGATCGCGTTCAGAGAGGCTCTTCGTCATCACCGGGGTCGGGCAGGTCACCGTAGTAAGGTTCGACCTGTGCGACGATCACGGCGTTTTCCTCAAGGGCGCGCTGCATCAGCGCCCGTTCCTCGTCGTCGATCTCCTGACCGTCGGCAAGACGTTCTTCCAGCGTCCCGTATCCCGTCACATCGAGCGGCGCGGTATCCGCCTGCTTCAGGATCGCCACGGTTTCGCGCACCGCTTCGGCCTCGTCGATCCCGCTGGCATAGACCACAAGGCCCGCGCCGGTGGCTTTCTTCGGCAAGCCGTCACCCGCCTTCCGCCCGATCTGGACGACCAAGGTGTAGACCTGTTGCTTCGACGGTTTCTTTGTTTCAGCCATGGAGCCCGTGTTAGGGCTTGGCGAAAGGCACTACAATGGCTTTTTCAGAGAGCTGTTGCGGCGACCAGCCGGCATAAGGCTGCCAGTCGAACCCCATTTCATGCAGGTACCGGATGCCCGCGAGGAAAGGCACCCGCAGTTCTGGAGGCCATTGCAGGACGGTCGGCGCCTGCTCTTCCCAGCGATAGGCCATCCTGCCGCCTTGATCGTCGGTCTGGATTGCGTTGATCAGGATCAGCGTGAGGCAGCCTGCGTGACCCGGATGCGCTGGATCCAGCGACACGGGCTCCACGACCTCCAAGGGAAACCAGGTACCGAACTCGGATAGGATGCAGCTGCTCTGGAGCAGGTTTTCAAGGCAATGGCGGTGCACCGGGCGGGTGTCTTCTGGCGCGCCGAGGCAGACCCGGTCACGCACCTCGGGCGCCATGCTGCGCGCGATCCGCTTGAGCAGACGCAACAGGTCGTCCGCGTCATAGGTCAGCAGATCATGACCGCGCGGCGCTGCCCCCAGATTGACCTTGCGCATCTCGTGGGCGGCGCGAAATCCATTCATCAAGGCAGCCCGGATCGGCGAGGAGGCCTCGCGATAGTGATCCTGGAAGGCGTCGAAGGTCCAGTAGAGATCATCTTCGCCCGCGCCGGACTGAAGCCGGTCGGACAGAAGGATCGCCGTGGCCGTCACGAAGCTCTCGAACCCCTGTTCCGGCGTCGAGGCGACGAGCAAAAGATCCCCGTGAAGGAGTCGCGCGTCACCGAGGTTCATCCGGCACTTCTGGTCGAATATCACCCGGCGCAACAGCGCCTTAAGCGACGGGTCAAGCCGTTGCGCCAACTCGCTGAAACCCTTTGCGGCAAGGCTGCGCAGATCCGAAAGGGATTGCACAGCCGGAAAGGAAAGAGACAGGGTTGCAGGTTTCATGCCAAAACCGTTACCGGGGCTTCCGGGCGGGATTGGAACGCGCTTCCGGTCTTTGCGGGGAAAACCTGTGGCAGCCCCGCCTTATGCGTTAAGACTTCGTTTCAGTCCCGCAGAAGTTCGTTGATGGAAGTCTTGGACCGCGTCTGCGCGTCTACCTTCTTGACGATGACGGCGCAGTAGAGGTTCACGCCGTTCTTGGAGGGCATGGAGCCCGCCACCACCACCGATCCCGCGGGGACTTCGCCATAGGTGAACGCGCCCGTCTCACGGTCCACGATCTTGGTGGATTTGCCGATGAAGACACCCATTCCGAGCACGGAGCCTTCGCGCACGATGCAACCTTCGACCACTTCGGAGCGCGCGCCGATGAAGCAGTTGTCCTCGATGATCGTGGGGCCCGCCTGCATCGGTTCCAGCACGCCGCCGATGCCGACGCCGCCTGACAGATGCACATTCTTGCCAATTTGCGCGCAGGACCCGACAGTGGCCCAGGTGTCCACCATGGTGCCACTGTCCACGTAGGCGCCAAGGTTCACGAAGGAAGGCATCAAGACCACGCCGGGCGCGATATAGGCCGATTTGCGCACGATGCAGTTCGGTACAGCGCGAAAGCCCGCGTTTTTCCACTGGGCGTCATTCCAGCCTGCAAACTTGCTGTCCACCTTGTCCCACCAGCCGGAGCCCTGCGGGCCGCCCGACTGCATCTCCATATCCTTGATCCGGAAGCCCAGAAGCACCGCCTTCTTGGCCCATTGGTTCACATGCCAGTCACCCGATGCCTGCCTTTCGGCAACGCGCAGCTTGCCGCTGTCAAGCGCCGCGAGCGTCGCTTCGATTGCCTCGCGGGTTTCGCCCTTTGTGGCAGGGGTGATCGTGTCGCGCACGTCCCAGGCGGCTTCGATGGCGGCTTCAAGCTGGGCGTTGGACATGGTGGTCTCCCTTGGAACGAAAATTCTTTCTGCGCCTATACAAGCCCCGTCTCGCCCGCGCAACGTGTTCACCGCTTTGCAACCGATTTGACGGATTTCGTCGCGGACCATTGCATATCAGGCCGCGCCATGGCCCCTTGGCGCAAACCCCGAAGCTCCGGAGACCGAGATGCCAAAACGACGCCACCCGCTGCGCGATGCGCCGACAGACAGAGACGCCGCCCGCATCGTTCCGGACACAGCGCAGACCCGCGCGCCCGCCTATCGGCTGGCATTTGCCGATCAGGATTTCATGTTGCGGGAGGAATTGCGACCCGTGCGGCTACAGCTTGAACTGCTCAAGCCGCAAATGATGCTGGACGAACACGGCATCACGTCAACCATCGTGCTCTTCGGGGGTGCCCGGATCCCGCGACCGGAAGAGACGTTGAAGGCAAGGACGAAGACCCTGGCGGATCTTTCACATTTCTACGACGAGGCGCGCGAATTCGCCCGGTTGATGACCCTGAAAAGCCTCGAAAGCGGGGGGCGGGAGAATGTGATCGTCACGGGCGGCGGTCCGGGGGTGATGGAGGCCGGAAACCGCGGGGCAGAGGACGCGGGCGGCCATTCCATCGGCCTCAACATCGTCCTGCCCCACGAACAGGCGCCAAACGAATACGTCACGCCGGAATTGTGCTTCAACTTCCACTACTTCGCCATCCGCAAGATGCATTTCCTGATGCGCGCCAAGGCGATCTGCGTGTTTCCAGGCGGTTTCGGGACGATGGACGAGCTTTTCGAGTCGCTGACATTGATCCAGACAGGTCGGATGCAGCGCGTCCCGGTGCTGCTTTTCGGCCGCGCGTTCTGGGAGCGTATTCTGAACTTCGAGGCGCTTGCGGATGCCGGCACCATCTCGAACGAGGATCTCGATCTGTTCAGCTATGTGGAAGAAGCCGCCGAAGCGGTGCAGATGATCGAGACCTGGGAGGAGACCCCCGCCCGCGACAGTTTGCCCGGTCGCGGATAAGGGAACATTTTGCGGAACCATATGTTAATTTGGTGAGGACCGAGTCGACCCGCGTCATTTGCGGGTCCGGCTACCAGAAAAGGAGTTCGAAATGGCACAGACACGGACAAATAGTAAAACCGACACACCGGACGTTTCCGCCCAGATCGACACGATCAAGGAAGAAATCGCGACACTGAATGCGCTGATTGCCGATCTTGTCGCAGGCAAGTCAGCAGAAGCCAAAAAGGAGGCAAGCGAGACGGCTGCGAAACTGAAGAACAAGGCGTCCGAGCAGATGGAACATGCTCAGGAACAGGCAACGGCAGCTGGCAAGAAGCTCCATCACGACGCCGAAGCGGCTCTGCTTCAGGCGGAGACCGTGGTGAAGCAGCAACCTGCTCTTGCCCTCGGCATTGCCGCTGGACTGGGATTTCTGGTTGGCCTTCTGATGACCCGTCGGTGACAGGCTGATGTTCGGTTTGCGAAAGAAACTTCAACACGCTGTCCAGAGCGTTGCGCTGGGCGGCGTCGGTGCGTTGCTCGGCCTCGTCGGACTGGGTTTTCTCAGTGCAGCCTTCTGGCTTTATCTTGCTGCACTCGGCGGAGCGATCATGGCCTGCGCGATCCTCGGATTCGGCTATCTGGGAATCGGGCTCTTGCTGATGATGCTCGCGTCAGGCGAAATCCACCGCCCGCACGACAAGGCAACGGCCACAACAAAAAGCGATACGGATTCCGTGCCGCCTCTGGCAACGGCCTTCATGCAGGGTGTGCAGCAGGGGATGGCCGCTCGCAGACAGTGAGGCTCAGCGACAGCCGGAAAACGGTTCTTCGCGTTCCAGCGTGACCATGGCGTCGATATCAGCCTCCGACAGAGCCCCCAGAAGCAACGTGCGACCGATGAACGTTCCGGGCGTACCGACAATGCCAAGCGTCCGGCCCAGCGCGAGTCCCGCCTCGATCTCCTGTCGAATCTCGGCACCTTGCGCATCTTCCTGAAGTTTCCGCAGGTCCAGACCGTGCCGTGTCGCCACGTCGCGCAACCCGGCCAGACCCGGTTTCACCCCGCGCTGCATCAAGTCGAGGTGGATCTGGTCATGCGGCATCTGCCGACCGGCTGCGAGAGCCACCTGTGCCGCCCAGCGCGACCTTGAGCCCAGCAATGGCAACTCGTGAAAACTCAGGCGGATCGGCAGGCCCGCCTTGCGCATCTTGTCGAGACGCTGGTCGAGAATGGCGCAGTAAGGGCAGTAATAGTCACTGAAAACCGCCACGGTTAGCGGATCGGAACGCCAGCCCTCATCCCCGAAAAGCACATCGCAAAGCGACGCACTGTCCCAGCGCTTGTCCTTGGTCGGCTGGCCTTCGAGACCGACAAAAAGCACGGCGTTACTCTGCACGCTGGTTCCCGCGCGCCTGCGAAAGCCGGGAAAACCCTCCAGCTCAACCAGATCGAACGTGGATGCCCTGCGGCGCAGATAGGGGGGAATTGCGATCGCGACCGCAAAGAGCCCGGCGATCACCAGCAGGTCGCGCCGCCGCATCAACCCTTGGCCAGACCGGCTTCCGCTTCGATCTCGCGCCGGGACTTGCGGGCGCGTTCGGTGGCCGACTTCAACTGCCCGCAGGCGGCCATGATGTCCTCGCCGCGCGGCGTGCGGATGGGCGAAGCGTAACCGGCCTTGTAGATGATGTCCGCGAAGGCACGGATGCGGTTATTGGACGACCGTTTGTAAGGTGCGCCCGGCCATTCGTTGAAGGGAATGAGGTTGATCTTGGCAGGTATCCCTTCAATCAGCCGGACCAGACGCCGCGCGTCCTCGTCACTGTCGTTGACCCCGTCCAGCATTACGTATTCGAAGGTGATCCGCTCCGAGTTGGAGACTTTGGGGTAGGTGCGCAGGGCGTCGAGCAAAGCGGCGATGTTCCAGCGCTTGTTGATCGGCACCAGCCTGTCGCGCACGTCGTCTGTCGTCGCGTGAAAACTCACCGCGAGTTGGCAACCGATCTCTTCCGCTGTCCGCGCAATCTCCGGCACGACACCCGACGTCGACAGCGTGATCCGGCGCCGCGACAGCTGGATGCCTTCGGGGTCCATCGCGATCTTCATCGCGTCTCGCACGTTCTCGAAATTGTAGAGCGGCTCACCCATGCCCATCAGAACGACGTTCGACAGGAGCCGCGTCTCGTCCTTGGGTTCTCCGATCTTCGGCCATTCGCCGAGATCGTCGCGCGCCACCATCACCTGTCCGATGATCTCGGCCGCCGTCAGGTTGCGCACCAGTTTCTGTGTGCCCGTATGACAGAAGGAGCAGGTCAGCGTGCAGCCGACCTGGCTTGAGACACAGAGCGTGCCGCGACTGTCCTCGGGGATGTAGACGACCTCGACCTCATGGCCGCCAGCGATACGCACCAAGTATTTGCGGGTACCGTCCTCGCTCACCTGACGGGTGACAACCTCGGGAAGAGCGATGACGAATTTTTCATTAAGGTCAGCCCGATAGGCCTTGGCGAGATTGGTCATCGCGTCGAAATCGCGGACACCCCACTGGTAGATCCACTGCCAGATCTGCCCGACGCGCATCTTCGCTTGCTTCTCGGGTGTGCCTGCCGCGATCAGCGCCTCGCGCATGCCCTCACGGGTCAGACCGACAAGATTGACCGGCCCGTCCGGCAGTTTGCGCGGAATGGTATGAACATCCTGTGTGATCGGCGCGGTGGCGGACATGGGGCGGACTCTCTGATGTGCGAATGCCGCTCTATATAGACCTTTGCGACAAGATCAAAAGAAAAAGCCCTTCACGACAGCGTCACGAAGGGCCTTGCATTTGGACGGGCGCCGCTGCGATCACTGCACGCAGCGCTTCTCCGCATCTTCGACAGCGGCGGTGAACCCGAGCAGCGAAAACGTGTCCTTGGTCGTCGTGCCGCGGCTCGACACGCCGGTCACCACCGCATCCGAGCCCCGCTTCATGGAAGCCACAATTTTCTGGTCATCCTCGGGGCTGGCGGGCCAGGCCCATTCGCCATCGGTGAAAAGCGCGTATTCTGTGCCGCTGATGTTCACGGTCACCTGCGATCCGCCTTGAAAAGGATAGCCGCCGGTGAAGGCGACCTGGCCCGCAGCACCGGATCCGGGGCGATAGAACACCATCAACAGAATCTGCCCGCGGTTTGCCGCCACAACACGGCCCTGCCGCGTCGCCACTGACTCCTTGGGCACCGAAACGCCCCAGCATTCCTTGGGGTTGTCCTCAACGAAGACACTCCAGTCCGTCTGGGCCGCCACGCGGTTGTCGCTCTGTTCCTGCGCCTGTGCTGCGCATCCAAGAACCGCCGCTACGATCACACCACCCAGAACCTTTGAAATTTGCATGCCTTACAGCCTCCAGCCGTCCTTGACCTCAATCCCTGCGGACCTGCGCGGCGCCAGTTTACCCGGCAACTCTCTTGCATGATCCGCCAATCTTCTCGACAAGTGACACAGTAACGTAAAACCGGACATACACGAAAGCCCGATTAGCGGGTTTTTGCCAATTACTTGAGGATCACAATGACGCAGGCTGTTCCAATGACCGAAATATGGCGCGGTCCGTTTCTGGAAAGCGTACATGCGGGCCACGCCGTTATCTGCAATGCGGATGGGGCGATCAGGGAAGCCTGGGGCGATCCCGAACTGGTCGTCCTGTCGCGCAGCGCCTCCAAGATGATCCAGGCCTTGCCGTTGATCAACTCCGGTGCCGCCGATGCCGCGGGGCTGACACCGGAACATCTGGCGCTGTCCTGCGCCTCTCACATCGGCATGCCGCGTCACACGAAACGTGTCGCCGATTGGCTCGACGCTCTTGGACTGGGCGAGAGCGACCTGCGGTGCGGATCCCACGCGCCTTATGATATGGACACAAGGGACGCGCTTCTGATCGCCGGCGAGACGCCTTGCCAGTATCACAACAATTGCTCGGGCAAGCACTCGGGGTTCCTGACGCTGAACCGGCACCTCAAGGGGGGCGCGGAATACATCGACCCGGATCATCCGGTGCAAAAGGCGATTCTCGACGCTTTCGAGACAGCGACGGGGGAGACCTCGCCAGGTTTCGGGATCGACGGATGCTCGGCCCCGAATTTCGCCTCGACGCTGCATGGCATGGCCCGCGCCATGGCGCATTTCGCGGCGTCCCCCGACGACAGCGCCGAAAGCCGCCTGCATCAGGCCATGCGCCTGCATCCGGATCTGGTGGCGGGCGAAGGCGCCGCCTGTACCGAATTGATGCGCGCCACCAAGGGAAGGGCGGCGATCAAGACCGGCGCGGAAGGCTTTTACAATGCGATCATTCCCGACCTGAAACTGGGCGTTGCGTTGAAGATCGTTGACGGCACGACACGGGCATCGGAATGCGCGATCGCGGCGATACTGGTCAGGCTGGGCGTCCTCGAGGCCGATCATCCCGCGGTCATGCGTGTGATGAATGCACCGATCACCAACCGCCGCGGAATCACGACCGGCTGGATCAGGCCGTCTCCGAAACTGATTTGAGCCTACATCTCGTGAATCATAGCGACTTCGACCGAACCTGAGCCGTCGAGCACCATCGGGCATCCCTTCGCCAGTTCGATCGCATCATCGAATTCCGCCGCGCTGACGACCGTGTAGCCTGACAAGGGATTGCTCCCGCCATGATCCTCGACGCCGTTGTCGGTTACGGTCCGGGACATTCCGACCGGATTGCCCGGGTCGACGACCGCATCGCCCATGGCGTCGAACCATCGCGTCCAGTCTCCCATGACCTGCTCGATTTCCTGCGGCGTTTGCGGCGTGTTGCCGCCGTGATAGGCGAAGATGAATTTGGGCATCGGTTGCTCTCCGGACTTATGCGCAAGGCTGTTGGCCTTCGGTCACTTTAGCACCAAAACAAGATAATCGCATTAAACAGCCACGAAATCGGCTTTCGCGTAGCCCTGAATGTAAAGCAATGCGGTCAAGTCGCCGAAGTTGATGCGCACATCGCATTCCGCAGCCACCACCGGTTTTGCATGGAGCGCCACGCCGGTGCCGGCGCGCTTGAGCATGCCGAGGTCGTTTGCGCCGTCACCCACGGCAATCACATCCGCCTCCGTCAGTCCCAGCCGTGAGGTGATTTCGGACAAGGCGTCGACCTTGGCCTGCTTGCCGAGGATCGGCATACCCACCTGCCCGGTCAGCCGCCCGCGCTCCGCCAGCAGGGTGTTGGCGCGGTTTTCATGGAATCCTAGATGCGCCGCCACCGCCTGCGTGAAGGCGGTGAAGCCGCCAGATACCAGTGCGGCATGGCCGCCATGCGCTTTCATGGTCGAGACCAGCGCCTTGCCACCGGGCATGAAGGTGATGCGTTCCTTGAGCACCTGCGCGATGATCTCCTCTGGTTGGTCTTTCAGCAGGGCCACGCGCTCGCGCAAGGCCGCCTCGAAATCAAGCTCGCCATTCATCGCGCGGGCGGTGATGTCCTTCACATAGGCGCCGACGCCCGCCATATCGGCCAGTTCGTCGATGCATTCCTGCCGGATCATCGTGCTGTCCATATCGGCCAGTAACATCTTCTTGCGCCGCCCTTCGGTCGGCTGGACGATGAGGTCCACGCTCAGGCTCTGGATATCCGCCCAGACCTCCCATCGGTTCGCGGGCACCTTCTGCACCGAAAACTCCGCAGCCTCGTCCGGCGACAGCCAGACCGCGTCACCCCCGCCCCAGGCATTGCGCAGCGCCTCCACCAGCGCCGCATCGAGGGATGGCCCTGCGGGATCGCAGAGCAAAGTTACTGTAAACATGAGCGAAGTTTCCGATCCACGCCAAATCTGTCGCAAAACTGCGATGCAGCGGCGTTCTAGATGCATTTTCCCGATTGCGCCAGACCGCGCGCCCGCATAAACGCAGCGGTGGGACACCCTTCCCCAACGAAGGGCGCTTATCTGGAAGGATAGCATAAATGGCTATGACGAAAACGGCGTCGCACACTATTGTGCGCAAACCACAAACCCGGCCGGTCAATCCGCGGTTCTCCTCCGGCCCCTGTGCCAAACCCCCCACATATGATCTGGCAAAACTGGCCTCCGCCCCTCTGGGACGGTCGCACCGTGCGACTCCCGGCAAAGCCAAGCTGCTCGAGGCGATCGAGACCACGCGCGACATTCTCGGCGTGCCGGCCGATTACCGCATTGGCATCGTGCCCGCCTCCGATACCGGGGCTTTCGAGATGGCGATGTGGTCGCTTCTGGGCGAACGGCCCGTGGAGATGGTCGCCTGGGAATCCTTCGGTGCCGGCTGGGTCACGGATGTGGTCAAGCAACTCAAGATCGCCCATTCTGTACATACGGCAGAGTATGGCGAGATCGTCGACATGGCGGCGCTGAACTATGACAACGATGTCTGCTTCACCTGGAACGGCACGACCTCCGGCGTGCGGATGCCTTCGGGCGACGTGATCCCGGCGGATCGCAAGGGGCTCACGCTCTGCGACGCGACCTCCGCCGCCTTCGCGATGGATCTGCCCTGGGACAAGCTCGACGTGACGACCTTCAGCTGGCAGAAAGTGCTTGGCGGCGAGGCCGCGCATGGCATGCTGATCCTCAGCCCGCGCGCCGTCGCAAGGCTGGAAAGCTACACGCCGGCCTGGCCGCTGCCGAAGATCTTCCGCATGACGAAGGGCGGCAAGCTGATCGAGGGCATCTTCAAGGGCGAGACGATCAACACGCCCTCGATGCTCTGCGTGGAGGATTATCTCTTCGCGCTCGACTGGGCGAAATCCGTGGGCGGGCTGAAAGGGCTGATCGAACGCGCAGATGCCAACACAGCCGCGATTTCGGCCTTTGTAGAGACACATGACTGGATCGACTTCCTTGCGACCGATCCGGCGACGCGGTCCAACACCTCGGTTTGTCTCAAGTTCACGGACGACCGCATCATCGATGGGGCGGCTTTCGCCAAGGCCATCGCGAAACGACTGGCGGATGAGGATGTGGCGCTCGACGTGGGCGCCTATCGTGACGCACCGCCGGGGCTTCGCATCTGGTGCGGCGGAACGGTGGAAACCTCCGACATAGAGGCCATGCTGCCATGGCTTGCCTGGGCATTCGAGACGGAAATCGCCTCCGCCTGACCGCCCCCTTTTCAACGAAACACAATCGATACTCAAGAAATGGAGCCCCAAATGGCCCCCAAGGTACTCATCTCAGACAGCCTGTCCGATGCCGCCGTGCAGATTTTCCGCGATCGCGGGATCGACGTCGATTTTCAGCCCGATGTGGGCAAGGACAAGGATAAACTGGCCGAAATCATCGGTAATTATGACGGGCTTGCGATCCGCTCCGCCACCAAGGTGACGGAAAAGATCATCGCGGCAGCGCCGCGGCTCAAGGTCATCGGGCGCGCCGGGATCGGCACCGACAACATCGACAGGGACGCCGCGTCCAAGAAGGGCATCATCGTGATGAACACGCCCTTCGGCAACATGATCACCACGGCCGAACATGCCATCGCGATGATGTTCGCCGTAGCGCGGCAGATTCCCGAGGCTTCCGCCTCGACCCATGCAGGCAAGTGGGAGAAATCGCGCTTCATGGGTGTCGAGTTGACCGGCAAGACGCTCGGCGTCATCGGGGCCGGCAACATCGGTGGTATCGTCTGCGACCGTGCGCGCGGCCTCAAGATGAAGGTGATCGCCTATGATCCTTTCCTCGGCGAGGAGAAGGCACAGAAGATGGGCGTGGAAAAGGTCGACCTCGACGCGCTGCTGGATCGCGCCGATTTCATCACCCTGCACGTGCCCTACACGGATCAGACCGCCAACATCCTCAGCGCCGAGGCCATCGGACGGATGAAACCCGGCGTGCGGATCATAAATTGCGCGCGCGGCGGTCTCGTGGATGAAGAAGCGCTGGCCGAGGCTTTGAAATCGGGTCACGTGGCCGGTGCTGCCTTCGATGTGTTTTCCAAGGAGCCGGCGACGGAGAACCCGCTCTTCAACCTGCCGAACGTGGTCTGCACCCCGCACCTCGGGGCGGCGACCACCGAGGCGCAGGAGAACGTGGCGCTTCAGGTGGCAGAGCAAATGTCCGATTATCTGCTCACCGGGGCTGTCTCCAACGCGCTCAACATGCCGTCAGTCACGGCGGAGGAAGCAAAGATCATGGGCCCCTGGCTCAAGCTTGCGTCGCATCTCGGCGCTTTCATCGGGCAGATGACGGACGAACCGATCAAGGCGATCAACATTCTCTACGATGGCTCGGTGGCCGAAATGAACCTCTCCGCGCTCAATTGCGGGGTCGTGGCGGGCATCATGAAAAAGGCCAATCCCGATGTGAACATGGTTTCCGCCCCGGTGATCGCCGAGGAACGGGGCATCCAGATCTCCACCACGAACCAGCACAAGTCCGGCGTGTTCGACGGCTATATCAAGGTGACGGTCGTGACCGAGAAGCGCGAGCGTTCCATTGCGGGCACGGTGTTTTCCGACGGCAAGCCGCGCTTCATCCAGATCAAGGGAATCCAGATCGACGCCGAGGTGGGTGCGCATATGCTCTACACCACCAACAACGATGTGCCGGGCATCATCGGCGCGCTGGGTCAGACGCTGGGCGAGGGCGGCGTGAACATCGCGAACTTCACGCTTGGCCGTGCGCAGGCGCGGGGCGAGGCGATAGCACTCCTTTACGTGGACGAAGAGGTGCCGGCTCCGGTAATCAAGAAACTTCAGGGCACGGGCCTATTCAACCAGATCAAGCCGCTGGCCTTCGATGTCGCCTGACCAAAGGCTCTGACAAGGGAATCGGCGCCGGGTGACCGGCGCCTGTTCCGTTTGACGCGGACCCGGGATTTCGGGAAACAGCCTGCTGAAAGGGCCAATGTGATGACAGCGCCCATCTATGCCATCGGAGACATCCACGGTCAGATCGAGGAACTCGAACGGGTTCTGGCGCTCATCGACGCCGATGGCGGCAATGATGCGGAAATCGTGTTCCTCGGCGACTATGTAGATCGGGGCCAGAACAGCAAGGCGGTCGTCCAGAAACTGATCGACGGCATGGCAGAAGGGCGGCGTTGGACCCCGATACTTGGCAATCACGACAGGTACCTGACGCGGTTTCTCGATGACATGAGGGTGCACGATCCGGCGACGCGGCCCGATCTCTTCTGGTTTGACCCGAAACTGGGCGGTGACAAGACCCTGCTCTCCTATGGTGTTCTGGCGGAAGTGGGGATGCCGCTCCAGCCTGTCCTGGAGGCAGCCCGTGAAGCCGTTCCACAGGCACATCGCGATTTCCTCAAACAGAGACCGCTGATGCATCTGTCCGATGAGTTGATCTTCGTTCATGCCGGCCTGCGCCCCGGTGTGGCGCTGAAGGACCAGCGGGAAGACGACCTGATCTGGATCCGGCAAGGGTTTCTGGACCACGGCGGGTCATTCGGGCGGTTGGTCGTGCACGGGCACACGGCACTCGATCATCCGGAACATGCGGGCAACCGGGTCAACCTCGATGGCGGGGCCGGATACTTCAGACCGCTGCACGCCGCCGTCTTCGAAGGCAGGGACTGCTGGTTGCTGACGGACAAGGGCCGTGAGGCGCTGCGGCCGATTTCATGAGAGCCTGATCAGGCGAAACGCTAACCCGCAGCAGTCCAATCCAGCACAACCTTTCCCGATTGCCCTGACTTCATCGCGGCAAACCCGGCTTCGAAATCATCGACAGGAAACCTGTGCGTGATGACACGGCTGACATCGAGGCCGTTCTGCAACATGGCGATCATCTTGTACCAGGTCTCGAAGATCTCGCGCCCGTAGACGCCCTTGATGGTGATTGCCTTGAAGACGATGCGCGACCAGTCGACCGGCGACTTGCCCGGCGGAATCCCCAGCATCGCGATGCGGCCTCCCATGGTCATGGCCTCAACCATCTGGTCGAGCGCCTGCTGGCTGCCCGACATCTCGAGGCCGACATCGAAGCCCTGTTTCATCTTGAGATCGCTGATCACCTGTTTCAGGTCCTGAGTGCCGACATTGACCGGCACGACATCGGTCACGGTCTCGGCCAGCGCCAGCCTGTCGGGGTTGATATCGGTGATGACAACATGGCGCGCACCGACATGCCGCGCGACTGCAGCCGCCATGATACCGATGGGCCCTGCCCCGGTGATCAACACGTCCTCGCCCACCAGATCGAAACTCAGCGCGGTATGCACCGCATTGCCGAGCGGATCGAGAATTGCGCCAATATCGTCCGATATCTCGTCGGGCAGCGGCACGACATTGAAGGCCGGCAACCGCAGGTATTGAGCGAATGCGCCCTGCTCGTTCACCCCGATGCCACGGGTGGCGGGATCAAGGTGGAACTTGCCTGCGCGGCTCTGGCGCGAGGTCTTGCCGATGAGATGGCCTTCACCGGAGCAACGCTGTCCTATCTCCAGGTCGGTCACGTTGCGACCGACCTCGACGATCTCGCCCGCGAATTCATGCCCGGTGATGAGCGGTACGGGCACTGTTTTCTGCGCCCATTCGTCCCAGTTCCAGATGTGGATGTCAGTGCCACAAATACCGGTCTTGTTGATGCGGATCAGCACATCATCCGGTCCGATTTCCGGCACCGGGGCGTGGGTCATCCACAAGCCCTCACGGGCATGGAGTTTCGAGAGAGCCTTCATTTCATTCGTCATGTCACGTCTCCCAGAGATCGGTGGAGAGATACTTCAATCCGCTGTCACAGACCACGAAGGCAACCGTTCCGCCCTTGTGCGGGCCGGTCAGCAGTTGCACGGCGCCAGCGAGGTTGGCGCCCGCCGAATAGCCACCGAAAATACCTTCGACCCGTGCCAGCAAACGGGCATTCTCCCGCGCCGCGTCGCCCGTCACCGAAAGGTAGCCCGCGAGGGGTGTGCCCTCCAGATGCGTGAGGTGCGCCATGTTGTACCCGCCACCCTGCACCGGATGGTCCGGGCGGTCAGTTGCTCGCCCGGAGAGCGCTTCGGCCCCTTCGGGCTCGACCGCGTAGCAGGCAACGCCCTTCGGTGTCAGAAACCGCGCGACGCCGCCCAAAGTCCCACCTGAACCTGCGAAATCGCAGAATGCGGTGATCTTGCCCCCTGATTGTGCCCAAAGCTCAGGCCCGGTGCCGGTTTCATGCGCCAACGGATTGCCGCCATCCTCGAACTGGTCAGCGCGGAAAGCGCCGGTTTCGGCCACGATCCGGCGCACTTCCGCATCGACAAGCGCAAGGTCGGCCGCTGTCACCTGTCCGGGCGTGCCGCCGGGAGCCTGCGGCGCGAGCACAACTGTTGCACCAAGCGCCCGCATCATCCGCGCCCGTTCGACGGAATTGCCCACGCTCATCACGGCGATGAACGGATGACCGTGGACGGCGCAGACGATGGCGAGGCCGGTGCCCATGTTTCCCGAGGTCAACTCCACCACGGTCTGACCGGGGCGCAGCCTGCCATCTGCCTTGGCGGCCTCGATGATCGCCCGCGCGGCCCGGTCCTTCTTGGAGTAGCCGGGCAGAAGGTTGTCGAGTTTCGCAAGAATACGCCCATCGATGTCGAGGCGGTCCACCAGCCGGGTCAGATCGACGAGTGGCGTCTCTCCGATGGCCTCGACGACGGAAGGGAGGATCATGCCAGCACGCCGCAGGCCTTGCCCGCCGTCGCGAAAGCCGCCAGCGCATGGTCGAGGTCAGCCTTTGTCAGAGCCGCATTCATCTGGGTTCTTATCCGCGCCTGTCCCTTCGGCACGACGGGGAAGAAGAAGCCCGAAACATACACGCCTTCCGCGAAGAGCCGGGTAGCCATGTCCTGTGCAAGACGCGCCTCGCCCAGCATCACGGGCACGATGGGGTGCTCGCCGGGCAGAAGATCGAAGCCCAGATCCTCGAGTCCGTCCCGCCAGTAGCGCGTGTTCTCGAAAAGCCGGTGGCGCAGGTCATCGCCCGCGATCACCAGATCGAGCGCCTTGATCCCCGCGGCGACGATGCTCGGCGGCAGCGAATTGGAGAAGAGATAGGGCCGGGCACGCTGCCGCAGCAGGTCGATCACGGGTTGCGGCCCCGCGATATACCCGCCGATCGCACCGCCCAGAGCCTTGCCCAGGGTACCCGTGAGAATATCCACATCGACCCCCGCGAGCGCCGGTGTACCCCGCCCTTGAGGTCCCATGAAACCGGTCGCATGGCAGTCGTCCACCATGACCATCGCGTCATATTTCCGCGCCAGCGCGTGTATTTCCGCCAGCCTTGCAAGATAGCCGTCCATGCTGAACACCCCGTCGGTGGCGATCAGGATGAAACGTGCGCCTTCGCTTCGGGCAAGCTGCAACTGCCCTTCCAGGTCGGTCATGTCGGAATTCGCGTAGCGATATCTTTTGGCTTTGCAGAGCCTGATACCGTCGATGATCGAGGCATGGTTCAAGGCATCGGAAACCACCGCGTCCTCAGGTCCCAGAAGGGGCTCGAAAAGCCCTCCATTGGCGTCAAAGCAGGCGGCAAAGAGGATGGCGTCGTCCTTGTGGAGAAAGGCTGCAAGCTTCTGTTCCAGCTCCCGGTGGATGTCCTGCGTGCCACAGATGAAGCGCACCGAGGCCATGCCGAAGCCGCGCGGTGTCATCGCCGAGCGCGCCGCCTCGATGAGGTCGGGATGATCGGCAAGACCGAGGTAATTGTTGGCGCACAGATTGATGACTTCGCCTGCACCGACGGAAATCCGGGCACCTTGCGGCGAGGTGATCATGCGCTCGCGTTTCATCATGCCGTCGGCCTCGATCTGCGCGAGGGTCTCTGTCACGTGTTGCAGATAGGCTTGCGTCATGGTGCGACTCCTTTGCCCTCCCTGCTACCATGTCGAAGGGTTTTCGGGAACAGAAATTATCCTTGATAACGGATTTTTTCTGCTATCTCGGATTTTCAGGCGTTTATGACCACCAGAAATGCACGGGCCTCCCCCCCGGTCGCCTCGATCCGGTGTGGCAGATCGGCAGCGTAGCGCGCCGTATCGCCCGGTTTGAGGCTGGCCGATGCCTCACCGCTGGTGACCGTCAGAACCCCCTCGACGACGGTGAGATGTTCGCGCGCACCACGTGCGTGAGGGTTGCTTCTGAGGCTGCCGTTGGCGGTGAAACTGATCTCATAGACCTCGTGTTTGCCCGCCTCTTCCGGCGGCGACAGGATGCGGATACGGCACCCGGTGCCGAGATTGTCGATGGTCGGCACATCCTGACCGCGGAGGATCTCGATCTGATCGGGGCCGGGCGCGTTGTCGAGGAGACCCGCGAAATCGACCTTGAGAGCACGTGTCAGATTCCAGAGCGTCGAAATGGTCGGGCTGCTTTCGCCGCGTTCGATCTGGCTGACCATGGAGCGCGACACGCCCGAAAGCCTCGCCACGGCATCGAGGGACAACCCCTGTGCACGCCTTGCATCTTTCAGGCGCACAGGAAGCTGGGTCAGGATGTTGTCGTCACTTTCCGTCATGACGGATGTTTCGCGGACATGAGGGTGCCTGTCAATCTCGACACGGAAGATGACGGCAGGTCGCTGCTGACAAGGCAGCATGGTTTCCGCATAATGCTTGGTAACAGCAATCTGGAGACTGACATGACCCAAGAGATCGTAATCCTGGACGGTGCGCGTACCGCAATCGGAACATTCGGCGGATCGCTGGCCGGAACGCCGCCCATCGAGCTTGCGACAGTAGCCTGCAAGGCCGCGCTGGAACGCTCGGGCGTCGAGGGTGGACAGATCGGCCATGTCGTCTTCGGCCATGTCATCAACACCGAACCACGGGACATGTACCTGAGCCGCGTTGCCGCCCTGCAGGCCGGCGTTCCCGACACCGTTCCTGCGATGAACGTCAACCGGCTCTGCGGGTCGGGGGCGCAGGCGATCGTGTCCGTGATTCAGTCTCTGATGCTGGGCGATGCTGCCTTCGGGCTGGCAGGCGGTGCCGAGAACATGTCGCGCTCGCCCTTCATCGTGCCCGACCAGCGTTGGGGCGCCAAGATGGGCGACATCAAGACGCTCGATATGATGCTGGGCGCGTTGAACTGTCCCTTCGGGACAGGGCACATGGGCGTCACGGCCGAAAATGTGGCCGCCGAACACGGGATCAGCCGCGCGGATCAGGACGCCTTTGCGCTGCAAAGCCAGGAACGTGCCGCCGCAGCAATCGCCGCGGGTCACTTCGAAAGCCAGATCGTGCCCGTCGAGGTGCGCGTGAAACGCGATACGGTGGCCTTCAAGACGGACGAGCACCCCAAGGCCACGACGGCGGAGGCCCTCGCCGGATTGCGCCCGGTGTTCCAGAAGGACGGTAGCGTGACGGCAGGCAACGCCAGCGGCATCAACGATGGCGCGGCGGCTCTTGTGCTTGCAACGGCGGATGCCGCACGAAAAGCCGGTCTGAAACCCAAGGCACGGGTGCTCGGCTATGCCCATGCAGGTGTAAGACCTCAAGTCATGGGGATCGGCCCGGTTCCGGCGGTTCGGAACCTTCTGGAACGGACCGGCCTTGCCGCCGGGGATTTTGACGTGATCGAAAGCAACGAGGCTTTTGCCGCGCAGGCCCTGGCCGTCAGCAAGGAACTGGGCTTCGATCCCGCAAAGGTGAACCCGAATGGCGGCGCCATCGCCCTGGGTCATCCTGTCGGTGCGACGGGTGCCATCCTCACTTTGAAGGCGCTATACGAACTGGAACGGACCGGCGGAAAGCGTGCCTTGATCACGATGTGTATCGGCGGCGGACAGGGGATTGCCCTGGCCTTCGAGCGCCTCTGAAGAGTAAAAGCGCCCGCTATTCAGGCAGGCCTGACCGGGAGCATTTCGTTTTCCCGGAACATCTGTGATCTGCGGGCATTGGCGCAGTGGCCTTTCCCGGGGCATGAAGGCGGGAGTGCCATGCCGAGGAATGATCCTTTCCGCGGCCGAGGTAGCACCTGTCTTGTGCCATGGCGGCCCGACCCTCCGAACGGGGAACCGGCCTTCGCGACCGTCCCTGATCAGGGATGTCGGCAATACTCCAAGCCGGCCAGATGGCGACAATATCATTGCTATGGAAGTTTCCAACGCCAGCCCGACCGTCCACTGCTTGCCTGATGGTCGACAAATCGCAACGCCGACCATCAAGGTCGCAGTCACAAGCCCGCTTGAGACAGAAGCCGAGACCTGAGCACCGTTCTTGGACAGCAAAGCCGCCAGTGGTCATGACGGACAGATTTGGACCGGCTGGCTGATCTGAGCACAAGCGCCAGTTTATCGTCATCGTGAAAAACGTGCCAAAAAAGGTAGGTCTGCGCTGGGACCAGCCACAGACCCTACAGATGCAAGCTGTCATTGCCACGGCTGCAAACAAACCAACAAATGGTTTGGACGCACTCAGGTTGAGTGCCCACGCTATTTTCTTTCGTTATTGACAGTATATCACGAAGCGCGGAGTGACATTTCGGTTCTCGCACGATTTGACCGCAAGATCGGAAGCTTCATGACCGCATACATTGCCACGGATCGCAAAGCGAACTTGGTCGGCAGCCTATGGATGATTGCGTCCATGGCATTTTTTGCCATCGAAGATGCATTCGTCAAAGCGGCGTCTGCTGTGCTGCCAGTCGGTCAAATCCTGATGGTCTTCGGTGCTGGAGGGGCGATCGTGTTCGCGTGTTTTGCGCGCCTGAACGGCGAGCCCTTGTTCATCAAGGATGTGGTTTCCGTTCCGATGCGCGTTCGCGTGATTTTTGAGATCATCGGTCGCTTGTTCTACGTGTTGGCCATTACCTTGACGCCTTTATCGTCCGCGACAGTGATCTTGCAGGCCACCCCATTGGTCGTCGTTGCCGGAGCTGCATTGATGTTCCGCGAGCAGGTGGGGTGGCGGCGATGGGCGGCAATTCTGATCGGCCTCGTGGGCGTTATCGTCATCATCCAACCGGGCGCCGATAGCTTCTCGATCCTGTCGATCCTGGCCATCATAGGTATGCTGGGCTTTGCAGGGCGCGATCTGGCAAGCCGTGCAGCGCCCGTGACGCTCAGCACTTCCATTCTGGGATTGTATGGCTTCCTCTCTGTCATGGTTGCGGGGGCGATGTGTTCAGCCTGGCAACGTCTTTCATTTTCATTTCCCGACGCTTGGACTTCCATGCAACTTCTCGGGGCTATAGCGGCTGGCGTTACCGCCTACTCATGTCTCATGAAAGCAATGCGCACAGGTCAGGTATCTGCCGTGACGCCTTTCAGGTACACGCGATTGCTTTTTGGTATCACGCTTGGTGTCGTGCTGTTTGGCGAAAACTTGAGTTTCCCGATGGTGTTTGGGTCCGTCTTGATTGTTGTTTCCGGCTTGTTCATTCTTTGGCGTGGCACGGCGTCGGCTCGTTGAGTGAGACTGCCGATACTTGCTGACTTCGACCAGAAGCGGACATGTGTGCTTCTTGCAGAGGCCGCCAATTCAGGCTCCGGGACAACTTTCGCAGCCCGCGCAGCTAGCGGCTACTTTGTCTTTCAGAACAGCCCCTTAGGCGATTGATCACAGATGCTGACCGATGTCACAGGAAAGGTGATGCGGATCAAGCAATGGATGGGTCAGAAGAGAGCATCGGCAAGAAACACAAGGCCCACACCGATCCCGATACCGGCAAAAGCCGCCGCGACGATCCACCGCCAAAAGCCGCGCTCTGCGGGCTCCGGTTCCAGATTGCTCTGACGGATCAACGCCGCTTCGACAAGTGCGGGAAGGCGCGGGCCGAATCGACCAAGCACCTTCGCGGTTTTGGCAAGATCGTTGAGCGCCGCTCTGGGGCCGATCGATTTCGAAATGTAGTCGGTGACGATCGGGCTCGCCACTTGCCAGATGTTGATCTGCGGATTGAGCGACCGGGCAACGCCCTCCACCACGACCATTGTCCGTTGAAGCAGGATGAGTTCGGTGCGGGTTTCCATACCGAAGCGTTCGGTAACCTCGAAAAGGTAATTCAGCAGCCTGCCCATGGAGATGCGCGTTGCGTCCATGCCGAAAATCGGCTCACCCACGGCGCGCAGCGCGCGGGCGAATTCGTCCACATCCTTGTCGGCGGGGACATAGCCCGCTTCAAAGTGGACCTCCGCGACGCGTTTGTAGTCCTTTCGGATGAAGCCGAAGAGGATTTCGGCATATACCCGGCGGGTGTATTCATCGATATGGCCCATGATCCCGAAGTCATAGGCGATGATATTGCCGTTCGGCGCGACCTTGAGGTTGCCCTGATGCATGTCGGCGTGGAAATAGCCGTCACGTAGCGCATGGCTGAGAAACAGCCGCAACACGCGGTCGCCAAGCGCCACCCGGTCGTGGCCAGCCGCGTCGATTGCGTCATTGTCGCCCATCGACACGCCGTCCGCCCATTCGAGGGTCATCACCCGGCGCGAGGAATACTCCCATTTGATCAAAGGAAGCTGGAAGCCATCGTCGTTCTTGGTGTTGGCCGCGAATTCGGAAGCGGCAGATGATTCGAGCCGCAGGTCCAGCTCACCGCGCACGACCCCATCGAAATGCTCGATCACCTCCATCGGGCGCAGGCGTCGTGCCCCCGGTGCAAAGATCTCCACCATGCGCGCCGCAAGGTAGAAGGCATCCACATCCTTGCGGAAGGCTTTCTCGATGTTCGGGCGCAGCACCTTGACGGCAACCGCCTCGCCGGTTTCCGCCAGCTTGGCCTTGTGGACCTGCGCGATGGAGGCCGCGGCGACGGGGGCGCTGAACTCGGAGAAAATCTCATCGACGGGCTGGCCCAGCGCGCGCTGAATTTCCGCCTTTGCCTCTTCCACGGAGAAAGGCGGCAGTTTGTCCTGCAAAACACGCAGCTGGATCGCCAGTTCATCGCCAACAACATCCGGGCGCGTGGACAGGATCTGGCCGAACTTGATGTAGGCCGGCCCGAGGGCAGTGAGCGCTCGGGTGGCGGGCGGCATCGACGGATCGCCGCTGTAGCCAAGGAACTTGAAGGGCAGGCCCAGCGCGCGCGCCACGAAACGCAAAGTCGGCGGTGCTTCGAAAGCGTCGAGCACCACATTCATGGCACCGGTGCGTTCCAGCGTGGCGCCGGTGCGGATCAACCGCCAGATGTTGTGAGGGCCGCGCATGTCAGATCTTCCAGCCAGAATGCAGGCAGGCGACACCCATTGTCAGATTACGGTATTTGGCGTTTTCGAAACCGGCCTGCCGCACCATGCCGAGGAAGGTCTCCTGATCCGGGAAATTGCGGATCGATTCCACAAGGTATTGATAGCTGTCGCGATCCTTCGCGATGATCTGGCCCATGCGCGGAATGACGTTGAAACTGTAGAGATCATAGGCCTTCTGCATGGCCGGGTTGGGCAGCTGGCTGAACTCGAGAACCATCAATCGCCCGCCGGTTTTCAGTACACGGTAAGCTTCGTTGAGCGCTTCCTGCGGGCGGGTCACATTCCGGATACCGAAAGAGATCGTGTATACGTCGAAGGTATTGTCCGCAAAGGGCAGCGCCATCGCATCACCCGTGACCCAGTCCAGGCTCTCGGCCATGCTTGCCGCTTCCGCCCGTTTGCGGCCTTCGACGAGCATCGACTCGGTCAGGTCCAATACGGTCGCATGACCGGTGCCCGCGCGCTTGAGAAACCGGAAGGAAATATCGCCCGTACCGCCGGCGACGTCGAGCAGCTTCTGCCCGGGGCGTGGCGCAAGCCAGTCCATCATCGCATCCTTCCACAGACGATGGATCCCGCCCGACATCACGTCGTTCATGATGTCGTATTTGCTGGCGACGGAGGAGAACACGCCCCGCACGCGCCCGGCCTTCTCGCCCTCGGGGACGGTTTCGAACCCGAAGTGCGTTGTTTTGTCTTTTTCGTCGGTCATCGGCTCTTGTGGTCCTTCGCGTTCGACCCTTGTTATAGGGCGCGGGAGGGCAGGCACAATGCGGTCCTTTGGTCACAGGGAGCGGATGATGCCTGAACTGCCGGAAGTCGAAACCGTAAGGCGGGGGCTGGCACCCGTAATGGAAGGGGCCGTGATCGCGCGGGCGGAGGTGAACCGACCGGACCTGCGCTGGCCGTTTCCTGATCGTATGGCGGCAAGACTGACCGGACAAAGGGTGGAGCGCCTGCGGCGGCGTTCGAAATACATCCTTGCGGATCTGAGCGGCGGGGAGACGCTTCTCATCCATCTCGGTATGTCTGGCCGCATGCTGGTGTCGGGCGATCCCCTGGGCGTCTTCGTCCATGACCATCCGGCGCCGGAAAAGCACGATCATGTGGTCTTCCATATGGCGAATGGCGCGCGCATCACCTTCAACGACCCGCGTCGCTTCGGGGCGATGGACCTGATGCCGACGGCAACCGCCGACACGCACAAGCTCCTCGCAAATCTGGGGCCGGAGCCTCTCGGTAATGACTTTCATGAATCCCACCTGATCGGGGCGTTCAAGGGCCGGATGACACCTGTGAAATCGGCGCTGCTCGATCAGCACATCGTGTCGGGGCTTGGCAATATCTACGTCTGCGAGGCGCTCTTTCGCGCAAAAATCAGGCCGACGCGCAAAGCCGGAAAAATTTCTTCACTCCGCGTCGCAACTCTGGTTCCGATCATCCGGCAGGTTCTGTCGGAGGCCATCGACGCCGGCGGATCCAGTCTGCGGGATTTCCGGCAAGCCGATGGGGAACTTGGGTATTTCCAGCATACCTTCGATGCCTACGGGCGCGAGGGCGCGCCGTGCAAAAGCCCCGGATGCGGGGGAAAGATCGCGCGCATTGTCCAGTCCGGACGATCCTCCTTTTACTGTCCGCAATGCCAAAGATAACTTGAACAGCCCGGGCCGCGTGATATTCACTCCGAACCCAGTAGAAACAACCGAGAGCATCTATGATGGCTTATGAAACGATCATCGTGGACGTCGATAACCATGTGGCGCTGATCACCCTCAACCGCCCCGACGCCCTGAATGCATTGAATGACAAGCTGATGTCGGAACTGGCGGATGCTCTCGCCTCGGCGCAGGACAACGAAAAGGTCCGTTGCATCATCATCACGGGCTCGGAGAAGGCCTTCGCCGCCGGTGCCGACATCGCGATGATGAAGGACAAGAGCTTCGTGGAGGCTTTTGCGGGCGATCTGTTCTCACCGGAAACGGACCAGATCATGCGCATCCGCAAGCCGATCATCGCCGCCGTCTCCGGCTACGCGCTGGGCGGCGGGTGCGAACTGGCGATGATGTGCGATTTCATCATCTGTTCGGAGACTGCCAAATTCGGTCAGCCGGAGATCAATCTGGGTGTGGTCGCCGGTCTCGGCGGCACCCAGCGCCTGACGCGGATCGTGGGCAAGGCCAAGGCGATGGACATGAACCTCACGGGGCGCTTCATGGATGCCAGCGAGGCGGAGCGCTCAGGGCTTGTGTCGCGCGTCGTGCCGACCAAGAAACTGCTCGAAGAGGCCCAGGCCGCGGCCCAGAAGATCGCGGAAAAATCAATGATCTCCGTGATGGTGGTGAAGGAGGCCGTGAACCGGGCCTATGAGGTGCCGTTGCGCGAGGGCCTGCTCTTCGAGCGGCGCATGTTCCATTCTCTCTTCGCGACCGAAGATCAATCCGAAGGCATGTCGGCCTTTCTCGAAAAGCGCGAAGCCCAGTTCCGGGACCGGTGAGACACTCGGGGTCACCCTGAAGTCTGGAGGATATGCGCCAGTGACGAACGGCCTGATCCGCGTTTTCCTGACGGTACTGACAGTGATGTTTTCGGGTTCAGGATCAAGCGCCTCGGACCCGACCTCGCCTACCGTTCTGAGGGTCACAGTGGGACCGCAACTGGTCGATTGTGTTGGTGTCGGTCCGATGAAATGCCTCGTGCTCGACGGGCGCAATTTCTACCAGGACATCGACGGCTTCGAGCACAAGGCAGGCGTGACCTATGTGCTCGACATCGAACGGCGCCAGCGCTTCGATCCGGAAACCGTCCCTGCGGATGCGGGTCTTTACGCGTACCGCCTGTTGGCAATCGTCTCGCGGGATCCGTCCTGAGGAAACAGGCCTCGTGTGACCGCACCTTTTTCTGGCTAATTTTCGGGTTTTCAAGGCAAGCGTTCTCGCCTATAGAGCGCCGATCACATGCGCGTGCAGCCCGCTTTGGCTAGAATCACCTTTGACCGCAAAGTCGGTCGCTTCGGGGGCCGTACGCATTTTGAAACGTTATGAACCCGAATAAAGGTTAAGCACACATGGCCAACTCGCCACAGTCCAAGAAACGCGCCCGTCAGAACGAAGCCCGCTTCCAGATCAACAAGGCACGCCGCTCGCGCATCCGCACCTTCCTGCGCAAAGTCGAGGAAGCGATCGCTTCGGGCGACAAGGATGCCGCCACGACCGCTCTGCGCGCTGCTCAACCGGAGCTGATGCGCGGCGTCACCAAGGGCGTGTTCCACAAGAATACGGCCTCGCGGAAAATGTCCCGCCTCGCATCACGCGTGAAATCGCTGGGCTGAAACAACCTGCAATGAGAGAAAAAGCGCCGTTTCACCGGCGTTTTTTTTATGCCTTTTTGAGGCTTCCCGGGCGCACCGGAGATTCTTTTTTGAAAAGTGAGAGTCAAGAATGAAGTTCGGTTGCCGTGCCGCTGCCGAAGTTGCTACGAGTGATGAGCGATTCATTTCGCCATGGGGGGACAGGCCCTGAAGGTCCAGCCTGCGTTGCGGCAGGCGGATGGATCATCAGGGATTGGGCCGGGTGGAAAAACCACGCGGCATTCAGTCTGCAAACGTTGCCAGCCAGCGTATTGCCCTGTCGTAAATAAGCGGTGCGGCGCACTGCGTCCGTTTCTCTCATTTTCTGAGAGAATGGAGCAGGCGCGTACTCTGTAAAGTCCGACGGACATCCGTCTGTTCCAATTGGAACAGAGATGCGGAGCTATGTCGAACGACGATTTGAGCGGACGTGGATATCCGAAAACGGAACCGCGTCTTGGTGGGAATGCGAAGACAAATGGAATGCAGGTCGAAATGACAAAAGAAAAATGGGGGCAGCTGAGGCAGCGGTTGCTCAAGACAGTCGGTCAAAGCAACTACACGAACTGGATCGAACCAATCGAGTACAGTCGGACCGAAGACGGGATCGCCACGCTCGAGGTGCCCACGACTTTTCTAGGAAACTACGTCAGCCAGAATTTTGCGGAGCTCATCCTGCATGAGCTGCGCAGCAGCGATCCTGCGGTCAAGCGGCTCAAGTTCGACGTGAATGCAGGCGCAGCGATGCATCCGGCACCGCTTGCGCCCCGCAAGGCCGCAGAGCCCAGGCACCAGCCCGCCAACGCCATGGTCGCAGCCCCCCTCGATACCAAATTTACCTTCGATACCTTTGTCGTCGGCAAGCCGAACGAGCTTGCCCATGCTGCCGCGCGCCGTGTCGCGGAAGGCGGGCCCGTCACGTTCAACCCGCTCTTTCTCTATGGCGGTGTCGGCCTCGGCAAAACCCACCTGATGCATGCCATCGCCCATGAATTGCGCAGCAACCGGCCCGACATGAACGTGCTCTACCTCTCGGCGGAGCAGTTCATGTACCGGTTCGTGCAGGCGCTACGTGACCGCAAGATGATGGATTTCAAGGAAATCTTCCGTTCGGTCGATGTTCTGATGGTCGATGACGTGCAATTCATTGCCGGCAAGGACAGCACGCAGGAAGAGTTTTTCCACACCTTCAACGCTCTCGTGGACCAGAACAAGCAGATCATCATTTCCGCGGACCGCGCCCCCGGCGAGATCAAGGATTTGGAGGAACGCGTGAAATCGCGCCTGCAGTGCGGCCTCGTGGTCGATCTGCATCCGACCGATTACGAACTGCGGCTGGGTATCCTGCAGAGCAAGGTGGAGATGCAGCAGAAGAACTATCCGGGCCTCGAAGTGGAAGATGGAGTCCTGGAGTTCCTTGCGCACCGGATTTCCACCAACGTGCGTGTGCTCGAAGGGGCGCTGACCCGTCTGTTCGCCTTCGCCTCGCTTGTGGGCCGCGAGATCAACATGGATCTCACGCAGGATTGCCTCGCCGATGTGCTGCGCGCCTCGGAGCGCAAGATCACCGTGGAGGAGATCCAGCGCAAGGTTTCGGACCATTACAACATCCGCCTCAGCGACATGATCGGCCCGAAGCGTCTGCGCAGCTATGCGCGCCCGCGGCAGGTCGCCATGTATCTGTGCAAGAAGATGACCAGCCGCTCCCTGCCCGAGATCGGGCGCCGCTTCGGCGGGCGCGACCACACCACCGTCATGCACGGCGTCAAGCGGATCGAGGAATTGAAACTCCAGGATGGCCAGATCGCCGAGGATCTCGAACTGCTGCGGCGCGCGCTGGAAGAATGACCAACCAAAGGCCCGCGCCGCATCACAGGCTGCGCGGGCCTTGACGCCCTGCCCATTCCCTACGACAAACGGATTAAACGCTTGTGAAGCCGGTGAAAGCGGGTAATTTACCCGTCCCGACACTCCGTAAGGAATTGGCAGATGAAGATCAGTATTGAACGCGCAGACCTGCTCAAGGCCATGAGCCAGGCGCAATCCGTCGTCGAGCGGCGCAACACGATACCGATCCTCGCCAACGTGCTGATCGAAGCCGAAGGCAATACCGTGTCCTTCCGCGCCACGGATCTCGACATCGAAGTCGTGGACAAGGCGCCCGCGATGGTCGAACGCGCCGGTGCGACCACCGTCTCCGCCACCACCTTGCATGAAATCGTGCGCAAACTGCCGGATGGCGCGCAGGTCACCCTGACGGCGGATAGCGCAACAGGGCGGCTGACGGTCGAAGCCGGACGGTCGAACTTCTCGCTCGCGACCCTGCCCAAGGAAGATTTCCCGGTCATGGCCTCCTCGGATTACCAGTCGAACTTCTCGGCCTCGGCACCGGTGCTGCGCCGTCTCTTTGACAAGTCGAAATTCGCGATCTCGACCGAGGAAACGCGCTACTACCTCAATGGCGTCTACATGCACGTCTCGGAGTCCGAAGGCGCCAAGGTGCTGCGCTGCGTCGCCACCGACGGCCACCGGCTGGCCCGGATCGACGCCGCATTGCCGGAAGGGGCCGCAGACATGCCCGGCGTGATCGTGCCGCGCAAAACTGTCGGCGAATTGCGCAAGCTGCTCGACGACGACGAGATGAAGATCGCTGTCTCCGTCTCCGAGACGAAAGTGCGTTTTGCAACGCCCGATATCACCCTGACCTCCAAAGTGATCGACGGGACCTTCCCCGACTACACGCGGGTCATTCCGCAGGGCAACACCCGCAAGATGGAAGTTGATGCCGCGGATTTCGCCAAGGCTGTCGATCGGGTGGCCACGGTAAGCTCTGAACGCTCGCGTGCGGTCAAGTTGCAGCTTGACGAGGACAGGCTCGTGCTGTCGGTCAATGCCCCGGACAGCGGTGCCGCTGAGGAGGAGTTGGCCGTGGCCTATGGTGACGAGCGGCTCGAGATCGGCTTCAATGCCAAGTATCTGCTCGAGATCGCCAGCCAGGTGGACAAGGAAAACGCCGTTTTTCTGTTCAACTCTTCGGGCGATCCGACGCTGATGCGCGAAGGCAACGACCTCACGGCGGTCTACGTCGTCATGCCAATGCGGGTCTAGACATCATCCATCCCGCGCCGGCGGCGTCGCACGGAGTGTTGGCGTGACGCTGGCCCTGACTTCCCTGAAACTGTCGCATTTCCGATCGCACAAGCTTGCTCGGATGACCCTTGATCCGCGTCCGGTCGCCCTCTTCGGGCCGAACGGTGCGGGCAAGACCAACATCCTCGAAGCCGTCTCGCTGTTTTCGCCGGGTCGCGGGCTGCGCCGCTCGAGTGCGCAGGACATGACGCGGCGACCGGAGGCGCTTGGCTGGAAGGTTCAGGCGGAACTGCGCTCAGGGCACCAGGTCCATGAGATCGACATCTGGTCCGAGGAAGGCGCCGCCCGTCAGACCCAGATCGATGGCAAACCTGCCGCACAGACGGCGCTGGGGCGGGTGGCGCGCATCCTCTGGCTGATCCCGGCGATGGACCGTTTGTGGATCGAGGGGGCGGATGGGCGGCGACGCTTTCTTGACCGCATGACGCTGAGTTTCGAGCCTTCTCACGCCGAAGCGTCGCTCACCTATGAGAAAGCGATGCGCGAGCGTAACAGGCTCCTCAAGGACATGGTGCGCGATCCGGCATGGTATGGTGCACTCGAGGCGCAGATGGCGAGTGCCGGTGCCGAGATCACCACGAACCGGTTTGCGGCCCTGAAGAAAATCACCGCAGCACAGGAAAACGCCGCAACAGCATTTCCGACCGCAGATCTCGAGATCGAGCATGGCGAGGGCGAGATGCCACGGGGCGAGGACGACCTGCGTACGGTCCTTGCAGAGAACCGGACGCGGGATCTTGCGGCGGGCCGGACGCTGATCGGGCCGCACCGGGTCGATCTTATGGGCACCTACAGGGCCAAGGACGTGCCTGCGCGGGATTGCTCGACCGGCGAGCAGAAGGCGCTTCTTGTCTCTCTCATTCTCGCCAACGCGCGTGCTCTGGCGCAGGAACTGGGCGCGCCGCCCCTCGTATTGCTTGACGAAGTCGCGGCCCATCTCGACGCCGACCGGCGCGCTGCACTCTACGATGAAATCGTCACGCTGGGCGCACAGGCCTGGATGACCGGCACGGAACAGGGTCTCTTCGACACGCTTGGACCGCGCGCGCAATACTTCGAGGTGACGGAAGCCGATGGCATCTCTTCGGTGGCGGCGCGATGACCATCTCTCTCTCGGCGCTGCTTCTCTACTCCGGCGCGCTGGTCATTCTCTTCCTGACACCCGGCCCGGTCTGGCTCGCCCTGATGGCCCGCGCGCTTTCGGGCGGCTTCGCCGGGGCCTGGCCCCTGGCCCTCGGCGTCGCTGTCGGCGATATCCTCTGGCCGCTGGTGGCGATCCTCGGCATCACCTGGATCCTTTCGGTTTTCGATGTGTTCATGGCGGCGCTGCGCTGGGTCGCCTGCGCCGTCTTCATCGTCATGGGCCTTCTCATTCTCAAACACGCCAATCAGAAAATCAGCACCGACCGGCGATTGACGCGTCCGGGCCTCTGGCCGGGTTTTCTCGCAGGCGTTCTTGCCATTCTCGGCAATCCGAAGGCCGTGCTCTTCTACATGGGCGTGCTGCCCGGTTTTTTTGATCTGCGCGATGTCACGGTGCCGGACATCTGCGCCATCATCGGCGTGTCGGTCGCAATCCCGCTGGTGGGAAACCTGTTTCTCGCGGCTTTCATCGGGCATTTCCGCAAGTTCATCACGGCCCCGGAAACACTGCGACGGATCAATCTCGTCTCGGGCGCACTGCTGATCCTCGTCGGTGTGTTGATCCCATTGCTCTGACACAAAATATTGTGTCTGGCGCGTGACATTCCTGCCGGAAAATCGTATAAAATCGTAAAATTGCGAAGGTGTGATCACATGTCCGACAACGCTCAGGCGCCCGAAGAATACGGTGCGAATTCCATCAAGGTTCTCAAGGGGTTGGAGGCCGTTCGCAAGCGTCCCGGCATGTATATCGGCGACACCGACGATGGCTCCGGTTTGCATCACATGGTCTATGAGGTGGTGGACAACGGCATCGACGAGGCGCTGGCGGGCCACGCGGACGCTGTGACCGTCACCATTCACGATGACAGTTCGGTTTCGGTGAGCGACAACGGGCGCGGCATTCCGGTCGGAATCCACCAGGAGGAAGGCGTTTCCGCCGCAGAGGTCATCATGACCCAACTCCACGCAGGCGGCAAATTCGACAGCAATTCCTACAAGGTGTCGGGCGGTCTGCACGGGGTCGGCGTATCGGTCGTCAATGCGCTCTCCGACTGGCTGGAACTGCGGATCTGGCGCGAGGGCAAGGAGCACTTCGCCCGCTTCGAAGGCGGCTTCACGACCGAGCACCTGCGCGTCGTGGGTCCGACCGATCGTACCGGTACGGAAGTGCGGTTCATGGCCTCGACCAAGACCTTCTCCAACCTCGAATACTCCTTCGAGACACTGGAGAAACGGCTGCGCGAACTGGCCTTCCTCAATTCGGGCGTGCGCATCATCCTGATGGACGAACGCCATGCCGAAACCCTGCGGTCGGAGCTCTTTTACGAAGGCGGGGTCAAGGAGTTCGTGAAGTATCTCGACCGACACAAATCTTCCGTGATGCCGGATCCGATCTTCATCACCGGCGAGCGTGACGACATCGGCGTCGAAGTCGCGATGTGGTGGAACGACAGCTATCATGAAAACGTCCTGCCCTTCACCAACAACATTCCGCAGCGCGATGGCGGCACCCACATGGCCGGGTTTCGCGGCGCACTGACCCGCACGATCAACAACTATGCGCAGTCGAGCGGGATCGCGAAGAAGGAAAAGGTCAGCTTCACCGGTGACGACGCGCGCGAGGGTCTTACTTGCGTTCTTTCCGTCAAGGTGCCGGATCCGAAGTTCTCCTCGCAGACCAAGGACAAGCTCGTGTCCTCCGAGGTGCGTCCCGCCGTCGAGGGGCTGGTGAACGAGAAACTGGCCGAGTGGTTCGAAGAAAACCCCGCCGAGGCACGCATCGTCGTGGGCAAGATCATCGAAGCCGCCCATGCCCGCGAAGCCGCCCGCAAGGCACGCGACCTGACACGGCGCAAGACCGCGATGGATGTGAACTTCCTGGCCGGCAAGCTCAAGGACTGCTCCGAGAAGGATCCGTCGAAAACCGAGGTTTTCCTCGTCGAGGGCGATTCCGCCGGCGGATCGGCGCAGACGGGCCGCGATCGCCAGACCCAGGCCATCCTGCCGCTCAAGGGAAAAATCCTGAACGTCGAACGCGCACGCTTCGACCGGATGCTGGGAAGCCAGGAGATCGGCAACCTCGTCATGGCGCTCGGCACCGGGATCGGCCGCGACGAATTCAACATCGACAAGCTGCGCTACCACAAGATCGTCATCATGACCGACGCCGACGTGGACGGGGCGCATATCCGGACGCTGCTGCTTACGTTTTTCTACCGCCAGATGCCCGAACTGATCGAAAAAGGACATCTCTACATCGCGCAGCCGCCGCTCTACAAGGTGTCGCGCGGCAAGTCGGAGGTCTACCTGAAGGACCAGGCGGCGATGGAGGAATACCTCGTCCAGCAGGGCATAGAAGGCGCCATTCTCAAGCAGGGCAACGGCGAGGAGATCGGGGGCCAGGATCTCGCCCGCGTCGTTGATCAGGCGCGCCAGATGCGACGCGTTCTGGAAGCCTTTCCGACCCATTATCCGCGCCATATCCTCGAGCAGGCGGCGATTGCCGGTGCCTTCGCACCGGGCGTCGTCGATGCGGACCTGCAGGGAACGGCCGACAAGGTCGCTGAACGCCTCGACCTGATCGCGGCGGAGTACGAGCGGGGCTGGCACGGGAGGATCACGCAGGATCACGGGATCCGCCTTGCGCGTATCCTGCGCGGTGTCGAGGAAGTCCGCACGCTGGACGGCCGCATCCTGCGCGGCGGCGAGGCGAAGAAGACGGGCAGTTTCACCAAGGGGCTTCAGGACGTTTACGGCCTTCCCGCCAAGCTGGTGCGCAAGGACCGCAACCAGATGATCCACGGCCCGATGGACCTGCTCGACGCGATCCTGCAGGAAGGTGAGAAGGGCCTGTCGCTGCAACGCTACAAGGGTCTCGGCGAGATGAACCCGGACCAGCTTTGGGAAACGACGCTCGATCCTGATGCTCGCACCCTGTTGCGCGTGAAGGTAGACGACATGGCGGAAGCGGACGATCTCTTCACCAAACTGATGGGGGACGTGGTCGAACCGCGGCGGGAGTTCATCCAGGAGAACGCGCTCAGCGTGGCCAATCTGGATTTCTAAAGGGATGAATGAGCGGGTATTTTTTCGTGGCGTGCACAGTTTTTCGCGTCGCTGCCCCAACTCTTTCGGAACTTCTGTCATGGCTTCAAAGCACTGACACCCCTTCGATATCTGTTTTTGGAAGTAGGCGCAGGAAGCGCTGAGGGTCCGCGCGTCTTAAACATGGCATGTAGCAAACTGCGGCAAGAAAGAACTTTTGCCCGTCAATTACCGCTGACGCTGACGATCCGCGATCATACTGTATAGAAGCCTTTCCCATCCCTGTGGATCAAGAAGAACCAGTAGATCGCCCAAGGCCAAAGTCTAGAGCGGCGGCTTCCGGTCCTCAGAAGATCTTCCGAACGTGGCATCCTGCCGCGCCACTACAGCCAACACTGAACCAGACCCTGAAACCACATATGCTTGTGGCATTCGGAACGAAGGAAGCGCCCTTGCGCAGCAGCACGTTCCACGGATGCTCAACTTGCAACCTAGTTTCGAAGAGCTTCGAGGGCGCGTTGCTCCTCTTCAATCGATAGCGCGGCCTGAACCCCGGTGGCGATCAGGTAAGCTTCGAGCGTGTCAAGAGAAGATGCCGGAGCGTAGGTTTGACCATCGTCAGGTGCCGTGACGATCGCAAGGCGCGTTTGCCATTGCGCTCCGTCATGGCAGACAACGGACACGACTGTTCCACCTCCGGAATCGTCCACCTCGAACTCGCGGCATAATTCGCTGTCGGCGTTCGTGAACGACGCGATGACCGATACCCGGCCACCGGGAAATTCCTGTGTCTCACCGGTAGGTAGTTCCGACAACGCCATTTCGAGCTCAGGTGTCCCCAGAAAAGCGAGCGGCAAGGAGGCCGCGGTATTCTCTCCCGGCACCATGCGACCTGCACCGAAACCCGCGCCGAGGCCAACGGCCAGAGCGAGACTGGCCGCAATCGCCGTCGGTAGCCATGCTGCACCTCGAGAAGGCGCTGCGCGCGCCTGCGGTTCCCGCGGCCTGAAAGCCGTGACATTTTCCGCAACCTCCGATGCGGCATGTTCTGCGAGCGTCGCACGGACACGGGCCATCAGCGCATCGGGCACCGGTTCCAAAGGCCGCGCAGCCGCCGCCTGAGCCAGTGCATCTCCGGTTCGGGTGAAGACCGCCAACCGCCGCGCAAGGGCTCTATCGTCCGCAAGTGCGCGCTCAAGCAATTGCGCCGTCTGCGCGTCAAGTTCTCCGTCGGCATAAGCCATCAGGACTTCATCAGGGAAGGATTGCTCTGCCATGCCGTTGTTCCTTTGTCTGATTAAGATAACGCATTGCCGCTCAGGAAATTCCAAGCTTTTCTGCCAAGGACATTCGCGCCCGTGCGAGCCTGCTCATGACTGTGCCTTTCGGGATCCCCAAAACCTCCGCAGCTTCCGCGTAGGACAACTCTTCCATACAGACGAGGCGCAGGACATCCTGCTGATCGGCAGAGAGTTCCAGCAGCGCCGCTTCGGTCTTGCGCAGCATCAAGGTCGCCTCCAGAGCACGCTCACCGTCATAGACTGCTGCCTCCGGCATTTCCGACACATCCAATTCGGTCCCGCGGGTGGCACTGCGTCTTGTCTGGTCAATCCATGCATTGCGCAGAATTCGGAACAGCCATGCGTCCATACTGGTGTCCGGCGAAAAACGCTCCCGCGCGGCCACGGCGCGTTCCACCGTGATCTGCACAAGATCATCTGCCAGATCCGGGCTGCGACATTTCGAGAGCGCATAGCGGCGCAGCTTCGGCAAGGCCGCGATCAGTGATTTTTCGAAATCCGTTGTCATATCGGGCTCATGATGAGTTGGTTTCCTTTGTCCCGACGCGGAATATTATCATGACTTAAACGTAACCTCAGCACCACTTGCAATCACAGCGGACACCTGCGCCATGCAAACTCGATTTGTTGCCCTTGCCTTCCTTTTTTTGTTTGCGGCTCCGGCAATCCTGGGGCCGGGTTTCGCGCCGATCTTGTCTGGTGGCATGGCGTGGGCAGATGACGATGACGGTGGAGATGACGGAGGCGATGACGGGGGCGACGACGGCGGCGATGACGGAAGTGACGACGGGGGCGATGACGGAAGTGACGACGGGCGCGACGACGGAAGCAACGATGGAAGCGATGACCGCGATGATCGTGGCGGCAGCTCCAACACAGGCAGTTCGGGTGGCGAAGGTCGCAACACTGACAATGGGCGAGGTGAATCGGATCGGCCTCTGGGGCAGCTCCTCGACCGCCTGTTTCAGCGGCCAAGCGCGGAACCGGCACGCCGCCCCGCGCTGCCTCCACCGCCACCGCCGCCCCCACCGGAGTTCGCACCCGGGGAGATCGTCGTTCTGGATCTGAACGAAGATGACCTGGGCACGCTGCTCGCTCAGGGATTTTCGGTGATCGAGGAGACATCGTCGATCGGTCTTTCCGTGATGCCAAGGCGGCTTTCCATCCCGGAGGACGTAAGCCTTGCCGATGCACGCAACGCGGTGCGCGCCCTGCCAAGTGGTTCAAATGCTGATTTCAATCACTTCTACCGCAGTGAACAGGAATTCTCTGCGGACTGCGAGGGCGCCGATTGTCCTGCGCGGCAAAGCATCGACTGGCCGAGTCTTCCCTCGCGGGAAGGCTCCTGTGGCAGCAGCATCACGATCGGCATGATCGATACCGGCATCAACGAAGAGCATGACACCTTCGACGGCGCACAACTTGAAGTCCGCCGGATCGGACCGGACAACTTCGATCGGTCGCAAGCCATCCATGGGACGGCCGTGGCTGCCCTCCTCGTCGGCGATCCGAAGACGCGTTCTCCGGGGCTTGTGCCGGGGGCACGGCTCAAGGCGATAGATGCATTTTATCGCAACGGTGGCGACGAACGCGCCGATGTCTATACTCTCGTAGCGGCACTCGGAGCCCTGTCGGAAGAAGGCATCGAGGTGCTCAACCTCAGCCTTGCAGGGCCGGACAACACGGTCCTCTCGGACACCATCCGGCGGTTGGTTCTGGACCGCGACATCGTTGTGGTTTCGGCGGTTGGAAATGATGGCCCCGCCGCGGATCCAGCCTTTCCCGCCGCATATGAAACGGTGCTTGCCGTGACGGCAGTGGACCGCGATCGCACGGTCTACCGTCGGGCCGTTCGCGGCCCTCATGTCGATCTGGCGGCGCCAGGTGTGAATATATGGACCGCAGCTTCCATTTCAGGCGCGCGGTGGAAGACAGGTACGTCCTTTGCGGTTCCCTTCGTGACGGCGGCCGCGGCCATGCTGCGCGAAGCCCAGCCGAACCTCACTGCCACCGAGGTGGGCAACGCATTGCGCGCCCGTGCAAACGATCTGGGTGAACCCGGACCGGATGAGACATTCGGATCGGGCCTGCTGAACATCGAGGGGCTTTGCGATGAGCCGTCCTGAAAGGAAAGTCACATGAATTTTTTGCGCCGACAGAAACCAGCCATCCGCTTTCTCTGCGAGGCCGGCGACGAAGCCGTGATTGCACCGCCGGTTCCGGCAAAGGGCTACATGCCCGATTGGTTCCGCAAGTTGCCTGCCGTCGACAAGGGCAAGGTCGCGACCACCGATACAGGTCTCACGATCAAGCGCTGCATGCCTTTTCTGGACGCGATGAATACGGGATGGGTGATTCCGCTGCCAGCCACCGTCAGGTTGAGTATCAGGGAAGACGGGCAGCGGGTCGATGCGGGCTGGGATTTCGACCGGACGCTCGTCAGCTTTCACGGCGAACACCAGGTGAGGGGGCATCCGATGGCGCCACGCGCCGCCTGCAAGTTCCACAATTTCTGGACCATTGTCACACCGCCGGGCTGGAGCTGCCTTTTCGTGAACCCGCTCAACAGGCCTAACGGATTGTTCGAGGTGATCGCGGGTATCGTGGACACCGATACCTATCAGGCTCCCGTGCATTTTCCCTTTTTCCCGGTGGGTCCCGACGGGCTTCACGTGATCGAAAAAGGCTCGCCCATGGTGCAGGTCATTCCATTCTTGAGGGATAGCGCCGAAATTCCAGCGGAGATCCGTGCTGAAACGGAAGCCGAGCGCACGGCACGCCAGTCAGTGACCCGCAATACCCAGTCCACGCCAGGATGGTATCGAACCGAGGCCAGAAACCGCCGGTAGATGCTCAGGAGAAACCATCCGTCGATTGCCTTGAAATGAAAACGCCTGCCCGAGGGCAGGCGTTCATTGCAACAGCCGTGGCGTTCTCAGTCGTCGTCGCCGTCGGAATCCGAGCTGCTGTTACTGCTCGAATTGGAGTTGGAATCCGAGCTGCTGTTGCTGCTCGAGTTGGAGTTGGAATTCGAGCTGCTGTTGCTGCTCGAGGAGTTGGAGTTCGAGCTGCTGTTGCTGCTCGAGTTTGAGTTGGAGTTCGAGCTGCTGTTGCTGCTCGAGTTGGAGTTGGAGTTCGAATTGCTGTTGCTGCTCGAGTTTGAGTTGGATTTCGATTTGCTTTTTGATCCGCGTTTGCTCCGCGGTCCTTCATCATCATCGTCGTTGTCAAATCTGTTCGAGCGGAAGTTGATGTCCTGGCGAAACTGATCGCGGGCTTCCGACAGGTCTGCACGGAACTGGTTGAAGAAGCGTCCGACGTCATTTTGACTACTGTCCGCTTGCGCTGCGGTCGTGAGTGCAGCCGACGCGAGGAGGGAAGTGATGATAGCCGTTGTGATCTTGCGCATTTGGTTCTCCTGGGTTGAAGTAAAGGTAGGCAGTCACCTGTCGACAACGCTTGGGATCGGAACTTATTCCAATCGGTCGAAGCGACAGGCGGAGATTTTTCAAACAAAAAGCAAAACACAGGATGATCATCCATGTCATTCGGCTCGCCGTCAGAGGAGAAGCAGGTCAAAGAAGGCTCCTTGTCATTCCGTGTCGGCCTTGCACCTGCCTGACGCCCGCGCGCGCCAGACAGATTTATGGGTTCGAGCAACGGAATATTTCTGGGTCATCGAAGCGATCATGGAACGAAGATGAATGAGCCACTCGCTGCCCGTGCCGGTCGGTTTCGATCTGGTCTGAATGGACCAAGACGGGCGGTTCTCCGCAATGTGCGGCGCGGGTCCGATGGTGTTTGTGGAAAGTGATCCATTGACGAGGCGTGCAAGCATCGCGCGGCAGCGCTCGGTCTTGCGACCAGCCTGCTTTTTCTCGTACGGTCTTCGCGAGAGCCGGCCGCGCCGCTTGTGGCGAGCCGCTCGGTGACAGGCACGGGAAGGGCGCTCAGCCGGTGAAGACTTCAGGCCTAGATGCGACCGATATCCGCATTCTCAGCGCGGTGCAGCAACACGGGCAGTTGAGCAAGACCAAGCTTGCGGAACTGGTCAATATCTCGCCGACACCCTGCTGGGCGCGGCTTGACCGGCTGAAGGCCGCAGGTTTCATCAAAAATTTCCGCGCCGTGATCGCGCTGGAGCGGTTTTGCGATTTCACGCAGGTCGTGGTGACGGCGTCCCTGACCCACCATCGCAAGGCCGATTTCGAGAGGTTCGAAGCCTTTGTGAACGCGCAGGACGAGATTGTCGATTGCGTCGCCACCGGCGGCGGTATGGACTACGTGATGAATGTCTACAGCCCCAGCCTCGCCGCGTTCCTGGAGCTGATGCAGGCCATGCAGGATGCCGAACTGGGGGTCGACCGCTACATGACCTACATCGCGACTCGCACCATCAAATCGGGCCACCCCAACATCGGCAAACTGGCCGCCAGAACCGCGCGTTGAGCGACGCGGACCAAACGGTCCGAAAGCGGTTCCAAATTCAGTCCAAACGGTCCTCCGACGTCCGATTTTTGGACCACAGTTCCGTGCTGCCGCGCCGTAATAGAGAGCCATGATGCTTCCGTTTTCCGGCCCGCAAGGCCGGCTTCAGCAAAGGGCCACGACAATGCAGGCAGATGACTTCGGCTTTGGTACACAGATCCGCAAATCCCCCTATTTCGACGCCACGGTGCGTTGGGGAGCGCAAGGGTTTTCCGTCTACAACCACATGTACATCCCGCGCGATTTCGGAAATCCGGAGCAGAATTTCTGGAACCTCGTGAACGACGCGATCCTTTGCGACGTCGCGGTAGAGCGTCAGGTGGAGATCACCGGTCCGGATGCCGCCAAATTCGTGCAGATGCTGACCCCTCGCGACCTTTCGAAGATGGCCGTGGGTCAGTGCAAGTACATCCTGATCACCAATGCCCAGGGTGGGATCCTGAACGACCCGATCCTGCTGCGCCTCGCGGAGAACCATTTCTGGATCTCGCTGGCCGACAGTGACATCCAGCTTTGGGCGCAGGGCGTGGCCGTGCATTCCGGCCTTGATGTCACGATCTGCGAACCCGACGTATCGCCGCTGCAACTGCAGGGGCCCAAGTCAGGCGAGATCATGCGCAAGCTTTTCGGCGACGAGATCATGGACTTGAAATACTACTGGCTGCGCGAACTCGATCTGGACGGCATCCCGTTGATCGTCTCGCGCACCGGGTGGTCCAGCGAACTGGGCTACGAGCTTTACCTGCGCGACAGCAGCCATGGCGATGCACTCTGGGAGCGGATCATGGCAGCGGGCATGGCGTTCGGCCTGAAGCCCGGTCACACCTCCTCGATCCGCCGCATCGAAGGCGGCATGCTATCCTACCACGCGGATGCCGATATCAACACCAACCCCTATGAGTTGGGTTACGACCGTCTGGTGAACCTCGACATGGAAGCCGACTTCATCGGCAAGGCCGCGCTGCGCCGGATCCGTGAGGAAGGCCCGCGGCGCAAGCAGGTCGGCCTGATCCTCCAAGGTGCGCCGCTGAATGGTCCGAACACGACGTTCTGGGAGATCAAAAAGGGCGGCGAGATCGTCGGTAAAGTGACGTCGGCCATTTATTCGCCACGGCTCGAGCAGAACATCGCGTTGGCGATGGTGTCGGCGGAACATGCGGTCCTTGGGTCCGAGGTCGAGGTCGTGACCAAAACCGGGCCGGGCCGGGCCGTGATCGTCGAATTCCCCTTCTACGATCCGAAAAAGAAAATCGCCGCAGCCTGAGCGCCAAGAGCGGCTTCTCCCAGGTGGTCTGTTCGCTTCCCATCTTGGACCCTGATCCTTCCAGACAGGGGAGCGGTCCGGTTCAACTGGGAGGAGCCGCGCAGCAGGTCTTCCTTGTGTGTCAGGGAAACGTCGGCATGGTGCCAGCGTGACGAACGCCTGACGCCAAGAGCGAATTTGCGGAGTCAAACCTCTGCCTCAGCCTCTGACCACAAACCGGCAAGACCGGGGCGACGCCTTCATCACGTCATGTGAAGATGCGCGAGAGGATCACGTAGAGGATGAAAAGGCCGCCGCATAGCAGGATGCACATGACAGCCAGCGAGCCGAGATCCTTTGCATCGCGCGCATATTCCTCCCATTCCGGAGAGAGCCTGTCGACGATGCATTCGATGGCCGTGTTCAGAGCCTCGACCGCGACCAGCAGAAGGAAAATGCCGATCAGCAGAAGGTATTCCACGATCGTCGCATCCAACGCCACCAAAAGCAGCAACCCGGCACAGACCAGAAGCAGTTCTTGCCGGAATGCGGTTTCACGCAGCAGGCGTTTCAGGCCACCCAGAGAATATGAGGCCGCGGCCAGCACATGTGCAGCGCCGCCAATGCGCTCGGGTTTCGGGCGGGAAGGCTTTGAGGACATCAGTTTTGCAGCTCTTTCTCATTGCTTTTGCAGTCTGCAAAGATATCCAGTTTTTCATCGAGCGCATCAGTTTTGATGTCCAGAAGCCCCAGTACCGAATGAAACAGGTTGTCGTGGCTGAGCGGGGCGTCGGCCTTTGCCACAAGACACTCTCCGGAGATCTCGAAGCGATCCTTGAAGTCGTCCGACAGCCACAGGATCATCGGGACTTTCGTCTGTTCTTCCGGCGCCATGAAATAGGGCGTGCCGTGCAGATAGAGACCGCCTTCACCAAGAGATTCGCCATGATCCGAGACGTAGAGAAGCGAGGTGGTCAGCCCCTCCTGCGCCTGAAGGAAGTCGATCGTCTGGCTGAGGATGTGGTCGGTATAGGCGATCGTGTTGTCATAGGCATTGACGATTTCCTCGGGCGAGCAGTTCGTGAACTCGGCGGTATTGCAGGCAGGTTGGAACGGCCCGAAGTCACTCGGGTAGCGCAAGTGGTAGGTCGGTCCGTGGCTGCCGATCTGGTGCAGGACGAGAACGGTATCCTCGGTGATGGTCGGTGCGAAAGCCTCGAGATGCTGCATGAAGATACCATCCGTACACTCGCCCGAAGCGCAGAATTCCGCGTTCTCGAGATTGGTGAAGGAGCGTTTCGGCAACCTTGCTGCAATTCCCTTGTCCCCGGTGTTGTCATCCCACCATTCCACGGCGAACCCCGCGTGATGCAGAACGTCCAGAAGGTCTTCGGTGGAAATGCCTTTCTCGTACGTATAGTCGTCCCGGGTATAGTTCGAGAACATGCAGGGCAGCGAAACCGCTGTCGCGGTACCGCAGGAGTGCACATCCGTGAAGCTCACGACGTCGCGCTTTGCCAGTTCCGGGTTTGTCTCGCGTGCGTAGCCGTTCAGACTGAAATCGCGCGACCGTGCGGTTTCACCGGCGACGATGATCGTCAGCACCGGTTTTTTCGCGGTCGCATAGCTGTCGCCCTTGGCGGCATCCTCGCCCAAGGGCTTCACCACGATGTCGCCCGACTGTGCCACCATCTTGGCATAGCGAATGGCACCGACGAGCGGCGCGCCGGGTTGGTAGCTCCCGATGAACTCCTTGCGTTCACGCAATACGGAGGCGTAGGTTTTCAGGTTGAGCATCAGGAGCCCGCTTGCCAGCAGCATGCTCATGGCAAAAAGTGCCAGCGGCGCTCCCAGGGCCATCAGCCATCGCTGCCGTTTCACCCGCAGCATGAGCAAAGCGAGTGCCGGCAGCACGCCGAAAATCAGAACATGGCCGATGAATCCCGGCGTGAACAGATGCTTGGACTCGGTGAAGGTCGTGGTGGCCACGTTCTGGACCATGTCGCGGTCGATCATCACCCCCAAATTGTCCATGTAGTAGGAGGTGATGGCAGACAGGATGAGCATGAAGGCGAGGAAGGGTTTGACGACCGGCCTCAGGCTGAAGAAGGAAAAAGCACTCAGTGTCAGGCAATAGAGCGCGATGTTGAACAGGATGAGTTGGCCCAGATGTCCGGAGAAAATCTCGATGCCCCGCGACCAGTAGGTCGCGTTGTAAAAGATCATCAAGAGAGCGGTGACGCAGATCGTCAGCATGACCGGCGAAAACTCGGTGCGGCGCAGACCTTGGATGATAAGCGGTATTGCCTTGGGAGAGGGGATGTTCATGGAATGCAACACTCACTGAGAAGGTGCCCCAGATCGTCGCTAAAACACCGCCACAGCAAGAGTTTGGTGCCAGTCTGACCGGATCGGGTACGGCATAGCACCGTCCAACATGGTTGAACAGCGCCTTCGGATACCGGACGACCCGGTCGCCTGACGGACTTTTCCCCAAGACCAATCCCTCGGGGAAATCCCGGGAATTGATCAGTCCCAATGGCACCGCGCGCAAGACATCCGCCAGACGCAATTCGAAACCGGCGAGGATGAACCAATCAAGCCGGCTTCATTGGAACGCCCAATGCATCGACCAGCGGTCCGGTGCGACGGGCGGTTATCAACATGATCTCTTGAGTCCATCAAAATGAGAACATAATGTGAACATATGACCCGACTCACGCTTGATCAGAAACTCGCCATCCTCAGCGACGCCGCGAAATACGATGCGTCCTGCGCCTCTTCGGGCTCGACCCGGCGCGACTCCCGCGATGGCAAAAGCCTGGGATCGAACGAAGGTAGCGGCATCTGCCATGCCTACGCACCGGATGGGCGGTGCATCAGCCTGCTCAAGATCCTGATGACGAACTTCTGCATCTACGATTGCGCCTATTGCATCAATCGCGCCTCGTCGAATGTGGCGCGGGCACGGTTCAGCGTCGACGAGGTGGTGAAACTCACCATCGAATTCTATCGGCGCAACTATATCGAAGGCCTCTTTCTGTCCTCAGGGATCATCCGGTCGCCCGATGCCACGATGCAGGACATGGTTCTGATCGCCCGAAAGCTGCGTCACGAGGAGAATTTTCGCGGCTACATCCATCTCAAGACGATCCCAGATGCTGCGCCCGAGTTGATCGAGCAGGCAGGACTCTTCGCAGACCGGCTGTCGATCAATGTGGAGCTGCCCACCGACACCGCGGTGAAGGCCTATGCGCCCGAAAAGAACCCCGAGCAGATCAGGCGCGCGATGGCCGACGTCAGGCGGCGCAAGGAGATTGCCGCCGACCGCTCGCATACGGGTAAGAGACCGCCCCGCTTTGCACCCGCCGGGCAATCGACTCAAGTGATCGTCGGCGCGGATGGCTCCACCGATAGCACCATATTGGGGCAGTCGACCCGTCTCTATTCGAGCTATAAACTGAAGCGCGTCTATTATTCGGCTTTCTCCCCGATCACGGACAGCAGCGCGATTCTGCCGCTGGTCAGCCCGCCCTTGCAGCGCGAACACAGGCTTTACCAGGCCGATTGGCTATTGCGCTTCTATGGGTTCGACCTGGCCGAGATCACCGGCACGACCAAAGACGGCAATCTCGATCTCGACATCGATCCGAAACTGGCCTGGGCGCTCGCACATCGCGGGCTCTTTCCGCTCGACGTCAATCTGGCGGCGCGCGACATGCTGCTCCGCGTTCCGGGGTTCGGCGTGAAGACCGTGAACCGCATTCTGACGACGCGGCGCCACCGCAGTTTATCCTACGAAGATCTCGCGCGCATGGGTGCCTCCATGAAGAAGGCGTGTGCCTTCATCACGGCGCGCGGCTGGAGCCCGGGCAGCTTGACCGACAGTGCCGACCTGCGTGCGCGTTTCGCGCCACCGCCAGAGCAGTTGAGTCTGTTTTGACGTATCGCGTGATCATGCCTCTGATCGGCACGGCTTCAGCCTGGCGCAGTGCCGCCCGCGGTTATCTGTCAGCTTCTGTCCCGCCGGAGGACATTTCCTGGGGCAGCGAAACCACTCAGAGAGGTCTTTTCGACAGGCCAGTCGACCCGGTTCCCACGCAAGACATTACCGTACCGCGGCGCTTCCTGCAGCTGGCCGATACCGTGGTCTGGCACAGCGACGACACGCGATTTGCGCGCCTTTACAGTCTTCTTTGGCGACTGCGGCGATCTAAAGGCCTCCTGCAGGACCGGGCCGATCCTGCGTTGGCAAAATTGCTGACGATGGAAAAGAATGTGCGCCGCTGTCAGCACAAGATGAAGGCTTTCGTCCGGTTCAGGGAAGTCGGTACGCCAACGGACCCGCGGCGCTCTTTTGCCGCGTGGTTTGAACCCACGCATTTCACGGTCGAACCCACCGCCGATTTCTTCCGACGCCGCTTTGCCGACATGAACTGGCGGATCTACACGCCGGATGTCAGTGCCTTTTACCAAGACGGGCAATTGTGGTTCGAAGAGGGGCAGAAGGCACCGGAGTTGCCCGAGGATGCAAGCGAAGCCCTTTGGGTGACCTACTTCAGGAACATCTTCAATCCTGCACGGCTCAAGGTTGCTGCGATGCAATCCGAAATGCCGAAGAAATACTGGAAGAACATGCCGGAGGCTGCTGAAATCAGGGATCTGATCGAGTCGGCACCGGCGCGGGCGCGAGCCATGGCCATCGCGGCGCCAACCCAACCACCGATGCGAAGCGCAAAACTGCGGGCACAGGCGGAGCAACATGTCTCGGCATGGTCAACGACATCGAACGTGCCGGAAACCGGTCTTCGCGGCTGCACCCGATGTCCGCTGCACCGGCATGCGACCCAAGTCGTTCCCGGAGAAGGTCCCGCGGGTGCCATGCTGATGGTCGTCGGGGAACAGCCCGGTGATCAGGAGGACCTGCAGGGCAGGCCGTTTGTCGGACCCGCAGGTCAACTCCTTGACGCCACGCTTCAAGCCGCAGGTCTCGATCGAAACGAGCTATATCTCACCAATGCCGTCAAGCATTTCAAATACGCGGCGAATGGCCGGAAGCGGTTGCATCAGCGTCCGAACGCGAACGAGATCTCCCAGTGTCGGTGGTGGCTCGAGGAGGAAATCAAACGGAACAACCCGCGCCTGATCGTGGCTTTGGGGGCGACTGCCGCATCGGCCCTGACGGGAAACGGGAGCGGTATCGGCCAACGTCGCGGCAAACTTGAAGCAGGCCTTGGCGGCAAACCCGTCATGATTTCGCTGCACCCCGCTGGCATCTTGCGCACCAGCGATGATGAGCTGCGAAAAACGGCAAATCTTCATCTTCGACAGGATCTGGAAACGGCACGCGAACTGGTGTCAGAACCTGATCCGGAAACACCGCGCATTGGCCTGCAACGGATCGACAGCGCTCAGGGCGAAACTCCGAACCTGCCTCGAAGCACATGTTCTTCAAATTGATCCGCGCCTGATTGCCGAATGCAAATCGCCAGATGGCAGTCTCTCACTATAAAGCGCGCACGGACCAATGTGGGACGCTTTACAATGGCTTGTGGGGGATCGGTCTCAGGCCTACTCGCCTCGCCATTCAGGCATCGATTTCTTGGCGATAAACGCCGCGATCCCCGCTTCCGTATCACGCGCCATCATATTGTGCGCCATCGTCCGTCCAGCAAAAGCATAGGCGTCTTCCATCGTCATCGCGGCCTGTTCGTAGAAGGCCCGCTTGCCGATCTTGATCGCGACAGGCGATTTGGAAACGATCCTCCGCGCCATGTCGCGGGTCGCGACTGACAGGTCATCCAATGGGACGACCCTGTTTACGAGCCCCAGATCCTGCGCGTGGGATGCGGGAATGAAGTCACCAAGCAAAAGCATCTCCATCGCCTGCTTGCGTCCGATATTGCGCGTCAGGGCAACCATAGGTGTCGAACAGAACAGACCGATGTTGACCCCTGAGGTGGCAAAACGGGCATCATCAGAGGCAACGGCAAGATCGCAGGTCGCGACAAGCTGGCAGCCGGCTGCCGTTGCGATCCCCGAGACTTCCGCGATGACGGGTTGAGGCAGGTTGACGATGGTCATCATCATCTTCGAACACCTGGCGAAGAGATCGTTGAAATACGCGCTGCCCCCATCCGCATCCGCACGGTGCACCGTCATTTCCTTGAGATTGTGCCCGGCACAGAAGTGGGGCCCCTCGCCTCTGAGAATGACCGCTTTGACCTCCGCGTTTGTCGCAATGCCGTCCAGAGCGGCCTGAAGTGCGCCCAGAACACTCTCGGACAAGGCATTGAGGGTTTTCGGCGCGTTCAGGGTCACGGTCGCAATGCCTTCCGACACCTCCAGAACAACTGGTTCGTTCCTATCAGCTGTCATGATCGTTCACCCCTCTTTCATTTGTCGCACACCCGGTGAAAAACGGTTCAACGCGATCCTGTATTTGTCGAACAGAAACCCGCGAAATATCCCGGTACTCGGCAATTTACCCGCTCTCAACGAGAGAACGCGCCCGCTTGCAAGGCAGATATCTTTCGCGCATCGAACCTGATTTCGGTCTCATCACTCGCAGGGTTCACGCTGGCTTCGCAACTTCCGTTTGTACGTCCTCGGCGACGATTTCCACATCTTCGACGACTTCCGCCGCCGAGTCCGAGGTCTTGTCTTCCACTGCTCCGACGATCAGAGGCAGCATTTGCGCGCCACCCGGCATCGCCACTTCCGACATGGGTGGCCGCTTCCAGGAGAGTGTATCGAAGCTGTTGCAATTCTCGCAGATCGGCCCCCAGACGACATGAATGTGCTGGCAATTGTCGCAGATCCATTGCGGCCCGCGCGACACGGTCAGCGCCCGCGCCAGCCAGCCGCGCACAACCGCGTCAGCTGCGCCCTCGCCTCGCTCGATGGCGGCCATCAGCGTTACCGACCGGGCAGTGGGGTCCGTTTCGGCAAGATCGCCAAGCGCGCGGCGGGCTTCGGGAAAATCTTCGTTGGCGATGTTGAGTTCCGCAAGAAGCATTTTCGTTTCCGGGTCGGCGGGAACGGCCTTGGTCAGAACCGTGAAGCGCTTGATCCGTTGCGACGGTGTTTCATTCGGCTCGATCTCGGCAAAGGCGGCTGCCAGATCGGGATGAGTTTGTGTCTCCCAGGCTTTCTTCAGAAGCCGTGTCGCCAGCTTGGGTTTGCCTTGCTTGATGTAGCTGCGCGCGGCCATCACCGCCGCGGGAATAAGATCTGGCGAGAGACGATTTGCCTCGATGGCCTTTTCCTGCGTCTCTATCGAGCTTTCATCCGACAGAATGTCGCGCGCTTCCGACAGGGCCAATACAGCGTCGCGGCGTTTGTGCACGTCTCGCGGCAGGCTGCCGTGCTTCAGCTTGGCACTCAACGTCGCGCGCGCGCCCGCCCAGTCCTCTTTCTGCGCTTGCAGATTGAGCAGCAGGTCCTGTGTCTCTTCGTGCTTCGGCTTGAGTGCAAAGGCCTTTTCAGCCAACTTCAGAGCCGTATCCGTGTCCCCATCGGCGAGCTTCTGCTTCAGGATGCCACGCACGCCAACGAAACGGGTCGCGTCGCTTGCGACAAGTTTCTTGTAGGTTTCTTCCGCCTTGCGTCTGTCACCCGCCATCTCCGCGGCCTGAGCCGTCAACAGGTTCGTCAATTGCGGCTTGTTCAACAGTTTATCGGCCTTGGCCGCCTTGGCCATTGCGACTTTGCCCTCGCCACTGGCAAGCGCCATCAGACCTTCGGCCAGCGCATCATAGCCCTTCCGTTCCCGATTCCGGTCGAAATAGCGCGACAAGGCGGTTTCGTCGCCATTGAGAAAGTGCCACGTGGCAATCAGCAAGGACATCAGCTTGAGGAAAAGCCAGACCGCAAACACCAGCACGATGACGCCGATGACCGATTGCAGAGGTCCGAAGGTATACTCGCTGCCCATGAGGGTGAGTTGAATGCCGCCTTCGCTTTCAAGGAGCTCTACGGCCCCAAGCGCCAGAGCCGCCACTGCGGCAACGAAGAGAACAATCTTTATCAGGGACCAGAGCATATTCGTCTTCCTCAGTTGCTTTGCAGGCTATCGGCCAATGCGTTCGCCGCGTTTTCGGCCGCCTGACGCGCCATTGCAGCGTCGAGCCATGCCTGCATCGCCGTTTTGGCGGCATCGGGCAGCGCGTTCATTTCTTCAAGTGCAACGTCCAGATCACCCTGACGCAATGCCGCTTCGGCACGCGACAGAACGGCATCGGGGTCGCTACCTTCGCGCGGTGTCAGGGACCGGGCACCGAGTTGTCGACGCAGGAAGCCGCCCAAACCTTCCACCTCGGACTCGGGAACCGCCGCGCGCGCCGCAGCGAGGCCTTCGCGTGCGGCATCCGGAAACTCCGCCTGCAGTGTGTTCAGCGTCGGCACGCCTTCGGCGGCAGCCTGGCGCAAGGCCTCCGGAATCTCCAAGGCAGTGATTTCTTCGAGGTCGCCAAGGGCAGGCGTGAAAGCGTCTCCGGTTTCGACGGCCGATACGACCCGTGTCAGGGCCGCACGGGCCAGAATGCTTTCGGCTTCGCTGCGTGCGGCATCGGCGGCGGCATCCGTTCTGTCGGAGAGTTCCGCGATCTCGGCCCTCTGCGCCTCCAACGCGGCCTGCTGTTCAGCGAGACCCGCCTCCTGTGCTGCGAGACTCTGGCGCAGGGCGTCAATGTCAGCCGCAGCGGTCTCGCTCTGACCCGTCTCCGCCTGCACGGGGCGGGCTTCGATCTCCGCGATCTGCGCCTCCAGCGTCGCAAGCTTGTCTGTCAGCGCAGAAAGCGCAGCGCCGGGATCGGCGGGATCCGGTCTTTCTTCAAGGGCCGCAATCCGCGCGGCCTGGGCCTGCGCCGTTTCCGCAAGGGTCGAGGTCTGGCTTGCGACGAGTGCCTCGATTTCGGCCAGATCGCTCTCGCCGCGCTGCATCGAGGCAGGCAGATAAGCCTCCAGAACATCACTGCGGCCAGCGATGAAGCCAAGGGCACCTGCGAGAATGCCGCCGAAGACCAGCGGCCAGAAGATGCTGCGTTGCGGTTCGGGGCGGGGGGCGGGTACGGGAACCATCGGCGTTGCTGTCACCGTCTCGGCTTCGGCCTTGTCGGTCACGTCTTCGTCCGGCTTTCGGGTGTCTTTCTCCGCATCTTTCGCGGTATCCTCCGCGTCGGCAACAGTGTCCCGGGCTTCCTGCGACACCTCGACCTCGCCTTGCATGTCATCCGGCGAAGCGGTCTGCGGTTTGTCCTCAGGGTCGATCTTCTGCTCTTCGGCAGCGGCGTCGGCCGCGTCGGTGCCATCCACTATCTGAGCATCTCTTGCAATCGTGTCAGAGTTTTCCTCGGATTTCGGTGTTTGATCGGCTTCCGCGGCAATATCGGGAACCGCATCCGCAGCCTCCGAAACGATCTTGTCCTTGCTGACGGATTTGCGTGATTTTGCCAAAGCACCCACCTTTTTCGAATCTTGGCCAAGACATGGCATTGAAGAACCTTACTCTCCGGACCCGTGTCGCTCAACCCAAGCTAATGGCGCGGATCAGTTTTTCCACACTCTTGCAGATCGCCTCCGCGTCGGGTGTCTCAGCGATTTCCAATCGCGCAACGGGTAACTTCGCCAGCGAACGGGCAATCGTGGGACTGAGGGCCGCAACCGCAACACAGGAGGGCGCAGGGCACTGATCACTGAACTGGCGGGCGGTACGGGGCGAGAAGAGCGGAACGATCACCGGCCTGTTGCTCCGCAATGCGGCCTGCGCTTTTTCGGTGAGCGGCAAAAGCTTCTGGTCATATACCTCGACGCGCGAGACCTTCAGGCCATTGGCGCTCAGCCTTTCTGCCACATTCCCCCTGGCATGTACGCCGCCCAGATGAACAAGTGACCTTTCAGGCCGCGTTGTCATCAGGGCTTCAACGAGCTCTCCGGAATCCGCCCCGAGGCAAACCGCCTGCCATCCTGCGGCGATTGCATGCGCCGTCGTGGACTGACCGACACAAAACGCAGGCCGCCCAACGCCCGGCGGACCAAAACGCACACCGTTCGCGGAGGTGAAGATCGCCCCTGCGCCGGGCAGGAGGGTCGGGCTTTCGCCAGTGGCCACGATTTCGATCAGGGGGCTCATGATGATGTCGAGCGCCGCGCGGGTTGCCGCCGGGATCATCTCGAGAAACCCTTCGTTGGCGCCTTCGGGTCGTGTCATGATCAGCGGAATGGCCGTGCTGTCCATTTCGACCCCACAGGATTGTTTGCGCTTCCCGTCGGTGGTACCTGCGGGCAGACAACGATGCAACGGGGTGAATGGGTGGCGCAGGCACTGACGGTTCTGGGGTTGGAGAGCAGCTGCGATGATTCCGCTGCCGCCATCCTGCGCAGGTCGCCCGATGGAAGCGTGGAAATCCTGTCCTCGGTTGTGAAGAGCCAGACCGATCTGCACGCGGCCTTCGGTGGGGTCGTGCCTGAAATTGCGGCGCGCGCCCATGCTGAAATCCTCGATATCTGCGTTGAGGAAGCGCTGGCGCAGGCAAATCTCCCCCTTGCAGAGGTAGACGCACTCGCGGTCACGGCCGGGCCCGGTCTCATAGGCGGCGTGGTCTCCGGCGTGATGCTGGCGAAAGGGATAAGTGCTGCAACCGGCAAACCGCTTTACGGCATCAATCATCTCGCGGGTCACGCCCTGACACCGCGCCTGACGCATGGAACTGCTTATCCTTACCTGATGCTGTTGATTTCCGGCGGTCACTGCCAGTTTCTCGTGGTGAAATCCGCTGACAGCTTCGAGCGTCTGGGCGGTACCATCGACGACGCACCGGGCGAGGCCTTCGACAAGATCGCGCGGTTGCTCGGGCTCGATCAACCGGGTGGGCCTGCCGTGGAGATTTGCGCGCGATCGGGCAATCCTGCGCGGTTTCCGCTGCCCCGGCCACTGCTTGACCGCGACGGTTGTGATCTGTCGTTTTCGGGCTTGAAGACCGCCGTTCTGCGCTTGCGCGACCGGGTCGTCGAGGAGACAGGTGGCCTGCGCCTGAGCGACCGCGCCGACATTTGCGCAGCGTTTCAGGCCTCCGTGACCGATGTGCTGGCGGAGAAGACCCGGCGCGCCCTGACGATCTACGCTGCGGAAAAACCACAAACGGCGACGTTTTGCGTCGCGGGCGGGGTTGCGGCCAACGCGTCGATTCGTGCCGCTTTAGAGACCGTTTCGGCTGAAATGGGCGCGGACTTCGTGGCGCCGCCGCTTGCCTTGTGCACGGATAATGCGGCGATGATCGCCTACGCCGCGATGGAACAGATGACCACGCGGGCGCCGGACGACATGACCCTGTCTGCCCGACCGCGCTGGCCTTTGGACCAATCGAGCCCCGCCATGCTCGGCGGCGGGAAGAAGGGAGCCAAGGCATGAGTATCGCCGTACTTGGTGCTGGTGCTTTCGGAACGGCGCTGGCCATTGCGCTCGCTCAGAAGACAGAAGTTCTGCTCTGGTCGCACAAGCCCGATCACGCAGAAGATATGCGGCGCATGGGCCGGAACCGGGCGCGTCTCCCGGAGCATGCGTTTCCTCGATCACTCCGGGCCAGCTCCGATCTCGCCGATATTCAGACGATCGACGTCGTATTGATCGCCGTTCCAATGCAAAAACTGCGCGGGTTTCTCGAATCCGCCGCACCCGCCCTGGCCTCCAAGCGTTTGGTTGCCTGTTGCAAGGGCATCGATCTCGAGACCGGCCTCGACCCTGTGGAGACACTGATACAGGGCGTGCCGGATGCCTCGGCGAGCCTTTTGACCGGACCGAGTTTCGCGGATGACATCGCCAAAGGGCTGCCCACGGCGCTGGTGCTGGCCTGCAACGATCCCGACACCGGCGCCACATTGCAGTCGGCGCTTTCCACTCCAAGCCTGCGACTTTACCGAACGACGGACGTAATCGGTGCAAGCCTCGGCGGCGCATTGAAGAACGTGGTAGCGATTGCTGCCGGGGCAGCCATGGGCGCCGGCTTGGGTGAAAGCGCGCGCGCCGCCCTGATGACGCGGGGCTTCGTCGAGATGCAACGCTTCGCAATGCACCGGGGGGCGCGGCCGGAAACGCTGGGCGGTCTCTCCGGGTTCGGAGACCTCGTACTGACCTGCACGTCCGCGCAATCGCGCAACTACCGTCTCGGCTTCGCGATGGGGCAGGCACAGGTTTTCGACCCGGATATCACCGTGGAGGGCGCGGCAACCGCGCTGGCCGTAGACGCGATGGCGAATAAAGAAGGGCTGGACATGCCGATCACATCGGCGGTTGCGGCCCTTCTGGAAAAGCGGTTGGATGTGTCCGACGCCATGAAAGCCCTGCTCGCCCGTTCACTCAAGGAAGAATGACATGCTCGTTGCGCTGATCGCCCATGACAAACCCGGCGCCCTGCCGATCCGGCTGGAGAACCGTCCGGCCCACGTCGCCTACCTCAAATCCAGCGCCGCCGTGCAGCAGGCAGGGCCCCTCCTCGATGGGAATGGCGAGATGGCGGGATCGCTGATCATCCTGGAAGTCGCCGATCTCACCGAGGCGCAGGCGTGGGTCGCGGGCGATCCATACGGGAAGGCAGGCCTATTTGCCTCGGTCGATCTCATACCCTGGAACCGGGTGATCGGCTGATGGCTTTCTGGCTTTTCAAATCCGAACCCGCCACATGGAGCTGGTCGGATCAGGTGGCGAAGGGGGAAGCCGGTGAGCAATGGGACGGGGTGCGCAACTACCAGGCCCGCAATTTCATGCGCGACATGAAGATCGGGGACAGGGGTTTCTTCTATCACTCCCAATCCGAAAAGGCTGTGGTCGGCATCGTTGAAGTCATGGCGGAGGCGCATCCCGACAGCACAACCGACGATCCGCGCTGGGAATGCGTAGACATCAGATCGGTCAAGGGGGTGGCAAGGCCGGTGACGCTCGAAGAGATCAAGGCCACGCCCGAACTTCAGGAGATGGTTCTGGTGCGCAACTCGAGGCTGTCCGTGCAACCCGTGACCAAGGCCGAATGGGACAAGATCTGCCATATGGCAGGCGTAGATCCTTGAGCAGACGAGGCGAAAGCCAGCACTTGCCGTGTGCGCAAAAAAAAGAAGGGTTCCGGCATGATGCCAGAACCCTTCTTCACCCCACGTGCTCCCAAGACCACCGCACGTATATGAATTCTGGTTCTGGCCATACTGGCCGGTAGAACCTTCGTAGCCGATACGCTCAAAAAGCTCAATCAATCAATAGTTTGAATGCTATCAAAAAAAGAAACGCCCTCGTAACCACGAAGGCGCTTCCGCACACATAGTGCGCGACATCAGCCGTAGACGGAGTCCTTGCCGAAATGTTTGGTCAGAAGGTAATAGAACACGGCACGGTACTTGTTGCGCTCCGATTTTCCGTAGGTCTCGATCGCCTTGTTGATCCCTTCCATCAGATGCGGTCCATCGGCGAGCCCGAGCTTCTTGATCAGGAAGTTGTTCTTGACCGTTTCAAGCTCCGAGGCCTGAGAGGCGGCAACCGTACAGGCATCGGCATCGTAGATCGAAGGCCCGCAGGCAATTGTCACCTTTTTAAGCAAATCCATATCCGGCGTCATACCGCACTTGCTTTTCAGATCTTCGGCATATTGCGCGATCAAATCGTCCCGTTTTCCCATCGTCTTCTCCCAATCAACCGACGGACTTGTGCCGTCATTTACGCCCGGAACCGGACTTGTGAAAACGTAATAAAGAAATCGCTAGATCACAAAGGGAAATAAGCCCCGCGGTTTCCCCTAGGTTTTTTCCGCTCATTCGTGGTTCAGTGTGGACAGATTACTCAAGGAGGAACTCATGGGGCTTTGGAATTTCATCAAATCCGCCGGCGCATCGCTGGTCGGCAGCGCCGACGCCAGCGAAGCACCGCCCGAGGCGGAACTCGAGAAGGAAGTCGAGAAGATCGGTCTCGACAAGAAAGGGGCACAGCTTTCGGTTTCGGGTGACAAGGTGACCGTATCGGGAGGCGACCTGACACCGGAAGAGCGGGAGAAGATCATCCTCGCCGTGGGCAACGTCAAGGGCGTCGCCGCGGTCGAGGCGGAGACGGAAATCGAGCCGCATTTCCATACAGTGGAAAAGGGCGACACGCTCTGGGCGATTTCCAAGAAGGCTCTGGGGGACGGCAACCGCTACAACGAAATCTTCGAGGCGAACAAGCCGATGCTCAAGCACCCCGACAAGATCTACCCGGGGCAGGTCCTGCGCATCCCGCAAGCCTGATCAGCAAAGAAAAAAGGCCTGCCGCATTTCAACGGCAGGCCTTGTTCTTCAACTTGGTGCCTCAGTAGCGGTAGTGTTCCGGCTTGAACGGACCTTCCGGCTTCACGCCGATGTAGGCGGCTTGCACAGGGTCCAGTTTCGTCAGTTTCACGCCGATCCGGTCGAGGTGCAGACGCGCCACTTTCTCATCGAGATGCTTGGGCAGGATGTAGACGTCATTCTTGTATTTATCGGTGTTCTGCCACAGCTCGATCTGCGCCAGAACCTGGTTGGTGAAGGAGGCCGACATCACGAAGGACGGATGACCGGTCGCATTGCCCAGGTTCAGCAGACGCCCTTCGGACAGGAGGATCAACCGATGCCCGTTCGGCATCTCGATCATGTCCACCTGTTCCTTGATGTTAGTCCACTTGTGGTTCTTAAGCGCCGCCACCTGGATTTCGTTGTCGAAGTGCCCGATGTTGCCGACGATCGCCATGTCCTTCATCTCGCGCATATGCTCGATGCGGATCACGTCCTTGTTGCCCGTGGTAGTGATGAAGATATCCGCTGTGGAGACGACATCCTCCAGCAGCACGACCTCATAGCCATCCATCGCCGCCTGCAGGGCGCAGATCGGATCGACTTCCGTGACTTTCACCCGCGCGCCCGCACCGCGCAGGGACGCAGCCGAGCCCTTGCCCACGTCGCCGTAGCCCATCACCACCGCGACCTTGCCGGCCATCATCGTGTCGGTGGCGCGGCGGATGCCGTCGACCAGCGATTCCTTGCAACCGTATTTGTTGTCGAACTTCGACTTGGTGACGGAATCATTCACGTTGATCGCGGGGAAGGGCAATTGCCCCTGCTTGACCAGCTCATAGAGGCGGTGAACGCCGGTTGTCGTCTCTTCGGAGACGCCCTTGATCTGGTCGCGCGTCTTGGTGAACCAGCCCGGGGAAGCCGCCATCCGCTTCTTGATCTGCGCCTTGATGACCTCCTCTTCCTCGGAGGTCGGAACCGGGATGATTTCCTCACCGGCTTCGGCGCGGGCGCCGAGCAGGACGTAGAGCGTCGCGTCGCCGCCATCGTCTAGGATCATGTTTGGGCCATCCGGGAACATGAAGGATTTGTCGAGATAATCCCAGTGCTCTTCCAGCGTCTGACCCTTGATCGCAAAGACAGGCGTCCCACCCGCCGCAATCGCCGCCGCCGCGTGATCCTGCGTGGAGAAGATGTTGCAGGATGCCCAGCGCACATCCGCCCCAAGCTCGACCAGCGTCTCGATCAGCACCGCTGTCTGGATCGTCATGTGCAGCGAGCCCACGATGCGCGCGCCTTTCAGTGGCTTGCTCTCGCCATATTCCGTGCGCAGCGCCATCAGCCCCGGCATTTCGGTCTCGGCAATATTCAGTTCCTTGCGACCGTATTCAGCAAGCTTGATGTCTTTGACGATATAGTCTTTGGCCATGTTCGGGATCCTATCCATTCGGTTTGATGCGCAGATAGCACCCGAACGCGGGTCGGACAATGCGTTGGACCGAAAAGGCAGGAATTCTGGCCAGCCGAATACCGGTTGGCGACCGACCCAGGTGGTCCCGATCCGTCACCCGGAGGATGGAGGTTCGTTAGACCTGATTGCAAGACGTCCTACTTGAGCTCATCGGAAAGTCTGGTATTGCTGAGCAGGAAAAAATTCTGAATTCTGGCAATAGTATAGGCGCAAGCTTTCCGACACCCCTCGCAGACGCGTCAGGTCCCAGAAAGTGCAGCAGGTATGACGGAGATATCGATGCACTCCCAAGTTATCCGGTTGACGGCGGACAAGCCGGCCCGCTTCCGCAAGGCGATTGTCTTTTGCTGCGACAACAATTATCTGCCTTTCGCCCTCCATGCCGCCACAGAAATCTGCGCTGGGACAAAGACGCGCGACTTCGACATCTGCCTGTGTTTTGGTGAAGAGGTCATCCGGTTACCCGATAGTCTCAGCCCTCTCGGCATCAGGCAATGTCACGTAGATGTGGGCAATAGTTTCAAAGGCTTGCGTCTGGACGAGGGACGATCCCACGATGTCTATTTGCGAATTGCCTTGCCGGCCGCTTTCGCTACGGAATATGACCGGTTACTCTATCTCGATTCTGATATCTTCGTCCAAGGCGGCGACTTCAGCGCACTCATGGATGTGGACATAGCCCCGCATTGCGTGGCGGCGGTGCGAGATCACATCCAGTGGCGCTCACCCACACGGCAGAACGCGCGCAACAAAATCAAGGGCGTTCCCGCATCTGCCTATTTCAATGCCGGTGTCATGCTGATGGATGTGAAGGCCTATAATGAGCAAAAGCTGATGCAGCGCTGCATCGACTTCGGTCGCGCACGCAGCGCCGAACTAACTCGCCACGACCAAAACCTCTACAATGCGGTTTTGCAAGGCGACTGGGCGGAATTGAGCCCGATGTGGAACTGGCAGTTTTCATGGTCGGCGCGGCTGTTTTCGACGCTGGTCAGCCCACATCTGCTGCATTTCATCGGGCCGGCGAAACCGTGGAAAGACCGTGATGCGCAATTTGAGCCACGCTTTCACCGCTCCTACGCACGTTTCATCGCCACCCATTTTCCCCGCCACCAGCTTGAGTCGCTGGTCATGCCGAGGCTAGCACCTGACAGCCTGAAGATGACGAAGATGCTCATCAAACATCTGCTGACCCGTCGCAAGATCGCACGCTATCTGGCGCGCTTTCCGGACGATCTCACGGTTCACCTGTGAAACGCGCGTGGCAAAGAATGCTCTCGGGCCGGCGTCTGGACCTGCTGGACCCAACCCCGATGGACATCGAGATCGAGGATATTGCCCATGGCCTCGCTTTCGTCGCGCGCTGGAATGGCCAGACTTCCGGCGATCATGCCTATTCGGTTGCCGAGCATTCGCTTCTGGTAGAGACGCTTTTCGGACATATCATGCCCGATGCACCCGCGAAATGGCGTCTTGCCGCCTTGCTCCACGATGCACCGGAATACGTGATCGGAGACATGATTTCCCCTGTGAAGGCGGCGGTCGGGCCGGGCTATGGCCTGCTGGATGAGAGGCTGAGCGCCGCGATACACATCCGCTTCGGGTTGCCCGGGGTCCTGCCGATGGCAATCAAGAAGAAGATCAAGAAGGCCGATCGGATCAGTGCCTGGCTGGAGGCCACGCAGATCGCCGGGTTCACGCGGGCCGAGGCCGACAAATACTTCGGAAAACCGGATGACAAGCTGATCGACGGGCAATCCATCGTGCTCCGCCCACCTGTGGAGACCCGAAACGCCTTCACGGCGCGTCATGCGGATTTGTTGCGGAGGATGCCGTGACGCAGGTCAGACCCGCCATGCGCTTCGATTCAGGTTCGATGGCCCGGCTTCTGAATGACATCATCGGAAAGGGCGGGACCACGGCCTTGACCCGACCGGTTCGGGCCGAAGACCTGCAGGAGTGGATGGCTGAAGCTCCCGAACGCTCCGCCTGGCATGTGGCGCTCGACGGCGCCGACCAGGTCGTGGGGTTTCAATGGATTGCGCCGCATCCCGATCTTCCGCCGGAAGCTGTCGATATCGCGACCTTCGTCCGGATCGGGCAAACCGGTATTGGTATCGGCTCCGCCCTTTTCACGGCCACGGAGAAGGCCGCCAAGGCGTCTCGGGTATGTCTGGATCAATGCCACCATTCGGGCGGACAACGAAGGTGGTCTTACCTATTACCAGAGCAGGGGCTTCCGGGACTGGCATTTCGATCAGGGCGTTCGCCTCGACTCGGGTCTTATCGTGGACAAGGTGAGCAAACGCTACGACATCTGACGCCGGTTCAGCGCGGCGATCGCTTCGCGAGGATGCGCTGCAAGGTCCTGCGGTGCATGTTGAGGCGGCGCGCGGTCTCGCTCACATTGCGGTCGCAAAGCTCGAAGACCCGCTGGATGTGCTCCCAACGCACGCGATCCGCGCTCATCGGGTTCTCGGGCGGCGGCGGCAGGTCTTCGCCACGCGCCAGCAGTGCATTCACGATATCCGCGGCATCGGCCGGTTTCGACAGATAATCCACAGCCCCGATCTTCACTGCGGCGACAGCCGTGGCAATAGCACCGTATCCCGTGAGCACCACCACGCGCACATCCGGACGGCGCTCGCGCAGCACTTCCACGACATCGAGCCCGTTGCCATCCTCGAGCCGCAGATCGACAACTGCAAAGGCTGGCGGACGGGCGGTTGCGATCGCACGTCCCGCCGCGACGGAACCGGCGGTCTCGACCTCGAAACCGCGTTTCTCCATGGCTTTTGCCAACCTGCGCAGAAAGGGCTCGTCGTCGTCGAGCAACAGCAGGCTTTTGTCTTCGCCAAGATCGAGGTCCATCATCTCCGACATACGGGCTTTCCCTGCGCGTTCAGTTTGACACTGTGCCTGTATATGAGGCGCTGGGCGGGGTTCGTCAAACGAAGGTGATGTTTATTCGGGCGTGTTCAGGCCTTGTCGATGAAGCAGGCGACCGCATCTGCCATTTCTTCCGGGCTCGTCTCACGGCGGAAAAACTCGACGAAACCCTGATCTGGCAGGACAAGATAGCTGAAGGTCGAGTGGTCGACGAGGTAATACTCGTCGCCGCTGTCCTGCGCCTTGTAGTAGGTGCGGTAGGCTGCACTTGCCGCCTTCACCTGCTCCGGCGTCCCGGTCAGGCCGATCATCCGCTCATGCAGGTTCGCAGCGAAATCGCCGACAACTTCCGGCGTGTCACGCTCGGGGTCGACCGAGATGAAGATCGGCGTGACCGAGAGACCCCGCTCCGCCAGCAGATCGACCGCCTCCGCGTTGCGCGCGGTATCGAGGGGGCAGACATCCGGGCAGAAAGTGTAGCCGAAATAGAGGATCGAAGGCTCGGTGATGACATCCCTGTCCGTCACCGTCTCGCCTGCGGCATTGATCAGTTCGAAGGGGCCGCCGATGGTATCGGTGCCCCCGGCGATCTGGCTGGCGCGGCATTGCGCGAATTGATCGTCGTCGGCACTGCGGGTCGCAAACCAGGTCCCCGCAACGATCGCCGCAACCGCCGTCGCGGCAAGGGGTGCGATGAGTTTGCCGTTCATATCCTGTCCTCACATGCGTTTTGGTTGATCCTTCTGGGTTGCAGTCCTAACGTTCTGCTCACCGAGCGCAAGTCAACAAGCAGTGAGAGAGATGGCCGACCCCGATCTCAAGACCTTCAGCGGCCATACCCGAGCCAACTGGATCCGGCTGCGCACGATGATCTGGCTGCGCTGGATCGCGATTGCAGGTCAGTTGATGGCGATCACCGTCGCGCAGTATTTCTTCGACCTGCGGCTCGATCTCGGCCTGTGTTACCTCGCAATCGGGGCTTCGGTGATCGCCAATCTGGTCGCCATGTTCGTGTTTCCGGAGAACAAGCGCCTGAGCGAGACCGAGAACCTTCTGATGGTGATGTTCGATCTGCTGCAACTCGGTTTCCTGCTGTTTCTGACAGGTGGTCTGCACAATCCCTTCGCGCTTCTGATCCTCGGTCCCGTGACGATCTCAGCGGCGGTGCTGTCGCTGCGCTCCACGGTTGTCCTGGGCGGGACGGCCATCCTCATGGTCACGCTGCTGTCGCAGTTCCATTATCCGCTGCGCACCAACATGGGGTTCATTCTGGAGATTGCCGATGTCTTCGTCTTCGGGACCTGGATCGCGATGATCATCGCGATTGTCTTTATCAGTCTCTATTCAGTGCGCGTGACCTCGGAGATCAATTCGATGACCGATGCGCTCGCCGCCACGCAGATGGCACTGGCACGCGAGCAGAAGCTGACGGATCTGGGCGGTGTCGTGGCCGCTGCCGCGCATGAACTCGGGACGCCGCTGGCAACCATAAAACTCGCCAGCGGCGAGCTTTATGACGAGTTGGCGAACCATCCAGAACTGCGCGAGGATGCAGCACTCATCCGCGAGCAGGCGGATCGCTGCCGCGATATCTTGCGCGACATGGGCCGCGCCGGCAAGAACGACCTGCACATGCGCCAGGCGCCCCTGATGAGCGTTCTGGAGGAGGCCGCCGAGCCTCACAAGGACCGCGGCAAGAAGATCCATTTCGAAGCCCTTGGCGATCCCACCGAACAGCCGCTGATCTACCGCAAGCCGGAAATCATCCATGGCCTGCGCAACCTGATCCAGAATGCGGTGGATTTCGCACGGGCAGAGGTTCTGGTCGAGGCGGAGTGGACCGACGACCGCATTTCCCTGCGCATCATCGATGACGGCGAGGGGTTCCCGACGCATCTTCTCGGTCGCATCGGCGATCCCTTCATGCGCAACCGGCGCACGCCCGCGAGCAGCGCCGCTCGGCCGGCGTATGAAGGCATGGGCCTCGGGCTCTTCATCGCCAAGACGCTTCTCGAGCGGTCCGGCGCGGAACTGAGTTTCGCCAATGGACTCGATCGCCCGTCGGAGGGCAGCATACGCGAAGATGGTCCGGGAGCGATCGTCGGTGTGAGCTGGCATCGCTACCGGGTGGACGCGGGCGACCGGTCTTCGCAGTCCCCCATCGGTCTGAACCATCCGATTTCTGCGTGACGCCGCTGAATTGGCGCAAATAATTAACCCCGAATTAACCAAACTTGCCAATAGTCATTGTTTCGGAGTTGGTTGAGGGGCCCTGCGGTCATGCAGTACTGGGAGCTTGCAATCGTTTTGGGCGCAGCAGGGCTGAGCACCTTGCTTGGTCTCTACTGGCTTGCTCGCCCGACCCGCCAGTCGACATGGAAAACTGGCACAACTCCCGAAGTGCGGGGCGACGGCGTATCTTTCCTGTTCCAGAAGGAGGATCTTCAGCACGCTTCGGAAACGGCCATCAGGCTCTACCAGCTCATTCCGGGGCAAGATGACTGGCAGGTCCTGCGGGACCGGCTCTCGAACCGGTTTCCGGAAATACCGCAGAACCCGTCGGACACCAAAGGCAAGACACTGACGGTCAGGGCGCGTCATGTGGAGGATATGGCTTCCCTGCGCCTCTCCAGCAGCGGCGATTTCACCCAGATCGACCTTGTGAGTGATGCCGCGCTGGCCTTGCCGGACGCCAAATCGCTGAAGACGCTTCATGCGGAGCTTTCGGACCTGCGCCGCGCCAGTGATACGACACCTCACGCGATCTGGCAGGTGGACCCGCAAGAACGCGTCACCTGGTACAATGTCGCCTATGAGAAACTCTATCACCGGATTCACGGCTGCTCGCCGAAGCCTGACGTTCCCATCTTCGAGATGAAGGAAGGCGCCTATGCGAAAGGCAGCAACAGGGTGTCGGCCGTCACCCAGAAAGACAATCGCAAGGATTGGTACGATGTGAGCGCGATCAGTGCCGGCGACATCATGATCTATCACGCGGTTGACGTGAATGCCGTCGTGAAATCCGAAGTTGCCCAGCGCAATTTCGTCCAGACCCTTGCAAAGACCTTCGCGCAGCTATCAATCGGCCTCGCGATTTTTGACCGGAACGGGCAACTCGCGCTCTTCAACCCGGCGCTGATCGACCTGACGGGATTGCCTGCTGACTTTCTGAGCGGGCGCCCGACGCTCATGTCCTTTTTCGACCGGCTGCGGGAAAACCGCAGGATGCCGGAGCCGAAGAATTACAGTTCCTGGCGGCAACAGATCACCGAGGTCATCGCCGCCGCGACCGATGGCCGGTATCAGGAAACCTGGACGCTGGAGACCGGGCAGACCTACAGGGTGCGCGGACGGCCGCATCCGGATGGTGCGATCGCCTTTCTGATCGAGGACATCAGTGCCGAAGTCTCACTCACGCGCAATTTCCGCGCCGAACTCGAGCTTGGGCAATCCCTGATGGATACGTTCGAGGACGGATTGGTTGTGTTTTCCTCCACCGGCGTTCTGACCTTCTGCAATCTCGCCTACCGCAAGCTCTGGGCGCTCGATCCGGACAATTCCTTTGCCGATGTGACGATCACCGATTGCGTTCAGGCCTGGAAATCGCTCTGCGTTCCCGGCGCAAGATGGACCGCACTGGCGGATTTCGTTCTGGACTACGGTGAGCGCAAGTCCTGGGAGATGCCGGTGCTGCTGTCCTCGGGCCAGTCCCTGACCTGTCATGTCTCGCGGATCACCTCGGGTGCGACGGTGGTCCGCTTCGCGAAGACCGAAATCGCGCCCACCAGATTGGTGAAGTCGAGACCCGTTACCAAAATACGTTGAGCCCGGTCTTATCTTCTTGCAGTCGCTCCGCCGGGCGGACACGATGCCGGCATGACGGCAAATCACCTCTGCTTTGAATTGAAAACAGGCACGCAGACCGACCGTGTCGCGGCCACGCTGGCCCTTCGACTCGTGCCGGGCGACACCGTGTTGCTTCGAGGTACTGTGGGTGCCGGCAAGACGCATTTCGCGCGCAGCCTTATACGTCGAATCCTGATCACACCCGAAGACATACCGTCGCCGACCTTCACCCTTGTGCAAACCTACGAAACCACGCAAGGCCCCTTGTGGCACAGTGATCTCTACCGCATCGGCACGCCACAGGAGATCGAAGAGCTTGGGCTCACCGAAGCCTTCGAGACAGCGATCTGTCTCGTCGAATGGCCGGAGCATCTGGGGCCCCTGCGACCGGACAACGCGCTCGAGATCACCTTGAGCGACGGCCCGGATGAGGCGTCCCGCCATCTCGATGCAAACTGGAGTGCCGATAAATGGACGGCCAAGCTGTCAGGATGGGGTTCTGCATGAGCAGGCAAGAGGCAAAACGGGCCTTCATTGAACAGGCAGGCTGGGGCTCAGCGGAGATCCGCTTTCTTGCCGGCGATGCCTCCAACCGTCGCTACGACCGGCTGACCGGAACCGATGGGTCCACCGCCGTCCTGATGGATGCCCCGCCGGAGAAGGGCGAGGACGTGCGCCCCTTCCTTCGGATCGCAACATTCCTGCGCGAGAACGGCCTGAGCGCGCCTTGCATCCATGCGGCGGACGAGGCGCAGGGGTTCCTGATGATCGAAGACCTGGGCGACCGGGTTTTCGCGCGGGAGATCACACAAAACCCGGGCTGTGAAAACACGCTTTACGAGGCTGCGACCGATGTGCTGACACGGCTGCACCGCTGTCAGCCTCCTGCCTTGGCGCCCTATACCTCTCCTGTCACGGTGCCGCTCGCCGCTCTGGCTTTCGAGTGGTATCAATCCGGTGCAGCGGGCGAAACTGACATCGGTGCGAAGGCGGAATTTGCCGAGTCCTTCGCTGCCGCTATCCAGCCTTTCGACGATCATGCCACGGTTCTTGTGCAACGGGATTATCACGCGGAAAACCTGCTTTGGTTGCCCGAGCGCGACGGCCCGGCCCGTGTCGGTCTTCTGGATTTTCAGGATGCGATGCTCGGGCATCCCGTCTACGATCTCGTCTCCATCCTTCAGGATGCGCGCCGCGACGTCTCGCCCGACATCGAAGCCCGGATGAAAGCGCGGTTCTTGCGGCAAAACCCACAGGACAGGGACGCATTCGATGCGGCCTACGCCGTCATGGGCGCCCAGCGCAACCTGCGAATTCTGGGTGTTTTCGCGCGGCTGTGCATGCGGGACGGAAAGGCGCATTATGTTGATCTGATCCCGAGGGTCTGGAGTCACATCCAGACCAACCTTGCACAGCCGTCGTTGCGCGATATCAAGGGCCTCCTTACAAAGGTCATGCCTGCTCCGACACCGGAAAATCTTGCCAGACTGAGATCGAAATGCGCGACTGTCCCGAAGCCGTGATGCTTTTTGCCGCGGGTTTCGGCACGCGGATGAAGGCTCTGACGAAAGACCGGCCCAAGCCACTGATCGCGGTCGCGGGCGAACCGCTCATCGGCCATGCGCTGGCGCTTGTCAGCGCTTACGGTCCGATCCGGAAGGTCGCCAACCTGCATTACAAGCCGGAACCGCTGGCCGAGTATCTGGAGCCGCGCGGCGTCGATGTGGTGGTTGAGACGCCCGAGATTCTCGATACGGGCGGGGGGCTGAAAAATGCCCTGCCGCTGCTCGGCCCTCACCCGGTTTTCACCCTGAACACCGACGCCATCTGGGCCGGGCCGAACCCGTTGGGCTTGCTGGCCGAGGCTTGGGACCCGACTGTGATGGATGCTCTGCTGATCTGCGTACCGCTTGCCCGGACCGTCGCCAGCGTCAGCACCGGCGATTTCGATGTAGGGCAGGAGGGCCGGCTCGCACGGCGTGGGCCATGGGTCTACGGCGGGGCGCAGATCATCAAGACAGATCGGCTCGGGGAAATCACCGGGCAGTGCTTTTCCCTCAACCTGCTCTGGGACCTGATGCTGGCCGACGGCCGACTTTACGGGCTCTCCTATCCCGGAAAGTGGTGCGATGTCGGCCATCCGGAAGGTATTGCGGCAGCCGAAAAGATGCTTGGTGAACCGATTGTTTGAGCCCGGCACGAAACCGCGTGTCTTCGGGCTGGCGCCGGGCGTGGATTTTCCCAAGGCACTGGTCGCAGGCCTGCGCGAAAGGCTGGATGGCAGCCCGCCCGATGCCATGGCGCGTGTAGATCTCATCGTGAACACGGCGCGGATGCAGCGTCGCATCACCGATCTCTTTTCCGAAGGCCCGCCGGGGTTTCTGCCGCGGCTACGGCTGCTCACCATGCTGGACGGGCTGGTGCCGGAGGTGTTCATGCCGCAGGCAGCCTCACCGCTGCGCTGCCGGCTCGAACTCGTCAAGCTTGTATCGAAACTTCTGGAGGCGGATGAGACGCTCGCGCCGCGCACCTCGCTCTATGATCTGACCGACAGTCTGGCCGCCCTCTTCGACGAGATGCACGGCGAAGGGGTGAGTCCGGAGGCAATTTCCGCGCTGGATCTGTCCGATCATTCGGACCACTGGAGCCGGGCGCAGAAATTCATCGGCATCGCGCGGGAGTTCCTGCGCCTCAGCGACATGCCACCCGATGCGGAAAGCCGGCAGCGCGCCATGGTGCAGGCCCTCGCCGCGCATTGGCACCGGCATCCGCCGGCACATCCGGTGATCGTTGCGGGATCGACGGGCTCGCGCGGCGCAACCCTCATGTTGATGGAAACCGTGGCGTACCTGCCGCAAGGGGCGCTGATCCTGCCCGGTTTCGACCATGACACACCCTTCGGCACGCTGTCCGATGGGCCAGACGGCCTGCCGCCGGAGGATCATCCGCAATTCCGCTTTCAGAAACTGATGCTCTCGCTGGGCATTGGTCCTGATGACGTCGCCCCCTGGCACGACACCCCGCCACCCTCGCCCGCACGCAACCGCCTTGTGTCGCTGTCCCTGCGACCCGCCCCCGTCACCGACGCCTGGCGCATCGAAGGCCGCAGGCTGACCGATATGGAGGCCGCGACAGAGGGCGTCACCCTGCTGGAGGCCCCAACGCCGCGCGCCGAAGCACTGGCGATCGCGCTGCGCCTGCGCAAAGCGGCTGAGGATGGACAGCGCGCCGCGGTCATCACGCCGGACCGGATGCTGACCCGACAGATCACGGCGGCGCTCGACCAATGGGGTATCCTGCCCGACGACTCGGCCGGAACACCGCTGCAACTCTCGCCGCCCGGTCGGTTCCTGCGCCATGTCGCGGCGCTCTTTCATCGCAGGCTCGATGCCGAAGCGCTCCTCAGCCTGCTGAAACACCCGCTTACCCATTCCGGAAAGGAGCGGGGCGCGCATGTGCTCAACACGCAAAGGCTCGAGCTTGAAATGCGCAAGCATGGCCTGCCCTATCCCGACCCGGAGGGGATCAGGCGCATGGTTGCCGGCGTGAGCAAAGATGCAGAGCGACAACGCGAGATCGAGGATTGGGCGGATTGGGTCGGAGAGCAGTGCTGCGGCAGGCTCGATATAGGCGACCGTCCGCTCGAAAGATGGGTAAACGATCACCGGACACTGGCGGAATGCCTTGCACAGGGTCGTTTCGACAGCGGCACCGGGGGACTTTGGGAGAAGCAGGCCGGGCGCGAGGCCTTGCGCACGCTTGACCATCTTGCGGAACATGCTCCTTTCGGGGGCGCAATGTCTGCGCAGGACTATGCAGATCTGATCGGCGCACTCCTTGCCGAAGGGGAGGTGCGCGACCGCGATGCGCCGCATCCTGACATCATGATCTGGGGCACATTGGAAGCGCGGGTGCAGGGCGCGGACCTCGTCATACTCGCAGGTCTGAACGATGGCACCTGGCCGGAACCGCCCGCCCCCGATCCCTGGCTGAACCGGACGATGCGGCACAAGGCCGGTCTGCTGCTGCCGGAGCGGCGGATCGGGCTTTCCGCCCATGACTATCAACAGGCCATCGGCGCGCGCGAGGTCTGGCTCTCGCGGTCGATCCGGTCCGACGACGCACAGACCATCGCGTCGCGCTGGGTCAACCGGCTCTGCAATCTGCTGGGCGGGCTCGAGGAGCAAGGCGGCAAAGAGGCCCTGACCAGAATGATTCATCGCGGCAACATCTGGCTCCAACATGTCGCCACCTTCGAGACGGCACCGTATATCCCGCCGGCCCCACGACCTTCCCCGAAGCCCCCCGCTGCCGCGCGGCCAAGGCAGCTCTCGGTGACCGACATCAAGCATCTGATCCGCGATCCCTATGCAATCTATGCAAAACGCGTGCTGCGCCTGCGCAAACTCGGGTCGCTCGTGCAAACACCGGACGCATTGCTGCGCGGCCGGGTGGCGCATGAGGTGGTCGAAGAGTTCGTCAAGGAGAGCCTCGCGGATCCGTCACGGTTGTCGCCGGAGGTTCTGGCGTCGATGGCAGAGGAGATCTTGCGGACAAATGTTCCCTGGCCTGCCGCCCGCACGCTCTGGCAGGCGCGCCTGTTGCGTATCGCCGACGCCTTCGTGGCGGGCGAGACCGAGCGACAGTCCCGCGCCACACCCGTCGCCTTCGAAGAACAGGCGCGCGGTAAGCTCAACTGGCCCGAGATCGGTTTTTCGCTCACCGTGCAGGCCGACCGGATCGACCGCACAAACGATGGCAAGATCATTCTCTATGACTACAAGACCGGGACACCGCCGTCGGAAAAGGAGCAGGCGGCCTTCGACAAGCAACTTCTGATCGAAGCCGCGATGATCGAGCAGGGTGCCTTCCCTGCCATCGGTCCGGCGGAGGTGCTCGACGCCGTCTTCATCGGGCTGGGATTGCAGCCGAAGGATGTGAAAGCGCCGCTGGCGGATGAGCCGCCGCACGAGGTGCTGCGAAAATTGCGGGTGCTGATCGAAGCCTATCTCGACCCGCAGCAGGGGTTCACCTCCCGGCGGATGATGCAGAAGGTGCGCTTCGACGGTGACTACGATCTGCTGGCCCGGTTCGGCGAATGGGAGGAGACGGACAGCGCGGTCCCGGAGGTGCTCGAATGACGCCGCGCAATGACGCCACCGAAGCGCAGGTCCGCGCGGCCCGTCCCGACGTTTCAACCTGGCTTGCCGCGAACGCAGGCTCGGGAAAAACCCGTGTTCTGACCGACCGGGTTGCGCGCCTTCTCCTCGACGGCGTTCAACCGCAGAACATCCTCTGTCTGACTTATACCAAGGCGGCCGCCTCGGAGATGCAGAACCGCCTGTTCAAGCGTCTGGGAGACTGGTCGATGCTGGAGGATGCCGCACTGACCAGCGCGCTCGCCGAGCTTGGTGTCGACACAGCGATCGACACGACGCGTCTGGCAGCGGCGCGGACCCTGTTTGCCCGAGCCATCGAGACGCCGGGCGGGCTGAAGATCCAGACGATCCACTCGTTCTGTTCGGCTCTGTTGCGACGTTTTCCGCTCGAAGCCCGCGTCAGCCCACAATTCACGGAAATCGAGGATCGCGCCGCCGACCTGCTGCGCGCCGAAGTCGTCGATACCATGGCGGAGGGTCCGGAAGGCGGCCTCGTTGCAGAGCTTGCGGCGCAGTACACGGGCGAGGATTTCTCGGGCCTGACCAAGGAAATCGTCCGCCATAAAGGCAATTTCGCGCTGTCTCTCACGCGGGAGCAGCTTTGGTCCTTTTTCGACATGCCCGTGGGCTTTTCGGAGGAAGATCTGGAAAAGCTCGCCTTCGGCGGCGATGAGCTACGGGCTGATCCAGCGGATCACGCCGGCGATGCTTGCCAAGGGGGGGAACGACGCGAAAGCCGCAGAGCGATTGCAGCGCATTTCAAAGCTGACGGTTGGTATCCTGCCGGAGCTGGAAGACCTGTTTCTCTTTGGCGGCAAGGCACAGAAACCCTTTCAGGCGAAGATCGGGACTTTTCCGACCAAGGCCACGCAAACCGCCCTGTCGGAAGACATGCCGCAGCTTGAAGCCTTCATGCTGCGCATCGAGGCGGCGCGGGAAAAACGGCTGGCACTTGCGGCGGCCCGAAAGACCCACGCCTTGCACGCTTTCGCCGCACCGTTTCTGGCGCGTTTCGAGGCACAAAAGAGCATCCGGGGATGGCTCGACTTCGACGATCTGATCCTGAAGGCACGCGCGCTGCTCTCCGACAGCCGCGTGGCCGCGTGGGTGCTCTTCCGGATCGACGGCGGGATCGACCATATTCTTGTCGATGAGGCGCAGGATACCAGCCCCGCTCAATGGGATGTCATCCGGCTGCTGGCGCAGGAATTCACCAGCGGCAAGGGCGCACGGGGCGATACGCCGCGCACACTTTTCGTGGTGGGCGACAAGAAACAATCGATCTACTCCTTCCAGGGCGCCGATCCGAAGGAATTCGACCGAATGAAAGCCGAGTTCGGGGAGAAATTCGAGGCGGCCCTGCAGAAGCTGGAGACGGAGGAGTTGCACTATTCCTTCCGCTCGTCCTCGGCGATCCTTCGGGTGGTGGACAAGACCTTTCCGGACAAGGCCGACGCAGGGTTTTCATCCGGCGACGACCACCGCGCCTTCAAGAGCGATCTGCCGGGCCGCGTCGACCTCTGGCCCTTGGTAGAGCCGAATAACGATCCGGACGAGCGGCTCTGGCATGAGCCCCTCGACCGGCTGGGCGACCGCCACCACCATGTGGTTCTGGCAGAGCGCGTGGCCGAAACGATGAAGGCCATGATCGATGCGCAGGAGACCATTCCCGTCGATCTGAAACAGCCCGGCCGCCACGCAAAGCGACCGGTGCGACCAGGCGACTTTTTGATCCTCGTCCAGCGCCGCAGCGCGCTTTTCGGCGAGATCATCCGGGCCTGCAAGCGCAAGGGCCTGCCCATCGCCGGCGCGGATCGGCTGAAGGTGGGCGGCGAATTGGCGGTGCGCGACATCGCCGCGCTCCTGGCCTTTCTCGCGACGCCGGAAGACAGTCTCTCGCTTGCCACGGCGCTCAGATCACCGCTTTTCGGATGGGGGGAACAGGCGCTCTTCGATCTCGCCCATCGCCGCAAAACCGACCACCTCTGGCAGGCGCTGCGCGAAAGGCGGGAGGAATTCGCCGCTACGATGGCGATCCTGCGCGACCTGCGGAACAATGTCGATTTTCTGCGGCCTTTCGATCTGATCGAACGGATCCTGACGCGGCATCACGGGCGCAGAAAGCTGATCGGCCGTCTCGGGACCGAGGCGGAAGACGGCATCAACGCGCTCCTGTCCCAGGCGCTCGCCTATGAGCGCGCGGCCGTGCCCAGCCTCACCGGCTTTCTGGTCTGGATGCAGACTGACGATCTGGAAATCAAGCGACAGGTCGACGACGCGTCCGACCAGATTCGCGTCATGACCGTACACGGCGCCAAGGGGTTGGAATCCCCGATCGTGATCCTTCCGGACACCGGCCCGCAGCAGAACAAGATCCGCGATGAAATCATTCCGGCCCGGGGCGTACCGCTGTGGAAAACCAGGGCCGGAGACGTGCCGGAGATCCTCTCCGAAGCGCTCGATGGTCGCCGCGACACCGACGCCGCGGAAAGGCTGCGACTGCTCTATGTGGCGCTAACCCGAGCGGAGAAATGGCTGATCATCGCGGCGGCGGGTGATCTGCCAAAGCAAGGCGAAAGCTGGTACCAGCTTGTCGAGAGCGCGATGGGTCATGTGGGGGCGACCGATGAGGTCTTTTACGGCTTGCCGATCAAGCGGTTCAGCCATTCCGATTGGGACGCCTTGCCGCCAGAGGAAACCGAAACCAACCCCTTGATTGAAGAGCCGTTTCCCGCCTGCCTGCATGATCCTGCCCCGCCGCCGAAGGAACTGACAAAATCGCTGTCTCCTTCGGATCTCGGCGGCGCAAAGGCCTTGCCGGGCGAGTCGGGATGGGACGAGGAGCGAGCCAAATCGCACGGGACCCTAGTCCACGCCCATATCGAACGATTGTCCGCCGTCGCCCCGGAGGTCTTGGGCGATTACCGATCAGACGTGGAGTGGACCCCCGACAACGTCGCGGCACAACAAGAAGCCATCCGCGTCCTGACCGACCCGGCGCTGCGGTTTCTCTTCGCGTCGAGATGGCTCAGCGAAGTGTCGGTCACCGCAGACCTCGGCCGGGAAAAACTCGCGGGCAAGATCGATCATCTGCTCTTTGAGCCTGGTCGGATACTGGCCATCGACTTCAAGACCAACCGAACGGTCCCTGCCAGCGCCGAAGATGTGCCCGAAGGCATCCTGCGGCAGATGGGTGCCTATCTGCATGCCCTGCAACAGATTTACCCCGGACAGAGTATTGAAACCGGTATTGTCTGGACAAATGCGCCGCTATTCATGCCCCTGCCGCACGAAACCGTGATGCGCGCTTTGCGCAACACACCATATCTTGACGCGGCGGGCAGCGCTCCCTAGGTTCATCCCTCAGGCTCATCACGCAGGAGAACGACATGGCCACGCTCGCCGTCACCGACGACACATTCGACGCAGAAGTGAAGAATTCGGACATCCCCGTTGTGGTGGATTTCTGGGCCGAATGGTGCGGACCCTGCAAGCAGATCGGCCCGGCGCTCGAAGAGCTTGCCGCCGAGATGAAAGGCAAGGTCAAGATCGTGAAGGTCGATGTGGACAGCAATCCCAACTCGCCCGCACAGATGGGCGTGCGCGGCATCCCGGCGCTTTTCATCTTCAAGGACGGTAAAGTCGTCTCCAACATGGCAGGTGCGCGCCCCAAGGCCGCGCTGCAAAGCTGGATCGAATCCTCGATCTGACACCATTCAGATCTTGAACTAAAGGGCGCCCCGGCAGGGCGCCTTTTTTCGTTCTCCGCACGGGTTCTTGTGCCTCGGCGCGCGGCACGCCATATAAAAGGCCGGACAAAGGAGCAGATCATGGCGGAAGACGCATTCCCCGGCTGGCATGGCACGACCATCATCGGCGTCAAGAAAGGCGGCCATGTGGTCATCGCAGGTGACGGGCAGGTCTCGCTCGGCCAGACCGTCATCAAGGGCACGGCGCGCAAGGTGCGCAGGCTGAGCCCAGGCGGTTTCGACGTGGTCGCAGGCTTCGCGGGATCAACCGCGGATGCCTTCACGCTGCTCGAACGCCTCGAGGCCAAGCTGGAGGCGACACCCGGACAACTCGCCCGCGCCAGCGTCGAGTTGGCCAAGGACTGGCGCACGGACAAATACCTGCAGAAACTCGAAGCCATGCTGATTGTCTCGGACGGCAAGGACATCTTCGTGATCACCGGCGCGGGCGACGTGCTGGAGCCCGAACATGGTGTCGCCGCGATCGGGTCGGGCGGGAACTTTGCGCTGGCGGCGGCGCGCGCATTGATGGACAGCGACCGTGACGCAGAAGACATCGCCCGCGCCGCCATGGCGATTGCTGCCGACATCTGCGTCTATACCAACGGCAACCTGACGGTCGAAAAGATCGGCGGATGATCGAGCGAGACGATCTCCGCGCTTCCGTCAGCGCCGGAATTCTGACCGAAGCGCAGGCGGTGGCGCTCATCAACCTTGCCGATGCGCGCAAGGGCGCGCGCGAAAGCCTTGAGCCGGGCGACGAACCCTTCGAGCTTTTCCGGGGCTTCAACGAGATTTTCATCGTGGTCGGCATGGCGATCCTGGCTTCTGGATGGGCGGGCGTTGTCTCGCTGCTGCTGTTCGACAATCTCTCTGGCCTGCGCACTTTGACCGTGTTCACCGGCCTCGTGGCGGCCGCCGTCTTGTGGCTCCTGTCGGAATATTTCATCCGGAACCGTCGCATGGTGGCACCCGCCATCGCCCTGTCGGTGATGTTCGCCGCCAATGCTTTCTACGCATTCTCCGGCGGCCTGTCGGAAGTCTTCATGATCGCCCAAGGGGACAACACGACCGTGCCGCTGCCACTTGGTCTGGCGACCCTTGCGCTGGCGATCTACTGGGTAAGGTTCCGCGTGCCCTTCGCTCTTGCGCTGATCGCGCTGGGAACCTTTCTCACGCTGATCATGGTGGCCGCAAATGCCCATGGCTCGCCCGGCACGTTTCGCGATCTCTTCCTTTTGTCAGCGGATGGGCCTTTCGCCATCATCACGCTGATCCTTGGCATTGTCGTTTTTGCCATCGCCATGGCCTTCGACATGTCGGACCCGCACCGGGTCACGCGCCGGGCGGCCAACGGCTTCTGGCTTCACGTCGTCGCCGCACCGGCGCTCGTAAACACGGTCGCCTTGACCCTTCTGAGCACAGGAACAGCCCTGTCGAACGCCCTGCTTGCAGCGGTACTCCTGGTCATCGCGATCATCGCCATCGTGATCGACCGGCGCTCCTTCCTGATCGCCGCCATCGGCTATACCGTGGTGCTCACATCGACCCTGTTCAAGGGCGAAGGGGCGGTTTTCACAGTGCTCGCGCTTGGCGCGGCCCTGCTTTTTCTGGGCGCGCGCTGGGAACGAATCCGCGCCCGCCTGATGGCGGCTATGCCAGCGTTCATCCCGCGCCATCGCCTGCCTCCCTCTTACTGACAAAGGACTGACATGACCGATCTCACGCCGCGCGAAATCGTCTCCGAACTCGACCGTTTCATCATTGGCCAAAGCGATGCCAAGCGGGCCGTCGCTGTCGCCCTGCGCAACCGCTGGCGGCGAAAACAGCTGAGCGATGATCTGCGCGAGGAGGTCTATCCGAAAAACATCCTGATGATCGGGCCCACCGGCGTCGGCAAGACCGAGATCAGCCGCCGCCTTGCGAAACTGGCCCGCGCGCCGTTCCTGAAGGTGGAGGCGACCAAGTTCACCGAAGTGGGCTATGTCGGGCGGGATGTGGAGCAGATCATCCGCGACCTCGTGGACAGCGCCATCACGATGGTGCGCGAGCATATGCGCGAAGACGTGAAGACCAGCGCGCGAATGGCCGCCGAAGACCGGGTGATCAGCGCGATTGCCGGCGAGGACGCGCGCGAAGGCACCCGCGAAATGTTTCGCAAGAAGCTGAAATCCGGCGAGCTCGACGATACCGAAATCGAGCTGGAAATCGCAGATACCTCGAACCCGTTCCCGATGATGGATATCCCCGGACAGCCCGGCGGCAACATGGGCATGCTCAATCTGGGCGATCTGTTCGGCAAGGCGCTTGGTGGGCGCAAGACCCGCAAACGCCTGACGGTGGCGCAAAGCTACGAAATCCTGATCGGGGAGGAGGCGGACAAGCTGCTGGACGATGAAACCGTGACGCGCGCCGCGATCGAGGCGGTGGAGCAGAACGGGATCGTCTTTCTCGACGAGATCGACAAGGTTTGCGCCCGGTCGGACGCACGCGGCGCCGACGTCAGTCGGGAAGGGGTACAGCGCGACCTGCTGCCGCTGATCGAAGGCACAACGGTAAGCACGAAACACGGGCCGGTGAAGACCGATCACATCCTCTTCATCGCTTCGGGCGCTTTCCACATCGCCAAGCCCTCGGACCTTCTGCCCGAGCTTCAGGGCCGCCTGCCGATCCGGGTGGAGTTGCGCGCGCTGACCGAGCAGGATTTCGTCCGGATCCTGACGGAAACCGACAACGCGCTGACACTTCAATACACCGCCCTGATGGGGACCGAGTCCGTGGACGTGAGCTTCACCGAGGACGGGATCGCGTCGCTGGCGCGGATCGCGGCAGAGGTCAACCAATCCGTCGAGAACATCGGCGCGCGGCGACTTTACACGGTGATGGAGCGGGTTTTCGAGGAATTGTCCTTCAACGCGCCCGACAGGGGGGGAGAGGCAATCGTCGTGGACGCGGATTTCGTTGAGAAAAACCTCGGCGAGTTGTCCCGCTCCACCGACCTCAGCCGCTACGTTCTTTAGGGCTTTCCAATCCGGCGCGCGCCTGCAAAAGCTGGCCCATGGGCTATCTGCGCTTCCTCTTTGACAACCGGCTGTTCCTGCTGGCGGGGTTCCTGTTGTCGTTCTCGTCCTCCTACGGGCAGACGTTCTTCATTGCGCTTTTTGCGGGCGACATCATGCGCGACTTCGGCCTGACGGACGGGCAGTGGGGCGCAATCTACACGCTTGGCACAACGATTTCGGCGGCGACGATGATCTGGGCCGGGGTTCTGACCGACCGCCATCGCGTGCGGCTGCTGTCGGTCTGGGTGATGGTGCTTCTGGCCGCGGCCTGTCTTGCAATGGCGACCGTGACGCATTGGGCTCTGCTTGTCGTCGTGATCTATGCACTGCGGCTCTTCGGTCAGGGGCTGATGTCGGAGCTTGCCTATGTGGCGATGGCGCGCTGGTTCGTGGCCGCGCGGGGACGTGCGATTTCAATCGCCTCCATGGGGTTCGCCGCAGGACAGGCCTTGCTTCCCGTCACTTTCGTAGCCTTGCTCGCAGTGATCGGCTGGCGCGAGTTGTGGGTGCTCGCGGCCGTTATGGTCCTGTTGACAATCCCGGTCATACAACTTCTGCTGCGGCAGGAACGCACGCCGCAATCCATGTCCGAAAGCAATGAAAGCCTCGGCATGGGTGGGCGCCACTGGTCGCGTGGCGACATGCTGCACCATCCGCTCTTCTATGTGCTGATCCCCCTGCTTCTCGGGCCACCTGCCTGGGGCACGGCGCTATTTTTCCAGCAGGTGCATCTGACAGAGGTGAAAGGGTGGAGCCTTGTCGCCTTCGTCTCCCTGCTGCCGTTCTATACGTTGTCCACGATCGCCTTTACCTTCATCGCCGGATGGGCGGTAGATCGCTTCGGCGTGAAATGGGTGGTGCCATTCCAATTGCTGCCCTTTGCCTTGTCATTCCTGTTGCTGTCGCAGGCCCAGTCGATCTTTGCCGCTGGTATTGCACTTGTGATCTTCGGTATCGGGCAGGCGATGCACGGGACGGCAACGACGGCCTTCTGGGCAGTCTTCTATGGCACGCGGCATCTCGGGGCGATCAAGTCCGCGGCGGCGGCGCTCATGGTCTTCGGATCGGCCATCGGGCCGGGGATTACCGGAGCCCTGATCGACTATGGCATCGATTTTCCACAGCAGATGGTCCCCATGGCCGCCTTCTACCTGGTGGGCGCGGCTCTCGCGGGTCTGGGCATCTGGCGCTACCAGCGCGACCTTCCTACTTCGGCCGCTTGAGATAAACGTAATAGGCGCCACCACCGCCATGACGCAGGTGCGCGGGATTGACCTGCATCACGACCGAAGCCAGCGGCGGGATACTCAGCCAATGCGGTACCTGGTGGCGCAGCACACCGTATCGTACTGGGATGGGACCGCCTTCGTCGCGGTCCTTGCCTTTCCCGGTGATGACCAGAACCAGCCGCTTTCCCGAGGCATGGGCGTCGAAGATGAAACGGTTGAGCACCCCATGAGCGCGGTCCAGCGTCATTCCGTGCAGGTCGATCCGGGCGTCGGGTTTCAGCTTGCCGCGCGCCATCTTCGCGAAGGTCTTCTTGTCCATCTGCACGGGCGCCTTGCGCAACCTGTCGGCTACGGGCGAGACGAGATCGAATTCCACCTTGCGCGCCGGGGGCCGCGGGGGCGTCTTTCCATCCGCAGTCGGCATGGCGAGCGGAGTAGAAGGTTTGGGTTTGGCGGGTACCGCGTAGGCATCGGGATCGAAGCTGCGCCGCTGGTGCATCCGTTCCGTGCGCTCGGTCACTTTTTTCCAGAGTTCAAGCTCTTCGGGTGCCAGCCTGCGACGGGTCACGACGGGCCCTCGGTCAGCATGGCATAGGCCCGCTGGATCGGCAGCAGGACGACCATGCGCCCCGGATCGCGCAGGGTTCCGGCCACCCGACCCGCCGCATCCCCGGTTCCGAAAAACACATCCGCGCGCTGCGCACCTTTAATCGCGGAGCCGGTATCCTGCGCGATCATCAACCGCCGCATCGGATCCCGCCCATCCTTCTCGATCCAGACCGGCGCACCGAGCGGCACGAACGCAGGATCGACGGCGATGCTTCGCAAGGGTGTGACCGACCGGTTCATCGCACCGAGCGGGCCGCGGTCGGCGGGCACTTCACTCACCTCGCGGAAAAAGACATAGGAAGGATTGTGCATCAGCATTTCCTCCCCGGCGCCCGGATTCTGCCGTACCCAGTTCTTGATGACCGTAGCGCTGACTTCATGCGGCTCGAAGATGCCCAGACGGATGAGTTCGACGCCGACCGATTTGTAGGGCTGACCATTGGTCCCGGCATAGCCCACGCGCAGCATCCGCCCGCCCGGCAGTTTCAGCCGCCCGGATCCCTGGATTTGCAGAAAAAACAATTCCACCGGATCATCGACCCAGGCGATTTCCAGACCCCTGCCGTCGAGCTTTCCCTCTTCAAGGATCTGTCGCCGGGTGTACCAGGGGGTGATGACCTTTGCCTCGTCGGGCATTGCGTAGACGGGATAGCGGTAGCGCGCGGAAGGGCGCAACGAAGCATCCAGTTCCGGCTCGAAGTAGCCGGTGAAAAGTGCCTCCTGCCCATCCTCGACCAGAACCGGGCGAAACAGCAGTTCAAAGAAGCTACGTGGGTCCGGCTTAGAGGTTGCGTATGCGCAGACGGCACGCCAATCGGGGTCCTTGAGATCGAGACAGGTATTCTGAAAAGTCGCCAGAGCGGCCGCGTGATCGTCCTCGGCCCAACCGTCGAGCGCATCGAAAGTCAGGAGGCTGACCTGCGTTTCGGCACGGGCCGCGACTGACATGATCACGGCTCCCGCGCAAAGGATCGCTGCGGCAAGACTTCTCAAGCGTCGGTTGAGACGAGTTGCCAGTTCGGATCGTCCGAGCCCATGGCCCGTGCGAAAATCCATGTGTCCTTCTGGCGTTTCACGTCCGTCGTGCTGCCTTCGATGATCTCGCCTTCGGCATTGCGGACCGCCGAGACCAGCTCGGCAACGAAGCGGATGGTGAGCTCGGCCTCGTTGGTTTCCGGGTCCAGTGTTGCATCCAGCAGCTTCAGTTCCCGAACGCCGATGAAATTGGCCTCGATGCTCAGTCCTTGGTCCTCGCGCGCGGCAACACCGTCCACAAAGGACTCGTAGATGTCTTCGGCCAGGAAAGGCTGGATCTGTGAGAGCTCGCCATTTTCATAGCCCATGACAATCATCTCATAGGCACCGCGCGCCCCGGCAAGAAAATCGGTCACGTTGAAGGACGGCTCGATGCGTTTCATCTCGGCCAGCGCCCGGGCGGCGGGGCTGCCGTCATCCACATGATCCACGATGTCGAGGTCGGGGCCACCTTCGATCACCTCGAAGTCGCGCGCGGCGGATCTGTCAGAGATCGGCGTCGGTGCGGGCGGTTTTTCGAAACCTTCGCGGGTGCCCAGAACATTCTTCAGGCGCAGTATCAGAAAAACGGCAATGCCTGCGAGCACCAGAAGCTGTATCAGGGGCGAATTCATGTTGACCTCATGTCGGGCAGATTATGGAAATTATCCGTACAAGCCTCTATGTAGGGGTCGGGCGGGGTCAAGTCCACTCCACAACCCGCGAAAGGAAGACCCAATATGTGGCTGTTTGTCGCCTTTCTGGCTGTACCGCTTATCGAAATCGCGCTTTTCATACAGATCGGCGGGGCAATAGGGCTCGGCTGGACGCTTGTCACCGTTGTCATAACGGCGATCATCGGGACCTGGCTGGTGCGGCAACAGGGGCTGTCGACGCTCAACCAATTGCGCAACTCCTTTTCCGATCTGCGCGATCCGACAGAACCGCTTGCCCACGGGGCGATGATCCTTTTCTCAGGTGCGCTGCTGCTCACGCCGGGGTTTTTCACGGATTCGATCGGATTTCTGCTGCTCGTACCCGGCGTTCGCGCGGCGCTTCTGGACGCGGTAAGGGCCCGCATTCAGCTTCATACAGTACAATCGGGACCTGCGCCCCAGCAACCAAGGCGGACTCCCGGTCAAGGCGAGGTGATCGAAGGAGATTACATCGAAGTTGCGCCCGAAAAGAACGATACCAAGCGCCCGTCCGGTTGGTCGGACCATTGAGAAGCCTCCGACAAACTGTTAAGCGAGTGCCGATTTGCTTTTACCGTCAGGAGTGACACATGGCCGAACCCCAAGCACAACCCGTCGCGCCGCAGATGCGCGTTCTGGGTCAATTCATCCGAGATATGTCCTTCGAAAACATCATGGCGCAAAAGGGTGCGCCCGCGGATGTTACGCCTGACGTACAGGTTCAGGTGAACCTCGATGCAAAGAAACGCAGCGCTGAGAACCAGTACGAATCCTCGATCAAGCTCAAGGTGACCTCGAAGGCCAAAGATGGCGATGCGACGCTCTTCGTGCTGGAAATCGATTACGCCGGCATTTTTCACATCGAGAACGTGCCCGATGACCAGCTGCATCCCTTTCTGCTGATCGAATGCCCGCGGATGATTTTCCCATTCCTGCGCCGTGTCGTGAGCGATGTGACCCGCGACGGTGGCTTCCCGCCGCTCAATCTGGAAAACATCGATTTCCTGTCGCTCTACAGAAACGAGCTTGCACGGCGTCAGGCGTCGGAAGCTCCGAAGATGGACGCCTGATCTAGGTTTTCAACCAAAGCGCATCCGCGCCCAGGGCCGCAACGAAGTCCTTGTGCGCGGCACGTTCCGCTTCGCTGAGACGGACGGGCAAGGGCTTTGGGCGCGCTCCCGGCGTCCAGTGACCCCCAGGCCTGTCCGATGCGCTGGTGGATAAAGCCGTCAATCCGAAATCGGGCTGACGTCCTCCGATCAGTTCAAGATAGACTTCCGCGAGAATTTCGCTGTCCAATAGCGCGCCGTGCAGCGTGCGTGACGAATTGTCGATGTTGAAGCGACGACACAATGCGTCGAGAGAGGCGGGAGAGCCTGGGAATTTCTTGCGCGCAATGTCGAGCGTATCGATCGCCTGCGTCCAGGGGATTTCGGGCAAACCCATCCATTTCAGTTCTGCGTTCAGAAACTTGATGTCGAATTTCGCATTGTGGATGACCAGCTTGGCATCGCCGACGAAGTCCAGAAAAGCCTGTCCGATGTCTGCGAATTTCGGCTTGTCCCGCAGGAAATCGTCGCCGAGCCCGTGGACCTGGAACGCCTCTTCGGGCATGGCGCGTTCCGGATTGATGTACTGGTGATAGGTGCGCCCCGTAGCCATGTGGCCCATCAATTCCACGGCACCGATCTCCACGATCCGGTCGCCGGTCTCGGGGTCGAAACCTGTGGTCTCGGTGTCCAGTACGACTTCACGCATCGGCGATCCTGCTCCTGATGATTGCCACGATATCTTGTACCTGCTGGCGCGCATGTTCAATGGTATCGGTCTCGATGACGAAGTCGGCGCGGGCGCATTTTTCGGTATTCGGCATCTGTTTCGATAGAATCTGCTTGAACTCCGCCATGGTCATGGTCCCGCGTGACATGACCCGTTCCTGCTGCACTGCCTCGGGAACGGTGACGCAGGCGACCGCATCCATCGCCCTTTCGGCACCCGTCTCGAACAGAAGTGGAATGTCGAAGACCAGAATGTCGTTGGGATGTTCCGCCACGAAAGCCGCACGATCCTGTGCGACGAGCGGATGCACAATACCCTCTATGACTTTCAGCGCCTCGGAATTTTCGGATATGATCTTCCGCAAGGCGGCGCGGGATACTTCACCGTCGTCGATGGCTTCGGGGAAGGCTTCTCGCAATGGAGCAACTGCCTCGCCGTTTCGGGCATAAAGCCGGTGGACCGCCGCATCCGCATCCCACAGCCTGCATCCGGCTTCTGCAAAAAACCGCGCTGTCGTGGATTTTCCCATTCCGATCGAGCCGGTCAGGCCGAGCTGGAACATCACCGCAGCACGGCAGCGCGCGTGGCTTCGTCAACTGTCGGTCGCGTGCCAAACCAGCGTTCGAAACCCGGTACACCCTGGTGCAGCAACATGCCAAGACCGTCAACGGTGACGCAGCCTTTCGCTTCGGCCACTTCCAGAAGCTTTGTTCTGAGCGGCGTGTAGACGAGATCAGTAACGACCGTCGACGGGTTCAACCCATCCAGCGGTATCCGCATCTCGGGTTTGCCAAGCATGCCGAGGGAGGAGGTGTTGACCAGCAAAGCCGCGTTCTCGATCATGTTGCCGATCTGCACCCAGTCGATCACGCTCACGCGGGCGCCAAAATCAGAGCGCAGCCTTTCAGCCCGGATGCGCGTACGGTTCGACAACAGGATTTCCGGCACACCGGCATCGAGCAAGGCCACGATCACGGCCCGCGCCGCGCCGCCCGCGCCGATCACTGCGGCAGCGCCACTCTCGGGTTTCCAGTTCGGCGCGCCAGAACGCAGGTTCTCCATGAAACCGTACCCGTCGGTATTGTCCGCGTGGATCGTTCCATCCTCAAGGAAAATCAGTGTATTGGCAGCTCCGATCAGCGTGGCCCTGTCTGTCACATGGTCAGCGATCTCAAGCACGGCTTCCTTGTGCGGTATCGTCACATTGGCACCGACAAAGCCCATTTTCGGCAGCGCCCCGAGCACATCCCGAAGGTTCGCCGCATCGACGTGCAGCGGGACGTAGAAGCCCTTTATGCCATAGGTCCTGAGCCAATGCCCGTGCATTTGCGGCGAGCGGGAATGGGAGATCGGCGAACCGATCACACCTGCCAATGGGATTTTCGCCTGTTTGTCGCTCACCGTTCCAGATCCCCCCTGAGTGTCAGGAACGATAATAGCTCTAGCAGTGGCAAGCCAAGAACGTTGAAATAATCTCCTTCGATGCGTGTGAACAATCGCACACCTTCTTCTTCCAGCTTGTAGGCCCCGACAGCGTGTTGAATGCTGTGCCAGTTCCGATCGACGTAGCCTTCAAGATAGCCGTCCGACGCATCGCGCATGTGCAGCCGCACCTGGCCGACATGCCGCCAGAGCGGTTTGCCGTTTTCGTAGATGACCGCTGCGGAAAGCAGCATGTGCCTGCCCCCGCGCATGTCTTTCAACTGCTGCATGGCCTCGGCTGAAGTCGCGGGTTTACTGAGAAGCCTTCCCTGATGATCCAGCACCTGGTCGCAGCCCAGAACCAGGGCGTCGGGCTGTTTTTCGCTGATCTTTCGCGCTTTCATTTCCGCCAGTGTATCAGCAATATCCCTCGGGCTGGCCGCTTCGGCGACCAGCGCATCCCGGATGGTTTCCTCATCGATCCGTGCGGGCTGAACGGTGTGTTCCAGTCCCGCTTGTGACAGGAGTTGCGAGCGGATCTGTGACGCCGATGCGAGGATGAACTTTCCGGTCATGTGGACAAGCCTGTGAGCAGGAGAGAGGATTTGGTGAGGACACCTATCGGGCAAAACCGAAAGGAGACGCAAGTCCGGAGATAACTCGGCTTTCCGTCTGAGATCGCAGGTTTTCTTCTATCGTGAGTAAGAACAAACCATCGTTTGTATAAATTCGTGTCCCCTGGATTTATCCTCAACTTGTTCAGTGGATGTTTATCATGAAAGTAAATAAACCTTTGTTTTAATTTACTAATATAATGGCCTTCTGAATTCTGTGGATAACCCGATGCGTCGTGTTTCGTTCCCGGGCAGATGTGGAAATCCTGATAATCCACAGGTTTCGGGTTCTCTACAAAATCATCATCCTTTTATCTTTCTTTCTTTATTTATATGAGAAGGCCATCCGCAGGAGCCCGTCATGTTCGATCTGCTTTCCAGCTTCTATCCTTGGATCAAGGCCTTTCATATCATGGCCGTGATGTCCTGGATGGCGGGGTTGTTCTATCTTCCGAGATTATATGTTTATCATGCTGAGCAGGTCGGCCAATCCGGTGACACCCACGCGCTCTTTCGGACCATGGAATTCAAGCTGCTCCGCGTGATCATGAATCCGGCGATGATCGTGACCTGGGTTCTGGGGATATGCCTTGTCCTGACGCCCGGGATTGTCGATTGGGGTTTGATCTGGCCGTGGGTGAAGCTCTTTGGCGTGATCGCTATGACTGTGTTTCACATGTGGTTGGCCGGACGTCGAAAATCCTTCGCGGCGGGAGGCAATACCCTGACAGGTCGTCAGTATCGAATGATGAACGAGGTTCCGACCGTCCTGATGGTGGTCATCGTTCTCGCCGTGGTCCTGAAGTTCTGAAAGAGTTGACAGCGCGAAGGTCGGTTCTTATGAACACGACACCACTCCGTCCGGAGTTGGCGCAGACCTCACATTAAGGTTCCAACCGTTCCAGGCGGAAACGCCCGGACGATCACGGGTTTTTACAATGACATCCGACATGACAGACACACAGGGCACGTCCGATGTCCTTGAAACGCTCAACCTCGCTGATTTGAAGCGGAAGAGCCCCAAGGACCTTCTGTCCATGGCTGAGGAACTCGAGATCGAGAACGCCTCGACGATGCGCAAAGGCGAGATGATGTTCCAGATCCTGCGCGAACGCGCGGATGAGGGCTGGGAGATCTCCGGTGATGGCGTGCTAGAGGTGCTGCAGGACGGGTTTGGCTTCCTGCGCTCGCCCGAGGCGAACTATTTGCCGGGTCCGGACGACATCTATGTTTCTCCTGAAATGGCCCGAAAGTATTCGCTTCGGACCGGAGACACGATTGAAGGTGTGATCAAGGCGCCGGACGACAGCGAGCGCTATTTTGCCCTGATCGATGTGACCAAGATCAATTTCGAGGATCCTGAAAAAGCCCGCCACAAGGTGGCATTTGAAAACCTGACGCCGCTTTATCCTGATGAGCGTCTGAAAATGGAGATCGAGGATCCCACGGTTAAGGATCGTTCGGCCCGGATCATCGACCTGGTGGCACCGATCGGCAAGGGCCAACGCTCGCTGATTGTGGCTCCTCCGAGGACAGGCAAGACGGTTCTGCTTCAGAACATCGCCAATTCGATCGAGATCAATCATCCTGAATGCTATCTGATCGTGCTGCTCATCGATGAACGGCCTGAAGAAGTCACGGACATGCAGCGGTCGGTGAAAGGCGAGGTCGTTTCCTCGACCTTCGATGAACCCGCAACCCGGCACGTAGCCGTATCGGACATGGTGATCGAGAAAGCCAAGCGGCTTGTCGAGCATAAGCGCGATGTGGTCATTCTTCTCGATTCCATCACCCGTCTGGGTCGCGCGTTCAACACGGTTGTGCCGTCATCCGGTAAGGTTCTGACCGGTGGTGTGGATGCGAACGCGCTGCAGCGTCCGAAGCGCTTTTTCGGCGCGGCGAGAAACATCGAGGAAGGCGGGTCGCTCACGATCATCGCGACAGCTCTCATCGATACTGGCAGCCGGATGGACGAGGTCATCTTCGAGGAATTCAAGGGAACAGGTAACTCTGAAATCGTGCTCGACCGCAAGATCGCGGACAAGCGTGTGTTCCCGGCCATGGATATCCTGAAGTCGGGCACGCGGAAGGAAGACCTTCTCGTCGACAAGGTGGATTTGCAGAAAACCTTCGTGCTGCGTCGGATCCTTAACCCGATGGGCACGACGGATGCCATCGAATTCCTGATCTCCAAATTGAAGCAGACGAAATCCAATGCGGACTTCTTCGATTCGATGAACACCTGACTTATTGTTAAAAAACAGTGAGTTAAAAGAAATGGACACGATTTTTGCCCTGGCCTCCGCTCGGGGGAAGGCTGGCGTTTCGGTTGTGAGATTGTCCGGGCCTCGGGCTTTTGAGTGCGCATCCGGAATTTGTTTGAACCTTCCAGCGGGACGGCGGGCGAGCGTTCGAAAACTGTTGGATTCCGAAGGTGGGGTAATTGACGAGGCGATCGTCGTCAGCTTCGAAGGCCCCAATAGTTTTACCGGTGAGGATACCGTCGAGTTTCACACGCACGGAAGCTCAGCCATTGTTCAGGCCTTACTCCGTCGTCTTTCGGAGTTTGACTCTGTTCGGTTGGCGGAGGCGGGTGAGTTCACCCGGCGCGCTCTCGACAATAATCGGCTGGATCTGACCCAGGTCGAAGGCCTTGCCGATCTGATCGATGCGGAAACGGAAGCACAACGCAAACAGGCGTTTCGGGTGCTTTCCGGAAAACTCGGAGAGAAGGTTGATTTTTGGCGGAAGATCACTGATCCGGGCTGCGGCGTTGCTTGAGGCAACAATCGATTTTGCCGATGAGGATGTGCCGGTGGACGTCACACCGGAAGTTGGCTCGCTTCTGTCCGCTGTCGCTGCGGATCTTGAAGCAGAAATTTCGGGCAGCCGCGCAGCAGAGCGCATTCGGAGTGCGTTCGAGGTAGCAATTGTCGGTGCACCCAATGTCGGTAAATCGACCTTGCTCAACCGGCTTGCAGGTCGTGATGCGGCAATCACGTCCGATGTGCCTGGCACCACGCGCGACGTTATCGAAGTCCGGATGGACCTTGGCGGTCTTCCCGTTACTTTCCTTGACACAGCGGGTCTGCGGGAAAGCTCGGACAAGATTGAATCCATTGGCATTGAGCGCGCAATTGAGCGGGCTAAAGCCGCAGATCTTAGGGTTTTCCTGGTGGAGAAACCTTCGCAGCGCTTGATGCTTCCGCCGGAAGAAGCTGACATCGTATTGCAGGCGAAAGTCGACACGAATGCCACCGCGCATTGTGGGATTTCCGGGCTTACTGGCGAGGGTGTTCCCGAGCTCTTGGCCGAGGTTCAAGGCGTGTTTGAAGGGCTGGCTTCCAATGCAGGTGTTGCAACCCGTGAACGTCATCGCGTGGCGATTGAGAGTGCCGTGGCTTTTCTGGACGCTGCAAGGGTCACGATTGTGCATGGGCCAGAGCGATATGATATAGCATCGGAAGAGCTTCGCAGCGCGATTCGAGCCCTTGAGGTTCTCGTGGGCCGGATCGACGTAGAAGCGCTTCTGGGTGAAATTTTCTCGAGTTTCTGTCTCGGGAAGTGAAGGGTTGTTTCACGTGAAACATTTTGACGTCATTGTTATTGGCGGTGGTCATGCTGGAGCAGAGGCCGCTCATGCATCAGCTCGCATGGGTGCGCGCACCTGCCTTGTCACGATGAGTGAGGCGTCGATCGGAGTCATGTCTTGCAACCCAGCGATTGGGGGATTGGGCAAGGGTCATCTTGTCCGAGAGATCGATGCGCTTGATGGCGTGATGGCCCGCGTTGCAGATAAAGCCGGTATCCAGTTTCGTCTTTTGAACCGAAAGAAGGGACCTGCGGTACAGGGACCTCGGGCACAGGCTGATCGCGCGATCTACAAGACTGAAATGCTCAAGGAAATGAAGCAATTGGAGTTCCTGTCGATTGTCGAGGGCGAGGTTGTCGATTTTATTCTTCGTGGCGATAGGGTTCGTGGCGTTCGGTTGGCTGATGCGACTGAGATCACGGCGGTGTCGATCGTTCTGACCACAGGCACCTTCTTGAGGGGTGTTATTCACATAGGTGATGTTTCCCGGCCTGGTGGTCGTATGGGCGATCCGGCGGCTGTCAGTCTGGCCAAGCGAATGGATTCGTTTAACCTGCCGATGGGTAGGCTGAAGACAGGCACTCCGCCAAGATTGTCGTCGCGGAGCATTGATTGGGCAGTGCTTGAGGAGCAACCGGGCGATGATGAGCCTACTTTTTTCTCTTTTCTGACAAGTAATGTTTCTGCGCGGCAGATTTCGTGTGGAATCACCCACACTAATGAAAAGACGCATGATTTAATTCGCAGCAACTTGAATCGTTCTGCGATGTACGGTGGGCATATCGAGGGCATTGGTCCTCGATACTGCCCTTCGATCGAAGACAAAGTCGTACGTTTCGCGGATAAGACGTCGCATCAGGTTTTTTTGGAACCTGAGGGCTTGGATAGCGACCTAGTGTACCCCAACGGAATCTCTACCTCACTCCCCGAAGATGTTCAGGTCGAATATGTCAGATCAATCCATGGATTGCAGAATGCCAGGATCGTGCAACCCGGATATGCGATCGAATATGATTATGTGGACCCACGCGCTCTGGATCAGGCGCTGCGGGTCAAGTGTCTGCGTGGACTTTATCTTGCTGGTCAAATTAATGGCACAACCGGGTATGAGGAGGCTGCGGCGCAAGGGCTGGTTGCCGGCCTTAATGCGGCCCTTGCCGCCCTCGAGCGTTCGCCCTTCGTTTTTCTGAGATCGGACAGCTACATTGGTGTCATGATCGATGATTTGACCACGAGGGGTGTCAGCGAACCCTATAGAATGTTTACGTCGCGTGCCGAGTTCAGATTGTCACTGCGTGCAGATAACGCGGATCAGAGGTTGACCCCGTTGGGCCTTGATCTGGGGTGTGTGGGGCCCAAGAGAAAGACTCTTTTCGACGCCAAATTGAATGACTTGGAGGCTGGGCGTGCAGTTCTGAACGGTGTCGAGTTCACGCCAAACGAATTGGTGCGGGCCGGATTGAGTGTGAATAACGACGGTGTACGTCGCAGTGGTATGCATCTGTTGTCCTACCCTGACTTTTCTATCGAAGATGTTCTTCCCCTTTCGGATAAATTTGCGGGTATCGATGATGATACGTGGAAGCAATTGGCGCGAGAGGCTCTTTACGCCAGTTATCTTCAACGCCAGGAACGGGATGTACTTCTTTTGAAGAAGGACGAGGCTCAGGTTATTCCGCAGGATTTTGATTACAGCGCAATTTCTGGGCTGTCGCATGAGCTTAAAGGTAAACTGACTATCATACAGCCGCAATCTTTAGGCCATGCTTCCAGGATCGATGGTATGACACCAGCCGCGTTGATCTTGATATTGTCAGCTATTCGACGAAATTCACTACGAAGATCGGCATCATGATCAATGCGTCGGAGAACCTGAGTGTTTCACGTGAAACAATGTCTGCACTTAGGCGGCTCGAGGAGCTTTTACAAAAGTGGAATCAGAAGATCAATCTTGTTTCGAAGTCCACAATCGATGAGGTTTGGACGCGTCATATTATTGATTCTGCTCAGATTTTTGAGCTAGTACCTTCGTGGCGGCTTTGGGCCGACTTTGGCAGCGGTGGCGGCTTCCCCGGGTTGGTCGTTGCAATCCTTGCGAAGGAAAAGAGGCCGGAGTCAAAGACCGTACTCGTCGAAAGCGACCATCGAAAGGCTGTTTTTCTTCGTACAGTCATCAGGGAGCTGGAGCTTCGGGCAACTGTTTACTCCGAGAGAATCGAAGACCTGAAACGGTTGGACGCAGATGTTGTTTCGGCGCGTGCGCTTGCAGACCTCACATCGCTTCTCGGTTACGCTTCGAGGCACTTGAAAAGAGGCGGCTCGGCTCTTTTCCTCAAAGGCTCCACCTGGGAACAGGAAGTGGAGGCCGCCAGACAACAGTGGCTTTTTTCGCTGGTTTTCCACGAAAGCAAAACCGATCGTGCCGCAGCCATTCTGGAAGTAAAGGATATCCGACGTGTCTGATCTGTCGCGCCCCAAGGGTCCGAAAATCATTGCTGTCGCAAACCAAAAGGGCGGTGTCGGGAAAACGACGACGACGATCAACCTTGCAGCAGCCTTGGCCGAGTCGGGCAAGCGCGTCCTCGTGATCGATCTCGATCCGCAAGGTAATGCTTCGACCGGCCTCGGGATCGAGGTCGAGGATCGCGAGTATACAACCTATGACTTGCTGCTCGATGATGTGAACCTGAACTCCGTCATCATGCCGACAGTGACGCCGGGTCTGTTGATCGTGCCGGCCACGGTGGACCTGAGCTCTGCCGATATAGAGTTGATTTCAAACGAGAAAAGAAGCTTTCTGTTGCACGACGCCTTGCGGCAGACCCCGATGGATGATTTCAATCTGGACTTCATCCTGATCGATTGCCCGCCGTCGCTCAACCTGCTTACGGTCAATGCAATGATTGCGGCGCATTCGGTTCTGGTTCCACTGCAAAGCGAGTTTTTCGCACTGGAAGGGTTGTCGCAACTGATGCTGACCATTCGGGAAGTGCGTCAGTCTGGCAACAAGGACCTGCGGATCGAGGGTGTGGTGCTGACAATGTATGATCAGCGCAACAATCTGTCCTTGCAGGTCGAGCAGGATGCGCGGGATAATCTGGGGGATCTGGTGTTTCAGACGCGCATCCCGCGGAACGTGCGTGTCAGCGAGGCGCCGTCTTTCGCAATGCCGGTGCTCACGTATGATACAGCGTCGAAGGGGGCCGAAGCCTATCGTGCCCTGGCCGCAGAAATGTTGAAAAAAAACGAACTGAAGGTCGCATAGGGGGCGGGTATGGAACGCAAGCGAGGATTGGGTCGTGGCTTGTCCGCATTGATGTCGGACGTTGCGGAAACGGAAAAGGTTGCAAGCGCAGGTCCGGTTGCGGCGGAACGACGCTTGCCGATCGAGCGGATTTCGCCCAACCCGGAACAGCCCCGGAAAAGGTTCAGCGAAACCGACTTGGCGGATCTCGCGTCTTCGATCAAGGAAAAGGGCATCATCCAGCCGTTGATCGTTCGGCAACTTGCCGAAGACCGGTTCGAAATCGTGGCCGGGGAGCGCCGTTGGCGCGCCGCGCAGATTGCCCAGCTTCACGAAATCCCGGTGATCGTGCGCGAGTTCAGCGATACGGAAGTGCTTGAAGTTGCGATCATCGAAAACATCCAGCGGGCGGACCTCAACCCGATCGAGGAAGCGGCCGGCTATCGTCAGCTGATGGACAGGTTTGGACATACGCAGGAGAAAATGTCGGAAGCGCTCGGCAAAAGCCGAAGCCACATTGCCAACCTGCTGCGTCTTTTGACCTTGCCGGAAGCTGTGCTGGACCACGTCCGCAAAGGCGATCTCTCGGCGGGCCATGCAAGGGCCTTGGTGACGGCAAACGATCCTTTGAGGCTCGCGCAACAGATCATTCGAGAAGGGCTTTCGGTGCGGGCCACGGAAGCGCTGGTCAAAAAGGCCGAAGCTGGATCAGAGGAAAGCCCCGGACCGAAACGGGATGTCTCGGGCACGGAGAAAGACGCCGACACGAAGGCTCTCGAGGCCGATCTCTCCGCAACCCTTGGCATGAAGGTTGTTCTGACACATAGACCCGGACAGGAAAGCGGGCAGATGACGCTGCACTATGGCTCGCTGGAAGAGCTTGATGACCTGTGCCGGATGCTGGGCGGGTCCTGATCGTCCAGCAGGCGTGAAATCACCGCGTTCAGTATCATAAAACCTTGATCTGAAACGATTATTCTGTCTCTTGTCACGTCTATCATTCCGAGGCCCTGCAAGTCGGCCAGGGTTGCCTCGCACAACGGTTTCGGCGAGAGCTCATTGTAGCGCCTTAGGTCAATTCCTTCTTTCAGACGCAGGCCCATCAGGAGAAACTCGCTGCACTGATCCCGTGACGACAGCGCTTCGCGTGGTTTCTCCGCCGCATTCTCATCCACCGAGTTCAACCATTTTCCCGGGGCGGCATGCGCCTCCGTCGCCCAGCGGACGCCGCCCTTTGTCAGACGGCCGTGCGCGCCGGGGCCGATGCCAAGATAATCGCCATAACGCCAATAGACGAGATTGTGCCGGGATTGCGCACCATCCCTTGCATGGTTCGATACCTCATAGGCCGGCAACCCGTGATCCGCGCAGATGTCCTGCGTCAGCGCGTAGAGGTCTGCGCCGAGATCATCGTCCGGCAATCCGCGCAGCTTGCCCGCGTTATATCTGTCCCCGAAGGCGGTGCCTTGTTCGATCGTCAACTGGTAGAGCGACAGATGATCCACGGCCATCGACAATGCTTCGCGCAATTCACGCTCCCAGTCTTTCAGCCCCTGGTCCTGCCGGGCATAGATCAGATCGAAGCTGACACGGTCGAATTCCTTGCGCGCGATGTCGAAGGCGGCCTTTGCATCCGCTACCGTATGGATACGGCCCAATCGCTGCAAATCGGAATCGTTGAGCGCCTGAATGCCCATCGAAATACGGTTAACCCCGGCTTGCCGGTACGCACGGAAGCGACCCGCCTCGACCGAACTCGGATTGGCTTCGAGCGTGATCTCAAGGTCGTTCGCAACCGGCCATGATCTGCGGATCTCTTCGATGACGGCTGCGACGGTCTCCGGCTCCATCAGGCTCGGCGTGCCCCCGCCGAAGAATACGGATCGCAGCACTCGGCCCGGGGTCTCCGAGGTGCCGCGCTTCAGTTCCTTGAGGTAGGCTTCCCGCCACGCGATCTGGTCGATACTGCGCGACACGTGGCTGTTGAAGTCGCAATAGGGGCATTTAGCCTCGCAGAAAGGCCAGTGAATATAGAGGCCGAAGCCGCCATTTTCCCAATCTTCAGCCAAAACACCCTGCGATCAGTTTGGTGAAGGCATCGGCGCGATGGCTGATCCGGTTCTTTTCCGCAGGGTCCATCTCGGCGAAGGTCAGGGCATAGCCGTCTGGTTTGAACATCGGGTCGTAGCCATGCCCGGTCTGCCCTCGAAAGGGCCAGACCAATGTCCCGTCAACCTTGCCCTCGAAAACCTCTTCATGACCGTCTGGCCAGGCGAGTACCAGAGTGGCCCGAAAAGACGCCCGACGTGGATGCGGCGCCTGAACGGCTTCAAGTTTCTCATGGGTGAGGGTCATCGCATGGATGAAATCGCGCCCGTTCGGCGTTTCGGCCCAATTCGCGGTGAAAACGCCAGGCTGCCCGCCCAGAGCCTCCACCTCGATACCGGAATCATCCGCGAGGGCCGGCAATCCGGTCGCGGCGACGGCCGCACGCGCCTTGATCCGCGCATTGCCCAGAAAGCTGTCTTCAGTCTCTTCCGGTTCGGGCAGGTTCATTTCGGCGGCTCCGACAACATCGACGCCATAGGGCGCAAAAAGCTGTTGCATTTCTTCCAGCTTGCCCGCGTTATGGGTCGCCACGAGAATACGGCTGTCGTCGAAGCGGCGCGTCATGAAACGGCGGCTTTCTGGACGTCGACGAGTTCCGTCACACCCTTTTCCGCTAGGTCCATCAGCGAGTTCATCTGTTGACGCGAATAGGTGGCGCCTTCGGCACTCATCTGCACCTCGATCAGACGATGCGATCCGGTCATGATGAAATTCCCATCCACACCGGCTTCGGAATCCTCAGGGTAATCAAGATCGAGCACTGGCTGGCCCGCGTAGATGCCGCAACTGATAGCCGCTACAGGATCGACCATCGGATCACTGATCACATCCCCGGCTTTCATCAATTTGTTCACCGCGAGCCGCAGTGCGACCCAACCGCCGGTGATCGACGCGCAGCGAGTCCCGCCATCGGCCTGAAGCACGTCGCAATCTACCGTGATCTGGCGTTCGCCCAAGGCAACCCGGTCCACGCCGGCGCGGAGCGATCGCCCGATGAGGCGCTGGATTTCGACGGTCCGCCCGCCTTGCTTGCCGGAGGCCGCCTCCCGCCGCATGCGCGTGTTCGTGGCGCGCGGCAACATCCCGTATTCCGCCGTCACCCAGCCAAGGCCGGAGCCCTTGATGAAAGGCGGCACGCGATCCTCGATGGTGGCGGTGCACAGGACATGTGTGTCACCCATCTTGATCAGCGCAGAGCCCTCCGCGTGCTTCGTGAAACCCGTCTCGATGGAAACGGACCGCATTTCGTTCAATTCTCGACCGGAGGGGCGCATGGACTATCCTTCTGATGTGTTCTTCCGGATACCGCCCCGGATGGTCCGGATGCAAGCCCGATTGAAATTTGTTGGTCTTATGCTTTTATCTCATGTGGTCTAGGATGGTGCCATGAACGAAAAAGCAAACATCATCGGCGAGATGAACGAACGGTCGCGGGAAGTGTTCCGGCGTGTCGTGGAGGGCTATCTTGCGGACGGGTTGCCAGTCGGCTCACGCACCCTGACGCGCGATTTCAGCGAAAAGGTCAGTGCGGCGACCATTCGCAATGTGATGCAGGACCTTGAATACCTCGGACTTCTGGACAGCCCGCATGTCAGCGCCGGACGTATTCCCACCCAGCTCGGGCTGCGGATGTTCGTTGATGGGCTTCTCGAGATTGGCAATCCGGACGAGACCGACCGCGAGAAGATCGACGCAACGCTCGGCTCCGACACGCAGGATGTGGGTGGCCTGCTCGACCGCGTGGGCTCCGCCTTGTCCGGGGTGACACATGGCGCGTCGCTGGTTCTGACCCCGAAACGCGAAGCGCCGATCAAGCACATCGAATTCGTCTCGCTCTCGCCCGACCGCGCGCTGGTGGTTCTGGTCTTTGCCGATGGACATGTGGAAAACCGCCTGTTCACGCCGCCGCCGGGGCAGACGCCAAGTTCGATGCGCGAAGCTGCGAATTTCCTCAATGCCCTGATCGAAGGCAAGACCATCGGCGAATTGCACGGTGCCATGCGCAAGGAAATCGAGCAGCGGCGACAGGAGATCGATTCGCTGGCGCAGGAGATGGTCCAGAGCGGCCTCGCCGTCTGGCAGGGTGAGGGCGACCAGATCGAACGGTTGATCGTCCGCGGTCGGTCCAACCTTCTGGGCGACAGCGGCGAATCCGCCGATCTGGAGCGTATCCGCAAGCTTTTTGACGACCTGGAGCGCAAGCGCGACATCGCGGAATTCCTCGAACTGGCCGAAGGCGGCGAGGGTGTGCGCATTTTTATCGGTTCAGAGAACAAACTTTTTTCACTTTCGGGTTCCTCTCTGGTCGTTTCCCCATATATGAACTCTGATCGAAAGATCATTGGCGCCGTCGGTGTCATTGGTCCGACACGACTGAATTATGGACGTATTGTGCCGATCGTGAATTACACGGCACAGCTGGTCGGAAAACTGATCTCCGACCGGAGCTAGAGGTGAAAGATGGCAGAGCGGAAAAACGAAGAATTCCTGGACGATATTGAGTCCGCGGAAGCGGAAGAATACGCCGATGAAATGCTGGAAATCGACGAGGAGGCTCTCGAGATCGAACAGTTGCGCGCGGAACGGGACGAGTTGAAGGACCGCTTCATGCGCGCCCTTGCCGACGCTGAGAACGCCCGCAAACGATCGGAGCGGGACCGGCGAGAGGCGGAGAATTACGGCGGATCGAAACTCTCGCGCGACATGCTCCCCGTCTACGACAATCTCAAGCGCGCGCTGGAAACTGTCGGCGACGAGCAGAAGCAGGCGAATGCTGCCCTGATCGAAGGGATTGAACTGACGATGCGCGAGTTGCTAAGCGTGTTCAAGAAGCATGGGATCGAGGTCATCGCGCCGCAAGTCGGCGACCGGTTCGACCCGCAGCACCATCAGGCGATGTTCGAAGCGCCGGTTCCGGGCACCAAGGCAGGCGACATCATTCAGGTCGCGGCCGAAGGCTTCATGCTGCACGACCGTTTGCTGCGGCCGGCGCAGGTCGGGGTGTCTTCCTCTCCTGCGAACTGAGTTTTGAAGAACAAATCAATAGAGGCGGTCAGGAATTGGCCGCCTCTTTCAGTTTGTAAAGAAGCTCCAATGCCTGTTTCGGCGTCAATTCGTCCGGGTGAACGCGGGCCAGTTCCTCTTCGAGAGCGGATTTTTTCGCAGGCTTCACCGGTTGCGTTGCAGTGACCGAAAACAGCGGCAGGTCGTCGATCAGGGTTTTCTGTTTCACACCGCCTTCTCGCTCACCTTTCTCCAAGGCTTCCAGCACGACCCGCGCACGGGCGATGACCGACGCCGGGAGCCCCGCCAACTGCGCCACCTGCACACCGTAGGAGCGGTCGGCAGCGCCCTTGCGTACCTCGTGCAGGAAAATCACCTCACCCTCCCATTCCTTGACGGCGACGGTTGCGTTGTCGACACCTGACAGCTTACCCGCGAGCGTCGTCATTTCATGGTAGTGCGTCGCGAAAAGGGCGCGGCATCCGTTTACATCGTGCAGGTGTTCCAGCGTGGCCCAGGCGATGGAAAGCCCGTCGTAGGTCGCGGTCCCGCGCCCGATCTCGTCCAGAATGACAAGCGCCCTGTCGTCAGCCTGGTTGAGGATCGCGGCGGTCTCCACCATCTCCACCATGAAGGTGGACCTGCCCCGGGCCAGATCGTCGGAGGCCCCGACGCGGCTGAACAACTGGCTGATCAGGCCGATGTGGGCGGCTTCCGCAGGTACGAAACTGCCCATCTGGGCCAGAAGGGCGATGATCGCATTCTGCCGCAGAAAGGTCGATTTGCCCGCCATGTTCGGGCCAGTCAGAAGCCAGATGGCCGCGCCTTGCTCCGCGCTCAGATCGCAGTCGTTGGCGATAAAGGGCGCGCCGCCCTGTTTTCGCAGCGCGTCCTCGACCACGGGATGACGGGCGCCTGTGATCCGAAAGGCACGGCTATCATCGACTTTGGGCCGCACCCAATCCTGGGTTACGGCCAGTTCCGCCAATCCGGAGGCGAGATCGACTTCCGAAAGTGCCGAAGCGGTTAGTGATATCCTGGCGGCGTGACTAAGAACTTCCGCGCGCAGCTCCTCGAAGATGCGCTTCTCGATTTCCAGCGACCTTGCCCCGGCATTGAGGATCTTCGTTTCCATCTCCGACAGTTCGACCGTGGTGAAGCGGACCTGATTTGCGGTCGTTTGGCGATGGATGAAAACGTCGGATAGCGGCGGCGAAAGCATCCGGTCTGCATGGGTCGAGGGGGTTTCGACGAAGTAGCCCAGCACATTGTTGTGCTTGATCTTCAGCGAAGAAATACCTGTATCAGTGACGAATTTCTTCTGCATTCGGGCGATGACGCCGCGCCCTTCGTCACGCAGTTGCCGCGCTTCATCGAGATCCGGGTCATGTTCCGCGGCCACGAACCCGCCATCGCGCAATAGAAGCGGCGGCTCAGCCACGAGTGCCGTGTCAAGCCTCTCGATGAGCGCGTCATGTCCAGTCATATCTTCCGCTGCCGACGCCAGAACCTCCGGCAGATCATGTTTGCCGAGCGCGTCCGCGAGGATCGCCGCCTGCGACAGACCGTTTCGGATCGCGGCCAGATCGCGCGGACCACCTCGATCGAGCGAGAGGCGGGACAAGGCGCGGTCGATGTCAGGAACCTTGCGCAAATCATCCCGAACGCGCCGCCTCAAGGCGGCTTCCGCATGGAAGAACCCGACGGCATCGAGGCGCGAATTCACGACCTCCAGCATACGGGAGGGGCTGGACAAGCGCCTGTCGAGAAGCCTCGCGCCACCTGGCGTCACAGTCCGGTCGAGCACCGAAAGGAGCGATCCCGCCCGGCCGCCCGAAAGAGACTGCGTCAATTCCAGATTGCGCCGTGTCGCGGCATCGATCTGAACACTGCGGGCTTCACTCTCCCTTTGTGGCGGCAGGAGCAGCGGCATCCGCCCTTTCTGCGTCAGATCGAGATAGGAAATCAGAGCGCCCATTGCCGATACTTCGGCGCGGGAAAAACTGCCGAATGCATCGAGAGTGCCGACCCCGAAGTGATCGCAGAGCCGTTTCTCGCCACCCGTGCTGTCAAATGCCGAGCGCGCAAGCGGTGTCACGGACAGGTCGAAGTCGTGAAGGAGCGGCAACAGTTCGGCTTCGCGGCTCTCCGACACGACAAGTTCTGATGGAGCGAGGCGGGCAAGCTCCGGGCCCAGCTTCACGGGCGGGAGCGCCATCACGTGAAACGCACCTGTGGAAATATCGACCCACGCGAGCGCCTGTGCGCCGCGCACCTCGGCAAGGGCCGCGAGGAAATTGTGCCGCCGTGCTTCCAGCAAGGCCTCCTCGGTCAGCGTACCGGGGGTGACAAGGCGCACCACATCCCGCTTTACCACCGATTTAGAGCCTCTTTTCTTCGCCTCAGCCGGGCTTTCCATCTGCTCGCAGACCGCGACCCGGAAACCCTTGCGAATGAGGGTCAGCAGGTAGCTTTCGGCAGCGTGCACCGGCACGCCGCACATGGGAATGTCGTCGCCATCATGCTTGCCGCGCTTTGTCAGGGCGATGTCCAGGGCTTCGGCAGCGGCGACCGCATCATCGAAAAACATCTCGTAGAAATCACCCATCCGGTAGAAGAGCAGGGCGTCCTGATACTGCGCTTTCAGATCGAGATATTGCGCCATCATCGGCGTGACGGTCATAAGGCCCCCCGGCGGTTTCGACCGACCTTACAAATGCCGGACAACGGGCGAAAGCGTCAATTGAAGCCAAACCCGCAGTCGGATAGACCTTGGAGGCTCAATTTCCCGAACGAGGCTCCGACCATGTCCAAGAATCGTATCACGGCCGAAGAAGCGCTGGCTTTCCATCTCGAACCGACGCCGGGCAAGTTCGAAATCACTGCCACGGTTCCGATGATGACCCAGAGGGATCTGAGTCTTGCCTATTCGCCAGGCGTCGCGGTTCCTTGCGAAGCCATCGCGCAAAGCCCCGAAACGGCTTACGATTATACCAACAAAGGCAATCTGGTCGCGGTGATCTCCAACGGAACGGCTGTGCTTGGTCTTGGAAATCTTGGGGCGCTGGCTTCAAAGCCGGTGATGGAGGGCAAGGCGGTGCTCTTCAAGCGCTTTGCCGACGTCAACAGCATCGACATCGAGCTTGATACCGAGGACACGGATGCCTTCGTCAATGCTGTCAAGCTGATGGGCCCGACCTTCGGCGGGATCAACCTCGAAGACATCAAGGCGCCCGAATGTTTCATCATCGAGCAGCGCCTGAAGGCAGAGATGGACATCCCCGTCTTTCACGACGACCAGCACGGCACCGCTGTGATCTGCGCCGCGGGGCTTATCAATGCGCTGCATCTTTCGGGCAAGAAGATCGAGGACGTGCGGATCGTGCTCAACGGGGCAGGGGCGGCGGGCATCGCCTGTCTCGAGCTTCTGAAATCCATGGGAGCAAAGCACCAGAACTGCATCATGTGTGACACCAAGGGCGTGATCTACCAGGGGCGCACCGAAGGCATGAATCAGTGGAAATCGGCTCATGCCGTGGCGACGGAGATGCGTACGCTGGCGGAAGCGATGACCGGTGCGGATGTGTTCCTTGGTGTGTCCGTCAAGGGCGCGGTCACGCAGGAGATGGTTGTCTCCATGTCGGAAAACCCGGTCATCTTCGCGATGGCGAACCCGGACCCGGAGATCACGCCGGAAGAGGCGCATGAAGTACGGCCCGACGCCATCGTCGCCACCGGGCGCAGCGATTATCCCAATCAGGTCAACAATGTGCTCGGCTTTCCCTATCTCTTCCGAGGGGCGCTCGACATCCATGCAAGGGCGATCAATGACGAGATGAAGATTGCCTGCGCGCATGCCTTGGCCAATCTGGCGCGCGAGGACGTGCCCGATGAAGTCGGTCTTGCCTATGGCAAGAACCTGTCTTTCGGGCGCGACTACATCATTCCGACGCCCTTCGATCCCCGCCTCATTCACCGTATTCCGCCCGCCGTGGCCAAGGCCGGGATGCACACCGGGGCCGCCCGCCGTCCGATCATCGACATGGATGCCTATGAGGTGTCGTTGAAATCCCGGATGGACCCGACCGCCAGCATACTGCGGGGCATCAATGTGCGCGCCCGGGCCAACCAGGCGCGGATGATCTTCGCCGAGGGTGACGACCCGCGCGTGCTGCGCGCTGCGGTGATGTATCAGCGCGCCGGACTGGGCAAATCGCTCGTCGTGGGTCGGGCGGAGGATGTGAAGACCAAGCTCGAGAAAGCCGGGATGGAGGACGCCCATCGAGAGATCGAGATCGTCAATGCGGCCAATACCACGCATCTCGAAGCCTATAAGGATTTCCTCTATAACAGGCTCAAACGCAGGGGTTTTGACAGTGAGGACATCCACCGGCTTGCGGCGCGGGACCGCCATGTGTTCTCCGCGCTGATGCTCGCCCATGGCCATGGCGACGGGTTGGTGACCGGTGCTACGCGCAAGTCGGCGCATATCCTCGACCGCATCAATCATGTGTTCGATGCCGATACCGAGAACGGTGCCGCCGGCATCACGGCACTGCTGCACAAGGGCCGGATCGTCTTCATCGCCGACACTCTGGTACACGAATGGCCGGACGAAGAGGATCTTGCCAACATCGCCGAACGCGCGGCGAAGGTGGCCAAGAACCTCGGGCTGGAGCCGCGCGTCGCCTTCGTCAGCTTTTCCACCTTCGGATATCCTGTCTCGGAGCGTGCCGAGAAGATGGCCAAGGCGCCCAAGGTGCTCGACAAGCGCGGGGTGTCCTTCGAGTACGAAGGCGAAATGACGGTCGACGTGGCACTGAATGCGCGGGCGCAGGACGCATATCCGTTTTCACGACTCACGGGGCCGGCCAATATCCTCGTGGTGCCGGCGCGGCACTCCGCCAGCATCTCCGTCAAGCTGATGCAGGAATTGGCGGATGCTACCGTCATCGGACCTATTCTGGCCGGTGTGGACGGATCCATCCAGATCTGTTCGAGCACCGCCACGGCCAATGACATTCTGAACATGGCCATTCTGGCGGCCTGCCGGGTCGGCTGACGATCCGGTCAGCCTTGGGCGAAAGGGGCTTTGGCCCCCCAAAGCTCCCTGACCCGCTGATCCCGACCGCAGGCGTTGCGATAGGCCTTGTAGGCTGCCGCCTGGCGTTTCGGGCCGAACCGCGTCAGAATCAGTTTGTCTCCTTTGTAATAATCCTGATGGTAGTCTTCCGCCGGATAAAACGGTGCCGCATCGAGCACCGGCGTGACGACAGTCTGGCCGAGGTCTGCGGCCGCCCTTGCCTTCGCGGCCTCCGCATCGCGCCTTGCATCGGCAGTATCCGCGAAAATGGCGGAGCGATAGCTGTCTCCGCGGTCGCAGAACTGCCCACCCGCGTCGGTGGGGTCGATTGAGCGGAAAAAGAGGTCGAGCAGCGTGGAGCGCGACACGACCGCGGGGTCATAGGTGATCTGGACCGCCTCATAGTGGCCGGTGTTCCCGCCTGTCACCTGCTTGTAGGTCGGGTTCGCGACGGATCCGCCGATGAAGCCGGAAACAGCGCCCGTGACGCCTTTGACCTTTTCGAAATCCGCCTCGACGCACCAGAAGCATCCGCCTGCAACCGTCAGGATCTCGGTCCCCTGAGCATGGGCGTGTTTGCTTTGCGCATAGAGTCCGAGGACAATCGTGCCCGCCAGCACAATCGTTTTCAGCGTGTTCAAGGTGATCATCTCTTGCCTCCTTTGTAGCAAAGCGTGACGAGTGTGGCCGGTCAGGACAACTCACGAAGCGGCGATATCACGCATCGGTGAGAGAAGTTTACAATCCCGGCGATGCTGTGAAGCCATCCGATGGATGAGGGATGACCTTCATTGTGGCTGGCGCGGCCCTCTCAGTGCGGGAAGCGCGGAAATCCGACCAGGGTTTGAGAATAACGCCTGTTCCGATTGCCTTTGAGGAAACGAATACGGGCTTGCCCGTCGGCTGTTTTTGGCCTGAAGTGAGGTCGAACAAGTCGTGCGGGCCTTCAGGCGCGGACAATTGGCGGCAAGGAAAATTCAATGCGAATCGCGATGTGGTCCGGCCCGAGAAACCTCTCGACGGCGCTGATGTACAGTTTCGGATCGCGTGGCGATTTCGCCGTGATGGACGAGCCTTTCTATGCCGCCTATCTGGCGGTGACCGGGGCTGACCATCCGATGCGACGGGAGATCCTCGACCGCCACGAGACGGACCCTTACAGGGTTGCCTTGACATGCGCGGCGCCGGTTGCCACGCCGCATCTCTACATGAAACATATGCCGCATCACATGCTGCCCGGCTTTCCACTCGACTGGGCGGCGGATTGCGTCAACATCCATCTGATCCGCCATCCTGCCCGGGTCATCGCAAGCTATGCCGCCAAGCGCGAGAAGCCGACGCTGGACGATATCGGCTTTGTCCAGCAAACCACCTTGTACGAACGGCTCGGCGGTGTGGTTATCGACAGTTCTGATATCCGGCAAAACCCAGAAAAATCCCTACGCAGTCTCTGTTCTGCGATCGACCTGAGCTTCGATTCCGCAATGCTGTCGTGGCCTCCGGGACCGCGCCCGGAGGATGGCGTCTGGGCTGCCCACTGGTACGGGGCCGTGCACCGCAGTACCGGGTTCGCCGGGGCTGAAGGCCCGCTGCCCCAGATCGAAACTGCGCAGCTTCCGCTCCTTGAGAAAGCCCTTCCGCACTACGAAAGGATGGCCGCACGCGCCCTGAAGCCCTAACCCAGCAGCTTGCCGAGTTTCAGCGCGACGGACATGTCGCCCGAGACCTTCAGCCTGCCCGTCGCAAAGGCCGTAACCGGATTGAGCTTGCCCGCGATCATCTTTTCGAGGTTCGCAAGCGAGATGCCGATCGTGCAATCCGCCGGCCGATCAACCAGCTGTGCACTGCCTCCTGACAGCGTGAGCGTGCCATCGGCGCCGCAGTCGAACTTGATGCTGTCCTCGAGCGGCCGCTTGTCCAGCCCGCGCTGCAGCCGTTCGGCAATGGCCGAAAGGCTCATGATTTGCCACTCAGCCTGCGATCCCGTGCCGCGATCAGCTTGAGACGCAGCGCATTGAGCTGGATGAAGCCTGCGGCGTCTTTCTGATCGTAGGCGCCTGCATCATCCTCGAAGGTGACATGGGCCTCGGAATAAAGCGAATGATCCGACCAGCGCCCGACTGTCCGGACATGACCCTTGTAGAGCTTGAGCCGCACGGTGCCTGTCACATGGGTCTGCGAGGCATCGATGGCTGCCTGCAGCATCATCCGCTCCGGGCTGAACCAGAAGCCGTTGTAGATGAGTTCCGCATAGCGCGGCATCAGTTCGTCCTTGAGATGCATGGCGCCGCGGTCGAGCGTGATGGATTCGATGGCCCGGTGCGCCTCGAGCAAGAGCGTGCCGCCTGGTGTTTCGTAGATGCCGCGGGATTTCATGCCCACGAAGCGGCCCTCGACAAGGTCGAGCCGGCCACAGCCATGCTTGCCGCCCAATTCATTCAGCTTCGTCAGCAGAGCGGCGGGCGAAAGCATCTCGCCGTTGATGCTCACGGCGTCGCCCTTCTCAAATCCGATCTCGACATATTCCGGCGTATCGGGCGCATCTTCAGGATGAACCGTGCGCTGATAGACATAATCGGGCGCGTCAACCGCCGGATCCTCGAGCACCTTGCCTTCGGAGGAGGTGTGCAGCAGGTTCGCATCCACGCTGAAGGGGGCTTCGCCACGTTTGTCCTTGGCAATGGGAATCTGGTTCTTCTCGGCGAAATCGATCAGTTTCGTGCGGCTTGTCAGGTTCCATTCGCGCCAGGGCGCGATGACCTTGATCGACGGGTTCAGCGCATAGGCCGACAGCTCGAAGCGCACCTGGTCGTTGCCCTTGCCCGTTGCCCCGTGTGCGACCGCATCGGCACCGGTTTCCTCGGCGATCTCTACCAGACGCTTGGAAATCAGCGGGCGGGCGATGGAGGTGCCCAGAAGATAGAGCCCTTCGTAGACGGCATTGGCGCGGAACATCGGAAAGACGAAGTCGCGCACGAACTCCTCGCGCAGGTCTTCGATGTAGATCGCGGAGGCCCCCATCATTTCGGCTTTCTTGCGCGCTGGCTCCAGCTCCTCGCCCTGCCCGAGGTCCGCGGTGAAGGTCACGACCTCGCACCCGTATTCGGTTTGCAGCCATTTCAGGATGATGGAGGTGTCCAGACCGCCGGAGTAGGCGAGCACGACTTTCTTGGGCGCAGACATCGGGTGTTCCTTCGACAATTTGACGGCTGCGATATCGGGTTTTGGCAGCAGCAGCAAGATTGAAGCGCGTTGACCGCAGTCCGCGACCTGCCTACTGATCCGGGATCATTCCGGTTTTGGAAGGGCAGGTAGAGATGGCGTCATCCGATTTCGTGGTCGCCGCAAAGGCGGCAGCGCAGGCCATGCGCGAGGTATTCCCACCGACGCCGCTCTTGCGCAACGACCATCTGTCCGAGCGGTTCGAGGCGGATATCTGGCTCAAGCGCGAGGATCTGAGCCCGGTGCGGTCCTACAAGTTGCGCGGAGCGTTTAACGCCATGCGCAAGGTCATCCCCGGTCATGCGCTCTTTGTCTGCGCCAGCGCGGGAAATCATGCGCAAGGGGTCGCCTTCATGTGCCGGCACTTCGGCGTGCAGGGCGTCATTTTCATGCCGGTCACGACGCCGCAGCAGAAAATCCAGAAGACGAAGATGTTCGGAGGACCGCATGTGGAGGTCCGGCTCGTCGGAGATTACTTCGATCAGACCCTGAAGCAGGCGCAGCAGTTTTGCGCCGACCGGGACGGCCATTTCCTGTCGCCCTTCGACGACGAGGATGTGATCGAAGGTCAAGCCTCCGTCGCCGTCGAGATCGAGGAGCAACTGGGGCAGGCGCCAGACCGCATCATCCTGCCGGTCGGCGGCGGCGGTCTTTCCGCCGGTACCTACAGTTATTTCGGTCTGCGCTGCGCCTATACGTTCGTGGAGCCGAACGGCGCCAAAAGTCTGGCGGCGGCGCTGGAAGAGGGCACTCCCGTCGATGTCTCGCCGATCAACAGTTTCGTGGATGGGGCTGCCGTGGCCAAAATCGGGATGCGGACTTTCGCGCGGCTCAAGGACGTGGATATCGCCGATGTGTTGCATCTTTCCGAAGACCGGATCTGCACGACGATCATCGAAATGCTGAATGTGGAGGGTATCGTGTTGGAGCCCGCGGGCGCGCTCGCAGTCGAAGTCCTCGCAGACATCGCGGAGAAGATCCGCGGAAAGACCGTGGTCTGTGTCACTTCGGGCGGGAATTTCGATTTCGAACGCCTGCCTGAAGTCAAGGAGCGGGCGCAGCGGTATTCCGGGGTCAAGAAATATTTCATCCTGCGCATGCCGCAACGGCCCGGTGCCTTGAAGGAATTCCTGAACATCCTCGGGCCGGAAGACGATATCGCACGCTTCGAATACCTCAAGAAATCGGCGCGCAACTTCGGCTCCGTTCTGATCGGGATCGAAACCTCCGCACCGCAGAATTTCCAGCAGCTGTTCCAGAAACTCGACGCGGCGGGTTTCAGCTACCGCGACATCACGAATGACGAAACGCTGGCGCAGTTCGTGATCTAGATCGGATGGATTTTTCAGGCAAAACCGTGGTGATCACCGGCGGCGCCAGCGGCATCGGGCTGGCGCTTGCGCGAGAATTTCTCGACATCGGCGCGCGTGTCGCGATCTGTGATCTGGACGATGCGCAGACGCGGCGTGTCTCGGACGAACTGGGGTGTCTTGGTATCGGAGCCGATGTCACGCGCGAAGATGCAGTGCAGGGGCTCGTGGATTTGGTGGAAAAACGTCTCGGCCCGATTGATATTTATGTCTCTAATGCGGGGATATACATCCCTCAGCCGGATCATGCGGCTTCGGCGAGCGATGCTGTCTGGATGCGAAACTGGTCGGTTCACGTCATGGCTCATGTCTATGCGGCGCGGGCGCTTTTGCCGGGTATGATCTCCCGCGGATCGGGGTGTTTCGTCTCCGTGGCCTCCGCCGCCGGACTGCTGAATCAGGTGGGGAATGCGGCCTATTCGGCGACCAAACATGCCGCAGTAAGCTTTGCAGAATCGCTGGCCATTGAACACAAGGATGACGGCATCGAGATTTCGGTCGTGTGCCCGGAGTATGTCGCGACGCCCTTGATCGGTCTTTCGGCGGAAGATGCAGAGGGGCGTCTGCTGTCTCCCGAGGCGGTTGCGGAAGCGATTGTTTCCGGCCTTCGGGAAAAAAGGTTTCTCATTCTGCCGCATGAAGAGGTGCAGGGCCATGCGATCAGGCGGGCGGGCGATCACGACCGCTGGATCAGGGGTATGCAAAAAATGCGTCGCATGATGAAAGACTCTGGAAAACATTCGGATCGGGATGGAGTCGGAAAGACCTAGGCGGAGGTCATTTCCGCAACCTTGGAAAGGAATTCCTCTCTGGACTGTCTGTAACATGCCAGAAGTTCGGCGAGATCGACCGAAGCGCCCACATCGCCGGATAAAGCGGCCTCTCCCGCTTTGCAAAGTCCCGAGAATTGCCGGAAACCCAGGCTCAATGCGCTGCCTTTCAGGAAGTGGAGTTTCTCGCTCAGATGACCCTCACTCCGCGCGGTTTGAAGGGTCTCGATCTCACAATCGACTTCCTCAAGGAACAACTCCACAACTTCGTCGAAATCTTCCGCACCGACCTCCTCGCGCAGGGCGTTCACTCTTTTCCAATCGATCACGACTCTTCTCCGGCACTGACCGCAGACGAACTTGCCAAAGAAAAGATAACAGGAGGTTTACCTGTTGCCGATAACGCCAACCCTCCGACTTTCACGGCTCATTAAGGGAGTTCGACTACTGAGAGAAAGGATTTGATGGATGCATAATGTCAGTGCCGGACCAAAATACCACCGCAGGAGATCCGGACGCCGCCGGGAGCACGGCGTCGGGCCGGCTTGTTCTGGTGGTGGATGACAGCAGATTACAACGCAAGATCCTGAGCAGTTCGCTGACGCGCTGGGGCTATGACGTCATTGAGGCTGATTCCGGTGAAGCCGCAATGAAGATCTGCCTCTCGCAACGGCCGGACCTGATCCTGAGCGACTGGGTCATGCCTGGCATGTCGGGAATAGAATTCTGCAAATTGTTTCGATCCCTGTCCACGGAGAGTTACGGTTATTTCATTCTACTGACTTCCAAGAGCGAAAAGGACGAAGTTGCCGAAGGGCTGGATGCCGGAGCGGACGACTTTCTGACAAAACCGGTCGACGGGCACGAATTGCGCGCTCGGATCACGGCCGGCGAACGCATCCTGAAAATGCAGAGCGAACTCTCCGCCAAGAACCAGATGATCAGCGAAACGCTCGACGAACTACAGCGGCTCTACAATTCGCTCGACAGTGATCTCATCGAGGCAAAAAAACTTCAACAATCTCTGGTGCGGGAGCGTCACCGGGCTTTCCCAGGAGGCAACCTGTCGCTGCTCCTGCGTTCGAGCGGCCACGTCGGCGGCGATCTCGTTGGGTTTTATCCGGCTGCTGCGGGGCATCTGGGGCTCTATGCGATCGATGTTTCGGGACATGGCATCAGTTCTGCTCTGATGACGGCGCGTCTTGCCGGCTACCTTTCAGGCAGCGCCCCGGACCAGAACATCGCACTGGAAAAGCTTCCCGACGAGACCTATCGCTCCCGTCCGCCGGCGGACGCGATCGAGACGCTGAACGAGCTTGTCCTCGACGAAATGGAGACGGAGCATTACTTCACCCTGATGATCGCGGATATCGACCTTCGAAGCGGCAGGGTCGTTCTGGGACAGGCGGGGCATCCTCATCCGGTCGTGCAGCGCCGAGACGGCCGAATTGATCAGGACGGACCCGGCGGTTTTCCCGTGGGGCTGATGTCGGGCGTGACGTTTTCCCAGTTCGAAATGCAATTGCAACCCGGCGACAGGCTTCTGATCCTGTCCGACGGGGTGACGGAATGTCCGACGCACACGGGCGACATGCTGGGCGAAACCGGATTGGAAGCGCTCTTGCACGATCTCCGAGCGGTTCAGGGGCCTGCTTTCTTCGAGGCCCTGATCTGGTCGCTGACCGAAGCTGCGGGGCACGCCGAATTTCCGGACGATGTGTCAGGAATCCTGTTCGAGTTTCATGGAAACGAGGAGGCGATGTAGCGCGCCACGAAATACCGGTCGCCGTCATTCCCCAGGATCATGCGCGCCACATCCGGCGTGAGAAACAGCGTTTCGTGATCGGGTTCGATGGGTTCTGCGATCTGGCGTGTCGGGCGCGCCACGTAGATGTGGCAGATCTTCTCGGCCCAGAGGTCGTATTCTGGCATGAAGACGAAGCGTCGGAACACGCCGAGTTTTCGCGGTGCGGCAATGCGCCAGCCGGTTTCTTCCAAGACCTCCCGGTGCAGTGCCGCGAGAGGTTGCTCGCCAGGGTCTACGCCGCCGCCGGGCAATTGAACGTCCGGTTCCTCCGCCATCTGGGCGGTCAGCAGGAGCCTCCCGCGGATGGGCAGAATGGCGTAGGCGCCGGGGCGCGGCGTATAGCGCCGGGTTGCGTCCGGCGCATGTCCGACACGTCTATTCATTCTGGCTCGACCCCTTTTCATGCGGGTTGTGACCCTTACATGGACGCGGTATGCCAATCGTCTGGCGATAAGGAAAGCCCAATGACAATCGGAAATCAGCTCGCGTGGGATGACAGCGTCCTGCCCTTCCAACTCGATGCCAGCGATATCCGCGGACGTGTCGTGCGGCTTGACGGCGCACTGAACGGTATCCTCAGACAGCATGCATATCCGCCGCAGGTCGAAGCGTTGATCGCGGAAATGGCACTGCTGACCGCCCTGATCGGCCAGACGATCAAACTGCGCTGGAAGCTGCAGCTTCAGGTCCAGTCGAAAGGCGCTGTGCGGATGATCGCGACGGATTACTACGGCCCCGAAGCGGAGGGCAAACCGGCGCGCATCAGAGCCTATGCAAGCTATGATGCGGAGCGGCTCACGGAGGGTCATCCTTTCGAACAGGTCGGTGAAGGCTATTTCGCCATCATGATCGACCAGGGCAAGGGAATGACGCCTTATCAGGGGATCACCCCGCTGGATGGCTCGTCGCTGGCTGCCTGCGCGGAAGCCTATTTCGCCCAGTCGGAGCAGTTGCCGACGCGGTTCGCGCTAGCCTTCGGCCGTTCCATCGAGCCAGGCGTCGGGGAGCATTGGCGGGCGGGTGGCATGATGCTTCAGCACATGCCGAAAGCCTCGCCTTTCGTGGCGACGGGACAGGGAACCGGGTCGGTGCTGACCGCCGGCGATCTGGTGCAGGGCGATGAGGCGGAGAACTGGAACCGGGTGAACATTCTGCTCGATACGGTTGATGACCTCGAGTTGATCGGGCCGACCGTTGCGCCGAGCGACCTGCTGGTGCGGCTGTTTCATGAGGAACAACCGCGTGTTTTCGATCCGCAGATCGTGCGTTTCGGCTGCACCTGTTCCGAGGAGCGTGTGCGCCAGAGCCTCTCGATCTACTCCGCCCGGGACATCGAAAAGATGACCACGGACGAAGGCGAGGTCACGGCCGACTGCCAGTTCTGCGGCGCGCATTATGTTCTCGATCCGGCGACGGTCGGTTTTGAGGCTGAAAAAGGTCCCGATGACGCTCGGTCTTGATCGGATCCGGGCGGCCCTGACAAAGCCGGGCCGTCCGTCGTCCGACTTCGATCTCAATCCCGAAACGGTCTTGCCTCCGGGTCGAAAGCTGCGTCCCGCCGGGGTCCTTGCGCCTATCCTTCGACTGGATGGTGCGCTGCATCTTGTGCTGACCAAGCGGTCCTCGGCGCTCAAACATCATCCGGGCCAGATCGCCTTCCCCGGCGGCAAGCAGGATGAGGGAGATCCCGATGTGATCGCCGCTGCCTTGCGGGAAGCGCATGAGGAAATCGCCCTTCCGCCTTCGCAGGTGGAGTTGCTCGGCACTTTGCCGGCGCATGAAACCGTAACCGGATTTCTGGTCACGCCGGTGATCGGATTGGTGACGGGCCCATTCGAGCCGGTCCCGGAAGCGGGTGAAGTCGATGAGGCTTTCTTTGTTCCGCTCGATCATGTGCTGCGGGAGGAAAACTTCCAGGTTCAGGGTCGGCATTGGCGGGGCCAGCAACGTTTCTATTATGCTGTGCCCTACGGCCCCTATTACATCTGGGGTGCAACTGCGCGTATGTTGCGGGCATGGTCGGACCAGATGACACGATAATCCCCCCTGACACGCCTTGGCTATCGGATGCCGGTGCCCAGAGCGTCTGCACCGCGCTGGCCGTGGACGGAGCCAAGGTCTTTTTTGTGGGGGGGTGCGTCCGCGACGCGCTTTTGGGCGTTCCGGGTGGTGATGTGGACATCGCGACAAGTGCCCGGCCTGAAGAGGTCGTCGACCTCGCGGAAAAGGCTGGTCTGAAGGCGGTTCCCACAGGTTTCGATCATGGAACGGTGACCGTCGTGGCGCAAGGCAAGGGCTTCGAGGTTACAACGTTCAGACGCGATGTGAAAACCGATGGCCGCCGGGCGGAGGTGGTGTTTTCGAACGACGTGGCCGAAGATGCGCGGCGGAGGGATTTCACGCTGAATGCGCTTTACGCGACACCACAGGGCGTGCTGGTCGATCCTCTCGGCGGGTTGGAGGATTGTCTGGCCCGACGCATCCGCTTCATCGAGGATGCGGCCCGACGGATCCGCGAGGACTATTTGCGGACTCTGCGGTATTTTCGCTTTCACGCGTGGTATGCGGCCCCTGATAGCGGATTCGATGCCGACGCCCTGGATGCCATCGCTTCGAATATCGACGGGTTAGAGACGCTTTCGGCGGAACGTGTCGGGGCAGAGATGATGCGCTTGCTCGCGGCGCCGGATCCCGCGCAATCCATGGCTGTAATGCAGAGGACAGGCGTTCTTGCCGCCATACTTCCCGGTGCCGATGTGCAGTTTCTCGCGCCTTCCGTGCATCTCGAAGCAGAACTTTCATTGTCCCCCGATCCGGTTCTACGACTTGCCTCGCTCGGTGGTGAGGATGTCGCAATCCGTTTGCGTCTGAGCCGTCAGGATCGCATGTTGCTCGAAGACATGACGGAAGCAGCCTTTGGCAACGATCCCTTGCAGGAGATCGCCTATCGGAATGGCGAGCGGGTCGCAAAAGCCGCCGTCATTCTGAGGAATACCGTTGCGAACGCGCCGGTGCAACAATCCCAGCTTGACGCCATCCACCGCGGGAGTGCCGCGGTATTTCCGCTGTCCGCTGCCGATCTGATGCCCGAATTTTCCGGCAAGGCACTCGGCCTCAAGCTCAAGGCGCTGGAAAAGGCTTGGATCGCTTCGGACTTCGCCTTAGATCATGGGGCTCTGATGGCTCTGGCGTCGCGCTGATCCGACGCCAAGACCCGTGATGCGGACCGCAAGCGGCACCCGCGACAACCCAAAGCAATGGTCTCGGTATGTTCCGGTTCTTTGAAAATCTGATCGACCCTTACGTCGAGTACACGGAAGTCGACCATCCGCCACAAGGGTTGTGGCCGTTTCTGCGTGCCTACTCCGAACCGTTCCGAAAGGTTTTCTGGATCACCGGCATCATGTCGGTCATCGTCGCGGCGATCGAGATCGGCCTGATCTATTACATGGGCCGCGTGGTTGATCTGCTCAACGGTGATCCCGCGCAAGTCTGGGGAGCGCATGGCTTCGAACTCGTTGCCGTGGCGCTCTTCATCGTCTTTCTCAGGCCGCTGATCCAGGCCTTGGATGTAGCCTTGCTCAACAATACCATCCTTCCGAACTTCGGGACCCTGATCCGCTGGCGGGCGCATCGGCAGGTTCTGCGTCAGTCGGTCGGATGGTTCGAGAACGATTTCGCAGGCCGGATCGCCAACCGCATCATGCAGACTCCGCCCGCCGCAGGCGAGGTCGTGTTTCAGGTCTTCGATGCGATCTCTTTCTCCCTCGCCTATCTGCTTGGGGCAGCGATCCTGCTCAGCACCTCGGACCCGAGATTGCTGCTGCCTCTGCTGGCGTGGTTCGTCCTCTATGGTGCCTTGATCCGCTGGACCATTGCCCGCGTCGGCCCTGCCTCTCAGGCGGCCTCCAATGCGCGCTCCGAAGTCACCGGCCGTGTTGTGGATGCCTATACCAACATTCATTCGGTGAAGATGTTCGCACATCACAGGCAGGAGTTGGACTACGCGCGGGAGGCAATCGAGCAGGCCCGCGAAACCTTCCAGAAAGAGATGCGGATCTTCACCGTCATGGACATGACGCTGGTGATGCTGAACGGGCTTCTGATCGTGGGGGTCGTGGGCTGGGCGATCTATCTTTGGGTGCATGGTCAGGCCAGCGTGGGTGTCGTGGCGGCGGCAACGGCGCTGACATTGCGGCTCAACGCGATGACCGGCTGGATCATGTGGGCGCTGACCACTTTCTTCCGCGAATTGGGCGTTGTGGCGGAGGGGATGGAGACCATCGCCCAGCCGATCGACCTTGTCGATGCCAAGGGCGCAAAGCCGCTGGAACTTACCGAGGGCGAGATCCGGATCAAGGGTCTCAGCCATCACTACGGGCGCAAATCCGGCGGTCTCGACCAGATCGACCTGACCATTCGACGTGGCGAAAAGGTCGGTCTTGTCGGGCGGTCGGGTGCCGGAAAGTCAACGTTAGTCAAACTTTTGCTTCGGTTTTATGAAGCCGAACGCGGCTCGATCAAGATCGACGGGCAGGACATCAGGCAGGTCAGGCAGGACAGCCTGCGCCGCGCCATCGGCATGGTGCAGCAGGACAGTTCGCTCCTGCACCGTTCCGTTCGCGACAACATTCTCTATGGGCGCGCCGATGCGAGCGAGGAGGACATCATTGCGGCGGCACGGCAGGCACATGCCCATGAGTTCATCCTCGACCTCGAAGATCCGCAGGGCCGTCGCGGATATGACGCGCAGGTGGGCGAGCGCGGGGTGAAACTCTCGGGCGGGCAACGCCAGCGCATATCGCTGGCCCGTGTGATCCTGAAGAATGCGCCGATCCTGTTGCTGGACGAGGCGACCTCCGCACTGGACAGCGAGGTGGAAGCGGCGATCCAGGATACGCTCTACGGCATGATGGAAGGCAAGACCGTGATCGCCATCGCCCACCGTCTGTCCACCATCGCGCAGATGGACCGCATTCTGGTACTCGATCAGGGCCGCATTGTGGAAGACGGCGCTCATGACGCGCTTTTGGCCTCGGGCGGCCTATATTCCGAGTTCTGGGCCCGCCAGTCGGGCGGGTTCCTCAACCCTGAAACCGAAGATACGGAATGATGCTTGAATGAGACTGGCCAACTGGATCGACCCTTTTGCGCGCGCTGATGCGCCGCCGCCGAAACACCTCATGGCGTTCATTCGCTGGTCGCTTGACGGTAGCTGGCCCGCCTTGGGAGCCGCCGCTGTTATATCTGTACTGGCCGGCATCCTGGAAGTGATGGCGGCGCTGATCCTCGGTTGGGTGATCGATGCGGCACTGGCCTCCGATCCGGCGCAGGTATTCGCCGATCAGTCCGGCATCCTGCTTTTTTCACTGGGCTTTTTCGTCCTAGCCCGGCCTTTGGTGTTCTGGGCCAGTTCCTACATGCAATCCATCGTGATCGGGCCGAATACCTTCAATCTGATCCTGTCGCGCCTGCACCGCTACACTCTGGGTCAGGCGGTGACATTTTTCGACAATGACTTCGCGGGACGGATTTCGCAGAAGGAGATGCAGACGGCGCGGGCCCTCACGGATGTCGTGATCGAATTGATTCACACCGTGCTTTTTGCACTGGCGTCCGTGGTTGGTGCGGTCCTGCTGCTCGGGACCGTGGATTGGCGGATCGCGCTGGGCCTGGTCGTTTGGATGGGCGCCTATGTGTTCCTGATTCGCCACTACATGCCGATGGTGCGTGTGACATCGCAGAATCGCGCCGCTGCACGGGCCATGGTCACCGGACAGGTCGTCGATACGATCACGAACATCAAGACGGTCAAGCTTTTCGCCCATGGGGATCATGAGGACCGCGAGGCGCTGGGCGCGATGAGCAAGTTCCGGACCCGGAGCCTCGAATTCGGCGCGGTCAGTGTCGCGTTCCGGTTCTGGCTGATGACGATCGCCGGCCTGCTGCCAGTGCTGTTGGTGGGCGGTGCACTTTGGTACTGGTCGCGCGGACTGGTCACCGCCGGGGATATCGCGGCAACAGGTGCGGTCTCGCTACGGCTGGCGCAGATGACCGGTTGGGTGAGTTTCACGCTGATGACGCTCTACGCGAACATGGGCGAGGTGGAGGATGGTATCCGTACCCTGACGCCGGCGCATACGCTGCGCGACCGCACAGGTGCCCGCGATCTCGACGTGACCGGCGGCGAGATCGAGTTCCGGGATCTGGGCTTTGCCTATGGGCGGGAAGCTGGCGGCGTCGAAGGGATATCGCTCACCATCGCCCCGGGTCAGAAACTGGGCATCGTCGGGGCTTCGGGGGTCGGCAAATCGACGCTCGTGGCGCTGTTGTTGCGTCTCTATGACACTGAAAAAGGTGCGATCCTGATCGATGGAACGGATATCAGCGACGTCTCTCAGGAAAGCCTTCGTCGCAACATCGGGATGGTCACCCAGGAAACCGCGATGTTCAATCGCTCCGCGCGCGACAATATTCTCTACGGCAAGCCCGACGCGACAGAGGCTGAGGTCGTCGCAGCGGCCAGGAAAGCGGAAGCCCATGAATTTATTCTGGGTCTTGTCGATCACAAGGGACGCAAAGGCTATGACGCGCATCTGGGCGAGCGCGGCGTGAAACTGTCGGGTGGGCAAAGGCAGCGCATCGCGCTTGCCCGGGCGATCCTGAAAAATGCGCCTATCCTCGTGTTGGACGAGGCGACCAGTGCTCTCGACAGCGAGGTGGAAGCGTCGATCCAGACTGCGCTCGAGCGGGTGATGGAAGGCAAGACCGTCCTCGCAATTGCGCATCGACTGTCCACGCTTACCGAAATGGACCGAATCGTCGTTATGGACGAAGGCCGTATCGTCGAGGACGGCAACCACGAGGCGCTTCTGGCCAAAGGCGGTCTCTACGCGCAATACTGGGATCGGCAATCGGGCGGGTTCATTCGCACGCAGGCCGCGGAATAACGCCAGATGACGGAACTGAAAATCGTGCGGCTCGGGATGCAGGGCGACGGCGTGGCGGAAGGCCCGGTCTTCGTGCCCATGGCCTTGCCCGGAGAGACGGTCTCGGGCGACGTCGAGGGATCGTGGCTGCGCAACGTCAGGATCGTCAAGCCTTCGGAGCGGCGTGTGTCGCCTCCCTGTCGTCACTTCCGGTCCTGCGGCGGCTGCCAGATGCAACATGCCGATGATGCTTTCGTGGCGGCGTGGAAGGTCGATGTGGTGCGGGGTGCGCTTGCCGCGCATGGACTGGAGACTGTTTTCCGGGCCATCGAGACCTCACCGCCATTTTCCCGCCGACGCGCGGGCTTCGCCGCTCGGCGTACCAAGAAAGGCGCGATGGCGGGGTTTCACGGGCGTGCCTCCGACACGGTGGTGGAGATACCGGGCTGTCTGTTGCTTGTTCCGGAGGTTCTGGCCGGGCGGGAAGTGGCGGAAGCTCTGGCCATCACCGGTGCGAGCCGCAAAGGCGTGCTCTCGGTTATGGTCACTGCGACGTCCTCCGGTCTCGATGTTGCGGTCACTGGTGGCAAGCCGCTTGATTCAGAATTGCGTCAGGACTTGGCAGGGATCTGCGAGCGGTTCGGGCTGGCGCGTCTGTCCTGGGACGATGAGACCGTGGCGCAGCGTACGCCACCACTGCACGATTTCGGGGTGACGCAGGTGACGCCACCGCCGGGTGCCTTCCTGCAGGCAACGGCCCATGGCGAGGCGGTGTTGCGCGCGGGCGTGCTCGAAATCACCAAGGGAGCCAACAGGATCATCGATCTCTTCGCCGGCTGCGGCACCTTCGCGTTGCCCTTGGCGCAACATGCCGAAGTGCTCGCCGTCGAAGGTGATGCCGCGATGATCGCAGCACTCGATACCGGGTGGCGGCACGGGCGCGGGCTGAAGGCACTCAAGGCAGAGGTGCGCGACCTCTTTCGCCGCCCGCTCCTGCCTGATGAGTTGGCGCGGGCCGATGCGGTCGTCCTCGACCCGCCCCGAGCCGGTGCCGAATCGCAGGTCGCCGAGTTGGTCAGGTCCAAGGTCGGCAAGATCGCCTATGTCTCCTGCAACCCGGTGAGTTTCGCACGGGATGCATCGGCGCTGGTGGCGGCAGGCTTTTCGCTGGACTGGATACAGGTGGTGGACCAATTCCGCTGGTCCGCGCATGTGGAACTTGTCGCCAGCTTCACAGCCCCCCATATCCGAGGCTGAGAAACGAGGGAATTCAAATGACGCTTCGGCAAAAGCTCGACCTGTGGCTCGACCGGCCCTGGGTCATCAATCTGGTGATGGCCGTGATCATTGCCAATGCGGTGATCCTAGGCATGGAAACCTCGCCCCGGATCATGGCACAGGCCGGACCGCTGATTTTGCTGGCGGATCAGCTTTGCCTTGCCTTCTTCATCGCGGAGATCGGCCTCAAGATCTTTGCGCGCGGCGGGCGTTTCTTCCGCAGCGGGTGGAACCTCTTCGATCTTGCCATCGTCGGGGCCGCCCTCGTGCCCGGCTCGCAAACCATGTCCGTACTCCGCGCCCTGCGGATCCTGCGGGTCCTGCGCGTGATTTCCGTGGCCCCGCGCCTGCGCCGGGTGGTCGAGGGCTTCGTGACCGCCCTGCCCGGCATGGGCAGCGTGTTCTTGCTGATGGCGATCCTGTTCTACATCGGCGCGGTGATTTCGACGAAACTCTTTGCGTCGAGCTTCCCCGACTGGTTCGGCTCGCTGCCGCTCAGCGCCTATACGCTCTTTCAGATCATGACGCTGGAAAGCTGGTCGATGGGGATCGTGCGCCCGGTGATGGAAGTATACCCCTATGCCTGGGCGTTTTTCGTGCCCTTCATCATGGTGACGACCTTTGCCGTGGTGAACCTTCTGGTCGGTCTGATCGTCAACTCCATGCAGGACGCGCACCAGCAGGAATCGGTGGCCGAAACCGACGCCTACCGCGATGAGGTGCTGAAACGGCTGATCGCCATCGAGAAAAAACTTGCGGAAAAAGTGGGTTCCTGACGTTTTTGTGAGGTTGTTTAACGCTTGCTCCATGGTATCTGAGGAAAAAAGAGCAGGTAGTTGCAACGTCAACGGGACAGGACAGCGGGCAGATGCGTCGAAGAGAAGTTTTACTGGGTGGGGCAGCCTTGCTGTCACTATCGGCCTGCAGCAGCGGCCCCAGATTTTTGAGCTACAACGGGCCGGAAGTGACCTATGTGGTCGTCAACAAGGGCCAGCGCCGGATGCACCTCCTGCACAACGACAAGATTCTGGAAAGCTACGACATCCAGTTGGGCTTTGCGCCCGTCGGGCACAAGCAGTTCGAGGGTGACGGGAAGACACCCGAAGGCGTCTACCGCATCGACCGCCGCAACCCAAAAAGCAAGTTCCACCTTTCGCTGGGGATTTCCTATCCCAACGTCAACGATGTGGCGGCTGCGCGCGCAATGGGAAAGTCACCCGGCGGCGACATCTTCATCCATGGACAGGAGAACCGCAAGAAAGAGCGGGACCACGACTGGACCTGGGGCTGTATCGCGGTGAAGAACAAGGAAATAGAGCAGATCTATGCCATGGTGCGCACCGGAACGCTGGTCGCCGTGAACGCCTGAGATCAGAAGGCGGTGGGCACCGAACCGCTTCCGGACCCGCCCATGATCATCGTCCACCAGATCTTGCCGTTGCTTTCCTGATACCAGGAAAAGCCCATCTGGCTCGCCTTGGGCGACAGGATCACGCGGCGCGTATCGGGTTTCTCCATCCAGGCGGCGAGGGTTTCGAGTTCAGTCTCATAGGTCTCCGAGATGTTCTCGCCGACAAGCATTCCCGGATAGCCGACGCGCTGCACGCGTTCGATCGGAGAAGACCCGTCGGAGCCGAAATGCCAGGGGCGGTTCTGGTTCGACATGTCGCGCGAATGGGTCGCTGCGGCGGCGGTCAGTTTGGGATCCAGCTCGACCGGAGCCTGTCCGTTTGCCCCGCGCAGCGCGTTGACTGCATCAAGCATGCGGAACTGTATTTTTCCTGTGTCGGAGCGGCTGATTCGGTAAAGTTGCGGAAGCGGCTTGCCATCGGACCCGATGGTCTGCCGGTTGGATGGCGCGCAGGCGGCAAGGACCAGCGACAGAACGAGAAACAGGGACGACAGGCGGATCATGGAATTCTCCCAACGGATATCGCAGTCGCATATCCTGCATCGCGTGGCAATTCAAACGCACAAGCGCGTGACTCCGCCGGATGACGTCTGTTTGATTTGCGACTGCGGCATTCAGGCAATATATCAGGGGAAATTTCGGGAATACGTCCAAAGGAGGCAAAAATGTCCACGAAACGCTATGATGGCTTGAGCCGTCGCGGTTTTCTGGCAGGTACGGGTGCAATGCTCGCCACACCTGCGCTTGCGCAGGACCTCGAACTCGGTAAATTCCGCGGCGACCACGCAAGGTGAGCGCGATCTGACCGAAACCGTACGGCGCAATGTTTCCAGCTTCCGGACGCTGGAATGGCAGCCCTACTTCTCCAACCTCCGGAATGGGGCGGTTCTGGTCGACATCGACAGCCGAGCGCTGCATTTCTGGAACGAGGAGGGCGTCTACAAGCTCTATCCGTCCAGTGTGCCGTTGACCGAAGATCTGACGCGGCGCGGTCGCACCTCGGTCGTGCAGATGGTCGAGGGCCCGAGCTGGCGTCCGACACCGGCGATGCGCCAGCGCAATCCCGAGTGGCCCGAATTCATCGGACCGGGTCCTGACAACCCGCTCGGCTCGCATGCGCTCTACCTGTCCTGGACCTACTACCGGATCCACGGAACCCATGACACGCGCAAAATCGGACGCCAGTCCTCGAACGGGTGCATCGGCCTCTACAATGAACACATCGCCGAACTTTACGGTTTGACGAAGGTTGGAACGCAGGTGTTGCTAATTTGACGACATCATCGTTCTTTTTGGCGGAAACCCTTAGAATCCCGTTTGCAAACACCCGGATATGATGTTTTACAAATTTCACGAGGTAAGTCTTGGGTGCGTGCTGTCCTTGGATTGTACGCCGATACTGGAGGTTATGATATGAAGAAACTCGTTCTCGCAGCTGCCCTGACAGCAGCCGCATCGACAGCTTATGCAGGTTCGCTTGCAGAGCCGATCGTTGAAGCACCTGTCGTGGTGGAAGAAACAACAGGGTCGTCCTCGGGCGTCCTGCTGCCGATCCTGCTGCTGATCATCGCTGCTGCTGCTCTGGCTTAAGAGCATCATCAGTCGAATTGGAAAAGGCGGTCCTTGCGGGCCGCCTTTTTCATGTCTGCCGTGCTGTCAGCTCAAAAGTCAGCCGATCCAGCCCTTCAGATTGTCGTCGATGACATTGGCGAGGGCGGCCACATGGGCATCGTCGTCGTTCAGGCAGGGAATATAGGTGAAGTGCTCGCCGCCCGCCTCTTCGAAGCTCTCCTTGATCTCCTCGTTGATCTCCTCGAGCGTCTCGATGCAATCGGCGGAAAACGCGGGCGCGCAGACGGCGATGTGCTTTTTGCCGGCTTCCGCCAGTCGCGCGACCTCCTCGACCGTATAGGGTTTCAGCCATTCTTCCGGACCGAACTTCGACTGGAAGGTGGTCGTGATCTCGGTCTCGGACCAACCGAGCCGTTCCTTCAGCAGCCGCGTGGTTTTCTGGCACTGGCAATGATAGGGATCGCCTTCCATCAGGTAGCGGATCGGCACGCCGTGATAGGAGCAGACCAGGATATCCGGTTTGCGCGCGAGCCCTGCATAGGCGCGTTCGATGGATTGCGCGAGCGCCTCGATATAGTCGGGCCGGTCGAAATAAGGCTCGACAGTGCGCGTGACCGGCTGCCATTTCTCGTGTGTCAGGGCGCGGAAGAACTCGTCGTTCGCCGTGGCGGACGTGGCCCCCGCATAATGCGGATAAAGCGGGAAAAACAGGATCTTGCGGCATCCGGCGGCGGTCATCTGGGCAACCTTCGACCGCGTGGAGGGGTTGCCGTAGCGCATGCAGAAATCGACCATGACCCCATCGCCATGGCGCTTTTGCATCTCGACCTTCATCTTGGCCGTCTGCGCCTTGGTGATCGTCATCAACGGGCTTTCGCCTTCCGCCTCGTTCCAGATCGACTTGTAGGCGGCACCGCTTGAAAAGGGTCGCTTGCTGAGGATGATCAGTTGCAAAAGCGGCTGCCAGATCCACGGGCTGTAGTCGATCACCCGGCGGTCGGAGAGGAATTCGTTGAGGTACCGGCGCATGGACCAGTAATCATAATTGTCGGGCGTCCCGAGGTTCGCCAGCAGGATGCCGATCTTCGGTTTCGCGATCGCCGGATGGTCCGCCTTGGCATGGGCGGGTCTCACCATCAGTGTTTCTGATGTGCTGCTGTCCAGCATTGCTTCGTCCTTGTGCCTTTTCTTTCCGGTCAGATAGACGGTTTTGAGCGAGGGTCAATCGCGCAAAGGGGTTTCGCGCACCTCCAGAGCATCGGCAAGACGCTGTTTGGCAGAGCCGGGCCGCAGCGGTTTTTGCTGGCTGGCGTCGGGTGCCCAGCCGGTCAGGAAGACAATCTCGAAGGATGCGCCGATCCGTCCAGAGGCCTTGGCGTGATGGATCCGGTAGAGTTTTTCGGTCGCTGCAAAGAGACTACGCCGGGCAAATCGTCTTTCTCGGTGAACCAGGGCATTGGTCTCGCCCATCGCGCGCAGGTCATGCATCAGGTGAGCGGTATCGCGGTATTCGACATCCAGCGTCACGCTGTCGGCAACAGGCAAGGCCAGACCGGCGCGTTGCAGCAGAGCGCCGAGATCGCGGATCTCTCCCATGGGCGCGATGCGTGGCGAGAGCCCACCGGTCAGGTCGATCTCCGCCTGTCCGAGACAGCTGCGCAATTCGCTCAGGGTCTGACCGCCGAGGGCCGCGCAGAGCAGCAGCCCGTCCGGGCGCAGCGCGCGCCGGCACTGGATCAACTGTCCGACCGGATCATTTGCCCAATGCAGCGATAGCGCGTGTACCACGAGGTCACAAGACAACGGAAAAAGGTCGAGCCGATCGTCATCGGCCACCAGTCGGGCGGACGGAAGCCGGTTGCGCCAGACATCCGGAAAAGGCGTCACGACCACCGCATCCTTAAACGACTTGTTAACCATGTGCAGGCGATCCTCCACCTCGTCGGCGGCCGCTTCCTGCAGGAACAGCGACGACCCGTCGGCACGGGCGCGGTGCAGGGCAAGGGCGGCAGGGTCCGTCAGCATGTTCGAACTTGTCATGAGAGGCGAAGATAGAGTGGCAGTGTTGAACTTTCAAACGGCGGTTTCGCTGATCTACCCGCCGCGTTGCCTCGGTTGCGGCGATACGGTGGAAAGCGACTTCGGCCTGTGCGGCTCCTGCTGGGCGGAAACTGCCTTCGTGGGCGGCGCGCTCTGCGACACCTGCAGCATTCCGCTGCCCGGTGAAAGCAGCGACGAGTTGCTGCATTGCGACGATTGCATGATTACGCCGCGGCCTTGGGTCAAGGGTCGCTCCGCCTTGCTCTATCGTGACAACGGGCGGCGTTTGGTGCTCGCGCTGAAACACGGCGACCGTCAGGAGATCGCCGTTCCTGCGGCGGGATGGATGGCGCGGGCGATTTCGGATCTGCCACTCAAGGATGTGATCGTGGCGCCGGTGCCGCTGCATTGGACGCGGTTGCTGAAACGGCGCTACAACCAGTCGGCCTTGCTGGCCCAGGCGCTCGCCCGCAAGACCGGACTGCCGGTCTGTCCGGATCTGTTGATCCGCAAGCGGCGCACGAAGCCGATGGAGGGCATGACCCGCGATCTGCGCTTCGCCTCGGTCAAGGATGCGATCAGCGTCCATCCGCGCCGTCGTCACCGACTGGTGGCGCGACCTGTCCTGCTCGTCGATGACGTGCTGACCTCGGGGGCTACGCTCACGGCGGCGGCGCAGGCCTGTCTTGAAGCAGGCTCCGGCCCGGTCTACATCGTGACCATGGCGCGCGTGGCCAAGGACCGCTGATCCTTGCGCCTTGGTGCGCATCTCGAAGGATCGGCAGCATGCAAAAAGTTGAAATCTACACCTCGCCCCTCTGCGGCTATTGCCACGCGGCAAAACGTCTGCTGAAGCAAAAAGGTGTCCCGTTTTCGGAGGTCGACATCCTCGCCGAGCCCAACCGCAAGGCCGAGATGATCAAGCGTGCCAATGGCGGCCGCACGGTGCCGCAGATTTTCGTGGGTGAGACCCACGTTGGTGGCTGCGACGATCTTTATGCGCTGGACCGTGCCGGAAAGCTGGACCCGCTGCTGGCCGCGTCATGAAAACCGCGCTCTTGCAGTTGAACGCCTCGGACGACCCTGTCGCCAATCTCGAGGTGACGCTGCGATATTTTCGTGAGGCGGCAGAGCAAGGCGCGCGCTTTGTGCTGACGCCCGAGGTCACGAACTGCATCTCGACCAGCAGGGCACACCAGCAGGAGGTCCTGCAACCCGAGGCCGAGGACATCACCCTTGCCGCCTTGCGGGGGGAAGCCCGAAACAAGGGTCTGTGGCTTCTGATCGGCTCGCTGGGCCTTAAGACCGAAGATCCGGACGGGCGTTTCGCCAATCGCTCCTTTCTGATCAATCCCGAAGGTCAGATCGTCGCGCGCTACGACAAGATCCACATGTTCGACGTTCAGATCGATGCGCAGGAAACCTTCCGGGAATCCGCGGGCTACCGGCCCGGCACTCAGGCCGTCGTCGCCCGCACCGACTTCGCGACCATCGGCATGACTGTCTGCTATGACATGCGCTTTCCGATGCTGCACAATGCTCTGGCGCGGAAAGGCGCGGAAATCCTGACCTCCCCCGCCGCCTTTTCGCCGGTGACAGGTGCTGCGCATTGGCATGCCCTGTTGCGTGCGCGCGCCATCGAGAACGGGTGTTTCGTTCTCGCCCCGGCGCAGACCGGGGAGCATGCCAGCGCGAAAAACCGCACGCGCCGCACCTATGGGCACTCGCTGGTGGTCAGCCCCTGGGGCGAGGTTCAAATGGACGCAGGCGAGGCCCCGGGCGTTTACATGATGGACATCGATATGGAACAAGTGTCCGAGGCCCGGCGCAAGGTGCCGAGCCTTGAGAACGCGCGGCCATTTGATGGACCCTGAATGAACGATGAGCGGAACTCCCTGGCAATCGCCCTTTTCAGCGAGGTTCTCGCTGCGGACCAGCTGGTGCGGGCGCGGCTGACCAGCGTCCTGCCAAAGGGTATGGAGATCTCGCATTTTTCCGTTCTCAACCACCTCGCCGCCGTTTCCACCGAACGGACTCCGGCGCAGCTCGCGGAGGTGTTTCACGTGACCCGCGGCGCCATGACCAACACGCTCAGCAAGCTGGAATGGGTAGGTTATATCCATATCCGGCCCGACTGGGACGACGCCCGGCGCAAGCTCGTCTCGATCAGCCCGGCGGGACGGCAGGCACGCGATCTTGCGGTCGGGTCGATCACGCCGGTGATCAACCAGGTGGTCGAGAAACTCGGTGAGGCCAAGGTGCGCGACGCCCTGCCGATCCTGCGCGAACTGCGCCGGCAGATGGGTGAGAAGACCTAGACGCGCCTGATGCTGGCGGTCACGTAGTTCACGCTCAGGTCGCGGTCGGAAAGTTTCCAGCTCCAGCTTACCGGGTTGAAGACGAAGCCCTTGCGGTCCACCGGCTCGAGGCCTGCGCGGGTCAGAAGCTCGAAAAGCTCGTCCGGCGTGATGAACTTCGACCATTCATGCGTGCCCTTCGGCAGCCAGCGCATGACATGTTCCGCGCCAATAATCGCCATCACGTAGGATTTCGGGTTGCGGTTCAGCGTCGAGCAGATGTGCAGCCCTCCCGGTTTCAGAAGCTCGCGGCAGGCGGTCAGATAGTCGATGGGCGAGGCCACATGTTCCACGACTTCCATGTTCAGCACGACGTCGAATTGCTCGCCCGCCTCGGCCATCGCCTCGGCGGTGGTGTGGCGATAATCGATCTCCAGACCCGACTGCTCTGCATGGATCTGCGCCACGGGGATGTTGCGCGCCGCTGCATCCGCGCCCACCACATCCGCCCCGAGCCGGGCCATCGGTTCGGCCAGAAGCCCGCCGCCGCAGCCGATGTCGAGGATGCGCAGACCCTTGAACGGGGCGGGCGCTTTCAGGTCGCGGTCGAACTCTCCGGCAATCTGCGTCGTGATGTAGTCAAGACGGCAAGGGTTGAGCATGTGCAGTGGCTTGAACTTGCCGTTCACATCCCACCATTCCGCGGCCATTGCCTCGAATTTGGCGATCTCGCCGGGATCGACCGTGGTTTGTCGCGCTTGCATTCTCTTCTCCATGTGCTCAAGTACGTTCTAGTTCTATATAGGCGTCTCATGGACAAATTCTCGGACCAAAAGCGCGCAGTTCAGTATCTTTATCCGCCGATCGACCCGTTCGAACAGCGGATGCTCGACGTTGGTCAGGGCCACAAGATCTATGTAGAACAATGCGGTAATCCGGAAGGTATCCCGGTGCTGGTTCTGCATGGTGGTCCGGGGGGAGGCTGCAGTCCGGCGATGCGGCGCTACTTCGATCCGGACATCTTCAGGGTGATTCTCTTTGACCAGCGCGGCTGCGGCCGGTCGCGTCCCCACGCCAGCGTTATTCACAACACGACCTGGCATCTGGTGGACGACATCGAGTTGATCCGCAAGGAAATCGGTATCGAGCATTGGGTCGTCTTCGGCGGCAGCTGGGGGGCGACGCTTTCGCTCATTTATGCGCAGACCCATCCCGACAGGGTGCGCCATCTCGTCCTGCGCGGCGTCTTCCTGATGACACGCACCGAGCTCGACTGGTTTTACGGCGGTGGCGCTGGCAAGTTCTGGCCCGAGGTCTGGGAGCGCTTCATCTCGATCGTGCCACGGGACGAACGCGGAGATCTGATCGAAGCCTACCGGCGACGTCTTTTTTCGGGCGACATCGCGCTGGAGACGCGGTTCGCCAAGGCCTGGTCGGCTTGGGAAAACGCGCTGGCCTCAATCCATTCCTCAGGCAGCGTCGGTGACAGTCCCGGCGACTATGCCCGAGCCTTTGCGCGGCTGGAGAATCACTATTTCTCCAATGCCGGTTTTCTGGAGTTCGACGGTCAAATTCTCGCGCATATGGGACGGATCGCGCATATTCCGGGCGTGATCGTGCAGGGTCGCTATGACATGATCTGCCCGCCCGACAGTGCCTATGCCCTCGCAGCGGCGTGGAAGAACTGCGAATTGAAAATGGTGCGGAATGCCGGGCATGCGCTTTCCGAGCCGGGGATCAGTGCGGAACTGGTGCGCGCCATGGACAGGATTGGCGGGCGATGACGCAGCGTCGTCACATGGACCGCCGGGCGCTTTTCGCCTCCGGTGCCGCAGCAGCGCTTCTGGCCGCCACAGGTCTGTCCGCGCAGCCCGGTCCCACCCGTGGCGGTCGCTTGCGGATCGCGCTTTCCGGAGCCAATCGAGACGACAGCTTCGACACCCGGACCACACGGGGGCTCTTCATGCAGGTGGCGACTGCCGGCGCGGTCTTCGATACCCTGACAGAGGTTTCCGCGGACGGGACACTGCGTGGCGAGCTTGCGACCGGCTGGCGCGGCAGCCCGGATGCGCTGCGCTGGACCTTCGATCTGCGGCCCGACGTGCAGTTTCATCACGGAAAGCCGCTCTCGGCGGAGGATGTGGCGGCCTCGCTGCGGCTCCATGAAACGGGCGAACTCTCCGATGTGGTGTCCATCGAGGCGCAGGGCAGCCATCAGGTGCAGCTGACCCTGGCGGTGCCGGATCCGGGGTTGCCTTACCGTCTGTCTGCGCCGCATCTGGTGATCTACCCGGCCGCGGAAATGGCCGAGGCGATGGAAACCGGGATCGGAACCGGCCTTTACCGGACGCATCGTTTCATTCCGGGGCGGCAATTCGTGGGGCAAAGGGTCGATCATCACTACAAGGACGCGCGCGCAGGCTGGTTTGAGAGCGTGGAACTCACGTCGGTGCCCGCAGGGGATGTGCGCGCCCAGGCGCTGATCGAGCGCTTTGTCGATGCCGCGGAGATTGACGATGCAGCGGCGCTGGTCGCCGCGCGTGACTTCATCGTCCTGCCTGACGCGACGCAGGCAACCCATGCCGCGCATCGCAGCATCGCGCTGCCCGGGCAGATCGGATCGCGCTGGCCGCTCGACAACCTGCGGGCCGCGGAGCGGTGGTGGATGGCCTGACACGATCGGGGCTTGCAGAGTTGGGCCACGCTGCGTATATGGACTTCAACAGCGGCGCGCCCGGGTCCAAACCAGATGCTCCACCGAGTTTGACAACGGGCCGCGCGCCCGTTTTTTTGTGTTTGAAAGATCCATGAGCAACGACCTGATCGCCAAGGCAGCCATCGACCGCCGCATCTCCGAGATCATCACCCCGGTGATTGAGGATATGGGATTCGAACTGGTGCGGGTGCGCCTGATGTCGGGCAAGTCCACGATTCTGCAGATCATGGCCGACAAGCCCGAAGGTGGAATCGAAGTCGACGACTGCGCCGAGATCAGCCAGGCGGTAAGCGCTGTTCTGGACGTGGAAGACCCGATCCTGGACGAATATACGCTGGAAGTCTCCAGCCCGGGCATCGACCGGCCGCTGACACGGCTGAAGGATTTCGAGATGTTCGAAGGCTATGAGGCCAAGATCGAGACCAGCGAGATGATCGACGGTCGCCGCCGCTTCAAGGGTGAACTGGCGGGCGTCGAGGACGACGAGGTTTTGATCAATGTCGCCGAAGGCACCATCGGGCTCAAGTTCGACTGGCTGAGCGATGCCAAGCTGGTGCTGACGGATGAGTTGATCCGGGAAATGCTGCGCCAGCGCAAGGCGTCGGGCGCAATCGACGAGAGCAAGTTCGACGAAGTATCGGAAGAGATAGAGACTGATATGTCCTCTGAGGGAGACAAATAAATGGCCATTACATCTGCAAACCAGCTTGAGCTTTTGCAAACCGCCGAGGCTGTGGCGCGCGAGAAGATGATCGATCCCGGCCTCGTGGTCGAAGCGATGGAAGAATTGCTCGCCCGTGCTGCGAAGTCGCGCTATGGCGCGGAGATGGACATCCGCGTGAAGATCGACCGCAAGACCGGTCGCGCCACCTTTACCCGCGTGCGCACAGTGGTCACGGATGAGGAGCTCGAGAATTATCAGGCCGAAATGACGGTCGAGCAGGCCAAGCAATACCTCGACGACCCGAAAGTCGGCGACACCTTCGTCGAGGAAGTGCCGCCCGTCGAGATGGGCCGCATCGCCGCGCAATCCGCCAAGCAGGTGATTCTCCAGAAAGTGCGCGAGGCCGAGCGCGACCGTCAGTACGAGGAATTCAAGGACCGCGCCGGCACGATCATCAACGGTCTGGTCAAACGCGAGGAATATGGCAACGTCATCGTCGATGTGGGGGCCGGTGAAGCGATCCTGCGCCGCAACGAGAAGATCGGCCGCGAATCGTATCGCCCCGGCGACCGCATCAGGGTCTACATCAAGGACGTGCGCCGCGAGCAGCGCGGCCCGCAGATCTTCCTGAGCCGCACGGCGCCGGAATTCATGGCGGAGCTCTTCAAGATGGAAGTGCCGGAGATCTACGACGGCATCATCGAGATCAAGGCCGTGGCCCGCGATCCCGGGAGCCGCGCCAAGATCGCGGTTATTTCCTATGACAATTCCATCGACCCTGTGGGTGCCTGCGTCGGTATGCGCGGCAGCCGCGTGCAGGCGGTCGTCAACGAATTGCAGGGTGAGAAGATCGACATCATCCCGTGGAACGAGGACCAGCCCACGTTCCTTGTGAACGCGCTGCAACCGGCGGAAGTATCGAAAGTGGTTCTCGACGAGGAAGCCGGCAAGATCGAAGTCGTCGTGCCGGAAGAGCAGTTGAGCCTCGCCATCGGCCGTCGCGGTCAGAACGTGCGTCTGGCCAGCCAGCTGACCGGCCTCGACATCGACATCATGACCGAAGCGCAGGAGAGCGCGCGCCGTCAGGCCGAGTTCGAGCTGCGCACGAAGCTCTTCGTGGACAAGCTCGATCTGGACGAGTTCTTCGCTCAGTTGCTGGTCTCTGAAGGTTTCTCCAACCTCGAAGAAGTGGCCTACGTCGAGATCGACGAGCTTCTGGTCATCGATGGTGTCGACGAGGATACCGCCAATGAGTTGCAGGCGCGTGCCCGCGACGTGCTCGAAGCGCAGAACAAGGCTGCGCTGGAAAATGCCCGTGCGCTGGGCGTCGAGGACAGCCTGATCGATTTCGAGGGGCTGACCCCGCAGATGATCGAGGCGCTGGCCCGCGATGACGTGAAAACACTGGAAGATTTCGCGACCTGTGCCGATTGGGAACTGGCCGGTGGCTGGACGACGGTGAATGGCGAGCGGGTGAAGGACGACGGTGTTCTGGAGCCTTTCGACGTCTCGCTGGAGGAAGCGCAGACGATGATCATGACCGCCCGCATCATGCTGGGCTGGGTCGATCCTGCGGACCTCGAAGCCGAGGAAGATGCGGACGCCGAAGAGACGGAGGAATCCGAGGTCTGATCTCAGACCTCGGGGTCACCGGATGGGTCGCGGAGGCGCTCCAAACGACCGCGATGACGGTCCTGATCGCAAGTGCATTGCCACGGGCGAGGTGCAGCCGAAACAGGGCCTGATCCGTTTCGTGGTAGGACCCGAGACGCGGATCGTGCCGGATGTACAGGGCAAGCTGCCGGGGCGGGGCATTTACGTTACGGCCAGTCGTGCCGCGCTGGAAAAGGCCGTTGCGAAGAAGCTCTTCAGCCGCGGCGCGAAAATGCCCGTCCAGGTCCCGGACGATCTGGTGCAGGAAGTGGAACGACTTCTCCTGCGGCGCGTTATCGAATTGATATCGCTCCAGCGAAAAGCCGGAAAGGCGGTCGCAGGCTACGAGAAGGTCAAGAGCTGGCTCCAGCTCGAAGAGGCCGAAGTGCTGATCCAGGCGCTGGACGGGTCCGGGCGCGGCAAATCGAAACTGAGCACGCCGCATTTCGGTTCCTACATCGGCTGCCTGACGGCAAATGAATTGGGTTTGGCATTCGGACGCCAAACTGTGATACATGGGGCGCTCGCCTCTGGTGGACTCACGCAACGTGTTGTAGAGGAAGCCAAACGACTTCAAGGCGTGCGCGAAAACGAGGGTGGCAAGGGCCATCCGAAAGGATAGACGAGCTTCATGAGCGATACTGACGGCAAGAAAACATTGGGTCTGCGCGGTGCTGGTGCACGTCCGGGCAACGTAAAGCAGAGCTTTAGCCACGGTCGGACCAAAAACGTCGTGGTCGAAACCAAGCGCAAGCGCGTTGTGGTGCCGAAACCCGGTGCCGCAGCCACCCCGTCCGGCAAGGCGCCTCTGGGCGATCCGTCGAAACGTCCCGCCGGGATCACCGATGCCGAGATGGAGCGCCGCCTGAAGGCGGTGCAGGCTGCCAAGGCGCGCGAGAGCGAGGAAGCGGAAGCCCGCGAAACCGAGGAGCGTGAACGCGCCGAGGATCGCGAGCGTCGTCGGGCCGAACAGGAGCAGAAGGAACGCGAAGAGCGCGAGCGCGAAGAAAGCCTCAAGGCCAAGGCCGAGGAAGACGAGCGCCGCAAGCTGGAAGCGGAAGCCGCAGCGAACGCTGCAGCAGCGCCTGCGGAAGAAACCGATGTCTCGCGTCCGACAAGCCGACCGGCTCCGGCCGCAACGCCGCGCAAACAGGAGCGGGAGCGCGAAGATGCGGGCAAGCGGGCGAAGGGCGGCGATGACAACCGCCGTTCCGGCAAGCTTACCCTGAACCAGGCGCTGTCGGGTGGCGAAGGTGGCCGCCAGATTTCCATGGCGGCGATCAAACGCAAGCAGGAGCGCGCCCGGCAGAAAGCCATGGGTGGCAGTGTCGAACGCGAAAAGATCGTGCGCGACGTGCAACTGCCCGAGGCCATCGTTGTCTCCGAACTCGCGAACCGCATGGCGGAGCGTGTCGGGGCCGTGGTCAAGGCGCTGATGAACAACGGCCTGATGGTCACGCAGAACCAGACGATCGACGCGGATACCGCCGAGTTGATCATCGAGGAATTCGGCCACAACGTCGTCCGGGTTTCCGATGCCGACGTCGAGGATGTGATCAAGGTCGAACAGGACAACGTCAAGGACCTCAAGACTCGGCCACCGGTTATCACCATCATGGGCCACGTCGATCACGGCAAGACATCGCTGCTCGACGCCATCCGCAATGCCAAGGTCGTGGCCGGTGAAGCGGGCGGCATCACGCAGCATATCGGTGCCTATCAGGTGAAAACCGAAGGTGGTCAGCTCCTGACCTTCCTCGACACGCCGGGCCACGCCGCCTTCACCTCGATGCGATCGCGCGGCGCGCAGGTTACGGATATCGTCGTGCTCGTTGTTGCGGCGGATGATGCGGTGATGCCGCAGACCGTCGAGGCCATCGCCCATGCGAAGGCCGCGAAAGTGCCGATGATCGTCGCGATCAACAAGATCGACAAGCCGGCCGCCAACCCAAACAAGGTGCGCACCGACCTGCTTCAGCATGAAGTCGTGGTTGAAAAGATGTCCGGTGAAGTACAGGACGTTGAGGTCTCTGCGGTGACGGGAGACGGTCTTGATGACCTGCTGGAAGCCATCGCGCTGCAAGCCGAGATTCTGGAACTCAAGGCGAACCCGGACCGGGCCGCCGTGGGTGCTGTGATCGAAGCGCAGCTCGATGTGGGCCGTGGCCCCGTGGCGACCGTTCTGGTGCAGAACGGCACCCTGCGGCAGGGCGACATCTTCGTTGTCGGAGAACAATACGGCAAGGTGCGCGCGCTAATCAACGATCAGGGTGAGCGCGTCAAGGAAGCTGGACCCTCGGTGCCGGTCGAAGTACTCGGTCTCAACGGCACGCCCGAGGCCGGAGACGTTCTCAACGTGACGGGAACCGAAGCCCAGGCGCGCGAGATCGCAAGCTACCGGGAGAAAGCCGCGAAGGACAAGCGCGCGGCCGCCGGTGCCGCGACGACGCTCGAGCAACTCATGGCCAATGCCAAAGCCGACGAGAACGTCAGCGAGCTTCCGATCCTCGTCAAGGCGGACGTGCAAGGTTCCGCCGAGGCGATCGTTCAGGCGATGGAGAAGATCGGCAATGACGAAGTGCGCGTGCGCGTGCTGCATTCAGGCGTTGGCGCGATCACCGAAACCGACGTCGGACTGGCCGAAGCTTCTGGCGCACCGATCATGGGTTTCAACGTCCGGGCAAACGCCTCGGCGCGCAATACGGCCAATCAGAAGGGTGTCGAGATCCGGTATTATTCCGTGATCTACGACCTGGTGGACGACGTGAAGGCGGCGGCTTCCGGTCTGCTGAGTGCCGAGATCCGCGAGAACTTCATCGGTTATGCGACCATCAAGGAAGTCTTCAAGGTGACGGGTATCGGCAAGGTTGCCGGTTGCCTTGTGACCGAAGGCATCGCCCGCCGTTCCGCAGGTGTTCGCCTGCTGCGCGACGATGTGGTGATCCACGAAGGGACGCTGAAAACGCTCAAACGGTTCAAGGACGAGGTTGCCGAAGTGCAGTCCGGTCAGGAGTGCGGCATGGCATTCGAGAACTACGACGACATTCGTCCCAACGATGTGATCGAGATATTCGAGCGCGAGGAAGTTACGCGCACGCTGAAGTAAGGCCGCGCAGTCTCATCTCAAACGAAAGCCGCCGGTGCAACGCCCGGCGGCTTTTTCGTTCCACAGTCCTTGATTTAGCAGATCAGCCGGCAATGGCTTTCAGATGTCTCGGCAGGTGCCGCCAGCGTCGATCCCAACCTGTCAAATTGAAAGGTCCGGAAAGCGACACTTGACCCCCGTCTTTCCTCAGGCCGCCTTTTGCACAGGCGCACCGACAAAGCTTTTGTCATCCACTTGGATCATGATGCGCCCATCTTCGAGAGCACGAACGAATATGCCTTGTATCGATATGGATGTGCCCAGCGTGATAGTGCGAAGCATGTCTTTTCCTCCCCAGGATCCTGACAGCTCAACCTTAAGAAGATTTTCCTAAAAATCCATAAATATTATGAACATTGTGTGAAAACTCCCCTCATTGTTTCCATACTGAAAACTAGGCCTTTGAAACTAAAGCAAATCCCTTAAAACCGGGATGAGGGGGATATCCGCCGATGGCATTGGATAGTCTTTCAGCTCTCGCGCCTTTACCCATTTCAGGGCCTGATGTTCTTTCGGTCGCGGCATGCCTTGCCACTTCCGGCAGACGAAAAGCGGCATTAACAGGTGGAAGTCATCATAGCTGTGGCTGGCGAAGGTGAGAGGCGCAAGACAGGACTGCCATGTGTCGATGCCCAACTCCTCTTGCAGCTCGCGAATGAGTGCGGCTTCCGGAGTCTCGCCCTGCTCGACCTTGCCACCCGGGAATTCCCAGAGCCCGCTCATGGCCTTGCCCTCGGGACGCTGCGCAATGAGCACGCGCCCATCGACATCGACAAGCGCCACGGCGGAGACGAGAACCATTTTCACGGCAGGATGACCCGACGGATCACGAGCGGTAATCGGCGTTGATGTCGATATAGGCGTGGGTCAGATCGCAGGTCCAGACGGTCGCCCTGCCCGCGCCGAGGCCGATGCCCACGGTGATTGAAAGCTCCTGGCCTTTCATATGCGCAGCAGCCTCAGCCTCGTTGTAGCCTGGGCTGACACAACCGTCCCTGGCCACAGTGACATCGCCGAAACGGATCGACAGCAAGTCACGGTCCGCGGCGGCACCTGATTTGCCCACAGCCATGACCACCCTGCCCCAGTTCGGATCCTCCCCGGCAATCGCGGTTTTCACCAGCGGTGAATTGGCGATGGAGAGCGCATGGGTCTTGGCATCCGCGTCACTCAAGGCACCCTCTACCGTGATCTCCACGAATTTCGTAGCACCTTCCCCATCCCGAACGACCTGATGCGCAAGATCGCGCATCACGCTTTCGAGCGCCGAGGAAAACGCCTCGTTTCCGGTCACGTCCACGCCGGAGGCTCCTGTCGCTGCGACCAGCAGGCTGTCGGAGGTCGAGGTGTCGCTGTCCACGGTGATGCAGTTGAACGTCGTCTCATTGTGTCTTGAAACGAGGCTCTGCAAGGCGGCCTGATCAATCGCGGCGTCGGTGAAGATATAGACCAGCATGGTCGCCATATCCGGCGCGATCATGCCCGAGCCCTTGGCGATTCCCGCGATCCGAACCGGCTCGCCGGCGACGTGGATCTCGGCCATGGCACCTTTCGGAAAGGTATCCGTGGTCATGATGGCCCGCGCCGCAGCCTCGATCCCGTTCTCATCCAAGGCCGATTTCAGGGCATCGAGGCTCGTCACGATCCGCTCGAAAGGCAGAGGCTCGCCGATCACGCCGGTGGATGAGGTGAAGACGCGCGCTTGCGGCACATCGCAGGTCTTGGCGGCGGCCTCCGTGATCGCCTCTACCGCTGTCACGCCCGCACGACCCGTGAAGGCGTTCGAGTTGCCCGAATTGACGATGATCGCAGCACCCTTGTCCGCCTTCCCGCCAAGCTTCGCCTGACAGTCCAGAACTGAAGCCGAGCGCGTGGCGGAGCGCGTGAAGGCGCCCGCGATGGCGGTTCCGGGTGCAAGCTCTGCAAGCATCACATCCGTGCGACCCTTGTAGCGTACACCGGCGGCGATGGTCGCGAATGTAACGCCCTTGATCACCGGCAGCTTCGGAAAGCTGGCGGGCGCGAGCGGAGAAACGGCGATTGTCTTTGCCATCAAGCCTTACTCCAGAAGTCCGAGGTTGCGTACCACCGACGGATCGAAGGTGCCAAGGTCGGTGCGCTGCACATCGCCGCTGGCGACCATCGCTTCGATGGCCTCATTGGCGACGGAGCGGCGGATTTCGTCTTCAAGGCCCGCGCGCACATCTTCGAAAGCGGGTACCTCAGCCTTGCGAACGTCGAAAAGCTTCACCACGTGCCATCCGAAACGCGTCTTCACCGGGGCGGAGATCCCACCGATCTCGAGCGCTACTGCCGCTGCTTCGAATTCCGGCACCATCTGGCCCGGTCCGAAATACCCAAGATCACCGCCGTTGGCTCCGGCCGGATCGATGGATTTTTCCTGCGCCAGGGTTGCGAAATCGCCACCTGCATTGAGTTCCTCGATCACGCTCAGGGCCTCTTCTTCGGTCTCGAGCAAGATGTGCGACGCCTTGTATTCGTCGGGTGCCGCCACATCGAGAAACTGTTCCTTGTAGGCGGCCTGCGCCGCTTGCTCGACCTCGGCCTCAGCCAGGATCTCGTTGACGACTTCACCCGCGGTCAGGGACCGTGTTTCATTGTCCAGACCGTAAATGACGCGCCCGGGCAATTCGCCCTCGAAGGACTGCGCAAGGGCGGTCTGCTGGATCAGCTGGCTCAGGATGCCGTCAAAAAGCACCGCGTCGTCGAGCGTGCGGTACTGCTCGGGCAGGATCGCGAAACCCATCAGCACGTGACCGAGCTTGATCTCCTGACCGTTCACGGTGGCAAGCACGGTTTCCGGCGTCATTTCCGGCGCAGCGGTCTGCTCCTGAGCGGCGACAGGTGCTGCCAGCACCAGGCAGGTGGCGACAGAGGCGAGAAGTGCGCGGGGTTTTTTCATCGAAAGGTCCTAAGCAAGGGCCACGCCAAGGCGCGACATTGACACTGTTTGGCGTGACCCTTACATCGCCCTATGGGCGTCTGAAGAGATCGGCGTTCGAACCTATATCTATGGGCTGCGGTCTGGACGAGCAAGCACATCGGTACAGGATATATTACTTCGGCTGGAGAGAGCATGCTGGGTTTCGGTACAATCGCGAAAAAGGTCTTTGGCACGCCCAACGACAGGAAAATCAAAGCGACCCGCCCGCTGATTGCACAGATCAACGCCCTCGAGCCGGAGTTCGAAAAGCTCTCGGACGCAGGGATCAAGGAAAAGACGGAAGAGCTGCGCAAGCGCGCGCTGGACGGCGAGAACCTCGACGACCTTCTGCCGGAAGCCTTTGCCAACTGCCGCGAGGCGGCGCGGCGCGCCCTTGGTCTGCGCGCCTTCGATACGCAGCTGATCGGTGCCGTTTTCCTGCACCGGGGCAATATCGCGGAGCAGAAAACCGGCGAAGGCAAGACCCTGACCGCAACCTTCGCCGCCTATCTCAATGCCTTGACCGGCCGCGGCGTGCATATCGTCACGGTCAACGAATATCTCGCCAAACGGGACGCGGCATGGATGGGCAAGGTTTTCGGCGCCCTGGGGCTGACCACCGGGGTCGCCCATTCCGACATGCCGGAGGACGCCAAGCGCGCGGCCTACAACAGCGACATCACCTATGCCACCAACAACGAACTCGGGTTCGACTACCTGCGCGACAACATGCGTTCGGAGCTGAGCCAGATCTTCCAGAAGCATCACAACTACGCAATCGTGGATGAGGTTGATTCCATCCTGATCGACGAAGCCCGTACGCCCTTGATCATTTCCGGCCCTTCGCAGGACCGCTCGGATCTCTACAAGACGATCGATACGGTGATCCCGGAGCTCGACGCCACGCATTTCGAACTCGATGAAAAGACCCGCGCGGTCACCTTCACGGACGAAGGCAACGAGTTTCTCGAGAACCTGCTGCACGAGCGTGGCATTCTCGAAAAGGATCAGAGCCTTTACGATCCTGAAAGCACCACCATCGTCCACCACATCAACCAGGGTCTGCGCGCGCACAAGCTGTTCCAGCGCGACAAGGACTACATCGTCCGCGATGGCGAGGTGGTGCTGATCGATGAATTCACCGGGCGGATGATGGCCGGTCGCCGCTTGTCGGACGGCTTGCACCAGGCCATAGAGGCCAAGGAGAATGTCCAGATCAAACCCGAGAATGTCACGCTCGCCTCGGTGACCTTCCAGAATTATTTCCGGCTCTACGACAAACTTGCGGGCATGACCGGTACCGCGTTGACGGAAGCTGAGGAATTCGGCGAGATCTACGGGCTCGGCGTCGTGGAAATCCCGACGAACAAGCCCGTCGCGCGTGTCGATGAGGACGATCAGGTCTACCGCACGGTCCGCGAGAAATACGAAGCCATGCTCGAGCAGATCAAGGAATGCGTCGAGCGTGGTCAACCTGCCCTGGTGGGGACAACTTCGATCGAGAAGTCGGAAACGCTGAGCAAGCTGCTGACCGATGCGGGCATCAAACACAATGTGCTGAACGCGCGTCAACACGAGCAGGAAGCGAATATCGTGGCCGATGCGGGCCGCCTCGGCGCTGTGACCATCGCCACGAACATGGCGGGCCGTGGCACCGATATCCAGCTTGGCGGCAACGTCGACATGCAGGTGATGGAAGCGATCAGCGCCGATCCGGAGGCCGATCCCGAAGCCATCCGGACAGACATCGAGGCCCAGCACGCGGACGAAAAGGCGAAAGTCATCGCAGCGGGCGGGCTCTATGTTCTGGCCTCAGAGCGCCACGAAAGCCGGCGCATCGACAACCAGTTGCGTGGTCGCTCCGGCCGGCAGGGCGATCCCGGACGCTCCTCCTTCTATCTCAGCCTCGAAGACGACCTGATGCGCATCTTCGGCTCGGAGCGGCTCGAAAAGGTATTGACGACCTTGGGCCTCAAGGAAGGCGAGGCGATCATTCACCCTTGGGTGAACAAATCGTTGGAACGGGCGCAGGCCAAGGTCGAGGGTCGCAACTTCGACATCCGCAAGCAGCTTCTGAAATTCGACGATGTGATGAACGAGCAGCGCAAGGTTGTCTTCTCGCAGCGTCGCGACATCATGGAAGCCTCCGATCTTTCGGAGATCACCGCTGACATGCGGCATCAGGTCATCGACGACCTCATCTACCAGTATATTCCGCCCAAGACCTATGCCGACCAATGGGACGGCGAAGGGCTTCATCAGGCGGTCGTCGAGAACCTCGGTGTGGATGTGCCGGTGCTCGACTGGGTGGCCGAAGACGGTGTCGACGACGAGGAGCTTCGCAACCGGCTGGTGAAAGCCAGCGACGCATACATGACCGGGAAAGCCGAGCAGTTCGGTGCCGAAAACATGCGCAACATCGAAAAGCAGGTTCTGCTGCAAACGATCGACGCGAAGTGGCGCGAGCATCTTCTGACGCTTGAGCACCTGCGCTCGGTTGTCGGCTTCCGCGGCTATGCCCAACGCGACCCGCTCAACGAGTACAAGAACGAGTCGTTCCAGCTTTTCGAATCCATGCTTGATTCTCTGCGCGAGGACGTGACCAAGAAACTTGCGCAGATCAGGCCGCTGACCGAGGCGGAGCAGGCGCAGATGATCGAGCAGCTGCGCGCGCAGCAAGCTGCCGCCGTGGCTGGTGCTGCGGCTTCTGCGTCGCCCGCGCCGGTGGCGCCGGATGAAGCCGAGTCGGGCGCCCCGATCGACGGTTTTGATGAAAACAATCCGGACACATGGGGTAATCCGGGACGAAACGAGCAATGTCCCTGCGGATCAGGCAAGAAGTTCAAGCATTGTCACGGCCGTCTGGTCTGAACCCATACGCCACGATCTTGCCTGAATGACTCCCTCCTCCCGTCACGATTGAGCCGCGTTTACTTCCTATTAAGGTTTTGTTCCAACTGGTGGAGAAGGATCAAGACATGTCTGGCAAGACCGAAATATCGACTGCCGCGGTGACGTTTGCCTGCGCGATGGGGATCGGTTTTGTGATGCAGAGCGGTGAAGTCGCCGACCTTCGATACGGCACCGCTCAGGCGAGTGCCGTCAGCGCAGTCCAGACAGTAATTACGCACCCTGCGCCGGCCCGACCCGAGCCTGAACCCGCTGCCTTCATGCCTGACGACTCGCACCTCAATGTCAGCGCCATTGTCCTGACATCCGCCAAGGTCGAGACATTCGCGCCCGCGCCCGCACCAGAAAGGCCGCAACTTGCGTCATTGGACAGTGTTTTCCCGCTTCCCGAAGCGACCGCGCCGCAACAACCTGTTTGCCTGATTTCTCTCACGGCCACGCCGGGTGCGGCCGCTATGGTGCATCTGTCCCTGACGGCACCCTGCTTGCCCTCCGAGCGTGTCAGCTTAATGCATGAAGGCATGACCTTCGCCGAGACGACCTCAAGCGAAGGGGCGCTCGACATCGAAGTCCCGGCCCTCGTCGAGGAGGCCCGCTTCACCCTGACTTTCCCGAGTGGTGAAACCGTGCAGGCCGAAGCCAGCGTTCCGAGCGTCGCGCTCTACGACCGGATCGTGGTCCAGTGGGCAGGCGGTTCGGGGCTCCAGATACACGCCCGTGAATTTGGCGCTGAGTATGGCGACGAAGGCCATGTCTGGAGTGGTGCACCGCGGGACATGACAGCGGTCGCGAGAGGCCAGGGAGGCTTTCTGACGCGTCACGGCGATCGCGATGCTTCCGCCCCGATGATGGCGGAGGTCTATACATTCCCTGGCGCGATGACCAAAGTCTCCGGGGCCATCAATCTGAGCATCGAGACGGAAGTTACGCAGTCGAATTGCGGCACCGAGGTTTCTGCGCAATCCTTCGAGGTTTCCGCCGGTGTCAGCGGGATCCGGACGCGCGAACTCCTTCTCTCGATCCCGGATTGCTCTGCAGTCGGCAACTTTCTGGTGTTGAACAATCCACTCCATGACCTGAAGATCGCGCGCAACTGAAACTGTTGCAGGGCGGTCCATGTGGAAATGTAGTCGCGCGGTTCTTGCTGCGTTTTGCCTTGTTACCGGTCTTGGCAGCGCCTGTGCCGAAGACATAACCCTCATATCCCGGGACGGAAAGATCGCCTTGAACGGCAGGTTCCTGGGGTTCGATGGTGAATACTACCGGATCGACACGATCTACGGCGAATTGACCGTCGATGGTTCAGGTGTCTTGTGCGATGGACCGGCCTGTCCCACTCTCGATGATTTCGTTGCACGCGTCGGCATATCCGGATCGACCTCCATGGGCGAGGTTCTCCTGCCTGCCCTGATCGAAGGATTTGCTCAGGCACACGGGTTCATTGCCGAACGCGACGCCGTGGAGCCGACCCGTTTTCTGTACAGGTTGACCGACAGGGAGACAGGGGCGCCTTCCGCCGAGTTTCATTTTCACACCACCGACAGCAGCGAAGGGTTTGCCGATCTTCTGGCCAATGAGGCGGATATGGTCATGTCGTTGCGGGAAATCCGGCCCCTGGAACTGCAGCGCGCGCGCGAGGCAGGTTTGGGCGACATGTCCGCCGCGTCACGGGCGCGGGTTCTGGCGCTCGATGCCATCGTTCCCCTTGTCTCACCGGGAAACCCGGTGCGCGGCATCTCTCCCACGGATCTCGCGCGTGTCTTCACGGGGGAGATCCGAAACTGGAAAGACCTTGGCGGGCCGGACGCTCCGATCAGTGTCCATGCCCCACTCGCCTCGACCGGCCTCGGGCAAACCATAGCAGACCGGATCATGGCACCGGCGGGGCGCGAGATGTCTACCGGCGTCACACGACATCAGAAAAGTCCCGATGTCGTGGCTGCCGTGCTGGCGGATCCTTTTGCCCTCGGTATTGCCAGCCTCGCGGAAGCCGGCACAGCGCAAGTGCCCACGCTCACCGGGTCTTGTGGGCGGTCACTCGATGCAACCCGGCGATCGGTCAAGACCGAGGATTATCCGTTCACTGCTCCAATGTTCCTCTACTTGCCTGCGCGCCGCCAACCGATTGTGGTTCAGGAGTTCCTGGCCTTCGCGCGGAGCCCTGCAGCACAGATCGTCATTCGCCGCGCCGGTTTCGTGGACCAGGCACCCGAAGAGATCGTGCTCGACGAACAGGGCAACCGGTTGGCGAATGCCGTGGTGTCCGCGGGCGAGGAGATCGGCCTCGAAGAGCTTCAGCGCATGGTGTCGACCCTCGACGGCCTGCGACGCTTGACGATTTCCTTCCGCTTCGGCTCAGGGTCCGCCGAATTGGACGCACAATCGAGATCCAATGTCGAATACCTTGCGAGCAGGCTCGAGCAGGGCGATTTCGACGCGCGCCGCCTTCTCTTTGTCGGGTTCAGCGATGGCGATGGTCCGGCGGAAATCAACCGGATCATCGCGCTGGACCGGGCGGAGGCCGTTCGACGCGCCGTGCAGGAGGCTGCGGTGACGCTGGATACTGACCGTGTGCAGCTTGATGTCGATGCTTTCGGAGAGGCAATGCCGATTGCCTGCGATGACACGATCTGGGGTCAGAATGCCAATCGGCGCGTGGAAGTCTGGGTTCGCTGAAGCATCGCCAAAGATGGACACGAAAAAAGGCGGCCTCGGCCGCCTTCCATCGTGTCAGATTGGGGACGGGACCAGCAGACCCGCCGCGCCGCTCAGCCTTTCATCGAGTCCCAGAAACTCTTCACGGAGGAAAAGAAGCTGGAGGTCTCGGGATTGTTGTTCTCCGAAAGATCGTCGAATTCGGCGAGCAGTTCCTTCTGGCGTGCCGTCAGGTTGACAGGTGTCTCCACCGCCAGCTCGATGAACATGTCACCGGCAGCGCCGCCGCGCAGAGCCGGCATCCCCTTGGCCCGCAAGCGCATCTGGCGTCCCGACTGGCTGCCGGCCGGGATCTGGACCCTTCCGCGTCCGCCGTCGATCGTAGGCACTTCGATGGAGCCGCCCAAAGCCGCTTTCGCCATCGACACCGGCACCCGACAGAAGAGGTTGGCGCCCTCGCGCTGGAACAACTCGTGCTGCTTGACCTCAATGAAAATGTAGAGATCGCCGGAGGGTCCGCCGCGCATGCCCGCCTCGCCTTCACCGGCGAGCCGGATGCGCGTTCCGGTCTCTACCCCGGCCGGGATATTGACCGACAACGCGCGTTCCTTTTCGACGCGTCCGGCACCCTTGCAGGTATTGCAGGGGTTCTTGATGATCTGACCGAGACCCGAGCAGGTCGGGCAGGTGCGCTCGACAGTGAAGAAACCCTGCTGCGCGCGAACCTTTCCCATGCCGGAACAGGTCGGACAGGTCGTCGGTTCCGCGCCGCCTTCGGCTCCTGAGCCCTTGCAGGGGCCGCAACTGATGGAGGTCGGCACGTTGATGGTCTTCTGCATGCCGGCGAAGGCTTCTTCGAGCGAGACCTTGAGGTTGTAGCGCAGATCCGAGCCGCGCGCGGCGCGACGGCCCCCGCGTTGCTGGCCGCCCATGAAATCGCCGAAGAGATCGTCGAAGACATCGGAGAAGGCGGAGGAGAAATCACCCTGACCCGGACCGAAACCGCCGCCCGGACGGCGTGCACCATTGCCCATGCCACCTTCGAACGCGGCATGGCCGTAACGGTCGTAAGCGGCTTTCTTGTCGGCGTCCTTCAGAACTTCGTAGGCTTCGTTGGCTTCCTTGAACTTTGCTTCCGCGTCGGGATTGTCGGCGTTCCGATCAGGGTGAAGCTCCTTGGCTTTTTGGCGGTAGCCTTTCTTGATTTCGTCGGCCGAGGCTCCCTTGGCGACGCCGAGAATCTCGTAGTAGTCACGTTTTGCCATGGAAAATGTCCCTTAGTTGAACGTGGTAGGCCGACCCTTGGGTCGGCCTTTCCAGAGGTTCCGGGTTATGTGCGGCTCAAGCGCGCTTGTCTTTGTCGAGATCTTCGAAATCGGCATCGACGATGTCGTCGTCATCGCCGCGCCGGGCGTCCGAAGGCTCGGCCACATCGTCATCGCGCTCTTCCTGCGCCGACTTGTAGATGGCCTCGCCCAGTTTCATGGCCGCTTCCGTGACGTTCTGGATACCCGACTTGATCTTGTCGACGTTGTCGTTTTCCAGCTCGTCCTTGAGGGCCGCAATCGCCAGTTCGATGGCTTCGACCGTCGTTGGATCCACCTTGTCGGAATGCTCCTCGATCGATTTCTCGGTCGAGTGGATCAGCGATTCCGCCTGGTTCTTCGCCTCGATCAGGGCGCGACGTGCCTTGTCGCTCTCGGCATTCTCTTCGGCGTCCTTGATCATCTTCTCGATGTCATCGTCCGAGAGACCGCCCGAGGCCTGGATCGTGATCTTCTGTTCCTTGCCTGTGCCCTTGTCGAGCGCGCCGACGGAAACGATGCCGTTGGCGTCAATGTCGAAGGTCACTTCGATCTGCGGCATGCCGCGCGGCGCTGGCGGAATGTTTTCGAGGTTGAAAGCACCGAGGATCTTGTTGTCCGAAGCCATTTCGCGTTCGCCTTGGAAGACGCGGATCGTCACGGCGTTCTGATTGTCCTCCGCCGTGGAGAAGATCTGCGATTTCTTCGTCGGGATCGTGGTGTTGCGGTCGATCAGACGGGTGAAGACACCGCCAAGCGTCTCGATACCGAGCGACAGCGGGGTCACATCAAGCAGGACCACGTCCTTGACGTCGCCTTGCAGGACGCCGGCCTGAATGGCGGCACCCATGGCCACCACCTCATCCGGGTTCACACCCTTGTGCGGTTCCTTGCCGAAGAACTTCGTCACTTCCTCGACCACTTTCGGCATCCGGGTCATACCACCGACCAGGACCACTTCGTCAATGTCACTGGCCGACAGACCGGCGTCTTTCAATGCGGCGGCGCAAGGCTTCAGCGAGGACTTGATCAGATCGCCCACGAGGCTTTCCAGCTTCGAGCGCGTCAGCTTCATGACCATGTGCAGCGGTTGCCCGTTGGCGCCCATGGAGATGAACGGCTGGTTGATCTCGGTCTGGCTGGAGCTCGAGAGTTCGATCTTGGCTTTCTCGGCGGCTTCCTTGAGCCGCTGAAGCGCCATCTTGTCCTTGGTCAGGTCGACGGAGTGCTCTTTCTTGAACTCGTCGGCGAGGTAGTTGACGATGCGCATGTCGAAGTCTTCACCGCCGAGGAAGGTATCGCCGTTGGTGGATTTCACTTCGAAGAGGCCGTCGTCGATCTCGAGGATCGTCACGTCGAAGGTGCCGCCGCCGAGATCATAGACCGCGATGGTCTGCGTGTTCTTCTTGTCGAGACCATAGGCAAGCGCGGCGGCTGTTGGCTCGTTGATGATGCGCAGCACTTCGAGACCGGCGATCTTGCCGGCGTCCTTCGTGGCCTGACGCTGGGCGTCGTTGAAATAGGCGGGCACGGTGATGACGGCCTGCGTGACCTCTTCGCCAAGATAGCTCTCCGCGGTTTCCTTCATCTTGCCGAGAATGAAGGCAGAGATCTGGCTCGGGGAGTATTTCTCACCCTTGGCTTCGACCCAGGCGTCGCCGTTGCCGCCGTCGATCACTGTGAACGGGAGATTCTTTTTGTCCTTGGCCAGATCCGGGTCGTCATTGCGACGGCCGATCAGACGCTTGACGCCGAAAATCGTATTGTCCGGGTTGGTTACGGCTTGCCGTTTCGCGGGTTGTCCCACCAGGCGCTCGTTATCCGTGAAAGCAACGATGGACGGCGTCGTGCGCGCGCCTTCGGAGTTTTCGATTACACGCGGCTGGCTCCCATCCATGATGGCGATACAGCTGTTTGTTGTTCCAAGGTCGATACCAATCACTTTGGCCATTTTTAGATCCCTCTTTTACTCAAGGCGATGACACGGAGCCTGGACCCTTTATGGCGCCCGGTCCCCGATCCGATTTCACATGAAACCATAGTGCTTCATGCGTTCCGAGGGGTATATAAGGAGGGGTCCGCAGGCCTGCAACCTTTCCGTGCCGCGTGCCGTGGAAAACTGGCTATATTTTTTCGTATTGCAAGGAGCCCGTCACCGGATGTCCGTCCTTCGTTTCGGCGGTTTCGAGATTCACCGCAGCTACCTCGACGGTCCCGCGCAGTTGGACCTGCTGGCCGCCTTGCGCGAGGTCGTGGCGCAGGCACCGCTGTTGGCACCAAAGACGCCGCGAGGCGGCAAGATGTCGGTACGGATGACAGCCGCCGGGCAGTTCGGCTGGATCAGCGACCGGGCGGGCTATCGCTATGAGGCGCGACACCCGGCCGGCATGCCTTGGCCGTCGATACCGGAGCCGGTTCTGGCCATTTGGGACGCGCTGAGCGGCGTCGATCGTCAACCGGAGTGCTGTCTGATCAATTTCTACGGCGAAGGCGCGCGGATGGGACTGCATCAGGACAAGGACGAGGCCGATTTCGACTTGCCGGTGCTGTCCGTCAGTCTCGGTGACGACGGGCTCTTCCGGATGGGCGGCGCCGCAAGGTCGGACCGGACGCAATCCCTTTGGTTGCAATCGGGCGATGTCGTCGTGATGGGCGGTGCAGCGCGCCTGGCGTTTCACGGCGTGGACAGGATCAGGTTCGGGTCGTCGTCCCTGCTGGCGCAGGGCGGTCGCATCAATCTCACCTTGCGGGTCGTCACCTGAACTGCCCTGCAAACGTCGTGGCGAAAAATCAACCGACGCGACCTGTTGATGATGCCCCTGTCTAGAGACTGAGAGCCGCCTTGCACTGCGCCGATCTGCCTGCCGTGTGGTATTCGTTGCCATTCCATCGCACGACATATGGCGGGATGGATTTCGCTACCGGACAGCTGTGCCTCGCGTCCGATGCCGTTACCGGCTCTGTGCGTCAGCGGCGGGCGCTCCAGCTGAGCGATGCATGACGCCGGGTATAGAACTCGCCCATCAGCCCGATCATCACCAGGACAACACCCACCCATACGGCATAGTGCCAATCCGAATAGCGCGGGTTGTAGTTGATGAAGATGAAGCCACGCGCCTGGTCGATGCAGTGAAAGAGCGGGTTCCAGTCGAACATCGCCAGCATGAAACCGGGCAGGGTGTTGGCGACGAACATCTTGCCGGAGGCGATCATGTTGGCACGCTGGTAGATCGTGTTGAAGATCGTGACGGTTTGCGGAAACCACGGCTTGACCGCGAGGAGCACGAGACCAATGGCAACACCGGTGAACCATCCGATCATGAACATGCCGAAAGCTGCGAATGGTTCCTCGACCGTGATCGGCGTGAAGGCCACATGGTAGACAAAGAGGATGACCGCCATGGAGAGAATCTGGATGTAGAGCGATCCCAGGGCGGCGGAGGCGATGGCGATGATCGTGTTCATCGGGCGCATGTTGCATCATCGGGCTCGCCGGCCCCTCGGATCCGAAGACGGCGGACATCGCCTTGGTGTGGGTCATGAAGATGAAGACACCTGACATGATGTAGAGCAGGAAATCACCCCGGATCGCGCTCCCCCGCAGACCGAGAAGGACGAACATGAAATAAAACGCCAACACGAATATGACTGCTTGCAGCACGTTGATGCCGATCGCAAGAAATGCGTTTGAATGGCTTTTGCGGATGGAACGCACCACGGAATGATAGACAAGCTCGAAGATTGTCAGTGCCGATCCCATGGCACTGCTGCGTGTCATTCTGGTCTGGAACATTACGGCGCTACCCTTTCGAACACTGCTCTATCGCATGGATTTCTTGCTGTTCCGTTAGAGCCGCAGCATAAGGATGCAGGAAATGAACATCAATGAGTTCAGGAAATACTGGAAAATGATTGATTACAAAAAGTTAACCGAGGTCATGCGCAGATTGTCGCTTGAGGCCGGTGCGCGCATCATGGAAATATACGAAGCCGATGAGGTCGAGGTAAAGGTCAAGTTGGACAAAAGCCCGGTCACGGAAGCGGACGAGGCGGCGGACGCGATCATTTCGGCAGGGCTTCGGGCCGCATTTCCCGAAATCACGCTGGTCACGGAGGAGCAATCCAGGACACACGGGCAATCGGCTGACGTCTTCCTGATCGTCGATCCGCTGGACGGGACCAAGGAGTTCATCCAGCGACGGGGCGATTTCACCGTGAACATCGCGCTGGTAGAGAATGGCGTGCCGACCCGCGGTGTCGTTTACGCACCGGCGCGCGGGCGGATGTTCTACACAAGAGCCGATGGTCATTCGGTCGAGGAAACCGGGCCGTTCGACCATGATGCCATCGGTGAGTTGCGCGAAGTATCCGTCTCTGACCCGGATAATTCGGCGCTTTTCGTCGTCGCCTCCAAGTCGCACCGCGATCAGGCGACCGACGATTACATTGCGAAATACGCCGTGCAAGACATGAAGAGCGCAGGCAGTTCCCTCAAGTTCTGTCTGGTCGCGACCGGAGAGGCGGATCTCTACCCGCGTCTGGGACGCACGATGGAATGGGATACCGCCGCCGGCCATGCGGTCGTCGCAGGCGCGGGCGGCTCGGTCTTGCGGTTCGACACTCTGGCCCCCCTTACCTACGGCAAACAGGGCTATGAGAACCCGTTTTTCATTGTTACCTCCCCCGGCGTGGAGCTGCGGCAGACCTGATGTCGGTCCTGATTGTCATCCCTGCGCGCTATGCCTCCACGCGCTATCCGGGCAAGCCGCTTGTCGCGCTGCGCGGTGCGACGGGCAAATCCATGAGCCTGATCGAACGCAGCTGGCGGGCCGCCAAAAGCGTTTCCGGTGTCGACCGCGTCGTCGTCGCCACCGATGACGACCGCATTCGCTCCGCGGCGGAAGCCTTTGGCGCCGAGGTCGTGATGACCTCGGAAACCTGCGCCAATGGCACCGAGCGCTGCGCCGAAGCGCATGCGGCGATAGGCTCGGCCTTCGACATCGTGGTCAATCTGCAAGGCGATGCGCCCCTCACGCCGCCCTGGTTTGTCGAGGACCTCATCGCCGGGCTGCGCGCCGCGTCGGATGCGGAAATCGCCACACCGGTTCTGCGCTGTGACGGTGCGACATTGAACGGCCTTTTGGACGACCGCAGACACGGGCGGGTCGGTGGCACGACGGCGGTGTTCGGGCGGAGCAATCAGGCGCTCTACTTTTCGAAGGAAGTGATTCCCTTTGCCGCGAAAACCTATGGCGCCGCCGAGCAGACCCCGGTGTTTCACCATGTCGGTGTCTACGCCTACCGCCCCGACGCCCTTGCCGCTTATCCCGGATGGCCTGTCGGACCGCTCGAGCTTCTCGAAGGCCTCGAGCAGTTGCGCTTCTTGGAGAACGGCAGGTCCGTTCTTTGTGTGGAAGTGCAGGCAAGAGAAAGGGAATTCTGGGAACTGAACAATCCTGCGGACGTCCCAAAGCTGGAGGCCATGATGAACAAGATGGGACTCGAATGACTTTCAGCGTCCGGCACTGGAACAGGCATGCAATCCAGCCGTGCGCAAAACCTGCACAGCCTGAGCAAGACAGCATGATTTTGACATGTTTCAGTCTCAAAACTGATGATAGGTTGGGACACACAAGCGGGACTGTGCTCAATAAGCGCGCTGGGCTTCCAATCCCCAGGTTTTGGGTCCAACTTGAGAAATAATGGTGATACTCAGGCGTTTGGAATACGGAACACTGGAAACAACATGAAGCGTAAAGTAACGAAAGCGATTTTTCCCGTTGCAGGCATGGGGACGCGGTTTCTGCCGGCGACGAAATCGGTTCCGAAGGAGATCATGACCCTGGTCGACCGGCCACTGATCCAATACGCGATCGACGAGGCGCGCGCGGCCGGGATCAAGGAGTTCATCTTTGTGACCTCGCGCGGCAAAGGGGCTTTGGAAGACTATTTCGACCACGCGCCCCAGCTTGAACAGGAGCTGCGGCGGAAAGGCAAGAAAGACCTCCTGGAAGCGCTGAAATCCACCAATATGGAAAGCGGTGCGATCGCCTATATCCGCCAGCACAAGGCGCTGGGACTGGGTCACGCCGTCTGGTGTGCGCGCCGCCTGATCGGGGAAGAGCCTTTCGCTGTTATCCTGCCTGATGACGTGATCTCTGCGGAGAAGCCCTGTTTGCAGCAGATGGTGGAAGCCTATGCACAGACAGGTGGTAGCATGGTGGCCGCGATGGAAGTGGCAGCGGAGAAGACCTCGTCCTACGGTATTCTCGATGTGGAGGAAGATCTGGGCTCCATCGTGAACGTCAAGGGCATGGTCGAGAAACCCGTCGCTGGCACGGCACCTTCGAACCTCGCGGTGATCGGGCGTTATATCCTGTCCCCGGATGTGCTGGTCAATCTGAACAAGATGAAGACCGGCGCGGGCGGTGAAATCCAACTGACGGACGCGATCGCGGCCGAGATTGCCAACGGCCGGCGCGTTTCAGGGTATCGCTTCCGGGGCCAGCGTTACGATTGCGGCTCCAAGTCGGGTTTCCTGCAGGCGACGGTCGCTTTCGGCCTTGCGCGCGATGATCTGCGCGATGACCTGTCTGGCTTCCTGCGGGAAATCGTGACGTTGAGCAAGGCCGCCGAGTAATCGCGCCGGTCTGAGCCGCAGTTCGGCATCATGGCCGCCGCTTTCCTTTTTCCGAAAATCCCGTATCGTTTTCGACCTGCAGATCGCAGAACGAACGGTATTGGTGCATGTCTGCAGAGCCCGGAAACTTGAAAGTCGATTTCATCCACGACACGCCACGCATGTCGCTCTGGCGGCGGTACAAGCTGCGGTGGCGTAGGCGCCGGTTTCTGCTCCGCGCGTTCCGGAAACGTCATGAGCTCTCACCGCAGATCGACAGGACCGGCAGCATCGCCGCCGCGGACATCCTGCTCTTTGCCACGATGCGCAATGAACTGATGCGGCTCCCGCATTTCCTCGATCACTACCGGCGCATGGGCGTGTCGCATTTTCTGATCGTCGACAACGACAGCGACGACGGTACGTCGGATTACCTTGCGTCGCAGCCCGATGTCTCGCTCTGGCAGACATCCGCTGGCTACAAGGCGTCGCGCTTCGGGATGGATTGGCTTACCTGGCTTCTGCGCTGCCACGGACACGGGCACTGGACGCTGACCGTGGATGCGGATGAGTTGCTGATCTATCCGGGCTATCCGGAACGCCCTTTGCGTGACCTGACGCAGGAACTTGATGCACTGGGCCTGCCCATTCTCGGCGCAGTTATGCTCGACCTCTACCCGAAAGGGCCGGTGGAGGATGTCCGGTACGAAGCCGGACAGGATCCGCTTGCCGTTCTTGGCTGGTTCGACGCAGGTGGCTACTGGTCCCAGGTCCAGCCGAAGCTGAGCAACCTCTGGCTTCAGGGTGGTCCCCGGGCACGGGTTTTCTTCCAGGAGGCACCGAAGCGCGCGCCCACGTTGAACAAAATCCCTTTGGTGAAGTGGCATCGGTCCTACGTCTACGTGAATTCGACGCACACGGCTCTGCCGGTCTTGCTGAACCGCACCTATGAAGCCGAGCCCGAGACCCGCCCGTCGGGCGCGCTTCTGCACACGAAATTCCTGCCCGGGACGGCCGAGAGGGCTGCCACTGAACAGGCGCGCGGTGAGCATTTCTCGAATTCCGCGCTTTACGACGACTACTACATGGCCCTGACGCGCAATCCCGATTTCTGGTGCGAGGCTTCTGTGCGCTACGAAGGGTGGCAGCAACTCGTGGCCCTTGGTCTGATGCGTCGCGGGTCGTTCTGAGCGCACCCGGGGTGCTGCAATTCTTTACACGATTGCGGAAAAGCCAATATTAGGCAATAAATTGTCAACAAGTCGCGATTAGGCATAGGCGACGCGGGTCATCATCGGGGCGGGGGAATAGAGACCCCTAATCACTCCGGGGCTGAGGCTGTGGCAGAGAAGGGCTGAAGTTTGGGTGTTCTGGGTTCCTACCGGATGCGTTGGGCGCGCAAACGACTACGCTGGCGCGCGCTTCGCAAAAGCACCGAACTGCGGCGCGTGATCGATCGCACGAAGCAGATCAAACCCGGCGAGATCCTGCTGTTTTCGACGCAGCGCAACGAGAAAATCCGGCTGCCATATTTCCTCGACTATTATCGTGACATCGGTGTGACGCATTTCCTGATTGTCGACAATGACAGCAGCGACGGGTCGCAGGAGTATCTCGCGGCCCAGGAGGATGTTTCGCTCTGGCACACTGCGGCCAGCTACAAGAACTCCCGCTTCGGGGTGGATTGGCTCAACCACCTGCAAGGTAAATACGGGCATGGTCATTGGTGCGTGGTGGTCGATCCGGACGAATTCCTGCTCTATCCGTTCTGTGACACCCGGCCGCTGCGCGCGCTGACGGACTGGCTCAATTCCTGTGCGATCCGCGCCTTCGGCACGATGCTTCTCGACATGTATCCCAAGGGCGATCTCGAAGAGCAGCCCTATCTGCCGGGTCAGAACCCGATGGAAATCGCCTGCTGGTTCGACAGCGGCAACTACACGATCTCGCGCAATCCGCTTTATGGAAACCTCTGGATCCAGGGCGGCCCGCGTTGCCGGACGTTCTTTCCCGAGGAACCCGAGCGCGCACCCGCGCTGAACAAGGTACCGCTGGTGAAATGGGATCGGCGCTACGCCTATGTCAATTCCACGCATATGTTGCTGCCGCGCGGTCTTAACCTTGTTTACGACGAATGGGGCGGCGAGAAGGTGTCCGGTGTTCTGCTGCATGCGAAGTTCATCGACACTTTCGCCGACAAGGCCTTCGAGGAGGTCGGGCGTCGGCAGCACTACGCCAACTCATACGAATACAGAGCCTATGCCGGGCGTATGTCGCGTGATCTGCACCTGTGGTGCAAATGGTCGGAGCGTTACATCAACTGGCGGCAACTCGAAATTCTCGGGCTGATGTCCAAGGGGAACTGGGCGTGAGCGTCGGCATCGTGATGCTCGTCCATACAGCGCTGGGCCGTGCCGAGCAGGTGGCGCGGCACTGGGCCGCCGCGGGCTGTCCTGTGGTGATCCATGTGGACAAACCGGTGCCGCGCAAGGTTTTCGAGCGTTTCGCCGAAGCCTTGGCGGATGTGCCCGAAGTCTCCTTCAGTCGTCGTTTCCGGTGCGAGTGGGGTACCTGGGGCATCGTCGCCGCGACGCTCGCGGCCTCCGAGAAGATGCTGCTGGAAAACCCGCAGGTGCGGCATGTCTATCTCGCCTCCGGCGCCTGCCTGCCGTTGCGGCCGGTTCAGGAACTTGTGGACTACCTCCACGAACGCCCGCAAACCGATTTCATCGAAAGCGCCACCACGTCAGAGGTGCCCTGGACGGTCGGCGGCCTTAACGCGGAACGCTTTACCTTGCGCTTTCCCTTTGCCTGGAAACGCCACCGTTTCCTCTTTGACAGATATGTTCGCCTTCAGCGCGCCTTTCGTGTCAGCCGACAGATACCGGGCGAGCTGGTGCCACATATGGGATCGCAGTGGTGGTGCCTGACGCGGCAAACCCTCTCCGCCATCCTCGAAGATCCGGCCCGCAAGACATACGATCACTACTTCCGGCGGGTCTGGATCCCTGACGAGAGCTATTTCCAGACCCTCGCCCGGCAGTATTCGATCCGGATCGAAAGCCGGTCACTGACGCTCTCGAAGTTCGACTATCAAGGCAAGCCGCACATATTCTACGACGATCATCTCCAGTTGCTGCGCCGGTCGGATTGTTTCGTGGCACGCAAGATCTGGCCGGACGCCCATCGTCTCTACGACGCCTTTCTGACGGATGCCGATGGGGCGATGAAGAAGACCGAACCCAATCCGCGCAAGATCGACCGGGTTTTTGCAAAGGCCGTCGAGAGGCGGATCAGGGGGCGTCCCGGTCTCTACATGCAGAGCCGCTTCCCCCGCGAAGACTGGGAAAACGGCGTCACCGCAGCGCCCTATTCGGTTTTTCAGGGCTTTTCCGAACTCTTCGAGGATTTCGAGCCCTGGCTGTCGAAGGCGACGGGTGCGCGGGTGCATGGGCATCTCTTTGCCCCCGACCGCGCGCATTTTTCAGAGGGTCAGACCGCCATGAACGGCGCTTTGAGCGACAGCGCCACCTTGCGCGACTACAACCCGCGCGCCTTCCTGAGTAACCTGATCTGGAACACGCGGGGCGAACGGCAGTGTTTCCAGTTCGGGCCTGCGGACAATCAAAGCGTGATCTGGCGGATCGCAAAAGACCCCAACGCGCAAGTTTCGGTCATTACAGGGGCCTGGGCCGTCCCGCTTTTCCGATCCAACGGCAATTTCGGAGACATCCGGCGTTTGGCCGCCGAGTTGCAGAAAATCGAAAGCGAGCATCTCACTGTCTTGCGCTCGGCTCACATAAAGGCGCGGGTCCGTATCTGGACCATGTCGGAGTTCATCGAAGCACCGATGGCCCCGCTCCAGAGCATTCTGGATGAAATAAGCCCCGGAGTTCAGCGTCGCCTCTCGGAAGCGCCGCGCATGGTCGATCTTTCAGGGTTCGGGAAGTTCCTGCAGAACCTCAAGAACCAGGGTATGCACCCATATCTCATGGGCGACTTCCCTGTGGATTCTGGCAGTCATTCGCCGGATCAGCGCAAACCGCCGCGGCCCTATCTCGTGCGGTGAATGACCGATGCCGCAAGCGGGTGCGTTGTAGCTTCTTTGTCAGGCAGCCTGATCTTCCTGGGCGGAAGTCATCAGCGTGTAGAGCGTCAAGGGATTGGGATTGGCGCGCAGCTTTGCGCAGAGAGAGGCGTTTCGCAACGTCCGTGAGACCAGCGCCAATGCCTTGAGGTGCTCGACGCCTGCATCCTCCGGCGCAAAGAGCGCGAAGGCGATGTCGACCGGTTGACGGTCCACGGCGTTGAAGTCGATCGGCTTGTCGAGCAGAACGAAGGCCCCGACAACGGAGGCGAGGCCATCGAGGCGCGCATGCGGCAGGGCGATGCCATGACCCACGCCCGTGGGCCCGAGAGACTCCCGTGCCAGAAGGGCGTCGAGCACCGGTCCGGCAGGGAGCCCGTAGGCTTGATCGGCCAACTCGCTGATGTCCTGCATCAAGCGCTTCTTGCTTGATGCTGAGGTAAGCACCTTGACGGCTTCGGGCTTCAAAAGCTTCGAAAGTTCCATTCTGCCTGCATTATCTTGGGGCGTGATCTGTCGCCGGTTTGTCTATTTTGGGTCGATCCAGCCGATGTTTCCGTCATCGCGCCGGTAAACGACATTCACGCCATTCTTTTTTTCGTTTCTGAAAACCAGCACTGGCGCGCCGGCCAGTTCCATCTGCATCACGGCTTCGCCCACGGACAGGGACGGGATCTGCGTCTGCATTTCCGCGACGATGATCGGCGTGAGGCTTTCGGGCTCCTGATCCTCTGACTCCACTTCTGAGGCGAGGATATATGACGATGCGCCAAAGATTTCAACCGGTTCAACGCGATCCTTGTGATGGTCCTTGAGACGCCTCTTGTAGCGTCGCAATTGCTTCTCCATCTTCTCGCAGCAGGATTCGAAAGCAGCGTAGATTTCGGTCTGATGCGCCTTGGCCTGCGCGGTCAACCCGGTCGAGAGGTGAACAGTGGCCTCGCAGACGAATTCATGAGCGGACTTGGAAAACACCACGACGGCCTCGGTCGGGCGCTCGGCGTATTTCTTGACGACCTCCCCCAACTCCTGCTTGACGTGCGTCTGCAAGGCTTCGCCGATGTCGATTTGCTTGCCGCTGATCTGGTACCGCATAGTCACTCCTTATTCTGACTGATTCCATCCGTCCTTCGCGTCCGTTACCAGACAGGCAATCGACGATACGGAAATGCTCGGGGAATGGCTTTCCGGGTGTAGCGCTTTTCCGGGCCTTGGCGAAAAGGCCGATGGAGTAATACACAGGAACGCTCGGGAGCCATGAATCCATTGAGCCCGAAAAGCGGTGCAGGAGTCAAACAAAAGCATCTGGGGAAGCCGGAAAAAGTCGTTAACGAACCGCCTCTTGGCTCAGGATATCCGGAAGTTTTCTCCAAGATAGACGCGACGGACATTCTCGTTCTCCACGACTTCGCTTGGTGTACCGGACATCAGGACCTTGCCTTCGTGCAGGATATAGGCGCGGTCCACGATCTCCAGCGTTTCCCGCACGTTGTGGTCCGTGATCAGAACGCCGATGCCACGCTTCTTCAGGTCCGCCACGAGGTGCCGTATGTCGCCCACGGAGATCGGATCGACGCCGGCGAAAGGCTCGTCGAGCAGCAGGTACTTCGGTTTGGCGGCAAGGCAGCGGGCGATCTCCACACGGCGTCTTTCGCCCCCCGACAATGCCAACGCAGGCGCGCGGCGCAGGTGCTCGATCGAGAACTCCGACAGCAACTCTTCAAGCCGCTCGCGTCGCTTGTGGCGATCGATCTCGGTGATGTCGAGGATCGCCGCGATGTTGTCCTCCACCGAGAGGCCGCGAAAGATGCTGGTCTCCTGCGGCAGGTAGCCGATCCCCATCTGCGCGCGCCGGTACATAGGCAGCGTGGTGGCGTCCTGCCCGTCGATGCGCACCGACCCGCCCTCCGGCGAAACCAGCCCGGCGATGGCATAAAAAGTCGTGGTCTTTCCCGATCCGTTCGGACCCAGCAGCGCCACGACTTCACCACGGTCGAGATGCATGGAGAAGTCGCGGATCACTGTCTTCTTGCGGTAGGATTTGCGCAGATGCTCGACCCGCAAACCGGCGGAGCCTTCGGCAACGGTCAGGACCGGCGCGGCCATCGGCGTCAGTCGCCGGTCTGCAAGACGGTGCGCACGCGGCCCGACATCTGCGCCGTGCCAAGATCGAGCTGTACCGTCATCTTGTCGGAACTGAGCGCCGAGCCCAATTGCGTCAGAAGGACGTTTCCCGTCATCACAATGGTCCCCTGATCGATGCTGTAATCGGCGCGATCCGCCTCGGCGGCATCCGGCCCGGACACCAGCGTCACCCCGCCGGTCGCCTCCATGCGGTCGATGCCGCGGGTATCCTCCCGGTAGACCACCAGCACGCGCGGCGCTGTCAGGCGCATTTCACCTTGTCCCACGACCACGTTGCCGGTGAAAATCGCGGTCCCATCCGCCTGGTTGACGGCGAGTTCCTCCGAAGTGACCTCGACCGGAAGGCTGGTGTCCTGCTGGATTGCGCCGAATGCGACTTGCGCACCCTGGGCGGAAAGACTGCTCGTCATGGCCAACAGCAGCATCGGTATCAATAGGGGTCTGAAGGCTCGCACGGGTCAGTCTTTCACCTGTTTCGGATCGTATACCAGTTTAACGCCGCTTGTGAAAAGCAATTGGGCGGGCGCATCGGGTTGCGCCGCAAAAATATGCATGGAACCTGCCGAAAGGTCGCCAGCGGGACCGCTGGCCTCAACGGGGTCCGGCGAGATCAGGTCCAGTTGCGATATGCGGGCGACGACTTCCTGACTTCGGATGACGTAACCCGTCGAGGTCGTTACCACGACATTTCCAAGCAGTTCCGACTGATCGCCTGCAAGATCGAAACGACCGGTATCGGATTTGACGGTGATCTGCGACCCGCTGGCCATATCGATCTTCACAAAGACATCTTCGGCATGATTAGCGCCGGTCAGCCCGTCCGGTGTCGTCACCGTTTTCGCAACGAAATCGATCTGGTCCCCGTCTGAGGTCGTGCCGGAAAAATAGGGGCCTGTAACCTGGCGATTGAGCAGTCTTTCGCGTACCTCATTGTCTGCGAAGGGAACCGCCGCCGTCGGATCGACCGCCCTCGACAGCAGAAACAGTGTCGACAGCAGACCGATGGCGATCAGCGGCAGCGCGACCTTCAGCCAGGCGACGGTACGTGTGTGACGATCCCCCGCCATCTCACCTCACCCCAGCCCGACGCGCAGGCAGTCGTGGATATGGATGAGCCCTATGGGCAAGGCGGGACCTTCTTTCGGCACGACGAAGAGGCAGGTGATCTTGCGCGCGTTCATGATTCCGACGGCCTTTTGCGCCAGCGACCCCGCGGCGATCGTCGTAGGCGATGCGGTCATCACGTCGCGCGCCTTCAGCGCCAGCAGCCCATCCATGTGCCGACGCAGGTCGCCGTCGGTGATGATGCCCGCGAGAAGGCCCGCCTCATCGGTGACGCCGACCACACCGAACCCTTTCTGACTGATCTCGATCAGTGCATCCGACATCTCGGTGTCCCGCGTTACCAGCGGCAGCGCGTCGCCGAGGTGCATCAGGTCGTCCACGCTGCTGAGTTGCGCGCCGAGCTTGCCACCCGGGTGGAAATCGCGAAAGCGTTCCGGCGTGAAGGACCGGTGCTCCATCAAGGCCACGGCAAGCGCGTCGCCCAGGGCGAGGGTCATGGTCGTCGAGGATGTCGGCACAATACCCGTGCCGCAAGCTTCCTCTGCCCGGGGCAGGACAATGGCCACATCGGATTGCCGCAACAGGGTCGAATCTGCCCGGCTGGCTACGCCGATCATCGGAATTCCGAAGCGGCGCGTATAGGCGATGACATCGGCGAGTTCGGGCGTCTCGCCGGAGTTCGACAGGACAATCACCACATCGCCCTGACCCATCATGCCAAGATCCCCATGGCTCGCTTCTGCCGGGTGGACGAAATGCGCGGGCGTTCCCGTGCTGGCAAGGGTAGCCGCGATCTTGCGCGCGATATGGCCGGATTTTCCCATGCCGGAGACGATCACACGGCCTTTCGCCGCGATCAGGAGTTCCACCGCCCGGGTGAAACTGTCATCGAGCCCGGCCTCGAGCTGGCTCAGGGCGTCCGCTTCGATGCGGATGACGCGGCGCGCGGTATCGAGGAAAGCATCGTTCATGCGTGGGCGAAGATGTCGATTTCGGGCCAGCCGGCAAGGTCGAGCTTCGCCCGCGTGGGCAGGAAGTCGAAACAGGCCTGCGCAAGTTCCATGCGGCCTTCGCGTTCCAGCATCACGTTCATGGCCTCCCGCAGCCGGTGCAGGTAGAGCACATCGGAGGCCGCATAGTCGATTTGCGCCTCGGTCAATGTCTCGGCACCCCAGTCGCTGGATTGCTGCTGCTTGGAGATATCGACGTTCAGTAACTCCTGCAGGAGTTTCGCAAGCCCGTGGCGATCGGTGAAGGTCCGCACGAGGCGGCTTGCGATCTTGGTGCAGTAAACAGGGGCCGCAGTCGCTCCAAAGGCATGATGCATGGCCGCAATGTCGAAGCGCCCGAAGTGAAAGAGCTTCAGCACATCGGGGTCTTCCAGCAATGCGCAGAGGTTCGGCGCTTCCGTCTGACCCTTCGCGATCTGCACGAGATGAGCGGAGCCGTCGCCTGCGGAGAGTTGCACGACGCAGAGCCGGTCGCGGTGCGGGTTCAGGCCCATGGTCTCGCAATCGATGGCGACCACTGGTCCGAGGTTCAGCCCATCGGGCAAATCATTCTTGTAAACGCTGTGTGTCATGGACTTCCTATAGCCTGCCTTTCAGGCGTGTGAAAGCGCAGGTTACGGTGCTGTGATCTCGCTCAGGTCCGGGCGTTCGATGCGCGACAGCAGGTCTGCGACGCGCGCGCGGCAGTCATGTTCCAGCCAGTCGTCCGCGTAGAGATCGCGAGGCAGATCGACATGCTTCAGGATCAGCCGGCGCCAGTTGTGGACGATGAGACAGCGCAGGACCGCCCGGTCGAGTGGGGCGAGGTCGACCGCCTCGATGGCACTTTGCGTTTCCGCCAGCACCTTGTTCAGAGCCTGATACTGTTTTTTCAGCGGTTCGACGGTCAGAGCCCTACGCAGCCATGCTGGAACATCTGCGCCGCCGAGCACCAAGGCCGTTTCAGGCGGTTTCAACGCAGCTGCGCCAAGATAGACACGATCCGCAATTCGGACGAAACCTGTCGGCTGGGCTTGGTCTTCGAGAACGATGACCTGCCAGCCGGCGGGCACCCCTTCCGGCGTGGCATAGATCCGGCGGCTGGCGGCAAGGGAGTCGCGCCGCGCGATGGGCGACAGGCTGTGTCGTCGGATTCGCCCGATCCTTCGCGACAGGATCCAGCCGTCCTTGCGCAGCCGGTGAAGTGCCACGCGAGCGGCTTCCGGTTTCACCTTCATCGCCCCAAGGATCATCGACAGCACCGGGCCGTCGATCTCCGCGCCCTCAGATTGCGCCAGATCGCCGAAAACAGAAACGAGCAAGGACCAGACACGCTGTTCACCGAGCCCCGCATAGCGGTCAACGAGCCTGGAGACCGGATCAGAAGGCATTCATGGTCAGGAGATCGTATTCCGCCACGACCTCTTCCCGCTGGTTGCGGAGCCTCACATTCCACCGGACCTCGCCATAGCGCTCGTTTCGCGGGGTTTTGGCCTTGACGGTCAGTTGCACGGAAATCGCGTCGCCGGGTTCGACAGGCGTGGTGAACCGCAGGTTTTCAAGCCCTGTATTGGCAAGAACCGGGCCGGGGTCCGGGTGTACGAAAAGGCCTGCCGCGAAACTGAGCAGCAGATAACCATGGGCGACGCGTCCCGGAAAGAACGGATTTGCGCGGGCCGCCGCGTCATCCATATGGGCGTAGAATCTGTCGCCGGTGAACTCGGCAAAGCTGTCGATATCTTCCGATCCGATGATCCGGGGCCCCGCCAGAAGCGTGTCGCCTGGCGCGAGGTCCGCAAAGCGCCGTGTGAAGGGGTGCGGCATGTTGCACCGGGTCTGCGCGCCGGGAACCCATTGGTTCGACACGGCAGTCAGAAAATCTGGGCTGCCCTGTATGGCCGTGCGCTGCATGTAGTGGAGCACCGCGCGGATCCCGCCGAGTTCCTCGCCGCCACCCGCGCGACCGGGCCCGCCATGCACCATATGCGGCAAGGGCGCGCCGTGGCCTGTCGCTTCCTGCCCAGAGGTGCGATTGTTGAAGTAGAGCCGTCCGTGGGTCGCAGCTGTTTCCAGGGTGATCTGCCGGGCGGTTTCCGGATCATTGGTGAAAACCGACGCAACAAGTGACCCGCCGCCGCGATTGAGCAGGCGGATGCCGTGGTCGAGATCGCCGTACCCCATGATGGTCGCCACCGGCCCAAAGGCTTCGGTCTCATGGACACGGGTCGCCCGGTCGGGATCCGCGCAATGGAACAGCAAGGGCGGCAGGAAGGCGCCGTTCGTCTTGTCGCCGTCGATCACGTCGAAGGATTGCGGGTCCCCGAAGACGCGTTCGGCCTCCTGTCCGAGGCGTTCAGCTTTCGACAGCACATCGGTTTTGTGCCTGTTAGAGACAAGGGCGCCCATCTCGACGCTTTCGCTTCGGGGATTGCCGATCCTTGTCGCGCCGAGCTTTTCGCGCAAGGTGTGAATCACGGCATCCACATGGGCATGGGGCACCAGAAGGCGGCGCATCGCCGTGCATTTCTGCCCGGCCTTGACGGTCATTTCCCGGTGTACTTCAGCAACGAAGAGGTCGAATTCGACTGATCCGGGCGTGGCATCAGGGGCGAGCATCGCGCCGTTGAGGCTGTCCTGCTCCGCCATGAACCGCGTCGCGTTGCGCAGCAGCGCAGGCCGCGACCGCAGCATCAGAGCGGTTTCGCGCGAGCCCGTGAAACTCACCACGTCTTGCCCGTCCAGATGGTCCAGCGTGTTCCCCAGGTCTCCCGCAACCAGCTGCAACGCACCCTCGGGCACGAGCCCGCTTTGCAGCATCAACCGGACGCAGGCCTCGGTCACATGGCAGGTCGCGGTGGCGGGTTTGACGATTGCGGGCATGCCCGCCAGCCAGGTCGGCGCCAGCTTTTCGAGCATGCCCCAGACCGGAAAATTGAAGGCGTTGATGTGCAGCGCGGCCCCGGTCAGCGGCGTGGCGATATGCTGGCCGAGAAAGCTGCCCTTGCGGCTCAGTTGCTCGACCGGACCATCGAGGTAGACATGGCCATCGGGCATCTCTCGCCGTCCCTTGGAGGCATAGACCAGCAGGGTGCCGATGCCGCCGTCGATATCGATCGCCTGATCTCCGCGCGTCGCCCCCGTCTCGAAGCTGAGATCGCACAGGATCTGGCGGTGTTCCTTGAGATGGAGTGCCAGCGCCTTGAGCATCCGGGCGCGGTCATGAAAGCCAAGCTTTCGCAAGTTGGGACCGCCGACCGCGCGGGCATAGCCGAGCATCGCCTCTGCATCGATCTCGTCATGACCGGCCACTGCGATCACATTACCTGTCAGGGCGCTTTCGATCGGTCCTGCGCCCTTGTCAGGGTCTATCCATTGACCCCCCAGAAAACTCCGTACCTTCAGGATTTCAGGTGGTTTCGACATCTCAACCCTCAATGCGTGTCGTAGACGACGGTGATCCGATCGTTTGTCGGGAAGCATTGGCAGGTCAGGACCATGCCCTGCGCGATCTCATCGTCGTCGAGCGCATGGTTGGCCAGCATTTCGTAGTCGCCCTCCAGTACGCGGGCCTTGCAGGTCGAGCAAACGCCCGCCTTGCAGGCAAAGGGAACCCCGAGGTCGTGAGCGAGGGCGGCTTCCAGGATGGACTGCGACCGGCGCATTGCAAATCGGTGGCTGCTGCCTTCGACCGTCACAGTTGCCTCGGTTTCAAGATCGGTTGCCACCTGTACCTGTCTTGCCCGACTCTCGTGTTGTCCAGCGCCAAACAGTTCGAACCTGATCTTCTCCGGGCTCAGGCCGTGGTCCATGAGGCTTTGCCGGATGGTTTGCATCACCGGTTCGGGACCGCAGATATGGGCCATGTCCACTGTCGCAATGTCGATCCAGTGCTGGAACAGCGCATCGCATTTCTTCCGGTCCAATCGGCCGCTGAAAAGCTCGATGTCCTGGCCCGATCCGAGGATATGGACGATGTTCAACCGTTCCATGTGCTCGTTCTTCAGGTCCTCCAGCGTGTCGCGGAACATGATCGTATTGACCGCGCGGTTGGCGTACACCAGCGTGAACCGGGAGCGCGGCTCTCGCCGGAGAACGGTCTTGAGGATCGAAAGTACCGGCGTGATCCCTGATCCTGCGGCGAAGGCAAGATGATTTCTGGCCGTTTCAGGCTCTAATTGAGCGGAAAAGCGGCCCATGGGCGGCAGGGCCTCAAGCCGGTCGCCGATCTTTAGCGCTGTGTTGGCATAGGTCGAGAAGACGCCTCCATCCACGCGCTTGATGGCGACTTCGAGCACGCCCTCCTCCGGGCTTGTGCAGATCGAGTAGTTGCGGCGCAGTTCTGCCCCGTCGAATTCCTTGCGGAACGTCAGATACTGGCCTTGCGTGAAACGGAAGACGTCCGGATCATCCGGACGCAGGGTGACCACGACCGCATCGCGGATCGTCTGTCGCAGGCCGGTGACGGTGAGCGCGTGAAATCCCGTCATCGGTCAGAGGCACTTGAAGTAGTCGAAGGGCTCGAGACAGGACCGGCAGCGCCATTGCGCCTTGCAGGGTGTCGAGCCGAACTGGCTGATGCGTTCCACATTCGCGGATTTGCACAGGGGGCATCGGGCCGGGCCGCCCGCCGGTTGCGGCGGCGCGATCCCGTAGACCTCGAGCTTCCGGCGGCCTTTCTCGGAGAGCCAGTCGGTGGTCCAGGCCGGCGCAAGCTGATGTTTCAGGCGGAGCTTTTCGATCCCCCTGTCGGCAAGCGCAGTTTCGATGTCGCGCGCAATGACCGAGGTCGCCGGGCAGCCCGAATAGGTCGGCGTGATCGTCACTTCGAGGACATCACCTTCCCAGGCCACCTGCCGCACGATGCCCAGATCGACAATGCTGATCGCCGGGATTTCGGGATCGGGCACGGCGTCCAGCCAGTGCATCACTGCGTCAGGTTCGGGGCGGTTCATGCCCAAATTATGGTCTCCCAAGTCTACCATGTCGCGTCCGGATAGGCGCGCGGCAGCCATTGCATTTGCGTCAGCAGATGGCCCAGGTGCTCGCTGTGTCGCTTGCCGGTCTTGCCGCCTTTCTGCGAATAGCTCTCTTGTGGCCGCGCAAGCGTTGCTTCGCGGAAGACATTGTCGAGCCGCTCATGGAAAGCCTCCTTCAACCCGGCGCTTCGCGGTACGATTCCAGCCTGTTGCAGCGCTGTGTCGATCTGGTCGTCATCGATCATTTCACCAACGAAGGGATACAGTCTATCAGCAGCCTTTTGCATCCTCGCGTGGCTTTCCGCGGTACCGTCACCGAGGCTGATCACGATTTCCGAAGAACGCGTCAGGTGGTAGCGGACCTCCTTCTGCGCCTTGCCGGCGATACCCGCAATTGCCTCATTCGGGCTTTGCGTCAGGGCCGCGAGGTAAAGCTCATGCCAGGCATCGAAGAGAAACTGCCGCATCATGGTCTGGCCGAAATCGCCGTTCGGTTGCTCGACAAGCAGGAGATTGCGGAAGTCCCAGACGTCGCGGTGAAAGGCCAGGCGATCGGCGTTGCGGCCCTTGCCTTCGGTCTCGCCGGCGAGGTCGAGCCACATCCGGGCCTGCCCGATCAGATCGAGCGCTGTATTCGCGAGGGCAATGTCCTCTTCCAGCACGGGAGCCACGCCGCACCATTCCGACAGCCGGTGACCAAGCACCAGGGCATTGTCACCCATCCGGCAGAGCAATTCGAAGAGCGGATCGGTCACATCGCCCCCGCGTCGTCCGGAATGTCGAAGTAGCTGGGATGCCGGTAGACCTTGTCATTGGCCGGATCGTAGAGCGCTCCCTTCTCGCCGGGCGAGGAGGCCGCGATCGCGCTGGATTCGACGGCCCAGATGCTGACGCCCTCGTTGCGGCGGGTATAGACGTCGCGCGCGTTACGGATCGCGGTCCCGGCATCGGGGGCATGCAGCGAGCCCACGTGGCGATGGCTGAGGCCTTGCTGGCCGCGGATGAAGATCTCCCAGAGAGGCCAATCGCTGCTCATTGCGTCACTCCGCCACCCGCTGTCTTGCCTTTTTCTTTGCGGCATGGGCCATCATCCCCTCGCGCACCCAGGCACCTTCCTCCCAGGCCTTCGTGCGCGCCTCCATCCGATCAGCGGAACAGGGGCCGTTGCCTTTCAGGACCGCGAAGAATTCCTCCCAATCCGGCTGGGAGAAATCGTAATGCCCGCGCGCCTCGTTCCATTTCAGATCGGCGTCGGGAATCTCGAGGCCAAGGTATGCCGCCTGCGGCACCGTCTGATCGACGAACTTCTGGCGCAACTCGTCGTTGCTGTTGATCTTGATCTTCCAGGCCATCGATTGCGCCGAGTGGACGGAGTTTTCGTCGGAGGGCCCGAACATCATGAGCGACGGGTACCAGAACCTGTCGAGCGCATCCTGCGCCATGCGGCGCTGCGCCTCGGTGCCACCGGCCATCTTCATCATGATGTCGAAGCCCTGCCGCTGGTGAAAGGACTCTTCCTTGCAGATACGTACCATGGCGCGGGCATAGGGCCCGTAAGATGTTCGTTGGAGCGGCACCTGGTTCATGATCGCGGCACCGTCGACCAGCCAGCCCACAGCCCCCATATCCGCCCATGTCAGGGTCGGATAATTGAAGATCGAGGAGTATTTCATCTTGCCCGACAACAGGTCGCGCGTAAGGTCATCCCGGCTCACGCCCAAAGTTTCGGCGGCACAGTAGAGGTAGAGCCCGTGACCCGCCTCGTCCTGCACCTTGGCCAGCAGGATCGCCTTGCGCTCCAGCGTGGGCGCGCGGGTGATCCAGTTGCCTTCGGGCAGTTGTCCCACGATTTCGGAATGGGCGTGCTGGCCGATCTGCCGGATCAGGGTCTTGCGGTACCCCTCGGGCATCCAGTCTTTCGGTTCGATCTTTTCGCCGGCATTGATGCGCTCCTGAAAAGCGCGCTCCAACGGGTCCATCTCGTCGAGCGATTTGACGCCTTCACCGGTCGATGCGACCATCTGTGCATACATGGGTCAACTCCTTTCCAGAATGAGGGCGACGCCCTGACCGACGCCCACGCACATCGTGCAGAGCGCGTATCGTCCGCCGGAACGTTTCAGGTGCAATGCAGCGGCGAGCACCAGACGCGCACCGGACATGCCGAGCGGATGGCCCATGGCGATGGCGCCGCCATGTGGGTTCACATGGGCGGCGTCGTCCGGGATGCCGAGGGCGCGCAGGGTGGCGAGCGCCTGCGCCGCGAAGGCTTCGTTGAGTTCGATGACATCCATCTGGTCGAGGGTCAGACCGGCGCGGGCCAGAACCTTTCGCACCGCCGGCACGGGCCCCACACCCATGATCCGCGGTGCGACGCCCGCGGCGGACATGGCGACGATACGCGCAATCGGGGTCAGCCCCTGCGCCGCGATCGCTGTTTCCGACGCGACCAGCAGGGCCGCCGCGCCATCGTTGACGCCCGAGGCATTGCCTGCCGTGACGGTCCGGTCGGGTCCATTGATGCCTTTGAGCCGCGCGAGGTTTTCCGGTGTCGTCTGCGGCCTCGGATGCTCATCGGTGTCGATGACGAGCGGGTCGCCCTTGGCCTGTGGCAGGATTACCGGGGTGATTTCTTGCGCGAAGATGCCTGCGTCAACAGCAGCAGCCCAGCGTGCCTGGGAGCGGGCGGCGAAGGCATCCTGATCGGCGCGGCTGATCCCGAACTCTTCGGCCACATTGTCCGCCGTCTCCGGCATCGAATCCGTACCGTGATCTTCCTGCATCTTCGGGTTTACGAAGCGCCAGCCGATCGTCGTGTCGAACATCTGGGCCGCCCGGCTGAAAGGTGCATCGGCTTTGGGCAGCACGAAAGGCGCGCGGCTCATGCTCTCGACGCCCCCCGCGACGGCAAGGTCCATGTCGCCTGCCCGGATCGCCCGCGCTGCCGTGCCCACCGCATCAAGACCGGAGGCGCAGAGCCGGTTGATCGTCATGCCGGGTACATCGACGGGCAGCCCGGCCAGCAAGGCGGCCATGCGCGCCACGTTCCGGTTGTCTTCGCCCGCCTGGTTCGCACAACCGAGGATCACGTCTTCGAGCCTTGACCAGTCGACACCCGGATTGCGCGCGATCATCGCCGAGATGGGTATGGCCGCGAGATCATCGGCGCGCACGCCAGACAGGCGACCGCCGTATCGGCCGATGGGTGTGCGTTGCCCGTCGCAAATGAATGCCTGCATCTCGATCCTCCGGCGCTGTGAAGTCTAGGCCCGGAGGAGATTCGCCGCAAGTTGAGCGTTACGGATACTCACTAAGATAGGAAATCCTGTAACGCGTCGGGAGAAGGGTGTTTCGATCGCGTGTGAACAAGAACGCCAACCTGCGCGCCGGGCTTTCGCGGCCCTGCAGCTGATGATTGCAAAACCTTCCGGATCGCCTTCAGTTTGGCGCGCAGGAACGCACCTCATGCGGGCAAACGCGTCACAGGTCGCGGCGTCGTTTCAAGTGATTGGCCGCTTCAAGCAAGCACCGTGCGAAGGCGCGGTGCCCGGTGTTCCTCGCATCGCGCGATCTTTGAAGGCTCCCGGGAAGCGCAGTACCGGTTATTCTGGTGATTGTACGTTCCAGAACGGCTTGGGATCGGGCAACCTGAATGAAGGGTGTTGAGCGAAGGGCGCAGCGGCGAGAGCCCCGCTCAGCCCTCCGGATCAACGCGCCCGCGCAGGGCTTTGACGTCGCCGCGGACCTTCTTGGACTTCAGGCGTCTGATTTTCGAGCCTAACGTGGGCTTTGTCGCGATCCTGCGCTTGGGGGCCACCAGCGCCTTGCGGATCAGATCGGCGAGACGGTCCCGCGCGATGTCGCGGTTACGCGCCTGCGAGCGGGTTTCGTCGCATTGAATGACCAGCGCGCCGTCGAGCGTCCAGCGTCGCCCTGCGAGGCGTTTGAGCCGCGTCTTGACCGGTGGTGGCAGCGACGGAGATCGTGCGGCCTCGAACCGCAGTTCGACGGCAGAGGAGACCTTGTTCACATTCTGCCCGCCGGGGCCCGAGGCGCGCATGAAGCTTTCCGTCAGTTCCCAGTCCTGCAGGGTGATGTCGTTGGTGATCCTGAGCATGGCGGTATCGTTGCTTTCAGACTGCGGTGATCCGACCGGAGACGCTGACGGAGTTTCCGGAGGGATCCTTGGCATTGGCAAAAACATAGCCGTGGCCCTTGTGCAAGGCTCCGAAGGACAGGCCGCGCTGACGGCTGGTCTTGCAGAAGCTTTCCACATCATCGCAGGCAAAGACAAGCTTCACCGCGGATTGTCCGGTGCGCTGACCCTTCGCTGCCGGGTGCAACAGCAGGGTGGCGCCGGCACCGGGCGGGCGCAGTTCGACGATCCTGTCGTCCGGTTCGCGGTGCACCGAATACCCGAAGTGGGTCCGGTAGAATTCGACCATTTCATCGGTCTTGGAGGTGTAGAGGATGAGGCTGAGCAAGTCGGTCTGCATGTCACATCTCCCGATTGAAACGAAATGGGCCGCGCCTGAAAAAGGAGCGGCCCAATCGAATGGTTTAAGGAGGTGGGATCGGTTAGATCGGACGATCCACCTGGGTTGCTTTCCCGCCAGGGGCTGCCCTAGCAGGATACCTCCCAAGCTGTTCCGACACCTCGCTCCAATACCGTTCTTGACACTGGATCACCTCCTTTACCTATCTGTTGACGTTGACAGAATCGTCGCACAGGTTCCGGAAATCACCAAGAGTTTTTTCGTTAATGCGGTACCGAAACCCGTGCCGTGAGCAGTCTGAAGGGCACCAGGGCCAGCAGGGCGAGGGTGAGCTTGACCACCCAGTCGGCCAGCGCCAGCGAGACCCAGAGTGGTGCGACCGGGCCAAGTCCCAGAATCGGCAGCATTTCTCCGGCCCATGACACGTCATTTGCCGGTTCGATGAAGGCAAGGCTCGCGGAAAAAGCGATGCTGAAAAAAAGGGCAGTATCGAGCGTGCTGCCGATCAGTGTGGAGATCAGCGGGGCGCGCCACCATGCGCCTCGGCGGATGGCCGCGAACACGGAGACATCGACGAGCTGCGCGATCAGGAAGGCGGTGCCCGACCCGATGGCGATGCGAAGGGTCACGAGCGGGCCGTATTCGCCCATGATCTGCGTGCCGATGAGCGAGCAGACAACTCCTACAACGAAGCCCGCAACCACGACGCGCCGCGCCGCGGCGGCACCGTAGACCCGGTTCATCACATCGGTGACCAGAAAGGCCAGCGGGTAGGTGAATGCACCCCAGGTCAGCCATTGGCCGAAGAGAAACTGAACGAGGATATTGGAGGCAACCACGATGGCGGCCATGGCAAGAATGCCGGGGAGATGGGAGCGGGTCATGTGAGGTATCCGTTTTGGCAAGGGTGCGGCACTTGGCCTGCGACGTGCAGACGGGCGGTGCATAGACCCCTGCGCTGGAGGATGCAAGTCACTCCGTCAGGACGTACTCGACCAGTTGCGACGGAAGGAACGGCAGGAAATTGTCGTCCGAGACCATCAGCAGCCGGATGCGCCCGTCGCCGTCGCGCCAGACCGCCAGCCCCTCGAGATTGCCGTGGGTGCCGAGCCGGGTTTCGAGTTCGGTTCGGATGTCGACGAAACCGTCGTCCTGCACGATCATTGAGCGCACGCGGGTGCGGAATCCGGGGACAAAGAAGGCGCGCTCAAGCAGGTAGAATCGGCCGTCCGGACCGAAATCACCGCCTACCGCGGCAAAACCATCCGAGAGCGGCAAGGTGAAGGGTTGCTCCCATGGAGTATCGGGATAGCGACGATAGACAAGGGCCTCGTCGGCGCCGGTGGCGATGGCCTCGGGGATGGTGAAGAGTGTGCCCGCGTCATCGACCGCGATGGTCTCCATGCCGCCATTGTTCGACAGCGCGCGCCAGGACCTCGTGTAACCGGGCCAGATCGCCGAAGCGCCCCAGCTATCGTAGCGCAGAACGCGATGCGCGTGCTCGAAGGACACGTTCAGCCGGCCCTGCCCGTCGAGCGCCAGCCCTTCTGCATCAGTGTGTGGAAACAGCCGGACGCGCCCCCGGTCGTCCACAACATCAGCGTGATCCGTGATCACCGCTCCGGTCAGTGCATCCTGCTCACGCGAGAGCGTTCCCCGCAGTAGGTGTCCGCGGTCGGTCACCGCATAGAAAACGCTGCCCTGAGCGTCGACTTCAAAGCCGGAGAGGCCGCCGAACCAATCTGCGTCCACATGCCAGTCAAAAACAGTGAGACGTTGCGCGGGCTGACTGTCCGGCGGCACCGCGGGGGGATCGGGACTGAGCGCCCACCACGGCAGCACGGCGGCGGCGATGATCAGTGCTATTGAATGAGTTTTGCGCATTGGGCAGGCAGATCGGCCACCAGAATCTCCCGGCGTGGTTTCGGTTTGGGTGCGTTCGGGTTCGGGGGCGGCGGGTTGAGGATACTGTTCACCCAAGCCTGCGCGTCGTCGCAGCCGTCCCCGGCAGGCGGCGGGCTCTGATCGACGCATCCCTGCACGCCCGGCGGGCAGTTCAGTCGGACGTGGAAGTGGTAGTGATGCCCATACCAGGGCCGGACCTTGCGCAGCCACTCACGGTTGCCGGTGGCGTCCTTGCACATCTGCACCTTGGCCCCGGCGAAGATGAAGATGCGGGCTACTCGCGGGTCCGAGGCGGCTGCCTTGATCAGTTCCATATGGGCGGGTGTCCAGTTCTCGTTCACATAGGCCCCGGCGCTGCGTTGCATGGAGGTCGAGGAGATGTTCTCCCGCTGACCGGCTGACAGCGAGAGATCATCGGCGCGGCGCAGCCAGATGTCCGCGTCCAGCCCGATCTGGTGGCTGGCATGTCCGGTGAGCATCGGGCCGCCGCGCGGCTGGCTCAGATCGCCGACGTAGAGACCGTTCCAGCCGGGAAGCTGAGCCGCCTTGCGGCTGAGGTCCTCGACGTAGCTTACCGTGGCGGGATGCGCCCAGTTGCGGTTGCGCGACAGGCGCATGGCCTGCCAGGTTGGTCCGGTTTCGGCAAGCTGCGCCGATCCTGCGAGGCATCCCTTGGCATAGGTTCCATAGGCGGCCGGGCTGTCGACCGAGGCTGTTTTCTGCGCGCCAAAGACCTGCTTGGCGACCTTCTGGCTTTCCGAGTGGCCCGAGGTGCCGATGGTGGCAAGGATCGCCGAGGGCTCCTCGTCGGTGCCGCCGCTGCCGCCGCCGCAGGAGGCGAGCATCAGGGCCGCAAGGGTGACGGTGATATAGGGGAGCAGTTTCATTTACGCGAAATCTCCTTTTGGTTTGACCCGGATCAGCAGGATCAGGCCGAGGATGAACAGCCCGGCGACAGGGGCGATGCCGAGCCTTTGGCTGCCGGTGAGATCGCTGGTCAGGGCGATCAGCGCCGGCGCGAGGAAGGCGGTGGCCTTGCCCGAGAGCGCATAGAGGCCGAAGCCTTCGGTGATGCGCGCGGGGTTGGCCTGGAAGGTCATCATGTTGCGCGAGGAGGCTTGCAAGGCGCCACCCGCCGCGCCGATCAGCGCGCCCGCCACATAGAACAGGATGTCGGGCAGCGGCGAGCCTTCCTGCACGTCGATCCAGAGCACCGAGATCGGAGTGAGCGAGATGATCAGCACCGAGGTCAGCACCAGCAGGATGCAGCAGACGACGATCACCGGCATCGGCCCGACGCGGCGGTCCACCCGACCGCCAACCCAGCAGAAGACCGCGCCGGAGATGGCGGCGAGGATGCCGAAGACGCCGATGTCGGTGATCGACCAGTTGAGCACGCCCAAGGCATAGATGCCGCCGAAGGTATACATGCCGTTGAGCGCGTCGCGGTAAAGCATCGAGGAACCGAGAAAGGCCAGCAGCGACGGATGTTTGGGTAGGGAGATCAGGGTCTGTTTAAGGTCTTTCACGCCTTGCGCGAAGGAAATGGCGCGTATTTGCCGTTTTGGCGTGTCGCGGATGAAGAGTACGAAAGGGATCATGAAGACTGCGAACCAGAGCGCTGTGAAGGGCCCGACAATGCGGCTGTCCGCGCCGGTGGCGGGATCGAGGCCGAAGAGCGGCTCAAACCCCGCCATGGTGCGCCCGCTTTCCCCGGCCTGGAAAAAGGCGATCATGATGATCAGCGCGATGACCCCACCAAGATAGCCGAAGGCCCAGCCCGAACCCGAGATGCGCCCGCGCTCGCCCGGATCGGGGTCAAGTTCCGGCAGGTAGGAGTTGGTGAAGATCGTGGCGAATTCCATGCCGATGAGGCCGATGCCGAAGAAGAAGATTGCCCAGAGAATGGAGAAATTGCCCGGCTCGGTCCACCACAGGGCGGCGGCGCCGATCACATAGAGCGCGGAGAAGAGCCAGACCCAGGGCAGGCGCCTGCCGCTGTTGTCGGCGACCGAGCCAAGAACTGGTGCAAGGACGGCGATGGTGATGCCGGCGGCGGCAAGCCCATAACCCCAGAAGGCCTGTGCCTGCGCCTTGGCGGCGGCACTCTCCATGCCGCCCGCGACGAGGCTCGCGGTGGCGGTCTGGGCGAAATAGGGGCCGAAGATGAAGGTGAGCAACAGGGTATTGTAGGGCTGGCTGGCCCAGTCGAAGAAATACCATCCCCAGATGCGTTTTCGCGCGGTGATCATGCCCTGCCTGCCTTATTATGCCTCAAGGTAGAGCAGTCCGCGCGCCACAGGCAAGACAAGCTTTGGCTTTCTTCAACCATCCGGTGCGGTGCGGCTTGCCCTTTGGGGTCCGCCTGCTTAATTGAAACGCGTCGCTATGAAAGGGCCGCCCATGCAATCGCTGTTCGAAATCCTGATGCTGCTGCTCAATGTGCTGTGGTTCTTCATCATCGCCCACGTGATCATGAGTTGGCTGATCAATTTTCAGGTGTTGAACACGCGCCAGCAGCTTGTGGCGCAGATCTGGTACGGGCTGAATTGCATTCTGGAGCCGATCTACGCGCCGATCCGGCGAGTCCTGCCGCAGATGGGCGGCATCGATCTGGCCCCCCTGGCGGTGCTCCTGGGCGTGGCGGCACTTCGGATCATTCTGGTCAACAACGTGGCCCTTTTTCTCTAGAAATTCGTAGCTCCGGCGGGGATATTTGACGCAAGGTTAAACTGCGCGCTTGTTCATGAATGTCTGCTGTGGGAGTTTGCGGCAAAACGAGCAGAACATACGCAAGAGGTACCATGACAGGCGCTGCCACGCTGTTACGCGATGTCTTCGGGTTCGATGGATTCCGGCCGGGACAGCAGGAAATCGTCGAGGCCGTGGAGCGGGGCGAGAACGTCCTTGCGATCATGCCGACGGGCGGGGGCAAATCCCTCTGTTTCCAACTTCCGGCACTGATGCGGGAGGGGGTCACCGTGGTGATTTCGCCGCTCATTGCCCTGATGCGCGACCAGGTACGGGCCTTGCAGGAAGCGGGCGTCGCGGCCGGGGCGCTGACCTCCGGCAACACGCCCGAGGAAACCGATGCGGTCTTCGAGGCCTTGGAGGCGGGGCGGCTCAGGCTGCTCTACATGGCGCCGGAACGTCTCGCGGCGAGCTCGACCCTGGGTCTGTTGCGGCGGATCGGTGTGAGCCTGATCGCCGTGGACGAAGCGCATTGCGTGAGCCAGTGGGGGCATGATTTCAGGCCGGACTACCTCCGCATCGGAGCCTTGCGCCGGGCGCTCGGCGTGCCGCTCGCGGCGTTTACTGCCACCGCCGACGCGGAGACTCAGGCCGAAATCATTGAGAAGCTATTTGACGGCGCAAAGCCGAGTGCCTTCTTGCGGGGCTTCGATCGGCCGAACATCCATCTGGCCTTTGCCGCCAAGGATGGCCCACGTCGGCAGATCCTCGATTTCGCCGCCGCGCGCAAGGGGCAGTCCGGGATCGTCTATTGCGGGACGCGGGCCAAGACCGAGGCGCTTGCCGCCGCTCTGCGCGAAAGCGGTCATGTCGCGCTGCATTATCACGGCGGTATGGAAGCGGAGGACCGCCGCATCGCCGAGCGGCGGTTCCAGCAGGAGGACGGGTTGATCGTCGTGGCGACCGTGGCCTTCGGCATGGGGATCGACAAGCCCGACATCCGCTGGGTCGCCCATGCGGATCTGCCGAAGTCGATCGAAGCCTATTACCAGGAGATCGGCCGCGCCGGGCGGGATGGGACACCGGCGGAAACCCTGACGCTCTTCGGGCCGGACGACATTCGCCTGCGCCGCGCCCAGATCGATGAAGGCCTTGCGCCGCCAGAGCGTCGGGCGGCTGATCACGGTCGGCTCAACGCGCTTCTGGGGCTGGCGGAGGCGCTGAACTGCCGCCGCAAGACTTTGCTGGGCTATTTCGGCGAGGCGGAAGTCACTTGCGGCAATTGCGATCTTTGCGATGCACCAGCGGAGGTTTTCGACGGAACCACCGCCGTGCGCAAGGCACTGTCGGCGATCCTGCGCACCCAGGAATGGTTCGGTGCGGGGCATCTGATCGATATCCTGACCGGCACGCGGACCGACAAGATACTCGAACGCGGGCATCGACGACCTGCCCACCTTCGGTGTGGGCAAGGACTATGACCGGCGCCAGTGGCAGGCGATCTTTCGGCAGATGATGGGGCATGATCTGATCCGGCCTGACCCGGAGCGGCACGGTGCGCTGCGGATCACGGAAGCGGCCTTGCCGATCCTGCGCGATCAGGCGCGGATCGAGCTGCGCCGCGACAGCCTGCAAATCGCGGGCCAGCGGCGGCCGGCGGTGCGGGAGATGGTGGACGAGGAGGATGCGCCGCTGCTCTCCGCTCTGAAGGCGAAACGTCGGGCGCTGGCGGAGGCGGCGAAGGTGCCCGCTTACGTGATCTTCACCGACCGCAGCCTTGTTGAGATGGCGCAGAAGCGGCCGCAATCCCTGGATGATTTCGCAGGCATTGCCGGGGTCGGTGCCAAGAAACTCGAGCGTTACGGGGCGGATTTCTTGAAGGTGATCGCCGGGGACGTGTCGCCGATGCATCCCAAGCGCCGCAAGCTTGCCGGGCGCGACGCAGGTGCTGTCTACGACCTGTTGATGGCGGTTCAGGCTGATCTGGCGCGGGGCAGCGCCGGGCAGGACAAGCCGCTGAGCTGTTCCGCCTCGCTTCTGGCGAAGGTCGCGCAGTTGCGCGATCCGGATGCGGCGGCACTGGAGCGGCTGCTGGGCGACCGGCGTGCGGAACGCTTCGGGTCCGCGTTTCTGGACGTCCTGCGGCAGGCGGGCTAGATGGCTTTCCAACAGGCTCGATTGGCGGGCGGCGACAATCTGGGGGAAGAAAGATGTTGGTGGTGATTTCGCCGGCCAAGCGGCTGGATTGGGAGATGCGCGACGTCGAGATGACCGCGCCTGCGTTTCAGGACGACGCGCTGCGCCTTGTGAAGACCGCGCGGAACCTGCCCTTGGGCAAACTCAAGGGGTTGATGGACCTCAGCGACGATCTTGCACGGCTTAATCGCGACAGGTTCGCGGCCTTCGAGGATGCGCCGGAGCCTGGCTTGACGCGACCCGCGGCGCTGGCCTTTGCGGGCGATACCTATCAGGGATTGGAGGCCGCCAGCCTCGACAAGGAGGAACTGGCCTGGGCGCAGGATCACTTGCGAATCCTCTCGGGGCTCTATGGGTTGCTGCGTCCGCTGGATGCGATCCAGCCTTACCGTCTCGAAATGGGCAGCCGGTTGAAGACCCGGCGGGGCGCGTCACTCTATGATTATTGGCGGGATGATCTCGCCAAGGCGCTGAACCGGCAGGCGGAGGATCTTGGCACCGATCTTCTGGTCAATTGCGCAAGCCAGGAATACTTCGCCGCCGTGTCGCCCAAGGCGTTGAAATTGAAGGTCATCACCCCGCAGTTCATGGAAGAAAAGGGCGATGGCAAGGGGCCCAAGATCGTGAGTTTCTTTGCCAAGAAGGCCCGCGGCGCCATGGCGCGTTTCATCGTGCAAAACCGGATCACCGATGGCTGCGGGGTGCTCGAGTTTGATCTGGGCGGGTATCGCTTCGATCCTTCCCGGTCGACGCGGGAACGTCCGGTCTTCCTGCGCCCCTACCCGGCCGCCTGATCGGGCAGGTCGGTTCCGGGATCCATCGCCCCTTCGGGTACATGGGCAAGGATACGCGCGATGATTTCCGGCTTGCGCAGCGGTTTCGTCATGTAGTGATCGAGACCGGCCTTGAGGATCTCGTTGTCGTCTCCATCCATCGCGTGGGCCGTCAACGCCACTATGACAACGTGTTTCCCTGAACTTGCCTCGAGGGCGCGGATCGCCTGGGTCGCTTCCTTGCCGTCCATACGCGGCATCGAGATGTCCATGAAGATGAGATCGGGGGCGAAGGCGGTGTAAAGCTCGACGGCTTCCTGCCCGTCGCAGGCGAATTGAAGTTCGATATCCAGCGTTTTCAGCATCTTGGAGAGGACGAGACGGTTTGTCTTGTTGTCTTCGGCGGCCATGACGCGCATCTTCCGCGCGCTCGGCTGTGCCGTTGTCGGCGCTTCGTGTTGCGTTGCTATGGGCGTGTCAGCAGACTTCGATGCTGACCTGCGGTGCGAGAAGGTCACGACCTGCGATCCTTCGCCCTTGGGGTTGCGGGCCTCGAATTTCTGGAGCCAGCCGAAGAGATCAGCGCGCATGTAGGGGCGCGGTGCCACGAGGGTCACGGCGCTGCGGGCCGGGTCGGCAAGCGCGTGACCGTGGTTGGAACTGAGCAGGCAGATCGGTCCCTCGAACCCCTGTCCGCGGGCGGCCTGCGCGAATTGCAGCCCGTTCATCTCCGGCATGATGTGGTCGGTCAGGACAAGGTCGATATCCTCCGCGAGACGATGCAAGGCCGTCGCTGCCGCTGTATGGGCGGAGACTTTCAGCCCCAGCGCTTCCAACTGACGTTGCAGGATCGCCAGGTTCAGCTCGAAGTCGTCGATGATCATGACCTGCCCGAGACCGTCCGGCAGCACCGGAGGCTCCGCCGTGACGCCATTGGGGGCGGGCAAGGTGACCTCGAAGCCGAAACAGGAGCCCACGCCTTCCTCGGAGGTGAGCCAGATGCGACCACCCATCAGCGCGAGCAGGCGCTTGGTGATAGCGAGGCCGAGGCCGGTGCCGTCGAACTGACGGTTCCGTTCGTTCTCGACCTGGTTGAACTCTCCGAAGACATGCTCGATCATGTCCGCAGGGATGCCGATCCCGGTGTCCTCCACCGTGATTTCCAGCCGGACCTCCCCAGTCGCGGGCAACCCTGTGCCGATGACCCGTACCAGCACGGAGCCTTTCGCGGTGAATTTCACCGCATTGCCGAGAAGGTTGGTCAGCACCTGCCGCAGCCGCCCCGGGTCGCCGATGAAACGCGATGGCAGATCGAGCGCGTAGTCTACCGTGAGGATGATACCCTTGTCGCGCGCGGTGGACTGCAGCAGCCGCAGAACATCGTGGATCGAGCGTTCCAGATCGAAAGGCTCGGGCTGCAGCTTGAGCCGGTCGGCCTCGATCTTGGAGTAGTCCAGAACATCGTTGATGATGACCAGAAGCGCCTCGCCGGAATTCTTGATGGTGTCGACGTAGAGCCGCTGCTCCTCGCTCAGCGGCGTATCGGTCAGTACATCCGCCATGCCGACGACACCGTTCATCGGCGTGCGGATCTCGTGGCTCATGTTGGCGAGGAAGGCGGATTTCGCCCGGTTCGCGGTCTCGGCACTTTCCCGCGCGGCCTTCAGTTTCTTCTCGTACTCGACGGTTTCGGTGATGTTGAGACCGAGCGAGATGATGTCGCCGTCCGGACCGCGCTGGTCGATCATCTTGATGTATTCGCCGTTCCAGAGACGGATGATCACAGGCTCCGGTTGAGCGCTTTGCACCCGTTCGATCATCTGCTGACGCCAGACCGCTGGGGGCGTGGTGCCGATGTTGACGATGCCTTCCTCGGTCAGCACCTGCAGGATGGTGACGTAGCTGACGCCGGGCTTGATGTCCTCGAGACCATCGAAGACGGCGAGATAAGATCGGTTCGCCATGATCATTTCAAGGTCCGGGGAAAAGAAGGCGAACCCGTCGGTGATGGTTTCGATCGAATGCCACAGTCGGCGTTCGACGCGTTCGATGGTCTGTTTGGCGGCGGTCAGGTCGGATTTGACCCGCATGTTCTCGTCGCGCACGTTGGCGACTTCTGCGCGGGTTTCGACGATTTCGTTCGAGAGAGCGCGGGCGTGATTGCCCAGTTTGCGGTTGGCGGCAAAAAGCTCGGCCTGCTTGAGTTCAAGCAACCGTTCGGCGGCCAGCCTGCCCCGTCGTTCTTCCGCCAGTTTCTTGGCGAGACTCATTACGTGATCCGATTGCCTTGAATTCGATCCGGGTACTCTGGTCGATCAGGGTGAACATCCGTTTAATGCGCCTGCCGTGAGCGGTTTCCGGACAAGTTTTTTAGCCGTCCCGTGTCGAAAACCGGAAGCCCGCTATTTATCTGCGGCCTTCGCGCAGCCAGGCCCCGACGATCATAAGCGACGACAGCAGCAGAACCAGCCAGCCCGGCAGAAGCGTGGTCTGCCGCAGGTCGCGGGTCTCATAGGCGTTCCGGGGGGTCAGCCCGATCCAGCCGCGACCCGCTGCTGGCCGGCCCTCGCGAACCTCCCGCAGTCTTGGCAGACCGGTCTCCAGCCGGTGCGCCCCGCCGCGGACGGCGGCGAGCACGGGCTCCAGTACCTCCTCGGTGGCGATGGTCTTGACGAATTCGCGCGGCGCCGCAGGCCCGAGGCCGATGACCGCAGTCTGATCGCCATTCTGCAAGCGATAGAGACCGATTTCCGGGCCCTCGAAGGTGCCTTCAAAGATGCCGGGCGCTGTCTCTGACAAGGGCAGTTCCGTGATCGTCCCTGCCGGATCGGTGATGGTGACCGGGGGGGTCGAACTCCTCCAGCGTGCGGCGCTGGATGCGCATGGTCTGGCCGGTGGCGATGGCGTTGAGCGCTTCTTCCTCCAGTTCAGGTTCCTTCATCATCCAATGTGCAAGCCGGCGCAGCAACTCCAGTTGCGGGCCGCCGCCTTCGTAGCCGCGGTTCCAGAGCCAGGCATGGTCCGACGCCAGAAGCGCTACGCGGCCTTCATCGACACGGTTCAGCACCAGCAGGGGTCGTTCATCGACTCCGGACATGACCACATTGCCTTGCGGGTTGGTCACATCCACCTGGCGCAGCCAGCGGCCCCAGTCGCCGCCGCCGGGAAGATCCGTGGTCACCGGATGGCGCTGCCCGATCTCGGTGACGGTCGGCCGGTAGGGCTCATCGAGGACGCGCGCGGTAGGCTCCGCTGGCAGTACGGGGCCCAGAGGCGAGCGATAGATGCTGTCCGCACCCGCGAAATCGGGACCGGCATTGACCAGCACGGCGCCGCCGCGCCGGATGTAATTGGCGACGTTGTCGAAATAACTTGCGGGCAGGATGCCGCGGCGCTTGTAGCGGTCGAAGATGATCAGGTCGAAATCGTCGATCTTTTCGAGGAAAAGCTCGCGCGTCGGGAAAGCGATGAGGCTCAACTCGCTCACGGGCACGCCGTCCTGCTTCTCCGGCGGGCGCAGGATCGTGAAGTGCACGAGGTCCACGGAACTGTCGGATTTCAGGAGGTTGCGCCAGGTGCGCCCGCCGGGATGCGGCTCGCCCGAGACCAGCAGGACACGCAGTCGGTCGCGCACGCCGTTCATCTGGATCAGCGCGGTGTTGTTGCGGTCGGTAAGCTCGCCTTCGGCCATGGGCACGGAAAATTCGATGACGTTGCGCCCGCCGTGCGGCAGGGTCACCGGCAGTTCGATGTCCTGCCCCAGGGGCACCTGGAAGACCTGCGGCTCGCCGCCGTCAACGGAGATTTCCAGAGGCGCGATACCGCTGCCGGCAGGGGCGGCGCCCATGTCCTCGACACGCAGGGTCAGGGTGACGGGCTCGCCTATGATCGCGAAGGCGGGTGCGTTGCGGATCTCGAGGCGGCGGTCCCAGTCGGTTTCCTTGCCGCTCAAGAGGAGGTGCATGGGCGCGGGCAGATCGACGGGCAACTCCGGATCATGGACCTGCCCGTCGCTCAGCGCGATGATCCCGGCGATCCGGGCGCGTGGTTCTTCCGCCAAGGCCGCGGAAAGTGCTGTCATCAGTTGTGTGCCGCTGTCGCCCTCACCATCGCCGACGGTGATCCGGCGCACTTCGGTATTGGCGCGGGCGGCGATCTGCGCTTCCAGCTGGTCGGCGGCGGAGGTGGTCTGCGCCTGCCGGTCGCTCAGCATCTGGCTCGCGCTCCGGTCTTCCAGCAGCATCACGATATCGGTCAGCGGCGCGCGGTCTTCCTCCTGATAGGAAGGGTTGAGGAGCGCGCCCAATACGACCGCTGCGGCCAGCCCGCGCAGAGCCCAGCCGTTCAGCCCACGCACAAGGGCAAGGACAAGCGATATGGCTGCGATCACCGCGACAGTCATCAGAAGCGGCAACGGAATCAGCGGATCGAAGAGGATGCTGCCGGTCATTGGCCAAGCCTGTCGAGCAGGGCAGGCACGTGGACCTGGTCGGATTTGTAGTTGCCGGTCAGCACATGCATGATCAGGTTGACGCCGAAGCGGTAGGCAAGCTCACGCTGCCGCTCGCCGGTGAAGCCGCGCCCGATCGGAACTACAGGCGCGCCGTTGGCGCTCACCGCCCAGGCCGCGGCCCAGTCGTTGCCGCCGATGACCACCGGGGTCACGCCATCGTTGAGGTTGCGGAAGGGCATGCCCTCGATCTGCTCGGCATCGGGTGGCGAGGCCTCGACCCAGACATCGCGGCTGGTGTGGCGGCCGGGAAAGTCCTGCAACAGATAGAAGGTGCGCGTCAGCACGTGATCGGTGGGCAAGGGTTCCAGTGGCGGGATATCGAGCGGCGCCGCGAGGTCCTGGAGTTTGCGTCCGTTCGGGCTGGCTGCTCCGAATCGCGCTATGTCGGCGTCGCGGGTGTCGAAGAGGATCAAGCCGCCCGAGCGCAGATAGGCGTTGAGTTTCGCATAGGCCACGGAGGAGGGGCGCGGCTGGTCGGGGGTGATCGGCCAGTAGAGGATCGGGAAAAACGCAAGCTCATCGATCTCGAGGTTGACACCCATGGGGGCGGCGGGCTCAACCGAGGTGCGGAAATTGAGCACGGCGCCAAGGCCCGTCAGCCCGGCCTCCGACAGATCGTCCACCGAGGTGTTGCCGGTCATGACATAGGCCAACACGAGTTCCGACGTCGCCAACTGGGCAAAGGCGTCCTCTTCGGCAGTCTGCGCCCCGGCGGGCGGCGTCATCAACGGGACGAGCAGCGCCGCGAGTGCAATCGTCGCGATCTGGTTCGAACGCGACAGAAGCCGCCCGAGAGCGCCAGCGAGGCCACCACATCGAGAAGCAGCAGCAGGATCGACAGGCTCAGCAGCAGACCCGCTACGGGTTGCTCCGGCGGTACGGCGAAGCCCTGCACGGGCACATCCGCAGGCCAGGTCGCCGGGGTCAGGACACTGTCCTGCGCGATCACGTTGCGGGCAAGGCGACGGTCGCCTGATGCATAGATGCCAGGCCGCATCTCGGCACTCGGCGGGGCAGTCAGCAGGTCGGGGCCCGGCACGCCCGGCAGGGTACCTGCATCCGACAGCACGCCGAAGCCGTCCATGACCTGCAGCGGCGTCCAGACCGTGCCTTCGAGGTCGGCGGCCTCGGGGCGCGAGGCGGAGGAGGAAATCGCGAGCCGCTCCAGCATCTGCACGAAGAGGCCGGAGAGCGGCAGGGTCGACCAATCCGCGGTGGCTGTGACGTGGAAGAGCACGATCTGCCCTTGTTCGCGGGCCTTGCGCGTCACCAGCGGCGTGCCATCGGTCAACTCCGCGATCACGCGCTCGGCCAGCGTCGGATCGGGTTGGGCCATGACCTGCGATGTGATCTGCACGTCGTCCGGGATCGGCAGCCCGAAGAAAGGCGAATTCTCGTTGAAAGGCGCCAGCGCCTTGGGTTCGCCCCAGCTCATGGCACCGCCCACGGTCCGGCCACCGCTGCGCAGGCGCACGGGCATCATCGGATCCTCGTCGACGCGGCTGATGTCGCTGGCTGCGACGCGCGGGCCGGCGAAGCGCACCAGCATCCCGCCCTTGTCGATCCAGGCTCCGAGCGCCTCGGTCTCGGCCTCCGAGAGGGTCGCCACATCTGCCAGAACGATCACGTCCGGGTTGGCCGGCAGCACATCCATGAGCCCGCCGCGGATAAGGTCCGCATTGGGCGACAGCGCCTGTTCGATGTAATGCAGTGGCGACAGAAGCTGTAGCCCTTCGCGGCTCTCGCGCCCGGCGATCAGGGCCACCTCGCGGCGGCGCAGGCTGTCGTCTGCGAGAGTCGTTGCCCCGGCGGATCGCTGTCCCTGCACGTCGAAACGGGTGATCCGTGCGCGCAACTCAGAGGGCAGCGACAGTGCGACCATGGCCTCGGTCTCACCCGCGGCGAATGTCGCGGGCGCGGTGGCCAGCACGGCGGCATTGCCCGCCGGGTCGCGTCCCTGTGCCTGCAGAACGACAGTGCGTTCCGGCCCGGTCGAGGCGCGCAGGGCAGTCAGTTGCACCGCGCCTTCCTCAAAACCCGAGGGCGCCATGGCAATCACGTCGGCGTTGGTCTGGTAGATCTGCACCTCGCCACGGCTCTGAAATGCGCTCAAGGCCTCATTGCGGCCGGGATAGTCCAGCCCGTCGCTGAACCAGAGGGTGTCGAACGAGCCTGCATCCTCCAGCAGCGTCATGGTCTGGGCGATCCGGGCGGCATCCGCCTGCCAGGCCGCAGGGCGCAGGCCCGCGAGGCGCGTGCGCCAGGTCTCGGCGGTCTGAAACACCGGGGGCTCCGGTCGCGTCAGTTCCATGATCGCCACGGTGCGTCCGGCACGAGAGGCGCGGGTCAGTTGCGCGTCGATCGCCTGCGTCTGCTCGATCCAGCGGGTCGCCCCGGCCCAGCTGCCATCAAGCACGATCAGCAGCGGCCCGCTGCCGGTCGATTGCGTCGTGTTGGGGTTCAGAACCGGTCCGGCGAGGCCGAGGATGATCGCCGCCACGGCCAGCATGCGCAGCAGCAGAAGCCACCAGGGCGTGCGGTCGGAAACGCTTTCGTCGTCCTTGAGGCCCAGAAGCAGCGCAACCCCCGGAAACCGCCTGCGGATTGGAGCGGGCGGAACTGCGCGCAGGATCAACCAGAGGATCGGCAGAGCCAAAAGCGCCAGCAACAGCCAGGGCGCAGTGAAGCCGATGCCGCCGAGAACCGTCATCGCGCGCCCCCTGTGTCGAGGGCGCGGTAGAGCCAAAGAAGCGCCGATTGCGCGGAGGCATCGGTGTGGTGCAGCCCGTATTGCCAGCCGGTAAGGCCGCAGAGGTCCTGCAACTCCGCCTTGCGTGCGGCGAGACGCTCCAGGTAGCGGTCGCGCAGGTCGCTGGCCTTCAGCGTCTCATGGCTGAGGCTGCCGCCGACGCTTTCGAAGATGGTTCGGCCCCTGAAGGGGAAGGCTTCCTCCGACGGATCAAGAAGGTGCAGCAGAACGCCCCGCACGCCACGATCCGCGGCCTTGGTCAAAGCGAGTTTCACCTGCGCCACATCGCCGAGAAAATCCGAAATGAAGACGGCGCGGGCCGAGGGGATCATCGCGCGATGCTCGGGTGGGCTGTAGTCCTCTGGCGCATCGGTGCTGAAGACCTCCGCCAGCCGCAAAATCTGCGCATTGCCACGCCGGGGTGGCAGTTTGGTGCCGGTAAGCCCGACGCGCTCGCCGCCGCGCACCAGCAGGATCGCCGTGGCCAGCCCCAACAGCCGGGCGCGGTCCGCCTTGCGCGGCAGCGTCTCGGTCGACGAAAAGCGCATCGACGCGCCCTGATCGACCCAGAGCATCACCGATTGCGCGATCTGCCACTCGCGTTCGCGCACGAATTCCGTATCGCCGCGGGCCGAGCGACGGTGGTCGATCATACGGCGGCTGTCCCCCAGTTGCGCCGGACGGTATTGCCAGAAATCATCCCCAAGGCCCGCACGCCTGCGGCCATGATCGCCCAAGAGCACGGCACCGGCCAGTTGCTCCGCCCGCGCCAGAAGCGGCGGGAGGGACGCAGCCTGCTGTTCCGCATCTGCCCGGAGGGTTGTGGCGGAAATCACGCGGCGGCCTTCGCCCCGGCGAGACCTGCGGCTGTTGTGTCGATAAGATCCTTGAGGCTGTCGCCGCGCGCGCGAGCGGCAAAGTTCAGCGCCATACGGTGGCTCAGCACCGGACGGGCCATGTCGATCACGTCTTCGGCGGAAGGTGCGAGCCGCCCTTGCAGCAGCGCACGCGCCCGCACGGTGAGCATGAGCGCCTGTGCCGCGCGCGGTCCCGGGCCCCAGGCCACTGTCTCGCGCACCTGTCGCGACACGCCCTCTTCGGCAGGGCGGAAGGCGCGGACCAGATCGAGGATCATCTCGACGACGCTGTCGCCCACAGGCATCCGGCGCAGCAGTTTCTGTGCCGCGAGCAACTCGCCGGTCGTGAAGACCTCGGTGGAAACCTCTTCGGTCGCCCCGGTTGTGGCTACCAGGATTTCACGCTCGGTGGCGCGGTCCGGGTAGGGCACGTCGATCTGCACGAGGAACCGGTCGAGCTGGGCTTCGGGCAGCGGATAGGTGCCTTCCTGCTCGATCGGGTTCTGCGTTGCAAGCACATGGAAGGGCACGCCAAGGGAGCGGTTTTCCCCAGCGACAGTGACTGTTTTTTCCTGCATCGCCTGCAGCAGCGCGGATTGGGTGCGCGGCGAGGCACGGTTGATTTCGTCGGCCATCAGCAGCTGGCAGAAAATCGGCCCCTGGATGAAGCGGAAGGCGCGGGTGCCGTCAGCAGCGGTTTCCAGCACTTCGGAGCCGAGAATGTCTGCGGGCATGAGGTCCGGCGTGAACTGGATACGGTTGCCGTGCAGGCCCATCACGGTGGAGAGCGTTTCCACAAGCCGCGTCTTGCCGAGACCCGGCAGACCGATGAGCAGCCCATGGCCACCACAGAGCAAGGCATTGAGCGTTAGCTCGACAACCCGTTCTTGACCGATGAACCTCTTGGTGATCGACGACTTCGCCAGCGCCAGCTTGTCGCCGAGCGCTTCGATTTCGGCCACCAAATTCTCTGCTTCGCTCATGACTTCGCGCTCCGATGGGTTATCTGTTCAGTGTAATCTATCGCGCTCGCGGGAAATGGCAAAAGCAATGAGTGGACAAAAAACCGTGACACCGACCGCAAGCGGGCTCGAAGCTGCCCTGACTGCCACAAAAACACGCGGTTTGCCGCCGGTTCACCTCTGGAACCCGCCGTTTTGTGGCGATCTCGACATGCGCATCGCCCGTGACGGGACCTGGTTTTATGAGGGATCACCGATCAAACGGCCCGGATTGGTGAAACTGTTTTCGTCGATTCTCAAAAAAGAGGGCGACAAATACTACCTGGTGACGCCGGTGGAGAAGGTCGGGATCACTGTCGAGGACGCGCCCTTCGTTGCAGTGGATGTCGAGGCCACGGGCCAGGGTATCGGGCAGGTTCTGTCGTTCACGACTCATGTGGGCGAGGTCGCGGTTGCGGGACCCGAGCGGCCGATCCGGGTGCATCGCGACCCGCAGACCGGGGAGCCCGCACCCTACGTTCTGGTGCGCGCCAACCTCGAGGCCCTGATCGACCGCAAGAGCTTTTACCGCCTCGTCGATCTTGGCGTGCATCATGACGGCTGGTTCGGACTTTGGTCCTCGGGGCAGTTCTTTCCGGTGATCACGAGCGCCGAGTTGCCCTGATCGCCATTGGTCTATCGTAACTGAATGCGACTCCAGGACCTCAGCGGTTGTGTGTCTTTACATACTTCGGATTTGCTTTAGGTCCCAATATCGACGCGCCGACTTGAATGGAGAATACCACCATGCCTCTGTTGAAATTGTTCGCAATTGCCGCTGTTTTGGGAATTTCCTCCGCCCCGCTCTCGGCTCAGCAGCAGTTGCCCAACCCGGCAGCACAGTTCTGTGTGGATGAGGGCGGTACCTACCGGATCGTTCAGGAGGCCGCAGGAGAACGTGGCATTTGCGTTCTGGCGGACGGGCGAGAGGTCGATGCATGGGAGTATTTCCGCGAGCGTCACTCGTCTCTGCCCGACGCCAACGTCGAACCTGCCGAAAAAATCTGGTCGGGCGGACCGATCCTGACAATGGTCGACGGGAATATGCGTGTCGAGGCGCTGGCCGAAGCCCAAGGGGTGATCATCGCCGCCGGACCGCTCGATGAGGTCATGGCGTTGCGTGGCCCGGAGACGGAGATGATCGATCTGGCCGGGCGTACGATGATCCCCGGGTTTGTCGATGCCCATGGTCACGTGTTCATGATCGGCATTCAGGCGCTTTCAGCAAACCTCCTGCCCGCGCCGGACGGCACGGTGAACGACATCCCGGCGCTGCAGGAGGTCATGCGCGCCTATCTCGCGGCCAACCCCGATCGCGTGGCGCGCGCCGGTTTGCTGATGGGGTTCGGCTATGACGACGCCCAGCTCGCCGAAGAGCGGCATCCGACACGAGACGACCTCGATGCAATCTCGACGGAGATCCCGATCTACATCCTGCACCAATCCGGCCACCTCGGTGTGGCGAACTCCAAAGCGCTGGAGATCGCGCGCATCACCGCCGATTCGCCCGATCCCGCGGGCGGCGTGATCCGGCGGCGCGAGGGGAGCAGCGAACCCAATGGCGTGATGGAGGAAAACGCCAGTGCTGGCATGGCGCTTGCCATGATGCGCAACCTCGATGCCGAAGCGGCCCGGGCGATCTTCCGCGCGGGATTGGATCTGATTACCTCCTATGGCTACACCACCGCGCAGGAAGGGCGTTCGACCCCGGCAGTGGCCCGGTTGATGCAGGCGGTGGCGACCGAGGAAGGGATCGACATCGACGTGGTGACCTACCCCGATGTCCTCGTGGACCGCGACTTCATCCGTGACAACCTGTCGATGACCTACGCCGATCGGTTTCGAGTTGGCGGGGCCAAGCTGACCATCGACGGCTCGCCACAAGGCTTCACCGCGCTTCGTGACAAGCCCTACTATAATCCCCCGGCGGGATACCGCGCGGACTATAAGGGTTATGCATCGGCAACTCCGGACCAGGTCTTCGAGGCGGTCGACTGGGCCTTTGAAAACGGTGTCCAGATCCTTGTGCACGCCAATGGCGAGGGTGCTTCCGATATGCTGATCGGTGCTGTCGATACGGCGACCGGGAAATTCGGACAAGCTGATCGTCGTCCGGTACTGATCCACGGGCAATTCCTGCGCCAAGATCAGGTGGAGGACTACGATCGCCTTGGTGTCTTTCCGTCGCTTTTCCCGATGCACACCTTCTACTGGGGCGACTGGCACCGCGACCGCACGGTAGGTCCGGTCGCCGCTGACAATATCTCGCCCACCGGCTGGGTGCGGGCACGCGGCATGATGTTCTCCAGCCACCATGACGCGCCCGTGGCCTTCCCCGATTCGATGCGGATCCTCGATGCGACGGTGACGCGCCGCTCGCGGTCGAACGACATCATCGGGCCGGACCAGCGTGTCGACGTGATAACGGCGCTCAAGGCGATGACGCTCTGGCCGGCCTACCAGCACTTCGAGGAGGACAGGAAAGGATCGCTCGAGCCCGGTAAGCTCGCCGATCTCGTGATCCTGTCGGAGGACCCGACGGCGATCGACCCTGAACTGCTGGACACGATCAAGGTGGCGGAGACGATAAAGGAAGGCGAAACCATCTACCGCGCCGCGGAACGCGAAGGCCGGCTGGAGTACCGCCCGAGACTTGACGGCAGCGACCCCTATGCCGACTTCCTGCGGGCGCTCGCAGTGAATCGAGACATGCAGGGTGCGTCGGGCAGGTCATTCTCGTCCCGCGTTTTCACCGCGCCGCACTCGTCGGCCTGTGTTGCATCCACCTTCGGCGAGATCATCGCCTTGGCGGTCAGTGGGGAAGCGACCGCCGCCAACTAGATCATTTCGATAGGTCGATCGCCGGAGAGTGGAAACGCGCTGCGGCAACTCGTCAATGTGCGACCGCCCAATTCGGCCCCTGTCCCGCATCGACAGTCAGCTTGACGTCGAGCTTCACGACCGGGTCGGCGGCGTTTTCCATAACAGCGCGGGCAGCTTCGATCAGCCTGTCTTCCCAGCCTTGCTCGACCTCGAACAGCAATTCGTCATGGACCTGAAGCAGCATCTTGGCGGGAATGCCGTCAATGGCTGCCGGCATCCGGATCATGGCGCGGCGAATCACGTCGGCGGCGGTGCCCTGAATGGGCGCGTTGATCGCAGCGCGCTGGGCGAAACCGGCCTGTGGGCCCTTGGCGGCGATGTTGGGGGTGTGAATGCGGCGACCGAAAAGGGTCTGGACGTAGCCATGGTCCTTCGCGAAGGCCTTGGTGTCGTCCATATAGGCTCTGATGCCCGGGAAACGCTCGAAATAGCGGTCGATGAACCCTTGTGCCTCGGCGCGCGGAATACGCAGGTTGCGCGCCAGCCCGAAGCCGGAAATCCCGTAGATCACGCCGAAGTTGATGGCCTTGGCCTTGCGCCGGACATCGGGTGTCATCTCTTCCATCGGCACGTCGAACATCTCCGACGCGGTCATGGCGTGAATGTCCTGCCCTTCCTCGAAGGCCTGTTTGAGGGCCGGAATATCGGCGATATGCGCAAGGATGCGCAGTTCGATCTGGCTGTAGTCGAGGGCGACGAGCGTCTTGCCTTCCTCGGCCACGAAGGCCTCGCGGATGCGGCGGCCTTCTTCAGAGCGGATCGGGATATTCTGCAGGTTGGGATCGGTCGAGGCGAGCCGCCCGGTGGAGGCCCCGGCGATGGAATAGGAGGTATGCACCCGGCCCGTGTCGCGGTTGATGTGATCCTGCAGCGCATCCGTATAGGTCGATTTCAGCTTGGAAAGCTGCCGCCAGTCGAGGATCAGGCGCGGCAGTTCGTATTCGGTGGCGAGGTCTTCGAGCACGTCCGCCCCGGTGGCATAGGCACCGGTCTTGCCCTTCTTGCCGCCGTCGAGGCCCATTTCGTCGAAGAGGATCTCGCCAAGCTGCTTCGGTGAGCCCACATTGAACTTGCGCCCTGCGGTCTTGTAGATTTCGTCTTCGAGCCCCGCCATGCTCTGGCTGAAGGCGTTGGACATCCGCGAGAGCGTGTCGCGGTCCACCTTGATACCCGTCCGCTCCATGTCGGCCAACACGGCGACCATGGGCCGTTCCAGGGTCTCATAGACCTGCGTGACCTTCGAGCGGTGCAGCATCGGCTTGAACATCTGCCAGAGGCGCAGCGTGATGTCGGCGTCCTCCGCCGCATAGGGCACGGCGTCCTCCAGCGGCACCTTGTCGAAGGTCACGGCAGATTTACCAGAGCCTAGCAAAGGCTTTATCGGGATCGGATTGTGCGAGAGATAGCGCTCCGACAGCGTGTCCATGCCGTGACCGTGAAGGCCCCCATGCATGGCATAGGACATCAACATGGTGTCGTCGATCGGCGCGACGCTGATGCCCAGTTGCGCGAAAACCTTGGCATCAAACTTCATGTTCTGGCCGATCTTCAGGATGCCGGGGTCTTCCAGCACCGGTTTGAGCAACTCCAGTGCTTCCACCACGCTCATTTGGCCTTCGGCCAACTCGTCCGAGCCGAACAGATCATCCCCCCGGTGCGCCTTGTGCAGAAGCGGGATGTAGCAAGCCTGCCCCGGCTCTACGCAGAGCGAGATGCCCACCATGTCGGCGGTCATCTCATCGAGGCCCGTGGTCTCGGTATCGACGGCGACATAGCCGCGTTCTTGAATGCTGTCGATCCAGACTTGCAGGGCCGCCTTGTCGCTGACGCGGCTGTAGCCCTTCCGATCAAATGCGATTTCCTCCATCTTCGGCACCTCCGGCGCTTCGGCGGGAGTGTCGTCGATGACCGGCATCTCGACGCCCAGATGGTCCGCGATCCGTTTCGTGAGGGTGCGGAATTCCATCTCCGCGAGGAAGGGCATCAGTACTTCCGGGTCGGGCTCGCGCACCTCAAGATCGTCGATGGTGAAATCGAGTGGCGTGTTTTCATCGAGCAGGACCAGCCGACGCGAGAGCCTGATCTGTTCGGCATGATCGATCAGGGTTTCGCGCCGCTTGGGCTGTTTGATCTCCTGCGCGCGCTCCAGCAGCGTTTCCAGATCGCCGAATTCGTTGATCAGCAGGGCGGCAGTCTTGATGCCGATCCCGGGCGCACCGGGCACATTGTCGACACTGTCGCCCGCCAAAGCCTGCACATCGACCACCCGTTCAGGGTATACGCCGAACTTTTCGAAGACACCCTCGCGGTCGATCCGCTGGTTCTTCATCGCGTCGAGCATCTCGACCCCGTCGCCCACAAGCTGCATCAGGTCCTTGTCGGAGGAGATTATGGTGCAGCGTCCGCCTGCCTTGCGTGCCTGTACCGCCAGCGTGGCGATGATGTCGTCGGCCTCAAAGCCTTCCTTCTCCTTGCAGGCGATGTTGAAAGCCTCGGTCGCGCGGCGGGTCAGGGGGATTTGCGGTCTCAACTCTTCGGGCATCGCCTCGCGGTTGGCCTTGTAGAGGTCGTACATGTCGTTGCGGAAGGTGTGGCTGCCCTTGTCGAAGATCACCGCGACATGGGTCGGTGCCTCCGGTCCGGTGTTCGCCTCCACGTAGCGGTAGATCATGTTGCAAAAACCGGAGACAGCGCCGATCGGCAGGCCGTCGGATTTGCGGGTGAGCGGCGGCAACGCGTGATAGGCGCGGAAGATGAAAGCCGATCCGTCGATCAGGTGAAGATGATGTCCCTTGCCGAATGCCATGGCATGCTCCTCCGGTGTCCCCGCCTAAATGGCGCGACACCTTCGGGAAGTCCAGAACAGTCGGCGAGGTGCCCCAACGCTAACCGCCCAGGATCGACTCCATGTTCTGCATGATGCCGACCAGAAGGATCACACCCGCGATGATCAGCACGCTGATGAGGAAAACCTGCACGAAGATCGCCGCCGCACTGATGGCGATGCCGCAGGCTGCGGCGCGTTTCGGCTCGTGGCGGATGAAGGCGGCGATGCCCAGAACCAGGCCAAAAACGCCGAAAGCGGGGGTTGCGGCCATCAGGATTCGGTCAATGTCCCAGACCTGCCGGACGACGGTCTCCTGTGGCTGCGGTAGCCCCTGGACCGCGCGCAGGGCGGCGGCCCGCATGTTGCCCGCGATCTCGCCGATGGTGGTGCCGACATCCGCCTGCGGTGCGAATGGCCCGGCATAGAGTACGAAAAGCGCGAGGAAAATTCCAAGGGCTCCGAAAACCGTGGCGGCGACGGAACAGGGCATGTTGCGGATCTGGGCTTCCATTCTTCAGTCCTCCGGGTCAGCTCGGAGGGGGAATAGCTCAGCTTTGGGGCGTCAATGGGGCAGGGGTCAGACCTTGCCTTCGAAATCCTTGTGCACATACTTGCAGTCGCAATAGCCGCACTCGACCCAGCCCGTGTCCTGGGGGATTTGCAGCCAAACGCGCGGGTGACCCAAGGCACCTTCGCCGCCATCGCAGGCGATCCGGTAGATCTCGACAATCTTGGTTTCAGGCGCAGGCAGGGTCATGAGGTCATCCTTCGGATCCGATGCGCCCTGTTATGACCAAAGCCCGCACAGGGAGCAAGCCCGTAGGTCAGCTCCTCTCAATGCGTAACTGGTAGCAGTTGTTGCGGGTCGACCTCACATGGATGAAGGCCACGTCGGGGTTTGCGAAAACATCTGCGATCTTTGACTGGATTTCGGGCGTGGCAACCACTTCGCTGGTCCCGTAGACGATACGTTCATCGGCAGAATACTCTTTGACAAGGTAGTCGGGCGATGTGGTCAGGATGTCGGGCAATTCACTGTTGCCGCCACCGCGCGTGCAAGGATCGGCGCAAAGGAAGATCGGGCCGGTCTCGGCATAGGCGTGGACACCATCGAAAGGGCGATGGGCGAGAATCAGCATCTCCTCTCCCTCGGGCAGGTCCTTCAGGCAATGGCGGCGGGGCGAGCCTTTGCCTGTGGAGATCCTGCGGTCGGGTACCTGCCCATGCACATACTTGCCGCCATTTTGCCAATGACGCACGATATCTTTCTCTAACGCTTTGAATTTTTGCATTTCGTGATTCTTTTCCATCTTGGGTGTCTACACTTCAAACTGACTTGGGCGCGGTTGGGCGACCCAATTCCGGCGCATTCGAAAGGGACTCCAAATAAGAACAAAGGGTGAATACAATGGCTCTGCAATGTTCATCGAACTCAACATCACGTCGAATTTCTCCTTCCTGACCGGTGCGTCGCATCCCGAGGAATACATGTCCCGTGCGGCGGCGCTGGGGATGGAGGCGATCGCGATTGCCGATGAGAATTCGGTTGCCGGTATCGTGCGGGCCCATGCCCGGGCGCGGGAGATCGCGCGGCAGGTGCGTGAGCGGCAAGCGTGGGACGCGGCGCATGGGCAGATCGGTCCGGCGCTTCCCTTGCCGCCGGGAGGGGTGCGGCAAGTCCCGGCGTTCTCTGCCGCGCCCCGGCTGATCCCCGCCGCCCGTCTGGTTTTCACCGATGCCTGCGCCATCACGGTGCTGCCGGAAAGTCGTGCGGGCTGGGGAGCTTTGTGCCGCATTCTTTCAACAGGCAGGCTGCGGGCTGAAAAGGGAGCCTGCAATCTGCAGCTTGCGGACCTTCTGGAACGGGGCTGCGCGCTGCAGCTGATCCTCTGGCCAGAGGCACAAGCGGTGCCGCCCGGCGCGGGCGGATGGGTGCAGACGGCGGAACGGCTGACGCGCCGCTTTGCCGGCAAGATGCATCTGGGCCTCGCCCCGCGTTACGACGGGCGTGATCCAGAGCGGTTTACCCGGCTCACCGCAGCAGCGGATCGCCTCGGCCTGCCGACGCTCGCCAGTGCTGCGCCGCTGATGCATCACGGGTCGCGGCGCAAGCTCGCCGATGTGATCACCGCGATCCGTTTGCGCCGACGGGTCGACGATCTGGGCCGCGACGCCCTGCCCAACAGCGAGGCCCGCCTGCGGTCGGAGGTGGAGATGCGGCACCTATTCAAGGGTTTCGAGGAGGCGGTGGACCGGGCATATGCTCTTTCACAGAGACTGAATTTCTCGCTTGACGAGTTGCGCTACGAGTATCCTTCCGAAGGCACGGAGGAGGAAACCGCCACCGAGCGTCTGCGCCGTCTGGCCTACGAAGGGCTGAAATGGCGTTATCCGGGCGGCGCGTCCGACAAGGTGCATGGGCTTCTCGAGCATGAACTGGCGCTGATCGCCAAGCTGCGCTACGAGCCCTATTTCCTGACCGTGCGCGACATCGTGGCCTTCGCCCGGTCGCGCGACATCCTCTGTCAGGGGCGGGGGTCGGCGGCCAATTCCGTGGTCTGCTACTGTCTCGGGGTGACCTCCGTCAGCCCCGAGATCGGCACGATGGTTTTCGAACGCTTCGTCTCGGAGGCCCGCGACGAGCCGCCCGACATCGATGTGGATTTCGAGCATGAGCGCCGCGAGGAGGTGATCCAGCACATCTACGAGCGCTACGGGCGGCACCGCGCGGGGCTCTGCGCCACGGTGGTACATTACCGTGGCAAACGCGCGATCCGCGAGGTCGGGCGCGCCATGGGGCTGACCGAGGATACGATTTCGGCGCTCTCCTCCCAGCTCTGGGGGTTCTTCTCCACCAAGGGCATCGAGGCCGAACGCATGGCCGAGATCGGCCTCGATGCGGGCGACAAACGTCTGCAACAGACCCTGTCGCTGGTTCATGAGATCGACGGTTTCCCGCGGCATCTCAGCCAGCATGTAGGCGGTTTCGTCATCACCGAAGGGCGGCTCGACGCACTTGTCCCCATCGAGAACGCGACGATGGAAGGGCGCACCGTGATCTGCTGGGACAAGGATGACATCGAGGCTCTGGGCATCCTCAAGGTGGATGTGCTGAGCCTTGGGATGTTGACCTGCATCCGCAAGGCCTTCGATCTCTTGCAGATGCACCATCGGGTCAGCCACACACTGGCCAGCCTGCCGCCCGAGGATCCCGCGGTGTACGACATGCTCTGCGAAGCCGACAGTATCGGGGTCTTCCAGGTGGAGAGCCGTGCGCAGATGAATTTCCTGCCGCGGATGCGTCCGCGATGCTTTCTACGATCTGGTGATCGAGGTGGCGATCATCCGCCCCGGCCCCATCCAGGGCGATATGGTGCATCCCTACATCCGGCGCAGGAATGGCGAGGAAGAGGTCTCCTTCCCCTCGGACGAGTTGGGTGCCGTGCTGGGCAAGACGCTGGGGGTACCGCTGTTTCAGGAGCAGGCGATGCAGATCGCCATCGTCGGTGCGGGTTTCACGCCTGATCAGGCGGACCGTCTGCGACGTTCGCTCGCGACGTTCAAGAAGCATGGCAACGTCAGTGAGTTCCGTACGCTCTTCCTGCGCGGTATGGCGCAAAAAGGCTATGACAGAGACTTTGCGGAGCGGTGTTTTTCCCAGATCGAGGGCTTCGGTTCCTATGGTTTCCCCGAGAGTCATGCGGCGAGTTTCGCGCTTCTGGTCTATGCCTCGAGCTGGCTCAAATGCCATCATCCGGGGATTTTCGCCTGTGCGCTGCTCAATTCGCAGCCGATGGGGTTCTATGCTCCCGCGCAGATCGTGCGGGATGCGCGCGAGCATGGGGTCGAGGTGCGGCCCGTCTGCATCAACGCCAGTTTCTGGGACAATACGATGGAGCCCGATGGGCAGGGCGGACTGGCGCTTCGCTTGGGGTTCCGGCAGATCAAGGGACTGTCGGAGGAGGACGCAAGCTGGCTCACGGCGGCGCGGGGCAATGGCTATCGTTCCGTGCGCGATGTCTGGCGGCGGGCCGGGCTCGCGCCGGCGATGGTGGCGCGTCTGGCGGAGGCGGATGTCTTTGCCGGCATCGGTCTGAACCGGCGCGAAGCACTCTGGGAGGCCAAGGCGCTGGTGCCGGGCGCGCCCCTGCCGCTTTTTGCCGGGGACATCGACGGCGAGGCCATTGACGAGCCTGCGGCGCTGCTGCCGCAGATGAGCCTCGGCGAGGAGGTGGTCGAGGATTATGTCGCCCTGCGGCTGACGCTCAAGGCGCATCCCCTGGCACTCCTGCGCCACCGGCTCACCCCGAACCCGGTCCGTGCCTCCGGCGGGGATATTTGAGGCCAAAAGAAGCCGATGGGCGGAAAGAGGTTCACCCTTTTCGTGCGAAGGTCTAAAAGGCGACAAATCCTATCAAGGGAGACGAGCAGATGAGCGCGCCAAAACCGGTGGTATTGTGCATTCTGGATGGCTGGGGCTTGAGCGAGCGCCGCGAAGGCAATGCGCCGCTTCTGGCACATACACCGACGATGGATCATTTGATGGCAACCTGCCCGCACGCCACGCTCATCACTCACGGGCCGGATGTGGGTCTGCCGCGAGGGCAGATGGGCAACTCGGAAGTGGGGCATACCAACATCGGTGCGGGACGGGTGGTCGCCATGGATCTCGGGCAGATCGATCTGGCCATCGAGGAGGGCAGTTTCGCCATGAACCCCCCGCTCAGAGACTTCATTACTGTACTGAAAGCCAGCGGCGGGACAGCGCATCTGCTGGGCGTCGCCTCCGACGGAGGGGTGCACGGCCATATCAGTCATATGATCGCCGCTGCCCACGCCCTCGACAATGCCGGCGTGCCGGTGGTGATCCATGCCCTGACGGACGGTCGGGATGTCAGCCCGAAATCGGCACTTGGTTATTTCGAGACGCTTATGGCGGGACTGCCGGACGCCGTGCGCGTGGTGACGGTCACCGGGCGGTACTTCGCAATGGATCGCGATAACCGTTGGGACCGTGTCGCGAAGGCCTACGCCGCCTTCGTCGGGGCGAAGGGCGAAACAGCCGCGACACCCGCCGAGGCGGTCGAGAAGGCCTATGCCCGGGGCGAGAACGACGAGTTCATCGTGCCGACGGTCATTGGAGAGTATGACGGCGCCCGCGATGGTGACGGCATCTTCTGTCTCAATTTCCGGGCGGACCGGGCGCGGGAGATCATGGCGGCGCTTGGCGATCCGGCCTTCGACGCTTTCGAGACCGGCAAGCGGCCGGCCTGGGCGGCCATCATGGGCATGGCGCAGTATTCCGAAGCACATGCAGCTTATATGACCACGATGTATCCAAAGCCCGAGATCGTGAACACGCTGGGCGATTGGGTTGCGCAGAAGGGTCTGCGCCAGTTCCGCCTCGCGGAGACGGAGAAATACCCGCATGTGACGTTTTTCCTCAACGGTGGTGAGGAGGTTTCCTTCCGGGGCGAAGACCGAAAGATGCCGAGATCACCCGATGTCGCCACTTATGATTTGCAACCGGAGATGTCGGCGGGTGAAGTGACGGATGCCCTGGTGGCGGCGATCGGTGAGGGCTACGACCTGATAGTGGTCAATTACGCCAACCCGGATATGGTGGGCCATACCGGCGATCTCGATGCGGCGATCAAGGCCTGCGAAACCGTGGATCAGGGGCTGGGCCGGACACTGCAAGCCTTGCGGAAAGCGGGTGGGGCAATGATCGTGACGGCGGATCACGGCAATTGCGATGTGATGATCGATCCCGAAACCGGTGGCCCGCACACCGCGCATACGCTGAACCCGGTGCCGGTGGTGGTTTATGGTGCGGGGGAAGGAGCGCATTTGCGGCCCGGGCGGTTGGCCGATCTTGCGCCGACGGTTCTTGCCTTGATGCAGCTTGAAAAACCTGCCGAGATGACCGGCGAGTCCTTGCTGTCATGAGGCGTATTTTACTGGTTCTGGCTTTGTTAGTGCCTTTTTCGACCTTTGCGCAGAGCGATCCTGCGGAGGATGCGCGGGCTGCACAGGTGCTTCTGGAGCGTGCGGCTGAGCGGCTTGCCTCCTCGGGGTCTGCCCGCGATCGGGTGCGCGCCTTGACCGAGACCGTGCAGGCCTATGAGGCTGGCCTGAGTGCCTTGCGCAGCGGCATTCGTGCGGCTGACCGGGAGCAATCGGACCTCGCGGCGGCGTTGCGAGGCAGGGACGCGGAGATTGCGGCTTTGCTCACTGCGCTGATGCGGCTTGGCGAAGAACCGTCACCGGTGATCTTCCTGCATCCCGCCGGTGCCGTCGGTTCGGCGCGGGCGGCGATGCTCCTGTCCGATGTGACCCCGGTGCTGAACGGTGAAGCTGCGCAATTGCGCGACGATCTCATGCGCATCCAGACATTGCAGGCCTTGCAGGCGGAGGCGCTGTCGCGACTGGAGGCGGGGCTGGCGGAAGTCCAGGAGGCCCGCTCCGCCCTCAACCAGGCAATCGCCGAAAGGACCGACTTGCCAACACGGTTCACCAACGACCCGGTACGGGAGGCCATTCTCGTCGCCTCTTCGGACACGCTGGCGCAATTCGCCGATGGCCTTGATCGCGTGGCCGTGGCCCGCAAGTCCGCCACGCCGGCGCGCCTCGCGGAGGAAAAGGGAAACCTGTCCTATCCGGTTCAGGGTGTCGTCCTGCGCCGGTCGGGAGAGGCGGATGCGGCGGGCATCGCGCGGCCGGGCATCCTCATGGCGACGCGGCCCAAGGCGCTCGTCGCCAGCCCCACGAGCGCCACGATCCGCTACACCGGCCCGCTGCTCGATCTCGGCGAAGTGGTGATTCTGGAACCGCAGGCGCGGGTGCTTTTCATCCTTGCCGGGCTGGATCGCGTTTACGGTGTGGCCGGTGAAGTCATTGACGCGGGCAGTCCGCTGGGGCTTATGGGCGGTGAAGAGCCCGAAAACCCGTCCGCCTTGTCAACAGATGGTGATGACACTGGCGGAGACCTGACGGAAACGCTCTATATAGAGGTAAGACAGGACAACTCGCCCGAGGACCCGAGCCTCTGGTTTCGAACCGACAAGGATGGATAGAGATCGAGATGAAAAAATTTGCTATTGCGGCGGCAGCCGGTACCCTGGCCGGGGTGATCGCATCGACGCAGATTGCCGGCCCGCTGCTCGCGCAGGAAGCGGCCAAGTCCAGCAGTGTCTACGAACAGCTTGATCTCTTCGGCGACATCTTCGAGCGGATCCGGGCGCAGTATGTCGAGGAAGTGGACGCCAAGGAACTGATCGAGGCGGCGATCAACGGCATGCTGACCTCCCTGGATCCCCATTCGAGCTATCTCTCGCCTGATGATGCGGCGCAGATGCGGGTGCAGACGCGCGGCGAATTCGGCGGTCTCGGCATTGAGGTCACGCAGGAAGAAGGCTTCGTGAAAGTGGTCTCTCCCATCGATGGCACGCCGGCAGAAGAAGCCGGTATCGAGGCCGGTGACTTCATCACCCACGTGGATGGCGATTCCGTTCTGGGCCTCACGCTTGATGAGGCGGTCAACTTGATGCGTGGTCCGGTCGGATCGGAGATCGTGATCACCGTCGTACGTGAAGGCGAGCTGGAACCATTCGATGTGTCGATCATCCGCGACACCATCAAGCTCACCGCCGTGCGGACACGGCTGCAGGGCGATACCGTTGTGTTGCGCGTTACCACCTTCAACGACCAGACCTATGAGAACCTCGAAGCAGGTCTCAAGGAGCAGATCGAAGCCGCTGGCGGGATCGACAAGGTCAATGGTGTCGTCGTAGACCTGCGCAACAACCCCGGCGGTCTGCTGACCCAGGCCATAAAGGTCTCGGACGCCTTCCTCGACGAGGGCGAAATCGTCAGTACCCGGGGTCGGCAGGTTCAGGACGGCGAACGCTTCAATGCGACGGCGGGCGATCTGGCGGAAGGCAAGCCTATCGTTGTACTGATCAACGGCGGGTCGGCATCGGCTTCCGAAATCGTGGCGGGCGCCTTGCAGGATCACCGCCGCGCGATCGTCGTCGGCACCAAAAGCTTCGGCAAGGGCTCCGTGCAAACGGTCATGCCGCTGGGCAATGATGGCGGGATGCGCCTGACCACGGCGCGGTATTACACGCCGTCCGGGCGATCGATCCAGTCGCTCGGCGTCTCGCCGGATATCGTCGTGGAACAGCCGCGTCGTGCGCCGGAAGCTGAAACCGAAGAGGAGGAGACCACGCGTCCGTCGCGCTCGGAAGCCGATCTGCGCGGCAGCCTGAACAACGACAGCCTGTCGGAAGACGAGATCAAGCAGATCGAGGCGGATCGTGCCAAGGCGGAAGCGGCGGCGGCACTCCGCGAGGAGGACTATCAGTTGGCCTATGCCATCGATATCCTCAAGGGACTGTCGGCCATCGGACCCGGAAAGTAAGCTGGATGAACAAGGCGAAAGGCCCCGCGGGACAACCGGTGGGGCCTTTTTCTATTGTGTCGCGGTTTCCACGCAATGCCGCCGGAAGGCGCGCTTGAGCATGTCGAGTTCGGCCCGCAGCAGATCGACCTCGGCGCGCAGGTCGTCGCCCAGGGCTTCGCCCGCGATCAGTGTGAAACTATCGAGCCGCGTCTTCGTCGCCATGTCGCTGATCAGTATCGTTTGTACCCCGTCCGAAATCGCCTCGGCCGGCACGGGCACCTGAAGCAGCCATGTGCCCTTTTCCGGTGTGGGCGTCAGGGTGACGTCGGGCAGGGGCTTGTCCAGATGCGTCACGAGCAACGCAGGCCTGGTCTCGCTGCCACTCAGCAGGCCCTGCCAGATACCGCTTTTCATCCCGGTTTTCGTCAAGGAAAGTTCCGTCATGGCATGGGCTTTCTAGAGTTGCGCGCGCGGTCGCCGGCAGAACGTCAGGTCCCGGAGCGTCACCTGGTTCATCTCCGGCCCCTCGAAAATGAGATCGATCCAGGCCTTTTCGATACGTTTTTCATTGAGCTTGGCATAGGCGAGGTCGAATTCGACCGTCTGATCGCCCGCCTCCGCTGGCATTTCTCGCACCATCTGCTCGGTATTCGGACCGTGCCGGATGTTCAGCCGCACGAAAATCTCCAGCGGCCGTTCCAACTCGATGTTGCCACTGACACGCAGGATATGGGTCCGTTTCAAACCCTCCACTGCCGACTCCGGCAGGTCCACGACGATCGACAGGAAAGAGCCGTCGAAGCGGAAGACATCGAGGCGCAGGCCGTAAGGTGCGAGATCCTCCGCGCGCAGGTTGCGCAGTTGCCGAAGCGTCAGTTCGGCGTCACCGCAGTCGTGGAACAGGGTGATCTGCTCGCCCAGTTTCGAATTGTTGATGACCGCAGCAATACCCGGGCTGGCAAGAGGGCCGCGCCAAAGCTCCGGCCGCCAGGCCCAGTCCGCATTATGGGGACGGGGAAAGGTGGCGGGGCCAGAGATGGGCTGGGCCAGACGCTCCTCTGCGGTGAAGATCAGCCGGTCGAGATGGGCGCGCAAGAGCCTCGCTCGGGTACATTGATGCCGCAAGACATCGAGTTTCGTCTGGCCCGCGTCACGCGCGCAGATTGCCCAGCGTTGCACTGTCCGCCTGTAAAGTGCGGTATCCCAGAATGTGTCGCTGATCTTGCCCATGTGCGAAGACCGATCCTGCCTGATGTGTCTAGGCGCGATCCTAGTCGGATGCCGGCAGCAAAACAAACCGGGAAATCACGCATGAGTTGCGTTTTTTGCCCGGTGTTGCGGCAGGGAGCGGGTGTGGTCCCCGTGGCGATGGTCGCCACGGGGCAAAGGCGTCAGAGCGCCATGTATTCGTGGCCTTCCTCCTTGGCGCCGGGATGCGTGACGGCGCCAAGGTATGTCGGGCCGACCAGCTTGGCGTATTTCCAGAGCGCTCCAGCCCCGTAGATCGTCGGACGCGGGCCTTTCCACTGGGATTTACGTTCGGCCATGTCGTCATCCGACACATCGACGGAAATGGTGCCTTCGATGGCGTTGAGCGTGATCATGTCGCCGTCTTTCAACAGCGCGATGGGGCCGCCGTGTGCGGCTTCGGGGCCGACATGCCCGACGCAAAAGCCGCGGGTCGCACCGGAGAAGCGACCATCGGTGATCAGCGCCACCTTCTTGCCCATGCCCTGACCCGAGAGCGCAGCGGTGGTTGCCAGCATTTCGCGCATGCCGGGGCCGCCCGCCGGGCCTTCGTTGCGGATCACGAAGACATCGCCTTCCTCATAGGCGCGGTTCTGGACGGCCTCGAAAGCGTCCTGCTCGCATTCGAAGACGCGTGCCGGGCCGGTGAACAGGAGATGCTGTGGCTCCATGCCCGCGATCTTCACGATGGCGCCTTCAGGGGCGAGATTGCCCTTGAGACCGACGACGCCGCCGGTCTTGCTGAGCGGCGTTTCCACCGGATAGATCACGCGGCCATCCGCCTCGAGCGACACCTTGTCCAACTCCTCGCCGATGGAATAGCCGGTCACGGTCATGCAATCCTCATGGATCAGCCCCGCCTTGCGCAATTCCTTCATCACCACCGGCACGCCACCCGCCTCGTAGAGGTCCTTGGCCACATAGGCGCCACCCGGTTTCATATCCACGAAATAGGGCGTGTCCCGGAAGATCTCGCAAACATCATCGAGAAAGAAATCGATCCCCGCTTCATGGGCCATCGCCGGAAGGTGCAGGCCCGCGTTTGTCGAGCCGCCGGTGCAGGCCACGATGCGGGCTGCGTTTTCCAACGATTTGCGTGTCACGATATCGCGGGCGCGGATGTTCTTTTCGATCAGGTTCATGACCGCTGCCCCGGAGGCTTCAGCATAGGCGTCACGGGATTCGTAGGGTGCCGGTGCACCCGAAGAGTTGGGCAGCGCCAGGCCAATCGCCTCGGAGACGCAAGCCATGGTGTTGGCGGTGAATTGTCCGCCGCAGGCTCCGGCGGAGGGGCAGGCCACCGCCTCGAGCTTCTCAAGCTCGCAGGTGGTCATTTTGCCGGCTTGATGCATGCCCACTGCCTCGAAGACATCCTGAACCGTGACGTCCTTGCCGTTCAGGCGACCCGGCAGGATCGACCCGCCATAGAGAAAGACCGACGGCACGTTGAGCCGGATCATCGCCATCATCATGCCCGGCAGCGACTTGTCGCAGCCCGCCAGACCGACGATGGCGTCATAGCAATGGCCGCGCATCGTCAGTTCCACCGTATCGGCAATGGCCTCGCGGGACGCCAGCGAGGAGCGCATGCCCTCGTGACCCATGGCGATCCCGTCGGTTACGGTGATCGTGGTGAACTCGCGGGGTGTGCCATAGGCGCGTTTCACGCCCATCTTCACGGCCTGCGCCTGACGGTTCAGGGCGATGTTGCAGGGGGCTGCCTCGTTCCAGCAGGTCGCCACGCCGATCAGCGGCTGGTGGATTTCCTCGTCGGTCATGCCCATTGCGTAGTAGTAGGACCGATGCGGTGCCCGTGCCGGGCCTTCGGTCACATGGCGGCTGGGCAGCCGGGATTTGTCGAAGCGTGGTTTGGACATGGGTATTGCCTCCCTGAAAACATTGGCTCCGGAATAGCCAAGAGGCTGGAGGGCTGCAAGGCTCTAGCACGCGTGCCTCGGGATTGTGCGCTTGTATTGGTTTGGTCGCAGGCCTAAGTTCAGGTCCGAGGTAAACGCTGTCTGCCTGCGCGTGGATCAGGCGGCCTCTCATCAGGCCAAGCTCGAAAGCCGGTTCATGGATTCCTCTATCTTCGCTTTCATTTGGAAATTCTCCAGACGCGAACAGATTTTCCTGCTTTTCTTCACGGTTTTCACTTTCCCCTTCCTGTACGCCACGCTCGAATTGCCCAAGCGCATCATCAACGATGCCATCGGTGCAAGCGATGACAGCATCGAGTTCTTTTCTGTCCAGTTCACGCAGATCGAGTTCCTGGTGTTCCTTTGCGCCTGCTATCTTGCTGCCGTCCTGCTGCATGGGCTCTTGAAGATGCGGCTCAATACGATGAAAGGGGTGCTGGCGGAGCGGTTGCTGCGGCGGTTCCGGTATCAGCTGATCAGCCGCATGATGCGGTTCCCCTCCTCCTATTTCCGCTCCACCTCGCAGGGCGAGCTGGTCGCGATGGTGACGTCGGAGGCCGAGCCCATGGGCGGGCTTATGGGCGACGCGGTGGCGCAACCGGTGTTCCAGGCCGGGCAGATGCTGATCATCCTGGTCTTTCTCTTTGCCCAGAGCATCTGGTTCGGACTTGCCGGAACGGCGCTCATTCCGCTTCAGGCCTATCTCATTCCGATGCTGCAACGACAGATCAACCAGCTCAACAAGAAGCGTATCGTGGAAGTGCGGCACCTGTCGGCGGAGATCGGCGAGACCGCGGCGGGCATCACCGACCTGCGCTCCAATGGCGGCTGGCGCTACCGGCTTGCTGCTTTCTCGGACCGGCTGGGGCGGCTCTTCTACATCCGCTTCCAGATCTACCAGAAGAAATTCTTCATGAAGTTTATCAACAACTTCATCACGCAGCTCACGCCCTTCTTCTTCTACCTCGTGGGCGGATACCTCGCGATCCGCGGCGACATCACGGTGGGGGCTCTCGTTGCGGCGCTCGCGGCCTACAAGGATCTGTCGAGCCCGTGGAAGGAACTGCTCGACTACTACAACCAGGTGCAGGACATGTCCCTGCGCTGGCAGATCGTGACCGAACGCTTCGCGCCCAAGTCGATGATCGACGAGAAGCTTTTCGACGGCGAGCCAGAGGACATGCCGCGGCTGAACGGCGACATATCGATCCGCAACGTGACGGTGCGCAACAGCGACGGCAACCCGGTTCTGGAGAACCTCTCGCTCGACATTCCGGCAGGCTCGCGCGTGGCCTTGAAGGTGACCAATCAGGTGGAGCGGCGGGCCCTCGGAGAGCTTCTGACCCGCGAGGTGCTGCCGGCGCGCGGCAGTGTAACGATCGCAGGACACGACCTCTCCGCTTTGCACCAGTCGGTGATCGCCGCCCGCATCGGCTATGCCCATTCCCGGCCCTATCTTTTCGACGGCACCCTCGCCGACAACCTCCTGATGTCGCTGAAATCGGGACCGAAGTCGGTGATCTGGGATCCCCAGCACAAGGACAAGAAGCGGATCGAGGCGGAGCGGTCCGGCAACAGCCTCGACAGCCTTGACGCGGAATGGGTCGACCCGGGCCTTGCAGGCCTCAACACGCCCGACGAGATCAACGGCTGGTGGTTCAAGCTGGTCGAGGCGATGGGCGTGGACGATATCATGTTCCGCCGCATGCTCGAGGCGCGCATGAACCCCGAGAAACACAAGGCCGTGGCAGACAAGGTCGTCGCCTTGCGCGACGAGGTGCATGAGGCGTTGAAGGCGCGCGGGCTCGACACGGTCGTGAACCGGTTTTCGCCGGAGACCTTCAACCCCTCGATCCCGCTCGGCGGCAACCTGATGTTCGCCTCGCCGAAGCGGGACATCTCCCAGGAAGGCCTGGTTGCGGAGCAGGATTTCCTGGCACTCATCGTCGAGGAAGGGCTGGCCGAGCAGGGGATCGCGATTTCCCAGACGCTGATCGAGACCCTGCACCAGACCTTCGGCAAGGACGGCACCAGCCACCCGCTCTTCACTGCCCTCGGGATCGAGGAGGAACTTTACGAACGGCTTGTCGATATTGCCGACCGGCGGGCGCAGAAGGGTGATCAGGCGCTGACCGAGGAGGAATTCGCGCTGCTCCTGACCGTGCCCTTCGCCTTCACCGCCGAGCAGATCGGCCCGGGATTTCCCGAGAGCTTCAAGCAGGAGATCCTCGAGATCCGCAAGAACAAGGGGGCCGAGATCCGAGACCGCACCAGAGACCTCTTCGTGCCGGTCTCGCCGGAAAACTACCTGCCGCGCCTCACGGTCATGGAAAACGCGCTTTACGGTCGGATCTCCGGGATGGCAGGCGTCAAGGGGGACCTGGTGGGGGACGTGGTCGCCGAGGTGCTTGAGCAAAATGGCTTGAAACGGCAGGTCGCCGAAACGATCATGGACGTCAGGACTGGGATCGCGGGCGCCAACCTGCCCGGCATCTTCCAGGAACGCGCAGGCTTCAGCCGCGCCGGGATCAAGCGGCCGGATGTTCTTATCCTCGATACCGCGCTGTCCAGCCACGACGCCGAGAGCCGAAAGCGAACCCGTGTAAAGCTGCAGGAACTGCTGCCCGACACGACGCTGATTTTCCTCGAAAGCAACTTCGAGAACCCGCAAGCCTACGACATGTTCGTCGAGATCAAGGACGGGCACATCGATGGCGACGATACGGCCGAGGAAGAGCATGCAGGCGAGACCGGCTCCGACGACCTGCGGCGCAAGATCCGCGAGATTTCCCGGGCGCCGCTCTTTGCCGATCTTGATGCACGCAGCCACAGGCTGCTGGCTTTTTCCGCGCAGTGGTACGATGCGGCCGCGGGCAAGCAGATCTTCGCGATGGGGGAGAAGCCCGATGCCGCCTACCTCTGTCTCTCGGGGCGCGCGATGATGCGTTACACGGACAATGACGGAGAAGTGCGCGATGTCACTGAAGTCGGTCCGGGTCGCCTGATCGGCGATCTCGCGATCATCCTCGACGAGCCGCGGCAACTCGAACTCGTTGCAGTTGAGGAGACCCGATTCCTCAGGATCGGCGCGCGGGAATTCCGGGCCGTCATCGAAAGCGATACGAAAGTGCTGATGAGCTTGCTCAAAACAGTCGCGAGCCATCTGACGGGCGCCGCAGAGTTGCTACGCGAGGCGCGGGTCGACATCAGGCGTCAGGCAAAAGCCGCCGGGCGCACGTCCTGAACCATGTGGATGATCCGGCACAGAGACTACGCCGCCCATGAAGCGCTTGTCGCCCCCGCGAGGGAAAGGCCGCAGGTCTGGCGGCTGATGATCGGGTTGATCATCGCGTCGGGTGTCTATCTGCTCTGCAACCAGTTTCTGTTCCAGAATCTCTTCGCCGCCTTGGGCGACGCGGGCCCTGCCTTTTTCGATGCCCTGGACAGCGGGACCACGCCCTTGGCGATGCTGGTTCTACTGGGCAGTTTCGGCTTCATGATCGTTGGTGTGGCCGTTGCGGTCAGGGTGGCGCATCAGCGCGGCATCCTCGGCGTGATCGGCGATCTCCGCCTGACGGCGCGCCAGTTCTTTGACGTGCTCATCGTTCTTGCGGTGATCAACCTTGCGATCTGGGTTCTGCCGCCCTGGAGCTGGGGCGAGGATGGACTGGAGCCGAACATGCAGCTTTCGGCCTGGATGATCCTGTTGCCCTTTTCACTGCTGGCGGTCCTGATCCAGGTCAGTGCCGAGGAAATCGTTTTTCGCGGCTACATCCAGCAGCAATTGGCAGCGCGTTTCTCTTCGCCGCTTGTCTGGATGCTGATCCCGTCACTGCTCTTCGGCCTGGGGCATTACCTGCCGGAGGAAGCCGGTGCCAATGCGGGTCTGATCGCGCTCTGGGCGGTGGTCTTCGGGCTGCTGATGGCGGATCTGACGGCGCGGGCGGGCACGCTCGGGCCTGCCATCGCGGCGCATCTGGCCAACAATCTTTCCGCGATCCTGATCGTATCGCTGCCCGATGAGTTGTCGGGACTGTCGCTCTATCATGCGCCCTTCTCGATCAGTGACACCGCGGAGATAAGGGCCTGGCTGCCGGTGGACTTCGCGGCGATGATCGTGGCCTGGCTCGGGGCAAGGCTGGCACTTCGGCGTTGATTGCACTTCTGCCGCTGCGGGATTATCTACGAGGCAGAAAGACCGAAGGGGCGCTGAATGAACTGGATCACGAATTACGTCCGCCCGAGGATCAACTCGATCTTCTCGCGTCGCGAGACGCCGGACAATCTCTGGACGAAGTGCCCCGAATGCGGAACCATGCTGTTCCACCGCGAGGTCACTGAAAACCTCAATGTCTGCTCCAACTGCAACCATCACATGCCGATCACGGCGCGGGAGCGGTTCAAGGCCCTGTTCGACGGAGGGGTATTCAGCGAAGTGAAGGTGCCCGCACCTAAGGCCGATCCGCTCAACTTCCGTGACCAGAAGAAATATCCCGATCGCCTCAAGGCCGCGCAGAAGGAAACCGGCGAGCCCGAGGCGATGCTGGTGGCCAGCGGCGAGATCGGCCGAACGCCCATCGTGGCGGCGGCGCAGGATTTCTCCTTCATGGCGGGCTCCATGGGCATGTATGTCGGCAATGCGATCATCGCGGCTGCCCAGGAGGCGGTGAAGCTCAAGCGGCCGCTGATCCTGTTTTCCGCGGCCGGCGGCGCGCGGATGCAGGAAGGCATCCTGTCGCTGATGCAGATGCCGCGTACCACGGTCGCCGTGCAGATGCTCAAGGAGGCGGGCCTGCCTTACATCGTGGTGCTGACCCATCCGACCACCGGGGGCGTGACCGCCAGCTACGCGATGCTGGGGGACGTTCATATCGCCGAGCCGAATGCGCTGATCTGCTTTGCCGGACCGCGGGTGATCGAGCAGACGATCCGGGAGAAACTGCCGGAAGGCTTCCAGCGCGCGGAATACCTGCTCGATCACGGGATGCTCGACCGCGTCACGTCTCGCGGGCAGATGCGCGACGAGTTGATAGCGATCACCCGGATGCTTCTGGGGCTGCCGCCTGCGGTGCGCGGTGATCTGCCGCCCCCCGACGCGCCGAACGAGGCATCGAAAGAGAAGTCCGAGACGAAATGAGCGGTGCCGGTTCGGACGTCATCCTGTCGCGGATGATGGCGCTGCATCCCAAGATCATCGACCTGACGCTGGACCGGGTCTGGCGGTTGCTCGGTGCCTTGGGAAATCCGCAGAACGACCTGCCGCCGGTGATCCACATCGCGGGCACCAATGGAAAAGGCTCTACGCAGGCCATGATCCGGGCCGGACTGGAGGCTGCCGGACATCGGGTCCACGCCTATACCAGCCCGCATCTTGCGCGTTTTCACGAGCGCATCCGGGTAGCGGGCGATCTGATCTCCGAGCCTGATCTGACGGCGGTGCTGGATGAATGCTACGCCGCGAACGATGGGCAGGACATCACCTATTTCGAGATCACGACCTGTGCCGCACTTCTGGCCTTTGCGCGCGCAGAGGCGGACTACACGCTGCTGGAGGTCGGTCTCGGTGGGCGTCTCGATGCCACGAATGTGGTGGCCAGGCCTGCGCTGACCGTCATCACGCCAGTTTCCATCGATCACCAGCAATACCTTGGCGACACCATCGCCAAGATCGCCTTCGAGAAGGCCGGGATCATCAAGCGCGGCGTGACTTGCGTGGTGGGACCTCAGGAACCCGACGGGCTGGAGGTGATCGAAACGGTTGCTGCGCGACATGGTGCGCCGTTGCTGGCCTATGGGCAGCAGTGGCACATCGGGCCGGATCGGGACCGCATGACATACCAGGACGAGACCGGGCTGCTTGACCTGCCCCTGCCGAACCTGCCGGGCGCGCATCAGATCATGAATGCCGGGGCGGCCCTGGCCAGCCTGCGGTATCTTGGCATCGGACCTGAGGCCTGCGAGGCGGCGGTGACGCAAGCCTTCTGGCCGGCGCGGATGCAAAGGCTGAAAAGCGGCCCTCTGGTAACCGTCGCCCCGGGCATCGAACTCTGGCTCGATGGCGGGCATAACCCATCTGCGGGTGAAGCCATCGCGGCACATCTCGGCACGCTGTCGAAGCGACCCACCTACCTCATCTGCGGGATGCTCAACACCAAGGATATCGGCGGTTACCTGCGTCCGATGGCGGGTCATGCGGAAGCGCTTTATGCAGTCTCTATTCCGGGCGAGGTCAACACGCTGCCTGCGGAGACGACGGCGGAGGCGGCGCGCAAGACGGGGCTTGCCGCCGAAACAGCTTCAAGCGTTCAAGCGGCGCTCGAGAGCATCGCGGCCCGGGACCGCGAGGCGCGTGTCCTGATCTGCGGCTCGCTCTATCTTGCGGGCATGGTCCTGCGCGAAAACGGCTGACGAAAGGTCAGGTCCCCCAGCCTTCCGACTGCATCTCGCGCAGGCGCGAGGCGGTGCGTTCGAATTCGAAGGTGCCTTCGCCTTCGAGGTAGAGCATCTCAGGCTTGGCCGCCGCCGAGCAGATCAGCCGCACCTTCGCCTCGTAGAGCGCGTCGATCAGGGTCACGAAGCGTTTGGCCTCGTTGAAATTGGACCGTGACAGGGTCGGTATCTCGTCGATCATCAGCACTTTTACCGCTTCAGCCAGGGCAAGGTAGTCTCCGGGACCCAGGGGTTTGCCGCAAAGGTCATGAAAGCCGCTGCGCGCCACGCCGTTGCGGAAATCCGGGATCACCACCTCGCGGCCCTTGACCTTGAGCACCAGCGGCGTGCCGCGACCAGCCGCCAGATCGCGCCAGATCGCATCCATCGCCTCGCGCGCGGCGGCATTGACCGGGGTGAAGTAGACCTCCTCGCCGCCCAGCCGGTCCTGCCGGTAGTCGGTCGGGCTGACCAGTTCGTGCACCACCATGCGCTCCTTGATCAGTGCGATGAAGGGCAGGAAGAGATCGCGATTGAGCCCATTCTTGTAGAGGTCGTCCGGTGCCCGGTTCGATGTGGTCACCACCACCACGCCGGCGGAAAACAGAGCCTGAAACAGGCGTCCGACGATCATCGCATCGGTGATGTCGCTGATCTGCATCTCGTCGAAGGCCAGAAGGCGGACCGAGGCGGCGACATCCGCAGCGACAGGGGCGATGGCATCCTCGACGCCGGTCTTGCGAACCTCATGCATGGAGGCGTGGATTTCCTGCATGAAGGCATGGAAATGGACGCGCCGCGACGGGATGCCATCGAGATGCTCCACGAAGAGATCCATCAGCATGGATTTTCCGCGCCCGACCCCACCCCAGAGGTATAGCCCTTTTGGCGGCTCTGGCGGCTTGCGGAAGAAGCCTTTCCTGACCGGTTCCTGCAAGGCGGTTCGGATACGCTCGAACTCGGGCAGGACGGCGGCCTGTGCCGCGTCTTCATGCAGGCTGCCGTCACGGATCATCCGTGTGTAGGTGTCGGTGAAACTCTCCATGGTGCTGGAATAACTTGGCGACCGGGTCAGGGGAAGGCCGCTCTTGCATCAGTTTTCGTTGTGCTCGCGCAAAAACTCCTGAATTGACGGGGCCCAAGTCTTCTCTAGGGTGACGGCAACCCGGAGGAGGCCAGCTTGGATACCCGCTCACCGCTTTTCACGCCAGTCCTTCTGGTGGGTTGCGCCTTTGTCATCGTCAGCTTCGGGATCCGGGCAACGTTCGGGGTGTTCCAGATCCCGATTGCCGAGGAATTCGGCTGGCTCAGAGCCGAATTTTCACTGGCCATCGCGATCCAGAACCTCGCCTGGGGGATCGGTCAGCCGCTCTTCGGTGCGATGGCGGAGAAGATCGGCGACCGCAAGGCCATCGTGCTCGGTGCCGTGGTCTATGCGCTGGGGCTGATGCTCACCGCGCAATCGACAACGCCGCTGGAGCAGCAGCTTTACGCATGGTTCATCGGTTTCGGCATCGCAGGCACCGGTTTCGGCATCATTCTGGCCGTGGTGGGTCGCGCCTCGACGGCCGAAAACCGCTCGATGTCGCTCGCCGTCGTCTCGGCATCAGGCAGCGCGGGTCAGATCTTCGGGCCGCCGATCGCGGAGTGGATGCTGGGCTTTCTGACCTGGCAATCGACGTTCCTCGTCTTTGCCGCCGCCATCCTGCTCGTTCTGCTGACGTTGCCGCTGATGCGCGCGCCGGCCATGGCGAGCAAGGCGGAGCTCGAAGAGAGCCTCGGCGAGATTCTGGTCAAGGCTTTCAAGGACCCTTCCTATACCTTCATTTACCTCGGGTTCTTCTCCTGTGGATATCAGGTGGCTTTTATTACCGCGCATTTCCCCGCTTTCGTGACCGAGCTTTGCGGGCCGATCATGCCCGGCGGGATGCTCGACAACATGGGTATCAGCACCACCTCGGCGCTCGGGGCGGTCGCGATCTCGCTGATCGGCATCGCCAATATCGGCGGTACGCTGCTGGCGGGCTGGGCGGGCAAGCACTGGCCCAAGAAGTATCTGCTGGCGGGCATCTACACCGGGCGCACGATCGTGGCCGCACTCTTCATCATCTTTCCGATCACACCGGAAAGCGTCATCCTCTTCTCCATCGCCATGGGCTCGCTCTGGCTCGCCACGATCCCGCTGACCTCCGGCCTTGTCGCGCATATCTACGGGCTGCGTTACATGGGCACGCTTTACGGCATTGTCTTCCTCAGCCATCAGCTGGGCAGCTTCCTCGGGGTCTGGCTCGGCGGGCGCATGTACGACATCTACGGCGATTATACGTTGGTCTGGTGGATCGGCGTCGGAGTGGGGGCGTTCAGCGCCATCATCCATCTGCCGATCCGGGAGCGCCGGCTCGAAGGCTTGCGCACGGCCTAGGCTTTCGCGAAACCTTCGATGGCGGAGAGCACGTCGTCGGTATGGGTATAGGTCAGCCCGTGACCTGCCCCTTCGATCACATGGTTCCGGAGGTCGCCGTTCCAACCGGTGAGAATTTCCGAGGCCGCAAGCGGGATGACCTCATCTGCCGCGCCCCAGATCGCGAGAGTCGGAACGCTGGCAGTACTCAACGCACGATGGTCCGCTCCGAGCGTTTCGGACAGGATGCCGCGCAGGCTTTCGCGCACCGCCGGCACAAAGCCGCGCCAGTCGAGTTGTGCGGCCTGAAGGGTGCCGATGCCGGGCACGCTGCTTGCCATGTCCTTCTCCGCCGCGAGCCCCTGGCGCAGGATCGTGGGGTAGCGCAGCAGCATCAGCCAGGCGCCGATGCCGGGTAGCCGCACCAGCCGTTCGGCGAGGGACGCGCCGACCTTGCCCGCGCCAGCGGGGGCGAGCAGTATCAGATGCCGGATGCGGTCAGGGTGGCGGGCAGCAAAGACCGTGGCGATGGCCCCGCCCATGGAATAGCCAATAACCGTGAGATCGCCTTGCACCTTCTGATCGGCGAGCAGGTCTTCCAGTTGCCGCAGGAAGAAGGCGCGGTCCTGCGCGCCTTTTGGCCGGTCGGACCAGCCGCGCCCGAAGTGATCGTAGGTCAGCACACGGTAACCCATCCGCACCAGACCTTTCGCCACGCCGCCCCAGACGAAGCTCGGCGTGGTCAGCCCGTGGATGCATACCGCCACCGGACCTTGCGCGGATCCATGCCACTGGTAATGCGTTTTGCCTTGCGACAGGGCCGCGAACTGCCCCGGTGCGCTGCGTCGCGCGGCCTCGTCCATCGGCTTGCGCAGCGCTTCCAGAACGAAGGGATAGGCGGCGACTGCGGCAAGCAGGAGCAGCAGCCAGATCACGCCCGGCTCTGCCATCTGTCGAGGATGTAGCGGCTGGTCATCAGGTCGAGATGCGCCCCACCGCCGTTCTTGAAGAGGGTGATTTCCCGGGGCGTTTGCCGGGTGAAACGATCGAGCGCATAGTAATCCGCGACAAGGTCGTCGCGGCCGATCACGCCCTTCTGCAAGGGGATCTCGATCTCGCCGATATGGCCCAGGGTGGTGTCGAAACTGTCCACGAAAATCCGCGCAGCGGGCGAGGGCGGTATCATCGACTTCACGCATGTCGGGACGATAAGCGCCGATCAGGTCGATGTGCTGCCCGGGTTGCAGCCAGTCACCGCGGATCAGCGGTTCGGTGGACATGGTGGCACAGGTGACGATGTCGGCGGTACGGACGGCAGCCTCCAGATCTTCCGCGACCCGCAGGTCGGGGATTTGCGCTGCCAGCGCATCGGCATTGGCGCGGGTGCGGTTCCAGACGTGAAACCCGCCTCGGGAAAGGCGGCCGAATAGGCGGCATGCAGACCCTTCGCCTGCGTCCCGGCACCGACGATCAGGATGGCGCGGCTGTCGGGGCGGGCGAGCCTGCGGGCGGCAAGCAGGCTGTCGCCGGCGGTCTTCCATTTGGTCACGAGGTGGAAATCAATGAGCGCCGCCAACGTGCCGTCGCGGTCCGAATAGAGCGTCACCCCGCCGTTGACGCTGGCAAGACCCTGCGCCGGATTGCCCGGAAAGATCGTCGCGGATTTCACCGCGAGCCCCAGCCCGTCGATCCAGGCGGCGCGGTTGAGCAACGTGTCCGACCCGCGATAGAGAAAGGTATCGGCGATTTCGGCCTTCGGGCGCTTGTGGCCTTCGGCAAGCGCGTCGGTGAGGCCGATCCAGTCAAGCAGCGCGTCGCCCTCGGCGAAGGAGATGATCGGCACGGTCATGCGGCCTGCGCTTTCGTCAGCAGACCTGCCGCCACCAACCGGTCGGCCCAGCCTTGCGGCCCGTCGAACAGGTGGGTTTGCCAACCGCGGCCTGCCGCTACCGCGATGTTGTCTGCGCGGTCGTCGGCGAAGATCAACTGCGCCCCGGACAAGCCGCTCGTGGTCTCGACATGGGCATAAAGCGCCGGGTTCGGCTTGGTCATTTCAAGGTGGCCGGAGATGAAATCCCGGTCGAAGTCGCGCAGGAAGGGATAGTGCGTTGCCGCGAAATCATAGCTTTCGACCCCGAAGTTGGTGAGCGAGAAGACCGGCACGCCGCGGGCCTGAAGCGCCTTCATCAGCCGCAGGGAATGGTCGATGGCGGGGCTCGCAAGCTCGATCCAGCGGTCGTGCCACATGCGGATTTCGTCGTGCCAGGCAGGATAGGCTTCGGCGGTCTCATAGATGGTCTTGGTGAAATGCCCGCCCAGGTCGACCTTTTCGTTCATCCCGTGAAGATCCACTTCGGCGAACATGGCGCGCCGCCGCTCCACCCCGATGACCCGGTCGTAGAAGCGTTCGGGCTGCCATTCGATCAGCACATTGCCGATGTCGAAAATCACTGCTTCAGGCTGCATCAGGCTCTGTCTCCGCCGGGGAATGCCCGAGACTATCCCGCCGCCTTGGCGGCGCGCAAGGCGCGTTCGAGAGCGTCGAGGAAACGCGAGCGGTCCGCCTTGGTGAAGCCCTTGCCACCGCCCTGCCGAAACGGATCGGCGGCGCGCAGGTCGGCCATCAGATCGCGTGTGGCCAGCACGTTGCCGATGTTGGCGGCCGTCAGAGGCTCGCCATTGTGCTTGAGCACCTGCGCCCCGGCTGCGACGCATTTTGCAGCGAGCGGAATGTCCCCGGTGACCACCACATCGCCCGCCCCGCAGCGTTCCGCGATCCACATGTCCGCGATATCCGGTCCGTCCGGCACGATGACGGTCTCTACAAGCGGATTTTGCGATGGCCGGAGCCCGCCGTTCGAGACCACGAACATGGCGATGCCGTGCCGTGTCGCGACCCGCTCGGCCTCCGCCTTCACCGGGCAGGCGTCCGCGTCGATGTAGAGCGCCGTCATGCGTAAAGCGCGTCAGCGTGGAAGGCCACGTGTTCTTCCATGAAGGTCGAGATGAAGAAATAGCTGTGATCATACCCCGGTTGCAGGCGCAGCGTGGCCTGCTGGCGGCGGGCGTTGACGGCTTCGGCAAAGGCTTCGGGTTTCAGCAGGTCGATGAACTGGTCCTTGGTGCCGGTGTCGATCAGCATCGGCCCGTCGAACCCCTTGTCGCGCATCAGGAGGGTCGCGTCGTGGAAGGCCCATGTCTGCTCGTCCTTGCCGAGATAGGCGGTGAACTGCTTGCGACCCCAGTCGCTGGCGGTAGGGTTGCAGATCGGCGCGAAGGCCGAAACCGAGCGGAACCGCCCCGGGAAAGACATGGCGATGGTCAGCGCGCCATGCCCGCCCATGGAATGCCCGGTGATTGACTGGCGCGCCATATCGAGTGCGAAGTTCTCGCCGAGCACGTTTGGCAGTTCATTGGTCACGTAGTCCCACATTCGGAAATGCGGAGCCCAGGGTTTCTGCGTGGCGTTCACGTAGAACCCGGCCCCCTGCCCCAGATCATAGGCCTCATCGTTGGCCACATCCTCGCCCCGCGGCGAAGTATCGGGGAAAACCAAGGCGATGCCCTGTTCCGCGGCCCAGCCCTGCGCGCCGGCCTTGATCATCGCGTTTTCATGGGTGCAGGTGAGGCCCGAGAGATACCACAAGCAGCGGGACAGGTCCGTCCTTGGCTTCCTGCGGCAGAAAGAGCCCGAAGGTCATGTCGCAGGCGCAGGCGGTGGACTCGTGGCTATAGACCCCTTGGGTGCCACCGAAACAGGCGTTTTCGGAGATGGTTTTCATGGTGATGCTCCTTCTTTTCCCCATGGCTACCCGCTGTGCGCGCGGGCGGCAAGGTCAGCCGGGCATGACGGTGGCGATCACGAGGCTGACGGTCAGGATGCTGATCGCGGTCGAGATCAGGATGGCGGCGGAGACCCGCTGCGGTGCCACGCCATAATGCTGCGCGAGGATATAGACATTGCCCGCGACCGGCAGGGCGGCGGAGGAAATCGCCACGGCGGCGGTGAAGGGATCGACCGGAAAGAGATAGAGGACGCCTACCGCCACGAGCGCCGGATGCAGACCCAGCTTGCAGAAACTGAGCCAGGTGGCGATTGACAGGCGTTCGGCGGATTTCGTCGCCAGCGACGCGCCGATGGCAAAAAGCGCGCCGGGGGTCGCGGCGGCGCCCAGAATGGCGAGGAAGTCGTTCATCGGGTCCGGGATCGGCAGTTTCAGCCAGGACCAGAAAAGCCCGGCGCAGATCGCCACGATCATCGGGTTCCGGATCAGGCCGAGACCCACGATCCGCAGGGTCCCAAAGCTCACCTGCCCCTCGCGCGAGCCGGTGATCAGGATGACGATGAGGCTGGAAAAGACGATGAGGTCCACCGCCAGCATCATCATGATCGGGCCGATGGCGGCCTCTCCCAGAAGCAGCGTGAGCATCGGCACGCCAAGAAACCCGACGTTGCCGATGGCTGCGCATTGTGCCTCCACCGCAGTGGTCTGCACGTCGAGGCGGCGGATGAGCCCGACCAGCGTGGCGATGAGATAGACGCCGAGGGTTCCCGCCAGATAGCCGGCCACGAGGTTCGTGTCCCAGACCTCCGCGATCGAGAGGTTGGCGGCGAAGCGGAAGAGCATGGCCGACAGCGCGAAATAGAAGACGAACTTCGTGAGATAGGCTGTCGCTTCGGCCGTGAAGAAGCGTGTGTAGCCCGCCCAGTAGCCAAGGCCGATGAGCGCGAAGAAGGGAACGGTCTTGTAGAATATCTCAATCATGCGGGCGAGTTACCCGAGGATTGCACCTTTGTCACCCGGATCCGATCAGCACGCCGGCCGCGAGTACCAGCGCACCCCCGAACACGACCTGCAAGGCGGCCCGGAAAAAAGGGGTTTCCATGTACCGGTTCTGGATCCAGGCGATGGCCCAGAGTTCGACGAAGACGACGATGATGGCGATGGTCGTGGCGGTCCAGAAATCCGTTATCAGGTAGGGCAGCGCGTGCCCGAGGCCGCCGACCGTCGTCATGATGCCGGAGGCAAATCCGCGTTTCACCGGCGAGCCGCGTCCCGACAGTTGACCGTCATCCGAGGCGGCTTCGGTGAAACCCATGGAAATGCCGGCACCGACGGAGGCGGCAAGACCGACGAGGAAGGTGGTCCAGGTGTCCTGCGTGGCGAAGGCGGTGGCGAAGATCGGCGCGAGGGTCGAAACCGAGCCATCCATCAATCCCGCGAGCCCCGGCTGCACCCAGGTCAGGATGAACTGGCGTTTCGCGGCATCCTCCTCCGTGGCGCGGGCATCCTCGCCGAGGTGCTTGGCTTCGAGATGCTCGGCTTTGGTCTGGTGGCCGGCTTCGGCGGCGGCCAGATCACCCAGCAGCTTGCGGGTGCCTGCATCGGAAGTGCGGGCGGCGGCCTTGAGATAGAACTGCTCGGCTTCGCGCTCCATGGCTTCGGCTTCGGAGCGGATGCGCTCCAGTCCGAGGTTCTCGACGAGCCAGACCGGGCGGCGGTTGTAGTAGCCTGCCACATGCTCGCGGCGGATCAGCGGGATGACCTCGCCGAAGCGCCTTGTATGCAGGTCGATGAGCCGCTGGCGGTGCGCGTCCTCCTCCTTTGCCATCCCGTCGAAAACCTTGGCGCTGTCCGGAAAATCGGCGCGCAGGGTCTCGGCGTAGCCACGGTAGATGCGCGCGTCGTCCTCCTCCGAAGAGATCGCGAGGGCGAGGATTTCCTGCTCGCTGAGATCGCGAAACCGTTTGCGGGAGAAGGGGAGCAGCATGATCGAACCTCATTCTTTAGAATGGTTCTAATCTATTCGCCATGCGGGGGCAATCAAGCCCGCTCCTTGCGGGTTGATATTTCTGCTTGGAACTGAACTGCCTAGTTTATAATCTTGCAGGAACGACCGGGAGGCAGAATGACAACGTCAGCGACAATGATCCGCAAGGGGCGCAAGTTCGATCAGGTCCTCGAAGGCGCGCGGTGCGTGTTCATGGCGGATGGGTTCGAGGGCGCCAGCGTGGACGAGATCGCGCGGGTGGCGAATGTCTCCAAGGCCACGCTCTACAGCTATTTTCCGGACAAGCGGCTCCTGTTCATGGAGGTGGCGACGACCGAATGCCAGCGACAGGCGTCGGATGCTTTGAACCGGATCGACATGGAGGCCGAGCCTGCGGATGTGCTGTTGCAGACGGGGCGGCATTTCCTGGGTTTCATCACCTCGAAATTCGGGCTGCAGATCTTCCGGATCTGCGTGGCCGAAGCCGACCGATTTCCGGAGCTGGGACAGAAGTTCTACGCTTCCGGCCCGGCAGTGATGCGGGCCAAGATGGCGGCCTATTTCGAGAAGGCGGAAGCACGCGGGCAGCTTCTGATCGAGGACCGTATCCTTGCGGTGGATCAGTTCGGAGAGCTTTGCAAGGCGGACATCTGGCCGCGGCTGATCTTCGGGGTCACCAAGTCGGTGAGCGCGGAAGAGATCGACCGCGTGGTCAAGGGTGCTGTGCGCACGTTCCTCGCCCGTTACGGCACCTGAGACGACTCGACAGGGCGGCGGCCACGGGTTATTTTGAATAAGAACAAAAAGAGAACAAATCGAATCCCCAAGGTCGCCCGCTGCCCATGTCCGACCGTCGTATCCTATCGATCTGGTTCCCCTCGCTGGGAGCGGACCGGCTGATTCGCCGGGAACCGCAGCTTGGGGCGCTGCCGCTGGGGATCGTGCAGGATGTTCATAACACGCAGGTTTTAACGTCGCTCAACCCCATCGCGCGGTCCCATGGCCTGCGGGTGGGACAGCCCGTGCGCGATGCCCATGCCATGTGCGAGGGGCTGGTCACCCGGACGCGGAGCCTGCCTGCGGAGGCGGGATTTCTGGCGGCGCTGCAGCGCTGGGCAGGCAAGTTCAGCCCCTGGGTCGCGCCCGAGGCGGAGGACGGGCTGGTGGTGGATCTGACCGGTTGCGCGCATCTCTTCGGGGGCGAGGCGGCGCTGCTGGAGGTGGTGCAGCAGGATTGCAACGACCTTGGCCTTGCGGTGCGCATGGGGCTTGGCGATACCCGCGGCGCGGCCTGGGCGCTCGCGCGCTTCGCCGGGCAGGTGGCAGGCTCGCACCGCTCGGGCGATGCCATCGACCAGGAAGCGCGGGCGACGCGGTCGCGGGCGGCCAAGCGGCGGCACTGGACCAAAGGCGGGGCGGCGCCGGTGATCACCTTGGGGCCCGAGGAGACGGCGCATCGGATCGCCGCGCCGGGGCAGATGTATTCCGCCCTTGGGCCGCTGCCGATTGCAGCCTTGCGACTGGAGCCGGAGATCGTGGCGCAACTGGCGCGCCTTGGCCTGCGGCGCATCGGCGACCTTCTGGGCCAGCCGCGTGCGAGCCTGGCGCGGCGTTTCGGGCGCGGGCTGGTGATGCGGATGGATCAGGCGATGGGCTCCGCACCGGAGCCGGTCTCCCCCGCGAAACCGCCCGAGCATTTCGCCGTGCGCCTGACCCTGCCCGAACCCATCGGGCTCGAGGCGGACATCCTTGCGGGCATCGATCGGCTGCTCGACCGGCTCTGCGAGAGCCTGCGGGCGAAGGGGCGGGGCGCGCGCCGGGTGCGGCTACAGGCCTTCCGCAGCGACCACGGCATCCAGCAGGTCGAGGTCGGGCTGGCCCGCCCTGCGCAGGAAGCGGACCGGGTCAAACCCTTGCTGGCGCTGAAACTTCCGGAGATCGATGCGGGTTTCGGCATCGACATGCTGCGGCTCGAGGCGGTGCAGACCGAGCCTGTGCACGCGCGTCACATGGTGGGCCATCTGGAAGCGGGGGAGGCGGTCAGCAGACGGCTGGCGAGCAATACTGCGCTCGACGACCTGATCGGGCGGATCGGGGCGCGGGTGGGGCTGGAGGCGATCACCCGGCAGCATCCGGCCGAAAGCCATATCCCCGAGAAGACAGCCAAGACGCTGGCCGCCGCCTGGTCCGCGCCGCATGAGGGGGGCTGGCCGAAGCCGAGTAACCCGCGTCCGCTGCTGATCTGGCAGCCAGAGCCGGTGCAGGCGCCTGACCGGCCGCAGATGCCGGAGGTGTTCCGCTGGCGCGGCCAGACCCTGACGCGGGTCCGGGTGATCGGGCCGGAACGGATCGCGCCGGAGTGGTGGCTCGACGATCCGAACTGGCGCAGCGGGGTGCGCGATTACTGGGTGACGGAGACGGCGGACGGGCAGCGGCTGTGGCTCTTTTACGGGCATGGCGGGACGATGTCGTCGGGATGGTTCTGCCAGGGGGCTTTCGCCTGAGGCGCAACGGTGGCGTCCGTCCGGTCGGATGTGTGACGAAATCGGAGGTTAACGATTGAAAATACGGGGAAAAAGGCCATACACCCCGGGTACACCCCCTGTACACCGGGCGTACACCCCCCGTGCACCCTTTCGCGCAGTAACAGGGCGTTCGGTCGCAAACCCTGCGCGGAGGTTAATGCCGTTCAGCCCTTGGGACGCTTGTCGAGGATGCGGACCGCCTTGCCTTCGGAGCGCGCCACGCCGCCCGGCTCCGCGACCTCGACCGCGACGGTGATGCCGATGGCCTCCTTGATGCGCGCGAGGAGGGCCTCTCCCGCGCCCTGACGGGTCTCGCGGGAGGCCGACCCCGCCGCTTCGCAGAGGATTCGCATCTGGTCCATGCGGTCGGGGCGCGTCAGTTCGATCTGGAAATGCGGGGCGAGGCCCGGCGTGGCGAGCAGCGCCTCCTCGACCTGCGTGGGAAAGACGTTCACGCCGCGCAGGATGATCATGTCGTCGGCCCGCCCGGTGACCTTCTCCATCCGGCGCATGGAGCGGGCGGTGCCGGGCAGCAGGCGGCTAAGATCGCGGGTGCGGTAGCGGATGATCGGGAAGGCCTCCTTGGTCAGCGAGGTGAAAACCAGCTCCCCCCGCGCGCCTTCGGGCAGCGCCGCACCGGTATCGGGATCGACGACTTCGGGGTAGAAGTGATCCTCCCAGATGTGCAGCCCGTCCTTGGTCTCCACGCATTCCATCGACACGCCCGGACCGATCACCTCAGAGAGGCCATAGATGTCGACCGCATGCATGTCGAAAGCCGCCTCGATCTCCTGCCGCATGGCATTGGTCCAGGGTTCCGCGCCGAAGATGCCGACCTCGAGCGACGTGCCGCGCGGGTCGATGCCCTCGGCCGCGAATTGATCGAGGATGGAGAGCGCATAGGACGGCGTGACGGTGATCCCCTTGGGTCGGAAATCGGTGATCAGCCGGACCTGCCGCGCGGTCATGCCGCCCGAGACCGGCACGGTGGCGAGCCCCAGCGCATCGGCGCCGAGCTGGATGCCGAGGCCGCCGGTGAAGAGGCCGTAGCCATAGGCGTTGTGCAGAAGATCGCCCCGCCGCATTCCGCCCGCCCGCAGCGAGCGCGCCACCACCTGCGCCCAATGGGCAAGATCGCCCTGGGTGTAGCCGACCACGGTGGGCTGGCCGGTGGTGCCGGAGGAGGCATGGATGCGGGCGATCCGGTCGCGCGGCACGGCGAACATGCCGAAAGGGTAATGCGCGCGCAGGTCGGTTTTCTGCGTGAAGGGGAATTTCGCCAGATCAGAGACTGTTTTCAGATCATCCGGGTGCACGCCTGCGGCCTCGAAACCGGCCTTGTAGAAAGGCACGTTGTCATAGGCGTGGCGCAGCGACCATTTCAGGCGCTCGGTCTGGAGGGCAGTGATTTCATCGCGGCTGGCGATCTCGATCGGGTCGAGCGTGGCGCGGGGCGGCGTGAGGTCCTTCATGTGGCCTCCTCGAAATGCTGCCCCCTGATCGTGCGCGAGAGGCCGCGAAAGAGCGCCACGGTCTGACCTGCGGCGTTGCTCACGGTGACGTCGTAGATGCCGGAGCGGCCTTGCAGGGAGGTTTCGCAGGCTTCTGCGGTGAGCAGGTCACCGGGTTGGCCGGGGAGCAGGTAGGTGATCTGGTTCTGCTGCGCCACGGTGACCCGGTTGTAGCTGTTGCAGGCGAAGGCAAAGGCGCTGTCGGCAAGGGTGAAGATGAAACCGCCATGGCAGATGCCGTGGCCGTTGAGCATCTCCGCCCGCACCTGCATCGAGAGCGTCGCGCGTCCGGGGGCGATGTGGTCGATATTCAGACCGAGACTGCGGCTGGCGGCGTCCTTTTCCATCATGAGGGCCGCGCATCTTTCGGCGCGGGCCTGGGCTATGTCGGGATCGGGCATGGGCGCATCCGCTGGTCTGCTCTTCACCATCAAGGCCTATCAGATCGAAAAGCCCCTGTATATTGACGCGTGAGGGCTTGATTTGAAACCCGAAGAGCGCAAGTCTGACAGCATGAATTACCCGCTGCCCCCGTCCAGCAATCTGCATCAGATGCCGCCCTTGCAGGTCGCGTTTCACAGGACGGAATTGTCGGTGATCCTCTCTCTCTATGGGCGGTTCGTCGCGGCGGGCGAATGGCGGGATTACGGGATTTCCTGCCTGCGGGAAGTGGCGGTGTTTTCGGTGTTCCGGCGCACGGCGGAAAACCCGCTCTACCGGATCGAAAAGCGGCCCAAACTGCGCGAAAAGCAGGGAATGTACGCGGTGATCGGCATGGACGGGCAGGTGATCCGCCGCGGCCATGACCTGAAAACGGTGTTGCGCGTGCTGGAGCGCAAGCTCATCCGGGCGGTGGACACGGAGTGAGCCGACGGTAGGACGTGGGCTTGCCGTCGCCGCTGGCGGCGATCCGGGCGAGCGCCGCCTCCAATGGCTCGAAGACAGTGCTCATGTAGCCTGCGTTGGAATGGATGATCCTGTCCGGCGCGGCCACAAGCGCCACATGGCCTTTCCAGAAGATCAGGTCGTTGCGTTGCAGCGCGGTGGGATCGTTCAGCGGTGTGCCAAGTGACTTGGCCTGCTGGTCGCTGTCGCCGGGGCAGGGGATGCCACAGGCAAGGCAGGCGGCCTGCACCAGTCCCGAGCAATCTAGCCCCGAGCGCGAATTGCCGCCCCAGAGATAGGGCGTGCCGAGAAACAGTTCGGCGATCGCCGCGGGATCGGTGGCGGTCACGGGCAATTGGTGCAGATGCTGGCGCGGAATATGGCCCGCGTCCGTTTCGATGAAGTCGGCGGTGGCGGATAGGGCGGTCACGAGGCTGCCGAAGCTCAGCAGCATTTTCTCGGGCGATTTGATGCTCGCGTCTGAATAGGCATGCGTCGCGGGGGCGGTGACCTTGTGCGTTGCCGCGCGCGGCGTGCCCAGAGCGCTTTCGGGCAGGTAGCCGCAATATCCATCCTTGTCGGCGCGGACCAGCCGATATGTGTCACTGACATGCACGATCGTGACGGTTTCGCCAAAGATGAGCTGCCGGTCGCGGGGGCCGTCGGGGCGCCGCAGCAGATCGACAACGGGATGCAGGATGCGCGCCGGAATGCTGCAGGTCTCGACCTCGGGGGTGGTGCGCGGATCGCTCATGACCGGGCTTTGTCGCCGAGCATGGCATAGAGCGCGCGCGTCGCCTGACCCACGCCTCCCTTCGGCCTGGCAGGGGCATCGGCGGGTTGCCAGCCGTAGATGTCGAAATGCACGTAAGGGCTTGTGCCGACGAAGCGGCGCAGGAAGAGGGCGGCGGTGATGGACCCCGCGAAACCGCCCTTGGGCGCGTTGTCGAGATCGGCGATCGCGGGTTCGATCATGGCCTCGTAGGGGGTGTGAAAGGGCATTCGCCAGACCGGATCGGCCTGTGCAAGAGCCGCCGCCTCGAAGTCTGCGCAAAAGCCCGCATCGTCGCTGTAATAGGGTGCCAGGTCGGGGCCGACGGCGACCCGCGCCGCCCCGGTGAGCGTGGCCATCGAGACGATCAGATCGGGGTCGGCTTCCTGCGCATAGGCCAGCGCGTCGGCGAGCACGAGGCGGCCTTCGGCGTCGGTGTTGTTGATCTCCACCGTCAACCCCTTGCGCGAGGTGAGGATGTCGCCGGGCCGGAAGGCGTTGCCGCTGACCGCGTTCTCCACCGCCGGGATCAGGACGCGCAGGCGCAGCGCCACGCCCGTTGCCATCAGCATGTGCGCGAGGCCCAGAACATTGGCGGCCCCGCCCATGTCCTTCTTCATGAGCCCCATCGATTCGCCCGGTTTCAGGTTGAGCCCGCCGGTGTCGAAGCAGACGCCCTTGCCGACCAGCGTGATGTGCGGGCCGGTTTCTCCCCATGTCATGTCGATGAGCCGTGGCGCGCGGTCGGCGGCGCGCCCGACGGTGTGGACCATCGGGAAGTTCCGCTCCAGCAGCGCCTCGCCGGTGATCACCTCGATCCGGGCGCCATGCTTTGCTGCCAGATCGCGCGCGGCCTGTTCCAGATCGGGCGGTCCCATGTCGGAGGCAGGCGTGTTGATCAGATCGCGGGTGAGATACTCGCCTTCGGCCAGCGCCAGCAGGCGTGCGGTGTCCAGACCTTCGGGGGCCACCAGTCGGGCGCCCATCGGCTTGGCCGATTTGTAGCGCGTGAAGCGGTAGCCCGCGAGCAGCCAGCCCAGCACTTCGACCTCGGCCTGATCCGCTGGCAGACCGGAGGCGATGGCGTAGCTGCCCTTGGGCAGTTTCGCCGCCGCTGCTGCCAGATGGAAGCGTGCGCGGGACCGCGTCTCGGCGGTGCCGAAGCCAGCCAGCGCCATCAGCGGTGCGCCGGTCTCGCCGGGCACCAGAAGCGCCTGTCCCAGCGCCGCGGTGAAACCCGATGCACCGACCCAGGCCGCGACGGAGGATGGCTGGTCCGCGGTCCAGGCGGTCAGATCATCCTGTCCGATGAGATGCAGCGGCAGGGTGGTGTCGTCGGGCACGGCGAAGGCAGGGGGCATCGGTCGGGGTCTTTCCGGCTTGTGGGTTTTCCGCCAGCCTAGACCTCTGTGCCCCGCGCGCAAGGGATCAGATTGTGATGTCCTGCAGATCCCAGATGGCGGTGAGCGATTGCTCCCCGATCCGAAGGAGTCGCGCGAAGGTCGCGTTCATGGCGTTGGCATCCGCCGTATCGATGCAGCCGATCACGTCGCCCGCGACCCGCGCCAGCAGGTGCATGCCGATCTGATCGGCGATGGCGATCAGCGAGCGCGTGCATTTGCGCAGGTCGCCCGTGTTGCCGGCGGCGTGCAGGCGGCTGCAATGCGACAGGCGCAGCGCGAGTTCCTCCATGGCGCGGCAGACCACGTCTTCCGCACCCGACTCGCCCATTTCGGCGTAAAGCGCGCCGAGGCGATCCTGATCCACGCGCACGGTTTCCTTAAGCCTGATCCTCAGGACATGATTCATGTTTCTCACCCTCTTATGCCCCCACGGCACGGGCGCCTTATGGCATGTGATTTCTATCCAAAGGGTTGAGGCGATCTGTCGTTTTCCCTCGAATTCGTTGCAAATCCGGGGTAGTTGCAGGGCGTCGTGACGAAAGAAGACAAACGATGGAACAGGCAAAACCGCTTCCGCAGTATCTGGTGCAACGCTACCACGGCTGGAAGGCCACGGGTTATGCGGAGAACAAGGCGTGGTATCGCAGGCTCGCAAGTGATGGGCAGCACCCGCGGGCAATGGTGATCTCCTGTTGCGACAGCCGGGTTCACGTGACCTCGATCTTCGGGGCGGACCAGGGCGAATTCTTCATCCACCGCAACATCGCCAACCTCGTGCCGCCCTATGAGCCCGACGGCGATCACCACGGCACCTCGGCGGCGGTGGAATATGCGGTGACGATGCTCAATGTCTCGCATCTGATCGTGCTCGGTCATTCCAACTGCGGCGGCGTCAAGGGCTGCCTCGACATGTGTCAGGGCCGCGCGCCCGACCTCGAGGTGCAGACCAGTTTCGTGGGCCGCTGGATGGATATCCTGCGCCCGAAATACGATCTGGTGGCGACGGAGAACGATCCCGCGGTGCAGCAGCAGATGCTGGAGAAGCACTCGGTCACGGCGAGCCTCGAGAACCTGATGACCTTTCCCTTTATCCGCAGCAGGGTCGAGGAAGGGCTTCTGACCCTGCATGGGCTCTGGACCGACATCGGCGAGGGCGGGCTCGAATGCTTCCATCCCGAGACCAATGGTTTCAAGCCGGTCTGACCGCCGGCGCGCGCAGATCACCCAGGGCTCCAATCACGCAAGGATCGGCAAGTGGACCAAATTCTGACCCTCGCGGCCAACAACCTTCTGTCGCCGATCATCCTGTCCTTCGCGCTGGGGGTGGCGGCCTCGCTGGCGCGCTCGGACCTCAGCGTGCCGGAAGCCGCGGCCAAGGCGCTGTCGATCTATCTGCTCTTCGCCATCGGCTTCAAGGGCGGGGTCAGTGTCGCCGCGCATGGCATCGACGCCAAGCTCGGGCTCTCCTTGCTGGCGGGGATTGCCCTTTCGGCGCTTCTGCCGCTGATCGCCTTTGCGCTCTTGCAGGTGATGACCGGGCTGAGCCGGCTCGATGCGGCGGCGGTGGCGGCACACTACGGCTCGATCTCCATCGTGACCTTCGTCGCAGGCACCTCGGTACTGGCCAGCAGCGGCATCTCCTCCGAAGGCTACATGGTCGCGGTGGCGGCGGCGATGGAGGCCCCCGCGATCCTTTCGGCGCTCTGGCTGATTTCGCGCGGCGGCGACGGGCGGCGGATGGACGGCGATCTGATGCGGGAGATCCTGCTCAATGGGTCGATCGTCCTGCTGGTCGGGTCGTTCCTGATCGGCTGGGTCACCGGCGAGGAGGGCCTCGCGGAAATCTCCAGTTTCATCGTGGCGCCGTTCAAGGGGGTGCTGTGTCTTTTCCTGCTCGACATGGGCCTCGTCGCCGGGCGCGGATTGCGCGGCGGCAGCGGCGTCCTGAAACCCGGCGTTCTGGCTTTCGGCGTGTTGATGCCGCTGGTGGGCAGTTCCTTCGGCCTCGCCGCCGGTCTGGCACTCGGGCTTTCGACGGGCGGTGTCGCGCTGATGATGGTGCTCTCGGCCTCGGCCTCCTACATCGCCGTGCCCGCCGCGATGCGCGTGGCGCTGCCGGAGGCGAACCCGTCGATCTATCTCACGCTGTCGCTGGGCGTGACCTTTCCCTTCAACCTGACGCTGGGCATTCCGCTTTACGTTGCGGTGGCCACGGCCCTGACAGGAGCCTGAGATCATGCTGACACATAAAGCCAAACGGGTGGAAATCACCATCGAAGCGATCATGGAATCGCGCCTGACCAACGCGCTGAAGAAGGCCGGAGTGACCGGTTTCACGATCCTGCCGGTGCTGGGCGGATCGGGGCGCTCGGGCGCCTGGACGCGGGCCGGGGAGATCGGACGCGCCAGCGGCATGGTGCAGGTGATCTGCATCGTGCGGCCCGAACGGCTGGAAGTCCTGCTCGACGCGGCCTTCGAGGTGGTCGAGAAGCACATCGGCGTGGTGTCGATCGTGGATTGCGAAGTACTGCGCGCGGAACGCTTTTAACTGGTTTTAATCGGATTGCAGACAGGCTGAGCGAATGAACAAGCGCGCTGTGACGGTACAACTTCCGTCACATCTGATTCTGGCCGTCCATGACCTTGCCACCGAACAGAAGGTCACGCTGGCGCATGGCTACTACATCGAGATCGCCTGGGGCGGGCTGTCGCTGCATACGGAAACCAGCGGGCAATGGCTCTGCAACACCACGGACCTGGGCTTCTCCTACGCGACTTTCCTGCGGCGATTCGGACCGGGCAAGCCGAGAAACCCACGGCAGGCGCAGGGCGCGCAATCCGGTACCCGGCGCGCGTGACGCCCTCCTTTCGGGGCGCATCTGATTGACCTTGCCGACATGGATCTTGTTCCCTTACTGATTGCGTCAGGCAGTCGTCAGCGGCAGCGGTCCGGGAACATGCCCTATTCGAGGAGTCTCCATCCTGTCCGTCATTGCCAACTGGTACGCGGGTGCTGATCTGCGCGACGTGTTCGGAACGCTGGGCGTCATCGGCTACATCGGCGCCTACCTGAGCCTGCAACTCGGGTTGATCAAGGGCGATGGATACCTCTTCCCGGCACTCAATCTCTGTGCCGCCTCGGCGGTGCTGATCAGCCTGACACGGGATTTCAACCCCTTCTCAATGACGATCGAGATTTCGTGGTGCGTGATCAGCATCATCGGTATGGCGCGGCTGTATCTGGTGCATCGCTTCATCACCCTTTCGGAGGAGGAAGCCGAGGTGGCACGGCGGATCGTGCCGGGCCTCAAGAAGGACAAGGTACGCCGTCTCCTGCGCCTTGGGCAGTTTGTCGATGCGCCGGAGGGGGAAATCCTGACAGTGCAGGGTGAGCCGGTCCGGGAAGTCGCAATGGTGTTGAGCGGATTGTGCCACATCGAGCGCGGGACCAAGCATGTGGCGAGCATTTCCGTGGGGGCGCTTGTGGGCGAGTTGACCTTCGCCACCGGTGCGCCTGCAACCGCATCGGTCCGGACCGTGACGCCCTGTCGGCTGTTCCTGATCCGGCGCGAGGCGCTTTTGGGGTTTTTGCAGCGCAACCCTGAGGCGATGGCGGATATGGAACGTTCGGTCGCAGGCGATCTGCGCCTGAAACTCGCGGCGACGACGGACCGCTTTTCCGGCATGATGACGGAGCGCGACAAGCCGCAAGAATGACTGTGATGGGTGCGGGCGTCGCCCACTGATCCGCTGGACCGGCAGGCGTTCGCTCACGGCGTGCGTTCAGCCCTTTTTCAGGACCCGGTTGCCCAGCAGTTCGGCGATCTGCACCGCGTTGAGGGCGGCGCCCTTGCGCAGGTTGTCGGACACGCACCACAGGTTCAGGCCGTTGTCGATGGTGCTGTCCTGCCGGATCCGGCTGATGAAGGTGGCGAAATCGCCCGCGCATTCCACCGGCGTGACGTAGCCGCCGTTCTCGCGCTTGTCGATCACCATGACGCCAGGGGCTTCGCGCAGGATCTCGCGCGCCTCATCCTCGTCGAGATGCTCTTCGAATTCGATATTGATCGCCTCGGAATGGCCGACGAAGACCGGTACGCGCACACAGGTCGCGGTGACCTTGATCTTGGGGTCGATGATCTTCTTGGTCTCCACGACCATCTTCCATTCTTCCTTGGTCGATCCGTCTTCCATGAAGACGTCGATATGCGGGATCACGTTGAAGGCGATCTGCTTGGTGAATTTCTTCGGCGGCTTGCTGTCGGTGGGATTGTAGATCGACTTCGTCTGGTCCCAGAGCTCATCCATGCCTTCCTTGCCGGCACCGGAGACCGACTGGTAGGTGCTCACCACCACGCGCTTGATGGTGGCGCGGTCATGCAGGGGCTTCAGCGCCACGACCATCTGCGCGGTGGAGCAGTTGGGGTTGGCGATGATGTTCTTCTTGGCATAGCCCATGATCGCGTCCGGATTCACTTCCGGCACGATCAGCGGGATCTCCGGGTCGTAGCGGTAGAGCGAGGAGTTGTCGATCACCACGCAGCCTGCCTTGGCGGCCTTGGGCGCATATTGCTTGGTGGCCTCGGAGCCCACGGCGAAGAGCGCGATGTCCCATCCGGTGAAATCGAAGGTGTCGAGATCCTTGGTCTTGAGCGTCTTGTCGCCAAAGCTGACTTCGGTGCCGAGGGACTTGCGCGAGGCAAGGGCCACGATCTCGTCCACGGGGAACTGGCGCTCGGCCAGGATGTTCAGCATTTCGCGACCCACATTGCCTGTGGCGCCTGCGACGACGACGCGGTAACCCATCTCTTTTTCTCCACTATCCGATGTGATGGTGGGGGCCTCTTATACGGGCCGGAGCGCCGGGGAAAGGGGGATCAGTCCCGGCTTGGCGGGCTGAAGAGGTAGATCACGAGGCCAATCAGCAGGGCCGCGCTGAAAAACAGCATCAGGGCGACGTAGGCGCTGACCGGATCGGGGGAGGCAAAGCTGCCGTGTACGCGGCCGGAGGCGAATTGCAGCAGGCCGACGCCGCCGATGCTGAAGAGATTGAGCAGCGTGACGCCGCGGCCCGTCAGATGGGCCGGCAGAAAGGTTCGGCCATGCGAGAGGATCATCGCATAGGTCGCGCCGAAGAAACACACGGCCGCGAGCAGCAGGGTGACGGTCCAGAACCCGGCGGCGGGGAAGGCCGCGAGCGCCAGCATCGCCGCGATGCAGGCCGCGGTACCGAAGGCGATCATCGGTTTGCGCCGTCGCAGCAATCGGTCCAGTGGGCCATAGGCGATGGCGCCCGCGATCATCGCCAGCCCCATCACGAGGGTCGCAAGGCCGATGGCGCGGGTGTCCGCCCCGAAGACATCGGCGAGGTAAGGCCCGGCCCAGAGCCCGCGCAGCGCCCCGATTGGCGCATAGGAGACCGCCATCAGCGGAAAGATGGTCCAGAGCGCCGGCATCCGCAGAAGCTCCAGGATCGAGCCCTTGCGTCCGCCTTCGGGCGGCGGCGGGTTGCGGACCGTGAGCCAGATGCCGAGGGCCGTGAGCGCGCAGAGCGCCGAGAGCCCGCCCAGCGCCGCGCGCCAGCCGATTGTGTCGGCGGCCAGCGCCATCGGGTAGGAGGCAAAGAGGTTGCCGGTCATGCCCACGCCCACCATGAGCGAGGCGAGCGTGGCGAATTGCGCGGGCGGGAATTGCCGCGCGAAGATGTAGTAGGAGGCCATCAGCACAGGTGCGCAACCCACGCCGATCAGCAGCATGGCGGCATTGAGGTGCATCGGCGTCGTGGCGAGCCCGAAAAGCGCAGCCCCGCCCGCCCCGCCGATCAGCAGAAGGAGGCTCGAGGTGAGGCGTGGTCCGAAGCTGTCGAGCGCCCAGCCGATGGGAAGCTGCATCGCCGCGAAGGAAATGAACCAGAGCCCCGCGGCAAAGGAGAGATCGCCTGGCGTTGCGCCGGTATCGGCCTGCAGAACCGGGGCAAGAACGGCGAGAAAGGCGCGGAAGAACTGGCTCAGCACATAGGCGAAGGCCAGAACGGCGAGGCTGGTCTTCATGGACGCGTGGACTTCCACTTCTTGGCGGCAGCCTTGGCGTTGTTGAGCAGGAGCGCGATGTCCATGGCCACGGCGACGAAACGCGCGCCGGCCTCGAGGGAGGCTTCGATCATGCTGTCGTCGGTGGTCAGGATGCCCGCCGCCTTGCCACTGTCGCTGATCTTCTTCAGCGCCGCGAGGATGGTCCGGCGCATGTCGGGATGCCCGGTCTGGCCGAGGTATCCAAGGCTCGCCGAGAGATCGGCTGGGCCGATGAAGACACCGTCGACGCCCTCGACGTCCAATATTTCGTCGAGGTTTTCTAGCCCCTTTGCGGTTTCGACCTGTACCAGCAGGCAGATCTGCGCGTCCGCCGTGGGGCCGTAGTTCTCGAACTGTCCGAAGCCGCCGGCGCGCGATACGGAATAGCCGACGCCGCGGGTGCCTTGCGGCGGGAAGCGGCAGGCGAGCACCAGCGCGCGGGCTTGCTCGGCGGTCTCGACGATGGGCACGAGGATGGTCTGTGCGCCCACGTCGAGTGCCTGCTTGATCACCCATGTCTCGCCGATCGGCACGCGCACGATCGGGTGGCTGCGGCTGCTCTTGAGGGCAACCATCTGGTCCCGGATCGAGCGGACGTCGTTGGGCGAATGCTCGCCGTCGATCAGCAGCCAGTCGAAGCCCGCCTGCCCCATGATCTCGGCGCTGTAGCCCTCGGCCATGCTCATCCAGCAGCCGAAGACGGTTTTCCCTTCGGCGAGGGCTTTCTTGAAGGGGTTTTCCGGGGCCGGCATGCGTCTGTTCCTGTGTCCTGTTGTCGGAGCGACACTAGTCCCGGGGCGCAGGGGAAGGCCATAGGCAAGTTTCCGGCATATCCTGTCAAGCCAGCCTTTGATCCAATTCGCACATTTCGCTAGTTTCTGGCATCATCGGCTTCTTCAACGGGAGGAAAAGAATGCTTGATTCATCACCGAATGATCAGACCACCGAATTTCTCGACCGCTTCGGCGCGGCGCTCGAAAAGGGCGATATCGACGCTGCCGTGGCCATGTTTCAGGCGGACAGCTACTGGCGCGATCTGGTCAGCTTCACCTGGAACATCCGCACCATGGAAGGCAAGGATCAGGTGCGCGACATGCTCAAGGCGCAGCTTGCGGGCGTCAAACCGCGCAACTGGAAGATCGCGGAAGGCGAGGTCGCCACGGAGGATGGCGGGATCACCACGGCCTGGATCACCTTCGAGACGGAAGTGGCGCGGGGCTATGGGCTGATCCGGCTGAAGGACGGGCTGATCTGGACCCTGCTCACCACCATGGTGGAACTGAAGGGCCATGAGGAGCCGCTCGGATACGACCGCCCGCTCGGGGCCAAGCATGGCGCGGGCAAGCACCGAAAGACATGGGCCGAGGAGATCGAGCAGGAACGCGCCGAGATGGGCTATACCAAACAGCCCTATACGGTGATCATCGGCGGCGGTCAGGGCGGCATCGCCCTTGGCGCGCGGCTGCGGCAGTTGGGCGTGCCCACGATCATCGTGGAGAAGAACGACCGCCCCGGCGACAGTTGGCGCAAGCGCTACAAGTCGCTCTGCCTGCATGACCCGGTGTGGTACGACCACCTGCCCTATCTGCCCTTCCCGCCGAACTGGCCGGTCTTTGCGCCCAAGGACAAGATCGGCGACTGGCTGGAGATGTACACCAAGATCATGGAGCTGAACTACTGGACCCGCTCCACGGTCCAGAACGCGAAATACGACGAGAAGAAGAAGGAATGGACCGTCACCGTGGACCGCGATGGCGAGAAGGTCGTGCTCAGGCCCAAGCAGCTTGTCTTTGCCACCGGCATGTCGGGCAAGGCGAACATGCCGAAGATCAAGGGTATGGAGAAGTTCAAGGGCGACCAGCACCATTCGAGCCAGCACCCCGGCCCCGATGCCTACAAGGGCAAGAAGGCGGTGGTCGTGGGGTCGAACAACTCCTCCCATGACATCTGCGCCGCCCTTTGGGAGGCGGATGCGGATGTGACGATGGTGCAGCGTTCGACCACCCATATCGTGCGCTCGGAGCCCTTGATGGAGATCGGTCTTGGCGATCTCTACTCCGAACGCGCGGTCGAGGCCGGGGTGACGCATCACAAGGCGGACCTGATCTTCGCCTCGCTGCCCTACAGGATCCTGCATGAGTTCCAGATCCCGGTCTATCAGAAGATCGCGGAGGTCGATGCGGAGTTCTACAAGGGGCTGGAGAAGGCGGGCTTCAAGCTGGACTGGGGCGCGGATGGTTCCGGGCTCTTCATGAAATACCTGCGGCGCGGCTCGGGCTACTACATCGACGTGGGTGCGAGCCAGCTGATCATCGACGGCAAGATCAAGCTGGCGCACGGGCAGGTGGTGGAAGTGGTCGAAGACGGGGTGATCCTCGACGACGGCACCAAGCTGGAGGCGGATCTGATCGTCTATGCCACGGGCTACGGGTCGATGAACGGCTGGGTCGCCGACATCATCGACCAGGAGACCGCCGACAAGGTGGGCAAGGTCTGGGGGCTTGGTTCCGACACGCCGAAGGATCCGGGGCCCTGGGAAGGCGAGCAGCGCAACATGTGGAAGCCGACGCAGGTCGAGAACCTCTGGTTCCACGGCGGTAACCTGCACCAGTCGCGGCATTATTCGCAGTTCCTGTCGCTGCAACTGAAGGCGCGGATGGAAGGCATTGATACGCCGGTCTACGGGCTTCAGGAGGTCCATCACCTCGGGCGTTGAAACGAAAGGGCGCGGCGGACCACCTGCCGCGCCTCAGATCACCTTGATCACATCCTTGTCGATGGCGAGCATGTAGCCACGGCGCGCCACATTCTTGACCAGCAGTTCCGAGACGATCTGGTTGCCCAGCGTGTCGCGCAGGCGCTTGATCCGCGTGGCGCCCGTGGCCTCGTCGCAGTCGACGGCGGGGCGGCCGGAAATCATGCCTTCGATCTCCGAGCCTGAGAGCACGTCGTCGTCCATCCGTGCTTCGGCCAGCACCGAAAGCGTCTCCATCGCGGCCGAGGTGAGCTTGAAGCCGAGGTTGTTGAGATAGACCGTGTTTTCCTCCCGGCTGATCAGCAGGGAATTGACCTGAATGCCCACACGCTCAATCTGCGCCATGCGGCGATTGAAGCCCGCCAGCAGCACCAGAAAGACCAGTGCTGCGACCAGCATCGCGGTGGCGAAGACCAGCAGCACGAAGATCACCACCCGGTAGCTGGTCAGAATCTCCGAGAACGCCGTACCGGATTGAGCGAGGATTTCGAGAAGCTTGACCTCCGCCTGCGTGGTCAGATCGTTGTTCTCGACAAAGAGCTGCTCGACCCGAGCGTTGAACGTATTGGCATCAGGCAGCGCCCAGAACAGGAGCGCCGCGGCGATCACGAGGATCGCCACGATCCCCGCGATTCCGAAGATCACGATACGGTTGCCGGAGCGGCGCATGTCAGAAGCGGAGGTAGTTTGGTCCTGCACTCTCTTTCCTTTCCGCCAGCCCAGCTTGGTCGAAGACCGAAACGATGTTGAGGAGCGTCCAGCCGTTGGCGGCAAGCCGCGCCGACAACTCCGCCTGCGCCGCCGCCTGCGAGCATTGCGAAACCTGCGCCACACCATAGTGCAGCCGCAGCGGGTTGTCCTGTTTGGCCTTGTAATCCGCGTAGCATTCCGCGCCAAGCGCCGCGGGCGCGAGGGCGAATGCCGCGAAAAGGCAGGGGAGGAGAGAGACGTTTTTCATGCGCCGATCCTGCGCCGCGGCGGAAAGATATTCAATAACAAAGGGGGCTTGGCGGGAGTGCTATCCGATAGCGCCCGGGCGATATTGCCTGACCGAGGGGGGTGGCCCCAGATGGATCGCATCGAGGCCGCCCATCGACGGGGGCCACATGGGACACATGAAGAAAAGGATACGCCAGATGGGTCGAAAATTCATTGCCGCCGTCGTTGCCGCCGCCCTCACCGTCACCGCATTCGGCACGGCACCTGCACGCGCCGACAACGATCTGCTGAAGACACTGGCCATCGTCGCGGGTGCCGCCGTGGTCGGCAAGGTGATCTATGACCAGACCCAGCGGAACCGGCAGAACCAGATCGTCTCGCGCAACGTCGCACCTCCGCCAGTATACTACCAGGCGCCAGCCCAAAAAACCTATCGAGCCCCCATGCCGCAGAGCGTCCTTCGCCCCGTCGCCCGGCCCCAGACCGTCTGGGCCGAGCCCCTTGATCCGCGCCCGCTGCCCAAGCGCGCGGACCGCAAGCTCCTGCCCGGCGACTGCCTGCAGAGCGTCGATACCCGGGACGGGCGGGTGCGCTTCTTTGCGCAGGACTGTCTCGAGCGGAACTATTCCTACGTCAATCGTCTGCCGCAGGACTGCGCGGTGCGCTTCCGGTCCTATAACGGGCCGCGCGAAGGCTATGACGCGCGCTGCCTGCGCGATGAAGGATACCAATTGGCCCGCATGTAACGGCGGGCCGAAGCAAAGCCGGTCAGGTCCCCAGGCCGGTTTTGACCCTGAAGCGGGATGTTCGGGCATCCGGTTTCGCGTAACGAGTAAGGGCGCGCACCTCGCAAGCGGTGCGCGCTTTTTTCTTGCACCCGGGCTGCGATCGTCGGATCACCGGGGCATGGGACCGGATTTCGAGATGGAGAAGGCCGCCTATGCAGCGGGCAGGCTGCATGTGGCCGGGGTGGATGAGGTGGGCCGCGGCCCGCTGGCAGGCCCCGTGACCGCCGCGGCAGTTGTTCTCGACCCTTTGCTGATTCCGGAAGGCCTCAACGATTCCAAGCAGCTGTCGAAAAAGCGGCGCGAGGCACTGGCGGAGTTGCTGGCCGGTTGCGCGATGGTCTCGGTCGGACATGCCAGCGTCGAGGAGATCGAACAGGTCAACATCCTGCGCGCCAGCCACCTCGCCATGCAGCGGGCGGTCGCGGGCCTGCCGGTCGTGCCCGATCAGGTGCTGGTCGATGGCGCCATCGTGCCGCATGGCATGAACCTGCCGGTGATCCCGGTGGTGAAGGGCGATACGAGGTGCCTGTCGATCTCGGCGGCATCGATCGTGGCCAAGATCGCGCGCGACCGGATCATGGTGGATTTGGCGCAACAGCATCCGGGCTATGGCTGGGAGACCAACATGGGATATGGATCGAAAAGCCACATGGCGGCGCTCCGAAATCTTGGTGTGACCCCACACCATAGACGAACCTTCAAACCGGTACACAAGATGTTGTATCAAGAAAAAATCGTAAGCAGTTGATTCAAAAAAGAAATTGACGGCGAATCGGCTTTGACTCATCTTGGTCCTCAACCAACGAGTGCAAAATGCACCGGGACCAGAGGCAGAAGATGATGACAAAGACCAAGGGCGCTGCGGCGCTTCCCTTGAACACGATCCTCGCGGGCGACTGCATCGAGGTGATGAACGGACTGCCCGAAGCGTCGGTGGATCTGATCTTCGCCGATCCGCCCTATAACCTGCAACTGAAGGGCGACCTGCACCGGCCGGACAACAGCCGCGTCGATGCGGTGGACGACCATTGGGACCAGTTTTCCAGCTTCCAGGCCTATGACGACTTCACCCGCGCCTGGCTCAAGGCGGCGCGGCGGGTGCTCAAGCCGAATGGCGCGATCTGGGTGATCGGCAGCTATCACAACATCTTCCGAGTGGGGGCCGTGTTGCAGGATCAGGGCTACTGGATCCTGAATGACGTGGTCTGGCGCAAGTCGAATCCGATGCCGAACTTCCGCGGCAAGCGTTTCACCAATGCCCATGAGACGATGATCTGGGCGGGGCGCGACGAGGCCAGCAAATACACCTTCAACTACGAGGCCTTGAAGGCGCTGAACGAGGGCATCCAGATGCGTTCGGACTGGGTGCTGCCGATCTGCACCGGGCACGAGCGGCTGAAGGACGACCACGGCGACAAGGCGCATCCGACGCAAAAGCCCGAAAGCCTGCTGCACCGGGTGCTGGTGGGTTCCACCAATCCGGGCGACGTGATCCTCGATCCGTTCTTCGGCACCGGGACCACCGGGGCCGTGGCCAAGATGCTGGGGCGCGATTTCATCGGGATCGAGCGCGAGGAAGCCTACCGCCGCGTGGCCGAGAAGCGGATTGCGCGGGTGCGCAAGTTCGACCGCGAGGCGTTGCAGGTCAGCGCCTCCAAGCGTGCCGAGCCGCGTATTCCCTTCGGTCAGCTTGTCGAGCGCGGCATGCTGCGGCCGGGCGAGGCGCTCTATTCGCCGCGCGGCAAGGTCGCGAAGGTGCGCGCCGATGGTACGTTGATCGGCGGCGAAGTCCGAGGGTCGATCCACCAGGTGGGAGCGGCCTTCGAAAAGGCGCCGAGTTGCAACGGCTGGACCTATTGGACCTTCAAACGCGATGGCGACATGGTCCCTATCGACGTGCTGCGCCAGCAGATCCGCTCGGAGATGGACAGCTGATTTTCAGATAAACGAACACCGCCGGTGCCTGTGGCCTTGTGTGCGAGGCTGCCTGTGATGGGCACCCCCCTGACCCCGCCCTTGTGGCGGGGTTTTTTTTGAATGTGAAACAGGATTTTACAGCGGTCTGGATCCACGGATCAGACCTTTGCGCCAGTTCCAGCATCTTCGCCTTTTGTCTTCACGCGCCTGTTTCTGATGTCACTCACCGCGTTGCAGAACATCATCCAGCTTTTTCAGTATCTGGCTGAGCGCGAGGAAGACCAATCCAATTGCCAATCCAATAAATGGTGAGTCTAAATTGCGATCGCTCCCAGCGTACCGCGCGACTGCCCAATCACTCCCAAACAGTTTGATTGCGATGTTGAAGGTAGAGGACACTACCAGAAGCCAGCCCAAACCCGCCAAAACAAATCTGAGCATTGCACCCTCCAGTTTTCGAAGCCTGAAAAATGCTATTCGATAGGTGCCAAAACGAATGCAAGGGCGGCAATCCGTTCAGTTTTGGCGGTTGAAAAAGTGCCCGAACAGGCTCAAATATTCAGAGAAAATCGACAGGAGCCATACATTACCGCGGCGGCGGGTTGGTCGCCTTGTTGTAGGCATTCCAGTCCTGGATGTCGGGGTAGTAGGTTCTGCGCCAGGCTTTCACCCGCGGGTTCATGATCCGGCGCCAGAGCGGCGGCACCATCGCGGCCATGGTCATTACCGGGTAACCATAGGGCAGCAGCGGCGCCTTGGCGCTGTCGTAGGTCTGAAGCACCGGAAAACGGCGGTCGGGCTTGAAGTGGTGGTCGGAGTGGCGTTGCAGGTTGATCAGCAGCCAGTTCGAGGCGCGGTGATCGGCGTTCCAGGAATGATGCGGCTGCACATGTTCGTATTTGCCGGCGCCCAGATGGCGGCGCGTCAGCCCGTAGTGTTCGATGTAATTGACAAGTTCCAGCTGCCAGATGGCGGTGCCGGCCTGCACAAGGAAGAGCCCGAAACCGGACCAGCCGCCGAGGATGCCGGCGAGCGCGAGGCAGCCCGCCTGCAACGCCCAGTAGCGGAAGAAGGGATTGCGCAGGTCGTGCCAGGGCAGCTGCTTGCGCGCGAGCTTGTCGCGTTCGGCCTTGAAGGCGGAGACGAGAGACTGGCGCAACACTCTCGGATAGAAGCGGTGGAAACCTTCGTTGTAGCGTGCGGTGACCGGGTCGCGCGGCGTGCCGACATAACGGTGGTGCACCAGCAGGTGCTCGGAGCGGAAATGCGAATAGAGCACCATGGCGAGCAGCAGGTCGGCGAAACCGCGCTCGACGCGGTTCTTCTGGTGCATCAGCTCATGGCTGTAGTTGATGCCGATGGTGCCGGTGATCACGCCGACGCCGAAGAAGAGGCCGATCCGTTCCGCCGTGCTCAGGTGATCGGCCTGCGGCACGTACCACAGGAGGCCGAAGAGCATCCCCGCCTGCAGCGGCGCCCAGACCAGTGTGACCGCGCGATACCAGAAGAGCGCCTTCGCCGGGGTCTCGGGGTCGGCATTGGACGTGTCGCGCCCAGAGGCCACGTCGAGGGCGGAGAACAGGAACCATGTCACCACAGGCAGGAGCAGCACCGCCCAGCCGCCCTTGAAGGCGCCGTACCAGGCCAGCGGCGGCAGCAGCAGCGAGATCCAGAAGGGTGCGGCACGCGACAGCCGCGTGAGGTCGGCAAAGGGGATGTATCTTGCGTCAGGGGTCATGGCACTGTCCGGCTGGGGTGGTTGCTCTGTAGCGCAGCTTGCCTAGCCGCGCCAAGCCTAACGCGGCGCTAACGGGCGAGATCATAGGCCTTGCGCATGACCGTGGGCAGGTCGGATGGGCGGAACTCCGCCCGTGGCAGGAAGTCGCCGCGCAGTGGGGCCGCATCGAGCGGCAAGAGGGCGGTGCGGACCTGCAGGATCAGGTGGAAATGCGTGAAGGTGTGGCGCACCTCGCCCGGCAACGCCTCCCAGTCGCCGGCGCAGGGCGGCGGCGTGTCGGGCGCAGGTTCGGCGGCATCGATCCAGGCCGTGCCGGGCCAGCCCAGCATGCCGCCCAGCAGCCCCTTGTCGGGCCGCGTTTCCAGCAGCCAGGCGCCATCGGCGCGCTGTCCGAGATAGACCGTGCCCTGCCGCACGGGTTTCGTCTTCTTGCGCGTTTTCTTCGGCAGTTCCGGGGCGGTGCCGCGTGCGCGTGCGGCGCAGGGCTCGCGCCAGGGACAGATGCCGCAGGCGGGCGATTTCGGTGTGCAGATCGTGGCCCCGAGGTCCATCACCGCCTGCGCGTAATCGCCGGGCCTTTGCTCGGGTGTCAGCATCTCGGCCCGCGCCATCAGGTCGGGTTTCGCCTCGGGCAAGGGCGTGTGAATATCGAAGAGTCGTGCCATCACCCGCTCCACATTGCCGTCGAGCACCGCATAGGGCTGGTCGAAGGCGATGGAGCCGAGCGCCGCAGCGGTATAGGGGCCTATACCCGGAAGTTTCAGCAGTGCCGCGTGATCGGCGGGAAAGATCCCGGCATGGTTATCGACGACCGTGCGCGCGCACTTCAGCAGGTTGCGCGCGCGGGCGTAGTAGCCAAGCCCGGCCCATTCGCCCATGACATCGGCATCTTGCGTCCGCGGCGAGATCGTTCACGGTCGGCCAGCGGGTGATGAAGCGCTCGAAATAATCCCGAACCGTCGCCACGGTCGTCTGCTGCAGCATGATTTCGGAGAGCCAGACGCGGTAGGGGTCGGGCAGGACGCCCGCCTTGCGGTCCTGCGGCGCCACGCGCCAAGGCAGATCGCGCGCATGAACGTCATACCAGTCCAGAAGACTGTCGCTTAGCGCATCAGGTGCCATGGTCAGGTCACGCAATCTTTATGCTCCGGTCATTTTGGTTTGTCTGGTACTGCCGCGCCAAGCCGCTATGATGCGCGAAGGTCAAAGGGAAGATAGCGATGTCACCGCGCCGCGCCAGTACAAAAGGGTTCACCCGCACGTCGAGCCTCCTGACCACCCGCATCCGGGAGGCCTCCGAGAAGCGTGGCTTTGCGCAGAGCCGGCTTTTGACGCAATGGGTCGAAGTGGCGGGCGAAGAGGTCGCCGCGATCTCCCGCCCGGTCGAGATCAGCTACGGTCGCGGCGGCATGGGGGCGACGCTGACGGTGCTGACCACCGGGGCCAATGCGCCGATGCTGGAAATGCAGAAGGAACAGCTGCGCGCGCGGGTGAATGGCATCTACGGTTACAACGCCATTGCGCGGGTCCGGATCACCCAGACAGCCGCCACCGGTTTTGCCGAAGGGCAGGTGGATTTCCGCCATGGCAAGACCAAGCCGGAAGCAACGCCGGCCGATCCCGTGCTGCGGGAGAAGGCCCGGGAAGCGGTCGGGCCGGTCGGCGATGCCGGGCTGCGCGAGGCGCTGGCCCGGCTTGGAACCAACATTCTTATGAAATCAAACCGATAAAAGGGAAACTCATGTCTCGTATGATGATCGTCTCCGCCGCTGTCGCGGTACTTGGCCTTGGCGCGTGGTTCGTGACCAGCCCCGGCCCTTCCGTCGCCCCCGCCGATCCCTTCGGCGCGGCGAACGCGCAGGAGCAGAACGCGGAAATCGACACCTCCGTGATCGAGGACATGTCACTGGGCAACCCCGATGCGCCGGTGACGGTGATCGAATATGCCAGCTTCACCTGCCCGCATTGCGCGGCCTTTCACGCCGGACCCTACAAGGAGTTGAAGGCGGATTACATCGACACCGGCAAGATCAACTTCATCTACCGCGAGGTCTACTTCGACCGCTACGGCCTCTGGGCCTCGATGATCGCGCGTTGTGCAGGCTCGCCGGAGAAGTTTTTCGGCATGACGGATCTGATCTACGCGGGCCAGTCGGAGTGGGCGCAGGCAGGCGAGCCTGCGGCCATCGTGGAGGAGCTGCGCAAGATCGGCAGGCTCGCGGGACTTGAAGACGCGACCATGGAAGCCTGTCTGCAGGATGCCGACAAGGCGCGGACGCTGGTGGCCTGGTATCAGGAGAAGGCTGGCGCGGACGGTGTCGACAGCACGCCGACCTTTGTGATCAACGGCAAGAAATATGCCAATATGCCCTATGCGGAAATGGTGGAACTGCTGGACGCCGCGGCGCAGTAATGGCGGCTCCACTCGCCGGTCTCAAGGTCGTCGAACTGGCGCGGGTGCTCGCGGGGCCCTGGGCCGGTCAGACGCTGGCCGATCTTGGCTGCGAAGTGATCAAGGTGGAAAGCCCCGAAGGCGATGACACGCGCCAGTGGGGCCCGCCTTTCGTGACGCGCGGTGAGGATGTCTCGGCGGCCTATTTCCACTCCACGAACCGCGGCAAGAAATCCGTCACGGCGGATTTCCGGACCGAAGAGGGGCAGGAAAAGGTACGCGCGTTGCTTGGCGATGCGGATATCCTGATCGAGAACTTCAAGACCGGGGGGCTTGCGAAATACGGGCTGGACTACGAGACTTTGTCGCGAGATTTTCCGCGGTTGATCTATTGCTCGATCACCGGTTTCGGCCATGACGGGCCTTACGCGCCGCGGGCGGGCTACGATTTCATCATTCAGGGCATGTCGGGCCTGATGTCCGTGACCGGCGAGCCCGAAGGCCAGCCGCAGAAATACGGCATCGCCATCACCGACATCCTGACGGGGGTCTATGCCACGACGGCGATCCTTGCCGCCGTCCACCAGCGTGCCAGCACCGGGCGCGGGCAGCATATCGACATGGCGCTGCTGGATGTGGCGGTGGCGATCACGTCGAACCAGGCGCTGAACTACCTGACCACGGGAGTGCCGCCGAAACGCATGGGCAACGCGCATCTCAACCTTGCGCCCTATCAGGTCTTCGATTGTGCGGACGGGCATATCATCATCGCGACTGGCAATGACGGGCAATATCGCAAGCTTTGCAAGCTTCTTGGCCTGCAGGAGATGGCAGAAGCGCCGAAATTCCTCAAGAACGTGGACCGCCTCGCGCATCGCGCGGAAATGATCGCGCGGCTCACCGATGCGACCCTGAAACGCACGCGCGCCGATCTTCTGGCGGCCTGCGAGGCCGAAGGCGTGCCCGCCGGGCCGATCAACGACATGGCCGAGGTGATGGCCGACCCGCAGGTCCGCGCCCGGGGCATGGAGCTCAAGCTCGACGGGGTGCCGGGGGTGCGATCCCCCTTCAGCTTCTCGGAAGCGGAGCTTGTTCTGAAGCGGCCTGCGCCGAAGTTGGGCGAAGACGACGCGCCCTAGACGTCACGGTGCAGGCAAGGCGCGCAGGAGGTCGCGAAGTGGCTGAGGGTCATCCGCCAGTTCGAGGCGCACGGGCAGGGTGATCACCTTGCTGCGAAAGGACGCGGGCAGTCGCACGGCGTCCTTTTCGGTGGTCACAAGCTGCGCGCCATGGGTCTGCGCCTGCGCCTGCAGACGGCTCATCAGGGCGGCAGACAGCGGCTGGTGATCTTCCAGCGCCTCGGCGAGCACCAGATCGGCGCCCAGCCCGCGCAGCGTCGCGAAGAACTTTTCCGGATGCCCGATGCCGGCAAAGGCCACGACCTTCGTATCGGTCCAGTCCATACCGGTCTGCAGCGGCAGGAGCCGAGCGCGCTGGTGCGGCAGGCCGTGGGGCAGGACCGTCGTATCGAACCCCGCCTGCGCCTGCGCCTCGCCGATCGACAGCAGCAGGTCGGCACGGGCGAGGCCCACATCGACCGGTTCGCGCAAGGGCCCGGCGGGCAGGCAGCGCCCGTTGCCGAAACCGCGGCCGGCATCGACGACGACGATACTCATGTCCTTGTGCAGCGACGGATTCTGGAAGCCGTCGTCGAGCACCACGACCGTGGCCCCGGCTTCCTGCGCTGCCTCTGCCGCCTGCGGCGCGGTCGCGGGCGACCCAGACCTCGGCGAAGGCGGAAAGCAGCAAAGGCTCGTCGCCCACATCCGCGGCGACGTGCTTGGCCGGATCGACGCGCACCGGGCCGGTCAGCTTGCCGCCATAGCCGCGGGTGACGACATGCGGGCGGTGAAAGGCCGACGTCAGAATGTCCAGAACGGCGATGACGGTGGGCGTCTTGCCGGTGCCGCCGGCGTTGAGGTTGCCGATGCAGACCACCGGCACATCGAGTTTGAGGGGCGTGCCGTTGCGCAGCCTGCGTGCCGTGCCTTGCGCGTAAAGCCAGCCCAAGGGCTGCAACAGCCGGGCGGCGAGGGCGGGGCGCTCAGGTGCTGTGAACCAGAAGTCAGGGGCGCGCATTCGGACGGCCTTCCTTTTCGTCGAGGGATTTCTCGACCAGCGCAACCACGCGGTCGATCACATCGGCCCCTTCGCTGATCACGTCCCAGCCCGCATGGGCCATCGCTGCGGCCTGATCGGGGGAGATCAGGCGGATCACGGCGGTGCCGAGGGTCTGGGCGTCGTTCACGATCCGTGCCGCACCTGCATTGGCAAGCCTGGTATAGAAAGGCAGAAACCGCCGGACGTTCGGTCCGTAGAGCACGGCTGATCCCAGCGCCGCTGCCTCGAAAGGATTCTGCCCGCCGTGGCCCGACGCCAGCGAACTGCCCAGAAAGGAAACCGGGGCCACCCGGTAGAAGAGGCCCAGGTCGCGGGCATCGTCGCTCAGCAGGATTTGCGTGTTGTCATCCGGGACGGCACCTTCGTACCAGACACAGAGCCGGAAGCCCTCCTCGACGGCCTTCTGGCGGACACGCTCGGCGAGGGCGGTCGATGCAGGATGCAGGATCAGGAGAAGCCGGTGCGACAGCCGCAGTGCCTGCCGATGCGCAGAGAGGATGGTCATGACCTCCTCTTCCTGCACGCCGGTAGCCAGCCAGACCGGGCGTCCGCCCAACATGGACGACATTTCGGCCAGATCCGAATCCTCGCAATTGAGCGCCTTGCCGCCGGCCTGAAGGGGCGGGGTCAGGGTCAGCTTGTCTTCGGGAAGCCCAAGAGCCATCAGCCGCTGCCGCGCAGATGCCGAGCGTAAGAGGATGGCGATGAATTCCGAGAGCAGGATGCGCGACACTTCCGGCAGCCAGCGGTCGCGGCGCCCGTCGAACCCCTTGGTGTCGGCGTCGATGAGTGCTGTGGGGCACCCCGCGGCGCGGGCCTGTTGGACGAGGTTAGGGCGGATGCCGCCCCAGGTCCAGATGCAGAGGTCCGGGCGCCAGTGGGCAAGAAAGGCGGCGACGGCTTCGGGATGCTCCGACGGGGTCTGCTCTAGCAGGATCGCCTTGGCTTTTGCCTGCCCGACAAGGTCCGGATCCGGCTTTTCGACAAGCGTGATCATCAGGCTCACCCGGTCGCGCGCGGCAGCGATCCGGTCGGCGAGATCGAAAATGGCGGCGATCTTCGAGGGCTCGGAAACCTGTATCCAGACGAGTTGCCCTTTTGGTCGGGGCCCCGAAGGCGCAAAGCCCGGGTTGGCCGAGCGCCGCGACAGCGCGCGATAAGCGGCCAGTCCGAAGGAGCGGCCCATCGCGGTTCAGCCCAGTGCTTCGGTGCCCGAGGCGGCGGTTTCCTCGTCCCGCAGGCGGTGCAGATGCGCGATGTAGTAGCGCATATGGGCATTGTCCACGGTACGCTGGGCTTCGGATTTCCAGGCGTTGTAGGCGGTTTCGTAGTTCGGAAAGATGCCGACGATATGGATGTCGTCGACATCCTTGAAGATGTTCTTCCCGGGGTCGACGAGTTCGCCGCCGAAGACGAGGTGCAGCCGCTGGGTCATGGGTCTGGTCCTTTTCTGGGAGGGTCGGGTCTAGCTTGCTGATCTCGCAGGCGGGGTCAAGGCGCGGTGGCGGCAAGGCTGGCCAGCAGCGCGCCGTGCAGGGCGGGGCCACCGGCGATCAGCCCTTCCTGCGTCGGGGTGCGGTTGTTGAAGCGCAGGGCGCGCCCCGTTCTGTCGGTGCAGGTGCCGCCCGCTTCCGTGACGAGGATGGCGCCCGCGGCGATGTCCCATTCCCAGGTTGGCCGGAAGGTCAGCATCGCATCGAAACGGGCCTGCGCCACGAGCCCGAGCCGGTAGGCCAGCGACGGGCGGTGCGCAAAGTCGAACCCCGGCACGCCGCCTGGCCAGTGTTGCGGATGCACCGTGGGTTTGGCCGCCAGAACCGAGGCGCTGTCGAGATCACTTTGCGAAGAAGCCCGGATCGGGGCGCCGTTGAGAAAGGCACCCTTGCCGCGTTCGGCACAGAACAGCAGGTCGCGCATCGGCAGGTAGACGGCCCCCGCCAGCACCTCGCCCTTGTGTGCCACGGCGATGGAATGCGCCCAGGTCTTCGAGCCCTCGGCGAAGCTGCGCGTGCCGTCGATGGGGTCGATGATGAAGACGGTATCCTTCTGGAGCCTGTCGCCCGTATCCTCGGTCTCCTCCGACAGCCAGCCGTAGTCGGGCCGCGCGGTGCGCAGGACATTCTCCAGCATTGCGTTGACGGCAAGATCGGCTTCCGTCACCGGCCCGGCACCCGCCGGCTTGTCCCAGCTTCGGGCGGTCTTGCCCACGAAGCTGGTGGCGACGCGACCGGCCATGCGGATCGCATCGGTGATGAGGGCGAGATCAGGTGCCTGCAAGGGTCATTCCCGGCACGAGCAAGGAAGGCACGACGCGGCTGAGGTGCGGGCGCGCATCATTGGCGGCGACGAGGCCGCGCAGCATGTCCCGCAGGTTGCCCGCGATCGTGCATTCGTTCACAGCATGGGTGATCTCGCCGTTCTCGACCCAGAGCCCTGCCGCACCTCGGGAGTAGTCGCCGGTGTTGGGGTTGATCGTGGAGCCGATCATCGAGGTGACCAGAAGTCCGGTGCCCATGTCGCGGATCAGGTCCGCGCGGCTGGCGGTGCCTTCGGTCAGGGTGACGTTCCAGGTGCTGGGCGACGGGCCGGAGGACACGCCGCGGCCGGCGTTGGCGGTGGAGGTCATGCCAAGCTTGCGCGCGTTGGCAAGATCCAGCGTCCAGCCAGTCAAGACACCGTCATCGACGATCTTGCGGGCTTGGGTCGCGAGCCCTTCGGCATCGAAGGGTCGCGAGCCGCTGACGCGCGGGCGGTGCGGGTCTTCGAGCAGCGTCATCCCCTTGGGCAGGACCGCCTCTCCGAGCGCATCACGGAGCCAGGAGGCGCCACGGGCGATCGAGGCCCCATTCGCCGCCATCAGGAGATGTCCGATGAGCGAACTTGCGACACGTTCGTCGAAGAGCACCGGAAACTGGCCGGTGGGTGGCTTGCGCGCCCCGCTGCGGGCCAAGGTGCGCTCGGCGGCGGAGCTGCCGATGTCCTCGGGGCTGCGCAGGTCGCTCTGAAAAATGCGGCTGTCGCCGTCATAGTCGCGCTCCATCGCCGTGCCTGTCCCGGTGATGGCGACGCAGGACAGGCCGCGGCTGGTGCGACGGTAGCCACCGGAAAACCCGTTTGTGGCGGCGAAATGCACTTCATTGGCACCATAGCCGGCGGAGGAGGCATCCACCTGGCTGATCCCCTTGACGGCAAGGGCGGCGGCCTCGGCGCGCAGGGCGTCTTCCTGAAGCGCTTGCGGGGAGGGCTCTTCGTCGGGATCGGCCAGTTGCAGCGCGTCGATGTCCACCTCTCCGGCGAGTTGATCGGGGTCGGCAAGGCCGCTGTAGGGATCCTCGGGTGCCTCGCGCGCCATCGCTACCGCGCGTGTCGCCATCTCGGCGATGGTCCGGTCGCGATGGTCCGAGGCGGAAACGATCGCGCTGCGTTTGCCGATGAAGACGCGCAGGCCCAGATCGACACCTTCGGCGCGTTCGGCCTGCTCCAGCACGCCCTTGCGCACGTCGATGGAGAGCGAGGTGCCGCGTGTGACCATGGCATCGGCGGCATCGGCGCCTGCCGACCGCGCGGCCTGCAGCAGTTTGCCGGTCAGCTCCTCGAGTGCCTGCGTCATGGTTTCGCTCCCTGCGTCCTGCGCTTCAGGTAGCCGGGCGCTCGCTGCTGTGCAAGGGCAGGCCGGAAAAAGTCCCGCGCACAGTCGGCGCGGGATCGGTCACGCCCCTGCGTCAAACGCCTTACTGGATGCGTTGGCCATTTGCGAAGACATGCCAGTCCTCGTTGACCTCGATCTTGGAATTCAGCGTATCGGGTGCGTTGCCCGGCACCGCGAGCAGCCCCATCATCATCCGCGCGCCCATCGCCTCTTCTTCGGGCAGCAGGTTGATGGCGACGAGCTTGTCGAGCAGCCCGTTGCCGCCGACGAGCGTGAGGTTCACGCCGCCCACCGGTGCGGGCGTGCCGCCCTCGGGGGCATTGCGGAAAGTGAAAGCGCCGTTCCCGGTCAGCTTGGCCCCGGCAAGCGCGACCTCGAAGCGGTTGATGTCGAGGCTTTCGATTTCCGCCGGTGTCACATCGGGATCAGCCGAACGCGCCGCGGCGGCAGGGTCGAGGAAATCCAGCAGCAGCCGCGCCTTTCCGGTCAGGTCCAAAAGAACCGTCGCCGGATCGCGCGGCAACTGCCCCGAGGGATCGAACATGCCCCAGAGCATGTCTGAGACGATCACATCCTGAAGCGTGAACCCGAGCGCGAAATCCTCCGGTGTGTCGGATTTCTGCAGGGGCATCGTGAGGTTCAGCCCGGCATTGGCCACTGCGAATTGCAGCGGTACGGGAAAGCTCGCGGTCATGACGTCGGCGGCCAGCGCCTGTTGCGCTGCGGCGTAGCTGAGCCCCTCCTGACCCATGGTCACATCGAGCGTGCCGCTCTCGGAGGTGAAGGCGATTTCGAAGGGGCCCTGCGGCGTCTCGGTGTTGACCTGCGTGGCATTGCCTTCGTAGGTGAATTTGCCCTCGAACCCGAAGCCCGCGGCCAGCATGGCACTCATGTCGCTTGCCTGCACGACGCCGAGCGGCAGGGTACTGGAGCCAGTGAACTGCAGGTTCTCTGTCTTGCCCGCAAGCGTTCCCGAGCTTTCAAACGCCGGATCCACCGATTTCAGGGTGTAGGTAAGGCTGTCTGCGGTCAGGCTCTGATCGTATTGGCGCTGAGCTTCGAGGCGCATGATCGTCTGCCCCCGGATGCCGGCAACGCTGGCCTCGAGGCCAGCGTCTCCGCTGATCACATCGCCGTTGACCTCCATGGCGGTCGTCATCATCGACATGGTATCCGCCGTGTAGTCGTAGACGATCTCGGTCGGGATGCCGGAGGCGGACATCACAAGGCCGGTCTGGCTGTAGGTCATGCTGGTGCTGGTGCGAAGACCGTCGAGGTCCGTCGAGGCCATCTCGATCGGCATGGAGGCGGGCAGGGCGATCGACACCGTGCCGTCACCGTTTTCGGTCAGCACAAGGCTGCTGACGCTCAGCGTCGCCACGTCGCCTTCGGCGGCGAACCCCATTGTGAGCTCAAGGTCATCCACACGCAGCGTCGGGCCGTCACGGCGCGGCTCGCCGGTCACCGTATAGCCGAAGCCCGCGATATAGGCCTGCCAGTCGTTCCAGACATCCTCTGCGGTGAGATCCGCGCTGGCAGGGGTTGCGAGCGCCAGAATGGCGGCGGACCAGGCGAACTTGTGAAACGACATCTGAGATCCTCTGATTTGAAGCTGGCCGCATGCTGTGCGAAGGGGTGCGCGGGGTCAAGGGCCGCAGGGGATGGACCCCCGCGCCGTGGCAGATTACCACAGGTCAGGCGCAGCTTGACGAGGAAATGACCATGGACATGACAGGCAAGACCGTTTTCATCACCGGTGCAAGCCGCGGCATCGGCGCCGAGGCGGCAAGGGTTTTCGCCGGGGCGGGCGCCAATGTGGCGCTGATTGCGCGCGGCCAGTCCGAGATCGCCGAACTGGCGGGCGAGATCGGCGAGACCGCCATCGCCATTCCCTGCAATGTGGCAAACTACCGCCAGATGGCGGCGGCGGTGGAGATCACCGTGAGCGCTTTCGGCGGGCTCGATGTGCTGATCAACAATGCCGGCGTGATCGAGCCGATCGCGCGTCTTGAAAAGGCCGATCCGGAGGCCTGGTCGGATGTGATCGACGTGAACCTCAAGGGCGTGTTCAACGGCATGCACGCGGTCCTGCCGGTGATGAAGGCCGCGGGCGGCGGATCGGTGCTGACGATCAGTTCGGGGGCCGCGCATGGTCCGGTGGAGGCCTGGAGCCATTATTGCGCGTCCAAGGCGGCGGTGCACATGCTGACGCGATGCCTCGACAAGGAAGAGGCCGCGCAGGGCATCCGCGCCATCGGCCTCTCGCCCGGCACGGTCGCCACGCAGATGCAGCGCGAGATCAAGGCCAGCGGCATCAACCCGGTGAGCCAGCTCGACTGGGACGCGCATATCCCCGCTGACTGGCCGGCGCGCGCGCTCTTGTGGATGTGCGGGCCGGAGGCCGATCCCTGGTGCGGGCAGGAGATCTCGCTGCGCGACGAGGACATTCGCCGCAAGGTGGGCCTGACATGATCGACGTCCTCCGCGAAGCCGGTGTCTGGACCGTCACGCTGAACCGGCCAGACAAGGCCAATTCGCTGACCGAGGCGATGCTGGCGGACCTCGTCTCCGTGATGCAATCGGCAGAGGAGGCGCGGGCGGTCATCCTCACCGGGGCGGGCAAGGTGTTCAGCGCCGGGGCGGATATCGAGGCGGCCCGCGCGGGCCTCGCGCTCTCGCCGCTCTGGGAGGAGTTGTCGGGAGCGATCGCTGCGCTGCCGGGGGTCACGGTCGCGGCCCTGAACGGGACACTGGCGGGCGGCGCAATGGGCATGGCGCTGGCGTGCGATCTGCGCATCGCCGTGCCGCAAGCGAAGTTCTTCTACCCGGTGATGACGCTCGGTTTTCTGCCGCAGCCCAGCGACCCCTGCCGCATGGCCGCCCTGATCGGACCGTCGCGTACCAAGCTGATCCTGCTCGGCGGCCAGAAAATCGCGGCGGACGAGGCATTGGCCTTCGGGCTGATCGACCGGATCGTGTCGCCTGAGGATCTAATGGGAGCGGCGCAAGAGCTTGTTGCGGCAAGTGTCGCGGCAGAGACCGCGCACGCCCGCCGGATCAAGGCGATGTGTCCTGTCATCAGGCTGAGGCCAGCCACGCCTCCGCCGCCTCCAGGTCCGCCAGATCGAAGTGCGCCTTGCGTCGGCCCCGGCGCGACGGCGGCTTTGAGCAACGGGTGATTCCGGCCGACGTCGGAGCCCACAGCCAAATGGCTGAAGTGGCGGATCTACAGGACGTCGAATTTTATCCTGGGCCAGAGCACCGACGGGCCGAGGTCCTCGACGTTTTCGATCACCTCGATGCGTTTGATCGTGCCGTGGCGGTCGATGCAGGCCTGAAGTCGCAATCCGCACGCGTGACATGGCCGGAAACGGTGATCCCGGCGATCCGCGTGGCGTCGTTTTCCTGGCAGGTGATGGTCATCTTTGACCTCCTGGTGCGGCATCGCGATCGCGTTTCAGAAGGCCGCGTCCTGAGGCACATCAGGCGCCGCGTCGTTTGCCCGGCACCTTCGAGTGAAATTCCGGTGGCCGTTTCGCCACCCATGCGATGAATTTGGCAAGGCGCGGATGGGCGCGCAGGGCATCGATGCTGGCAAAGTCCCGGGCAAGCTCCGCCTCGCTCAGGCTGGCGTGGATCTCGCGATGACAGATGTGATGCAAAAGCACGGTCGGGCCGCCCTTGCCGCCTTTCAGTTTCGGGATCAGGTGATGCCGGCTCTGTTTGACGGCCGCAGGGATCGGGCGGTGGCAGAGGGGGCAGATAGGATTGGTCATGGTACTTGCTCTGACGGATCTGGACAGGCATGACTCTAGGCGCGACGGGCGATCGGAAAAGGGGGCTGCACATGAACACGGATCTTTCGGGCCAGCCCGAGTTCGTTCAGGATGCTGCGGCCTTTGCGGGCGAGGCCCTGCTCATGCTTCGGGACTGGGCTCTCAGCCCTGAAGCCTGGATTCAGTTCGGCCTGCTGATTGCGGCCTATTTGCTTGCGCTTCTGATCTCGCTGCGGCTCAAGGGCAAGCTGCGGCTTGCGCTGACGCCGGACGCGGGTGCTCAGGGCGCACTGCCGGCCATGCGCCGCGGCCTGCTGCTTTTTCTGCCGCTGCTTATGCCGCTTCTGGCTTACGCATTTGCGGCATTGGGCGAGACCGTGGCGCTCTCGGTCTTCGACGAGGGGGCGGTCATCGCCTTCGGCAAGCGGATCTTTCTCTTCCTCGCGGTGCGCAGTTTCGTGCACCACATCCTCAGCGACCCTCTCCTGAAGCTAGTTGGGCGTTATGTGCTGGTGCCGGTCGCAGCACTCTATGCGCTCGGGCTGCTCGGGCCGCTGATGAGCTATCTCAACGCCCTGACCGTGACGCTGGGCAATATCTCCTTTTCGGTCATGGCTCTGCTGCGCGGCGTGATCGCGGGCAGCTTCCTGTTCTGGCTCGGCGGCTGGACGACACGCCAGAGTGCGGAGTTCATCGAGCAGCAAAAGGACATGCGCCCGTCGCTGCGCCAGCTCGTGGCCAAGGTGATCGAGTTCGGCATCTTCGGCATCGCCTTCCTGCTGCTGATGAACATCATGGGCATCAACCTCTCGGCGCTGGCGGTGATCGGCGGGGCGATCGGCGTGGGTCTTGGCTTCGGGCTGCAGAAGATCGCTTCCAACTTCATTTCAGGGGTGATCTTGCTGGTCGAAGGACAGGCGACGGTCGGCGATTACGTCGAGCTTGACGGCGGACAGGCCGGTCGCATCGTCAAGATGACGGCGCGCTCCGCGATCCTGGAAACCTACGACGGGCGCTGGATCGTCGTGCCGAACGAGGATTTCATCACCACGCGGGTGATCAACTACTCCGACGCGGGCTCGGCCAACCGCTATGAAGCGCCGTTCTCGGTCAGCTATGACACCGACATCAACAAGGTGCCGGCCATCATCGAGGCCGCCGTGGCCACGCATCCCGGTGTGCTCTCAAAGCCTTATCCGCCGGACTGCGAATTGCGCGGCTTCGGTGACAGCGGGATCGATTTCGCCGTCGAATTCTGGGTCAATGGCATCGACGATGGGCCGAACAAATACACGTCCGACGTGCTCTTCCTGATCTGGAACGCGCTCAAGGACAACGGTATCGAGATCCCCTATCCGCATCGCGTGCTTGAGATCAAGGGACAGATGCCGAAAGCCTCCGCATGAGCCATGCGCTGGTGATCGGGGCCGGGCCTGCCGGGCTGATGGCGGCGGAAATGCTCTGCGCGGCGGGTCATGCGGTGACGGTCTGCGAGGCGAAACCCTCGGTCGGGCGCAAGTTCCTGATGGCGGGCAAGTCGGGGCTGAACCTGACCAAGGATGAAGGCATCGACGATCTGCTGCCGCAGTTTGCGGAAGCGGCAACCCCCATGTGCGAGATGCTGCGTGCCTTCGATGCAAGGTCGGTGCAGGACTGGGCGCGGGGGTTGGGGCAGGAGGTGTTCACCGGCTCTACGGGCCGGGTGTTTCCGGTGGCGATGAAGGCCTCGCCCCTGCTGCGGGCCTGGCTTGCGCGGCTCGCGGCGGCGGGTGCGACGTTCCGCACCAACATGCGCTGGAGTGGATGGGACGGGCAGGTTGCCGTCTTTGACGGATCAGCCGGGCACGAGGTCATCGAAGCGGATGTGACGGTGCTGGCGCTCGGCGGGGCGAGTTGGGCTCGGCTTGGCTCGGACGGTCGCTGGGCGGAGATCCTCGCCGCCCAAGGTGTGGCGCTTGCGCCTTTCGCGCCGGCGAATGTGGGCATCGAGATTGCCTGGTCCGCGCATATGCTGGCGCATCAGGGAGCGGCGCTGAAAGGCATCGGACTGCGGGCCGGCGATCTTGGCTCGCGGGGCGAGGCGGTAATCGCGCGCAGCGGTCTTGAAGGGGGCGGCATCTACGAGGTCAGCCGGGGGCTTCGCGAGGGACATCCGTTGGAGGTGGACCTGTTGCCGGATCTGAGCCTTGCGGAAGTGGCGGGGCGCCTGGCGCGTCCGCGTGGCAAGGCAAGCCTGAGCACTCATCTACGCAAGACGCTGCGGCTCGATCCCGTGAAAATCGCTCTGGCGCAGGAGGTCGCGCGCCCCCTGCCGCAGGCGGAAGACGCGCTGGCCGGGCTGCTCAAGGGCCTCAGGATCATGCCGCAAGGGCTGCGCCCGATGGACCAGGCAATTTCCGTGGCGGGCGGGGTGCGTTTCGATGCGCTGACCGAGGGGCTGATGCTGAAGGCGCGGCCCGGGGTCTTCTGCGCGGGCGAGATGCTCGACTGGGAAGCGCCCACGGGCGGCTATCTGCTGACGGGCTGTCTTGCTTCGGGGCGTTGGGCCGGGCGGGCGGCGGTGGATTACCTCGCCGCCGCGGCTTGAAAGGCGGGACGCTCGCGCAGGCGCTTGCCGTAGTCGAAGAGCTTGTCGTCGGTGCGCGGAAACTTCGCCCCCATGGCCCAGTTGAGGCAGTGTACCGCGAGGATATCCGGCAGGGTGATCTCGTCTCCCATGAGGAAGGGGGCGGTGAGCCGCTCCGAAAGTTTTTCGGCGGAGGCGCTGAATTCCTCCATCAGCGCGGGCTTGATGGCAGGCACGCGCTTGTCCTCGGGGAAGATGAAACTGTGTTTCGCGGCGGTCCAGAGAATGGCGTCGAATTCGTCGACGAGCCAGAAGGTCAGCGCGTCCTGATGCGCGCGGGCGACTGTCCCGGCAGGGGCGGTAAGGCGACCGTGCTTGTCCGCGAGATAGGTCATGATCGCGAGGGAATCGGTCAGAACCGCCTCCCCGTCCACCAGGGCGGGCACCTTGCCCGACGGGTTGTAGCGCCGCGCCTCTTCCGAGCGCGGGGCGGCGGGGATCACCTCATAGGGCTCGCCCATTTCCTCAAGCGTCCACATGACGCGCATGGCGCGGGATTTGACGGGGCCGATGACTTTGTACATGGGGTTTTCCTTTGGAAATGTCAGCGTGCGGCAAGCATCGCCAGACGGATGAAGGTGCGTTCCACCAGCGCCATGGCGGGTGCGTGCTGCCCGGCGGAGCGCAGTTGCAGGTCGGTGTCGGTGAGCAGGCCGAGTGCTGTTTCCAGATCGGCGGTACGCCATTTGCGCGATTGCGCCAGCATCCGGTCGCGGTGCGGGCCGAAGATCGCGGGCCGACCCGACGTGTCGCAGGAGGCGCGGTGCAGGGTGCGGAAATGGCGGATGGCGCCGATGCAGAGGCCGACCGGGGTCGCGCCCTGGGCTGCGAGTTTCTGCATCACCGTCGCGATTTCGGTATGGCGCGCTTCGGCCACGATCATCAGCACGTCGTCCACATCGGCTTCGGTGGAGGTGGGGGCGCAGGCGGCGATGTCGGCGAGCGAGACAGGCTCGGAGTCGTTCAGCTTGTAGAGCGCAAGCTTTTCCACCGTCTGGCGGAAATCGCCGGGATCGATCGCCTGCGCCAGATCCGCCAGCGCCGCCATGACGTCGCCCTGCGGCTGCTTCAGGCCGGCGTCGCGCAGGGCGGTCTCGATCTCGTCGCGGGTCGGCGGGTTGTCGTAGATCGCCGCGGCATAGGCGTCAGGGTGGCTCTCGAAGGTCTTGCGCAGTTTCGACGTGGGTTTCAGCGCGCCTGCCGTCACCACGAGCTGCGCATCGCCGGCCCGCCAGTCCTCGAGGGCGGCGATGATCGGCGCGGCGGTGTTCTCGGTGGCTTCCTCCACGAAGACCGCGCGCGGGCCGGGAAAGAAGCCCACGGCTTTCAGCGCATCGACGAGCATCGCGGGGTCCTTGCGCACGTCCGCCGCGTTCATCCGGCTCAGGCGCATTTCCTCCTCCGCTCCCGGGCCGAGCAGGGCAGCGAGCATCTTCTGGCGTTTCAGGGCCACGCGCATCGCGTCGGCGCCATAGATCAGCAGACCGGCCTTTGCCGCGTCCGGCTTGGCGAAATAGGCCTCGGCGTCGCGGGTCGAAAGCTTCATGTCAGATCGACGACGAGCAGCCGTGTCACGATCTGATCGGCCAGAATCACCATCAGGCGCTCCTGTGCGTCCCTGCTGGCGGCGCGGGTGGCGATGGTGGTGCCCGTGGCGGAATAGCTGGTGAAATTGTCGACCGACCCGGAGGCCACGATACGTCCCGTCGCCTTCTCCGTCAGCGCGTATTGCGACGCGCCCACCACGTTGTAGCGGTCGCGGTTGCCTTCGGGGTCCACGGCCAGTCCCTGCACCGATATGCCGGTCGTGACCTGCAGCGCATAGGCGCCCTCATCCGCGCGGCCCAGCCGTTCTTCGAGGCGGCGAACCATGAAATAGTCGTTGCGGCTCACCGGATCGGCGACGGAGACATTGTCCTGCAGGCTTTGACCCGTGCCGCCCGGTCCATAGACCGGGGTGAAGCCGCAGGCGGCGAGCGCCAACGGCAGCAGGAGCAGGGAGCGGCGGTCACATGACGACATTCACGATCCGTCCTGGAACAACGATGATCTTCTTGGGCGTGGCACCATCCAGCGTCCGGATCACACCCTGATCCGCCAGAGCGGCTTTTTCAACCTCTTCCTTCGGCATATCGGCGGGCACGGTGATCTCGCCGCGCCGTTTGCCATTGACCTGGATCGGCAGGGTGACGGTGTCGGAGACCAGCATGGCCGCGTCGGCCTTCGGCCAGGGCGCGGTGGTGATGAGGCCGCTCTGGCCGAATTCGGCCCAGATGTCTTCCGCCAGATGCGGGGTCATCGGCGACATCAGCTGCGCCAGCGTCAGGATCGCCTGTTGCTGTGCGTCCTTGCCGGCCTGTGACTTCTGCAAGGTGGCGGTGAAGGCATAGAGTTTCGCGATGGCCGCGTTGAAGCCGAAGGTCTCGATCGCCAAAGTCACGTCGCGGATGGTCAGATGCATGGCGCGCAGCAGGTCCTGATCGCCGCTGCCCGCGCCGTCAGCCATATCGTCGATACGGCGCGCGAGCGACCAGACACGTCCCAGATGCTTGAAGGCGGCCTCGGCCCCGGCGGCGGTCCATTCCACGTCGCGCTCCGGCGGGCTGTCGCTGAGCACGAACCAGCGCGCCGTATCCGCACCGTAGGCGGAGATGATGTTGACAGGATCCACCACGTTCTTCTTGGATTTCGACATTTTGGCGGAGGGGATGATCTCCACCGCGGTGCCATCGGCGAGTTTGCCGTTCGTCACCTCCTCGGGCAGGTGGTAGACCGGACGATCCTTCTCATCGCGGGTCATGTAGATTTCATGCGTCACCATGCCCTGCGTGAACAGCGCATCGAAAGGTTCGACAGCGGAGGCGGGCAGGTGGCCGCAGATATGCATCGCGCGCGCGAAGAAGCGCGAGTAGAGCAGGTGCAGGATCGCGTGTTCGATGCCGCCGATATACTGGTCCACGTTCATCCAGTAGCTGACGTCTTCCATCACCGTGGGCGTCTTGGCCTGCGGCGCGGTGAAACGGGCGAAATACCATGAGCTGTCCACGAAGGTGTCCATAGTGTCGGTCTCGCGCTTCGCAGGGGCGCCGCAAGCCGGGCACTTGCAATCGCGCCATGTCGGGTGGCGGTCGAGCGGGTTGCCGGGGGCATCGAAGCTCACGTCATAGGGCAGCTCGACAGGCAGGTTTTCCTTTTTCTCCGGCACCACGCCGCAGGTCTCGCAATGCACCACCGGGATCGGGCAACCCCAGTAGCGCTGGCGCGAGAGGCCCCAGTCGCGCAGGCGGTACTTGGTGACGCCGTGGCCGACACCGTTTTCCTCGCAGAAGGCGATGGCGGCATCGATGGCCTCGAGGCCGGTCTGATGCGCCTCGCCGGCGAAGCCGCGGTTGTAGAAGACCTTCTCCGTCTTGGGCGGGACATAGGCTTCGGCGAGGTTTTCGGGCGCGTCCTCGGAGGGCAGGTAGGTCGCGATGATCGGCAGCCCGTATTTCGTGGCGAATTCGAAATCCCGCTGGTCATGGGCGGGGCATCCGAAGATCGCCCCGGTGCCGTAGTCCATCAGGATGAAATTGGCGATATAGACCGGCAGTTCCTCGGCCGTATCAAAGGGGTGACGCACGCGGATGCCGGTGTCGAAGCCCAGTTTCTCCGCCGTCTCGATGGCTTCTTCCGTTGTACCGCCCTTGCGGCACTCCGCGCAGAAGGCCGCCACGTCGCGCCGCTCGCGCTCGAGCACTTTGGCCAGCGGATGATCCGGCGAGATGCCGACGAAGGAGGCGCCCAGCAGCGTGTCTGGCCGGGTGGTATAGACTTCGATCCGGTCATGGCCATCGGGCGCATCGATGGTGGAGAAGGAAAACTGCAACCCGCGCGACTTTCCGATCCAGTTCTCCTGCATCAGCCGCACTTTCGCCGGCCAATTCTCCAGTGTTTCCAAAGCGGCCAGAAGCTCTTCGGAATGATCCGATATCTTGAAGAACCACTGGGTCAATTCGCGCCGCTCCACCAGCGCGCCGGAACGCCAGCCGCGCCCGTTCTCCACCTGCTCGTTGGCGAGCACCGTCATGTCGACCGGATCCCAGTTCACCACGGCATTCTTGCGGTAGACCAGACCGGCCTTGAGGAAGTCGAGGAACAGCGCCTGCTGCTGGCCATAGTATTCCGGATCGCAGGTGGCGAATTCGCGGCTCCAGTCGATCGAGAGGCCCAGCGGTTTCATCTGGGCGCGCATGTCGGCGATATTGCCGTAGGTCCAGTCCTTGGGGTGGCCGCCGATGGCCATGGCAGCGTTCTCGGCAGGCATCCCGAAGGCATCCCAGCCCATCGGATGCAACACATTGTGACCGGTGGCGAGCTTGTAGCGCGCGATCACGTCGCCCATGGTGTAGTTGCGCACATGCCCCATGTGGATGCGGCCCGAGGGATAGGGAAACATCTCCAGCACATAGTATTTCGGCTTCTCCGCCGACCGGACCGCCTTGAAGACCTCGTTGCGGTTCCAGACCTCCTGCCAGCGGGCTTCGATCTCTGCTGGGGTGTAACGCTGCATCTTTCGTCCTTCTTAACGCAGGAAACGCCGGGTGCCGTCGTTGTCACGGGGCCCGGCGCTCATCATCTGAAAACCTCTGAAAAGGGTTCTAAAGCTTTTCGTCCGCGATGCGCAATTGGCGCGCGCGGGTCAGGATCGCATCTTCGACCGCGCGCACGGTGGCGGCATCGGCTGGTCCGCCGCGCGTGTTCAGCGAGACGTTCAGCGAGCGCGCATCGAGCGCCGGATCGCGGATCAGGACGGTCGCGCGGTATTCACGCCCGCCGCCGGGCGGCTTGCCGAAGCCTGTGATGATGACGCCGGTAAAGGGATCGACCGATTCCACGGGCAGGAAGTTCAGCACCTCGAGCGAGGCCGACCAGATGTACCTGTTCACGGCCACTTGCGCTTCGGTGTCGCCGCGGCGAAACGCGTCCCAGATCGTGGTCGAACCTGCCGCATCGCCTTCGGAAGCCCTGCCGCTGTCGCGGGCGATCTCGCGGGCGATGTCATCCAGCGATCCCTGTTCTCCGGGCACAGCTGTACTGGTAGGGCTGGCGCCACCGCATCCGGAGAGCGCGAGCACAAAGGCATATAGGCCGATCGTTTTGATGAAATGCGACTTTGTCATCCGGATGCCTGCTCCTCAATTTCCCGCGCAAGGTAATCCAACATGGAGAGCAGGGACAAGAGCGATATCCCTGCGCCGGCTGATCGACCCGATCGTCTTCATTCTGTTGCACGCGCGAGACCCGCAAGGCGGCATCGGCGTTTTGCCCGTCGCAGGAAACTGTGGCAAAGCTGCACCATTTTTTTCGATGATCGACTTTCACTTATCCAAGTTCTTGCAAAGCGGGGGGTGAAAGAGCGAAACGTGTCCTCAGGTTCATCAGGGATTCCCCCGTGAACAATGAATAGCAACTGAGGACAAGTTCATGAAAAAGCTTCTCATCGCTTCGACTGCACTGGTGGCGACAGCCGGCATGGCAGCTGCAGAAGTGACATTCAGCGGTTACGGCCGTTTTGGTGTAATCTACGAAGAAGACCGGTACTAGCGCGGCGACAACAGACGTTCTGGACGCTGCATGGCGACCCGGTTCAGGAAGTTGACGAGGCCGGCAAACCCGGTTCTTTGATGAAGATGGCATGACTCCGGTCATCGCTCAGGAAGATGTTCCGATGCGGAAGAAACACGCTTCGAAAGCCGCTTCCGCCTGAACATCGTCGGCGCAACCGAGACCGACAACGGCGTTCGCTTTGCAGCCCTGATGCGTATCCAGGCTGATGACACCGACAACGCTCGTCAACCGTAATGAAGTCCAGTCCGGTGAGCTCTCCGGCGCGCGCTTCCAGGCATCTGCCGGCGGTTTCCGCGTGCAGGCTGGTAACATCTCCGGCGTGACCGACGCGGCTGAAGTCGTGAACTTCTTCGGTATCGAGCCGGGCCTCATCGGTCAGATCGGTCAGTACTCCACTTTCGCACCCGGTTTCGACGCGTTCTCTTCGCGTGGTGCTGGTGTGAACGGCGTGAGCGTAAAATACGAAGTCGGCGATTTCGCGATTATGGCATCCTACACGCCTGATCACGACTCGAACGATCCGGGCAACATCTTCGGCTACACCGGTGATTTCGAGTCCCTACGAAATCGGTGCATCCTACAACTTCAGCGGCTGGACCATCGGCGGTTCCTACGGCGACTATTCCGACGATCAGGATTTCGCCACCGACTACGACTTCTGGACCCTGACGCTCACCGGTTCGATTAGTATCGCAGACGTCGTGTTCTTCGTGGGTGACACCGACCTCGACGACGAGGACACCTCATATGGTATCTCCGGCTCGATCCCGGTCGGCGCAGCCACCGCAATCACTGCTTCCTACGCTGGCGGCGGTAACGACGATATCGACGATGCTTACGGCGTCGGTTTCACCCACGATCTCGGGGGCGGCGTGAGCCTCTCCGGTATGGTTGGTCGGAACACAGCCAAGAACAACGTTGCCGACCTGGGTGTGCGCTTCAACTTCTAAGTTGACCGCGTCTACCTGACGATTTGGGGCGATCCGCAAGGGTCGCCCCTTTTCTTTTGGCCCTGCGTGTTATCTTGTGCGCCTCACCAAGACGGAGAGGTACATCATGGGCCTTGCAGAGATTTCCGACCGGATCGCGAAGGCGGTGGCGGCGGCAGGGCGCGCCAAGGGCGATGTGACCCTGATCGCGGTTTCAAAAGTGCAGCCAAACGAGCGCGTGGTCGCGGTGCTGGAGGAGGGCCATCGCTGCTTCGGCGAGAACCGTGTCCAGGAGGCGGCCGGCAAATGGCCCGATTTCCGCGCCAGTTACGAAGGAATAGACCTGCATCTGATCGGTCCCTTGCAGACCAACAAGGCGCGCCAGGCCTTTTCTCTGTTCCAGTCCATCCACTCGCTCGACCGCCCCAAGCTTGCGGCGACATGCGCCCGTCTTGCACAGGAAGAAGGCCACTGTCCCGACCTCTTCATCCAGGTCAACACCGGCGAGGAGCCGCAGAAAGCGGGTGTCCTGCCCGCAGAGGCCGATGGCTTCATTGCCGACTGCCGCAATCTCGATCTGCCGGTGAAGGGCCTGATGTGCATCCCGCCCGAGGATGAGGAGCCCTCGCTGCACTTTGCGCTTCTGGCCAGGATCGCGGCACGCAACGGGCTGACCGGGCTCAGCATGGGGATGAGCGGGGATTTCGAGACCGCGATCGCGCTTGGCGCCACCCATGTGCGCGTGGGATCGGCCATTTTCGGTGCGAGGACGCCGGGGTGACGGCTGTCAGCGGATGATCAGCCGCGTCCCGAAGGTGATGCGCGGTGCGATCCGCCGCAAATGCGCGCGCGCAAGTGCTATGCAGCCTTCGGTGGGATAGCCAGGCCTGCGGTGCTGGTGGATGAAGATCGCCGAGCCGCGCCCCTTCACCGCATAGGGCCAGTTCCAGTCGGTGAGGATGACAAGATCGTAGAGGGGATCGGCCCGCCGCAGTCTTTCGTGGCTGTGCGGATAGGGCGCGCGCACCATCATGTTGTAGTCTTCGTGCTTGGCATCATCGGACCACAGATCATTCAGCCCGATCGGCAGGGCCCAGTCCGTGGGCCGCGCCATGCGGTCGGGGCGGTAGAGCATGCCCACCAGCCGGTGGATACCGCGCGGGGTCGCGCCGTCGCCTTCTCTTTTCTTCCCCGAAACACCGCTTCTGCCGATGGTGCAGGGGTAGGTCACGCCCTGGAAGCGCAGCCCGTAGCCTGTGAGCACAAGGTCGTCTGGCGTCACAGAAGATGCCCCGATTTCGCGGCCTTGGTGTCGAGATAGGCCGTGTTGTGCGGGTTCTCGCCGACTTTCAGGGGAACGCGCTCGGCGACCCTGATGCCGCTTGCTTCCATCATCGAGACTTTGCGCGGGTTGTTCGTCAGCAGGCGCACCGAGGAGAACCCCAGCGCCTTCAGGATGTCCGCGCCGAGGCGGAAATCGCGTTCATCGTCCTCGAAGCCGAGCCTGTGATTGGCCTCGACCGTGTCGAAGCCCTGATCCTGCAGCGAATAGGCCCGCATCTTGTTGGCCAGACCGATCCCGCGCCCTTCCTGGTTCAGGTAGAGCAGCACGCCCTGCCCCTCGCTCCCCATCTGCGCGAGGGCGGCGCGCAATTGCGGGCCGCAATCGCATTTGAGCGAGCCCATGAGGTCGCCGGTGAAGCAGGCCGAATGCAGGCGCGCCAGCACCGGCTGCGCGCGGTCCGGACGGCCTATTTCAATCGCGTAATGCTCTTCGCCGCCGTCTTCCGGGCGAAAGACATGAAGACGCCCGGCTTCGGAGACCTCCATGGGGAGCCTTGCGTGCACCACGCTATGCAGGGGGCTGTTCTGGTCGAGATGCTCTGCGATACCGTCAAGCGGCAGTCGGGTGAGACCGTTCCGCGCCGCGAAATCCCCGCCGCCCGGCAGGGGAGCCGCCAGCACCGACGGCAGGAGCCGCGCGGTTTTCGCAAGCCGCAAGGCGATGCGCAGGGCCTCCGGATCGCCGCCGCGCTGGCAGGACAGCGGCCCTTTCATAGGGTGCTTGAGATCTTCCGCAGGGTCGGCGATCGCCGTGATCCAGTCGGACGTCGCATCAGGCGGTACGATGATGCGGGCCAGGTCGCCGTCATAGGCGCGGGCCTTGAGCGTCTGCGCCCGGCGCGCGGTGATCGCAAGGACGAGCTGCGGCGACAGCGCTCGGAAATCCGAAAACCGCGCATCATCAAGGGTCTCGGCGGAGACGAACAGCAAGGGTTCGGCGCCCTCGAGCACGACCGGCACACCCATTCTCAGGTCCGCACGGGCGCGCGCGAGCAGTTCGGTGAGGGAGGGAGCGAGGGTCATGATGTTACAATGCCTGACAGGATGTCGCTTGATCTAGGGCTAATCCCCGGAAATTGAAACATTTGCAAGGCGCTGCAACACGAGGATGTGAGAGAATGGTCGCAGTTCTTGCCCCAGCGCGGTCAAAGGCACATCTCTAGACAAACGCAAAGGGAGGCATCCGATGGCGCAACTCAAGAAGATTTTGCTGGTCGATGACGACGAGGACCTGCGCGAGGCGCTCAGCGAGCAGTTGGTCATGACCGAAGATTTCGACGTCTTCGAGGCGGGCAACGGCGCTCAGGCGATGGCGCGCGCCAAGGAAGCGATCTACGATCTTGTGATCCTCGACGTGGGCCTGCCCGATACGGACGGGCGCGAGCTTTGCCGGCTGATGCGCAAGCAGGGTGTGAAAAGCCCGATCCTGATGCTCACGGGGCATGACAGCGATGCGGATACGATCCTCGGGCTTGACGCGGGCGCCAATGATTATGTGAGCAAGCCGTTCAAGTTTCCGGTGCTACTGGCCCGGATCCGTGCGCAACTGCGCCAGCATGAGCAGTCGGAAGACGCGGTCTTCCAGCTTGGACCCTATACCTTCAAGCCGGCGATGAAGATGCTGATCACCGAAGAGGACAAGAAAATCCGTCTGACGGAAAAGGAAACCAACATCCTGAAGTACCTCTATCGCTCCAACGACGGTGTGGTCCCGCGCGATGTGCTTCTGCACGAGGTCTGGGGATACAATGCCGGGGTGACGACGCATACCCTCGAGACGCATATTTACAGGCTGCGCCAGAAAATCGAACCGGATCCGACAAATGTCCGCCTTCTTGTGACCGAATCCGGCGGGTATAGACTGATGTCATGAGCGAATCCCGGGCTTTGCTTGATCTGCGTCAATAAAGCCTTAACCGAGATGCGATATTTGGAATCAAGTACCCCGCGCATGTCCGGGTTATGACATGCACCTCCCTGTTGGACTTGGCCGGGCCTCGTGCCCGGTCTTTTTTTGCCCAAGGTGGAAGCGGCGGAAATGCGGGAAACCGTCCCGGTTGGGCATGGAAGCTCGCCTCCGACCGAAGTAGGGTACGCCCCGACCGACTCGCCGGAGATTTTCAATGACCTTTTCCCTTGCCACCTGGAACATAAATTCGATCCGGTTGCGTGAAGCGCTCGTCTCGAGGTTGCTGGCCGAAGAGACGCCGGACGTGCTCTGTCTGCAGGAATGCAAGAGCCCCGTCGACAAGATGCCGCTCGAAACCTTCGCGGCCCTTGGCTATCGTCATGTCGTGGCACGGGGCCAGAAGGGCTACAACGGCGTCGCGATCCTGTCGAAACTGCCGATGGTCGAAGCCGGTGCGGAGGATTTCGCGTCCCTGGGACATGCGCGCCATGTGGCGGGCCGGCTGGAGAACGGGATCACGATCCATAATTTTTACATTCCTGCCGGGGGCGACGTGGCCGACCGCGCGGTGAACGAGAAATTCGGGCAGAAGCTCGACTACCTGACGCAGATGCGGGACTGGCTTCATCAGCACCGTCCCGGGAAATCGATCCTTGTCGGTGATCTCAACATCGCGCCGCGCGAGGACGACGTATGGGACCACAAGAAGCTCCTGAAGGTCGTCAGCCACACGCCGGTGGAGGTGGAACACCTTGCCGAAGTGCAGGACGCGGGGAACTGGGTCGACATCACGCGGCAGGACCTGCCGGAGGGCCGGCTCTACAGTTGGTGGTCTTACCGTGCCGCGGATTGGGACGGTGCCGACAAGGGGCGCCGGCTCGATCATGTCTGGGCCACGCGCGACATTGCGCAGGCCGGTCATTCGAGCCGTATCCTGCGCTCAGTGCGCGGCTGGGACCAGCCCAGCGATCACGCGCCGGTCTTTGCCAGTTTTGACCTTTGAAATCCGGCGCGCCCGCCCATATACACCCTAACGCTTCAGCGAAGGACGAACACAATGATTGACCTGAACTTCAGCGCCGCACCGGCGGCAGACGACCTGATCAAGGACACCACCGAAGCGACCTTCATGGCCGATGTAATCGAGGTGTCGAAGACCACGCCTGTGATCGTGGATTTCTGGGCCCCCTGGTGCGGCCCCTGCAAGACGCTTGGCCCGCAGCTCGAGAGTGCCGTTCGCGCGGCAAAGGGCGCGGTGAAGATGGTCAAGGTCAACATCGACGAGGCCCAGCGGATCGCCGGCCAGTTGCAGATCCAGTCGATTCCGACGGTCTATGCCTTTTTCAATGGTCAGCCGATCGACGGGTTTCAGGGTGCTGTCCCGCAATCGGAGATCAAGGCCTTCATCGACCGGGTGGTAAAGGCGGGCGGCGGGGAAGCGCCGGGCGACACGCTGGCCGATGCGGTTGCCGCGGCAGAGGAGATGCTGGCGGAAGGTGCTGCTGCGGATGCGGCACAGACCTTCGCCGCGATTCTTGGCGAAGACCCCAACCATGCGGGCGCATATGGCGGCCTTGTGCGGGCGCATATCGCATCGGGTGATCTCGATCACGCCGAAGCCATTCTGAATGGCGCCCCGGCGGAGATCTCCAAGGCGCCGGAACTGGAAGCCGCGCACGCGCAGTTGCAACTCGCGCGGCAGGCGGAAGGCGCGGGCCCGCTGGCGGAACTCAAGGCGGCGGTCGAGGCCAATCCCGAGGACCTGCAGGCGCGCTTCGATCTTGCCAAGGCGCTGCATGCGAATGGCGATGTGGCCGGGGCCGTGGACATGTTGCTGGATCTTTTCCGCAGGGATCGGGAATGGAACGAGGGTGCGGCGAAAACACAGCTTTTCATCATTTTCGACGCCTTGAAGCCCAACGATCCGATCATGCTGCATGGGCGCCGGAAACTGAGCTCGATGATATTTGCCTGATCGCACCGGCGGGCTATCTGTCACTTCATGATCAAAGGCGCCCAGCTCCCCGACACGATTGCGGTCTTTCCGTTGCCTGGCGCTCTGCTGCTGCCGCGCGCCCGGCTGCCGTTGCATATTTTCGAGCCGCGATACCTGCAAATGGTTGAAGACGCGCTGAAAACGCCGACCCGACTGATCGGGATGGTGCAGCCGAACGAGGTGCCCGGGCGCGCCGGAAACGGGTTGCAGACGATCGGATGTGCGGGCCGGATCACGCAGTTTTCCGAGACCGAGGATGGTCGCTATCTGATCACGCTGGGCGGCATTTCGCGCTTCCGCGTGGTGCGCGAGGTTGAAGGCTTCACGCCCTATCGCCGCTGCGATGTGGCCTGGCAAGGCTTCGATCGGGATCTGGGTCCCGAGGAAAAAGACACAGCCTTCTCGCGGCCGGTTTTTCTCGACCTGCTGGAGCGTTATTTCGATGCGCGCGAACTCTCTGCCGACTGGGACACGCTCAAGGAGGCGGAAGACGAATTGCTGATCAATTCACTCTCGATGATGCTGGATTTCGAACCCGAGGACAAACAGGCGCTGCTCGAGGCACCCTCGCTGCCGACACGGCGCGAGACGCTTGTGACCCTGATCGAATACAGGCTGCGTGGCGGCGGCCAGCGTGAGGCCATGCAATGACCGAAACCGAAGTCACCTTCGACCGGCGCATGCTCGAGGCGCTCATCTGCCCCCGAACCCACACCGGATTGAAATACGATGCCGAGCGCCAGGAGTTGATCTCGACGGCGGCGAACCTTGCCTATCCGATCCGGAATGGCATTCCCGTGATGCTGATCGACGAGGCGCGCACGCTCGATTAGAGCGGCTTTCCCTGCAAAAGGCGCGGCAGATCGCCGGTCAGCCCCGCTGCCTCGCGAATGAAGCTGCGCCGCAGTCCGGGCGCGCGTGCTACGACGCCCATGCCGATGTCCCGTGCCGCTCGCAGGAGCGGGTTGTCGTTCGAGAACAAGCGGTTGAATGTATCTGTCGCCAGCGCCAGCGTCGTGTTGTCGAAGCGGCGCCAGGTCTGGTAGCGGTCCAGAACAGCGACGCCGCCCACATCCTCGCCGCGCCGGCTCGCGTCGGCGATCACTTCGGCCAGTGCCGCGATATCGCGCAATCCTGCGTTGAGACCCTGACCTGCGATCGGGTGAATGCCATGTGCCGCATCACCCACCAGGGCCACACGATCGGCGACAAGCTCATTGGCCAGCGACAACGACAGCGGATACGTGTAGCGCGCGCCTGCGAGGGTAATGCTGCCGAGGAAATCGCCGAACCGGGGTTCCAGCACGGCAAGATAGTCCGCGTCGGGCAAGGCGTTGATCTCATTGGCGATGTCGGTTTTCTCGCTCCAGACGATGGAGGAGCGATTGCCTGACAGCGGCAGGATTGCCAGCGGGCCCGCAGGCATGAAGAACTGATGCGCAACCCCGTTGTGCGGATGCTGATGGTCGAGTGCGCAAACCAGCGCAGTCTGGTCATAGGACCAGCCGGTACGCCGGATCCCGGCCCGCTCGGCAGTGCCTGACCCGCGCCCGTCACAACCCACGAGCAGCCTGCCGCTCAGTGTTTTTCCCGATGCCAGCGACACGCGCACGCCGCCGCCATCCACTTGCTGTGCGACAACGGTTTCGCTGTCGAGCGTCTGGATCAATTCCTGCGCCCTGACCGCCGAGAGTAACGCCGGACGCAGGTGCCTGTCCTCGACCATATAGCCCATCGGGCCTTCCTCGATTTCCGCATGGTCGAAATGCATGAAAAAGGGTGACGGGCCCTCACCGGCGCGTCCGTCGGTGACCTTGATGTCGAGGATCGGTTGGGCCAGAGACGCAAGGTCGTGCCAAAGCCCGATACCTTCCATCAGCCGCGTCGAGGTCAGGGCCATGGCGTAGGAGCGACCGTCGAACCCCGATCCCTTGCGTTTCGCCGTGGGCAGGGCGTCGATCAGTGTCACGCGCTGGCCGGCCTGTGCCAGCGCCAAGGCCAGAACCGGCCCATTGAGACCGCCGCCCACGATGATGATGTCGCAATCAAACTGCATGGCTTGTGATAGAGCGGCATCGGGGGGATTGTCCATGTGCGCAAGCGTCGCTACCGTCCAACGGATCGCGAGGGAGAACAGTCGCATGGACAGTTGGTTGAAGATGACGGCGGCTGATCTTGGCCGGAAGATCGCGACCGGCGAAATCGATCCGCTGGCGCTTGCGCGCGCGTATCTTGACGCGATCGACGCGCATCCTCTGAAAGACCGGATCTACGCCCGCGTCACCGCTGATCGTGCGCTTGCGGAGGCCCGCGCCGCCTCGGCGCGCGCGGCGTCCGGGCATCGTCTTTCGCCGCTCGACGGGGTGCCGATCAGCTGGAAAGACCTCTTCGACAGCGCCGGCGTGGCGACGGAAGCGGGTTCGAAACTGCTCGCAGGCCGCCTGCCTGAACGGGACGCGCGCGTGTTGGCCAATGCCACCGCGATGGGTCTGGTGTGCCTTGGCAAAACTCATATGAGCGAACTGGCGTTTTCAGGCCTCGGCTACAACCCCAGCACCGCAACACCGCCTTGTGTGAACGACGAAGGTGCCGTTCCGGGCGGGTCGTCTTCCGGGGCCGCCGCGTCGGTCGCCTTCGGGCTGGCTGCGGCCGGAATAGGCTCTGATACAGGTGGTTCCGTGCGGATCCCCTCTGCCTGGAACGATCTGGTGGGCCTCAAAACCACTGCGGGGCGGATCAGTCTGGAAGGCGTCGTACCGCTTGCACTGAAATTCGACACGGTCGGGCCGCTTTGCCGCTCCGTCGAGGATGCAGCCTTGCTGCTCGGCGCGCTGGAAGGGAAAGCCGGCCCCGATCTGCGGGGCGCGTCCTTGAACGGCAAACGCCTCGCGGTCCTTGACACCGTGGCGCTTCAGGACGTGCGGGAGGCTCCGATGGCGGCCTTTCAGGACGCGGTTCTCCGCCTCACCGATGCCGGAGCCGAGATCCGCCATATCGCCGTGCCCGAATTGAGCCACGCCATGACGCTTTCGACGGTTCTCTATACGGTCGAGGCCTACGGCCTCTGGCGGGATGTGATCGAAGCCAACCCGGATGCCATGTACGGTGAGATCCTGGACCGCTTCCGGCTCGGCAGGAATCACTCCGGACCGGACTATGTGGCGGCCTGGGCGTCGCTGGAAGCTGCGCGGTTCGCCTATGACCGGGCGACAGCGGGCTTCGACGCGGTGCTGTTGCCGACTGCGCCGATCCTGCCGCCCAACCTTGACCGCCTCGTGTCAGATCACGACTACTACGTGACGGAAAACCTGCTGGCGCTCCGCAACACGCGCATCGGGAACCTGATGGGGCTTTGTTCCCTGAGCCTGCCCACGGGAACACCGAGTTGCGGGCTGATGATGATGGCGCCACCCGACGCGGAGGAAGCACTTCTTCGGGTGGCGGTCGCGGTCGAGGCAGCCTTGACCTAAAAGCAACAAGTCACCAGAAATATGCGCCTTTTTCTGGACGGATGGCTTTGCCTTGAGTAGTTTAGGTGAAACGGGACGCGAACGATCCCGACCTGAGGCAGAATTGATGGTGTACCCCGCGCGGTTTTCGAACCTTCCGGAACATATGTGGCCGCGTTTGCGCGCCCTTCTGGATGTGCACCAGGGTGGTGGCACGCCCATCAACATGACCATCGGCGAGCCGAAACACGCGTTCCCCGAGTGGGTTACCGACAAGATCGTCGAACATGCCGCGGGATTCAATTCCTACCCGCCGAACGAAGGCGCGCAGGTCTTGCGAGAGGCGATCTGCGGGTTCGTGCAGCGTCGGTATGGCGTGGCGCTCGATCCGGAGCTGCATGTCATGGCGCTGAACGGAACGCGCGAAGGGCTCTACAACGCGACGATGGCGCTTTGTCCCGAGACGAAAAACGGGCAGCGGCCTGCGGTTCTGATGCCCAACCCCTTCTACCCGGTCTACAGGATCGCAGCCTTGTCCGTGGCCGCGGATCCGGTGCTCGTACCTGCGACTGCGGAAACCGGCCATCTGCCCGATTTTCAGTCTCTGCCGGTCGAGGTGCTGAACCGCACAACGGCCGCCTACATCTGTTCGCCCGCAAACCCGCAGGGAACGGTCGCCGGCCGGGACTACTGGCGCGAACTTATCGCGCTGGCCGAGCAATATGACTTCAAGATCTTCGCCGACGAGTGCTATTCGGAGATCTACCGGGATGTTCAGCCTCCGGGCGCCATCGAGGTGGCGCGTGACATGGGTGCCGACCCCAATCGCGTCGTGATTTTTCACTCACTGTCCAAACGCTCCAACCTGCCCGGGCTGCGGTCCGGTTTTGTCGCCAGCGGCCCGGAGAACATGCGCGAGATCCGGCAATTGCGGAATTACGCGGGCGCGCCACTGCCCCTGCCGTTGCAGATGGCGTCCGCGGCGGTCTGGAATGATGAGGAGCACGTCATCGAAAACCGCCGTCTCTACGTGGAGAAATACGAGATCGCGGACCGGGTGCTCGGCAATGTGGCGGGCTACGTGAGCCCCACGGCGGGGTTCTTCCTCTGGTTGCCGGTGGAGGACGGGGAAGCGGCGGCGCTGAAACTCTGGCGTGAGACCGGGGTACGCGTGCTGCCGGGCGGATATCTGGCGCAGATGTCGGGTGGCGTGAACCCGGCGCAAGGTTTTATCAGGGCCGCCATGGTGGCCCCAAAAGCGGAAACGGCGCGCGGGATCGAATTGATCCGCGACTGCCTTTATCCGCAATAGGTACGAGGGATTAGAGCATGGCATATCAGACACGTGGACGCGACCCGCTGATGGACAGCAGCATGACCGAGGCGGTGGAGAAGCGTGGCAAGGAACTCATCGGGATCCTCCTGATCGCCCTTGGCCTCATGGCCTGCGCGATGATCGCGACCTACACGCCGGACGATCCCAACTGGATGGTTTCAACGGACACGCCGGCGCAGAACTGGATGGGCACGCTCGGGGCCTCCATCGCTGCACCGCTCTTCATGATCGTTGGATGGGGGTCCTGGGGTGTCGGCATCGTCCTTCTGGTCTGGGGCGCGAGGTTCGCGCTCCATATCGGCGAAGACCGCGCCCTGGGCCGCCTGATTTTCGCGCCCATCGCCATTGCCCTCTGCTCGGTCTATGCCGCGACGCTGACGCCCGACGGAAACTGGCTCGATACCCACAGCTTTGGCTTGGGCGGTCTCTTTGGCGACACCGTGATGGGGGCGCTGCTGACGCTTCTACCGATCGGCTCGACCTTCACGATCAAGATCATGTCGGTGCTCATGGCCGGCGCCATTCTTGTTTTTGGCGGCTTTGTGCTGGGCTTCACGCGTGCCGAAGTCGCCAGCATCTCGCGCTTCATGATCGTCGGTGTGATCATGGTCTACGCTTGGACGATGATGCTTCTCGGTCGTGGCGCACAAGGTGCGGTCAGCGCCGCGCAGAACCTGTCGGCAGTTCATGCAGAGCGTCGCGCCCGTGCGCGCGCAGCGGCTGAGGAAGCGGCAGCCTTTGCCGCAAAACGCAGCGAAGTGACGCCGGCCCTCAATGCGCCGAAATTCGCTTCGCCTGCCGTTGCCCCAAAACAGAGCCTGTTTTCGAGGATGCCGGGGCTAGTGAGACGCCCGGATGCGATGCCCGAGCCGGAACTGGTCGAAATCGGTGCCTTTGATGGAGATAGTGAAGCGCCGGGAGAGGATCGCATAAAGGCGCGAATCGCCGATGTGATCAAATCCCGCATGCGCAGCAGCACGCCCGTGCCGGTCGCTGCCGCCATGCCGCTGACCAAGGGGCGGGGCCGGGGTCCGGACCCGCTACTCGTCGATACGAAATCGCCGCGCGCCGAGCCGCCGTTGACGGCCCGTGCGCAAGTGCCGACCGCTGCGCCAGCGGCTACCCCTGTGGCGGAGCCATTCGACGACTTGGATGACGAGGTCTTCGAGGAGACAACGCCGGTCGCGCGCTCACAGGTCCCCGAAACGCGCAAGGTCGTCGTTCAGCAGCCGGTGCGCAAACCCGTGCAGCCTTCACGCCGCGCCCAGGCCGAAGCGCAGCCCGCGCTCTCTTTCGATGACACGCACCCCGGTTTCGAGTTGCCGCCGCTGAATCTCCTTGAGAACCCGGTCGAAGTGCCGCGGCTGCAACTGAGCGATGAAGCGCTCGAAGAGAATGCCCGAATGCTCGAATCCGTGCTGGATGACTACGGTGTGAAGGGCGAGATCGTGGCCGTGCGCCCCGGCCCGGTCGTCACCATGTACGAGCTTGAACCCGCACCGGGCCTCAAGGCGTCGCGGGTCATCGGCCTTGCGGACGATATCGCCCGTTCGATGGCGGCCCTTTCGGCGCGCGTCTCCACCGTGCCGGGGCGGTCGGTGATCGGCATCGAACTGCCCAACGAGAGCCGGGAAAAGGTCGTGCTGCGCGAGATCCTCTCCGCGCGCGATTTCGGCGACAGCAACATGCGCCTGCCGCTCGCACTCGGCAAGGACATCGGCGGCGATCCGATCGTCGCCAACCTCGCCAAGATGCCCCACCTTCTGATCGCGGGAACCACCGGGTCGGGTAAATCCGTGGCGATCAACACGATGATCCTGTCGCTTCTCTACAAGCTGACGCCGGAAGAATGCCGGATGATCATGATTGACCCCAAGATGCTGGAACTCAGCGTCTATGACGGCATCCCGCATCTCCTCTCGCCCGTCGTGACAGACCCTAAAAAGGCGGTTGTGGCCCTGAAATGGGTCGTGGGCGAAATGGAAGAGCGCTACCGCAAGATGTCCAAGATGGGCGTGCGCAACATCGAAGGCTACAACGGCCGCGTGCGCGAGGCACTGGCCAAGGGTGAGATGTTCAGCCGCACGGTGCAGACCGGCTTTGACGAGGAAACCGGGGAGCCGGTCTTCGAGACGGAGGAAAACACGCCCGTCGCGCTTCCCTATATCGTCGTCATCGTCGACGAGATGGCCGACCTGATGATGGTCGCGGGCAAGGAGATCGAAGCCTGCATCCAGCGCCTGGCGCAGATGGCGCGGGCCTCCGGCATCCACCTGATCATGGCGACGCAGCGCCCGTCGGTCGATGTGATCACCGGCACGATCAAGGCCAACTTCCCGACGCGGATATCCTTCCAGGTGACCTCGAAGATCGACAGCCGCACCATTCTGGGCGAGATGGGCGCGGAGCAGCTTCTGGGCATGGGCGACATGCTTTACATGGCCGGGGGTGCCAAGATCATCCGCTGCCACGGACCTTTCGTGTCGGACGAGGAGGTCGAGGAGATCGTCAACCACCTCAAGGCCTACGGCGAGCCGGATTACATTGGCGGCGTTGTCGAAGGGCCGGCGGAGGACAGGGAAAGCGACATCGACGCGGTACTGGGTCTTGGTGGCAACACGGATGGCGACGACGCGCTCTATGACACCGCCGTGCAGGTCGTGATCAAGGACCGCAAGTGCTCGACCAGCTACATCCAGCGCAAGCTCGCCATCGGCTACAACAAGGCCGCGCGCCTTGTCGAACAGATGGAGGAGCAAGGGCTCGTATCGGCGGCAAACCACGTGGGCAAAAGGGAAATCCTCGTGCCGGAGCAGGGCTGAACCGGATCGTTCACGCAACTGTTGCGCCGCTGATATCGCATAGCGGCCCGCCATGACCTATGTCATGGGGTGACGTGAACACTTCGAGGAATGCCGTAATGATCAAACTGGTCCGCATCGTTGTCCTGCTCTGCCTCTGCCCGCTGTCGGCGCTGGCGGCGGAAAAGCTCTCGCTCACTGAGATCTCGACCTACCTCAACGGTCTGAAAACAGCGCAGGGTGCCTTCACCCAGATCAACGACGACGGGACGATAAGCACGGGAAAACTCTCGATCCTGCGGCCGGGTCGGATGCGGTTCGAATACGATCCCCCTGAACAGGCTCTGGTAATCGCCGCGGCATCCGCCGTGGTGATCATCGACAAGAAGTCGAACCAGCCGCCCGAGACCTATCCGCTGGAGCGCACGCCCCTGTCGCTTATCCTCGGACGCAACATCAACCTGAACACGGCAAGCATGGTCACGGGTCATTCCTTCGACGGTACCGCGACGATCGTGACCGCGCAGGACCCCAAGAACCCGGAAAACGGCTCGATCCAGATGAGCTTCACTGACAATCCGGTGCAGCTTCGGCAATGGATCGTCAATGACGCCAATGGCGGTCAGACGACGGTGATCCTGGGAGATTTCGCGACCGGGATGGACCTGCCCGGCTCGCTTTTCGATGCCGGCCGCGCCATTTCCGGGCGCGACCGCTAGATCCTCAGCCGCGCAAACCGCAGGTTGCAAGCTGCGCCTGGTAGGTGTCGGCGCGAGCGTCCACCCTGTTGGCGACACTCAGCAGCCACGACTTGCTGTTGTAGCTGCCGCGTGCGTACCCGCTATGGCCTTCGTGATAGGCGAGATACTGGTTGCGCGCGTCTGTGAGCGGGATGCCGTTGCGATTCTGGCTGATGTTCATGTACCAGCCCATGAAATCGGTGGCGTCCTTGATCCGGTCACGCTTCGCCCGGCGTTTTCCGGTCGCGCGCTGATAATCTTCCCAGGTGCCGTCGAGCGCCTGAGCATAGCCATAAGCGCTCGATTGCCGTCCCATCGGAATGACGCCGAGCGCATAGCGGTGCGGTGTGCGGGCATTGCCTATGAACTTGCTTTCCTGGTGCATCGTCGCCATCTGGACATGCACGGGCACGCCCCATTTTCGTTGCGTGGCAACGAAAGCGCGCATGTATTCGGGGCGCTGTTGGGCAATCCTGCAGGCGTCGTCCAGATCGCGGGGCGCGGACGAATTGCCGCCTCCGCAGGAAGCGACCAGAAGGATAAGTGCCATAGCGCGAAGAGTTCTGCTCATCTGCCTCTCGCTTTTTTGTTTTTTTTGAGTTTAGCCCAAAAATACTGCGAGTAAAACGATGATTTGCTAGAGCAGGCTTGCAAGCAGCAGCGGCAAGGCGGCCACGGACATCAGGGTGGAGGCGACGACGAGGCCAGCGACCTGCTGCGCGTCGGCGCCGTATTTTTCGGCCAGCATGTAGGAGGTCACCGCCACGGGTGTTGCCACCTGAAGCACAAGAACGCCGAAGGCCACGGGTTCGAGCGCGAACCAGTCCGCGACCCACCAGGCGATGCCCGTGCAGATCACGAGTTTCAAGCTGCTGAGAAACACGGCCCGCGCCATGCCACCCGATTCGAGCCGTGCGACGGCGACACCGAGCGTGATCAGCATCAGGGGAATCGCCATCTGGCCGATGAGCTTCAGGGTGTTTGTCAGAAAGAGAGGAGTTTCCCACCCCTGCCAGAGAAACAGAGCGCCGAGCAGGGTTGCCGCGACCGATGGCTCGCGCAGGACCTTGCCAAGTGAACCCGAGCCGGCGACAAGCCAGATCCCGAAGGTAAAAGACCATACGAACATGATCGCAAACACGATGACGGCATAGCTCAACCCCTCGTCACCAAAGGCGAAAAGCGCCAAAGGCAAGCCCAGATTGCCAGTATTTCCGAAGATCAGCGGCGCGCTGAATGTGCTTTGCTTCAGGCGTAAAACGAAAACCAGAAGAATCATCACCACCGTAACAATGCCGTAGGATGCAATGGTCGCCAGGGAGAGCGCGGTCAGGGCACCCGGTTCGATTTTCGTCTGCATCAGTGCCACGAAAACGAGGCAAGGCACCGATAGCGTCATGGCCAGCTGCGTCACGAATTGAATCCGGTATTCAAAGCCGAATTTGACCCAAGCAAAACCGATCGTTGCCAGTAAAAACACCGGTGCCACGATTTCGAGCACTGTCAGAATGAGGTTCACACACTGTTTCCTTTAATTCCGATGCAAGTATTGGACAAACACTGCTTGAACCGTCTACTAACGAGGGTTAGGGGCTGCAACGCAATGATACGAACACGCGCAAAATATCATCTGGGACAGATCGTCCGGCACAAGAAGCACCCGTTTCGGGGGGTGATCTTCGATGTTGACCCGCAGTTCGCGAATACCGAGGAATGGTACCAGTCGATTCCCGAGGACAGCCGGCCTATCAAGGAACAGCCGTATTATCATCTGCTCGCGGAGAACGAGCAGAGCTATTACGTCGCCTATGTGTCCGAGCAGAACCTCGTTGCCGACTATTCAGGCGAACCGGTGGATCACCCCGATATCGCCGACCTCTTCGGACCCTTCCAGAACGGGACCTACCCGCTACATTTCCAGCTGAACTGAAACAGGCGGGGTTTCGACCCCGCCCGTCGTCTCAGTACCCCAGCGCGCACCCGTCCTTGCGCGGGTCGCTTGCCCCTTCGAGCACGCCGCTGTCGTGCATCAGAATGGCCTGCGCGCCGCCGATGGCCGTGCGTGGGATGCTGACCTTGTGACCCATCTCCGTCAATTCCTGCCGGACCCGGTCGGCATAGCCGCGCTCGACCTTCATGTCGCCCGAATCGGAGAAGGACCGGGGCGCATCGATGGCCGCCTGCGGATCCATCCCGTAGTCCGCGATATTCGTCACGACACGCGCATGGCCGGTCGGCTGGTAGGCCCCGCCCATGACGCCGAAGGGCATGATGACTTCGCCTTTTTTCTTGAGCATCGCCGGAATGATCGTGTGCATCGGGCGCTTGCCCCCCTTGAGCTCATTGGGGTGGCCTTCTTCCAGAGTAAATCCGCCGCCCCGGTTGTGGAGCAGGATGCCGAACTTGTCGGACGCGATGCCCGAACCGAAATCCTTGAAGATTGAATAGATCAGCGAGACAGACATGCCGTCGCGGTCGACGACGGTGATGTAGATCGTCTCCTTGTGTACGGCTTCGGTGAGGGGAGCAGCCGATGCCATCGCCTTTTTCGGGTCGATCAGCGCCGCGAGCTTCCGTGCGAGCCCCATGTCGAGCATATGATCGAGCCGCGTCGTGTAATCGGCGTCGGCGATGATCCTGTTGCGGGCGTCATAGGCGAGTTTGGTCGCCTCCGCCTCGATATGGGTGCGCTCGGTGCCGAAGGGGTCCATCGCCGTCAGGTCGAACTGCGCAAGGATGTTCAGCATCAGGAGCGCCGTCGCGCCATGGGTGTTCGGCGGATGCTCGACGACCTCGAGATCCTTGTAGTGTCCCGAAACCGGCTGGGTCTCGTCGCAGCGTGCCGCCGCGAAATCCTCGAGGCTGTGCTGGCCACCGGCAGCCTTGAGCGTGGCGACCATGTCTTCGGCGATTTCCCCGCTGTAGAAAGCGGATGCGCCGTCCCTGGAGACACGGCGCAGCACTTCGGCCTGGCCCGGTGCGCGGAACAGCTCACCTGCTTTCGGCGCCTTGCCGTTGATCAGGAACTTGTCGCGCGCCCCGCCTTGCAGGTTCTGTTCGTAGTTTCCCCAGTCGAAGGCCGCGCGGGGTGCGACCGGGACCCCGTGTTCGGCGTAGTGGATGGTCGGCGCAAGAAGAGCGTCGAGGCCGAGTTTCCCGACTGTCTCCGATAGGTGGCAGAAAGCGGCAACCGCGGTCGGGATCGTGACCGCATGGGCAGAAAACAAGGGAACTGACCCTTCTCCCGCTGCGCGCAGATAAGCGGCGTCGAGGCCGGCGGGAGCACGGCCCGAGCCATTCAGGGCGAATACCTTTTTCCGGTCACCGTGAGACCAGAGCGCAAAACAGTCCCCGCCGATCCCGGTCATGGCGGGCTCGCAGAGCCCCAGCAGCACGGCACCGGCGATTGCCGCATCCATCGCATTGCCCCCGCGTTCCAGAATGTTGATCGCGGTTTTGGCAGCGAGCGGGTGGGATGTGGCGCACATGCCGTTGCTTGCGAATACGGGCGACCGGCCCGGCAGATGAAAATCGCGCATGGGCGACCCCTTTCTTTCACTTTTGTCGTCGGCAACTTATTGCACGGCGCGTGGATGTCCACGGTGTAAAGACGATCTGCGATGTTTGGGGAGAGGTCCTCGACGCCGCGCACTGGGTGGGGGCAATTACACGCGGCGCCGAGGGAAGCTATATGCAGCTACAGGTATCGTTATGCGCTTGGATGTGGGCTGCAATATGATGGTAACTTGTCACTTTGAGGGAAAACTACGGAAAGATTGAGGCCGAGCCTGCCTGCCGTGGTCGTCAGGACATCGAAACGCCCACGGCGAGGCGCATGTTGAGAAGATTTTCGCGGCCGACACGTTGATAGGTCACGTCTTTCGCGAGATCCTGAATGAGAAACCAGCCAAAGCCGCCTTCGGGCAGGTCCATCAGGTCCACGTCCAGCGATGCCCGTTGCCCTAGGGGCATCCTGCCATCGGGCATCGCCTTGCCCTCGTCCTTGATCTGGAAGTGAAGACCGTCCTTGCGGTGTTGGCAATGGATTGCGATCGGTCCGGCGCCACAATTCGCCGGGTATGCATGTTCGACGATGTTGTTGAGAACCTCGGCGACCACGAGTTCGATGGTCCCGCATTCTTCCGGATCGAGATTCAAGGGTTTGAGGGCGCGGAACAGTTCTTGCAAGGCTTCGCGCACGGCTATTTCGCCGCTGGTCACCGAGACGTCGAAAGGAGGGAGGATGTCCACAGCCAATGAAGCGGTCCTTTGCACCTGGCCCTTACTGTCCGAGTTCGGCCAAAGCGCCGTCGAGCGTTGGAAACACGCTGAACACCGAATCCATGCGCGTGAGTTGAAACACGCGTTGTACCGTCGGGGTAAGTCCCGCGAGCGCCAGCTTCCTGTCAGCGCCCATATGCTTCATGGCGGCGACAATCGCGCCGAGGCCGCTTGAATCGATGAAATCCACCTGACTGAGGTCGAGGACGATGAGATCGGGACCGCCATCGGTCTGCGCGCGCATGGCGTCCTTGAACTCGATGGCGACGGCGGCATCGATCCGGTTGTCCTGCACCGAGACGATGCGCAAGCTGTCTTCTGTTCGTGTGGAGAATTCCATAAGATGCCTCGGCGCGTTAGAGTCCCGCCTGATTAACGGGAAAATCTTACGATTCTGTTGAGTGGCAAGAAGGAATGGCACCATGCGCGACGTCATGATCTGCGGAGCGATGCGAACCCCGATGGGAGGGTTCCAGGGGGAGTTGTCCTCCCTGAGCGCCTCGGATCTCGGGGGCGTCGCCATTCGCGGCGCACTGGACCAGGCCGGGCCGGTGGAGGTCGACGAGGTTCTGATGGGCTGCGTCCTGCCGGCGGGACAGGGCCAGGCGCCGGCGCGGCAGGCTGGTTTCAAGGCCGGGTTGGGCGAGCAGGTGCCAGCGACGACGCTCAACAAGATGTGCGGCTCGGGCATGAAGGCTGCGATGATCGCCTACGACCAGATCGCCCTTGGCCATGGCGCTGTGATCGTCGCCGGTGGCATGGAGAGCATGAGCAATGCGCCCTACCTTTTGCCGAAAATGCGCGGCGGCGCGCGTCTGGGCCATGGGCAGGTGATCGATCATATGTTTCTCGACGGTCTCGAAGATGCCTATGACAAGGGCCGGCTGATGGGTACCTTCGCCGAGGACTGCGCGGAGGCGTTCCAGTTCACCCGGGCGATCCAGGATGACTATGCGCTGAATTCGCTGTCGCGGGCGCTCGAGGCCATTGCGTCGGGTGCTTTCGTCGACGAGATCGCTCCGGTCAGCGTGAAGACCCGCGGCGGTATCGTGACCGTCTCCACCGACGAGCAACCCGCAACCGCGCGGCCCGAGAAGATACCGCAACTGAAACCCGCGTTCCGTAAGGGCGGCACCGTGACGGCGGCGAATTCTTCATCGATTTCCGATGGCGCCGCGGCACTGGTCCTTGCTTCGGAAGAAGTGGCCTTGAGCGAAGGGCTCAGCATTCGGGCGAGGATCGTGGGCCATGCCACCCATGCGCAGGCACCCGGTCTTTTCACCACGGCGCCGATCGTTGCCGTGCACCGGCTCCTCAAGAAAATCGGCTGGACGATGGCCTCCGTCGACCTTTGGGAAGTCAATGAGGCCTTTGCGGTCGTACCGCTCGCCTTCATGAGCGAAACCGGGCTGGAGCACGATATCGTCAACATCAACGGCGGGGCCTGCGCCTTGGGTCATCCGATCGGCGCATCGGGTGCAAGGATCATGGTGACGCTGCTCAACGCCATGGAAAAACGCGGAGCGCGGCGAGGTGTTGCCGCCATCTGCATCGGCGGCGGCGAAGGCACCGCAATCGCCATCGAGCGCGTGTGACATGACCTCGGGAGCATCCGCCATGGCCTGCAAGGCGACCTCGGTCAACTATGCCGATCTATCCAAGTCGATCCGATCGCTGACTGAAGGCGAAACGGATCAGGTGGCGCTCATGGCGACGGTCGCCTGTGAGGTGCACCATGCCGATGACCGTTTCGACTGGACCGGCTTTTACCGGGTAACAGCACCTGAACTGCTCAAGATCGGGCCCTATCAGGGCGGACACGGCTGCCTCGTCATTCCGTTTTCGCGGGGCGTTTGCGGGGCGGCCGCGCGCACGGGCGAGGTCCAGCTTGTCGCCGATGTGGATGCCTTTCCGGGGCATATCGCCTGCGCAAGCTCGACACGCTCGGAGATCGTGCTGCCCGTCTGGGACAGCACCGGCGCGCTCATCGGCGTGTTCGACATCGACAGCGACCAGCCCGATGCCTTCACCGAAGGTGACGCTGAAGCTCTTTCAGCCATTCTCGCCATGGTCTTCCAAGGCCAGTCGCCAAAATGAATCTGTGAGAGCTCGTGAAAAAGTTCTGGATTTTTTCACAGAAATACCCAATGTGAAAATTGTACCGAATTTTTCATGAAGTCGCCATGCGCCACGATTTGCCGACACATCCCGAAACGCTGGGCGCTGATCTGCGGGCGTTGCGCAAGGCCCGTGGGCTGACGCTGACCGATCTGGCCGGGCGTCTGGGGCGTTCCGTCGGCTGGCTGAGCCAGGTGGAGCGCGACAAGTCCGAGCCCTCGATCACCGACCTTCGTCAGATCGCTTCGGTCCTGGAGGTGTCCGTCTCGATGCTTTTCAAACATGCCGCAGCGCCCGCCCATGAGGCAGGCTATATCGTGCGGAAAACGGCGCGGCGGCCGATCGGGTCGTCGATCGCCGGTCTGGTCGAGGAGTTGCTGTCGCCCGATCTCACGGATGATTTCGAAATGGTGCATTCGACCTTCGCGCCTTTCAGCCGGATCACCGAGGCCGTCTCGCGGCCAACCCAGGAAGTGGGCTATCTGCTCTCCGGCAAGCTCGACCTGGAAATCGAAGGCTGCCGGCACACAGTGCACCCCGGCGACAGTTTCCGCATCCGTGGCGAGCGGTTTACCTGGTCCAATCCCTATCCGGCCCCGGCGGTCGCGATCTGGGTCATTGCTCCACCGGTGTATTGAGCCATGAGTTTCGAGGCATGGACCATCTTCGCGCTGTTCTGGGTCGTCTTCGTCACGACGCCCGGTCCCAACGCGGTCAATTGCATCACAAATGGCATGAGCTTGGGCTTCTGGCCGGCAATGGTGGGCGTGCTCGCGATTCTGACGCAAGCCACGCTGTTCCTGATGCTCTCGGCTTTGGGCATCACCGCCCTGATCGCGGCCTCGCCCGCCGGGTTTCTGATCGCCAAACTGATTGGCGCGGGCTTCCTGATCTATCTGGGGGTGCGCGGTTGGATCCTCGCCAAGAAACCTCTGCGCGTGGATGTGCGACCGGCGCGCTCGGTCTACCTGCGCGCCCTCGCCATCGCTACGATCAATCCCAAGAGCGTTGCGGGATACCTCGCCGCCTTCTCGCAGTTCGTGCAGCCCGGTGTGCCGATCTGGGAACAGATGGCCGTGATCCTGCCTACCGCCCTGACACTCACCGCGCTCAGCTACACGGGCTTCACAGCTTTGGGCGCGGGGATCGGGCGGGCGGCGCTGGGGGCGGTGGTCAACATCTGGGTACGGCGCGTCATGGCCGCCTGTTTCGTCGTCTATGGGGTCCTGCTCGGCGGCACCTCCCTGCCGGGGAGGGCCTGAGATGCTGAAGGGTAGTTGCCTTTGTGGCGCGGTCACCTTTACCGCCACTGGCATAGCACGCGATCCCGCCGCCTGTCATTGCAGTCAGTGCCGCAAGCAGTCGGGACACTACTGGGCCGCGGTCAACGTGCCGATTGCAGGCTTCACGCTGACCGGGTCGCCGCGCTGGTATCAGGCGAGCGCCGCTGCGAAACGCGGGTTCTGTCCGACATGCGGGTCGTTCCTCTTCTGGAAGGGCCATGACGAGGACGAAATCGGCGTTTCCCTCGGGGCGCTCGACGGGCCCACCGGGCTGCGCTTGGAGCGCCACATCTTTACCGCCGACAAGGGCGATTACTACGACATCACGGACCATGTCCGGCAAGAGGAGCAAGAAGATGAGTGAATTTCCAACAACTGCCCGCGTGGTCATCATTGGCGGCGGCGTCGTCGGCGTCTCGACACTTTACCATCTCGCGAAGGCCGGCTGGACCGATTGCGTCTTGCTGGAGAAGAACGAACTGACCGCCGGGTCGACCTGGCATGCAGCGGGCAACTGTCCCTCCTTCAGCACCTCCTGGGCGGTGATGAACATGCAGCGCTACTCGCTGCGGCTCTATGCGGGGCTCGCGAAAGAAGTCGACTATCCGATGAATTATCATGTTACCGGCTCCGTGCGTCTGGCGCACAGCAAGGAGCGGATGATGGAGTTCGAGCGGGCGCGGGCGATGGGCCGCTATCAGGGGCTCGACATCGAGATGATGCAGGTCAGCGACATGAAGGACCGCTACCCCTTCATGGAAACCCATGACCTGGCGGGCGGCCTCTGGGACCCGGACGATGGCGATATCGATCCCGCGCAGCTGACGCAGGCGTTGGCCAAGGGCGCGCGCGAAATGGGTGCCCGGATCGAACGGTTCTGCCCCGCCACAGGTGTCTCGCGGGAAGGATCGGAGTGGATCGTTCACACGCCGAAAGGCGATATCCGCTGCGAGAAAGTGGTCAATGCCGCAGGCTACTATGCGCAGCGTGTGGCGGAGTGGTTCAAACCCTACGGTGGGCGCACCCTGCCGATGACGGTGATGAGCCACCAGTATTTCCTGACCGAGGAAATCCCGGAACTCGCCGCCTGGACCAAGGAGAACGGGCGCAAGGTGCCGCTCTTGCGGGACGTGGATACCTCCTACTACCTGCGGCAGGACAAGAACGGTCTGAACCTCGGGCCCTACGAGCGCAACTGCAAGGCGCATTGGGTGACGCCGCAGGACCCGATGCCGGAGGATTTCTCTTTCCAGCTTTACCCCGACGATCTGGAGCGGCTGGAATGGTACATCGAAGATGCGATGGCCCGGGTGCCGCTTCTGGGCACGGCAGGCGTGGGAAGGGTGATCAACGGGCCCATTCCATACGCTCCCGACGGGTTGCCGCTGATCGGGCCGATGCCGGGCGTTCCAAATGCCTATGAGGCCTGCGTGTTCACCTTCGGGATCACGCAAGGGGGCGGGGCGGGCAAGGTTGCCGCGGAATGGATCACCGAAGGCGAGACCGAATGGGACATGTGGGCGGTCGATCCGCGCCGTTACACCGACTACACCGATCAGGACTACTGCAACCAGAAGGCGCTGGAGACCTACGGCCATGAATATGCGATGCATTTCCCGCATCACCAATGGCCTGCGGCGCGCAACAAGAAACTCTCGCCGGTGCACGACAAGGTCGTCGCGGCAGGCGGGCAGATGGGCGCCTTCAACGGATGGGAACGCGCGCTTTGGTTTGCCAAGCCGGGTGACGATACCTCTGAGGCCGCAACCGAGACCTGGGACCGCGCAGGCCCCTGGGCCATCCGCGTGAAGGAAGAAGTCGGGGCTGTACGTGACGGCGTGGGCGTGCTGGACCTGCCCGGCTTTTCGCGGTTCAACCTGTCGGGCGAAGGTGCTGCGGAGTATTTGCGCGGCAAGATCGCAGGTGCGCTGCCACGGGTCGGGCGCATTGCTCTTGCGTATTTCCCGGACAGCCGCGGACGCATCCTCACCGAGATGTCGATCCTGCGTCACGCAGAGGACACCTTTACCCTGATCACCGCGGCGGTGGCGCAATGGCATGATTTTGACGTGCTGAAGCAAGGAATGCCGGCAGGGCTGACGCTGGAAGACCATACGCGAGCGTATTCGACGCTGATCGTGACCGGGCCAAAATCCCGCGCGCTCTTCGAAAGCCTGAACACCGAAGCCGACCTCAGCCTTGGGTGGCTCACGCATCAGGCGGCGAAGGTCGCCGGTGTTGCGTGCGCTCTGGCGCGGGTCTCCTTTGCCGGCGAACTCGGCTGGGAAATCCATGCGGCGACCGCGGATGTTCCGGCGCTCTATGACGCGGTGATCTCTGCCGGCGCCACGCCCTTCGGCATGTATGCGCTCAATTCGATGCGGATCGAGAAAGGCTACCGCGCCTGGAAAGGCGATCTTTCCACGGATTACTCGCTGCTCGAAGGCGGGTTGGAGCGGTTCATCAAGTTCGACAAGCCGCAGGGCTTCCCGGGCAAGGCCGCCTTGATGAACGAAAGGCAGCAGGGCAGCAAGAAGCGCTTCGTCACGCTGATCGTCGAGGCGGGAGATCAGGACGCGCCCTACATGGCGCCGCTCTTTCACGAGGGGAAAGTCGTGGGGGAGACCACCTCCGGCGACTGGGGATACCGGATCAACAAATCCGTCGCCCTCGGCATGCTGCGTATAGACCTGACCGAGCCCGGCACGGAGGTCGAAGTGGAAATCTACGGCAAGCGTCACAAGGCCACAGTGCAGCCCGACCAGCCGCTCTGGGATCCGGAAAACGAAAGGCTGCGGGCATGACCACGATCACGCTGCTGGACGGCGGCATGGGGCAGGAGCTGGTGCACCGCGCCGGCGACAGGCCGACGCCACTCTGGTCGACGCAGGTGATGATCGATCACCCCGGTCTGGTGCAGGCGGTCCATGCGGATTACTACGCCGCCGGGGCCACGGTTGCCACGACCAATACCTACGCGATCCATCGCGACCGACTTTCAGGCACGGGAATGTCCGACCGCTTTGAGGGTTTGCACCGTCTCGCGCTGGAAGCGGCGACCGAGGCGCGGGCGGCGCATGGCTCGGGGCGCATCGCAGGCTCCATCGGTCCGTTGCGCGCCAGCTACCGGCCCGATCTGCACCCGGCTTCGGAAGTCGCGCGACCGCTTTTCGCGGAGGTGGCAACCATTCTGGCCCAAGGCTGCGATCTGCTGATCATCGAGACGGCAGTTTCGCTCGACCATGTGGCGGACGCGCTGGCAGGTGCAGAGGCTGCAGGCTTGCCGGTCTGGCTTGCGGTTTCGGTGAATGATCACGACGGCACGCGCCTGCGCTCCGGTGAGGCGTTGGCCGATGTGCTGCCGCTCGCGACGCAAGGCGCCTCCGCCATCCTCGTCAACTGCTCGGCGCCGGAAGCCATCAACGCCGCCTTGCCGATCCTCGCCAAGGGCAACTTGCCGTTCGGCGCCTATGCCAACGGATTCCAACAGATCACCTCGGATTTTCTCAAGGACAAACCGACCGTCGATTCCCTGAGCGCGCGGCGCGACCTCGGGCCAGAGGCCTATGCCGAGCATGTCATGGCTTGGGTCGCGGGCGGTGCCACGATTGTTGGCGGCTGTTGCGAGGTCGGCCCGGCCCATATCTCCGAAATCGCCCGGCGGCTGACGGCCGCGGGTCACACCATCGTCTGAAGGATCATTTCCATGTCAACGCCTCCCTCCCGCGCCCGCGTCGTCATCATCGGTGGCGGTGTCATCGGCTGCTCTGTGGCCTATCACCTCACGAAACTCGGCTGGCGGGACGTGGTGCTGCTGGAACGAAAGCAGTTGACCTCGGGCACCACCTGGCACGCCGCAGGGCTGATCGCGCAACTGCGCGCCACTGCGAACATGACGAAACTCGCCAAGTACAGTCAGGAGCTCTATGGCAATCTCGAAGAGGAAACCGGGGTTGCCACAGGTTTCAAGCGCGTGGGCTCGATCACGGTGGCCCTGACCGAAGACCGGCGCGAAGAGATCTACCGCTCCGCTGCCATGGCCCGCGCATTTGGCGTGTCCGTGGAGGAGATTTCTCCGACCGAAGTCAAGGACCGCTACGCGCATCTCAACATCGAGGGCGTGACCGGCGGCGTCTATCTGGAAAAGGACGGGCAGGGCGATCCCGCCAACATCGCGCTGGCGCTGGCCAAGGGCGCGCGGCAACGCGGCGCGCAGGTGATTGAACGCACCAAGGTCACGGCGATCACCCGGTCCGGGCGGCGCGTGACTGGTGTGGATTGGGAGCAGGGCGGCGAAAAGGGCCATATCACTGCGGATATGGTGGTGAACTGCGGCGGCATGTGGGGCCATGAGGTCGGCCGTATGGCGGGCGTCAACGTGCCTCTGCATGCCTGCGAGCATTTCTACATCGTGACCGAAGCCATTCCGGGCCTGACACAGTTGCCGGTGCTGCGGGTGCCCGATGAATGCGCCTATTACAAGGAGGACGCAGGCAAGATCCTGCTCGGCGCCTTCGAGCCCAACGCCAAGCCCTGGGCGATGAAGGGCATTCCGGCGGATTTCGAGTTCGACCAGCTGCCCGAGGATTTCGACCATTTCGAACCCATACTGGAGGCGGCGGTCTCGCGGATGCCAATGCTGGCGGAGGCGGGTATCCACACTTTCTTCAATGGGCCGGAAAGCTTCACGCCGGACGACGCCTACCATCTCGGTCTTGCGCCGGAGCTCGACAATTTCTGGGTCGCGGCAGGGTTCAACTCCATCGGTATTCAGTCCGCGGGTGGTGCCGGCATGGCGCTGGCGCAGTGGATGCAGGACGGCCAGAAACCCTTTGATCTCGGCGATGTGGACATCAGCCGGATGCAGCCGTTCCAGGGCAACAAAACCTACCTTTTCGAGCGCTCGAAGGAGACGCTGGGCCTGCTCTATGCGGATCACTTCCCCTATCGCCAGAAGGCCACGGCGCGGGGTGTCCGGCGCACGCCGTTTCACCAGCATCTCCTTGCACAAGGTGCGGTGATGGGCGAGTTGGCGGGCTGGGAGCGGGCCAATTGGTATGCGTCGCCGGGGCAGACGCCTGAATACGCCTACAGCTGGAAGCGGCAGAATTTCTTCGGCAACGTGGCCGAAGAACTCAAGGCGATCCGCACCAATCTGGGCATGTATGACATGTCCTCCTTCGGCAAGATCCGCGTGGAAGGGCGCGATTCGGTGGCCTTCCTGAACCATGTCGGTGGCGGACAGTATGACGTGCCCGTGGGCAAGATCGTCTACACGCAGTTTCTCAATTCCCGCGGCGGTATCGAGGCCGACGTGACCGTGACCCGCCTGAGCGAGACAGCCTTCCTCGTCGTGACGCCGGCGGCGACGCGGCTTGCGGACCAGACTTGGATGATGCGCCATGCGGGCGATTTCAACGTGGTGATCACCGATGTGACGGCGGGCGAGGGCGTGCTGGCGGTGATGGGTCCGAACGCGCGCAAGCTGATGCAGGCGGTCTCTCCCAACGATTTCTCCAATGACGCCAATCCCTTCGGCACGGCGCAGGAGATCGAACTCGGCATGGGTCTCGCCCGCGTTCACCGCGTGACCTATGTGGGCGAGTTGGGCTGGGAGATCTATGTCAGCGCCGACATGGCGGCCCACGCCTTCGAAACGCTTTTCGAGGCCGGGCAGGACATGGGGCTCAAGCTTTGTGGCATGCACATGATGGATTGCGCGCGCATGGAGAAGGGCTTTCGCCACTTCGGCCATGACATCACCTGCGAGGATCATGTGCTGGAGGCGGGCCTCGGCTTTGCCGTGAAGACCGACAAGCCGGATTTCATCGGGCGTGACGCGGTGTTGCGCAAGAAGGAGCAAGGGCTCGCCAAACGGCTGGTGCAATTCCGACTGACCGATCCGGAGCCGCTGCTCTATCACAACGAACCGGTCTTGCGGGACGGGAAGATCGTGAGCTTCCTCTCCTCGGGCGCCTACGGGCACACGCTCGGCGGGGCGATGGGGATGGGATATATTCCCTGTGAAGGGGAAACAGCGGCGGATGTCCTCGCGTCGAATTATCAGATCGACGTGGCTGGAACGCTCTACGCGGCTCAAGCCTCGCTCAAGCCGATGTATGACCCGAGCGGCGAGCGCGCCAAGGCGTGAATGGCTCCATCCTGCCACAGGATCGTTTGCGGAACGGCTTGAAAACCCTGCCGCGATCTGACAGCACGCGGTATGGACAGTGCCTATTCCCCGCCACAGGACCCGCTGGTGATCCTGCATGAAGACGCCGAGGTTCTGCTGGTGGACAAGCCTGCGGGGCTCCTTTCCGTGCCGGGAAAAGCGCCGGAGCTTGGCGATTGCCTGATCACCCGGGTGCAAGCGGCCTTTCCCGACGCGCTTCTGGTGCACCGGCTCGACCGGGATACGTCCGGGGTCATGATCTTTGCGCTCACACCACATGCGCAGCGACACCTTGGCCTGCAGTTCGAAAAGCGGATGACGAAGAAAACCTATCTCGCGCGGGTCTGGGGCGTTCCTTCGGAGAAATCCGGGACCATCGATCTGCCGCTGATCGTGGACTGGCCCAACCGTCCGCGACAGATGGTCTGCCACGACCGCGGGCGACCAGCGCAGACAGACTGGCGCTTGCTCAAGGATGAGGGGGATACCGCCCGCGTCCGGCTGCAACCGCGCACCGGGCGCAGCCACCAGCTTCGCGTGCATATGCTGAGCCTCGGTCATCCGATCCTGGGCGATCCCTTCTACGCCACAGGTCCGGCCCGTGCCTACGACCGCCTGATGCTGCATTCCGAGGAATTGCGGTTCAACCATCCGCAAGGGGGCAAATCCGTCAAGGTGCGCGCCGCGGCACCCTTCTAGAAGCCGATCATGCCGCTTTGCACGACGGCGCCGGCGCCTAGGCAGCAGAGTGCGATACCACAACCGCGCTCTATGAGCGGCCCGAAACGGCTCTGGCTTAGACGGGCGGCACCCAGATAGGGCAGATGCGCCGCCGCGCAGGAGACGACCGCCGCCGCGGCGAAGATGGCCGCCGTGGCCGTCGTCATGTCGGAAGGGTTGAGAAAAGTCGGCGCAATGGATACGAAAAACACCAGCGCCAGCGGGTTCGTCAATCCGACAAATCCCCCTTTCAACACGGTCTGGGGCAGCGTGCGGCCAGCGGTTGCCTGCGCCCCCTCCGAGCCGGTGACGGCTTGCGGTTCCCGTGCGATCAGCATCGAGGTCCCGATCAGTACCAGCGCGCAGGCGCCAAGAATTTGCAGTGTCGAGGGGTGGAAGTGAACAAGATCAAGCAGCCCCATGACGATCGTGATTGCGAACAGCGCCCAGACGACTTCGGCGCAGAGGATGCCCAGAATGACGCCAAGACCGGCGATGCTCCCGCGGCGGGCGCTGGTGCCGACGATCAATGCGGCATTGGGGCCGGGTGCGAGGCTGTAGGCAAAATTCAGAAAGGCAAAGGCAAAGAATGCTTCAAGTGTCACGGGTCAGGCCAATCGGTATGTCAATATACCCCTTGGCTAACGCATCCGTTTCAATTCTGCTGTGAACTGCGTCACAATGATGGAAATTTGTGCGAGAACCGACCCGCTTGAACCTGCGGGCCGGTCGATTTCACGCGGTTACTCTGCTGCCCAACCGGAGACCGCCTTCACTTCGAGGAATTCCTCGAGGCCGAAGATGCCGCCCTCGCGGCCATTGCCCGACTGCTTGTAGCCACCGAAAGGCGAGCCCTTGGCGAAGCCCTGGCCGTTGGTCTCCACCATGCCCGAGCGCAGACGACGCGCCACTCGGCGGCGTTTCTCCGTGTCCTCGGTCTGAATGTAGTTGGTCAGGCCGTAAGGCGTGTCATTGGCGATGGCGATGGCTTCTTCCTCGGTCTCGAAGGGCATGATCGCCAGAACCGGGCCGAAGACTTCCTCGCGGGCGATGGTCATCTGGTTGTTCACATCTGCAAAGACCGTAGGTTTCACGAAGTAGCCGCGGTTCAACCCGTCGGGCCGGCCAAGGCCGCCTGCGACCAGACGCGCTTCGCCCATACCTATTTCGATCAGCTTCTGGATCTTGTTGAACTGCGCCTCGGAGACGACCGGACCGATGTGCTGGCCGGGCTCGGAGGCGGGGCCGACATGGGTGGTGCGGGCCACTTCGGCGGCCATTTCCACCGCCTCGTCATAGCGCGACTTGTGCACCAGCATCCGCGTCGGCGCGTTGCAGGACTGTCCGGTATTGCGGAAGCAGCGCACGGCGCCCATCTTCGCGGCCTTGGGGTGCGCGTCCTCGAAAATGATGTTGGCGCCCTTGCCGCCCAGCTCGAGGCTGACCCGTTTCAGCGTCTCGGCGGCGGCCTTGGAGATGGCGATGCCCGCGCGGGTCGAGCCGGTGAAGCTGACCATATCCACGTCCGGATGCTGGGAAAGCTGGCTGCCGACACCGGCGCCGTCGCCGTTGACGAGGTTGAAGACACCGGCAGGGAAGCCCGCCTGATCCACATACTCCGCAAAGAGAAGTCCTGACAGCGGGGCGATTTCGGAAGGCTTCAGGATGGCGGTGCAACCGGTGGCCATTGCGGGCACTGCCTTCAGGATGATCTGGTTCATCGGCCAGTTCCAGGGCGTGATCAGCGCACAGACGCCGATCGGCTCGCGCAGGGTCTTCTCGGTAGCAGTGAAATCGCTCTCGAAGCTGAAGTTCTCGAAGGCCTCGAGAAACCCTTCGAGGTGCCAACTGCCGGCGCCGACCTGCGAGGTGCGCGACATCTCGATGGGGGCGCCCATCTCCATGGACATGGCCTGTGCCATCTCTTCCGCGCGGTCGTTGTAAACTTCGAGCAGGCGCTTCAGCAGCTTGGTGCGCTCAGCCTTGCTGGTCTGGGACCAGCTGTCGAAAGCCGCCTTGGCAGCCGCTACGGCGGCATCGGTATCAGCCTTGTCCCCCAGCGAAATGACCGCGCATTGCTCCTCGGTAGAGGGGTCGATGACCGCGTAATCGTTTGGCTTCGCCGGCGCGACCCAACGGCCGTTGATGTAGAAATCGCGTTTTTCCAGCATGGGAAGTCTCCTTGATGAGGGGTCCAACCTGCCGCGTCTGGGCAGGGACAGCGGCGGCACTCTTCCAACCTTTCTTGGCGAGCGTCAAGAGAAGGGGATGAAAGACGCGGGGTTAAGGATTAGGTTGGCAGCCGAGTCACCTTGATCATGCCACCGGAGGATACCATGGGTTTGCGCATCAACGACACCGTTCCTGACTTTCTGGCCGAAACCGACCAGGGACCGATCCAGTTCCACGACTGGATCGGCGATTCCTGGGCAATCCTTTTCTCGCATCCGAAGGACTTCACCCCCGTCTGCACCACGGAGTTCGGTGCCGTGGCGCAGCTTGCCGATGAATGGGCCAAGCGCGGCACCAAGGTGATCGGCGTTTCCGTCGATGGCGTCGAGGACCACAAGAAGTGGAAGGGCGACATCGAGACCTTCGGCGGGGCCAAGGCGGGTTTCCCGATCATCGCCGACGAGGGGCTGGCCGTGTCCAAGGCCTTCGACATGCTGCCCGCCGAGGCCTATATGCCGGACGGGCGCACCCCCAACGACAGTGCTACGGTGCGCTCGGTGTTCATCATCGGGCCCGACAAGAAACTGAAGCTGTCGATGACTTACCCGATGACGGTAGGGCGCAACTTCGCGGAAGTGCTGCGCGCGCTGGACGGGTTGCAGATGTCCACGGGCAAGGGTGTCGCCACCCCGGCGAACTGGAACGTCGGAGATGACGTCATCATTCCGGCCAGCGTGTCGGATGCCGATGCCAAAGCCAAGTTCGGCGAATTCACCAAGGTTCTGCCCTATCTGCGGACGACCAAAGCCCCGAAATGAACCTGTCCCGCGCCGCCGTCCAAAGGACGATGGCGCGGGAGGCGATCTGGAAGCACATGAATTTCCTGAAACTCGATACGGGCGTGATCCGGAACTTCGACGCGGCAAGGCTCGGCGAGGTGAAAAGGGTGAGCACCAGCTATTTCACCGCCTTCTCTGGCCTTGCACGCTTGCGCGGCTGGGGGCCGGCCATGGGGATTGCGCTCAAGGGGCTGATTGTTCAGCCGAAATCTCTCAAGTCTCTTGTCGAAGGCAATGTCGCACGCAAACGGATCCGCCTGCCCTGGCTTTTCGGGAATCGCGTCATCTCCGGCTTCTACCGCTGGGTCAAATCGGCGGAAGCCGCAGTCCTGCGCCCTTTCCTCCAAGATCTGCTCGCGGCGGAGAACCCTGACATCACCATCGTCTACAACGGATCGAACTACCCCGAGTTCGTTCTGGCGGATGTTTCGAGCCATCGGCGTCGTGTGTTCGTGGAGGGCGGCTTCTTTCCAAAGACCTTGCAGATCGACCCGGTTGGGCTCAACGCCGCCAATTCGGTGCCGCGCGATCCCGCGTTCTATCTTGAAACACAAGACGATTTCACCGCCGAAGGTCTGCCGGAACTGGTCAACAACCGCCCCTCGAAGGGCCGGTTCGAGCCTGTTTCGCTGGCGCCGGGGTTCGTCTTCGTGCCGTTCCAGGTGCCATCGGACATGCAGGTGACGCTGCATTCGCCCTGGATCCGCGACATGGAGATGTTTCAGGACGCGATCTGCGATCTGGCCGATGCCTGCCCGGATGAGACCTTCGTCATCAAGGAGCATCCGAGTTTCAAACGCTCGGTGATCGGGCGTCGGTCGCATCCGCGGGTGATCTACGCAAATGGCAATGTGACCTCCGAGTTGATCCAACAATCGCGCGCGGTGATCACGCTGAATTCGACCGTTGGTATCGAAGCGCTGCTGCTGGAGCGTCCGGTGATCACACTCGGGAATGCGTGCTACAATGTCGAGGGTCTCGTCCTGCATGCCGCGGCCCCGGATGCGTTGGTGCAAGCCGTCGTCCGGTCGCGGGATTGGCAGCCGGATGACCGTTTGCGCCGCCAGTTCATCGGGTATCTGTGGAACCGCTATCTCATCCGCGGGACCTATGACGCGCCCCCGGAACACCTTGGCGATGAGATCGCCTCCCGCTGCCCGCCTACGGCTGTCACGCGCGGGACCGGCGCATGACACTCCAGATCGCCCTCGCAACCGATAGCAATATGGTCGAGTTGGCGCTGGTGACCATTGGATCGGTGCTGGAGTCGACGTCGAGAAAGGTCAACTTGCACCTCATGGTGTATCGTCTGCCAGCCCGGCAACGTGCGCAGATCGAGAGTTTCTGCGCCGAAGCGAGCTGCCCCCTTACCTTCCACGAGATAGAGGACAGTTGGTTCGGCGCGGCACGCCAGGCGAACGTGGACATTCCGCTGGTCGCCATGGCCCGGATGTTCTTGCCGCAACGGATCAAGGGGCGCGTGCTCTATCTCGACTGCGACATGCTGGTTCTGGCGGATGTGGCTACGGTGTTCGATGTCGATCTGAGGGGGGCACTGGTAGGTGCGGTGCGCGACTTCTATGTTCTGGATCAATTGAAACAGGGCAGCGAAAGACCCGAGAAACTGGTCTATCACCGCGAGGTCCTGGGGCACGACGATGTATCGGGCTACTTCAACTCCGGTCTCTTGCTGTTTGACTGTGACGGGATCAGCGCAGATCGGGCACTATGCCGGGCGATGACAGATTTCTCGATGGTCAATAACTACCGGTTCATGGATCAGGATCGGCTCAACGTGCTTTTCGATGGTAAGACACATTACCTGCCGCTGGCCTGGAACGACATCTGGGGCCGCCAACGCCGGCGGCTTGCAACGGTTGCGCGGCTGCCTTGGCTCGACGCAAGCGAGGCTTTGCCGGTGGCGACACAGCTCATCCACTACACAGGTCCGAAGAAGCCCTGGAAAAAGCAGAGCCTGGTTTCGGCCGGCTTTCGCGGTCGTCTGCCAGCCATTCTCAGGTGGCGAAAAGCGCGGCGTAGACACCTAGGCTGACTGAACCGATGCAAAACTGAGGCCAAGCTGCTTATCGTCCCAGGTGCCCATTTCCCGCCAACGACGGCAGCAAGCGCTCGGTGCAAGCGCGTCGCTCTAAAATCTCGTGTGCATTGAGCGCAAATTCGGTCGCGATTCTTCTTCAAGAATCGGACTGTTCAGGTCGCGAACATTACAATCGGATGATTCCCGATAGTTGAAAATAGAAATTCCTTCTTCCAGCAATTCGGCAGTTGTTGCTCGACTTTGGCCCTATCGGACAGATCCTCCGTCAATCTGCCGCTGCGAGCTCCGCATCGCGCTTGTTGATTTTAATCGTTTTGCGTTTGGAGGTAACGAATTCCAGAACTTCATTCATCGTTCGGGGATAATTGGCCATTGCCTTGGCGACAGAGATCGTTGCCTTGTAGTAGCTTCCAAGTCGAAGTCCATGTTCGGGACAGTCCGGCTCAACCGAACTCATGCTGGCGGACCACGAGGCGTTTTTCGTTGATCAGAGGCATTTTCTTCCAGAAGCGGCGAAGTGCTGATCGAATAGAGCAGTTTTTTCCCGAAGCGATAGAAGTAACTGCTGGTATGTGGCGCTCTCGGAGGACGCGGACTGAACAAGAAGAAACCATACAAATCTGCTGCCGAGCTCGCGAGATGTGTCAATCAAATCGCTGTCTCCGAATATCGGAAACCAATTGCTGTCATTGAGCAGAAACAGCCGCTCCATCAGCAGCTTTTCGCGCAGAGCGTAAAGCACTCCTTCGCGGTAGCCTCCGAAGTCATAGCCGATATTCGGGCGTTCGATCATCCGGAAGCAATAGGGTCGCAGCAACGCCTCCTTTTCCGCATCGATCGGGTGATTTGCGACCAGAATGACTGCCATGCCCTTTTCAATCAGATGGTCCAGCGTGAGAAAAAGGGAGTCGAGAAAATCACCGGGTTGATAGATCAGGAAGATGGCCACCTCTGGCGCCACGGGCCTGTCGCCGTCAATCACGCGGACAGTGCGATGGGCTGTCAGGTCGTGCCTGATCCGGTGCAGCGGACTCAGGCTCGCGCGCGCCTTGCTCATCACGCTGATCGGAAACCGCTTGAGTTCCCGTTTGATCTTCCAGAACGGGGGCAAATGAACGCCCATAAGGCCCTCTCAAAGCTGATTTACATGTGTCGGGGCGCGCTGTTGTGCCGCGTCAGTCAAAAAGCGCGTCAGTCAAAAAGAAAGCACCCGTGGGGTGCTTTCTCAACCTTTTTCGATGGACGCTCGGATTACTCCGCCGCTTCCTCTTTCTTGATCTCTTCACCGGTTTCCTGGTCGACGACCTTCATCGACAGGCGGACCTTGCCGCGATCGTCGAAGCCCAGAAGCTTGACTTTCACTTCCTGACCTTCCTTCAGCACATCCGAAGGATGGTTCAGGCGGCGGTTTTCAATCTGGGACACATGGACCAGCCCGTCACGCTTGCCGAAGAAGTTCACGAAAGCGCCGAAATCGACGATCTTCACCACGGTTCCGGTGTAGACCTGACCTTCCTCCGGCTCGGCCACGATGGACCAGATCATGTCGTAGGCCTTCTTGATCGACTCGCCGTTGGGCGATGCGATCTTGATGATGCCTTCGTCATTGATGTCGACCTTGGCACCGGAAACCTCGACGATTTCTCTGATCACCTTGCCGCCCGAGCCGATCACTTCGCGGATCTTGTCGGTCGGGATCTGCATGGTCTCGATGCGCGGCGCGTGGATCGAGAAGTCCGCAGCGCCTGTGAGCGCCTTGTTCATCTCGCCCAGGATGTGCAGACGGCCGGCTTTCGCCTGCTCGAGCGCTTTTTCCATGATCTCGGGCGTGATGCCGGCGATCTTGATGTCCATCTGCAGCGAGGTGATGCCGTTTTCGGTCCCGGCCACCTTGAAGTCCATGTCGCCGAGGTGGTCTTCGTCACCAAGGATATCCGAAAGGATGGCATAAGAGCCGTCTTCCTCGAGGATCAGGCCCATGGCGACGCCCGCGACCGCCGATTTCAGCGGCACGCCCGCGTCCATCATCGACAGGGAACCGCCGCAGACCGAGGCCATCGAGGAGGAACCGTTCGATTCCGTGATCTCGGAGACTACGCGGACCGTGTAGGGGAAGTCCGTCGGCGCCGGCAGTACCGCCTGCAACGCGCGCCACGCCAGTTTGCCGTGACCGATTTCGCGGCGACCCGGAGGGCCCACGCGACCCGCTTCACCGACCGAGTAGGGGGGGAAGTTGTAGTGCAGAAGGAAGTTGGACTTGAAGTTGCCGTGCAGCGCGTCGATGAACTGCTCATCATCGCCGGTGCCCAGCGTCGTGACTACAAGCCCCTGCGTCTCACCGCGGGTGAATAGCGCCGAACCGTGGGTGCGCGGCAGAAGGCCCGTCTGGCAGACGATCTCGCGGATTTCATCGGTCTTGCGACCGTCGATCCGCTTGCCGGTCTTGACCACGTCGCCGCGCAGGATCGAGGCTTCGAGACCCTTCAGCGCGGAGCCGAGGTTCGGATCTTCCTTGTGTGCGTCGCTCAGCGCCTGCATGATCGCGTCACGCGCCTTGGCAACGGCCGTGGTGCGTTCCTGTTTGTCGGAGATCGCGAAGGCCGCGCGCATCTCGGTCTCGCCGGCCGCCTTGACCGCAGAGGAGAGCTCCGAATAGTCGGCGGGCTGGAAATCGAAGGGCTCTTTCGCCGCGTCTTCAGCAAGGTCGATGATCAGGTCGATCACCGGCTGGATGCTTTCATGCGCGAATTTCACGGCACCGAGCATCTCCGCTTCGGAGAGCTCGTAAGCCTCGGATTCCACCATCATGACGGCATCCTTGGTCCCGGCAACCACCAGGTCGAGGCGTTGCTCGGGATTCATGCGCAGATTCTGCATGTCGTCGACGGTCGGGTTGAGAATGTACTCACCATCTTCGAAGCCAACGCGGCAGCCCGCGATCGGACCCATGAAGGGCGCGCCGGAGATCGTCAGCGCCGCCGAAGCCGCGATCATCGCCACGATATCGGGATCGTTGACGAGGTCATGGCTGAGCACGGTGCACATCACCAGCACTTCGTTCTTGAAGCCGGGGACGAAGAGCGGGCGGATCGGACGGTCGATCAGCCGGGCGGTCAGGGTTTCCTTTTCCGTCGGGCGCGCCTCGCGCTTGAAGAAGCCGCCCGGCACCTTGCCGGCAGCGTAGTATTTTTCCTGGTAGTGCACGGTCAGGGGGAAGAAATCCTGGCCCGGTTTTGCCGCTTTGGCAAAGGTGACGTTCGCCATGACGCTGGTCTCGCCCAGCGTTGCGATCACCGACCCGTCGGCCTGACGGGCGATCTTTCCTGTCTCCAGTGTGAGCGTTTCCTCGCCCCACTGCATCGATTTTGTCGTTACGTTAAACATCTACGTTTCCTGTGTTGGCCCGCGGGCCTTTGCATAGGGGGCGAATTCCCCCTGACCTCGGTATCTTCTTTGTCAGGCGCTGAGGTCCGGGCGCCGGCTTTCAGATAGACGGCCCTTACAGTAAGTCGCGTCCGATGGAAAGCGAAACGCGACGCTGTGTGCGTCGCGCGCGCGCGCCCCGAAGGCGGTCGAAGCCGTTGTTTCGAACGGACAGAGCGGGATGAAACAGTGCCGTCATGGCGCGCCTGCCATGCGGTTGCAGACCGGCGACACTCGAGATCAGATTTCGCGCTCGCCCAGCACCCGGTTGAAAAGACCCACGAGAAAGGCCGTCGTCATGCCGAACATCAGGATGCCTGTCACGGAGATCATGCCGCCGAGGATACGGAAATCGGGTGACAGCACCACGTCGCCGTAACCTACGGTCGTATAGGTCACAAGTGCGAAGTAGATCGGCTGTTCATAACCTTCCAACGCGCCAACGGCCCAGATCAAGTAGGCGTGGATGTAGACATGGATCGTATGGGAGATCAGCGAAACCAGAAAAAGCGCTGCAACCAGCCCCATGCGCCGCAGGTTCGAAGGGCGTGTGCGCAGGTAGTGATGCGATTTCACATGCGAAATCATGCCGGAGATGATGAAGATATGCAGCATGGCGCAGATGAGCAGCGTCGTGCTTCCCAAGGCGATCTGAAGGAATACAGGCATCGATCATTTTGCTCCGGAGGGTCGGTTTCATACCTGTCTAGCCAGTTCCTGGGGCAGGGCGCAACCAATCGGACGAATCGCGTCAGGTTTGTGCGAAGGCCGCGAGGACCACGACTGCCAGCATGGACAACGCCATGGCGATGTTGATCATCCGTTGCGTGCGCATGGGCAGGTTCATCCGTTGCAGGGTGACGCCGAGCCAGAGCCATGCGAAGTGGATCGGAATCCAGATCGCATTCAGGATCAGGAATTTCAGGACGATTTCGACGCCGAGGTTCTGCGGCCAGAAGCCGAAGCCGGTGAAAAGCGCCGTGTTGACCGCGTAGGCCTTCGGGTTGACCGCCTGCAGGAGAATGCCGCCCGGGATGCCAGGCGGTTTCTGTTTTTCGATAAAGGCGATCCGGCTGCCGGCGAGGCCGATGCGCAGGGCAAGAAACGTCAGATAGGCGATCGAGGCAAAAAACAACGCCGTCCGAAGCCGGTCATCCGCGAGCAGGACTGCGGTCAAACCGCTGACAACGGCGAGCGAAACAAGGTTCGTTCCGATGAAGAGGCCGATGACATACCGCGCTCCAGCGCGCACACCGAAAGCGGCACCGACGCCTGCGGTGGACAGAACGCCCGGGCCAGGTGTGATGATCAGGAAAAAGACGGCCGCGGCAAAGGTGAGCATATTTCTGACCTACGGTGGTTCGGCGCGGTTGAAAAGCGTCTCATCCTGCCGGGTCTGTCCGTGCCAATAAAAAACCGCGCCGGGGCGCGGTTTCCAGTGTCGCAGGTCATTGCGCCTCTTCGGGGCTTTCGGAAGCGGCAAAACCGGATTCCGATGACACTGCTTTCTCTTGGTGGCTTAGCGGCGCAGGCCGAGACGTCCGATGAGGTCCTGATAGCGGGACTCATCCTTGCCCTTGACGTAGTCGAGAAGCTTGCGGCGCGTGGCCACCATCTTCAGCAGACCGCGACGGCCGTGGTTGTCTTTCTTGTGGGTCTTGAAGTGCTCGGTCAGCGTGGCGATGCGCGAGCTGAGAATTGCGACCTGGACTTCGGGCGAACCGGTGTCGCCTTCCTTGGTCGCATATTCCTTCATGAGGCGTGTTTTTTCTTCGGCAGTGATCGACATCGGGGGCTCCTTTGTAAAAGCGTTTCAGAAATGGCGCAGGCCGGGATGTCGTCCAGCACTGGCCCATGGAGGGACGTTCGTCAGACAGGATTCGTCGGAACGATGCGAGCGTATAGTCGCGAATGCACGTGGTGGCAAACACTGATTTGCCAATTGACCCGCGTATCGGTGCTCGGTGCGCTGTTCAGGCCGGGGTCAGCCCTACGATCAGGGCGGAGCTGAGCGGGATCAGCGTGAGGTCGGCGACGCTGAGGTCGCAATCGCCATAGACGTCTGCGAGCACCTTGCCATTCATGTTGACCTGCATGACTTCGGGGTCGTCGGGGTCGGGAGAGACATTGATTGTCGGCTCGATGGCTTCGAGGTCGGTGTCGTCCCAGACAACCACGATGCTTTCGCGTTCCGCCTGATAGTCGATGATCTCGGAGCCTTTGGCCTGCGTGATCCAGTCGCCGGTCATAAAATTCGAGTACTCCGGCCCCTCATAGGCGGAGAAATCGAATGGCTCTTCCGGTTCCATCTGGTCCATTTCGGCGCTGGCGTGCTGCGTGTCGTCGATGCCGGAGGCGTTCACGTCGTACCCGCCGGTTAAAGCCATGTCCTGTGGGTCGAGAAGGCCCGCATGCAGTGCACCGTCCATGGGATCGTCGAGAAGGTCTGTTTCATCGTCGGAAAATTCCTGGCCTGGAAAGTCACCGTTCGGGGCTACCATCATGGCTTCGTCGAAGATGTCCTGGTCGTTCAGGTCATCTGCGTCTTCTTCTTCCGGCTCGTGTACCGCGACCAGCGACGCAGCGCCAACGCCCACGATACCCATCAAACCCGCCAACCAGAGCATGCCCTCAAACCTTTCAACTGGCCGACGGCACCGCACCCTCTTGGGGACCGCCATCAGCACCACAGAACGGGTTTTCAATAGCGTCGAATCGTTTAATGGCCGGTTAATCGCTGCGCGGAAACACCCAACGTTCGGGTTCTCTCGCATAGGGCACGTAGAGCGGGTGGCGCGGATGACCCGCCTTGGTGAGCCCGAGATGGAAGAGCGGCTTGCCGCTCGCCGCAAGCTCTTGCGCCACGATCGCCCCGCGACCCCTGAAGGCGCCATGCACGCCCCATGCGGCGATGATCTTGTCCCCCCAGTCAACGGCGTCGGCAAGGGTGGTCCCGATGTCCGGCCCCTCCGGATCGGCAGCCTTGCGCAAGGCTGCGGGAACGGTTGCGCGCCAGGCGAAGATGTTCACGGCCCTGAAGGCCCCGAACTCCCAACGCCGCGCGCGCCTTTCGCAGCGCTCCACTGTCGGGTCGTTGTGGCGTTCGTCCGCAACCGACGGGTTGAGCATGACGAAAACGAGGCGGTCTGAGGATCGGTCCCAGACACGGGTGAGGCTGTAGCGGTAGGCTTCGCAGTCCGAATAGATCGCCTCGGACGCCACCTCGCCGTCATCGTGCGTTCTGATCAACATCACAGCCAGATGCCAGCCTTTCGCACTGCGGGCAAGGCTGGCATGAAAAAGGTCATGCGATGCGCACGGCCTTTTCCGGGTTTATGTGCCTCAGACCTGCGCAGGATGGCGTGATTTCGGGAACTCGAAGAATTCGCTCTGCGACTCGATGATGCCTGCCGCGACGGCGGCGTAGAGAACGTGACCCCAGAGCGCGATCGAGGTCATGCCGGTGAAGCCGAGAAACGCGGGCATCCCCGCCACCAGATGCGCCATGCCGTAGAGAGCGAACACCAGAGCGCGACGCCGTAGAGCGTGGCGGTGACGCTCCAGTGCAGGCCGGGAAGGACAAGGCGTTGCAGCGGGCGGGCAATCAGGTCGTAGCCCAGCACATAGAAGACGGGGCCGGTCAGCATGTGCAGCAGATGTGCCGCCCCGGCCGGGTTCGCGCCGAATAGCTTGGTCAGTGTGGCCCCGGCAAGACCGACCGGTGCGAGTTGGGCGAAGCCGAAAAGCGGGCTGAGCGCCTGTCCGAAGATGTCGAAGGCGATGGTGGCGAAAGCGCCGGCGGTCAGCAGGGTGATGGCAGTGCGTTTCATGATCAAATCTGTGGTTGCTGTGTGTGTCGGTGACACTGATGTGCCACGCCGCACCGCCTCTCGCAGTCCTGATCGGCGCGCCGGATTTCGTAACATGTCTTGAAATGTCGCAGCGTTTGCGGTCACTTCCGCGCGAGGACTGCTACAGCCTGCAACAAGCGGGGCAGGTCACTCGCCGGTGTTCAGCACGCGGGAGGGGTGCAGTTCGCCTGACTTGTAGCGACCGATCGCGACCGCCTTGCCGTCGAAGGAGGCCCAGCACTCCTCGCCATAGTCAACGTCGCGCGCGATCACCATGCCGGGGTTGCCATTGCGCAGGCGTTGGGCTCCTTCAGCGGTCGCTGTCACTTCCGGCAGATCGGCGAGAGCCACCTCGAGCGGCAGGATATGCTCGTCGAGCTCCGGCGTCTGCGCCAGCGCCTCGATCCTGTCCATGGTCAGCCCGTCCTCGGCGTCGAACGGCCCAGACCAGATGCGCCGCAGCCGGCGCACATGGGCATGGCACCCCAGCGCTTCACCCAGATCGCGGGCGATGGAGCGGACGTAGCCGCCCTTGCCGCAGACCATCTCCAGCGTCACGTGATCGGGATCGGGCACATCGGTCAGGATCAGGCTCTCGACGAAAAGCGGCCGCGCCGCGATCTCCATGGTCTCGCCGTCGCGGGCGCGCTTGTAGGCGCGTTCCCCGTCGATCTTCACGGCGGAGAACTGCGGTGGGATCTGGTCGATGTCGCCGATGAACCGGCCAAGGGCCTGCTTGATCGCCTCTTCGCCGGGCCGCACGTCGCTTTCGGCGATCACTTCGCCTTCGGCATCGTCGGTGTTGGTGGCCTGCCCGAGGCGGATCGTGAATTCATAGGCCTTCATGGCGTCGGTGATATAGGGCACAGTCTTGGTGGCCTCGCCTAGGGCAATCGCCAGAACGCCGGTCGCATCGGGATCAAGGGTGCCCGCATGACCTGCCTTGCGGGCGTCGAGTGCCCAGCGGACCTTGCTCACCACGGCGGTCGAGGTCATGCCGGCGGGCTTGTCCACGACCAGCCACCCCGAAATATCGCGTCCCTTGCGCTTGCGTCCCATATCAGCCTCTTCTGGTCATTCCGGCGCGCAGATACCCGCACCGCCGCAGTGGGTACAGGGCAAAGTTATCCTTTGCTGCCCCTAGGGGGATTTCGGTTCCACTACGCCGATCATCGGGCCAAGGCTGAAGCCGAATCCGACGCGGTTCAGGTCCGGCGCGTAGAGGCGCGAAATGCTGCCGTCGAGAAAAAGCGCGTTGGGTGTTTTCAGGTGATCGCGGAACAGCATCCCGAAAGTGTGGAAATTCACCGGTTCATCGGAAATCACAAAGATGGCGCGGGTGCCGTCATCCGACGTACCGACGCCGTTGCGGATGTATTTCGACGTGCCGTCTTCGAGAAAACGTGGATGCAATTCCCCGTCGATCACCAGCATGGGTCCGGACTGCGTGGCGCTCCGGCAGTCAGGTTTATCCTGTTTGAACCGAAGCGTTTCGATCACATCCGCCCGGCCCTCGCGCAGGCAAAGCACACCATTTGGCAGCAGGCCGAAGTTGCCGGGTCCCGCGTTGGTGATCAGGCGCATCACCTGCTCACCGTTCTCGATGTAAAGGCCCACCGGCGACCGGTCGTCGTGATACATCCCCGCGTTCATCGCGAAGGCGAGTTTCTCACCGGCGCGTGCCAGCTTATTGTCGATGGTCGAAAACTGCCCCAATGGCTGGCCTGCGTCATCGTAGAGAAAGAGCCGCAACTCGTCCTGCCGCGGGTCCACCTCGCAAATCGTGTAGGACACGCCATCGACAGCACGACTGTCGCAATCGACCGCCGCGGCGGGTCCCGCCGCCAGAAACGCCAATGCGACTATGGCACCGCGCCGGGTCATTCGACCTTCGGCTCTTCGTCCGGGCTCAAGGTGTCCCGTTTGACACTGTCCTGATCGAAAAGACGGCGCGTCTCATCCATCCGGTCAAAGGTCTCGTCCAGCTGAAACCGCAGGTCTGGTGCGAATTTCAGGGCGAGTTTCTTTGCCACAAGTGTACGCAACTCGCCCCTGTTCCGCGCCAGAAATTCGATCACGTCGTCGCGTCCTTGTCCGCCCAGAGGCAGCACGTAGGCCGTGGCGATCCTCAGATCGGGAGAGGTCCGCACTTCGCCGACGGTGATCGAGAGCCTGTTGAGGTCAGGGTCGTGCACGTCGCCCCGCGCGAGCACTTCCGAAAGCGCGCGCCGGATCAACTCGCCGACGCGGAGCTGGCGCTGCGACGGGCCGGAGCCCTCGTGAAATCTGTTCTTTCCCATGCCTTCCATTTACGCCGTCAGAGCGTCTTTGCCAAGCAGCCCGTGTCGCGGTAAGAGGCGCCAAGGATCTGCGAGGGAGAGAACAGCGATGAGCGAGCCGATGAGAATGGTGGTGACGGGCGTCTCGGGCCGCATGGGCAGGATGCTGGTCGACACCATCGCCGCGTCCGACCAGGCGCTGCTGACCGGTGCCGTGGAGCGGCAGGGTCATGACTGGATCGGGCAGGATCTTGGCCGCGCGCTTGGCGGTGCCGAAAGCGGTGTGATGGTGACGGACGATATCGATGCGGCGCTGGCGTCTGCGGATGCGGTGATCGACTTCACGGCGCCAGCCGCCAGCATCGGCTTTTCCGCCGCAGCAGCGCGCGCAGGTGTCGTGCATGTGATCGGCACCACCGGCATGAGCGAGGCTGAGATTGCGCAGCTTGCGCCCGCCGTTGCGAAAACCGTCGTGATCCGCGCCGGTAACATGAGCCTCGGCGTGAACCTGCTGGTGCAACTCACCCGGCGGGTGGCGGCGGCATTGGATGAAGATTTCGACATAGAGGTGATCGAGGCGCATCACAACAAGAAGGTCGATGCGCCTTCGGGGACGGCCCTGATGCTCGGGGAGGCAGCAGCGGAAGGCAGGGGTGTTGCCTTGGCCGATGTGGCGGACCGTGGGCGGGATGGCATCACCGGCGCCCGCAAGCGCGGCGACATCGGCTTCGTCGCGATCCGTGGCGGTGATATCGTGGGCGAGCATGACGTGCTTTTCGCGGCACCCGGCGAGCGTATCGTGCTGCGGCATGTGGCGACGGACCGCTTGGTCTTCGCACGCGGCGCGCTGAAAGCTGCACTTTGGGGGCGGGGTCGCGCACCCGGAGCCTACGACATGATGGACGTTCTGGGCCTCAGCGAAAAGTGAGCTGCGCTCCGGCTTGCAGTTAGTGATCCGATTTCCCATCTCCCGCGTACACTAACTATTATGCAACGGGAGAAGCCTCACATGCGCGCGATCGCAATCCTCTCTGCCGCCGCCCTGATTCTCGGCGCGACTGCCGTCCACGCTGAGTTCACCAAGATCGACGATCAGTCGCAGTTTGTGTCGCTGGTCTCCGGAAAGGAGTTGCGCAGACCCTTCGTGAATATTGAGGTAAGCGAGGACGGAGCAATTTCCGGAATAGGTGCAGCCTGGCCGGTCACGGGAAAATGGACGTGGCAGGGCGGATACTTCTGCCGAGACCTCTATTGGGGAGGCGATCCGCTGGGGTACAACTGCCAGGAAGTCGAGGCGAATGCGGACCGCATACGCTTCACCTCTGACAAGGGGGCGGGTGATTCAGCCGAATTTCGTCTGAAGTAACCTCCGCGCCTGACTGGCGCCGGACGGCACGTCAGAAATCTATCGCAAGGCCCTTGCGTTCCCAGTCACCGTAGCGGACGGGTTCCGGTCCATCGCGGCCGCCCAGTTCTGGCGGTAAGTCGAGCGCCTGTGCGGCCTTTCGGCGCTCCTCTGCTTCCGCCAAAGCCCGCAGGGCGGCGGGCGGCAGGTCGCGTGTTTCGAGTGCTTTATCGTCGCTCATCGCATCGTTCTCCATCACAGGTCTTGATATACGCCGGTCATTGCCGCAGACAACCCGGCAATCCCAATCGGAGACCTACCCCATGTCAGACACCGGTGTTCCGGCCCGCAGAAGTGCCGTCTACCTGCTCGACCAGATCCTTGGTGAAGGGCGTCTGATGACCGAGCTTCTGGCCATGGGAAGCCTCGATCAGCTCGCGCCGGAGGATCGCGCCCGGGCGGCGCGTCTGGCGCAGGATACATTGCGCGGTCTTGAACGGGCGGACCGGCTGCTCCAGAAACACCTGAGCAAATACCCGCCCCTGACGGTGCGCAACGTCCTGCGGGTCGGCACGGTCGAACTCTGCCAGGGTGCGCCGGCACATGGCGTGGTGAATGCGATGGTGGAGATCGTGTCGCGCCACAAGAAGCTCGGGCATCTCAAGGGACTGACCAACGCAGTCTTGCGCAAGATCGCCGCCGAAGGACCCGAGGCATGGGCCGCGCTGCGCGCGCCGAGACTGCCCAAGTGGCTGCGTGGTCCGCTGGTGGAGGCCTGGGGAGGCGAGGCGATGGCCGCAATGGAGGCAGCGCATTTCGCTGGCGCCCCGCTTGACCTCACGGCGAAGTCGGACGCGAAAGCCGTGGCCGAGATGACCGGCGGCACGCTGCTGCCGACCGGCTCGATCCGGCTGACCGCACCGGGGCAGGTCTCCGCGATGCCCGGTTTCGAGGCCGGTGACTGGTGGGTGCAGGATGCGGCTGCGGCCCTTCCGGCGAAAATTCTCGCAGCCCGCGCCGGCGAATCGGTACTGGATCTGTGTGCCGCGCCCGGTGGCAAGGCCATGCAACTGGCCGCCGCGGGTGCCATGGTCACGGCGGTGGACGACTCGCCGGTGCGCATGAAGCGGGTGGAAGAAAACCTCACACGCACCAAGCTGCACGCCACGCTCGTGGTTGACGATGTGCGCAACGTGAGCGGCGCTTTCGATGCGATTCTGCTCGATGCGCCCTGTTCGGCGACAGGGACGATCCGGCGGCATCCGGACCTGCCGCACGCCAAGGACGGCTCGGAGTTCGGCGCGTTGATCGACCTTCAGGCGCAATTCATCGACCACGCCTGGAGCCTGCTCAAGCCCGGCGGGCGCATGGTTTTTTGCACCTGTTCGCTTTTGCCCGACGAAGGCGAGGTGCAGATCGATGAAGCGCTTTTGCGCCACTCGGACATGCGGGTCGACAGGGCCGCTCTGGCCTTGCCCGGCGTCGATCCCGCCTGGCAAACCGTCGAAGGTGGTCTGCGTCTGCGGCCGGACTATTGGCCCGATCTGGGCGGGATGGACGGGTTCTACATGGCGTGCCTCGTCAAGGGCTGACGGCCGCGCGTCGGCTAATTCAGCCTCCCGGCAGATAAGTCGGTGACTCGCATCCCCCCGCAAGCTATGCTCCGCTCAGACGCCGCCAGAGCGTCACCAGGCAGAGTATCGCATGTCCGAAACCCGTAGTTTTGCCGCCCGCAAGGTGCATTTCCTGAACCGCTGGCACGCACGACGTGCCGGGCGCCTGAAAGCGCGTGCGGTCGGATTCGTGTCCTCGCCCGAGCCGCGCACGATCGGCAGTTTCGCCAAGGGACGACAGCTTCTGGCCGGGAACTTCCTCTTCGCCGGGCATCTTCTGGAGCAGAAAGACGCCGACATCTGGAGCCTGCGCCCACCCAATGCAGATTTCCAGCAGGAGTTGCACGGCTTTGCCTGGCTCGACGATCTGGCTGCCGTGGGCGACATCAGTGCCCGCGACGTCTCCCGGAAGTGGCTCTGGAGCTGGATCGAGCGCTACGGGCGCGGTATGGGGCCCGGCTGGACCCCCGATCTGACCGGTCGACGGCTTATTCGCTGGATCAACCACGCGCTTTTCATGCTGCGCGGCACGGATGCGCCCGACAGCGACGTTTTCTACCGTAGTCTGCACCAGCAGACGCATTTCCTGTCGAAGCGCTGGCGCGGAGCTGTGGAAGGCCTGCCGCGTTTCGAGGCGCTGACCGGGCTCATCTACGCGGGGCTGTCGCTGGAGGGGATGGAAGCCGTGGCGCGGCCCGCAATCAAGGCGCTGGCCCGGGAATGCCGCGCGGAGATCGACGCCGAAGGCGGCTTGCCGTCGCGCAACCCCGAGGAACTGCTGGAGGTCTTCACGCTGCTGACCTGGGCCGCCTCCGCCCTGTCGGACGCCGGGTTGAGCACGCCGGCGGATCACCTCGAAGCCATCGACCGTATCGCACCGACGCTGCGCACATTGCGACATGCGGATGGCAGTCTGGCGCGGTTTCACGGCGGTGGCCGTGGTACCGAAGGCTGGCTCGATCATGCGCTGGCGCAGGCGCGGGTCAAGACACGGCAGCCCGACGGGCTTTCCATGGGCTTTGCCCGCCTTTCCGCGGGTCGCACCAGCATCATCGTCGACGCCAGCAAGCCGCCTTCGGGGCCCGCGTCCTGCAATGCCCACGCCTCGACACTGGCGATGGAAGTCACCTCGGGGCGCAGGCCGCTCGTGGTCAACTGCGGCTCGGGGCGCACCTTCGGGCCGGACTGGCGCCGGGCGGGGCGGGCGACCCCCTCGCATTCGACGCTGGCACTCGACGGCTATTCCAGCGCGCGGCTCGGCCCGGTCGACCCGGAAACGGGGCGCGAGGAATTGATCGAGGGTCCAAGCCATGTGCCGATCGAGATCGGACACATCAGCGACGGGCTGCAATTCCAGGGCGGGCATGACGGTTTCGTGCCGACGCATGGGCTCACCCACGCCCGGACGCTTGAGATCACCTTCGACGGGCGCGGCATCGCCGGGGAGGACATGCTTTTGTCCCTGTCGGACAAGGAAAAACGGCGCTTCGACCGGGCCATGGATGCGGCAAAGCTCAAGGGCATCGCCTTCGACATCCGCTTTCATCTGCATCCGGAGGTCGATGCGACCATCGATCTGGGCGGTGCGGCGGTATCGATGGCGCTGAAGAGCGGCGAGATCTGGGTCTTCCGCCATGACGGTGCCCAGAAACTGAGCCTTCAGCCTTCGGTCTACCTTGAAACCGGACGGCTCAAGCCGCGCGGCGCAAATCAGATTGTCTTGTCGGGCAAGGCCATGTCATACGCCACCCGTGTCCGCTGGTCCTTGTCCAAGGCGCAGGAAACTGCGATTGGCGTGCGGGATCTCAGCATGGATGCGCCAGATCTGACCGAATAGAGACCAAGGACCCCAGACATGACCGACCTCGCCCCGCTGCGCCGCGCGCTTCTTTCCGTTTCCGACAAGACCGGATTGGTGGACCTCGGCAAGGCGCTGGCGGCGCGCGGTGTCGAATTGCTTTCCACCGGTGGCACCGCCAAGGCGCTGCGTGCGGCGGGGCTCGAGGTGCGGGACGTGGCCGAGGTGACAGGCTTTCCGGAGATGATGGACGGGCGCGTGAAGACCCTGCACCCGGTGGTGCATGGCGGTCTGCTGGCGCTCCGCGACAATGATGCCCATGTGGCGGCCATGACCGAGCACGGCATCGGTCCCATCGATCTGGTGGTGGTGAACCTCTATCCGTTCGAGGCGACGGTTGCCAAAGGGGCGGCCTATGACGAGGTGATCGAGAACATCGACATCGGCGGTCCGGCGATGATCCGCTCGGCGGCCAAGAACCACGGCTTCGTGACCGTGGTGGTGGATGTGGAGGATTACACTCCGCTGCTGGCAGAGCTCGATGCCCATGACGGCCAGACGACCTATGCCCTGCGCCAGCGGCTGGCGCAGACGGCCTATGCCCGCACGGCGGCCTATGACACGGCGGTCAGCACCTGGATGGCGGCGGAAGTCGGCAGCGCGCCCCGGCGTCGCAGTTTCGGCGGCACCCTTGCCCAGACGCTGCGCTACGGTGAGAACCCGCACCAGCAGGCGGCCTTCTACAGCGACGGCTCGGCCCGGCCCGGTGTCGCCACCGCGCGCCAGCATCAGGGCAAGGAGCTCTCCTACAACAACATCAACGACACCGATGCCGCTTTCGAGCTGGTCAGCGAATTCGACCCTGCGGAAGGCCCTGCCTGCGCGATCATCAAACACGCCAACCCTTGCGGCGTGGCGCGAGGCGATACGCTTGCCGAAGCCTACCGGCGGGCGTTCGATTGCGACCGAACCTCCGCTTTCGGGGGCATCATCGCGCTGAACCAACCGCTTGACGCGGCCACCGCCGAAGAAATCACGGGCATTTTTACCGAAGTGGTGATCGCGCCCGGAGCCGATGCCGGGGCCATCGAGGTCTTCAAGCAGAAAAAGAACCTGCGCCTGCTGACGACCGATGGTCTGGCGGACCCAAAGACAGCGATGCTTGCGGTCCGGCAGGTGGCGGGCGGCTTTCTGGTGCAGGACAAGGACGTCGGGCGGATCACGCGCGACGACCTGAAGGTGGTCACCAGGCGCGCGCCGTCCGAGCAGGAACTTGCCGATCTGCTCTTTGCCTGGACCGTGGCCAAACACGTCAAATCGAACGCCATCATCTATGTCAAGGATGGGGCGACGGTTGGCGTCGGGGCCGGACAGATGAGCCGCGTCGACAGCACGCGGATCGCCGCGCGCAAGGCGCAGGACATGGCCGAGGCGCTGGGTCTGCCCGCACCGCTCACCAAAGGCTCTGTCGTGGCCTCGGACGCCTTCTTCCCCTTCGCGGACGGGCTGATTACCGCCGCCGAGGCCGGTGCCACGGCGCTGATCCAGCCCGGCGGCTCGATGCGGGACGAGGAGGTGATCGCGGCAGCGGATGCGGCGGGGCTGGCGATGGTTTTCACCGGCATGCGGCATTTCCGGCACTGAGGGAGAAAGCCCATGCGCACCGTCTTCTGGGCCGGACTGGCGGCATTTCTTGGCGACCAGCTGAGCAAATACATCGTCATCCACATGATGGACCTGTCGCGCATCCGCGCCATCGACGTGCTGCCGCCAATCCTGAACTTCCGCTATGGCGAGAACCGGGGCATCAACTTCGGTCTCTTCGGCGATGGCTCGGAGGCCAGCCGCTGGATCCTGATTGGCATCGCGTTGCTGATCTGCACGGGTATCCTGGTCTGGGTCTTGCGCACGCCGATGGGGCGCATGGCGCATGTCGGGGCCGGATTGCTGATCGGTGGGGCGCTGGCCAATGTGCTCGACCGGCTGCTTTACGGCCATGTGCTCGACTTCCTCAACATGTCCTGCTGCGGGATCAACAACCCCTTCGTCTTCAATCTGGCGGATGTGTTCATCTTCGTCGGGGCCATCGGACTGGTGTATTTCGCGCCCGATCCCAAGACTTCCGGGAAAAAAGGTCAGTGACATTGCCTGCCGGTCTGGCGTATCTAGGGGCCGAAGCTTCGGAGAGATGACATGCGGCTGTTGCTGGCCCTTACGATGAGTTTGACCTTGAGCGCCTGCGCCAACGAAGGCCTGCGCCAGATCACAACCTCCTCCCCGGGGCCGGACGAGTTCATCGTCGAGCCGAAAAAACCGCTGCAGGATCCCGCCGATTTCCGGTCGCTGCCGACACCCACACCGGGACAGAGCAACCTTGTGGACAACGACCCCGTCGGCGATGCGATCATCGCCCTGGGCGGTCGTCCGTCGCAGGGCGCAGCTGTGCCTGCCAGCGATGGCGCGATCGTGACGGCGGCGAGCCGCTTTGGCGTGACGCCCACGATCCGCTCCGATCTGGCCACCAGCGACGCCGAGTTCCGCCGCAAGCAGGCGCGCTTCACCCAGTTCAGGCTGTTCCCGGAGGACCGCTACCTTCAGGCCTACCGCAATCAGGTTCTTGACGGTCGCAAAACGGCGGACCAGTGGCGCAGAGCCGGTGCGATCACACCCAGCTATCCGCCCGCCAACTGACCCTTTGCCCCCGCTTCGGGCTCACATTCTCGCAAGTGCATCTTGAACCTGCGCGCATGCGGCGTAGGTCTGAGGGCACGAGCTCACGGGACCTATCGAAAGGATCGCATATGTTTCGCCTGCCCCTTCTGGCCAGCCTGATGGCGCTGACGCCTTTTGTCGCTTCCGCAGCCGAAGAAGCCGTGACCACCTTCGCGCTCGACAACGGCATGCAGGTCGTTGTCGTGGAGGATCACCGCGCGCCCGTGGTGCAGCATATGCTGTGGTACCGCGCAGGTTCCGCCGATGAGCCCAAGGGGTCGTCCGGCGTCGCGCATTTTCTGGAACATCTGCTCTTCAAGGCCACCGACAAGATGGAAGCGGGCGAGTTGTCGGCCACGGTCGCCCGAAATGGTGGGCGCGACAATGCCTTCACCTCCTACGATTACACCGCCTATTTCCAGCGGGTCGCGGCGGATCGGTTGGAGTTGATGATGCAGATGGAATCAGACCGGATGCGCAATATCCGCCTGACCGAGGACAACATCCGCACCGAGCGCGATGTGATCATCGAAGAGCGCAACCAGCGGACCGAGAACGACCCCGGCGCGCTGTTCGGCGAACAGATCGCTGCCGCGCAATATCTTAACCACCGCTACGGCGTGCCGATCATCGGCTGGATGCATGAAATGCGGACGCTGGACATGCAGGATGCTCTGGAATTCTATCAAACCTATTATTCTCCCAACAATGCGGTGCTGGTCGTTTCCGGCGATGTGACACCGGATGAGGTCCGCCGTCTGGCGGAGGAATACTACGGTGTGATCCCGTCCAATCCGGACCTGCCCGAGCGGCTGCGCGCCGAGGAGCCGCCGCAAACCGCCGAACGCCGTCTGATCTTCCGTGATGCACGGGTCGCGCAACCCTATGTGCGGCGCTCCTATCTGGCACCCGAACGCGACGCCGGTGCGCAGGAGCGGGCAGCCGCCCTGACCATCCTCAGCGAAATCCTGGGCGGTGGCACGACCTCCTATCTCAGCGAGGCCCTGCAGTTCGACACCCAGATTGCGACCTACACGGCCGCGTTCTATCGCGGCGTGTCTCTGGACGACACGACCTTCAACCTGATCGTCGTGCCGCAACCGAACGTCAGCCTGCAGGAAGCCGAAGACGCCATGGACGCGGCCATTGCGAGTTTCCTCACGGAAGGTGTCGATGCAGCACAGCTCGAGCGGATCAAGATGCAGATCAGGGCCAGCGAAATCTATGCCCGCGACGATGTGGACCGGATCGCCAACCGCTACGGTCAGGCGCTCACGTCGGGGCTGACCATCGAGGATGTGAAGGCATGGCCCGAGATACTCGACGCGGTCACGGCGGAAGACATTCAGCAGGCCGCGCGCGATCTTTTCGACCGGCGGGCGTCGGTCACGGGCTGGCTGATGCGTGAGGAGATGACCCAATGATGCGTTTCTTACTGAGCACTCTGCTGGCCTTTTGCCTTGCGGTTCCCGCACTTGCCGCCGTCGATATCAAGGAGGTCAAGACACCGAGCGGGCTTACCGCCTGGTTGGTCGAAGACCATTCGATTCCCTTCATGGCGCTCGAGATTCGGTTCCGCGGCGGCGCCTCGCTTGATGCGCCCGGAAAGCGGGGGGCGATCAACCTGATGACCGGGCTTCTGGAAGAAGGCGCGGGCGATCTCGATGCGCGTGCCTTTGCCCGCGAGGCGGAATCGCTGGCGACCTCCTTCGGGTTCGACCTCAGCGACGATTCGCTCTCGATTTCGGCGCAATTCCTGACCGAAAACCGTGAGGCGTCGCTGGCGCTGCTCAAGCTGGCCTTGCAGCAGCCGCGTTTCGATCCGGAGGCCATCGAACGGGTGCGTGGGCAGGTGCTGGTCGGGATCGCCTCGGATGCCAAGGACCCCAACAGCATTGCCGGGCGCACCTTCGATCAGATCGCCTTTGGCGATCATCCCTATGCCACGTCGATGGACGGCACGGCGGAGAGTGTCGCGGCGCTGACCCGTGACGACCTGATCGCCGCGCACAAGGGCGTTCTCGTGCGCGACCGCGTCTACATCGGCGCGGTTGGCGACATCACGCCCGAAGAGCTGTCGGCCCTGCTTGACGACCTTCTGGGCGATTTGCCGCAATCGGGTGCGCCGATGCCGTCGCCGGCGAATTTGTCGATTCCCGGCGGGCTGACCGTGGTTCCCTTCGAGACACCGCAGTCGGTGGCGCTCTTCGGCCAGCCCGGGATCACGCTCGAAGATCCGGATTACTTCGTGGCGGCGGTGCTTAACCAGGTTCTGGGCGGGGGCTCCTTCGAATCGCGGCTGATGCAGGAAGTGCGCGAGAAACGCGGGCTGACCTATGGCGTCTATTCCTATCTGGCGCCAAAGGATCTGGCCGCAGTCTATCTGGGCTCGGTCAGTTCGGCGAACGACCGGATCGCGGAGGCGATCGAGGTGATCCGCGCAGAATGGGCGCGGGCCGCAACCGAAGGCGTCACACAGGCCGAACTCGACGACGCCAAGACCTACATGACCGGCGAGTATCCGCTGCGTTTTGACGGCAATGCCCCGATCGCGAAGATCATGGTCGGGATGCAGATGATGGGCCTGCCCATCGACTACATCGAGAGCCGCAACGAACGGGTCGAGGCGGTGACGCTCGAGGATGTCAAACGCGTGGCCGGTGACTTGCTGGACCCAGACGGTCTGCATTTCGTGGTGGTCGGGCAGCCCGTCGGTCTCGAAACCACGCCGGGGAACTGACGTTTCACGGCGATGTCGCGCGGGGCTTCATTCTCCGTAAGGCACCCAGACGGTCTTGATCTCGGTCGCGGCTTCCAGAAAGGCACGACCTTCGCCCGCGCTGCCAAACCAGTCGCGGGCCAGCCCGTTGTTGACCCAGGTACGCTTGAGATTGGCCGCTGAAGCGGTTTCGACCACGCCGGAGAAGGCCTTGGCGCCGAAGCACCAGACTGCGTCGATGTCCATGTGACCGGCCATGTGTCGCGCGACATCCGAGTGATCCCCGGTCAGGATATTGACCACGCCGGCGGGCACGTCGGAGGTCTCCAGCACCTGGATAAAGTCCGTCGCAGCCAGGGGCCAGATTTCGGAGGCGCTCAGGATCACCCGATTGCCCATGGCGATCGCAGGTGCCATGCAGGAGATCAGGCCGAGGAGCGGGGCTTCATTGGGGCAGATCGCGCCGATCACGCCGACGGGCTCCTTCATCGCCAGCGCCACGCCCCGGATCGGCACGCCATGCACTTGCCCGTCGTATTTGTCGGCCCAGGCGGCATAGGTGAAGAGCCGCCGCACGCTGGCCTCGACCTCGCTCTTGCCGGATTTGCCGCCCAGCATCGCGTCGATGCGCCGGGCGAAATCCCCGGCCCGGGCGGAGAGGTTCTCGGCGATGTAATAGAGGATCTGCGCGCGCAGATGCCCGGTGGTTTTCGACCAGCCGCTCGCGGCATGCGCCGCCTCGACGGCATTACGCAGGTCCTTGCGGTTGGCGAGCGAGACATGGCCCAGAAGACTGCCGTCCTTACCCCACACCGGAGCGGAATAGCCGCCGTCGGGACGCGCCTGCTTGCCGCCGATATAAAGCTTCGCAGTCCGGTCGATGGGGTCTTGCGGCGCGCCGTCGCCTTGCGGCGCGGTCATTGGCTTGAGCGCTTTTGGCTTGCCTTTGGGCCGCGTGTAGCCTGCCAGCCCTTCCCAGCCGCCTTCGCGCCCGAAACCGCTCTCGCGCACACCGCCGAAGCCGGCCGCTGCATCCATCATGTTGGTGCCGTTGATCCAGACGATCCCTGCCGCCAGCTTTGGTGCTATGTCGAGCGCGAGGTTGATGTTCTCGCTCCAGACGGTCGCGGCGAGCCCATAGCGCGTGTTGTTGGCCAGCGCCACGGCTTCGGATGGGGTACGGAAAGTGGTCGAGACGAGCACCGGCCCGAAGATTTCCTCCTGCATCAGGGTATCCGCCGGGTTCAGCCCGGTGATCAGCGTGGGCGGATAGAAGCAGCCGGCCTCGGGCATCGGCGCGGCACCCACATGCGTCTCGCCGGCGGTATTGGCATCGACCATCGCGGTGATCGCCTGAAGTTGCACCGGGTCCACGATGGCGCCCACGTCGATGCTCTTGTCCAGCGGATCGCCGACGCGCAGCTTGTCCATCCGGGCGCGCAGCTTGCCGTAGAAGGCTTCCGCCACCGGTTCATGCACGAGAAGCCGCGATCCCGCGCAGCAGACCTGGCCCTGGTTGAACCAGATCGCATCGACGAGCCCTTCGACGGCGGAATCGAGATCGGCGTCGTCGAAAACGATGTAGGGCGACTTGCCGCCCAACTCCAGCGTCAGCGCCTTGCCCGAGCCCGCGGTCGCCTCGCGGATGCGGCGGCCCACGGCGGTGGAGCCGGTGAAGGCGATCTTGTCGACCTCCGCCGCCACGATCATCTCGCCCACGGCACCGTCGCCGGTCACGATGTTGACGACCCCCTTGGGCAGCCCCGCCTGGCGGCAGATGTCGGCAAAGAGAAGGGCGGTCAGCGGCGTGTATTCGGCGGGTTTCAGCACCACGGTATTGCCCATCGCCAGTGCCGGGGCGATTTTCCACGCCAACATCAGCAACGGGAAATTCCACGGGATGATCTGGCCGCAGACACCAAGCGCCTCGCGGTCGGGCAACTCGCTCTCCATCAGCTGCGCCATGCCCGCGTGGTAGTAGAAATGCCGCTGCGCCAGCGGCACGTCAATGTCGCGCGCCTCGCGGATCGGCTTGCCGTTGTCGAGGGTTTCCAGCACCGCGAAGAGGCGTCCGTGTTTCTGCAGGAGCCGCGCCAGCGCGTAGAGGAATTTCGCCCGGCCATGCCCGCCGAGACCTTGCCACTTCGGTTGCGCCTTGCGGGCTGCGGCAACGGCGGCCTCCACATCGGCTTGCGTAGCTTGGGTGATGCTGGCCAGAACCTCGCCGGTGGCCGGGTTGCGGGTCTCGAACCCTTTGCCCGGTTGCGTGAAGGTGCCATTGATGAAATGCCCGAAACGATCGCCCTGATCGACCAGCCAGGCCAGCGCCTCGGCGGCGCTTTCGGGGGCCTTGCCATAGTCCATGGTCTCGAAAATCTCAGCGACGGTCATGGCCGGTTCCTCTCTGGACGATGCTTCAGCTTGTGGCGTGGCGGTAGCCGGCGGAATAGGTGCCGGTGACATGGTGCTCGAGTTGGCGTTCGATATCGTTCAGCAGCGAGGAAGCACCAAAGCGGAAAAGATCGGGCTTGAGCCAGCGGTCGCCCAGTTCTTCCTTGATCAGCGCAAGGTAGGTGATCGCGTCCTTGGCCTTGGAAATGCCGCCCGCGGGCTTGTAGCCGACGCGAAAGCCGGTGCGCTCGTGATAGTCCCGGATCGCGCGCAGCATGACCAGCGTCACCGGCAGCGTCGCGTTGACGCTCTCCTTGCCGGTGGATGTCTTGATGAAATCCGCCCCGGCCATCATGCAGACCATGGAAGCCCGGGCCACGTTGCGCAGCGATCCAAGCTCGCCGGTGGCGAGGATGGCCTTCACATGCGCATCGCCGCAGGCATCGCGGAAGGCGCGCATTTCGTCGTAAAGAGCCTGCCAGTTGCCGGTCAGCACGTGGCGGCGCGAGATCACGATATCGATCTCTGCGGCCCCGGCCTTGACGCTTTCGCCGATCTCGGCGATGCGCAGGTGCAGCGGCGAGAGACCGGCCGGAAACCCCGTGCTGACGGCGGCGACGGGAATGCCCGACCCTTGCAGCGCCCGGACCGCAGCCGGAATCATCTCATGGTAGACGCAGACGGCGCCCGTGGTGATGGCGGGCATCCCCAGCGCCTCCAGCAGGGCAGGGGCGACCGGTTGGCGGGCCTTGGCGCAGAGCCGGGCCACGCGCGCTTCGGTGTCATCCCCCGAGAGGGTGGTCAGGTCGATGCAGGTGATTGCCCGCAGGAGCCAGGCGGCCTGATGCGCCTTCTTGACCGACCGTCGCGCGGGCAGGCTCGCCGCACGGCGCTCGATGGCCGAGGTATTGGCCCGCTGCGCATGGACCCAGTCCAGATCGAGCGCGAGTCCCGGGTTGCGCGGCTCGGTCAGTTGCGGCAGTTGGTGGCCCTTGTCTTGCGTCATCTGGGTCAGGGTCTCGCTGCGCATGGTCGCGTTCCTTTTCGGGCACGGGATCAAAATCGCACGCGCCGGTTAGCTTGGCAAGCGATGCGCCGTCGCGTCATGCCCATGGTACTGCTTGCATCAGGCATGCTCAGGTTGTGCAGATCAGAGCATTCGAGATTGAATTCTCTGCAAGATCACCTGGTTTCGTCGACTGGCGCAGGGTTGAAACGGAAAGCACGCCCTGTAAATGAGAATTATTCGCAGTTGCATTGACATTTTGCGAATGGCTCGCATATACAAGCCATCGGGTTTCTTTAAGGGAAATACACATGAAGTTTTCTCGTCGTATCTTTGGTGCCGGAATGATCGGTGGCGCCTTTGCTTTCGCTCTGACCGCGCCCGCCTTTGCGGCCGACCGCCTTGCCGTGGTTGCGACGACGGGCATGATCGCGGATACGGTGCGCCAGGTCGGGGGCGATCTGGTCGAGGTTCAGGCGCTGATGGGGCCGGGCGTCGACCCGCATGGCTATCGCCAGACCCGCAGCGACATCGTTGCCATGTCGCGCGCCGACCTGACACTGTGGCATGGGCTCTATCTCGAAGCGCAGATGGAGGATTTCTTTGCCGACCTGTCGCGCAAATCGACCGTCGTCGCGGTTGCGGACGGGTTGCCGCGCGAGCGTCTGCTCGGCCACGCCGACTACGAAGGCCGCTTCGATCCGCACGTCTGGATGGATCCCACGCTCTGGAGCGGGGTTGTCGATGCTGTCGCAGAGGCCCTGACCACCGTGCGACCCGAAGCCGCGGAAGCCTTTGCGGCCAACGCGGCCACGTTCAAGGGGGAGCTTGAAGCGCTCGCGACCTATTCGACCGAGACGCTCTCGCAGGTGCCAGCGGAGCAGCGCGTGCTTCTGACCGCGCATGATGCCTTCGGCTATTTCGGCAAGGCCTATGACTTCGAGGTGATGGGCATCCAGGGCATCTCCACCGAGAGCGAAGCTGGTCTGAGCCGCATTTCCGATCTCGTGGATACGCTGGTGTCGCGCGACATCAGGGCGGTTTTCGTCGAGACATCCGTCTCGGACCGCAACATCAGGGCCCTGATCGAAGGCGCCGCGGCGCGGGGTCATGAGGTGGTCATCGGCGGCGAGCTTTTCAGCGACGCCATGGGGTCGGAGGGGACCTATGAGGGGACCTATCTGGGCATGATCGACCACAATGTGACGACCATTGCGCGGGCGCTCGGCGCCGACGCGCCCGAGAAGGGGCGGTTGGGACAACTGTCCGCAGGGAGTTGAGCATGATTGAACTGGCCACACGGGACGGCGCGCCGGAGGCGGCGGAGAGCTTTTCGCGGTATCCGCTCGTCATTCGGGGCATGACCGTGTCCTACGGGCAAAAACCCGCGGTTTTCTCCGTGGACATGACCGTCGCACCGGGTTCCATGACGGCGATCATCGGACCCAATGGCGCGGGCAAGTCGACGCTGCTGAAGGCGGCGCTCGGGATCATCAAGCCACTTGCCGGGCAGGTGCATGTCTTCGGTCGCACACTCGAGCAGAGCCGCGACCGCATCGCCTATGTCCCGCAGCGCGCAAGTGTGGACTGGGATTTTCCCACCTGTGTGATCGATGTGGTGATGATGGGGCTTTACCGCCAGCTCGGTTTGCTGCGCCGCGTGCGCGCCGACCATCGCGCCAAGGCGCTGTCCTGCCTTGCCCGGGTCGGGATGGAGGATTTCGCCCTGCGCCAGATCGGGCAACTTTCGGGCGGACAGCAGCAGCGCGTGTTCCTCGCGCGGGCACTGGCGCAGGACGCGGATCTCTACCTGCTCGACGAGCCTTTCGCCGGCGTCGACGCGGCTACGGAAAAAGCGATCATCGCGGTGCTGAAATCGCTCCGGGATGCCGGCAAGACCGTGGTCGCCGTACACCATGACCTGAGCACCGTCGCCGAGTACTTCGACGATGTGTTCCTGATCAACACGCGCAAGGTCGCGGAAGGCCCTGTGGCGGAGACCTTCACGACCGAGAACCTGCAGGCGGCCTATGGCGGCAGGCTGGCGGGCGCGCAGACGGCCCATCTGTCCGGAGCCATCGGCTGACGCCATGCTCGACGCGCTCACCCTTCAGCTTGGATATAACGCCACGCTGGTCACTCTGGGTGCTACCTTGCTGGGCATGGCGGCGGGTGTCGGTGGCACATTTCTCTTTCTGCGAAAGCGCGCGCTGGTCAGCGATGCGGTATCCCATGCGACGCTGCCCGGCGTGGCGCTGGCCTTCATGCTCATGGTCTGGCTCGGCGGTGACGGACGCAACCTGATCGGCCTTCTGGCAGGGGCGGCGGTCTCGGCGGGGATAGGGCTTCTCTGCGTGACCTGGCTCACCACGCGAACGCGCCTGGCGGAGGACGCAGCCATCGGTGCCGTGCTCTCCGTCTTCTTCGGCTTCGGCGTGGCCCTGCTGACGGTGGTCCAGTCGATGAACGCCGGGCGGCAGGCGGGGCTCGAAGGCTTCCTTCTGGGGTCCACCGCCGGCATGTTGCGCAGCGACGCGGTGATCATCGCGGTATCCGCCGCCCTGACGCTGGCACTGGTGATGCTATTGCGGCGGCCTCTCACGCTGGCGTCCTTCGATCCCGAATACGCCGCTGCCACCGGCCAGAATGTCGCGCGCACCGATCTCGCCATGATGGCGCTGGTACTGGCCGTCACCGTGGTCGGGCTCAAGATCGTGGGGCTGATCCTGATCGTGGCCTTGCTGATCATCCCGCCGGTGACCGCACGCTTCTGGACCGAGCGCACGGACCAGGTGGTCATGATTTCAGGCCTCATCGGCGGGCTGTCGGCCTATATCGGGGCGGCACTCTCCGCGTCCTTTCCGGATATGCCGACCGGGCCGATCATCGTTCTCGTCGGATTCTTGCTCTTTTTGCTGTCGCTCCTGCTGGCGCCCGAGCGCGGCGTGCTCGCCGCTGTTCTGCGGCACCGCGCCTTTCAGCGGCAGGTGCATCTGCGGCAAGGGCTGCTGGCGCTGGCCCAGGGACAGCCGATCTATGAGGCGCTGACCCTTCGGCTCTTGCGGCGTGAAGGCTGGGTGCTGCCCGATGGCGTGGCGACCCCTGAGGGGCGCGGTCGGGCAAGTCGCGCCCTGCTTGATGAAACCCGCTGGCAATTGATCCGGCGTGACCCTTCCTTCGAGGCCGCGGCGGCCCATTACGATGGGCTGACACCGATCGAGACGGTCCTGACCCCGGATCAGATCACCGAGGTCGACGCCCGTCTTCCTGCGCCGCAGGCGGTCACGCCATGAACGGTTCCGAATTCGTCCCGTTGTCGCTCACGCCGATGCTGATCGGCATCTTCGTGGCGGTGGCCTGCGCCCTGCCGGGCAATTTCCTCGTCCTGCGGCGTCAGGCCCTTATCGGGGACGCCATCAGCCATGTTGTGCTGCCGGGGATCGTGGTGGCTTTCCTGCTGACCGGTGTGGTCTCCACCTGGCCGATGCTGCTCGGTGCGGCCGGCGCTGCGATCATCGCGGTAGCCGCGATCGAGATCATCCGCCGCCTCGGACGGATCGAACCGGGTGCCGCGATGGGTGTCGTCTTCACAACGATGTTCGCAGGTGGCGTGCTCATGCTGGAGCAATCGGATACCTCCTCGGTCCATCTCGATGTGGAACATGCCCTTTTCGGCAACCTCGAAAGCCTCATCTGGCTCGACGCGACAGGCTGGTCATCGCTCTGGGATCCGGTTGCGCTCTCCGGATTGCCGGTGGAACTGCCGCGCATGGCCGCTGTGACGCTGCTGCTCGCGGGTTTCGTTGTCCTGTTCTGGCGGCCACTGAAAATCTCGACCTTCGATGAAGGTTTCGCGCGCACCATCGGCATGCGCACGCAGCCTCTGGGCCTCGCGCTGGTCATCCTTTCCGCCATCGCCGCGGTCGCGGCCTTCGATGCCGTGGGCAGCATCATCGTGATCGCCATGTTCATCTGCCCGCCGGCGGCGGCGCGCCTGATGACCAACCGGCTCGAACATCAGGTGATCTGGTCCGTGGCCTTCGCGGCTCTTGCCGCCATCATCGGCTATGTGATCGCGGGCTATGGGCCGATCTGGCTCGGCTTTGCCTCCTCCGTTTCCGCAGGCGGCATGATCGCCACGGTTTCGGGTCTGATCCTCGCGCTTTCAGCAGTTTTCGGCCCGCACCGCTTGCGCGGCGGGGCAGCCCGCGGCACCTAGCTGCCGCGGTAGGTCGAATAGCCGAACGGGCGAAAGCAGCAGTGGCACATGGTAGTGGCTCTCCACATCCGAAATGCCGAAGCGGATCGGAATTATGTCCAGAAATCGCGGCGCTTCCGGTTTGACGCCAATACTGGTGAGATAAGCGCCCGCCTCGAACACCAATTCATAGGTGCCGCAGGCGAAATCCGATTGCGGCAGGATCGGGCTGTCGGTGCGCCCGTCGGCATTTGTGATCATCTGCGACAGGCGTTTGGGACTATCCCCGGCAATCCGGTAGAGGGTCACGGTCATGCCCGCCGCGGGCAGGCCTCGCGCGGTGTCCAGAACATGGGTCGTCAGGTATCCTTCGGGCATGATGCGCTCCGTGGCTTTTCGCAAACACCCTGCCCGGCCAAGATACGAATTGCAACGCATCGCGCGCCGGTATTGAATGGCGCCGACCTGACCAGGAGAAGCCATTGTCCCGCTATCCGAGAAACTTCGCCGGCTACGGTGCGACCCCGCCGGATGCGCAGTGGCCCGGTGGCGCCCGGATCGCGGTGCAATTCGTCCTCAATTACGAGGAGGGGGGCGAAAACTGCCTGCTGCATGGCGACAAGGCTTCGGAAGCCTTCCTGTCGGAGATCGTCGGAGCGCAGCCCTGGCCCGGGCAGCGTCACTGGAACATGGAATCGATCTACGACTACGGTGCGCGCGCGGGGTTCTGGCGGCTGCACCGGCTCTTCACCGGTGCCGGCATTCCGGTGACGGTCTATGGCGTTGCCACCGCACTGGCCCGAGCGCCCGAACAGGTGGAGGCGATGCAGCGCGCCGGCTGGGAAATCGCCAGCCACGGGCTGAAATGGATCGACTACAAGGACCACTCGGAGGCCGAGGAAGCCGCCGACATGATGGAGGCGATCCGCCTGCACGGCGAGGTCACGGGCGAAAGCCCACGCGGCTGGTATACCGGGCGCTGCTCCGTCAACACGGTCGCGCTGGCCGCGAAAACCGGGCAGTTCGACTATATCTCGGACGCCTATGACGACGATCTGCCCTATTGGATCAAGGCCGGGCGGCGCGACCAGCTGATCATCCCCTACACGCTCGATTGCAATGACATGCGCTTCGCCACGCCGCAGGGGTTCAATTCCGGCGATCAGTTCTTCGCCTATCTGCGCGACAGTTTCGATGCGCTTTATGCGGAAGGCGCGCAGGGTGCCGCCAAGATGATGTCGGTGGGGCTTCATTGCCGTCTGATCGGCCGACCGGGCCGCGTGCAGGCGCTTGAGCGGTTCATCGAACATATCAAAGGTTTCGAGGGTGTCTGGTGCCCGCGCCGGATCGACATCGCCGAGCACTGGCGGGCGACCCACCCGCCGCAGAAGACATCGCATCCCTCGAAGCTGGAAAAGGCCGAATTCATCGCCGAGTTCGGCGGCATTTTCGAGCATTCGCCCTGGATCGCGGAACGGGCCTTTGCGCTGGAGCTCGGTCCGGCGCATGACAGCGCCACCGGGATGCACTCGGCGCTCTGCCGCATGTTCCGAAGCGCCACGATCGAGGAGCGCATGGGCGTGCTGCGCGCCCATCCCGACCTTGCGGGCAAGCTTGCCGCGGCCAAAAGGCTCACCGCCGAGAGCACCGCCGAGCAGGCCAGCGCAGGTCTCGATGCCCTGACCGATGCCGAACGCGCATCCTTTCAGAAGATGAACAAGGCCTATGTGACGAAGCACGGGTTTCCCTTCATCATCGCGGTCAAGGACCACGACAAGGCGGGCATCCTGCGGGCCTTCACGCGCCGGCTAGAGAATGAAACCGACACCGAGTTCGACGAGGCCTGCCGGCAAGTGGAACGGATCGCCCGGTTGCGTCTGGAGGCACTGTTGTGAGCTATGCGTTCCCGCCCGGAGGTTTGCCGGACCAGTCTGTTGATCCTGAAGGCACGGCGATCTTCACCGAAGCCTATGCCGTGCTGCCCGCTGTTACCCAGCGCGACATCGTCACCAGTTTCCTGCCCGGCTGGCAGAATACCCGCGTCTGGGTGCTGGCACGCCCCTTGAGCGGTTTCGCAGAGACCTTCGCGCAATATGCCGTTGAGCTTGGTCCCGAAGGTGGCAGCGCCGACGCCCGAACCCGACAAGGACGCGCAGGCGGTGATCTTCGTGGCGCGGGGATCTGCGCGGCTCACGCTCGGGCAGGAAACATTCGATCTGCGCCCGGGCAGCTACGCCTATATTCCGCCCAGTGCTGTCTGGACGCTCCGGAACGTCTCGGCCGCGCCTTGCTGCTTTCATTGGATCCGAAAGCGGTTCCAGCCCGCCGAAGGCATCACCGCGCCCGAAGCCATGGTGACCCATGAAAGCGAAGTACCTGCCGTGCCCATGCCCGACTGCGATGGCGTCTGGGCGACCCAGCGGTTTTTCGATCCGCTGGATCTGCGTTACGATTTCCACGTCAATATCGTCACCTTCCAGCCCGGCGGGCGTATTCCCTTCGCCGAAACCCATGTGATGGAGCATGGTCTCTACGTGTTGCAGGGCACCGCCGAGTACCTCCTGAACAAGGACTGGGTTGCCGTCGGTCCCGGTGATTTCATGTGGTTGCGCGCCTTCTGTCCGCAGGCCTGCATCGCCACGGGCACCGAACCCTTCCGCTACCTGCTCTACAAGGACGTGAACCGTCACGTGCGCCTGTGACTCGAGAGATCCGCTGCCAACAACTGAGCCCTGCGGCCTTCGCGCCGTTCGGCGACGTGCTTGATTGCGCGGGCACGCCGGACAGGCTCATCAACGCCGGTCTCTGCGAGCGTTTCCACGACCGCGCGCGGCTTGATTTCGGCGCGGATGGCCGCGCCGGCATCAGCCTCTTCAATGCGATGCCGCGCAGCCTGCCCTATGAACTGGCGCTGCTCGAGCGGCACCCGGAGGGCAGCCAGGCCTTCATTCCCATGACGGAAAATCCGTTCCTGATCATCGTGGCGCCGGATGTCTCGGGCAAGCCCGGCACGCCACAGGCCTTCCTGACCGCGCCGCATCAGGGCGTCAACTTTCACAAAGGCACGTGGCATGGCGTGCTGACCCCGCTGGAAGCGCCCGGAATTTTCGCAGTCATCGATAGGATTGGCAAAACCGTCAACCTCGAAGAGGTTTTGCTTGATCCGCCCTACCGGGTGCTCCCATAACGAGAAAAGCGGGGCATTATTCAGTCCCTGAAAACCGAAAAATCGGGGGACAAGATGGCAAACGCAAGTATCGGTACGCCGGAGCAACTCCGCGATCCAAACTACACACCAGGCCTCGGCAAGGCGATTCCCCTGGGGATCCAGCACGTGCTGGCGATGTTCGTCTCGAACGTGACGCCCGCGATCATCGTGGCCGGTGCGGCCGGTTTCGGTTTCGGCTCCAATTCGCCGGACTTTCCCGAGCTTCTTTACCTCATCCAGATGTCGATGCTCTTTGCCGGTGTCGCGACGCTGCTTCAGACGATCACCATCGGCCCGGTCGGCGCGGCCCTGCCAATCGTGCAGGGTACCTCCTTCGCCTTCATCCCGATCATGATCCCGCTCGTCGCCGGCAAGGGCGTCGATGCTCTGGCGGCACTCTTCGGCGGGATCGTCATCGGCGGCATGTTCCACGCCTGCCTCGGGTTCTTCATCGGCCGCATCCGCTTCGCGCTGCCGCCACTGGTGACCGGGCTCGTCGTGACGATGATCGGCCTCGCGCTCGTCAAGGTCGGCATCCAATATGCGGCAGGTGGCGTTCCGGCCATCGGCACACCCGGAATACGGCAGCCTGCTGAACTGGTCGGCGGCGCTGGTCGTCATCTTCGTCACACTCGCTCTCAAGTTCTTCACCAAAGGCATGCTCTCGATATCCGCCGTGCTCATCGGCCTGCTTGCAGGCTATGTTTACGCGCTATTGACCGGTATTCTCAGCGTTGACGCCATCGCCTCCTCCTGGAGCAATTCCGCCGCCTTCGCGCTGCCGCAACCTTTCAAATACGGGTTCGAGTTTTCCCTCGCGGCAGTGATCGGCTTCTGCCTCATGGCTTTCATCTCCGCCATCGAAACGGTCGGTGACGTCTCGGGTATCACCAAGGGGGGTGCCGGGCGCGAGGCCACGGACAAGGAAATCGCGGGTGCGACCTACGCCGACGGCCTTGGCACCGCCATCGCTGGGGTGTTCGGCGGCTTGCCCAACACCTCCTTCAGCCAGAACGTGGGCCTGATCGCCATGACCGGCGTGATGAGCCGTCATGTGGTGACCTGCGGCGCGCTCTTCCTCATTCTCTGCGGGCTCGTGCCCAAGGTCGGCGGCGTCATCCGCACCATTCCGATCGAGGTTCTGGGCGGTGGCGTGATCGTGATGTTCGGCATGGTCGTGGCCGCCGGCATCTCGATGCTGTCCGATGTGGACTGGAACCGTCGCAACATGGTGATTTTCGCCATTTCGCTCTCCATCGGGCTCGGCCTGCAACTGGAACCCGATGCGGTGCAATACCTGCCCGATACCGCGCGCATCCTGATGACCAGCGGCCTGCTCCCGGCGGCCTTCATCGCCATCGTGCTGAACCTCGCGCTCCCTCAAGATCTTGCCGAGGAAGCCACCGAAGAAGTTTCGGGCGGCCTGTCCGGCCACTCCAAAGGCCGCCTGCCGCGCTGAGCCCATGCATTCTTTTGGCCTCAAATATCCCCGCCGGAGGCTCCTGCCGTTGCAATCCTTCGGATCATCCGCCTTGTGAAGCCTCGCGTTTTCCGCCAGCCTGACAGACGAAGGGAGACCCGCCATGTATGATCTCGCCGCGACCGGTGCCTGGATCGAATTCGCCGTCCGCTGGCTGCATGTGATCACCGCCATCGCCTGGATCGGGTCGTCCTTCTACTTCATTGCGCTCGATCTCGGGCTGCACCGCGACCGCAACCTTGCGTCCGGTGCCGATGGTGAGGAATGGCAGGTGCACGGCGGCGGCTTCTACCACATCCAGAAGTACCTCGTCGCCCCCGCCCAGATGCCAGGCGATCTTGTCTGGTTCAAATGGGAAAGCTATGCCACCTGGCTCTCGGGCTTCGCGCTTCTGGTGCTGGTCTACTACCTCGGGGCTGAATTCTACCTGATCGACCCTTCGGTCGCCGATCTCGCCGTCTGGCAGGCAGTGGCTCTTTCACTGGCCTCCCTCGCTTTCGGCTGGCTCGCCTACAACACGCTCTGCAAGGTTTTCGTCGATGCAGACCAGACGCTTCTCATGGTTGCGCTTTTCGGCGTGCTGGTGGCGATGTCCTACTTCTATACGTCCGTCTTCTCCGGTCGGGCCGCGATGCTGCATCTCGGTGCCTTCACCGCCACGATCATGTCGGCCAATGTCTTCATGATCATCATTCCGAATCAGAAGATCGTGGTCGCCGACCTGATCGCCGGACGCACGCCCGACGCCAAATACGGCAAGATCGCCAAGCAGCGCAGCACGCATAACAACTACCTCACCCTGCCCGTGATCTTCTTGATGCTGAGCAATCACTACCCGCTGGCTTTCGCGACAGACAACACCTGGATCATCGCGAGCCTCGTCTTCCTGATGGGGGTGACGATCCGGCATTATTTCAACTCGATGCATGCCCGCAAAGGGCGAACCGACCTGGACCTGGGCGGCGACGGCCTTGCTCTTCATCGCAATCATCTGGCTTTCGACGGCGTCGCGGTTCGGCGCGGACGAACCTGAAGAAGCGGAAGGTGCGGCGATGCGCTTCGCGCAGGCAGAAGGTTTCGCGGAGGTGCATGACATCGTTCTGGGCCGCTGTTCCATGTGCCATGCGGCGGAGCCGGTCTGGGACGGGCTGCTCTGGGCGCCCAAGGGCGTCAGGTTGGAAACCGAGCATCAGATCGCGCTACAGGCGCGGCAGATCTACCTCCAGGCTGGCATCAGCCATGCCATGCCGCCCGCCAATCTCTCCTACATCGAGCCGGATGAACGCGCGCGGATCGTGGCGTGGTATGAGGCCGCCACGCGCTGAACACCGCGCCAGACGCGGAGGAAAGCGGTTTCAGAATCGCGCGAAACCATGCTAAGTCTTGCGGTATGGCCAGTCTCAACCCCAATATAAGCGAAATGCGCCCGGTCATTCGTCAACTGGACGAAGGTGCTGTCAACCGCATTGCTGCCGGCGAGGTGGTGGAGCGGCCTGCGTCTGCAGTCAAGGAACTCGTGGAGAACGCGCTCGACGCAGGCGCACGCCGCATCGCGGTGGACTATGCCGACGGCGGCAAGACGCTCATTCGGGTGCAGGACGATGGCTGCGGGATGACGGCAGAAGACCTGCCGCTCGCCCTGTCGCGCCATGCGACCTCCAAGATCGACGGATCGGACCTCCTGAACATCCACACCTTCGGGTTTCGTGGCGAGGCTTTGCCGTCGCTGGCCGCCGTGGGGCGCATGACCATCGCCAGCCGGGCGCGGGGCGCCGATGGTGTGGAGATCTCCGTGACCAGCGGTGTTGCTTCGCCCCCCCGACCGGCGGCCATCAATAACGGCACCACGGTGAGCCTGCGCGATCTGTTCTACGCGACGCCCGCCCGCCTCAAATTCATGCGCACCGACCGTGCCGAGGCGCAGGCCATCGCCGATGTGATCAAGCGCCTCGCAATGGCCGAACCTTTCGTGCAGTTCGTGCTGCGTGATGTGTCGGGTGAGGCAGAGGCGCGCGAGGTGTTCCGTGCCGAGGCCGAGCAGGGCGATCTTTTCGATGCGCTCCATGGTCGTCTCGCGCGGGTGCTGGGTCGCGATTTCGCGGAAAATGCGCTGCCCATCGATGCGGAGCGCGAGGGGCTGCACCTCACGGGATATGCCGCCTTGCCGACCTATTCGCGGGGCTCGGCGGTGGCGCAATATCTCTTCGTCAATGGCCGCCCGGTCCGAGACAAGCTGCTGGTCGGCGCACTGCGCGGCGCTTACTTCGATTTCCTGAGCCGCGACCGGCACCCGGTGGCGGCGCTGTTTCTGGATTGCGATCCCACGCTGGTGGATGTGAACGTCCACCCCGCGAAATCAGAGGTGCGGTTCCGCGATCCGGGCCTTGCGCGCGGGTTGATCGTCTCAGCCCTGCGGCATGCGCTGGCGGAGGCGGGGCATCGCGCGTCGACGACCGTCTCAAAGGCAGCACTCGGCGCGATGACGCCGGAACCCATCAGCGCGCGCGTCTACCAGATGGACCGCCGCCCGGCTTTTGCCTCCGCGCCGAGTTTTCACGAGACTGCCGCCGTCTGGGGGCGGGTCGAGGCTGTCGAGCTGCCATCTTCGGAAGCCGTGGAGGAACAGCCCGACTATCCGCTCGGCACGGCGCGGGGGCAGGTGCATGAAAACTACATCATCGCGCAGACGGCGACCGGCATGGTCATCGTCGACCAGCACGCGGCGCACGAGCGGCTTGTCTATGAGAAGTTGAAACGCCAGATGGCGGACAGCGGCGTCGCCTCGCAGGCGCTGCTGATCCCGGAAATCGTGGAACTGTCATCAGGCGATTGCGTGCGGCTGATGGAAGTTGCCGAGGACCTGGGGCAGCTTGGCCTCGGCATCGAATCTTTCGGCGGCACGGCCATCGCTGTGCGCGAAACCCCCGCCATCCTCGGGACGGTGGATGCCCGCGCCATGGTGCTCGATATTCTCGATGAACTGACCGACCAAAACAGCTCCAACACGGTGCAGGCACGAATCGAGGCGATCCTGAGCCGCGTGGCCTGCCATGGCTCGGTGCGCTCCGGTCGCCGGATGCGCGCGGAGGAAATGAACGCGCTGCTGCGCGAGATGGAAGCGACACCGCACTCGGGCCAGTGCAACCACGGACGCCCCACCTATGTCGAATTGAAACTCTCGGATATCGAAAGGCTCTTTGGCCGCACATGATCGAGATTGCCGGAAACAGTTTCGACCTGAACGATCCCCTCGTGCAAGTGGCGCTCGCTGGCGGTGGCGTCCTCGTGCTGTTTTTCGTCCTGCTCATCATGGCAGTGCGGGCCGCTGGCACTTCCGCGAAGATGACAGCACCCCTCATGCAGCAGATCGGCCTGCTCGGTCAGCACGTCCAGCAACTGGGCTCGGGCCAGGAGCAATTGCGCGGTGGCTTGCAGATGGTCTCCGACACGCAGGCCAACACGCAGACCCAGGTGATCCAGACGGTGGAGGCGCGGCTCGCCTCCGTGCAGCAGCAGATGCAGGACCGGCTTGCCGACAATGCGATGCGTTCCGCCCGGGCGATGGCGGAGATGCAGCAGCAGATGAAGGACTCTCTACATGGCTCCTCAAAACAGACGACGACGTCGCTGACGCAGCTTCAGGAACGGCTCGCGGTGATCGACAAGGCACAGGACAATATCACAAAGCTCTCGGGCGACGTTCTGTCCTTGCAGGACATCCTCAGCAACAAGCAGACGCGCGGCGCATTCGGGGAAATCCAGTTGCGCGATATCGTCTCGAAGGCCCTGCCGAAGGACAGCTATGCATTGCAGCACACGCTGAGCAACGGCAAGCGTGCGGACTGTCTGATCCATCTGCCGAACCCGCCAGGCCCCATCGTGATCGACAGCAAGTTCCCGCTGGAGGCCTATGAGGCGCTGCGCAACGCCAAGACCGATTGGGCGCTGAAAGACGCGGTCGCCAAGATGAAGACCGCCGTGACCAAGCACATCAGCGATATCTCGGAGAAATACATCATCGAGGGTGAAACCGCGGATGGCGCGCTGATGTTCCTGCCGTCGGAGGCGGTCTATGCCGAGTTGCACGCCAATTTCCCCGAGTTGGTGCGTAAGGGCTTCGATGCGCGGGTCTGGATCGTCTCGCCCACGACCTGCATGGCGACGCTGAACACCATGCGGGCGATCCTGAAGGACGCGCGGATGCGCGAGCAGGCCGGGGAAATCCGCAAGACGCTGAAAATGCTGCATCGGGACGTGGAAATCGTGGTGGAAAGGGTGGACAAGCTGAACACCCATTTCGGTCAGGCACGCGCGGACCTCGACGGCATATCAACGGCAGCGGAACGGGCCGGCAAGCGCGCCGAGCGCCTCGACAATTTCGACTTCGAGGAGTTGAGCCCGGACGAGCCCGCCAACGTGGTTCCTCTCGCCAAGCCGGAGCGCTAGCAGGCGGCCATAATCCCGCGCAGTTCCGCCAGCCCGCGCATCCGCCCAATCAGCGGGTAGCCGGGCATGCTCTCCGCAAGCCTGTCGCCCAGCAGTTCCTGCCCGTGATCTGGCCGCATCGGCAACTCCCAGTCGGCGCGACCTTGCGCCTTGCGTCGCCGTTCCTCGCCAACCAGCGCGCGGATCGTGGCGACCATGTCGGTGTCGCCTTCCAGATGCGGGGCTTCGTAGAAGTCGGGGCGGGCATCATCGATGCCTTGGGTGCGTTTGGTGTTGCGCAGGTGAACGAAGTGGATCCTGGGGCCCAGTCTTGCCACGAAGCCCGGTGCATCAAAGCCCGCCGCGACCCCGAGCGACCCGGTGCAGAACGTCGCCCCGTTGGCCGGGCTCGCGACGGCATCCAGTACATGGGCGTAGTCCTCCGTCGTTGACATCACCCGTGGCAGCCCGAGCAGGGGGAAGGGTGGATCGTCCGGGTGGCAGCAGAGCCGGATGCCGAGGGTTTCGGCCATGGGCACGACTTCGGCGAGAAAGTCGATCAGGTTCTGCCGCAGACGCGCCGCCGTCACGCCCCTGTAGGTCTCCAACCGCGCCTCGACGTCGGGAAGCGTCCATTTGTCATTGGAGCCGGGCAGGCCCATGATGATGTTGCGTTGCAGGGCCAGCCGCGCCGCATCGTCAAGTGTGTCGAAACGGTCCCGGGCGAGGGCGCGGTGTTCGGGCGTATAGTCTTCGTCGGCACCGCTGCGCGCGAGGATATGCAGGTCGAAAACCGCGAAATCGAGCAGCGAAAACCGCATCGCCGTGCCGCCATGAGGTTGCGGCGCGCGCAGTTCTGTCCGGGTCCAGTCGAGGATCGGCATGAAGTTGTAGCAGACCGTTCGGATGCCCTGATCCGCCAGGTTCCGCAGGCTGAGCTTGTAGGTCTCCAGATGGGATCGCAGCTCGGCCCCTTGTGTTTTGATCGTCTCCGACACAGGCAGGCTTTCGACCACATCCCAGGTGAAACCACTTTTTTCGAGCAGGGTCTTGCGCTTTGCGATCTCCTCGACGCTCCAGAGAGTTCCCGGAGGCAGGTGATGCAGGGCGGTGACGATGCCCTGCACGCCGACCATATGCAGATCGCCGAGGGCGATCGTGTCGGCGGGTCCGAACCAGCGCCAGCATTGTTTCATGGCTTTCTTCCTCCAGGGAGTGGCCGGGTTTCGGAGCGAGGCAGGAAGACCGGCTTTCTGCCTCGGGCGGTGCGGCGCGAGGGCGCGACGGGAACTCCATCTAAGCTCATGGTTGCGCCACCTTTTCGCGCTTTAACGACGTATTCGCCCGTGTCATGGCGTCGATGACCGCGTGGGCCCGCAAGGCTGAGCGGCCAGAGGCGAGCGGTTCGTTTCCTGTGACCAGTGCCCGCGCGAAATCCTCGATGACGGCCTGGTGCCAGGCATGGGTGAAACCCATCGGATCGGCGCCGCCGCCCGTTGCGGCCTCGGCGCCATAGGTTCTTGCGAGCCCCTCCATCGGCGTTACGGTCAAAAATCCGGACGCGAGATGCGCTGCGGCTTTCGTGCCTTGCAGCGTGATGCTTTCGGCGCTGCCCGGAAAGGCCGCCGTGGTCGCCGTCATGGTGCCGACCGCGCCGCTTTCCATCCGGAAAACCGCGCCCGCCCAGTCCTCCGCCTCCAGATCGTGCAGGGGCGTCCGGCACATCATGGCCTGCACCTCCGCCATCGGGCCCAGCAGCCAGAGCGCCAGATCGAGCGTGTGGATTGCCTGGGTGATCATCACACCGCCGCCGTCGCGGGCAAGGCTGCCCCGGCCCGGCGCGTCGTAGTAGGACTGCGCCCGCCACCAGGGCACCCTTATCTCCACCGTCGCGATGTCGCCGAGGGACCCTTCCGCAAGGCACCGTTTCAGGGCCAGCGAGGCGGCCCGCGCGCGATGCTGGAACACCACCCCGAGCGGAACACCGGCTGTTTCGCAAAGGTCGACGATCCGTTTCGCCGCGCTGAGATCCCGCTCGATCGGCTTTTCCATCAGGATGGGTTTGCGGGCAGCCACGAGTGTTTCAACCAGCGCCACGCGCGCGTCGGGAGGGGTTGCGATGATGACGAAATCGATGGCGGGGTCCGACGCGATGCTTCCTGCGTCCGAAAAGGCCTCGACCGGGTGGCCCAGAACTTCGGCGGCTTTTCCTGCAAAGGCCTGCGTTTTGGATGGATCGCGACCGAGGACGCCCGCCAGCGTAAGGCCTTTGGCTGCGTGGAGGGCGGCGAGATGCGTCTCGGCCACCATGCCGAGGCCGATCAGCGCGACCCTCATCAGCGCGCCGCTGCAGGCAGGATCGCGCCACGGTGCTGTACGACGCGCGCGGCGAGGTCGTGCCCGGCCCGCAAGGCCTCCGCCTGGGGTCTGCCGGAGAGGATCGCGGCGAGGTAGCCACCGTTGAAACTGTCTCCCGCCGCGGTCGTGTCGATCACATTGGACGCCGGCGGATAGGATTGCGCGACCTGTTCGCCCAAGGAATGAGGACCCTGCGCGCCGCGCTTGAGAGCGCCCGTCGTGCCCATATCGTCAAAGCGTGCGGTGACCTGCGCCTCGGTCTCGGCAAAGAGCGCCTGTTCGTCGTCGATGGAGGGCAGGGCCAGATCAGCGCGCGCCCAGAACCCTCGCGTCACCTCGCGCGCCACCTCGGGGCTTTCCCAAAGCCGCGGGCGGTAGTTGCTGTCGAACGCGAGACGCACCTTCGCGCGCTTCAGCCAGTCAAGGAGCGCGAGGCGCACGTGCTGCGGCAGGATCGCCACCGAGATGCCCGACAGGTACAGCCAATCATAGGCTTCGAGTGCCGAAAAATCCAAGGCACCTTCGCGCTGGAAGAGATCGCGCGCGGCTGCGGCATTGCGCCAGTAGGTGAAGGTGCGCTCGCCGCTGTCGCTGGTGGTGATGGCATAGAGACCCGGAGATTTCCCGGCGATGCGACGCACCGCGCTGCATCCGATGTTCTGCGAAGCGATGAAGTCGCCGATGCGATCCGAAAACGGGTCGTCGCCCAGACATGTCACATAGTCCACGGCAAGGGCCGGGGCGCTGCGTTTGAGATAGATCGCGGTGTTGAGCGTATCGCCCGCCACGCCAACCTGTGCCGTCGTGTCTCGTAGGGAGAGTTCGATCATGGCTTCGCCGATGCAGGCCACTCGGGTCATCGCTGTTCCCTTTTCCAGATGATGAGGCCCGAACCGACGATCACCAGTGCGCCTACAATCGTCCAGATGTCCGGCACATGGTCAAAGACCAGATAGCCCATCACCGCGAGATAGATCATGAAGGAGTAGGTATAGGGCATCAGGGTATTGGCCGAGCCATAGCGGTGTGCGTTGGTCAGCAGTTGGTGTCCGGCCCAGCCGAAGGCTCCGACGCCGATGAGCAGACCCCAGTCGAGTGAATTTTGCGGCGCCTGCCATGACCAGAGCGCAAAAGGCAGCATGACGAAAGTGCCGATGGCGCCCATGTAGAACTGCAGGGTGTCGGTGGCGACGATCCCGGCGAGCCTGCGGGTCAGGATGGAATAGAAGGCGAGGCTCAGCGCGTTGTAGCAGGCCAGCAGCATCGCCGGGTGAAAGCTCGCGCCCCAGGGGCGGATCACGATCAGCACGCCGAGAAAGCCGATCAGGATCGCGAAGAGCCGCCAGGGGCCGACCCGTTCGCCCAGCACCGTGAAGGACAGAAGGCAGACGAGGATCGGGCTGGAGAACATGATCGCCGACGTGACCGTGAGTGGCAGGTAGGCCAGCGCGACGAAGTTCGACATGGTTGCGGTGATCAGCAGGAGTGCCCGCAGCACCACCAGCCCTGCGTGCCCGGTCTGGAACCGGTCGCGGGTGACGCCGCCGCGCGCGATCATGACGAGCGAGATCACGAAATGGCCGAAGTAGCGCATGAAGGTGATCTGCATCGCCGGGTAGGCCGCCAGCACCAGCCATTTCGCGCTGGTATCCACCACGGAGAACAGGAACCATGCCATCAGCATCATCAGGATGCCGAGCTGTGGCCTGTCCTCTATGGCTCGGGCGGCGACGGCCATCCTACTTGCCGAAGCGCTTGGCGTAGACGTCGACCATCTGGCCGACCATATCGTCGCCATGGCCCGCGTCGGTCGCCTCGCGCAGGGCACCCAGCGCGCCTTTGCACATCACGCTCTCGACGCCTGCTTCGCGCGCCATGCGCTCGTAGTAGCCCACGTCCTTGGCCGCGTTCTTGATCGCGAAGGCCAGCATGTTGGGGTTCCCTTCGACGCCGTAGGCCTTGACGAAATCCATCATGCCGGAGTGCAGCGGGCCCGCCGACATCACGTTGTAGAGTTTTTCGCGATCAATTCCGGCCACGTCCGCCATGGCGAAGGCTTCCGCCATTGCGTTGGCAACCGTCATGCCGAAGAAATTGTTGATCAGCTTGATCGTGTGGCCCGCACCCAGATCACCCAGGTGGAAGACGTTCTCGCCGAGATCCTTCAGCACCGGTTCCACCTTGTCGAAGGCGGCCTTGTCGCCTGCCGCCATGATGTTGAGCAGCCCGTCCTTGGCGTGCGACGGCGTGCGCCCCAGCGGCGCGTCGAGGTAGGTGCCGCCAGCGGCCGCGACCTTTTCGCCGAGGCTGCGGGTGCTTCCAGGCAGCGAGGTGCCGAAATCGATGACGATGGTGCCCGGATGCAGGCCTGCGATCACGCCGTCGTCGCCAAGCATCCGCGCTTCCACGCTGTCGCTGGTATCCATGCAGAGCATCACGATGTCGCTGGCGGCGGCCACGTCCCGCGCGGTTGCCACTTCGGTGGCTCCCCGCGCCACGGCGGCATCGATGTTTGGCCGCGACCGGTTGGCGGTGACGGTGACTTTGTAGCCTTTGTCCTGCAGGCGTCCGACCATGGCCGCGCCCATCAGTCCGAGGCCGATGAAGCCGATTGCTGGTTTGGTCATGTGTAACTCCCTTGCGTGTCAGTCAGGTTTCAGAATGTCGAGTGTCGGCGCCACGTCAGGCACCGAAAGGGTGAGCCCAGTGTAGGCATTGAAGCTGCCGACGGCCATGGCCCGGAAAAGATCGAAGCCGGTGAGGCACTTAAGCCCCGCTTGGTGCGCGTGCGTCAAGAAAGCCGTGTTGGTCGGGGTATAGACCGCATCGAAGGCCCAGGTCTGGGAGTGTCCCAACAGTGTCTGGTCGAATGCGCTGCCGGGGTATTCCGCCATACCCAGAGGCGTCGCATTGATCAGCCCGTCCGCGTTCCGGATGGCCTCTTCCAGTTCATTGCGTTGCAGGACATGCGCACGATGCCCGATCGCCGCGACGAGAGCGTCGGCCAGACCGGGTTTGGGATCATGAATGCCGATCCGCGCGCCATCGCGACAAAGCCGGTCGAGCGCGGGGCCGAGGGCCTGGGCGACACCGCCCGCGCCCATCATGACCACGTCACCGCTTGGGGGCAGGTCCGCCATGGCATAGGCTGCGAGAAACCCGGTGTAATCGGTGTTATGCGCAGTCAAAACCTCACCGAAGATCAGCGTGTTCGATGCGCCCAGATGGGCGACCTCCGGCAGCATGTGGTCTCCGGCGAAGCGTCGCGCCTGTGCCTTGTGCGGATGGGTCACGGTCACGCCGGTCCATCCTCTTGCGCGCAGATCCTCGACCTCCGAGACGAAATCGAAAGCGGGCCGGTCGTGGGTGTCAATCAGATCGAAGGCCAGTTCCCAACCTGCCTCGTCGCACATGATGGACAGGGCCTTGGGCAGGCGTGTGCGGCTGATGTGAGAGCCGATCAGGCTGGCACGCAGTATCGGCATCAGGCGGCTTTCCGGGCAAGTTGTTGATCGATTTCCAGAGCCACCGCCAGCGTGCGGGTCGCATCCGCCACGTCGATCAGCGGCTTCGCTCCCTCCATCACCTCGATGAAATGCTCAAGCTGGCGCATGAGAGGGGCTTTCCCATCTTCCACGATCGCCTCACGGCCGGGCGATGCCGCTTGCGACCAGTCCGACGCGCCGCTCCATCGGGTCAGTGACGGAAAGCTGATGCTGCCCTTGGTGCCGGTGATCCACATCATGTCCTGCCCGGTTGCGCCGATGTTGGGGTTTTCACCAGTACCGGCCTCGAACCCCCAGGGGCTCGGGGTCGTATCGGCGAATGCGATCGTCCCGGTGGCGCCGTTTTCAAAACCCAGCGCCACAGCGCCGCTTTCGATCCGGCCCGACTTGCGCAGATCACGGCCGCGCAGGGCCGCGACGTCGGCAATCTCGCCGATGACATGGCGCAGGATGTCGATGTCATGCACGAGGTTGATCATCACCGGACTGCCGCCTGCCGTGCGCCAGTTCCCTTCGAAATAGGCGTCGGGCTTGCGCATCGCCCAGATCAGGCTGACGGTCACGACCTCTCCCACAAGCCCTTGCGCGATCATCTCCCTGAGGCGCCTGATGGTCAGGTGGTAGCGGCGGTGATGTCCGACCAGCGAACCTACCCCGGCCGCGGAGACAGCGTCGCGCAACGCCTGCGCGCCCGCCAGATCCCCCGCCACCGGCTTTTCGATAAGCATGTGCCAGCCCCGTTTCGCGGCCTCGACCCCTTGAGCGGCATGCAGGGCGGTCGGTGTTGCGATGATGACCCCGTCCACGGTCTGGGAAACCTCCGACAGATCGGCGAAACGCCTTACTGCAGGGTCGCAGGTGCAGTCGGGGTTCGGGTCCACAAGCCCGACAAGGTCGCACGCGGGGTGCGCCGCGACCGCTTGCAGGTGCCTTGCACCGATCAGGCCGCCCCCCAGAACGAGGATGCGTTTCACATGACCGCCCCGATTTGCCAGGGCACGAACTCGAAGTCACCCAGACCCTGCGCTTCGGACTTGCTGGCCTCGCCCGATGCCACGCGCAGGAACAATTCGTAGATTTCGCGGCCCTTCTCGGCGACGCTGACCCCTTCGGTGAGGATCGTGCCTGCGTCCACGTCCATGTCCTCGGCCATGCGCTTCGCCATGGCGGAGTTGGTCGCGACCTTGATCGTCGGGCTGGGTTTCGAGCCGAAGGCGGACCCGCGCCCGGTGGTGAAGCAGACGAGGTTGCAGCCGCCCGCGATCTGGCCAGTGACGCTGGCCGGGTCATAGCCGGGGCTGTCCATGAAGGTGAAGCCCTTCGCCTTCACAGGCTCCGCATACTTGTAGACGCCGGTGAGCGGTGTCGTGCCGCCCTTGGCCGCCGCCCCGAGCGATTTTTCGAGGATCGTGGTCAGCCCGCCCGCCTTGTTGCCGGGCGAGGGGTTGTTGTCCATCGAGCCTTTGTTGCGGGCGGTATAGTCCTCCCACCACTTGATCAGGCCGATCAGACGATCGCCCGTGGCGCGGTCCACCGACCGGCGGGTCAGCAGGTGTTCGGCCCCGTAGATCTCCGGCGTTTCCGCGAGCACCCCGGTGCCGCCCTGCGCCACCAGCAGATCGCAGGCATAGCCCAGGGCCGGGTTCGCGGTGATCCCCGACCAGGCATCCGAGCCGCCGCATTGCAGGGCCACAGTCAGTTCCGACGCGGGACAGGGCGTGCGCCGCGCTTCATTGGCAAGGGGCAGCATCGCCTCGATCTTGGCTATACCCAATTCCACTGTCTTGCGCAGACCGGCTACGGATTGAATGTTCATCACCTGGAAAGTCGGGCCTTGTTTCAGCCCGTAGGCATCCAGAAGCCAGTCGATCTGGTTCATTTCGCAACCGAGACCCACCATCAGCACGCCCGACATGATTGGGGTGTCGGGCATAGCCCCACATCACCCTTTGCAGGGCCTCGAAACCATCGCCGTCGCCCGCCATGCCGCAGCCGGTGCCATGCACGAAGGCCACGACGCCGTCGACATTGAGGGTAGGCCGCCATGATCTCCGGCGTGAAATGACCCGCGATCATCCGCGCGGCGGTGGCCGAACAGTTCACTGAAGTCACGATGGCGATGTAGTTGCGCGTGCCCACCTGACCGTTCGCCCGCCGGTAGCCCATGAAGGTGTCGCGCTCGGCTTCCGGCACCATCTTGACGGGGCGCAGGTCGGTGGAGAATTCATAGACCGCGTCGGTGTTGCGGAACTCCACGTTCTGGGTGTGCACATGGTCGCCCGCCGCGATGTCGCAGGAGGCATAGCCGATGATCTGCGCGTATTTGCGCAAGGCTTCGCCCCTGGCAATGTCCGCTGTCGCGATCTTGTGGCCCGAGGGGATCAGCGATCTGGTGGTGGTGGCTTCCACGGAAACGCCCGCTTCGAGCGCGCGGGTGGCGGTCACGACATTGTCGGCGGGATCAAGGCGAACGGTATCCATGGGGTGCTCCTCAGGCGCAGAAAGGCGCGTCGCTCTGCCAGCGGTGGATCGGGATATGAGGCTCGGTTGCAAGCCTTGCGCGCGCATCGCGCCACATCTGCCGCCACTCCCGCCAGTTTGTCAATTCGGTCTCGGGGTTTGCTGCGCTTCGGGCCACGAACTCGGGGAAATGCGCGCGGCCCGTGGGCTGCCCGGTCACGTTGTAGCGCAGATCGAAGGACCAGCGGAAGGCATCCGTGCCATTCGGCAGCGAGGCATGCGGCGTGAGCGGATGCAGAAGAACCACGCCACCCGCCCTGACGGGCAAGGGCAATCGCGGCGGCCTCCTCGATGAAGTCATCGGCAATCGCGGTCTGCACCTTGGGGCAATGCGGCAGCATCCGGTCGTGGCTGCGCGGTATGACCTGCAAGCAGCCGTTCTCCACCGTGGCATCGGTCATCGCGATCCAGACCGTGATAATGTCGGTCCGGTCGGCTTCTGCATGGCCCACGCCACGGTCCTGATGCCAGTCGGTCCTGGTGATGTGCGCACGGATTTCGCCGTCCCGCAGGCTCGGCGCGGGGGGCTTGATCCTTATGTGCTGGATCGGGTTCGACGTGATTTCCGGGCCGATCAGCGATTGCACCACGTCGAGAATTTCCGGGCAGGTCACCAGATCGAAAACCGCTGGCCCGAAGTGCATCGGTGTCTCGGCATGGATCGTGTCTCCGGGCAAGGAGATGTCCATCGGCTGGAACCAGTCGCAACCAGCCTCGTATGCAGTCCGCAGCTTGCCCCAGAAGTCGAGGCCATCCGGTTCCGGCAGCAGCCCTTCCAAGACCCAGCCTGCGTAAAGCGCGTCGAGCAGACCTGTGTATTCCGCCTCGATGCGCGACCGCAGGGACAGCGGCACCACGTCCTCAAGAACGAGGAAGCCCTCGGTCTTGAAGCGGAAAACGTCAGCGGTGCTCAGCATCCATCATCCTCCGGCTCAGGGCAGCAGTAGCGACACGATGGGCGGCCAGATCAGCAGGACCGACAGGGCGCAAAGCTGGATGCCGATGAAGGGCAGGAAACCCTTGAAGATGTCCGTGAGGCTGATGTGCGGCGGCGCAACCGATTTCAGGTAGAATGCCGCGGGGCCGAAGGGCGGTGAGAGGAAGCTCACCTGCATGTTCATACAGAAGACGACGCCGAACCAGATCGCCACATGGCGCGGGTTCAACTCGCCCAGAATGCCGATTTCCTCGATGGGCAGGCGCTGCACGATGGGCAGGAAGACGGGTATGATCAGCAGCACGATGCCGACCCAGTCCATGAAGGCGCCCATGAAGAGCAGGATCACCATCATCGCGAGGATGATGCCCATGGTGGGAAGGTCGGAACCGACGATGAAGTCGGCAACATAAACCGGCCCGCCCGCGATGGTATAGGCGCCCGCCAGTGCCGCAGCCCCGATGGTGACCCAGATGATGGTCCCGGTGGATTTCAGCGTGCGCATCAGGCTGTCCCAGACCAGTTCGAAAGAGGCCTCGCCGCGGAAGATGGCGATGACCAGCACGGCGAGCGCGCCCATGCCAGCCGCTTCGGTGATGCCCGTGATGCCGCCGTAGATCGACCCCAGCACCACGCCGATGACGACGATGGGGGCGACGAGCCCCTTGCCCATCTTCCAGCCGAGCGCCGTGCGCTCACGACCGAGCACCCCGAAGATCAGGCCAAGGCAGACAAGAACGATTCCCCCGAACCAGGGCAGGTAGTCCGCGGTGCCGAGCGCGATTGAATCACCGGTGTTGGAGGCATTCTGTCCCGCCAACTCGAAGAAGGCGGCACGGATGAACAGGGCAGAGCTGAAACCAACCACGAGCACGCAGAGGAAAGCGAGGAAGAGCTTGAGCTTTTCCATGCCGTAAGGCTCGCCTTCGACCGGCGCGGGCAAGGGCGCGTCTTCGGGGCGCAGTTGGGTGCGGATGATGATGTAGATGATGATGAAGGAGGCGAGCATGAAACCCGGCAGGAAGGACGCGGTGAAAAGCGCCTTGATCGAGGTCTCGGTGATAAGGCCGTAGATGATCAGAACGATGGAGGGCGGGATCATCGTGCCAAGACAGCCCGAGGCGCAGATCGTGCCGATGGCAAGGTTCTGGCTGTAGCCGAGACGCAGCATCTGCGGTAGGGCGATGAGGCCGAGAAGCACCACTTCGCCGCCGATGATTCCGGACATGGCGGCCATGATCACCGCCATGATCGAGGTCACGATGGCGATGCCGCCGCGGGTGCGGTTCAGCCAGACATTGAGAGAGGAATACATGTCCTTGGCAATGCCGGAACGTTCCAGCAGGGCGGCCATGAAGATGAAAAGCGGGATCGATATGAGGACATAGTCCGTTAAAAGCCCATAGATCTTTTGGGCCAGAATGTTGAGCGGTCCGGAGCCGGGTCTGCCGGTCAGGATGCCGTCCCCGAAGGTCCAGGGCGCCCAGAGCAATGTCGGTTCGAACTTCATCACCAGCACCAGCACGGCGAGGATCGCAGAAGCGAACCCGAGCGGCATGCCGATCGCGAGGAGCAGGATCAGGCCCAGCATCAGGACCAGAGAGATTGTACCGATATCCATATCTGTGCCCCTAGTCCTTGATGCCGACTGCGGCCTTGAGCCGTTCGATCTCGTCCTTGTCGATGTCATCTGCCGCGGTGTGGATGACCGGCTCCGCATTCCAGTCGGAAATCAGGTTGACCACCGCCTGAAAGGCGACGAGCACCATGACAAGCAGCACCATAGGCTTCAGTGTCGCCGGGATCGGCGGGTCGAAGGCGGTACCGAAGGTCTCCCAGCGGTAGAACTTGTCGAAGGCCTCACCGTAGCCGCCATAGATCAGAAAGAAGGTGAAGAGCACGATCAGGCTGGTGGAAATGATGTCACAGAGCCGTTGAAGACCGCGCGGCAGCATGTCGTAGAGCAGAAAGATGCGGATATGGCTGCGCTGCTGCATGGCATAGAGCCCCGCGCAGAGAAAGACGAAGCCGGCGAGCCAGAGCGACAGCTCATTGGCCCAGAGCGTCGGGGCCTCGAAGATGTAACGCAGGATGACTTCCCAGAGCATCACGCAAGTGAGGCAGACGATGAGCATCATCGTGACGCGCCCGACGAAGACCGCGAGGCGGTCGAGGGCGCGCCAGCTTTCGAATTCCATCGGCGCCCGCCGCACGGTGCGCACGCCGAAATAGCCAAAAACGGGAATCATGAGGATGGCAAGCCAGTCGAGGATGTCGGCATAGCCGCCAAACAGGCCGTCCATGTTTGGCGATACGTCGATCCGCCCGAAAAGCGCGCTGAGCTTGTCGTATTGTGAGGGGTCTTCGGGTGGGAACCAGCTCAGGGTGAAGGCGGGCATGTGCCAGGTGACCCAGCCCGCGCAGAGGATGAAGCCGAGTGGCACCAGCCATTCGACGAGGCTTCCGGATTTTTGCTGCATGATTGGACCCCTACCGGTCTGACCGCATTTCTCCGAGCCCCGGTCAGGGAGTATCCGGGCCCCGCCTGTTATCGGCGGGGCCCGGAAGTTTCGGCTTACTGGGAAACAAGTCCGAGCGCAGCAAGGTAGTTCATGTGCGATTCAACCAGTGCCTTGGCTTCCGGTGTGTCCGCGAACTCCGGCCAGGTCGCCTGAGCCGCCGCGCGGAACTTGGCGAGCTCTTCCGGCGCCCACTGGGACAGCGTGACACCTTGGGCCCGCAGTTGTGCAGCAGCTTCGGCGTTCTTTTTCTCGAAGGTCAGGGCGGTGCGCAGCGCCAGTGACTCCATGGCCACTTTCATGATCCGCTGGTGATGCGCGGGCATCGCGTCGAACACGGCCTTGTTGCAGGCCAGATGGTCCGACGGCATCGAGTGGAACCCGGGGAAGTTGGCGTATTTCACGATGTCGTAGAGACCCAGGCCCACGTTGTTGGCCAGACCCGAGGCATCCGCGCCGTCGATGATGCCGGTTTCAAGCGCCGTGAAGATCTCCGTGAAGTCCATCACGATCGGCGATGCGCCGAGGTTCTCGAAGATCTTGGTTTCGAGGCCCGGCGGGGAACGGAATTTCCAGCCCTTGAAATCGTCGACCTTGGCGATGGGTTTGGAGGAGGCGAAGCTTTCCTGACCGTAGACCCACCAGCCGATCAGTTCCATGCCGTATTTGTTGTAAAGCGGTGCGGCTGCTTCCAGACCGCCACCGTAGTAGAGCCAGCTGAGCTGCTGATAGGGCGTGTCGTAGCCGCCCATGATGTCGCCGACGAACTGGAAGGCGGAGTTCTTGCCGGTCTGATAGGCGCCACCGGTCATGTCACAGTCGAGAATGCCGGTTGCGGCAGCGTCGAAGGTTTCCACCGATTTCACGACCGACGAAGAGTAGAACATTTCCACTTCGATCTCGCCGTTGGACATCGTTTGAATGTTGTCCATGTATTCGGCGGCGAGCTGCCCGGAAACGGTCTCAGGCGCGTAATGCGTTTGAATCCGCAATTTGGTGGTTTCCGCGGATGCTGTCAGTGCAGTTGACGCCACAAGCGCCGCTGCCGCGGCGGCCGTGGCCGCTTTCTTGATCATTGTCATGTTGTCCTCCCAGACGTTGAGCGCAGGAATATCAGGGGCGTTCAGGACCCTTCTTGATTACGCTAACAGAACGTTAGGCCGAGAGCGCCAATCCAGCAAGAAATTATTTTATTTCTGGCTAAATTCGATATTTTTGTAGAATTTCGATATTTTGGGGATATCAAGAAAGCCGGGGGGCGTGATGCCGACGCAGAACATCGACATATTTGACGACATGCGTCACCGCCTGATCGCGGGCGAGTTCGGGCATGGTAGCAAGCTTCGCGCCGAAATTCTACGCAAGGACTACAATTGTTCGGCCAGTACCCTGCGCGAGGTGCTTTTCAGGCTTTCCACGGTTGGGCTTGTCGATTTTCGCGAGCAGCGCGGGTTTCGGGCACCGGAGCAATCGGCGGAGCGTCAGCATGAACTGACGCACCTCCGGATCATCCTTGAAAGCGAGGGTGCCTGCCTGTCGATTCGCTTGGGCGGCGTGGAGTGGGAGGCGCAATTGTCGGCGGCGCACCACAAGCTCTCGCATATCGAGACCCATGTTCGGTCCTCCGGCAGCGTCCAGCCGCATCTGAAGATCTGGAGCCGGGCCGAACAGGAATTTCATGAAACCCTGATCGGGGCCTGCGGGACCGATCTGCTGATACGGACGCACCAGGTGATCTATGCGCAGTTCCGCCAGCAGATTGTCTCCGCGGAGGCGAATTTCGGCTATGTGCCCCAGAACATACAGGAACATCAGAGCATTCTCGATGCAGCACTAGCCCGTGACGAGGACCTCATGCGCCGGCGCATCCATGATCATCTGGCGCGCAACCTTGCCCACCCACTGCCGGGCAAGCGTCAGGTGGCGGGCTTCGGCAAATCGTCCTTGATGTAGGTCTCGATGATCTCGTCAAAACGCGTCTCCGCCTTGAAACCGAGATCGATCGCCCGCTTAGGGTCGAAATCGCGCGGCCAGCCGCTCACGATGGCCATGATCGCGGGGTCCGGTTTCGCCACGATGAGATCGACCGCCTTTTGACCCGCAGCCCCGCGCAGGGCTTCGATCTGCTCGGCGACGGTGCAGCTCAGACCCGGCAGGTTCAATGCCCGGCGTCCCTTCAGCAAGGCTGTGTCCAGCGTTGCCGCATGACACAGGAACCCGGCGGCGGCGCGCGGTGAGGCGTGCCAGTGCCGCACCGTGTCGGGGACCGGCAGGATCGCCTGCTGCCCGTTCAAGGGCTCCCGGATGATTCCTGAAAAGAAGGAGGACGCTGCAAGGTTCGGCTTGCCCGGGCGCACGCAAATCGTGGGCAGGCGCAAGGAGAGTCCGTCGACGAAGCCTTTACGGCTGAAATCGGACAGCATCAGCTCGCAAATTGCTTTCTGCGCGCCGTAGCTGGTCTGCGGCGCGCTCAGGAATTCGTCGTTGATCTTGTCGGGGAAGGGGCCACCGAAAACCGCGATCGAAGAGGTGAAAACCACGCGCGGGGTGTAGCTGCCCCCCGACAGTCCATGTTCATGGCGCAGCGCTTCGAGCAGATGCCACATCGACATCATGTTGATCTGCCAGCCCTTTTCGAAGTTGGTCTCGGCCTCGCCCGAGACGATGGCTGCGAGATGGAAGATCACGTCGGGCCGCTCGGCGATGAGCTTCGCCGATGTGCTCGGCTCCGAGATATTGCCGATGATCTGCGTCGTCCCTGCCACGCCGGCAGGTGAAAACCCCATGTCGAAGAGCGTGATTTCGAGCCCGTTGTGACCCGGCAGGCCGTCGTGCAGGAGGCGTGCCGCGAGTTTCTGGCCGACCATGCCGCCGCCACCGATGATGAGAACGCGGCTCATGACGACAACCCGTTGCGGGCCTTGAGTTCCAGATAAAGCCCCGAGTGATCCATTTCCGCGCCCTCCATCGCGTCGATGAAATGCTGGAAGCGGTCGCGGACGTTGCGTGTCTCCGGCAGGTCGAGCCCGAGCGCCTCGGCCTCGGCGAGCGTATTGTTGAGATCCTTGACCTGAAACTTGGTCAGCCCGCCGGGAACGAAGTTGCCGGTCGTCATCCGCGCACCGTGTTGTTGCAGGATCACGCTGTCGGCGAACCCGCCCTTGAGGGCGGCACGCACCGCGGCAGGGTCGGCACCGCCCCGCTCCACCAGCAGCATCGCCTCGGCGACCGCTGCGATCGTGACTGCAACGATGGTCTGGTTGGCAAGTTTTGAAAGCTGCCCCGCGCCGGAGGGCCCGACATGCACCGGGCGCCCCATCGCTTCGAAAACCGGGCGCGCCGTTTCGAAGGTCTCCGCCGTGCCGCCGACCATGATGGCAAGCGTCCCGGCCTCGGCACCCTTGGTGCCACCGGAGACCGGCGCGTCCAGATGACCGAAGCCGAGACCGGTCAGCAGCTTCGCCTGGGCCCGCGCATGTTCCGGCTTGGCGCTCGACATGTCGATCCAGATGGCGCCGGGCGCGAGCGCCGCCTGGACCGTCGCGTCTTCGATCAGGGCGCCGGATGCAAAGCCATCCGAGAGCATGGTGATGATGATCTCCGCCCCCGCCACCGCCTCGGCGGCGCTTGCGGCGATCTTCGCACCCTCCGCTGCCAGGGGTTCGGCGCGGTCGATGGTCCGGTTCCAGACCGTCAGCGCATGCCCCGCTCGGAGCAGATTGCGCGACATCGGTACGCCCATCAGGCCGGTTCCGATCAGTGTAATCCTGCGTGCGTCCCGCATGGCGTGCCTCTCTTTTTGCGCCCCGAATTCAAATCTCTGGAAATAGACATAGCCGTGTCATACGCTAACGAAAAGCCGCTCCGCGACATGCCCGTCGCGCGGCGATTGAAATGATCAGCGGAGGACGCTGGCGCGGGGACTGTGCTTCATGACGGAAATGCAGGTCCGTTCCGGTAAGGCTGGGATGGGAGAAAATAATGCCAGGGCAAAGACTTGAAGGCAAACGGGCGCTGGTGACTGCGGCCGGGCAGGGGATCGGTCGGGCCAGTGCACTGGCTATGGCCGCCGAAGGGGCGCAGGTCTTCGCGACCGATGTCAACGTGCAGGCGCTTTCCACGATTCGGGAGGCGAATCACGAAAATATCGAAATTTTCGAACTCGACGCAATGGATGATGCGAGCATCAGGGCGGGTGTGGAACGGGCGCGCCCCGATGTTCTCTTCAACTGCGCGGGCTTCGTGCATCACGGCACCGTGCAGGAGGCGACAGAGGATGAATGGGACTTCGCCTTCGATCTGAACGTGCGCTCCATGATGCGCACGATCCGGGCGGCGCTTCCGGGCATGCTGGAGCGCGGCTCAGGGTCGATCATCAACATGTCCTCGGCCTGTTCGTCGCTGATGGGCGCGCCCAACCGGTTCATTTACGGCACCACCAAGGCGGCGGTTATCGGACTTACCAAATCGGTCGCGGTGGATTTTGTGACCAAAGGCATCCGCTGCAACTGCATCTGTCCGGGCACGGTGGAAAGCCCGAGTTGGCACGACCGGGTCGAGGCGCTCGGCAAGAAACTCGGCAGCAAGGAGGAGGCGCTGAAGCAGTTCGTGTCGCGCCAACCCATGGGCCGCGTGGCCACTGCCGACGAGATCGCGGCGTTGGTAGTGTATCTGGCGAGCGATGAAAGTGCATTCACCACGGGGCATCCCCATATCATCGACGGAGGCTGGTCAGGCCAATGAAAAAGAAGATCGGCATCGAGGACCTGCGTTCGCGCAAATGGTTCATGAACCCGGACAATCCGGAGATGACGGCGCTCTACCTCGAGCGCTATCTGAACTACGGGCTGACACGGGGCGAGTTGCAATCGGGCAAGCCGATCATCGGCATCGCGCAGACCGGCAGCGACCTCAGCCCCTGCAACCGGCACCATCTGGAACTGACCAAGCGTGTGCGCGACGGGATCATCTCCATGGGCGGCACCTGCATCGAGGTGCCGGTGCACCCCATTCAGGAAACCGGCAAGAGGCCCACCGCGATGCTGGACCGCAACCTTGCCTATCTCAGCCTTGTAGAGACGCTTTTCGGCTATCCGCTGGACGGTGTGGTGCTCAACATCGGATGTGACAAGACCACGCCGGCGCTCCTGATGGCGGCGGCCACGGTGAATATTCCGGCGATTGCGCTTTCCGTTGGTCCGATGCTGAACGGCTGGTTCCGTGGCGAGCGTACAGGCTCCGGGCACCATCGTCTGGAAGGCCCGCGAGATGCTGGCCGCAGGCGAGATCGACGACGACGGTTTCATGGAACTCGTGGCGTCTTCTGCGCCTTCCGTGGGCTATTGCAACACGATGGGTACTGCCACGACGATGAACTCTCTGGCCGAGGCGCTCGGCATGCAACTGCCCGGCTCCGCCGCGATCCCGGCGCCCTACCGCGAACGCGGGCCAGATCAGCTATGAGACCGGACGACGTATCGTCGAGATGGTCTGGGAGGACCTGCGCCCCTCCGACATCATGACGCGCGAAGCCTTCGAGAATGCCATCGTCATCAACTCGGCCATCGGCGGGTCGACCAATGCGCCGATTCACCTCAACGGCATCGCCCGGCATCTCGGTGTGCCGCTCGACAACGATGACTGGCAGAAGATCGGGCACCACGTGCCCTTGCTGGTAAACCTGCAGCCTGCGGGCGAATACCTGGGCGAAGATTACCAGCACGCGGGCGGGGTGCCGGCGGTTGTCGGCGAGTTGATGGCGGCTGGCCTGTTGCCGAACCCGGACGCCATGACGGTCAATGGCAGGACGATGGGGGAGAACTGCGGCGCCCGGCGAAGCGAGGATACCAAGGTCATCAAGCCGGTCTCCGATCCGCTCAAGGCGCAGGCCGGGTTCATCAATCTCACCGGCAACCTCTTTGAGAGCGCGATCATGAAGACGAGCGTGATCAGCCCGAAGTTCCGCAAGACCTATCTGTCAAATCCCGACGATCCGAACGCTTTCGAGGGGCGTGCGGTGGTCTTCGACGGGCCGGAGGATTTCCACCATCGCATCGATGATCCGGCGGAGAACATCGACGCGAATTGCATCCTCTTCATGCGCGGCGCGGGGCCGAAGGGCTATCCGGGCGGGGCGGAAGTGGTGAACATGCGCCCGCCCTCCTACCTGCTCAAGAAGGGTGTCGAGGCATTGCCCTGTGTCGGAGACGGCAGGCAGTCGGGCACCTCGGGCAGCCCGTCGATCCTGAACGCCTCGCCGGAAGCGGCGGCGGGCGGCGGCCTTGCGCTCCTGAAAACCGGCGACAGGGTGCGCATCGATCTCAACAAATGCACGGCGGACATGCTGGTGCCGCTCGACGAACTCGCGGAACGGGCGCGCGCCTTCGAGGCGGCGGGCGGTTATGCGGCACCGGAAAGCCAGTCGCCGTGGCAGCAGTATTTCCGCGAGAAGGTCGGGCGTTTCGATCAGGGCATGATCCTCGAGGACGCAGATAAATACCAAGACATCGCACGCAAACACATGCCGCGCGACAATCACTGAGGAAGAAAACATGAAACTTGTAAGGTACGGCGCCATCGGCGCGGAAAAACCCGGAATGATCGATGCCGATGGCACCTTGCGCGACCTGTCGGCCCATGTCGCGGATATCGCGGGAGATGTGCTGTCGGATGCGGGGATGGCGAAACTGCGCGCGATCGATCCTGCAAGCCTTCCGGCCGTTGGGGGCAACCCGCGTTTCGGGGCCTGCGTCGGTGGGATCGGCAAGTTCATGTGCATCGGGCTGAACTATTCCGACCATGCCGCGGAGTCCGGGCTGGCCGTGCCGAAGCATCCGGTGCTTTTCATGAAGGCGACCTCTGCCGTGGTCGGACCCAACGATGATGTCTACATGCCGCGCGGCTCGATCTCGACCGACTGGGAGGTCGAACTGGGCGTCGTCATCGGCACGAAGGCGAAATACGTGAGCAAGGAAAACGCGCTTGATCACGTGGCGGGCTACTGCGTGATCAACGATGTTTCCGAACGGCATTTCCAGAACAACCTTTCGGGCAACTGGACCAAGGGCAAGTCCTGCGACACCTTCGGGCCGACCGGGCCCTGGCTGGTGACGCGCGACGAGGTGCCGGACCCGCAAAAGCTCGCCATGAGCCTCGATGTGAACGGCAAGCGGATGCAGACCGGCAACACATCCACCATGATCTTCCCGGTGGCGGAGATCATCGAGCACCTGTCCTCGCTGATGACGCTGCATCCCGGCGATGTGATTTCTACCGGGACACCGCCGGGCGTCGGCATGGGCATGAAGCCGAGCCCCGTCTATCTCAAGAAGGGCGATGTGATCGACTTGACCATCGAAGGCCTCGGCCAGCAGCGCCAGACCGTCAAGGAAGACGCATGAGCAAGCCTGACCTCTTCCTGATCGGTGGCGCCACGGAGGTGATGCTTGAGCGTCTCGGCGCGGCCTTCACCATCCACAAGGCCAAGGAGATGGACGACCCGGTCGCCTGGCTTGCGACGCATGGCGCCAAGATCACCTATGTGGCGACCAACGGCCATGACGGCGTGAAGCCGGCCTATATGGCGGCGCTGCCAAACCTCAAGGCGATCAGCTGCTATGGCGTGGGCTATGATGCCATCGATACCAACGCGGCAAGGGCAAAGGGCGTGGTGGTCACCCATACGCCCAACGTGCTCAACGCCGAGGTGGCGACGACGGCAGTGATGCTGATGATGGCCTGCTACCGGGAACTTCTGCGCGATGATGCCTGGGTCCGCTCCGGCGACTGGGAAGCGAAGGGCAATGCGCCGCTCACACGCTCGATGGACGGGCAAACCGTGGGCATTCTCGGTCTTGGCCGCATCGGGCAGGCGATTGCGGACAAGCTGGCGCCTTTCGACACCACCATCGTCTATCATTCGCGCAGCAAGAAGGATGTCGCCTACCGGTACTACGACAACCTTGCCGAGATGGCGCGGGACGTGGATGCGCTGATCTGCATCACGCCAGGCGGGCCGTCCACGAACAAGATCGTCAACCGCGAAGTCATCGACGCGCTGGGGCCGCAGGGCACGCTGATCAACGTGAGCCGCGGCTCGGTGGTGGATGAAACGGCCATGATCGCGGCCTTGCAGGAGGGGCGTCTGGGCTGGGCCGGGCTTGATGTTTTCGAGGCCGAGCCGAAGGTGCCGGAAGCGTTGCGCAAGTTGCCGAACGTGGTGCTTTTACCGCATGTCGGCAGTGCGACGGTCGAGACACGGGCCGCCATGGGTGCGCTGACGGTGGACAACCTGCTGCAACATCTCAAGGACGGCACGGTGCTGACGCCGGTGCCGGAATGCGCGGACATGTGAGAAGATGACCCGGATCGCGGCGGTCACGGCGCAGCTTTTCAATGTGCCGCTCGACGAGGTGCTGGTGGATGCCAAGCACGGCAGCCACAGCCATTTCCACCTGATCACCGCGACGGTGCGGCTGGAGGATGGCCGCGAGGCCACCGGCTATACCTATAACGGCGGGCGCGGCGGTCATGCGACGGCGGCGATGATCACCCATGACCTTGCACCCTTCCTGATCGGGCGCGAGGCCGAAGAAGTCGAGGTGCTCAACGAGGCGATGCAGTGGCACATGCACTACGTCGGGTCGTGGCGGCATCCTGAGTTTTGCTATTTCCGCGGTGGATATCGCGCTCTGGGATCTGCGCTGCAAGGCCTTGCGCAAGCCGCTCTGGCAGGTGGCGGGCGGGGCGGGCAAGACCTGCAAGGCCTACGGCGGAGGGATCGATCTCGCCTATCCCTTGCCGAAGCTCTTGCGCCATGTGCAAGGGTATCTCGACGCCGGGCTGAAGGCGGTGAAGATCAAGGTCGGCCAGCCCGACCCTGCGCAGGATATCGAGCGCATCCGGGCGGTGCGGGCGCAGATCGGGCCGGAGGCGGGTTTCATGATCGACGCGAACTACTCGATGACCGTGCCGCAGGCGATCGCTCTGGCCAAAGCGGTCAAGGATCAGGACATCCTGTGGTTCGAGGAACCGATCCTGCCGGACCATTACGCGGGCTATGCTGAGGTCGCATCGGCGACCGGGATGGCGGTGGCGCAGGGAGAGAACCTGCATACGATCCACGAATTCGAGATGGCGCTGGAACAAGGGCAGCTTGGTTTCATCCAGCCCGACGCCTCGAACTGCGGCGGCATCACCGGATGGCTTCAGGTCGCAGCGCTGGCGCGGAAGCAAGCGGTGCCGGTGTGCAGTCACGGAATGCAGGAGTTGCACGTGAGCCTTGTCGCATCGCAGCCGCATGGTGGCTGGCTCGAGGTGCACAGTTTTCCAATCGATCGCTACACGACGCGTCCTCTGGTGATCGAAGACGCCCGTGCAGTCGCCCCCGATACCCCAGGGATCGGGGTCGCTTTCGACTGGAGCGCATTGGAGCGGTTCGAGATCCGCCGGTGAGCGTCAGATGCGCAGGAAGCGCTGCGCGATCTTCGGAATGAGCCCGTTGAATTGCAGCGGGGCATCGGTTACGGCGAGGCAGATGCAATCCTCGTGGATGTCGGCAACCGGCGTGTGATGCAGATCGCTGTCCGCAATTTCCACGTCGCCGCGGGCGAAATACCCGTCCTCGTCCTGAAATGCACCTTGCAGAACCATCGTCATCTCGGTCCCGCGGTGGCCGTGGTCCGGCATCGCCATACCGGCGGGTATCAGCAGGAGGCGCGCCGTGGCGGTCTTCGACGTCGGCAGGATCGCCTGCTTCACACCCATGCCGATGGACTTCCAGCGGATCGCGTCGAGATCGCCACCCACATAGTCGCGCAGCGGCTTCGGAAGCACCGCGTCGGGCATCGCAGGGGCTGGGGTCTCATTCACCGGCCCGCCATCGATCAGCGCCAAAGTCGCCTCGAAACTCGACCCGCGCAGCGGTGCGACATCGCAAGCATTCCCGTGATCGAGGATCTCGCCGCCAAGGGCATCGAAACTCTCGGAGCGCGCGCGACACTCGTCGCAGAGCGACAGATGCGCCGCAACCATCAGGTTGAAAGCCTCCGGCAATATCCCGGAGGAATAACCCATCAGCAGGGCGTCGTTCAGATGATGTTTGATCTTGTCTGTCATGTTTTTATCACTTCATTGCGTGGCGCAGGCGGTCCAGCGCCAACCGTATTCTGGATTTGATCGTGCCGAGTGGCAGACCGGTTTCAGCGGCGATTTCGCTATGGGTCAGATCCCCGAAATACGCCTTTTCAATCAATTCCCGTTGTGCTGCAGGGAGTTCGGCCAGCGCCGCTCCCAGCATTTCCGTTTCTTGTTGCAGGCTGACCACGTCTTCCTGATCCGGTTCGGCCTCCGGGCCCCAGGTCAAATCTTCGGGTTCGGGTCTGCGCTGGCGGCGCAGCAGGTCGATCTTGCGGTTTCGCGCGATCGTGAAAATCCATGTCGCGACCGAGGCCCGCGACGCATCGAACTGGTGCGCCTTGTGCCAAAGCGCTGCCATCACATCCTGGGTGCACTCTTCCGCCAGCGAAGCATCGGCGCCCGACTTCATCAGGAAGCCTTTCACCCGCGGGGCGAAATGATCAAAGATTTCCGAAAAGGCCGCCCGGTCCTTGTTGTCGCGGATACGTGCCATGTGGCCGACCCACAACATCCGTGTCGATGCACTGTCACCCGTCACCACGATTTGCCTTGTCTTGGAGCCAATGCTGCGCTCTGGTCGCGGGAAGCGTCCAGAAGCGCCAGAGATCTCCGGTCGGTTTTGTATGTCATGTTCCATCAACATAAGCAGATTACGCCGCGGATGCACAACTGGATCAAATAATCTTTATTCATCCAGTCCGATCGAGGCGCCGTATACCTGACAACACCAAGCCCAGACCGGAAGAACCCTTTCAATGCCTTTTGAAGCCATGACCGCCGGAACCGCTCCGCGCGATTTCGCCAAGTCCAACCCGCTAAGGATCGCTGTCATCGGAGGAGGGATTTCGGGAATGGGTGCTGCGCACATGTTGGCGCGAGAGCATCATGTCACGCTCTTCGAGGCGGAAGGGCGCCTTGGCGGACACGCCCGTACCCGGATGGCCGGCAAGAACGGCGATCAACCTGTGGACACCGGGTTCATCGTCTTCAACCATGCCAATTATCCTTACATGACAGCGCTCTTCGACGAGCTTGGCGTGCCGGTGGTCAAGTCGAACATGAGCTTCGGCGCATCCTTTCACGGCGGACGGCTGGAATATGCCCTGACCAGCCTTGATGCGCTTTTCGCGCAACGCCGCAATGCGGTGTCGCCGCGGTTTCTCGGGATGGTGCGCGATATTCTGAAGTTCAACAAGAACGCCCTCGAGGTAGCACAGGATCAATCGTTGTCGCTCGGCGATTTTCTGGCGAAAATGGGCACCGGCGATTGGTTCCGGGATTACTACCTTCTGCCCTTCTCCGGCGCGATCTGGTCGACGCCAACGGAGAAGATCCTGGAGTTTCCGGCCCATGCCATGGTGCGCTTCTTCGAGAACCACGCGCTCCTGAACACCACGGGGCAACATCAATGGTACACGGTGCAGGGCGGCTCGGTGCAATATGTGGATCGCTTGCAGGCGGCCTTGCGGCGCAGCGGCGTCGCTATCCGGCTAGGTGCCGCGGTCCGCTCGGTGACGCGCAGTGGCGGCGCGGTGCAGGTCCGGCCGGAAGCGGGCGAGGCCGAACACTTCGATCACGTGGTCTTCGCGACCCATTCCGATGACAGCCTGCGCCTGCTCGGCGATCCCTCCGAGGCGGAACGCAAAGCGCTCGGTGCAATCGCCTATCAGCCCAATGATGTCGTCCTGCACGCGGACGAGCGGATGATGCCAAAGAACCGTAAGACCTGGGCCTCCTGGGTCTATACCGAGGATGCTGAGGCTCGATCGGACCGTATCGATCTGACCTACTGGATGAACTCGTTGCAGCCGATCCCGATGAACGACCCTCATTTCGTGACGCTGAACACCAAGAGGGTTATCCGGGAGGAATTGATCTACGACACGGTGACGATGCGCCACCCGGTCTACGATCTGGCAGCCCTTGCCGCACAAGGCGACGTCCGGGCCTTCAACGGCACCGACAACACCTGGTTTTGCGGTGCCTGGATGAAGAACGGTTTCCATGAGGACGGGCTCTCGAGCGCCGTCGACGTGGTTCAGGCCTTGCGGGCGAAAACAGCGTTCAGGCTGGCGGCGGAATGACACCTGTGGTCGATCATATCGCAGGCATGACCTTTCACGGAAGAAAGGGCGCCATCGAGAATGCCTTCCGCTATTCCGTGGATTACATCCTGTTGGATGCGGAGGCCGATATCACGGGTCCGCGGCTTTTCGGTCGGAACCGGGCAGGGCTGACATCGCTTCAAGACAGCGATCACGGCGGTGCGCCGCAGCAGGGACGTGGAGCGGCATGGGTGCGCGATGTGCTCGAACAGCACCAGATCACCGGCGTCGCGCGGATCGAGCTTCTGGCGCAACCACGCGTGCTCGGCCATGTTTTCAACCCGGTTAGTTTCTGGCTGTGCCGCAGGCAGGATGGCGCGCTGGTCACCGTCATCGCGGAGGTCAGCAACACCTTCGGCGATCGCCACAGCTACCTCTGCGCCCATCCGGACCTGCGTCCGATCCTGCCGTCTGACACGCTGAGCGCGCAGAAGATCTTTCACGTCTCGCCCTTCCAGCCCATCGATGGCGGCTACAATTTCCGCTTCGACATCAACGCGGAGCGCATCGGCATCTGGATCGACTACGACCGCGACAAGGGCGGGCTGATCGCCACGCTTACCGGTAAACGCAAACCGCTGAGCAACGGGGCGATCCTGCGCTTCATGATGCGCAGACCCTTTGGCGCTCGGCGTGTTCTGCTGCTGATCCACTGGCAGGCCCTCAAGCTCTGGATCAAGGGCGCGACCTACCGGACCCGTCCCACGCCGCCGGGCAAGGAAGTGTCCCGCTGATGACCGCATTTGCCGACCGCCTTCCCGCGTACTCCCTGTTTGCTGCCTTGCTGGCGGCTGCCGGCCTGCCGATCTATATCCACGCGCCCAAGTTCTACCTCGACCAATACGGCGTCTCCCTTGCGGCTCTGGGAGCGGTGCTCTTCGGCCTGCGTCTGCTGGATGTTGTGCAGGATCCGCTGCTGGGTCGGCTCTCCGAGCGGTGGCGGGATCACCGGGCGCAGGCCGTGACAATAGCCTGTGTGATCATTGCTCTGGCGATGCTCGCCCTTTTTGCCGTGCCGCCGCTCTTGCCGCCGCTTGTGTGGTTCGGCCTCACCCTGACGCTGGTGTTTTCCGCCTTCAGCTTCCTCACCATCAATTTCTATGCGCAAGGGGTGATCAAGGCGGCGCAACTGCCCGGGCAGGGGCATCTGCAACTCGCGCGCTGGCGAGAGACCGGCGCCCTGACCGGAGTTTGCATCGCCGCTGTCGCACCCGTGGCGCTGGGGGTCGCCATGGCGCAGCCTTTCGCGGGGTTCGCCTTGGGCTTTACCGTACTGGCCGGTTGCGCCGCCTGGGCGATGCGGAGCGAATGGAGCACTGCCGGTCTGGCCGCTTCCACGGGTTTTGCTGCGGTGCTTTCGGACCCACTGGCGCGGCGCTTGCTGCTGATCGCGCTGGTCAATGCCGCCCCTGTCGCCGTGACGTCGAGCCTGTTTCTCTTCTTCGTCGAAAGCCGGTTGGAAGCGCCCGGGCTCGAAGGCCCGCTTCTGTTGATATTCTTTCTCTCTGCGGCCCTTGCGGCACCGGTTTGGGGCATTCTGGCGGAGCGCTTCGGCGAAAAGGATGTGCTCGTGCTCGCCATGGTGCTGGCGATCGCCTCCTTTGCGTTGGCCTTCACGCTGGGGCCGGGGGACTGGGTACTTTTCGCCGCCATCTGCGTGGCGTCGGGCGCAACCCTCGGCGCGGATCTGACGCTGCTGCCGGCGATCTTCGCGCGCCGCATGTCGCATGTCTCGCCCTCCGCTTCCGAGGGGTTCGGTCTGTGGTCCTTCGTTTCCAAATTCACCCTGGCCTTCGCGGCAGTCAGCCTGCTGCCGATGCTGGAGACGGCAGGGTTCCAGAGCGGTGCCGGGGCGCAGAACTCGCCCGAGGCGCTGAACCTTCTGACCGTGCTTTATGCCGCTGTGCCCTGCGCATTGAAATTGATCGCCATCCTCTTGCTGGCCGTGACCAACCTCAAGGAGGTCTGAGACATGAATGCCTGGATTTACATGCTGCTCGGCGCGCTGCTGACGCTCGCCCTGGTGTGGCTCCGCACCCACCGGGCGGGCTTCGTGGCGCAGCGGCCGCAAGACTACGAGGACGAAGGACCGGCCTTCGATGTGCGCAAGCATCTGAACGGGCCGCTTCTCTGCGAGGGTGTCATCTATGGCCCCATGGGGCGCGTGAGCAGCCGCTTCACGGCGGATTTTCACGCGGTTTGGGATGGCAACAGCGGCGTGATGACGGAGAAGTTCCTTTACGATGACGGCAGCGTCCAGAACCGCGAATGGCGTCTCGAACTGACCGGAGATGGCACGATCCGCGCGAGGGCGGACGATGTGGTCGGCACCGGCATGGGGCGGCAATCGGGGCCAACGGTACTCCTGCGCTATGACATCAGGTTGCCAAAGGAGTCCGGTGGCCATGTCCTGAATACCGTCGACTGGATGTATCTTACGCCCAACGGCACGATCATGAACCGCTCGCAGTTCCGCAAGTTCGGCATCAAGGTCGCCGAGCTTGTGGCCACCATGCGGCCCAAGGAGACATGATGCGCAACTGGCAGGGAAAACGCTACTGGCTCGTCGGGGCGAGCGATGGTCTGGGTGCCGCCCTGGCGCGCAAGATGAATGCGGCCGGCGTGCATGTCATCGTTTCGGCACGGTCGGAGGAAAAACTCGCCGCTCTGGTCGAGAGCCTGCCGGGACCGGCGTCCTACGAGGTCGTTGATGTTTCGGATGACGAGAGCGTCAGGGCGGCAGCGGAAGCGGTGGGCGAGGTGGATGGCGTCGTCTATCTCGCCGGGGTCTACTGGCCCTTCGGCGCGCAGGACTGGAACGCGAAAGAGGCCACGGCCATGGCCGACATCAATTTCACCGGACTGATCCGCGTGATGGGGCAGATCGTGCCGCAGATGGTTGCGCGGGACAACGGCCATGTCGTCATCACCAGCAGCCTCACCGGGTTTCGCGGTCTGCCGGGCTCCATCGGCTATACGGCCTCCAAGGCGGGGACGATGTCGCTGGCCGAATGCATGTATGCCGACCTGCGCAAGACCGGCGTCCAGGTGCAGGTGGCCAATCCCGGCTTCATCAAGACGCAGCTGACGGCCAAGAACGATTTTGCGATGCCCTTCATCATGGAGCCTGAAGCGGCGGCACAGATCATGTTCGATCACATGCAGACGGACCGATTCAAGATCAGCTTTCCGCGGGTCTTTTCCTGGGTGTTCCGCTTGAGCCAGTTCCTGCCCGACTGGATCTATTACCGCGTCTTTTCCTGAGCGCCGAGCCGCGCGAGGTGATCCTGAAAGATCGTTTTGGCCCCTGACCAGACCGGATTGGCTGCATCCCCAAGCCCCAGAAGACAGGGCAGCAACTGGCCTGCGAAATCCTCGCTGCTTTCCAGCGGCAGCAGGGAGGGCAGGTTGTCGATGGCCGTCACGTCGAGCGGTGGCGCGTCATGCACCCGGCGCGCGGGTGCGGCCCATGTCGTGACCCGGTCGTAGACCTTGATGGGCGAGAAATCACTGTCCGGGTCGCAGGCGATATCGCCGATAACGCTGAGCTTGCGCGGGCGTTTACCGGTGTCCCGCGGCACAAAGACCGGCGTGCCGGGGCGCGCCAGAATGCAATTGAAGAAAAGATCATGGGCGAGGATTTCCGGGAAGGGGCCACCCGAGGCGGTCTCCGCCATGTCCCAGCGCGTGGTCGCGACACCCATGGCGGTACAAAGATCAGCGGCCCCTGTACCGACCCGTCCCAGAGCGCCGATGATCAGCGCAGTGGGGCGATGGCTCCCGAGGCTTACCAGATCGGATTGTAATGCGCTCAGCAGGTGGTGTGACGTCGCATAGCTGGTAAGCGCTCCGGCGATGCCGCCCTGCTGCTGCGCGATCCAGCATTTGAGGGCAACGGCAGCACCGGCGTAGCCCGCCCAGTAGCCGAAAGCCGCCACCCGGCGACCGTCATCATCGAGCAGGTATTCGAGATCGAGCAGCGTTCCGCCGCCCTCGCTGAAACGGCGCAGCAGGCGCAACCCTGGCGGCTGCCCCTTGTAGGCATGTCCGAACATGATGTGCCGGTGGGTCAGTGGTGTGTCGTCGTCAGGCAACTCCTTCAGGCCGAAGATGATCGCCTCGCCCGGTGCTTCGGGCCAGCTGTAGCTCGGCGCCATATCGCAGCCTGCCGCCGCATAGGCAGCATCCGGAATGATCCGTGTCGGTGAGGCCTCGACGGTCACGCGGAAGCCTGCGTCGCGCAAGGCGCGTGCTCCATCCGGCGTCAGCCCGACGCGGCTTTCGTTGTCGCGCTGTTCCGCCCGGACCCAGAGATGGATCACGACGGCAACATGCGTTGCGCGATGACCGCCTGCACCGAAGGTCGCGCGCGCATGCGCTCGAGATAGGCGGTGATCGTCGGGAAATCCTGCATCGCCACGCCATCGCCTTCGAGCCAGTTGCAAACCGTGAAGGCGTAAGGGTCGGCCAGAGAGAAGGCATCGCCCAGAACGTAGTCGCCCTGCAGGCAGTGATCCGCGAAATAGGTGGCGCTGTCGGTCATGGTCTGCCTGCTTTTTGCGGTCATGTCATCAAAGCTCGACTGCTGGTCCGCCCAGCGGTGGCCGCGCATCTTGTGGGCATGGTTCACATGCATCGTGGAGGCGAGGTAATACATCACGCTGCGCATCTGCGCCGCTTTCAGGGGGTCCGTCGGCACCAGCCCTGCGGCGGGAACGAGAGCGGCGATGTAGTCCAGAATGGCGCCGGTCTCGGTCAGAAGAGTTCCGCTGTCGGTCACCAGTGTCGGGACGCGGCCCTTGGGGTTCATCGCAAGGTAGGCCGGTTTCGTCTGCTCGGCGTTCTTGAAATCGACGCGGATGGCTTCGTAGTCGTGCCCGACCTCCTCCAGCGTGATGGCGACCGCGATCGATATGGTGCCGGGGGCGTAGTAGAGTTTCATGGCGCGTTCCTTCCTTCAGAGGTGAGTCTGGGCGTAATGCCGGTCCGGCTCTTCGAGATGCGGCACGGCGTTGAACATGGTCGGCAGCAGCGTACCGCCGAGCGGAAAGAGGCGGTGCTGCGAGGTGTTGAAGATCGCAAGCGCCATCTTGGCCATGCCCTCGATGTCGAGGTTCAGCACATGCCGCATGGCCATGGAGATCAGCCCGCCGGAGGTCACGACGAGTGCCGGACCCTGGCCCTGCCCGATGTCATGCAGCGCATCGCGCACCCTTGTTTCGAAGGCGTCGAAGGTTTCCGGCGCGCCTTCGATCCGGCCCTGCTGCCAGGCAGCGAAGACCTGCGGCAGATGGGCCACGAAGGCTTCGCGCTCGGTCGGCATCACCAGCCCGTGCTGGGTCTCCATCGCATTGGCGAGGGTGAAATACTCGAGCTCGTTGAGGCGCGGATCGCGGGAGGGTTCGAGTCCCATCGCCATGGCGTCCGCGGTCTCGATATGGCGGTTCAGCGTGCCCGTGTAGAGCCGCGCATGGTGCAGGTTCTGACGCCGCAGGTAGTCGCCCAGCCAGACCGACTGCTGCCGTCCCAGCGCGCTGAGCCGGTCGTAGCTTCTTTCGTCGCGCGCGGCGGAATTGGCCTGACCGTGGCGGATGAGCGTGATGTGGGACATGGGGGCTTTCTTGCGATGATGCGATTACCTAGCCGAGCTTGGCAGGGGTGGAAAGCGCCCGGTATCGAATTTCTCGCCACTTGCGCCGGAAACGGCCCGCAGGTCGCCTATCGGAAACAGGCTTGGCGCAATCGGGGCGCAGGGTGTCGGGATTGTTGTCCTGTATCTTGTCTCCGGTTCCTATAGTCTGCCCGAGAATCCCGGAGGAGTGCGCCATGTCCGACAAGATCACTTTCACGCTCGACGGTCAAAAGGTCGAGGCAGAGGCGGGCATGACCATCTGGGAAGTGGCCAACGGCCGGGGTCTGGTGATCCCGCATCTGTGCCACAAACCGGCGCCCGGCTACCGGCCCGACGGGAATTGTCGCGCCTGCATGGTGGAGATCGAAGGCGAGCGCGTGCTGGCCGCCTCCTGCATCCGCGAGCCGAGCAACGGCATGGTTGTCACGACCGACAGTGCCCGTGCCAAGAATGCCCGCAAGATGGTGGTCGAGATGCTGGTGGCCGACCAGCCTGCCCGCGACGTGGCGCATGACAAGTCGAGCCACCTGTGGGACATGGCCGCGATGAACGGTGTCGAGGCGAGCCGGTTTCCGAAGCTCGAAGCGGGGCGCATCCCCTTGCTTGACGACAGCCATGTGGCGATGAGCGTCAATCTGGATGCCTGTATCCAGTGCGGGCTTTGCGTGCGTGCCTGCCGTGAAGTGCAGGTCAACGACGTGATCGGCATGTCGGGGCGCGGGCATGACGCCTATCCGACTTTCGACATGGCCGACCCGATGGGTGCCTCCACCTGCGTGGCCTGCGGCGAATGTGTGCAGGCCTGCCCGACGGGGGCGCTGATGCCCGCGACTGTGGTGGACGAGCAGCAGGTCGGCGACAGCGCCGATTTCGACCGCGAGGTGAAAAGCGTCTGCCCGTTCTGCGGGGTCGGCTGTCAGGTATCGCTGAAGGTCAAGGGCGACAGGATCAAATACGTGGACGGCATCAACGGTCCGGCGAACGAAGGTCGGCTCTGCGTCAAGGGTCGCTTCGGTTTCGACTACATCCACCACCCCCACCGCGTGACGAAACCGCTGATCCGGCGCGAGGATGCACCGCCAAAAGGGTTGAACGTCGATCCCGGCAACTGGTCCGAGCATTTCCGCGAGGCGACCTGGGACGAGGCGCTGGATTTCGCGGCCAAGGGCATGAAGGGCCGCGGCCGCGAGATCGCGGGCTTCGGCTCGGCGAAATGCACCAATGAGGAAGCCTATCTCTTCCAGAAACTGATCCGGCAGGGCTTCGGGCACAACAACGTCGATCACTGCACCCGGCTGTGCCATGCCTCCTCCGTGGCGGCGCTCATGGAGAACGTGGGCTCGGGGGCGGTGACCGCGACCTTCAACGAGATCGAGAACGCCGACGTGGCCATCGTCATTGGCGCAAACCCGATCGAGAACCATCCGGTTGCAGCGACCTTCTTCAAGCAGTTCACCAAGCGCGGCGGCAAGCTCATCGTGATGGACCCGCGCGGCGTCGGGCTGCGTCGGTTCGCCAGTCACATGCTGCAATTCCGACCGGGCTCCGATGTGTCGATGCTCAATGCGATCATGCATGTGATCGTCGAGGAGAAACTCTACGACCAGCAGTATATCGACGCCTATACCGAGAACTGGGAGGCCGAGAAGCGGCATCTGGCGGATTTCTCGCCCGAGAAGATGCAAGGCATCTGCGGCATCCAGGCAGAGGTTCTGCGCGACGTGGCGCGGACCTTCGCGGGGGCCAAGGCCGCGATGATCTTCTGGGGCATGGGGATCAGCCAGCACATCCATGGCACTGACAATTCCCGCTGCCTGATCAGCCTCGCGCTGATGACCGGGCAGATCGGCCGCCCCGGTGCAGGTCTGCACCCGCTGCGCGGTCAGAACAACGTGCAGGGCGCTTCGGATGCCGGTCTCATTCCGATGTTTCTGCCGGATTACCAGCCGGTGACCGACGATGGTGTGCGCTCGGCCTTCACCAAGGTCTGGGGCTCGGCGGATTTCTCCAACGAACGCGGGCTCACCGTGACCGAGATCATGGACGCCGTACATGCGGGCAAGATCAAGGGGATGTATATCCTCGGCGAGAACCCAGCGATGTCGGACCCGGATGTGGAACATGCCCGCGATGCGCTGGCCAAGCTCGATCATCTGGTGGTCCAGGACATCTTCATTACCGAAACCGCCAACTATGCCGACGTGATCCTGCCGGCGAGCGCCTTTGCGGAGAAGTCCGGCACCGTGACGAACACCAACCGTCAGGTGCAGATGGGCCGCCCCGCGGTGCCACCCCCCGGCGAAGCGCGCGAAGACTGGTGGATCGAGGTCGAGCTTGCCAAGCGCCTCGGGCTCGACTGGCACTACGAGAGCCCTGCAGACGTGTTCAACGAGATGAAGCAGAACATGCGCAGCCTCAACAACATCACCTGGGAGCGGCTCGAAGCGCAGAATGCGGTGACCTACCCGTCGCTCAGCCCGGAGGATCCCGGTCAGGCCATCGTCTTCGGCAATGGCTTCCCGCGCCCCGAAGGCCGTGCGCGGTTCACCCCTGCCTCGGTGATCGCGCCCGATGACGTGCCGGATGCGGATTTCCCGATGATCCTGACCACCGGGCGGCAGCTCGAACACTGGCACACCGGGTCGATGACTAGGCGCTCCGCCGTGCTCGACGGCCTTGAGCCCGAGGCGAATTGCTCGCTGCATCCTTCCACCCTGCGCAAGCTTGGCGTGGCGCCGGGCGAACATGTGCGGCTGACCACAAAGCGTGGCAGCATCTCGATCATGGCGCGGGAGGACCGGGCGGTTTCGCCGGACATGGTGTTCCTGCCCTTCGCCTATGTGGAGGCGGCGGCGAACATCCTGACCAACCCGGCGGTGGACCCCTACGGCAAGATCCCCGAGTTCAAGTTCTCCGCCGTGCGCGTGGAGAAGGATGAGGCCAAGGTCGCGGCGGAATAGCCGGTCAACCAAGCCTGCTCTTGAGTCGTCGCGGCAGCAATGAGGCTTCCGAGGTTATGTCTCGCCGTAAATTTCAGAAGTTCCGCGCGGGGCCCTGCTAGGTCCCGCCCGGTTTTGTGCAAACTGTGGTATCGTCGGTCAGGCCTTCTTTACCTCGATGCGCTTGCTTTTCGCCGCGTTCTCCTTGCGCCGGGGAACCGAGACTTCAAGCACCCCGTTCTTGACATGGGCTTCTGCCTTGTCGGCATCGGCGTCTTCCGGCAGGCGGAACGACCGTTTGAACGATCCGTACTGGCGTTCCGAGAAATACCAGGTTTCGCCTTTCTCCTCCCTGGTTTCGGTTTTCTCTCCGGAAACCGTGACCACGCCGCCTTCGACGGACAGGTGGATGTCCTCCTCCGACACACCGGGCAATTCGACGCTGATGCGATAGGCGTCATCGTTGGATGAAGCGTCCGATGCTGGTGCAAGCCAGTCCGCGACGCGGCTTCCGAACGTCCGGAAGGGTTCGTACAGTTGCGGCCAGAGACCGCTGGAGCGTGTGGATTCGACCATAGTGACCTCCTTTTCTGAGTGTGGTCGCAGCATGGCGCACAGGGTCGCAATTGTCCTTGATCTAAAGCAAATCATGCAGGAAACGGGCAGCGGTTCAGCTTGCTCTTTCGTTCCCCGCCTTTCGTGTCTAGCCTAGTGAGTGATGCAGCCAACAATCGATTGAAACGCATGATTGAGCCCGCCCGCTTCCTCTCCGACCTTCACACCTTGCGCGGTTTCGGCGCCGCTGGTGTTGGCAAGGGGGTGGTCCGGCCTGCCTATTCTCAGGCGGATATCGCAGCGCGGCAATGGCTGGCGGCGCAGTTCCGTGATGCCGGGCTAAGGGTCCAGATGGACGCGATGGGCAATCTCTTCGGCCTCCGCGAAGGACCCTCGCTGCTGCTCGGCTCACATAGTGACAGCCAGCCCGAAGGCGGTTGGCTCGACGGGGCGCTCGGTGTGGTCGCGGCGCTGGAAGTGGCGCGTGCGTGCAATGCCGGGGGCGGCCCGCCGGTTTCCGTTGTGTCTTTTCAGGATGAGGAAGGACGGTTCGGTGTCACCACCGGTTCCGCGGTCTGGTCCGGGCAACTGTCTCTGGAAGAAGCAGATGCTCTCACGGATCATGCGGGCGTGGCACTCGGCGATGCGCGGGCTGCGATGGCGCAGATGGTGACGGGCGACATCGATCCTTCGAGGTTCACCGGTTTCATCGAAATGCACATTGAACAGGGGCCGACGCTGGATGCGAGTGGCGAGCAGATCGGCGTCGTGACCGACATCGTGGGCATCCGTGACATGAAAATCACCTTTGACGGGCAGCAGAATCACGCAGGCACCACGCCCATGGCCCTGCGCCGTGATGCGTTCCAGGCCGTGTCTTCCTTCAACACGCTGCTCAACGACCGTTTGCGCAACGTGGTCACGCCGCAGTCGGTCTGGACCATCGGGCATGTCAGCCTGCATCCCAATGCCTCTTCCATCGTGCCGGGACGGGCGGTCTTTTCGATGCAGTGGCGTGATGCCGATGCGACGCGACTGGCCCGGATGGAGGAGATCATCCGCGAGACGGCGGCCGAGGTTGCGTCGGAACGTGGGATGCAACTTGGCTACGGCCCGCTTCTGGGGCTGGAGCCGGTGCAGATGGACGCGCGGTTGCAGGCGGCGCTCTGCCGTGCCGCCGAGGAGGTGGCACCGGGGCGTTGGCGGCGGATGCCATCCGGCGCGCTTCATGATGCGACAAACCTGTCCCGGCTGATGCCGGTGGCGATGCTGTTCGTGCCTTCCATCGGCGGGATCAGCCACGCTTTCGAGGAGGATACCGACGAGAAGGATCTCGCGGCCGGGCTCGACGTGCTTTTCCGGGCGGTCAACTCCCTGAAGTAGCCAGGGTCAATCGCGCCTGCCGTGGGCGGTCAAACGTCGTCGCTGGCGCAGAAATTCAGACCTAGGCGTTGACGCCGCCCGGAAAACCAACATTGTTATGTCCATGACGGTCGTAAAGGCTGCACCTGCCCAAAGGGCGGGGTCTGGGAGGACAACACGTTGAGCACTCATTCCGCGGGCGCGGAGGGATCGAATTCCATACCGGCCCTGCTGCATCGCAATGCCCGGGCTTTCGCGAACGCGCCTGCGTATCGCGAGAAGGAATACGGGATCTGGCAGTCCTGGACCTGGGCGCAGACGCTCGAAGAGGTCGAGGCGCTGGCGCTCGGCCTTGTGGATCTGGGTCTCGCAGAAGGTGATTTCGTCGCCATCATCGGGCGCAACCGGCCACGGCTCTACTGGTCGATGATCGCGGCACAGATGGCCGGGGCGATCCCGGTGCCGCTCTATCAGGACGCGGTTGCCGAAGAGATGGCCTATGTGCTCGGCCATTGCGGGGCGCGCTTCGTCATCGCCGGCGATCAGGAGCAGGTCGACAAGGTGATCGAAATCCGCGACCAGCTGCCCGAGGTCGAGCAGATGATCTATCTCGATCCACGGGGTCTGCGGAAATACGACCATTCGAAACTGCACCAATACGCCCATGTGCAGGATGCAGGCCGCGCCAAGCGCGACGAGTTGCTGCCCGAGATCACACGACGTCAAGCCAGGCTGGACTATGACAGTACCTGCGTGATGCTCTATACCTCCGGCACCACGGGCAAGCCGAAGGGCGTGGTGCTGAGCAACCGCAACGTGATCGAGACGTCGAAATCCTCCTCCGCCTTCGACGATTTGCGCCGCAGCGATGAGATTCTGGCCTATCTGCCAATGGCCTGGGTGGGAGATTTCATTTTCTCAGTGGGCCAGGCGATGTGGACCGGATTCTGCACGAACTGCCCCGAAAGCGCCGACACGATGCAGACCGACCTGCGCGAGATCGGGCCTACCTATTACTTCGCGCCGCCAAGGGTTTTCGAGACGCAGTTGACCAATGTGATGATCCGGATGGAGGATGCGGGGCGCTTCAAGAAATGGCTCTTCGACGTCTTCATGGGCCATGCCCGCAAGGTCGGGCCGGACCTGCTCGATGGGCATCCGGTGAGCCAGTGGGACCGGTTCAAATACAAGCTGGGGGAGTTTTTCATCTACGGGCCGCTGAAGAACACACTGGGCCTGAGCCGAGTGCGCGTGGGATATACGGCGGGGGAAGCGATCGGGCCGGAGATCTTCGATTTCTACCGCTCGCTCGGGATCAACCTCAAGCAGCTTTACGGGCAGACCGAGGCCACGGTCTTCATCACGGCGCAGCCTGACGGCGAGGTGCGCTCCGATACCGTGGGCGTCTGCTGCCCCGGCGTGGAGTTGAAGATTTCCGAGGACGGCGAGGTTTTCTATCGCTCGCCGGGCGTCTTCGTGGAGTATTTCAAGAACCCCGAAAGCACCGCGAGCACCAAGGACGCCGAAGGCTGGGTCGCGACGGGGGATGCCGGCTTCATCGAGGAGGGCACCGGGCATCTGCGCATCATCGACCGCGCAAAGGATGTCGGCAAGATGGCGGATGGATCGCTCTTTGCGCCGAAATACGTTGAGAACAAACTGAAGTTCTTTCCCAATATCCTGGAGGCCGTGGTCTTCGGAAACGGACGCGAGGAATGCACCGCCTTCATCAACATCGATCTCACGGCGGTGGGCAACTGGGCGGAGCGCAACAACATCGGCTATGCCTCCTATCAGGAACTCGCGCGCCATCCCCAGGTGATGGATCAGGTCCAGTCCCATGTGGAAGAGGTGAACCGGTCGGTGGCGCAGGACGAGATGCTTTCGGGGTGTCAGGTGCATCGCTTCGTTGTGCTGCACAAGGAGCTTGACGCCGATGACGGCGAGTTGACACGGACCCGCAAGGTGCGCCGACGGATCATAGAGGAGAAATACGCTGATATCATCGTGGCCCTTTATGACGGATCGACGTCCGTCAGCACGGTGACGGAAGTGACCTATGAGGACGGGCGCAAGGGCTCGATCGCGGCGACCCTGGAGATTCGGAGTGCCGCCGTTCAAGCGGCCGGGCAGAAGATGGCGGCGGAATGATGCAGGGATTTCGTGCCTCCGGCGGGGATATTTATCGCCAAAAGAAGGGGATGTCCGATGCTTGACCAGAGTGCGGGCTACACGACGGAGGACGGGCGCAAGATCGGCGGTGTGGTGATGGAGATGAAGAACATCACGCTGCGGTTCGACGGGGTCGAGGCGATCAAGGACATCTCCTTCGATATTCGCGAAGGCGAGATCCGGGCGATCATCGGCCCGAACGGGGCGGGGAAGTCCTCGATGCTGAACGTCATTTCGGGCTTTTATGTGCCACAGGAGGGCGAGGTCTGGTACAAGGGACGGCCGCGCCCGCCGATGAAACCCTATGAGGTGGCCCGGCAGGGGATTGCGCGGACCTTTCAGAACATCGCGCTCTTCGAGGGCATGAGCGTGCTCGACAACGTCATGACCGGGCGGCTGACGCATATGAAGACCGGGCTTTTCGCGCAATCGATCTGGCGCGGCAAGGCGGAGCGGGAAGAGACCGAAAACCGGGAAGTCGCTGAAAAAATTATAGATTTTCTGGAGATTCAGGCGATCCGCAAGACGCCGGTGGCGCGCTTGCCTTATGGGTTGAAAAAGCGCGTCGAACTGGCGCGGGCGCTGGCGGCGGAGCCGTCGCTTCTGCTGCTCGATGAGCCGATGGCGGGGATGAACGTGGAGGAGAAGGAGGACATGAGCCGCTTCATCCTCGATGTGAACGACGAGTTCGGCACGACCATCGCGCTCATCGAGCACGACATGGGGGTGGTGATGGATCTTTCCGACCGGGTCGTGGTGATGGATTACGGCAAGAAGATCGGCGACGGGACGCCCTCGGAGGTGCGCAACAACCAGGACGTGATCGACGCCTATCTGGGGGTGGCCCATGACTGAGACCTCGGCCTGTCACCAGGGGGTGACACCCGTGCACCCCCGGTACACCGGGCGTACACCGCCGCAGTGCAGCGAAACGGATCCGGGAAGGAGTGAGCATGCCTGAACAACTGGCCTTCACCATCGAGGTTCTGCTCAACGGGTTGATGGCGGGCGTGCTCTATGCGCTCGTGGCGCTGGGCTTCGTGCTGATCTACAAGGCGTCGGGCATCTTCAATTATGCGCAGGGGGTGATGGCGCTTTTCGCGGCCCTGACGCTGGTCGGGGTGATGGAGGGGCAGGTGCCCTTTGCCCATCTGATCAATGCGATCTTCGGCACGGATATCCATCATTTCGGCTGGGAAGTGCCGGCGCTGGCGGCGATCCTGGTGACGGTCTGTGTCATGGTGCTTTTCAGCTGGCTGGTGCAGCGCTTCATCTTCCGGCATCTGGTCGGACAGGAGCCGATCATCCTTTTCATGGCGACCATCGGTCTTGCCTATTTTCTCGAGGGCGTCGGCGATCTGATGTGGGGGTCGGACATCAAGACGCTGGATGTCGGCCTGCCGCAGGGCATCAACATCTGGATCGACGAGACGACCTTCGAGGCGCTGGGATACGGCTTCTTCATCGACAACCTCGACATCGTGGCGAGCGTCGTGGCGGCGGTGCTGGTCATCGGGCTGGTGATGTTCGCGCAATACACCAAGCAGGGCCGCGCCATGCGCGCCGTGGCCGATGACCATCAGGCGGCGCTGTCGGTGGGGGTCTCGCTCAATTACATCTGGATCCTCGTGTGGTCGCTGGCGGGCTTCGTCGCCCTCGTGGCGGGCATCATGTGGGGGACGAAATCGGGGGTGCAGTTCTCGCTGTCGCTGATTGCGCTCAAGGCCCTGCCGGTGCTGATGCTGGGCGGCTTCACCTCGATCCCCGGCGCCATCGTCGGCGGGCTGATCATCGGTGTGGGCGAGAAGCTCTTCGAGTTCCTGATTGGTGCGCCCTATCTTGGCGGGGCCACGGAGAACTGGTTTGCCTATATGCTGGCGCTGATCTTCCTCGTGTTCCGCCCGCAGGGGCTTTTCGGGGAGAAGATCATTGAACGCGTGTAGGCGTCATTCCTCGAGGCTGCGCAGCAGGGCGACGGTGAGTGCGGCCAGCACGGTCACGCCGAGCGTCAGCGCGAGGTTGAGATTGGCGAAGAGAAGCTCCGAGAGCAGAAGGCAGGCGCCGACAACGAAAAGGCAGATGATGGTGCCGAGCCCCCAGGTTGTCGAGGCGCTGTTGCGCTTGCGCGTGGCCGTCGGGGGTTTGCGGGCGGGTGCTGCGGCGACCTTGATGAAACCCGTCGAGGCATCGTCGACGCTTTCGATCAGCGCCTGGCGCCGCAGCGCGTATTCCGATTGTGTGATGAGCCCGCGGTCCAGACGGTTGTCCAGATCGCGCAACTCGCGCAGCATTGCCGTCATCTCATCCACTCCGTCCCACGAAAGCAGGGGTGCCACGGGAAATGGGGCGAAATTGGGAAATTCGGTGAAACCTGAAGGCATGGTTAACCGGCCTGACCGGGGCGCTGCCCCGGACCCCGGGATATTTGGGGCCAAAAGAAGCGGGGCGCGCGGTTGCCCGTCGTTTCCCGGGATCGGGGCGGCGGTATGACTGCGCAGTCCCATCGCCTCACCTGCCATTGCGGGGCCTGCGAATTACGGGTGGTTCTGGCACATGGCCTGGGCGATGCGCGACGCTGCGATTGCTCTTTCTGCCGCCGGCGCGGTGCGATGAACGTCTCGGTGCGCGAGGAGGATCTGGAGGTTGTCCGCGGCGACAAGCTCTCGCTCTACCAGTTCGGCACGCGGCAGGCGGCGCATTATTTCTGCGGTATTTGCGGCTGCTACACCCATCACCGGCGCAGTTCGGACCGGTCCGAGTTTGGTGTCAACGTGGGCGGGCTCGAGGGCGTGAACCCGGCGGATCTCGATCCGGTGCCCTGGCTCGATGGTGTGAACTACAATCCAGAGACGGAGGCGAAGCTCTAGATGCTCTATCGTGAAGCCGGTGATTTCAGCACCACCTATCCGGAAGACAGCCAGACCTTTCCGATCAGGTTCGACCGCTGGCGGTACTATGCGGTGCTCTTTGTCGCGATCTTCGTCATCCCGTTCCTGATCAATGACTACTGGGTCAATTCGATCTTCATGCCGTTCCTGATCTATGCGATCGCGGCGATCGGGCTGAACATCCTGGTGGGGTATTGCGGGCAGGTGAGCCTCGGGACGGGCGGGTTCATGGCGGTGGGGGCCTATGCCTGCTACAAGCTGATGACCGCCTTTCCCGACGTGAGCATCATCGTGCATGTGTTGCTGTCGGGTGCCATCACCGCGGGCGTCGGGGTGCTTTTCGGCCTGCCCAGCTTGCGCATCAAGGGCTTTTATCTCGCGGTGGCGACGCTGGCGGCGCAGTTCTTCCTGGTGTGGATGTTCAACCGGGTGTCGTGGTTCTACAACTACTCGGCCTCGGGGCAGATCAACGCGCCGGAGCGGGACGTGCTGGGCGTGCTGATCACCGGGCCCAACACCGAGGCCTGGGCCACCTATCTTTTCTGTCTCGCCTTCACGATTTTCAGTGCGGTGGTGGCGCGCAACCTGACGCGTGGCTCGGTGGGCCGGCAGTGGATGGCGATCAGGGACATGGACATTGCCGCCGAGATCATCGGGGTGAACCCGTTCAGGGCCAAGCTCACGGCCTTTGCGGTGAGTTCCTTCTTCGTGGGCATTTCGGGCGCCTTGTTCTTTTCCGTCTATCTCGGCGCGGTGGAGGTCGGTGAGGCCTTCGGCATCCAGAAGTCGTTCCTGGTGCTCTTCATGATCATCATCGGCGGGCTGGGGTCGATCTTCGGCTCCTTTGCGGGGGCGGCCTTCCTGGTGCTGCTGCCGGTGCTGCTGAAGATCATCGGGGTGGACTGGCTGGGCTGGCCCACGGATATCGTGGCGCATCTCAATCTGGTGATCGTGGGCGGGCTGATCATCGTCTTTCTGATTGCAGAACCGCATGGATTGGCGCAGCTTTGGCGGGTGGCCAAGGAGAAATTGAGATTGTGGCCCTTCCCGCATTGAGGCGGGGTCACGGGGACCGTGGCGCAGGGCTGACCGCGCCCGGAAGACGACGGGAACGATGCCGGACACGGAGAGCCGGCACATGAAGCATCCAAGGGAGGAAAATGAAAAGATGACATATAAATTGGGAACATGGGCCATTGCCGGCCTGATGGCGGCGGGTCCGGCGATGGCGGATCTGGTCTTTCCGGACCTGAGCTATCGCACGGGGCCCTATGCGGCAGGTGGCATTCCGTTTTCGGACGGCTACCAGGACTATTTCACCATGATCAATGCCCGCGACGGCGGCATCGGCGGGGTGATGACACGTGTCGTGGAATGCGAGACCGGATACAACACCGAGAAGGGCGTCGAGTGCTATGAGGCCACCAAGGGCGAAGGCTCGCTGGTCTATCAGCCGCTGTCGACGGGCATCACCTACCAGCTGATCCCCAAGGCCACGGCGGATGATATTCCGATGCACACCATGGGTTACGGACGCACCTCGGCGGCCAATGGCGAGGTCTTCAGCCATGTGTTCAACTACCCCGCCAACTACTGGAACGGGGCCTCGGGGGCGATCAACTACCTGCTCGGCGAGAACGGCGGCGACCTCAATGGCAAGAAGATCGCGCTGGTCTATCACAACTCCGCCTATGGCAAGGAGCCGATCCGGACGCTGGAGGAGCTGGCCAAGAAGCATGGTTTCGAGCTGAGCCTCATTCCGGTCGATCACCCCGGTCAGGAGCAGAAGTCGCAATGGCTGCAGATCCGGCGCGACCGGCCCGACAACGTGATCATGTACGGCTGGGGCGTGATGAACCAGGTGGCGATTCAGGAAGCGGCCAACATCCGCTATCCGATGGACCAGTTCATCGGTATCTGGTGGTCGGGTTCGGAGAATGACGTGATCCCTGCGGGGGCGGCGGCGGATGGCTACAAGGCGCTGACCTTCCACGCGGTGGGTGACGATTTCCCGGTCTTCGCCGACATCCAGAAACATGTCGTCGAGGCAGGCAAGGCCGCCGGTGCCGGCGACCAGATCGGTACGGTGCTCTACAACCGCGGCCTTTATGCGGCGATGTTGGCAGCAGAAGCCGCGGCGACGGCGCAGAAGATCCACGGTACGCCCGACATCACGCCCGCGATGATGCGCGACGGGATGGAGGCGCTGGTGATCGACGAGGCGCGGATGACCGCGCTCGGGATGCCGGGCTTCGGGCCGAGCTTCTCGGTCTCCTGCCAGAACCACGGCGGGCCGGGCCTTGTCGGCATGACCCAGTGGGATGCGACCGCCAAGGAGTGGAAACTCATCTCCGACTTCGCGGAGACCGATGCCGAGGTGATCCAGCCGCTGATCGTCGAGGATTCGATGGCCTTCGCCGCCGAGAGCAACATCACGCCGGGCTGCAAGTAAGCCCGGTCGCCCCGGCGGCATCGCGTCGCCGGGGCACACCGATACGACAGGGATCATGAGCCATGCTGGACGCCGCAGCCGACAAGGCCACCACCGAGACGGTGCTCGAGGTCAACAACATCGAGGTGATCTACAACCACGTGATCCTCGTGCTGAAAGGCGTGAGCCTCAATGTCCCGAAAGGCGGGATCACGGCGCTTCTGGGTGGCAACGGCGCGGGCAAGACCACGACGCTCAAGGCGATTTCCGGGCTGCTGAAGTCAGAGCGCGGCGAGGTCACCAAGGGCTCGATCAAGTACCGTGGCCGGGTCATCCAGCATCAGGACCCCGCCGATATCGTCAAGGGCGGCGTGGTGCAGGTCATGGAAGGCCGGCATTGTTTCGAACACCTGACCGTCGAGGAAAACCTGCTCACCGGCGCCTATACGCGGCGCGACGGCAAGGCTGCGATCCAGGCCGATCTCGAGATGGTCTATGACTACTTTCCCCGCCTGAAGGAACGGCGCAAGTCGCAGGCGGGCTATACCTCGGGCGGCGAGCAGCAGATGACGGCGATCGGACGCGCGCTGATGTCGCGCCCTGAAACCATCCTGCTCGACGAGCCGTCGATGGGGCTGGCGCCGCAACTGGTGGAGCAGATCTTCGAGATCGTGAAGTCGGTGAATGAAAATGAAGGCGTGACCTTCCTGCTGGCCGAACAGAACACCAACGTCGCCTTGCGCTTCGCGCATTACGGGTACATTCTGGAATCGGGTCGCGTCGTGATGGACGGGCCAGCGAGGGAATTGCGGGAAAACCCGGACGTGAAGGAATTCTATCTCGGCATGTCGGAAGAGGGTCGCAAGTCCTTCCGCGACGTGCGCAGCTACCGCCGGCGCAAGCGGTGGCTGAGTTGACCGGGCGGCGCCCTGCGCGACGGACCGGAAGCGACAGGAAAGCAGACCATGCCCCATTTCGATGATCTGGAAACCCGCAGTGCCGATGCGCGGGCGGCGGATCAGACCGCCGGCGTCATCGCCCAGATCGCGCGGGTGCGCGCCGCCGAGGGTGCTTGCCTGCCCGGTGAAGCCCAAGTTACCTGCCTCGAGGATCTGCCGAAGCTGCCGGTCCTGCGCAAATCCGATCTGGTGCGCTGGCAAACGGAGAAACCGCCCTTTGGCGGCATCCCCGTCACGAACGCCGCGCATGTGTTCCAGTCACCCGGCCCGATCTATGAGCCGGGCGGTGTCAGCCATGACTGGTGGCGCATGGGGCGGTTTCTTTTTGCCGCCGGAATCGGGCCGGAGGATGTGGTGCAGAACTGTTTCGGCTATCACCTGACCCCGGCGGGGATGATCTTCGAGAATGGCGCGCGGGCCGTGGGCGCGCGGGTGTTGCCGGCAGGCACCGGCCAGACCGAATTGCAGGTGCAGGCGGCACGGGATGTGGGCAGCACCGCCTATGCCGGGACGCCGGATTACCTCAAGACCATCCTCGACAAGGCAGATGAAATGGGCGTCGCGCTGAAGATCGCCAAGGCGGCGGTGAGCGGTGGGGCGCTCTTTCCGTCCCTGCGCGCGGCATACAAGGATCGCGGGATCACCTGTCTGCAATGCTACGCCACGGCGGATCTCGGCAATATCGCCTATGAGAGCGCGGCGATGGAGGGGATGATCGTGGACGAAGGCGTGATCGTGGAGATCGTGACCCCCGGCACCGGCGATCCGGTGGCGGAAGGCGAGGTGGGCGAGGTGATCGTCACGAGCCTGAACCCGGACTATCCGCTGATCCGCTTCGCCACCGGCGACATGAGCGCGGTGCTGCCGGGGCAAAGCCCCTGCGGACGCACCAACATGCGCATCAAGGGCTGGATGGGCCGGGCCGATCAGACCACCAAGATCAAGGGCATGTTCGTGCGCCCCGAGCAGGTGGCGGCCCTGGTGGCGCGTCATCCCGAAATCGTGAAGGCGCGGGTGGTGGCGACGCGCTCCGGCGAGCAGGACGCGATGACGGTGAAGATCGAGGCGGCGGGGGGCGATCCCGTGGCCTTTGGGGCGAGTGTGCTGGCGGTCTTGAAACTCAACGGCGCGGTGGAAATCGTGCCGCCCGGAAGCCTGCCCAGGGACGGTGTGGTGATCGAGGACCAGCGCAGATACGATTAGGCTTGGGCCGTTCGGGCTTGATACGGGTGTCGCGAGGATCAGGTCATGCGGTGGTTACTTGTTCTGGTGTTGCTGATGTGTGCTGCCTGCTCTGCTGAGAATACACCCTTCCGTGGCGCGGACTCTCCCCTGGCCTATGACCCTGCTGAGGTCGACCGTGCCGACCGGATCGCCATCCTGATCCCCGGGGCGCTGGCGAGCGTGGAGATCTTCGCACCGGCACAGACGTGGAAGGCTTCCGGCTACGCCATCGTGACCTATCGGTTTCCCGGCATGGATGGGTTGCCGCTCGATCACAGGCTGGGGATCGAGGATGCGGCGACCCAGATCGCCGCCTTCACCGGGCGCTATCCGGGCAAGGCCTACCGCCTGCTCGGCTATTCCACGGGCGGGCCGATCGCGATTTCGGCCGCCGGGCGCATCAGGGGTGACGTGAAGGTTGCCGCCATGTCGAGCGCCGTCGAGCGTGCCGGGGGCACGGCCACGGCGCTGCGGTCGAGCATCGACGTTCTGGCGGCGGCGGCGCGCGCCGGCTCCGTTGACCGCGAAGAGGTCTGGCTCGAGTATTACAGGACGTTGCTTTTCGGTCGGGCGGGGTTGAAGGATCCGGGCCTGCGGGCGGAGGCAAGCGCCATTGTCGCCGAGGAAAGGTCGCGGATCGTGATCCCTGAGGGAGACCTGATGGCGGCGCATTCCGAGGACCTGCGCCGCTGGCGTCTGCCGCCCGCGCCGCGATTGCCCGCCGAGCGGCTCAGGTTCTTCATCGGGCAGGAGGATCCGGTCTTCAGTGATGCCCAGACCGAGGCCTTTGCACGGGTCTTCGGCGCGCCGGGCATTGCGCGCTACCCGGCACAGGGGCACTTGCTGTTCCTGACGCGGCCGCAAGTTTTCGACGACGTTCTCGAGTTCTTCGAGGCCGACTGAAACGGCCTATTCGAAGAAGCTGAAACTCAGGGCGAAGAGGTCGCCCTTGCCGAAGATCGCGGTGGTGAAGAAGCTCAGCAGCAAAAGGTCGATGAAGACCGACCAACCGATCGTCCAGGGCATCCGGATGTCGAAATATTCGTGCACCCCGGCCTTCTGGCGCAGTTTGAAGATCTCAAGCTGGATCCGGTAGCGCGGCAGCGAGACGATCCAGAGCGCTATGACGATGAAGAGCAGGAAGATGAAGCGGAAGAAGGTGGACGTGTCCTCGACCGTGCTCAGGGCGGCGGCGCGGGCTTGGGCGGAGAGCACGCCGCAGGGGCCGATCAGCTCCTCGCCGACCCCGCCGCTGACGCCGCTCTGCTTCCAGGTGTAGATGTTGATGGCGAGCAGCATCGCGAAGGCCTTCGACCAGATCGCGGTCTCGGTGAAGGGCGCGAAAAGCTCCTTGAGCCGGTTGCCATCGTTGAGAAAGAGGTTTGCCTCCGAGGTTGTCGGATCGTGCGTCCGAATGCTTTTGGCGAGGATTTGCGACCATCGGAAGAGTTCCAGATGCAACAGCGCCACGAGGATCACGAAGCCTGCGAGGAACATGTTCACCACGAGATAGGCATAGCCATTGTAACCGAGCATCGTGCATTTCTCGGCCCCGTGGAACCAGAAGAGGTGCAGGGATTTTGTCTGGATATCGATGGCATATTGCGCCTGAAGGGTGACCAGAAGGGCGACGAAGACGCCAACCGCGACGGTGCCCGAGAGCAGGGGCTTGACGCTGTCGTCGATCGAGAAGCCGTAGTCGCCGCTGATCGGGGCCATGCGCTGTTTCAGGGAAAAGAGCGAAATCATGTAGCCGGTCCCGGCGACGAGATAGAGCGGCACCAGCAGCACATAGTTGAAAAGATTGTGCAGGTCGTTGAGGAACATCACCCGGTCCGGGCCACCGCCCGGGTCCGGCACCGGCCCGAAGGTGCCGTCGAAACGACCGAGGGTGCCCGCCTGCGCGGCCAGTACCGCCTGTAGTCCGAAGCAGATCAGGAAGCCGATCATAAACACCGAAAGGAAAACCCGCGGATGGAGATAGTCGTCGGTCACCCGCTCGTAGGCCATGGTCGGAAAGACCACCCGCAGGGGAAAGGCGCAGAAGCTGCCGACCACGGGTACCTTCGCCGTGCCGAAATCCACGCCGCGCAGGACCATGCTGCTGAGGAATTGCTTTGCGTTCAAGACAATCGCCTTTCGAAAAGAAGTGTTCAGAAATGACCTTTTCGGCGAGTAAACGATGGAACCGCTGATGGTGCAACCGCCGGGGAGGCGCACCGCCACCGGTGGGGGCTGGTAATTCCGACTGAAACCGTCAAAAAAGGCGCCATGACGGATGCGCCCTCTTCCCTTCCCCTCAAGCCGAAGCGGTCTCGCCCGGTGGCCGAAGGCACGCGCGTTTTCTCCGCCATCGCCCTGCTGGTGGCGGGGTTCTGCGCTCTGCCGATGCTCGCAGTGCTGCTGGCCGCGCTGAGCGGCGGGACGGAGACCATCAGTCACCTCATGGCGACGGTCCTGCCGCGCTACGCCGGCACCACGCTGGTGCTTGTGGCGCTGGTCTCCGCGGGCACCTTCGCGCTGGGCGTGGGCGCGGCCTGGCTGGTGACGATGACGCGGTTTCCCGGCGTGCGCTTCTTCGAGATCGCCCTTGTGCTGCCGCTGGCCTTTCCGGCCTATGTGCTGGCCTATGCCTATACCCATGTGCTCGACCATCCGGGCATCGTTCAGGCGAGCCTGCGGGCGGTGACGGGCTGGGGCCCGCGCGACTACTGGTTTCCGGAAATCCGCTCGCTCGGCGGGGCGGCGGTGATGCTGATCCTCGTGCTTTATCCTTATGTCTACCTGCTGGCGCGGGCGGCTTTCCTGCAACAGAGTGCCACGACCTTCCTTGCCGCGCGGGCATTGGGGGCCAGCGCGTGGTCGGCCTTCTTCAAGATCAGTCTGCCGCTGGCGCGCCCGGCGATCGCGGGCGGTGTGCTGCTGGCGGTGATGGAGACCATCGCGGATTTCGGCACGGTCGCCTATTTCGGGGTGCAGACCTTCGCCACCGGCATCTACACAAGCTGGTTCTCGCTTGCGGACCGGGCGGGGGCGGCGCAGCTCGCCTTGTGCCTGTTGAGCTTCGCGCTGCTGCTGGCGATGCTGGAGCGGGCGCAGCGCGGCCGGGCGCAGTATCACGACCCGTCGCGGCGCCAGCAGCCGATGGAGCCTGCGCAGTTGCGCGGCCTGCGGGCCTGGCTCGCCATGGCGCTCTGCGGGCTGCCGGTGCTTTTCGGCGCGGTGCTGCCGGTTGTGATCCTCGCGGCAATGGGTGCAGGCTCGGAACAGGACTTGCTGAGCCCGCGCTATCTCGGCTTCATCCGCAATTCGCTTGTGCTGGCCGGGACGGCGGCGGTGTTGACGGTGCTTGCGGCCGTCTCGGTGGGCTTTTTCCGGCGGCTCAGGGGCAACCGGCTGTCCAACGCGGCGGCTTATGTGGCCCGTCTGGGCTATGCGGTGCCGGGCGGCGTGATCGCGGTGGGGCTGCTGGTGCCCTTCGCGGCCTTCGACAATGCGCTGGACGCAATGATGCGCGCGCGTTTCGACATCTCGACCGGGTTGCTGATCACCGGCTCGATCTGGCTTCTGGTCTTTGCCTATATGGTGCGGTTCCTTGCCGCGGCGCTTGGCGCCTATGAGGGTGGGCAGGCGATGGTGCCGGAAAACATGGATGCGGCGGCGCGGTCGCTGGGCCATACCCCGGGCGGCACGCTGCGGCGGGTGCATCTGCCGATCCTGGCGCCGAGCCTGCTGACGGCGCTGCTGATCGTCTTCGTCGATGTGATGAAGGAATTGCCCGCCACGCTGATCATGCGGCCTTTCAACTACGACACGCTGGCGGTGCAGGCCTATCGCCTCGCTTCCGACGAGCGGCTGGAAGGCGCGGCGGTGCCGAGCCTCGTGATCGTCGCCATCGGGCTTCTGCCGGTGATCCTGATCTGCCGGCAGGTCGGGCGTCAGCGCCGGGGCTAAATGTTGCGTCCAACCCCGGCGCGCTGTCTCAAGTCAGGTTCTCGGCGAAATGCGCCAGCGTGCGTTCCCAGGCCAGCATCGCGGCCTCTTCGTCGTAACGCGGCGTGGTGTCGTTGTGAAAGCCGTGGTTCACATCCGGATAGAAGTGCACGGTGAATTCCTTCTGATTGGCCCGGAGCGCCTGTGAATAGGCGTCCCAGCCTGCGTTGATGCGCTCGTCGAGCCCGGCGTAGTGGATCATCAGCGGGGCCTCGATGGCGGGCACGTCCTCGGCATTGGGCTGGCGTCCATAGAAGGGTACGGAGGCGGCGAGATCGGGGTAGGCCACCGCGAGCGCGTTGCAGACGCCACCGCCGTAACAGAAGCCGACCGCGCCCACCTTGCCGGTAGAGCCTTCGTGATCCCGCAGGAATTCGAAGGCGGCGAAGAAATCCGCCATCAGCTTGGCGCCATCAAGGGATGCTTGCATCTCGCGACCCTGTTCGTCGTTGCCGGGATAGCCGCCGAGCGGCGTCAACCCGTCGGGGCCGAGGGCGAGGTAGCCTGCCTTGGCGGTGCGGCGCACCACGTCCTCGATGTAGGGGTTGAGGCCGCGGTTCTCATGCACCACCAGAACGGCCGGAAGCGGGCCGGTTGCGTTCGCAGGCTTCGCCATCAGGCCCTTTACGGTGCCGTGTCCATCCGGGCTTGGGTACTCGATGACTTCGGTGACGATCGACGGGTCGTCGGGCGCGACCTGCTGGGCGAGGGCATAGTTCGGTTGCAGTTGTTCGAGGATCATCGCGCCGGTGACGCCGGCGGCGGCGTATTTCGTGGCCTTGTTGAGAAACTCGCGCTTTGACATGGCGCCGTGCACGTAGCCATCGAACATCTCCAGCAGGCGCGGGTCGAAGTCCCGGGCGGTCTTGCGGGGGGCTTGGGTCATGGGGGCTCTCCTGTTGTGGGTATCGCAAAAGATAGACCGTACCGACGGTGAGTCGATACGGTCCGGGCCTTACCAATTAAGGGAATGGTTACTCCCAGCCGACCGCGTTGAAGATGCGCTGTGCCGCGGGCAGGTTCTGCGCCACCGTGGTCAGGTCGACGCTGTCGGGCGTGAAGGAGCCCAGCACCTCGACGGAGGCCGAAAGGGTCACGCCCGGCACGGTGGGATATTCGTCATTGCCGGCGGAGAAATACTCCTGCGCCTTGTCGGAGGCGAGATACTCCATGAACTTGATCGCATTGTCGCGGTTCGGCGCGTGGGCCGCGACGCCGCCGCCCGAGAGGTTCATATGCGCGCCATTGCCGTCTTGATCCGGGAAGACCCAGCCGATCTTGTCGCGGCTCGCGCTGACGCCTTCGACATCCGTTCGGATCGCACGGGCGAAGTAGTAGGTGTTGGAGACCGCGATGTCGCATTCGCCCGACACGACGCCGCGCAACTGGTCGGTATCGCCGCCCTGCGGGCTGCGCGCCATGTTCGCCACGATGCCCTCGGCCCATTTGGTGGCAGCCTCTTCACCTTCATGGGTGATGATCGCGGCCAGAAGCGTCTGGTTGTATTCGTTGGTGGAGGACCGGATGCAGATCTGTCCCTTGTAGGCCGGATCGGCGAGGTCGAGGTAAGTCTGCGGCGGGTTGGCCACGGCCTCCTTGTCGTAGAAGATGATCCGGGCGCGCTGGCTCAGACCGAACCAGGTGTTGTCTGCGTCCTGAAGGTTGGCGGGGACGCGTTCTTCCAGCGTTGCGCTGTCGATGGGTTGCAGCAGGCCCATGTCCTTGGCGCGGGCGAGACGCGAGGTGTCCACGGTCAGCAGGATGTCGGCGGGGCTGTTGACGCCTTCGGCTTCCATCCGGGCCAGAAGTTCGTCTGCCTTGCCCTCGATCCGGTTGATGGTGATTCCGGTGGCCTCGGTGAAGTCCGAGTAAAGCCGCTCGTCGGTGTCGTAGTGGCGCGAGGAATAGAGGTTGAGCTCGCCTTCCGCCAGGGCCGGCAGGCTGGTGGCGGTGAGGGCAAGAGTTGCGATTGCGAGTCGTGCGAAGGCCATTTCGGGCTCCATGCGTTGATAAAACAGGGCGGGATTATACCCGACTAAAATGATCAGAAACACGATTTTGCGCCGGGAGCAAGATATTCCTGACAAAAAGACTTGAGAATTTTGCGTCCCCGCCCGAAAGCGCCGCGCGGGGACGCGCGATCAGGCGGTCTCGCCGATCTTGTCTTGCGTCCTGGTGTCGAAGTCGCCGGCATCGTGGCGTTCATGCAATTGCAGGGCTGGCTCGCCGAAGGTTCGGTTGACCATGCGCCCGCGCTGCACGGCGGGGCGGGCGTCGATCGCCTTGGCCCAGCGCATCACGTGTTTGTAGCTTTCCACGTCGAGGAACTCTGCCGCCTCATAGAGCCGCCCGAGCACCAGCTGCCCGTACCACGACCAGATCGCGATGTCGGCGATGGTATAGTCGGTGCCGGCAATGAACTCGTGCTGCGCCAGCTGCCGGTCGAGCACGTCAAGCTGCCGCTTGGCCTCCATGGCGAAGCGGTTGATGGGGTATTCGAACTTCTCCGGCGCATAGGCGTAGAAATGCCCGAAGCCGCCACCGAGGTAGGGTGCCGAGCCCATCTGCCAGAAGAGCCAGGACAGGGTTTCGGTGCGGCCTGAGACATCAGCGGGGATGAACTTTCCGAAGCGCTCGGCGAGGTAGAGCAGGATTGCGCCCGATTCGAAGACGCGCTGCGGCGGGGTGACGGAATGGTCCATCAGCGCGGGGATCTTGGAATTGGGGTTCACCTCGACGAAGCCGCTGCCGAACTGGTCGCCGTCACCGATCCTGATCAGCCATGCGTCGTAGTCGGCCTCCCGGATGCCGAGAGCCAGAAGCTCCTCGAGCAGCACCGTGACCTTGACCCCGTTGGGCGTGGCCAGCGAGTAAAGCTGGAACGGGTGCTTGCCCACGGGCAGGGCCTTGTCATGAGTCGGGCCCGCGATGGGGCGGTTGATGGAGGCGAACTTGCCGCCGTTTTCCTGGTCCCAGGTCCAGACTTTCGGCGGGGTGTACTGCGGTGTTTTGGTCATGGCGATCTCACGATTTGTTTCGCCTGCCATGCTGCCTGTTTCAGGCGGGAAGGGCCAGCGCGATCACCAAGAGGTGACAAGGGCCGCGCAAATGGATTGCCAAACCGCGCCTGTCAGTCCATTCACAGGCATCCCGCGACCGGGCTCCTGCGCGGTCGAGATGCCTTTAAGAAGGAAGCCCGATGACTGCTCGTTCCCGCCCGCTCTATGCCGTTCTGATCGATGCGGACAACATTCCCGTAAAACACGCGCAGCCGATTTTGAAGGAAATCGCATCCTTCGGAGAGCCTGCCTTGCGCCGTGTCTATGGCGACTGGTCGAACGGGCAGTTGCGTGGCTGGGCCGATACGGTGCGCGAATTCGGTCTGGTCGCGCATCAGGAGACTGCAAACACAAAGGGCAAGAACGCCAGCGACATTGGTCTCGTGATCGATGCCATGGACATCCTGCACACCGGGCGCTTCGATGGCTTCGTGCTGGTCAGTTCCGACAGCGATTTCACCGCACTTGCCAACCGCATCCGCGAGCAGGGGCTCGAAGTGATCGGCATCGGCGAGCGCAAGACGCCCGAAAGCCTGCGCAATGTCTGCAACCGCTTTGTCTTCATCGAAAACCTGGTGGACGAGCCAGAGTCTGCAAAACCCGGCGCAAAACCCGACAGCGGCAAGCTGCCGGCAAAGGAGGCGGTGCCATTGATCCTGTCGGCGATGGAGAAGATGCAGCAGGATGACGAGTGGTACCAGCTCGGGGCGCTCGGCAAACACATCATCGCGACAAAGTCGGACTTCGACACGCGCACCTATGGCTACAAGAAACTGAGCGATCTGATCAGCAATCTCAATCGGTTCGAAACCCGAAAGGACGGAACCGGCATCTACGTCCGGCGGGTGGACTGAGAAGAACCGGGGCGGATCGGCGACAAAGAAAAAAGCCGCCCCCGAAGGAGCGGCTTTTTGAACTCTGGATCAGCAGGTTTCAGCCCTGGCGGGCCTTGAACCGACGCTGGGTCTTGTTGATCACGTAAACGCGGCCTTTGCGACGCACAATACGGCAGTCGCGGTGCCGTGTCTTGAGCGAGCGGAGCGAATTGCGAACCTTCATGGTCCTCTCCTTTGTCTTCTCGTGCGGCGCGCGGGCCAGCGCCGGGGTTGCGGGCAGTCCGGCGGGCCGGACCAGTGAAACAGGTGGTGGGCGATACTGGGATCGAACCAGTGACCCCTTCGATGTCAACGAAGTGCTCTACCGCTGAGCTAATCACCCCCTATGTTACGCGATTTTCCGTGCCCCAAACAAAAACGGGGCGCGAATGGACGCGCCGGTAGCGGGGTCTATAAAAGGAGTCGTCAGCGGGATCAAGGGCTTTTGGCTTTCGATTTTTATGCGCTATCATTGGAACCCAGAGGAGCGCTTATGTCCCATGATGCCTATCAGGTCCTGCACCCGGTGCGAGCCACATCCTGTGTCGTCTTTGCCTCGCCGCACAGCGGCAGCAGCTATCCTTGGGCGATGCTGCGCTCGACGGTGCTCGACGATCATGCGATCCGGTCGTCCGAGGATGCTTTCGTGGACCGGCTTTTCGACTGCGCGCCGGAGTTCGGGGCGAGTTTCATCAAGGCAGGCGCGCCACGGGCCTTCGTCGATCTGAACCGCAGCCCGGACGAGCTTGATCCCGCACTGATCGAGGGCGTAAGGCGGCAGTCCCACAACCCGCGTGTCGCTTCCGGTCTGGGGGTCATTCCGCGCGTGGTCTCGAATGGCCGGGCGATCTACCGCGGAAAGATCACCATGGCCGAGGCGCAGTCCCGGCTTGATGGGTACTGGCATCCCTATCACGGGATGCTGCAGGGCCTGCTTGATGCCGCCCATCTCAGGCATGGGCAGACGGTGCTCGTCGATTGCCATTCGATGCCGCATGAGGCGGTCCAGAGCAGCGTCTTCAACGGGATCAAACGCCCCAACATCGTGCTTGGCGATCGCTTTGGCGCCGCGGCGGGTGGCGAAGTGGTCGACCGGATCGAGGAAGCTTTTGCGTCCGAAGGCTTCGTGGTGGCGCGCAATGCGCCATTCGCGGGGGCCTATGTGACGCAGGCCTACGGGCGGCCCTCGCGCGGGCAGCACGCGGTGCAGGTGGAGATCGATCGCGCGCTTTACATGGACGAGAGCCGGATCATGCCCAATGCCGATTTCGAGGCGGTGCGGCTTGCCCTGCGCAATGTCGTGGCGCAGGTGTCGCAGATCGGGATGGAGCGGATGCCGCTTGCTGCCGAATAGGGCGCATCTCAGCGCAGCGACCGCCCCTTGAGAATCGCATCCGGGCCGAAGCGGGCGCGAATCCTGTCCGCCGCCCGTTCCGCCTGACCGCGCTTGACCGCTGCCGGGTCGAGCAGGTCGCCGGAGCGATCGGCCTCGGCGGCCGGTTGCAGGTCCGACAGGCCGCAGCCCAGCAGACGGTAGGGCCCCTGATCCCCGACCTGGTCGAAAAGCCCGCGCGCGCTGCGATAGATCGTGTCGGCCAGTTGCGTGGCGTCGCGCAGGCTGATCCGGCGCGACAGCAGCGAATGATCGGACCGCTTGAGCTTGAGCGTGACCACCCGGCCGGAGAGATCCTTGGCCTTGGCCCGGTCGGAGACCTTCTCGGCCATGCGCCAGAGATGCCCGTCGAGCAAGTCCGGATCGGCGGTGTCCTCGTGAAAGGTTGTCTCGTTGGAGATCGATTTCATCGGCGCATGGGCGGAGACGCGGCGATTGTCCTCGCCGCGCGCGAGATGCCAGAGCCGGTCGCCGGTGCTGCCGAACCGCGCGGCAAGGTCGCGCCGGTCCCAGCGCAGCAGGTCCGCAAAGCTGCGGATGCCGGCCTGCTCCAGTGCCGCCTGCGCGGCGGGGCCGACGCCCCAGATCAGCCGAACCGGCTTGTCGCGCAGGAAGCTCTGCGTGTCGGCCCGGCCGATCACCGAGAACCCGTGCGGCTTGTCGAGATCGGAGGCGACCTTGGCGAGAAACTTGTTGTGCGACAGGCCAATGGAGCCGGTCAGGCCAAGCTCCTTGCGCATCCGCCGGGTCAGGCGCGCGAGCATCACCGCCGGCGGCGCGCCGTGCAGCCGGGCGGTGCCGGAGAGATCCATGAAGGCCTCGTCGAGCGAGAGCGGCTCGATGTCGGGGGTGAGTTCCTCCATCATCGCCCGGATGGCGCGGGAGGCTTCCACATAAGCCTCCATGCGCGGCTTGATGATGACGGCGTCGGGGCAGAGCTTCAGCGCCTGGAACATCGGCATGGCGGAGCGCACGCCGCGGATGCGCGCCACATAGCAGGCGGTGGAGACCACGCCCCGCCGCCCGCCGCCGATGATCACCGGCTTGTCGCGCAAGGAAGGATTGTCGCGTTTTTCGACCGATGCGTAGAAGGCGTCGCAGTCCATGTGGGCAATGGACAGCGCGAAAAGTTCCGGATGCGCCACGACGCGCGGGCTGGCGCAGGCGGGGCAGCGGCGTCCCGCGTCGAACTGGGTGAGGCAATCGCGGCAAAGGGCAGGCATGACGGGCAGCAGTCGCTATACTGGCGGAATGAGCCGAGACTACGCGCAACTGCCGGAAATGAACATGCCGTTCGAGGGGGCGAAGATCGCCCTGCTTTGCGAGGGCTGCGTGCTCTTGCTGTTGCGCGATGATGATCCGGCGATTCCCGATCCCGGACTCTGGGATCTGCCCGGCGGCGGGCGCGAGGGGGCGGAATCGCCTGTCGCCTGTGTGCTGCGCGAGACGCGGGAGGAAGTGGGGTTGCTGCTGGATCCGCGGATGATTTGCTGGGGACGGCGGTTTGGCGTCGGGGCGGCCGTTACGTGGTTCTTTGTGGGCAATGTCGCGCCCGGGCAGCTTGCTCAGGTGGTTTTGGGCGATGAAGGGCAGGACTGGGCATTGATGCCTGTCGAGGAATTCCTGAACCATCCCAAGGCGGTGCCGCGGTTTCAGGAGCGTTTGCGTGCCTATCTGGAAAGTCGGTGCCGCTCGTAAAAACCCCCCGCTGATCTGAGCGGGGGGAGGTAACGAACCTCAGGAAGACTCGGTCCGTTGGGGAGTATCACCTGAAGCAACGGTACCACCGAAGGGTGAATCCACCTAGGCTGACTACCGCAGGCTAAACTACATGCAGTTGCCTGTTGTCTCCATGCCACAGTCTCTAGACGGGTGCGGCGATTGTCCGGCGCCATCTTTGCAGAAAAACACAAACTGGTTTTCAACGCCGGATCAGCACCTTGCCGAAAAACAGTTTACGTCGCGGCAAGTTCGGTCAGGATCGCTTCGGCGGCACGGCGCGGATCCGTGGCGCCCCAGATCGGACGACCGACGACAATGTGGTCGGCTCCGTCCTTGACAGCCTGCGCGGGGGTCGCGACTCGCTTCTGATCACCAAGATCGGCGCCAGCGGGACGCACGCCCGGGGTGACGATCAGCCGGCCTTGTGCTTCCGGCAGGGCGCGGATCATCGCGGCTTCCTGCGGGGAGGCGATGACACCGTCCGCACCCGCCTCGAAGGCCCGTGCGGCACGGGTGCCGACAAGATCGGCCACATCGCCCGCCGCGATCAGGCAGGCGTCGAGATCGGCGCGATCAAGCGAGGTCAGGATGGTAACGGCGAGGATCTTCATGTTGGAGCCTGCAGCACCTTCCTTGGCGGCGCGCACCACATGCGGGTCGCCGTGCACCGTCAGGAAATCCAGGTCGAACTTCGCCAGACCCCGCACCGCCGCTTCGATGGTGGCACTGATGTCGAAGAGTTTCATGTCCAGAAAGATGCGCTTGCCGTGCTCCTGCTTGAGTTCATTGGCGAGCGCCAGACCGCCCCCTGTGAGCATGCCGAGGCCGATCTTGTAGAACCCCACGCGGTCGCCAAGCTTCGCGGCGAGATCGTGCCCCGCCAGCGCATTGGGCACATCGAGTGCCACGATCAGTCTGTCATCGGTCATTCTTGCCTCCGCATTTGCCTGCGACTGCTTAGGCGCAATGCGCCGGGCTGTCCATTGGCGGCGCGGTGCGCGAAAAGGCCCGGGATGCCTGCATTCAAACGCCCCGGGCAAATCGATGCGGTAGTCAGGAGGCTGCGGACCGGTCCGAGAGAGAACCTTTTGCAGGTCTTGACCACATGTCGCTTTTGCCCCGGCCTTGATCTGCGGGACTTCTGGAGGGATGGCATACCAGGCCAACGAATTATTCAGACACGCATGCGATCATGTAGAGATCACGTGCCTCCAACACGGGTAGCAGGCTCCTGCTGCCCGCTCACGGGGAAAGCCCCCGCCACCTTCCCCTCGCGGCAGGTTTGATCTGGGTCAGAGCGGCGGGACAATCTCTGCGCTAGGCAAGGGCAGGAGAGGGAATGGATTGCTTGTTTGCCTCTTGAAGCGGGGCGGATCACTCCCCAATTTACAACCGAGGCCCACCAGCCTGCGTGCCGCAAAGTCGGGCGCAGCAATCATCGGGCGCTTTAGAAAAGGAGACGAACCATGGACTTGAGCAAGTTCACGGAGCGGTCTCGCGGGTTCATTCAGGCCGCGCAGACCATTGCGACACGGGACAGCCATCAGCGACTGGCACCCGAACATCTGCTGAAAGCATTGATGGATGACGAACAGGGGCTGGCAAGCAACCTGATCGCCGCCTCGGGTGGCAATCCCGGACAGGTCGTTCAGGCCCTGGACATGGCACTTTCCAAGATGCCGAAAGTCTCGGGCGACGCGGCGCAGACTTACCTCGACAACGCCACGCAGAAGGTGCTGGTCGAAGCGGAGGCCATTGCCAAGAAGGCGGGCGACAGTTTCGTGCCGGTCGAGCGCATTCTCATGGCGCTCTGCATGGTGAAATCGGGTGCCAAGACGGCGCTGGAGGCGGGCAAGGTTTCCGCGCAGGCGCTCAACGGCGCCATCAATGACGTGCGCAAGGGGCGCACCGCGGACAGTGCGACAGCCGAGGAAGGCTATGACGCGCTGAAGAAATACGCGACTGACCTCACGGCGCGGGCCGAGGAAGGCAAGATCGACCCGATCATCGGCCGCGACGAGGAGATCCGCCGCGCGATGCAGGTGTTGAGCCGTCGGACCAAGAACAACCCGGTGCTGATCGGGGAGCCCGGCGTCGGCAAGACCGCCATCGCCGAGGGTCTCGCCCTGCGGATCGTGAACGGCGACGTGCCCGAAAGCCTGCGCAACAAGAAGCTGCTCGCGCTCGACATGGGCGCGCTGATTGCTGGCGCGAAGTTCCGTGGCGAGTTCGAGGAGCGGCTGAAGGCAGTTCTGACCGAAGTGACGCAAGCTGCGGGCGAGATCATTCTCTTCATCGACGAGATGCACACGCTGGTGGGCGCGGGCAAGGCCGATGGTGCCATGGATGCGGCCAACCTCATCAAGCCGGCGCTGGCGCGTGGCGAATTGCACTGCGTGGGGGCGACGACGCTTGATGAGTACCGCAAGTATGTGGAGAAGGACGCGGCCCTTGCGCGGCGGTTCCAGCCGGTGATGGTGCTGGAGCCGACGGTCGAGGACACGATCTCCATCCTGCGCGGGATCAAGGAGAAATACGAGCTGCACCACGGCGTGCGGATCTCCGATTCTGCACTGGTGGCGGCGGCGACGCTCAGCCATCGCTACATCACCGACCGCTTCCTGCCCGACAAGGCCATCGACCTGATGGACGAGGCGGCAAGCCGTCTGCGCATGGAAGTGGACAGCAAGCCCGAGGAACTCGACGCGCTCGACCGGCAGATCCTGCAGATGCAGATCGAGGCGGAAGCCTTGCGCGTGGAAGATGACGCGGCCAGCAAGGATCGGCTCGAGACATTGCAAAAGAGCCTGTCGGACCTGCAGGAACGCAGTGATGCGATGACCGCGCAGTGGCAGGCCGAACGCGACAAGCTCGCCGGTGCCCGCGACATCAAGGAGAAGCTCGATCACGCGCGGGCCGAGTTGGAGATCGCCAAGCGTGAGGGCAATCTGGCCAAGGCCGGGGAGCTGTCCTATGGCGTGATCCCGCAGCTCGAAAAGCAGCTCGAGGCGGCGGAGAGCCAGGACGACAGCGACGTGATGGTCGAGGAAGCCGTGCGGCCCGAGCAGATCGCGAGCGTGGTAGAGCGCTGGACGGGGATCCCGGCAGGTCGGATGCTCGAAGGCGAGCGCGATAAACTGCTTCGGATGGAAGATCAGCTGCACAAGCGGGTGATCGGCCAGAACACAGCCGTGAAGGCGGTCGCCAATGCGGTCCGGCGTGCCCGGGCGGGGCTCAATGACGAGAACCGGCCTTTGGGCTCGTTCCTGTTCCTTGGACCAACCGGCGTCGGTAAGACCGAGCTCACCAAGGCGGTGGCGGAGTTCCTCTTCGACGACGACAACGCGATGGTGCGCATCGACATGTCGGAGTTCATGGAGAAACACAGTGTTGCCCGTCTGATCGGGGCGCCTCCGGGCTATGTCGGCTATGACGAGGGCGGCGTGCTGACCGAAGCGGTGCGGCGCAGGCCCTATCAGGTCGTGCTTTTCGACGAGGTCGAGAAGGCGCATCCGGACGTGTTCAACGTGCTTTTGCAAGTGCTCGACGACGGTATCCTGACCGATGGTCAGGGCCGCACGGTCGATTTCAAGCAGACGCTGATTATCCTGACCTCGAACCTTGGGGCGCAGGCGTTGAGCCAGTTGCCGGATGGGGCGGATGCGTCGGACGCGAAACGTGACGTGATGGATGCGGTGAAGGCGCATTTCCGGCCCGAGTTCCTGAACCGGCTGGACGAGATCGTGATCTTCGACCGCCTGGCACGCGGCGACATGGCCGCGATCGTCGATATCCAGATGGCGCGGTTGCTGAAGCGGCTCGCGGCGCGGAAGATCTCGCTGGACCTCGACGACGGGGCGCGCAAGTGGCTCGCGGATGAGGGCTATGATCCGGTGTTCGGCGCACGGCCCCTGAAACGGGTGATCCAGCGCGCCTTGCAGGATCCGCTGGCGGAAATGCTGCTCGCCGGGGACATCCTCGATGGCGACACCGTCAAGGTGCACGCCGGCAGCGATGGCCTGATCATCGGCGACCGGGTGGCGGCGACGAACCGGCCGAAGCCGGATGATGCGGTCGTGCATTGAGGGCACGCAATAAAGTGGTCGTGCATTGACTGCACGCAGGACTGCATGAGAAATCCCGCGCCGGGCGTCCGGCGCGGGATCACATCTGTCAGGTTCTGAAATAGCTGCCTCAGGCGGCGCTTGATCCGAATCTGCGCAGAAGCACCGAGACCACCGACACCTGCCAGCAGCAGCCACGCCTCTGCGGGCAGGGGCACCGGTTGCAGTTTGACCGTCAGGGAAGGTGTCGCGACGCTGGTATTTGCCGAAGAGGCGAAGAGCCCGACGGCGAAGCGGTCGCGACCGTACGGCATGTCCGGTGGCGTGACGACGACCCCGTCTTGCGACAGTTCGAAGCCAAAATTCAGAAGCGTCCCACCGGCCCATCCCTTGACGCACTCGGTAATGTCGAAGGAAAGTGTCTCGAACCCGTCGGTCATGGTGTAGCTCGAAACGATGTCACCGACGACGGGTCACGTGTCCCAGGTGACGGTCTGCTAATCCCAGGCCTCGAGAACGGGCCTCAGGTTCACCTGGATCGGTGCCGCTGTGCTGGGTGGATCGAGCGGGTTGTTGCGGAAGGGTGTGGTTTCAGCGACCCCGAGGGTCGCGCCGAAGGGCACGGCAGCCGTACCGGGGATGTTCTCCGTGTCGAAGTTCAGCCTATTGGTCGATCCCGGGATGCCGAGGATGTCAGGGATCTTGAAGGCATAGTCGAAGGTGTCCTTGCTGGAGGCTTCGTCAGGATTGAGTGTCACGGTCTTCGCGAGCGCGAACGACGGAATAAAGGTGGCGATTGCGAGCGCTGCTTCAATTGCCGTGTTGCGAAACATGTCGAGTCCTTCCTGTTGGAACATGAGGTTGCATTCCTCACTCGACAGTCACGGCAGGCGGCAGTCGTTAGTTTCAGCAGTGGTTGGCAAAAATTTTCTGCCCGGCTGGAGCGGAGCACAAAAAAGGCCCTCCGGGAGGGAGGGCCTTGTCGTGGTTTCGATGTCCGGGCTTACTCGGGGATGATGACGGTATCTACGACGTGGATCACGCCGTTCGAGGCTTCGATGTCGGCTGCGGTCACGGTCGCGCCGTTGACCTTGACGCCATCGCTGAGGTCGAAGGTGAGGTCAGCGCCGTTGACGGTGGCCGCGGTCATGCCGTCGGTCAGGTCGGTCGACATCACCTTGCCCGGTACCACGTGGTAGGTCAGGATCGCGGTCAGAGCCGGGATGTCGTTCAGCAGACCTTCAACGGTGCCTTCCGGCAGGGCGGCAAAGGCTTCATCTGTCGGCGCGAATACGGTGAATGGACCTTCGCCTTTCAGCGTATCGACAAGACCGGCGGCTTCGACAGCGGCCACGAGCGTGGTGAAGGTGCCCGCGCTGACGGCGGTGTCGACGATATCTTTGGAATGCCCGTCCGCGAAGGCGGTGGTGCCCATCAGGGACATGGCTGCGGTGAGGCTCAGAAAGCTGCGACGGATCATGGTGATCTCCTTGGTTTGACTTTTCAGGTCTGCCTTGCTCGGCATTGATAGGGAAACGCCGCGAAACCGCATTTGGATCAGAGGGATATCGACGAAAGCGGGATTGACCTTGGTGGTCTGCGCCCTAAGCCGCGCGGCAACTCCGTTTCAAATAACGAAATCGTTATGATCATTGCGGTTTTTTCGATCATCGACCGCGCCTCGGGGCGGCAATCCTGCGCAAAAACGATGCCGAGGTTTCAGCCCGGTGCCTTAAATGTGAGGCGAAACCGTTTGGGCATCGGCGCGACACCGACTAGATGCTGTAACAAGTAGTATAAGGAGAGAGCCATGGCGCGACGCTGGTCCAATACCCTCACGCAGGCGGATGTGACGCCTTACACGGTTTTCCAGAACCGCCGCCAGTTCATGGCGGCAGGTCTTGCGGGGATCGGTCTCGCCGCAGCGGGGCGTGCGGGCGCTGCGACCGAGGAGGCGCTCGAGCCTACGAGTTTCGAGGATATCACGCAGTACAACAACTTCTACGAATTCGGCACCGACAAGTCGGACCCCGCGACCTACGCACATGAGATGACGACGACGCCCTGGAGTGTGACCATCGACGGGCTGGTGGAGCGTCCGGGCGATTACGATTTCCAGGACATCATGGCGGCGATGACCATCGAGGAGCGCATCTACCGCCTGCGTTGCGTCGAGGCCTGGTCCATGGTGGTGCCGTGGAACGGCTTCGAGCTTGCCGACCTGCTGCAGCTGGCGGGGGCGCAGGCGGATGCGAAGTTCGTCCGGTTCGAAACACTCTACCGCCCGGAGGAGATGCGCGGGCAGAACCGGCCCTTCATCGAATGGCCCTATGTGGAGGGGCTGCGCATGGATGAGGCGATGCACCCGCTGACGATCATGGCCACGGGCATCTACGGCAAGACGATCCCGAACCAGAACGGTGCGCCGCTGCGTCTGGTAGTGCCGTGGAAGTATGGCTTCAAATCGATCAAGTCGGTGGTGAAGATCACAGTCACCGATGAGCAGCCGGTGGGATCCTGGGAAAAGTTGCTGCCGCGCGAGTACGGCTTCTATTCCAACGTCAACCCGACGGTGGATCATCCGCGCTGGAGCCAGGCGACGGAGCGCAAGGTGGGCGGGGGGCTTTTCTCGCCGCGCGTGCCCACGCTGATGTTCAATGGCTACGAAGCGGAGGTCGCGAGCCTTTACGAAGGCATGGACCTCGCGAAGTTCTACTGAGCCGGGCCGGTGGGCGACAGTATTCCTGATCGCACGCGAGCGGACGTCGCCCGCGATCTCGTGCAACACCTCAACGGTGGGCTCCGCCGGGTACCTTTGTGGGCTGTCTATATACTGTGCATGTTGCCCGCGCCCTACTTCTTCTATCTCGGGCTGACCGGCGGACTAGGGGTCGAGCCGATCAAGGAGTTGGAGCATCGTCTGGGCGAGCTCGCCTTGCAGTTCCTGATCGCCGGACTGGCGGTCACGCCGCTGCGCCGGCTTCTTGGCGTGAACCTGATGCGGTTTCGCCGCGCGATCGGGCTCGTCGCCTTTTACTATATACTCTGTCATCTGCTGGTCTGGGCGATCCTGGACGTGCAGCTTGTGGGCCAGATCTGGGCCGACATCGTGAAACGTCCCTATATCACCATCGGCATGGCGGGTTTCGTCCTGCTTGTGCCGCTGGCGCTCACGTCCAATGACATCTCCCTGCGCCGCTTGGGGCCGCGCTGGCGTCAGCTGCATCGGCTGGTCTATGTCGCCGCGATTCTCGGGGGGCTGCATTTCGTGATGCTGGTGAAGGGGTTTCAGATCGAGCCGCTCCTTTATATGGCGGCGATTCTGGGCTTGCTGGCGCTGCGACTGCCAGGCTTGCGCAAAAAACAGTCGGTTTGAGAACGAGCAGCGCGCTGATTGCGTGAAACCGGGCGGTATTGGCGCCGGAGCCGCCCCCGAGTTCGCGCTATTTTTTGACCATTTGGAAGAATCACGTGCCGCCTGCACAGGAATCCGACGCGAGTCGGAAGGAATCCGGGCCTGATTCACGGATTGGATTGAAAAAGACTCGGTTCCTGTTGGGGGTAGGTCTGTGGATAACGCTATATGTAGCGATTCCGGCATGAATCCTTACCTTCCGTAAACCGGAAAATTCGCGCCAAACCAGCCGACCAGGAAAAAAATGTGTGGCTAACATATTGAAAGTAATAGCATAAACAGAAACATGTAAAAAAAATGACGTTTCGCAAAAAAAGGGGTTGCGGGTCCCCGCCAGTAACCGTAGAACCCCCCTCACCGGCGGCGCAGAGATGCACCAACGGGACGCAGAACGGGCCACACGGAAACGGACGGCAACGCGGCGGAACGATAAAATCAGAGGTAATCGAGGCGGGGCGCGCCGAAGAAGATAGGGCGCACACTGTCACTTTTGTCCTCTACGCTCTTTGAAATTGATGAATATCTGAAGAGATATGTGGGCGGTTTGGTTCATTCGATGGATCAACGTCTGTATATCGCGCTCTTAGGGGTAACCCGATGATGGAGTGTCAGCTTCACTGTTTGGACGGTTTCTTGTTTTCTTATGAAAACCTGAAGCACAACAAACAGAGACTGTCTTGTACTTTACAGTAATGGGTACAAGACGATGTGCAGAGGTTCGAACGTCAAGGATAAGCTGGAAACAGCTTTTCAACTTGAGAGTTTGATCCTGGCTCAGAACGAACGCTGGCGGCAGGCCTAACACATGCAAGTCGAGCGCTCACTTCGGTGGGAGCGGCGGACGGGTTAGTAACGCGTGGGAACATACCCTTCTCTACGGAATAGCCTCGGGAAACTGAGAGTAATACCGTATACGCCCTTCGGGGG
>CAVQRB010000018.1:0-42500 GCA_963715055.1 uncultured Alphaproteobacteria bacterium | reverse complement strand
GAAATCCTGTTCGAAGATCGGAGGACCACCTTCGAAGGCTAAGTACTCCTTACTGACCGATAGTGAACCAGTACCGTGAGGGAAAGGTGAAAAGCACCCCGACGAGGGGAGTGAAACAGTACCTGAAACCGAACGCCTACAATCAGTTGGAGGGGCCTTGCGCCCTGACAGCGTACCTTTTGTATAATGGGTCATCGACTTGGTCTCACGTGCAAGCTTAAGCCGTTAGGTGTAGGCGCAGCGAAAGCGAGTCTTAATAGGGCGTCGAGTTCGTGGGATCAGACCCGAAACCGAGTGATCTAGGCATGGCCAGGTTGAAGGTAAGGTAACACTTACTGGAGGACCGAACCCACATCCGTTGAAAAGGATCGGGATGAGCTGTGCCTAGGGGTGAAAGGCTAATCAAACTCGGAGATAGCTGGTTCTCTGCGAAATCTATTTAGGTAGAGCGTCATCCGAATACCCTCGGGGGTAGAGCACTGGATGGGTAATGGGGTCCCACAGACTTACTGATCCTAACCAAACTCCGAATACCGAGGAGTACTAGATGGCAGACACACGGCGAATGCTAACGTCCGTCGTGAAGAGGGAAACAACCCTGACCTCCAGCTAAGGCCCCTAATTCATGGCTAAGTGGGAAAGCAGGTGGGACGACCAAAACAACCAGGAGGTTGGCTTAGAAGCAGCCATCCTTTAAAGATAGCGTAACAGCTCACTGGTCTAAATAAGTTGTCCTGCGGCGAAGATGTAACGGGGCTCAAGCCATGAGCCGAAGCTGAGGATGCACATAGTGCATGGTAGCAGAGCGTAGTGTGACATAACTCCATGTGTCTTTAGCCCCTCGGGGCATTGGACACGCGGAGTTTTCTGTGAAGCCGGCGCGTGAGCGATCCGGTGGAGAGATCACTAGTGAGAATGATGACATGAGTAGCGACAAAGAGTGTGAGAGACACTCTCGCCGAAAGTCCAAGGGTTCCTGCTTAAAGCTAATCTGAGCAGGGTAAGCCGACCCCTAAGGCGAGGCCGAAAGGCGTAGTCGATGGGAACCAGGTTAATATTCCTGGGCCAGATGGAAGTGACGGATCCCGAACGTAGTTCATCCTTATCGGATTGAATGGGCTGCTTAGGGGTTCCTGGAAATAGCTCCATCGCTAGATCGTACCCTAAACCGACACAGGTGGACTGGTAGAGAATACCAAGGCGCTTGAGAGAACTATGTTGAAGGAACTCGGCAAAATACCTCCGTAAGTTCGCGAGAAGGAGGCCCAGTTTCTACGCAAGTATTGGCTGGGGGCACAAACCAGGGGGTGGCGACTGTTTATTAAAAACACAGGGCTCTGCGAAGTCGTAAGACGACGTATAGGGTCTGACGCCTGCCCGGTGCCTGAAGGTTAAAAGGAGGGGTGAGAGCTCTGAATTGAAGCCCAGGTAAACGGCGGCCGTAACTATAACGGTCCTAAGGTAGCGAAATTCCTTGTCGGGTAAGTTCCGACCTGCACGAATGGCGTAACGACTTCCCCGCTGTCTCCAACATAGACTCAGCGAAATTGAATTACCTGTCAAGATGCAGGTTTCCCGCGGTTAGACGGAAAGACCCCGTGCACCTTTACTACAACTTCACACTGGCATTAGGCCGAACATGTGCAGGATAGGTGGTGGGCTTTGAAGCGTGGACGCCAGTCTGCGTGGAGCCTCCCTTGAGATACCACCCTTGTTCTGCTTGATGTCTAACCGCGGTCCGTTATCCGGATCCGGGACCCTGTGTGGTGGGTAGTTTGACTGGGGCGGTCGCCTCCTAAATCGTAACGGAGGCGCGCGAAGGTTGGCTCAGAGCGGTCGGAAATCGCTCGTTGAGTGCAATGGCAGAAGCCAGCCTGACTGCGAGACTGACAAGTCGAGCAGAGTCGAAAGACGGCCATAGTGATCCGGTGGTCCCAAGTGGGAGGGCCATCGCTCAACGGATAAAAGGTACGCCGGGGATAACAGGCTGATACTGCCCAAGAGTCCATATCGACGGCAGTGTTTGGCACCTCGATGTCGGCTCATCTCATCCTGGGGCTGGAGCAGGTCCCAAGGGTACGGCTGTTCGCCGTTTAAAGAGGTACGTGAGCTGGGTTTAGAACGTCGTGAGACAGTTCGGTCCCTATCTTCCGTGGGTGTAGGATACTTGAGAGGAGTTGCCCCTAGTACGAGAGGACCGGGGTGAACGATCCACTGGTGGACCTGTTGTTGCGCCAGCAGCAGTGCAGGGTAGCTATGATCGGACAGGATAACCGCTGAAGGCATCTAAGCGGGAAGCCCCCCTCAAAACAAGGTATCCCTGAGGGCCGAGGTAGACCACCTCGTCGATAGGCCAGAGATGTAAGCACAGCAATGTGTTCAGTTGACTGGTACTAATTGCCCGATAGGCTTGATTTGATCCAGTAGAAGCAAGACTTCGAACGATAAATCAAAAGCATACACAGCACGTTAGCGTGCATGACTTGGACACAGAGGTTTTTCATGGTTTGGTGGTCATAGCGCGAGCAAAACACCCGATCCCATCCCGAACTCGGCAGTTAAGTGCCGTCGCGCCGATGGTACTGCGTCTTAAGACGTGGGAGAGTAGGTCACTGCCAAACCTAGTAAAACCTCTGAAATGTATCTCTCTGTCGATGCTTTCCCCAATATGATTATCCCGCTTGCTGGTCTATTTGGCTAATGCTACGCGTGGCGTCATGAAAAAACAGATCATCTGCATCAACTGGGGTACGCGCTACGGCGCGCCGTACATAAATCGCCTCTATCAGATGGTGCGGACGAACATCACGCCACCCTTCCGCTTTGTCTGTTTCACCGACGACCGTACGGGTATCCACCCGGAAGTCGACTGCTTCGACCTGCCTGAAATGCCGGGGTTCATGCCGAAGAACACGATCGGTCAATGGCCAAAATCGCGTCTCTGGGCGCCGAAACTGGGCGATCTCGACGGGCCAATCCTCTTCATGGACCTGGATGTTGTGATCACCGGATCGCTCGACCCGTTCTTCGAGTTTGGCTCACCCGAGGATGTTGTCCTTGCCCGTAACCCGGCGAAACCGCTTCATAAACTCGGTCAGACCTCGATCTACCGGATGCCGGTCGGCAAGCTCGCGCCGCTCCAGGCTCTTTTTGCGGCCGATCCGCAAGCCGTTGCTGATGAATTCCGTTTCGAGCAACATTTTGTCACGAAGAATGCGCCAGGTGGGGTAACCTTCTGGCCAAGGGGCTGGATCCGTCATTTCCGGATTGAGTGTATCCCGTTCTTTCCTTTGAATTTCTTCCTGCCGCCGAAGCCGCCAGAAGGAACACGCGTCGTGATCTTCGCCGGGCTGCTCAACCCGCCGGATGCAATAAAAGGGCAATACAACGGGTCTGTTCCGCACCTTTCGTTCAAGGACCATGTCAAACGATCCTTGAAATCGGACCGTAAATGGAAAGCGTTTCGCCAGTATCTCCTACCTGCCGAATGGGTTCGCGAGATTTGGGAAAATGCAGATGGTGGGCGCAGTTGAATCACGCGAAAATAGTTGGTTTTTTCGTTGAGTTTTGTTGCTTCTTGGGTTGAACCTCTTCATCCAATGTCATAATTGGTCACTACTGTCGCGGGATGGAGCAGCCCGGTAGCTCGTCAGGCTCATAACCTGAAGGTCGTAGGTTCAAATCCTACTCCCGCAACCAAAAATACCGAACAATACCAAAGTCTTAGGCCTCGCATCACGCGGGGCTTTTTGCTTGTGCGCATTCCATGTCAACGCCACGTCAACGTTTGGCGAGTTGTCCAGACCTTCACGTCGTTTGGCTTAAATGACTCGGATGCGCACATAGCGAAACTTCGAGTTACCGCAATAGTACAACGTGCTTAAACGGAGTTGATGCATACGTTCTTTGATTGGCGAAGCAAGGTCGGATTAAGTTGACCGTAGAAATACGGATTGGTGTTTTTCGCGCCACCTGCAATGTAAGCGCATGACGTCGACAAACATAAATCTGATACCTCGCTACATGTGGTTCTGGGCGCTTGGCGTTGCACTCGCCCTTTGTGGTCTGGCGGTTGCCGAACGACAGACTTTGGTGAGCGAACTCACCACTAAAAGCGCTACGCTGCATCGTCTTGCCTCTCAACGCGCAGATCAGCACGATGCACACCTGACGTCGCTGTCCGCGATCTTTGTGGCAGGCGGGATCGAGCGCCAAGACCTGCTCTTGGACGTTGCCGCAACGATCATGCGGTTTTACCCGCGCATTGCATCCGTGAACGTAGTCCCGTTTGACCCGTCGGAACCCATCATTGAAACGCGGCCCAGCCTGATGCCAGGAGATGTCGCCCTCGTTGTCGAGACGGCCCGTCGTTCAACAGGTGCTTTACGATTGCAGCAAATGCCAAGCATTCCGGACCACTATATGCTTGTGAAGCGCACGCCGAATACAGACGCGGCACGCCATGGATTGGTGCTGGTCATCGATGCACGCGCGCTGGTTGCGACCGATGATGACTTCTGGCAAAAACCGTCGGTTTCTCTGAGTCTTCTGACACCCGATGGTCAGGAGGCGCTGGTGGGCAAGCTGGCGCCAGACGGGGCGGGGTTTTCGAAGCCCCTGGGCAGTGTTTCGCAACCTTTGATCTTCGAGAGTTCCCTGAGAATTCGTCTGGCTGACATCTTACCTCTGGGCAAGTCTTTGGTCGCGATTTCCTTTGCTTCGGCATCAGTCGCCTTGATCGCATTTGGCGTCAGACAACGGGCTCGCACAAGAGATGCTGAAGGACGCGCTAAGCTCAGCGAGCAGGAAACGCGGCTGGCCCATGCTTCGCGCGTCAATGCTATGGGCGAAATGGCCAGTGGAATGGCGCACGAACTGGCGCAACCTCTGACGGCCATCCTAAGCCAGGCGCAGGCCGGACGGCATTTGGTGCGACGGAGAGATATGGATCGATTGGGCATAGTACTGGATGACACAGTCACGCAGGCACAGCGCGCGGCGGACATCCTTGAACGGCTGCGGCGTTGGAGCAAACCAAACCGCGCGCCGTCAAAACCTTGTGCTCTTCATGATGCTGCAAAGAGTGTGCAAAACCTCCTCGCATTGGAAGCCAAAACCAAGGGGGCAACGATCACCTTGTCACTTCACGGTGATCTGAGCTTCGTCGATGCGGATCCGGTGGAGTTGGAGCAGGTTGTTTTCAATCTTGTCCGCAATGCGCTTGATGCCTCGGATAGCCCGCGTGTCACGATCCGGACTGATATCTATGGTGGGTTGGCAACCCTTGATGTCATTGATGATGGCCCGGGCGTCTCTGAGAATATCAGGTCACGCATTTTTGAGCCGTTCGTCACTGGCAAACTGGATGGTACGGGCCTTGGGCTGGCGCTCTGCCAACGCCTGATAGAAGAAATGGGCGGCGAGATAGTGCTTGTTCCTGATGCGCCCGAGACGACGTTCCGCCTCTCCCTGCCACTTTCAAGCAAGGCCGTGACGCCATGAGCAATCATGTCTATCTCGTTGACGACGACGAAGCCGTCCGCAATGCGCTGACCCTTCTGCTGGAAACGGTTGGCTTGAAAGTGCGCAGCTTTGCCTCGCCCGAAACTTTCCTGGCCCAAGCGACAGGGTTGACGCCGGGGTGTCTGATCCTCGATATCCGGATGCCCGCGATTTCGGGGCTGAAGCTGCAAGAGAAGCTCACCGATCAGGGCATAACCTGGCCCACGGTTGTCATCAGCGGGCACGGCGACATCGAGGCGTGCAGACGGGCGTTTCGCAATGGCGCAATAGATTTCCTGAGTAAACCAGTAGGCGAACAGGACTTGATCGACGCGATCCAAAAAGGCCACGCCGCCCTTGAGATGCAGCAGCAAGAAAGCGAAGAGCGTGCCGAAGCGGTGGCATTGGTCAATCACCTTTCGGCCCGCGAACGTGAGGTGCTTGGCATGATCGCCAAGGGTCTGACCACAAAGCAGATTGCGGACGCGCTCGGGCTGTCACCGCGCACGGTTGAAAGCCACCGCGCCGCTATTGCCGCCAAGGCTGGCACATCATCGGCGGCGGAGCTGACGCGGTATTGGCTGGACGCGCAGGCAGATCAGTAGAACTACGCAGGTGCCTGCGAAGTCTACGAATACCGCCCCCCTCTATGGAATGTAGACAAGGATAATCATTTCAGAAAAGGAAGTATCCGATGATCCGCACGCTTTCACTCGCCGCCACTCTTTTGGCACCTGTTGCCGCATTTGCGCAGGAATTGCCGACCGCACCGTACTTGCCGCTCACTATGGCGGTCCAGGCCGCACAAGCCGCCGTCGATACATGCTCTGTCGAGGGGCACAACGTCAGCGTCGCGATTGTCGCACGCAGCGGCGTTACCACGGCCATCCTGCGTGCCGACAACGCAGGCCCGCACACTGTTGGGTCCAGCACCGGCAAGGCCTTTACCTCTGCCAGTATGGGCCGTGATACGGCGGGCTTGGCGAGCTTCATAGGCGGAAATCCCGAAAACGACGGCCTGCGCGATATGGACAGCCGTCTGGTCATCCAGGCGGGTGGTCTGCCGATCCGCATCGGTGGCGCCTTGGTCGGTGGCATCGGTGTCGGTGGCGCGCCGTCGGGTGCCATTGACGAAACCTGCGCCCGTGCAGGCCTTGATGCGATCGGCGCGGAATAGGTCATCAATGATCCGTCCCTTTTGGGACGGGTCGCTTCATCCGAAAGGAGGGTCTTGTGCTTCGTTCCTTGATCATCGTTGTGGCACTGGCCTTAAGCGGAGCAGCCAGTGCACAAACCGCACCATCCGCCTCCGACATCGCGTCCTATATGGGCCTTCATCTGGCTGCTCACGAAGGGCGCGTGGAGGACATCAACCGCCTGATCGCAAAGGGCGCTGACCTGAACGCCCGCGACGGCGCGGGGCGCGCCCCTGCCCATGTTGCCGCTTTCGCGTCGCATGATGACGCGTTGAGGGCGCTTGCGAATGGCGGCGCAGACATGAACGCACTTGAAAACCGCCTCTACGATGTGCTGACCATTGCCGCCGTGGCGAATGACGCGGAGATGGTGTCTCTCGCGATGGAACTTGGGAACAAGCCGGACCTGATTACCAGCGTCTACGATGGTACCGCTCTCATTGCGGCCGCTCATCTTGGCCACTACGAGATCGTTGCACGTCTGATCAAAGGCGGCGCGCCACTGGATCATGTTAATAACCTGGCTTGGACGGCTTTGATCGAGGCAGTTGTACTTGGCGATGGCGGGCCGGATCACATCAAGACCGTTGAGATCCTTGTCGACGCCGGTGCAGACAAGACTATTGGCGATCACGACGGTGTCACTCCGCTACAGCATGCGACAGCGCGTGGTTACACCGAAATGGTGCGGCTTCTTCAGTAAATTTCGGCTGAATTGTTTTGGTCAATACTCTCTGAGTGGCGCTTTGGCCATATGTTCTCCGTTGCTCACTTCGGCAGTCGACGGAGTGGGATAGTCAAAAACCTGTCTTGTAGTTGAATAGCCATCGCCGCCCATGCGCCCGATCGCATCCAGCTTTGCCGAATTTGAGTAGTATGTCTCCAGATCAATGATATCTTCGCGCACATGCGCCATTTCTATCCGTCCGAGGATAATTTCCCGTGCGGCGCTGAGGGCGATCGACACATGCCGACGGCATTCGAAGGCGACAGGAGCCTCGGCAATGCGCGGGCAGGGGATTGTGACGCCGGGAACTGCGGTCAGACCCGCCATCTTCAGTTCGTCGACGTTTGGATCGAAGGGCGCTGCTGTTGCCGCCATTGCGGCGACATTCGCAACATCAACGATATTGACGGTGAAAACTTCGGTATGGCGAATATTGTAGGCGGTATCCTTGAAGCTGCGGTCTGATTTGTTCTCGACGCCCAAAGCAAGGATGGGTGGATCCGCGGACAGGCAGTTAAAGAACGAATAGGGTGCTGCGTTCACAATGCCATCCGGCGAGATCGTTGTCACCCAAGCGATGGGGCGCGGAACGACTGTACCGATCATGACCTTGTAGGCTTGGCGGGCCGAAATTTCAGAGAAACGGATCGCATGATGGGTCAATGTGCGAATTCCTTGCCATACCGCGACAAGATCGCCTCGACCGTGTCGACCCCTTTGTTGAAGGCCGCACGCTCTGCAACCGCACCCAGGTGATGTTCCATCAGAGACATGGCGGTAGAGACGTCGCCATTCCGTAAAGCCAGGATGATCTGCGAGTGTTCCTCGACCGCGCAGTCAGAGGAGTGAGACCGCGCGTACATTGCCATGATCAGTGAGCATCTGAGCACGACCTCGGTAACATATCGCGCCAGCACATCATTGCCGCTGAGTTGGGCGAGCAGGATATGAAACTCGCCTGCAAGGCGTATCGAAACAGGGCCATCCTTGCCTTTCACGGCCTGTTCACGCCGCACATGCGCGTCGAGTTGTTCAAAGCCGCTTTCGCCCAGCGCGTTGACGCAAATACGGATGACCTCGGATTCCAGACAGCGGCGGACCTGAAAAATCTGCTGGGCCTCTTCCAGCGACGGCTCTGCGACAAAAGCGCCACGATTCCGCAACGATACAACCAAGCCCTTGGTCTCGAGTTCGTACCAAGGCGTGCCGCACGATCGTGCGGCTGACGCCGAACTGCTCTCCGACTGTATCTTCTGGAAGCCGCATTCCGGGCTTGAGGGCCTGTTCAATGATGGCCCGGCACAGCAGGTCATAGACGGCGTCTGTAGTTGTGCTTTGTTTTTGCTCGCTCATGGCATCTCTTTGCCAGAATTTCCAGCAGTCCTGCAAGTGTGTATCCATTCGTGAGGTTAAATTGGATACAAAAAGCTTGCCAACTAAACCTTCTTTGCACAATGATTATCTTGTCAAATCGTATCCAATCTGCACGCGCTGCTGGGCGCACCATCAAGTCTGGGGGTTTTCATGACGCTAAGAAATACTTTAATTGCCTCGGTTGCTGTCGCAGCCATCGCGCTACCGGTACAGGCTGAGAACATTCTGAATTGGGGCGCTAATCGTGATATCGGATCGCTTGACCCGTATTCTTTCGGCGACAGTTTCACGATCAACGTGCTGAACCACGTGTATGAAGGGCTTGTGCGCTACGATCGAGATCTCAAGATCGAACCGGCCTTGGCAGAGTCCTGGGAAATCCTCGAGGATCAGATCACCTGGCGATTCAAACTACGAGAGGGCGTCACATTTCATAATGGCAACCCGTTTACCGCGCAGGACGTGAAGGCCTCGTTGACCCGGGTAAGCGATCCGGCGTCGCCACTCAAAGGTAACTTGCCGGCTTACGTGTCTTCTGAGGTGGTGGATGACTACACAATCGACATCACTTTGAACGGGACGTATCCGCTCCTCCTTAACGACCTGACAAACATTCACATTTTCGATGCAGAGTGGTTGGTCGAGAACGGTGCGGAATTGCCGACAGACATCGGTGGGGGCGTGGAAGGCTTCGCGACGTACAACGCAAATGGGACAGGGCCATTCTTCGTGGAGAGCCGCCAGCCTGACTCAAACACTGTTTTCAAGACAAATCCGGAGTGGTGGGACGAGCCCCAGCACAACCTTGATGGTTTCGTGCTGAGTCCCGTTGCCTCAGCCGCCACTCGAGTTGCCGCTTTGCTTTCTGGTGAAATTGCGTTCACCAACGATGCCCCTGTTCAGGATTTGCCGCGTCTCGAAGCTGCACCAGGCGTGCGGGTGCTTGAAGGGGTTGATTTGCGGACTGTAATGATCGGTTTTCCGTTCCGCGAGACGCTGGTCTCGGGCGCGCCGAACCCTTTTGCACAGAAAGACGTGCGCGAGGCGCTTTACAAAGCGATTGACCTGCAGTTGATCCATGACCGGGTCATGCGAGGCAAGAGTTGCATTGCCGGTGCTACCGTGGCTCCACCGATCCCTGGCTATTCGGAGGATTTGGATACGATACCAGGTTATGATCCGGACGCTGCAATGAAGCTTTTGGCCGCTGCTGGTGTTCCCGAAGGGCTCGAATTCGACTTCAACTGCTTGTCCGATGGTCTCGTGAACGAAGAGCAGTTTTGCCAAGCGATCGCATCCATGTGGAGCCGGATCGGTCTTTCGCCGAAACTTGATATTGCGCCGCGTGCGGTGCAATCTCCCAAGCGCACCAACGGTCAGACAGACCTGTACACGTTGGGTTGGGCCACGCTTCCAATGCTCGACAGCTATTCGCCGCTCTTGCAGATCTTCCATACCAAAGAAGGAAACTCCGGCGTCTTCAACTGGGGTGACTGGTCCTATCCCGAACTTGACGCACTTGTTCAGAAAGCTGGCAGCGAACTCGACCTCGAAACACGTCTCGATTTGCAGAACAAAGCGCTGCGCATCGTCAAGGATGAATACATCATGCTTCCGTTGCACCAACAGCCAATGGCTTGGGCTGTGACCGACGCTGTTTCAGAGATGCCGTTGTTCCCGGACAACAAACCGCGTCTTTGGTTTGCGCAAATGTCACAGTAATGGCGTGCCTTGACTGCGAAATGGTGACAGGAGACCGGGCCACGTGCTTGCATTCCTGATCAAGCGGACCGCCAACGCCCTTTTTGTGATGTTGGCGGTCGCTTTTCTAGCATTTCTGATTTTCCGGTCGTTCGGCGATCCCGTCGAAATGATGGTAAATGAGCAGGCGACGCAGGAAGACCGCATCGCGCTGCGAGAGCGTCTGGGACTGAACGACGGCTTTGTCACCCAGTATTTTCGATTTGTCACCAATGCCGCGCAGGGCGATTTTGGTGTGTCTTACCGAAACCAGCAGGATGTGATGGTCCTGATCGCTGAACGCTTTCCGGCAACCATCGAACTGGTTCTCATGGCGACAATCATTTCGATTGTCGTGGGCATCCCGCTGGGTGTAATCACCGCCGTCCATCGGGACAGCCGCTTGGCGGATCTACTGCAATTGGGATCGATCGTCGGTGTATCGCTTCCCAGCTTTGTCGTAGGCATCTTGCTGATCCTCGCTTTTTCGGTGTCACTTGGATGGTTGCCCGCGTTTGGCCGGGGAGAGACCGTTGACATCGGATGGTGGTCCACCGGGCTCTTGACGCCATCGGGACGTCAGGCGCTGATCCTGCCCGCAATATCTCTGTCCACGTTTCAGATCACGCTTGTCATGCGATTGGTGCGCGCCGAGATGCTTGAAACCCTGCGCACCGACTATGTCAAATTCGCACGGGCGCGCGGCATCCCGCGGGCGCGGGTGCATTGGGTGCACGCGCTGCGCAACTGCCTGATGCCGGTGATCACGCTGACCGGCATGCAGATCGGCAACCTGATCGCCTTTGCGCTGGTGACCGAGACAGTGTTTCAGTGGCCGGGAATGGGGTTGCTTTTCATCCAGGCGGTGACCTTCGTGGATATACCTGTGATGGCCGCCTACCTGATGCTGGTGTCGCTGATCTTCGTGACGCTCAATACCATCGTAGATGTGACATATGCCTGGGTCGATCCTCGTCTCAAGGATGATACCGCCAGATCGGGGGGCGCAGATGGTTGACCCCGAACAGCAAAGCCCGGCCGCGCGGATACCTACGGCTGACCAGCCCGCGCGTGATCTGCCCAGCCTCTGGACGCGCATGCGCGAAAGTGATCTCGGGTACTCTTTCTGCAGACACCCAAGCGCGGTCTTCGCCGCTGCGCTATTGGCCGTAATCGCGCTCAGCGCCTTTTTGGCGCCGTGGATCACGCCGCAGGACCCCTATGACCTTGCCGCGCTTGAGCTGTGGAACTCCGAAATTCCGCCGATATGGGATGAGCGGGGTCAGCTGCCTTATATCCTTGGAACTGACGTACAGGGCAGGGATATGCTCTCGGCGATCCTCTATGGCTCGCGCATCTCGTTGATCATCGGTTTTGCTTCGGTGATCCTTGCTTTGTCCGTTGGGCTGACCCTGGGGCTGATCGCGGGCTATTTCGGAGGCTGGATCGACAATTTGATCATGCGCATCGGCGACATCCTTCTGTCGATGCCTTTCATTCTTATAGCGATCCTGATTTCAGCCATGGCCACTGCAGCCTTGCCACCATCGCTTAAAAGCGCGCTTGCAGCACCGATCCTTATCTTTGCAATCGCCGTTCCGTCGTGGGTGCAATATGCTCGAACAGTGCGGGCATCCGCCATGGTCGAGCGCAAGAAGGAATACGTTCAGGCCGCCCGTCTGATCCGGGTGAAGTCCTGGCGGATCATGTTGCAACATATCCTGCCGAACACGCTCACGCCGATCATGGTCGCGGCAACGCTTAATTTCGGTCTTGCGATCCTGTCCGAAGCGACATTGTCCTTCCTGGGTGTCGGAATGCCGTCTGACCAGCCATCGCTGGGCACGCTGATCCGCTTCGGCAACGAATATCTGTTCTCGGGCCTTTGGTGGATCGTCGTTTTTCCTGCGGTTCAGCTTTGCCTCATCGTGGTGTCGGTCAATATGATCGGCGACTGGCTTCGCGATGCCCTCAACCCCAAACTACAGTGATGACATGACAAACCTGCTTCTCAAGAATGTGCGCCCGATGGGCCAATCCGCCACTGATCTTGCGATTGTGGATGGCCTCTTTGCCAAGAGCGCGGCGCCGGGTGCCGAAAAGATAGACTGCGGTGGCCGCATCCTGATCCCGGGTCTGGTCGAAGCGCATACACATCTAGACAAGTCGCTGCTTGGCCTGCCGTGGTATCGCAACGAGGTCGGCCCGCGGTTGATCGACAAGATCAACAATGAGCGGGAGGTGAAGGTCTCTTTGGGCCTTGATCCACGGATTCAGTCGGAACGCCAGTCGATCCAGTCGATGGGATACGGCACCACTCATATCCGCAGCCATGTCGATGTGGATACGCATCACGGTCTGGCCGGGGTCGAGGGCGTGATGGCGACCCGCGAGAAATTGGCAGGTTATGTCGATATCGAAATCGTGGCCTTTCCCCAGTCCGGCATGATCACCCGGCCCGGTACGGTCGAGATGATGGATGAAGCCTTGGCATTGGGGGCCGAAGTGGTTGGCGGTCTGGACCCCTGTGGCATCGACCGCGACCCGCGAGCTCATCTAGATGCCATCTTCGGCCTTGCAGAAAAGCACGGCAAACCCATCGACATTCATCTGCATGAACGCGATGCGCTCGGTGGCTTTTCGACGGAGGAAATCATAGCGCGTACGCTGGCGCACGGCATGCAGGGGAAGGTCACGATCAGCCACGCCTTCTGCCTCGGTGCGCTGGATCGTGCCTATGTTGGTGCGCTTCAAGAGCAGCTGGCGGAGGCCCGCATTCATATCATTACCACTGCGCCCGCCTCGGCCCCGGTGCCTGCGGTCAAGGAATTGCACGCACTGGGTATACTCACGGGATCAGGCTCGGACGGGTTCCGGGACACCTGGGGTCCTTATGGCAATGGCGACATGCTCGAGCGCGCGATGTTCATCGGCAAGCGCAACAATCTGCGCCGAGATGATGAGGTCGAGATGGCGCTTGATATCTGTACCTATGGCGGTGCCGCGATCATGGAACTGGAGGGGTATGGTCTCACTCCCGGCTGCAAGGCCGACGCAGTGCTCGTCGAAGGCGAAACCCTGACTGAAGCGGTAGTCAGTCGCTCGCCGCGCAAACTGGTTTTGAAGGGCGGCAAGATCACGGCCCGGGACGGAAAATGCGTGCTTGAGGCCCCATGACAAAAACTCTCCTGACAGCGCGCTGGGTTATCGGATTTGAGGACGGTGCCCATGTCATCCACGAAAATGGCTGCCTTTTGATCGAAGGCGACCGGATCGCGCATGTTGGGCCAATGGTTGAAACGGATGCCAGGCGCTGCGACTACGGGCAGGCGATAATCTCTCCAGGATTTGTTGATCTCGACGCGCTGTCCGATCTCGACACCACGATCCTGGGGTTTGACAACTTCCCGGCTTGGCGGAAGGGGCGGGTCTGGCCTGAAAGTTATGTAGCGCGCGGACCTTACGAGATGTATTGCGCTGAAGAACTGGCGTTTCAGAAGCGCTTTGCCTTCGCTGACCTGATCCGAAACGGGATCACCACAGCACTACCAATTGCCTCGCTGTTCTACCGCGAATGGGGCGAGACCGTCGCCGAATTCGACGCGGCTGCGGATGCAGCCGAAGAACTTGGCCTGCGCGCCTATCTCGGACCCGCCTATCGGACGGGCGGACAGGTGACGGATGAGACCGGCACTATCCGCGCCATCTATGATGAGCCGCGCGGACTGGAAGGATTGGACGCGGCCGCTGCCTATGCCGCGCGGATCGACGGTCGGGCAGGGGGACGTATCCGCGCGATGTTTGCGCCCGACCGGATCGAGACTTGCACGCCCAACTTGATTCGCCGTACGGCCAAGCTTTCCCGGGAGATGGGCGCGCCCGTGCGCCAGCACTGCCTGCAGTCCGAGATTGAGTTGCGACTGGTTCGAGAACAGTACGGTTTGACGCCCATTGAGTTTCTGGTCGAAAACGGCGGGCTTGGCCCCGCATGGCTGTTGCCGCATGGCACGCAGGCGAGCGAGCGCGATTTCGAAATGATCCGTGATGCCGACGCAACGATCGTACATTGCCCGCTTGTTTCCGCCCGTCACGGCGCCATGCTGAACAGCCTGCCGCGTTGTCTGTCGATGGGCATCAATGTGGGCATGGGCACCGACACCTGGCCTGCCGACATGATCCTGAACATGCAGATCGGGATGATGACCGCGCGGTTGGTGGAGGGTATGGAATCGATTACCTCCGACGCGCTGTTCGATGCGGCAACACTGGGTGGTGCGCGCGCCTTGGGGCGTGAAGACCTTGGGCGACTTGCCCCCGGCGCAAAGGCAGATATTGCGGTGATTGACCTCGGCTTGGCGCTCGGGACGCCTGATCCGATCCAGACATTGATGACCTCGTGCAGCGGGCGTGACGTGCGCGATGTCTGGATCGACGGGCGCCGTGTGATGCAGGATCGGCAAATCCCCGGCGTAGATGAGGAGAAGGACCGTAAACGTGCGCAGGCCCAATTCGACTCACTGATCACGAAATATCCCGACAGAACGGCCGGTCATCCGCCTGTGTCAGAGATTTTTCGCGAAAACTACCGGAGGATCAGGCATGGCTGATACCGTCCTTGAGGTGCGCGATCTGCGGGTTGAATTTCCTACCCGTCGTGGGGTGTTGACCGCACTGGACGGCGTGTCGCTATCGATCAAGCGTGGAGAAATCCTTGGCGTCGTGGGCGAAAGTGGCGCCGGAAAATCCATGACAGGCCTTGCCATTCTGGGTCTTCTCGAGCCGCCGGGTCGCATCGCTGGAGGTGAAATCAGGCTCTCTGGCGACCGGATCGACACATTGTCCGAGCGCGAGATGGAAAATGTACGCGGTGGCCGGATCGGCGCGATTTTCCAGGACCCGTTGACCTCGCTGAACCCGCTGTTCCGCGTGGGTGACCAACTGGTCGAGACCATCCGCCTGCACACCGACCTGACCAAGGATGAAGCCCGCGCAAGAGCATTGGCGCTGCTGCGCGAGGTCGGGATACCGGCACCCGAGAACCGGATCACCGCATACCCGCACCAGTTTTCCGGCGGCATGCGGCAACGCGTTGTGATCGCTCTGGCGCTTTGTGCAGAACCCGAATTGATCGTGGCGGACGAACCAACCACAGCACTCGATGTGTCGATCCAGGCGCAGATCACGGCACTACTGCGACAGCTCTGTCGCGACAGGGGGACGGCTGTGATGCTGGTTACGCATGACATGGGTGTCATCGCCGAAACCGCTGATCGGGTCGCCGTAATGTATGCCGGTCGCATCGCCGAGATGGGATCGGTGGAAGACATCGTCCGCCGGCCGCGTCACCCCTATACTGAGGGCCTGATGGGGTCGATCCCGAGCATGTACGGCGACGTAGAGGAGCTGCGGATGATACCCGGCGCCATGCCCAGATTGGACGCGATACCGGACGGTTGTGCGTTCAACCCACGCTGCGCTTATGCAGGGCCCCGATGTCGCCGCGAGGTGCCCCGTATCGATGCAGCTGGGGCTGCCTGCTGGCTGACGCTTGAAGGAGCGACCACATGACCGCGCAGGACGCCATTCTTGAGGCGGTTGCGCTGGAACGGCGTTTCGACGTCTCGGTGCCTTGGCTGAACAGGGTCATCGAAAGGAAACCCCGTCAGGTCCTGCGGGCTGTCGATGGCGTCGATTTCCAGATCCGACGGGGGCAGACCCTTGCCATCGTCGGGGAGTCCGGCTGTGGCAAGAGCACGATCGCAAAGCTGGTCACCGGGCTCTACGCGCCCTCGGGCGGTGCAATCCGGTTCCATGGCGACCCCGACCGCATGCAGATGATTTTTCAGGATCCCTATGCCTCGCTCAATCCACGCTGGCGTGTGGGCCGCATAGTGGCCGAACCGCTGCGCACGCTTCGTCCTGAAACGACCGATGCGGATGCCGGAGCCCGTGTCGCGGAGTTATTGCAAACCGTGGGCCTGTCGCCTTCGGACGCATCGAAGTACCCGCATGCCTTTTCCGGCGGCCAGAGGCAGCGGATCTCGATCGCCCGTGCGCTGGCCGGCGAACCCGAGTTCCTCGTCTGTGACGAGCCGACCTCGGCGCTGGACGTCAGCGTACAAGCCCAGGTGCTGAACCTGATGAAAAGGCTGCAAAAGGAATTCGGCCTGACCTACCTGTTTATCAGCCACGATCTGTCTGTCGTCCGGCACATGGCCGACGAAATCGCAGTGATGTACCTGGGCCGGATCGTTGAACTCCAACCCAAGGCCGATCTTTTCGAGCGCCCCTTGCATCCCTATACCCGGATGCTTCTTGACACGATCCCCGACCTTCACGAGCCGAACCGTGATCGCAAGCCGATGGGAGGCGAAGTGCCATCGCCCATCGCGCCGCCGAAAGGGTGCAGTTTTCACCCGCGCTGCCCTTTGGCTTTCGAGCGTTGTAAACAAGAGCGCCCGACGCGCCACGCGAAAATACATCAGGGGCGGGTGGCCTGCTTTGCCGCCGAGGAGCAAACAAAATGAGCTATGACGAGGCTTTCATGCGCCGCGCAATCGAGATTTCCGCCGAGGCGCTGACAACGCCAGGAACCGAACCTTTCGGCGCCGTCGTCGTGCGCGACGGCCACGTCATCGGCGAGGGCATCAATCGGTCGGTGCAGAACCACGATCCGACCTCGCACGGTGAAACCGAAGCGATCCGGGATGCCTGTCGCAAGCTTGGCACCGTCAATCTGCGCGGTTGCGATCTCTACACCAGTTGCGAGCCCTGCGCCTTGTGTGTTGCGGCGATGGAAATCGCCGGGATTACTAATCTATATTATGCCGCAAGCATGGGGCAGGCCGGCGCAGCCTTGGGGGCGCTGCCGGAAACGGTTCGGTTCCCGATCGATGTTGACCGGTTGCGCCACGAATGCGCGCATCCCGTCGATCAGAGGCACCTGCCCGCGACGCAGGCGTTGGCCAAGGACGCAGGGGAAATTCTGGAGGATTGGGCGCGGCATGCGTTGGCACGACGGAAGACGCTGTGATGCGGCTTTGTCAGAAGACCAACGAGGCAAAAAGGGTCGAGATGCTTCCGGATATCCTGTTGTTGAACGCGAACACCAACGCAGCAATGACCGAAACGATGCTAAGTGCCGCGCGCACACTGCATCCGAACTGCCGCGCGGCAACCGTCGCGCGTGGGGCCCGATATATTTCCGATGAAAATGCAGCCTCAGTTGCTGCACAGGCTGTCATGGAGTTCGCGGAGACGCTTGATGCCGATACCATGCCCGATGCATTGGTCATTGCCTGTTTTGGTGATCCGGGGTTGCGGCAGCTGCGAAATCATCTGGCGATACCGGTGATCGGGATGGCCGATGCGTCATGCCATGTTGCCTGCCAACTGGGGCACCGTTTCGGGATCGTGACCGGGGGCGCAGCGTGGGCACCGATGCTGCGATGTTTCGTTGATGAGATCGGTCTGATGTCACGTATGAGCGGAATTCATACACTTGACGAGACGGGCGATGCATTGTCGGCAGCCCCGGAGCGGGCACTCTCGATGATCGCCCAAAAGATAGATCAGGCACACATTGATGGGGCTGACGTCGTTATTCTCGGAGGCGCGGGATTGGTGGGATTTGCAAAGAGACTGCAAAGCGAAGCAAAGGTTCCATTGCTCGACTCGTTATCCTGCGCTGTGTCGCAGGCGGTGGCTCTTACGACAATCTGATTGACTAAGGCGTGACAGTACCATGCCGTCAAGGCATGGTGACTGGCGCCCCAAAAGCCAATGCATAAGTTTGTTGCGCTAGTAGCTTTCATTCAGGTTTGGAGCGTAACCCGCGCTTCTTGAACCAGCTAATGCCTGCGACCTTGAGATCCGTGAGCATTCGAGATTCTGGAGAACCGCCCGGACAATAAAGCCAACCTGGTCCTGAAGCACAACGAATGCGCTTCGAACCGAAACCGGAAGCGCCATGAAGCGACAAGCCGCTACCTTCCTCCCGCCGATGGGGAGGTGGTCACCGCCGCGCTGGCCTTCGGTAAATGGGCGATGCCGATGGCAAGGGATCACCACGCACATCTTCTTTTCCGGTATCGACATGCGGCGTGATTGGCCGGCAAGTCAGGCCCGGGGCTCTTGCCCCGGTTGCTGGTTTGCCTCAACATCAGATCAGCTGAAACACGCTCCCCCAGCCTGTCACACGCTTTGGGTCAAGATCGACCTGGCGCAGGCAATGCGCGGCCGTGACGGAGACCGAGTTCGAGCACGGGTATTCCCGTGGCCTCCTCCAGTCGGGCCGCTATAGGCGCGCCTCGGAAATTCGTGCACACGACGGCTATGGCATCGGGCCTTGCCTCGGCGGCCTTTTCCACCATCGCGGCGACCTGTTCGGGTGGGTATGTGGCGAAGCTGTAGTTCCCCTTGTCATCAAGGCGCGTGGTACTAACGACCTCGATGCCTTGCGCCGCATAATTGGCGATCATGCGACGTTCGATGTCTTCGATGTAGGGCGTGACCAGACCGAGACGCTTGACGTCCATTCCCTTGAACAGCGCGTCGTAGGCGAGAATGGTCGACGTGGCACGGACGCCCGTCCGTTCAGTGATCGCGTTGCAGAGGCCTCGGTCTTTCTCCAGTCCCAGCCAGCTCGCCGATGTTCCGTTCCAGCAAATCAACGCCGGTTTCGCCTCGGCAAGGCGTTCGGCGGCGTCCAGAATCGGCTCTAACGTGAATTGCGACTGCGAAGCCTCGGACATCGAGATCTCCACGACTCGAAAGCGTCCGAAATGTACACTTGCCTCGTCGCCAAACGGTGCAAGCATCGCGGAAGTGTACGGTTCCAAGACAGTATTTGAGGAGGGTGTCAGCATACCAATCCGGCGACCGTCAACCGGCATGAAACTCATGGCTTGATCTCCGACCTGGCGCGGGCGATGTGCCTGCCTTCCGGTCGACCGACAGGCTCCCCGTCCAGCATAACGGTCTGGCCGCGCAGAATGGTGCGGATCGGCCACCCAGTAACCTCGAACCCTTCCCAGGGTGTGTAATCCGATCCGTGGTGCAGATCATCCTGTGCGATCTTGCGCGTCACAGTCGGATCCCAGAGCACGATGTCAGCATCCTTCCCGATGGCGATGGAACCTTTATGTTCCAGCCCGTAGATCCGCGCGTGATTGGTGGCTGTGAGCGCCGCGAAGGTTTCGAGGCTGATACGGCCCTTCACTACGCCTTCGGAGAAAAGGATAGGCAGGCGCGTCTCCACGCCCGGGATGCCGTTCGGGATATTGCGGAACGAAGCGCGTGCGCCGGGCGCGTCCTTTCCAGCGGTGTCGGCGAAGCGGAACGGACAATGATCAGACGAAAACACGTCGAACGCGCCCTGTTCCAGCCCTGCCCAGATCGCCGCCTGTTCGTCCGCGTCGCGCGGCGGCGGTGAGCAAACCCACTTGGCACCTTCGAAACCTTCGCGGTCGAGGTCATCCGCCGTCAGCGTGATGTATTGCGGGCAGGTCTCGGCGAAGACGCGGACGCCGCGGGCCCGGGCGCGTTGGATTTCTTCGAGCGCCGCGCCGTTCGAGACGTGAACGATCATTACCGGCACGCCCGCGACTTCCGCCAGGGTAGTCGCACGATGCGTGGCTTCGCGCTCGACCGGGATGGGGCGTGTGCGGGCGTGATGCACGGGCTGAATCCGCCCGTCTCGTTCCGCCTTATCGCGCAGGAACTCGATCGCATCTTCGTTCTCCGCATGAACCATTGTGAGTGCGCCCTGTTCGCGGGCGACGTCCATGACTTGCAGTATTTCCGCATCCGTCAGGCGCATACCCTGATAGGTCATGAAAACCTTGAAGCTCGTCATGCCCTGTGCAATCAGCGCCGGGAGGTCCTGGCCAAGTGTCTCTGGGTCCACCGATTTCACGATCAGGTGGAAGGATACGTCGGTCAGGCATCGGCCGTCGGCCTTGGTCAGATAGTCGCTCACAGCCTGGCGTAACGTTTGTCCGTCTTCAGGCAGGCAGAACGGCATGACGGTCGTGTTTCCTCCACATGCCGCGGCAAGCGTCGCCGATGCGAAATCATCCGCCATCTCTATCCCCGGCCCGGATGGTTGCGAGATATGCACGTGACTGTCGATGCCACCAGGCAGCGCGATCAGCCCCTTCGCGTCGATTTTCTCGGTTCCATCCAGTTCGCTGCCAAGCGCGGCGATGCGCCCCTGCGCGATGCCTATGTCGCAGAGCGATATACCGCCGGCCGTGACGGCCTTAGAGTTCTTGACGACCAGATCATATCGCATGGGGGAGGCCTTTTGCTAAAGTGAACACTTGAAGTCCGGTCGGTTGGCACATTGGAAGAAATCATCTTGGTGTGTTTCGAGAGCTTTGGTTTCCGACACCGGGAGGGAAGAAGTGCGACGAGTTATCCAAGTAGTATCTCCTCCAGCGTAAAACTGTTGGTGGCGCGAGAGGTAAGATCGACGCCGGCGGCGATGCCATCAATGTGATCCTCGATCTTTCTGGCAATCAGATCGCCGTTCCCAGCTTGCAGCGCTTCAAGTATCTCGACGTGCTCGTTTTGCGTGCAAACGTCATGCTGACGAGTCCCGAACAATTGGATAATCAACGACTCCCGCGCGATCAGGTCGTTCAGGTACCGTCTCAGTGTTGCGTTGCCCGCGATTTCCGCAATCAGGATGTGGAATTCGCCGGACAGCGCAACAACCTTCTCCCAGGCTGCCTTTTTCCGCGCGGCCTGTTCGCGCGCAATGTGCTTTTCGAGCTTTCTGACTGCCTGCGGAGTGAGATTCTTCGCGGCCATCCGGGCAATCGCCACCTCGAGGCATTTTCTTGCTGCGAAAAGCTCCGCTGCTTCCTGCGCGGATGGCTGCGCAACCGATGCCCCTCGGTTCGGCTCTTGCTCAACGAGGCCTTCGAAGCTCAGGCGGTCCAGAGCCTTGCGCACTGACCCCCTTGAGGCGCCCAGAATTTTGCCCAAGCGCACTTCACGCAGCCGGGTCCCGGGTACCAGCTTGCGCGACAGGATCGCTGCGCGCAGGGACTGAAAGATTTCGTCCTCGGATGTGTAAGGAGATTTCATCGCTTGACGGCCCAGCTTCATTTACTAGTGAAGATACGGGCAAATGACAGACTTTCAAACTCTCAATCGTCGCGCTCGGCGAAAGGCCGGTCGGCTGTCAAGTTTCTGAAAAAATTCGGCATTAAGCCGGTGGCGCACACAAATGAGCTGTTTCGTCGTAATTTTGCGCACAAAAAAAACTTGCATTGTTAACAATATGGCATCTCAAATGAAGCTCAGATCAATGCCTTTTGGCTGCGCGATCGAGACCGAGGGGATTGGTCCATCATTTGCGTATCCATGCCGCCAAGAAACTCATGAAAGGAAAGACTGTCGTGAACCACTTAGCTGTCATCACCGCCGCAACGGCCAGCGTGCTCACCCTGGCGGGTGCTGTCGAAGCGCAATCCATGCGCCTCATCACTCAGAACCAGGAACAGCGCGCCCAATATCCTGCCGAGGCACAGGCGGTTGCGGCTCTCTTAGGAGCCGGTTTCGATGTCAACCGGAGCGAATATCAGGCTGTCGGGATCGATCTCGCGGACGGCCTGCGTCTTCTGAGCACGGGCACGTTCGACATGGCAACGATCCAAGTCGGCAGCGTCGCCAAGGACGACCCGTTCCTTGAAGGGATCGATCTGATTGGCGTGTCTACCAACATGGAAGATCTCAAGGCTGCAGTTGATGCCTATCGTGACGCTTTCAACGCACGACTTGCGGAAAAATTCGGGGTCACAGCCGCAGCGATCTGGCCGTTCGGTCCACAGGTGTTTCTGTGTAACGCCGAAATGTCGTCCCTTGGCGATCTCGATGGGTTGAAGGTCCGCTCCTTTACGGCTTCGATGTCGACTTTGCTGGAGAACCTCGGCGCAACACCAGTCACGCTGTCCTTCCCGGAGGTCTATCCGGCTCTCCAGCGTGGCGTCGCCACCTGCGGTGTCACCTCGCCCACCTCCTCCAATACCGGCAAATGGCCGGAGGTGACCACGCATCTCTATCCGCTTTCAGTCTCGGGTTCGGTGCAGGCGCATATGGTCAATCTCGAGTGGCTGAATAGCCTAAGTGCGGAGGCCCGCGCGTCGTTCGATGAAACAATGGCAGCCATGGAGTCCGAGCTCTGGGATGTGGCGATCAAAACGAACGACACCGCCCAATCCTGCTCGACCGGCGGCGATTGTCCTGAGGGCGGCATCTACACGTCCTACGACATGACGCTGGTGCCCGTCAGCGATGAAGACAAGGCCCGCGTTGCGGAAATCTCGGTTTCGGCTGTACTGCCGGAATGGGCGGCAAAATGCGAAGCATCCTACGCCGGCTGCACCCAGATCTGGAACGATACCGTCGGTGCCGCCCGCGGCCTGAAGATCGAATAGCGGCAGTCCGCAAGTGGACGTGCTGCTCCGAACTGTCGAGCATATTGCCGCCACGCTCGCGCTCGTCGCGGGCGTGGCCATTGCTGTGCTTGCCGGTCTGATCACCATCGATATCGTCGGCCGGGATTTCTTCGGCGCTTCGATCCAGGGAACGGACGAAATTGGCGGCTATGTTCTGGCCTTCGTCGGATCGCTGGGCATGGCCTTGACGCTGCTGAGGCGCGGGCATCCGAGAATCGAAATCTTCTTCCGTTTCTTCCCACAGGCGATGCGAGATGCGCTGCATGTGCTGGCCCAATTCACGATGGCAGTTTTTGCCGTATTCATGGCTTGGCACGCCTTGGGCGAACTGCAGACGACATTGAGGTTCGGATCCATAACCAACACGCCGCTACAGACTCCGCTATGGGTACCACAGGGGGTCTGGCTGATCGGTATGATCTTTTTTGCCCTGACCGCCTGTTTGATCACGGTGCATGCGATCATTCTTCTGATAACCGACCGTCCATCTATTGATCGACGCTACGGCGCGCCGACGGTCGAAGAAGAGGTAAGCCAATACATCCATCCGGAGGGCGGCAATGCTCGGAATTGAAGACGCGGCCATCGGTTTTGCGCTTCTTTTGTTTCTGCTCTTCATCGGGCTGCACATTGCTACTGCGCTTTTCATCATCGCCGTCACGGGCGCTTATATCTTCATCGGCGATGCAATGATCAGGCCGTTCGGCACGATGATGTGGGGCACGCTGAACAACTTTCTGCTCGTCGCGATACCGCTCTTCGTGCTGATGGGCGAAATCCTTGTGCGCGGCGGCGTTACGGAACGAATGTACCGTGCCCTGGCGGATTGGACGAAACCGCTGCCCGGTGGACTGCTGCATACCAATATCGCCGCCTCGACTGTCTTCGCGTCGATTTCCGGCTCGTCAGTGGCCACGGCAGCCACCATAGGCACGGTTGCCTTCCCGACGTTTCGCCGCCAAAACTACTCCGAGGCTTGGGTTGCGGGAAGTGTTGCCTCTGGTGCGACGCTGGGCATCCTGATCCCCCCTTCCATCAACCTCATCATCTATGGCGCGATCACCAACACCTCCATCGGTGCGCTCTTTACAGCGGGCATCCTGCCGGGCGTCCTGCTGGCCCTGTGCTTCATGCTGATGATCGCGGTCGCCTCGATGCTGAACCCGGCGATCGCCGGTCGTCGTGAACCGATCGCACCCTGGTCGGAGCGCCGGAAGAGACTGACCGATCTGGTCCCGCCGTTGGTGATCTTCATCCTCGTCATGGGTTCAATCTACCTGGGTTTCGCCACACCGACCGAGGCAGCGGGCGTAGGTGTCATGGCCGCATTGGTGTTGACAGCGTTCTACCGGACGCTCAATTGGCGAATGCTGCGCGAAGCGATGATGTCAGCCGTCACGACGACTGGGATGACACTTCTGATCCTCATCGCCGCCTTCTACCTGAACTTCATTCTTGGGGTCCTGGGAGTGCCCGCGCAGGTTTCGGCTTTCGTATCCTCGTTTGATGTGACACCCCTGATCATGATCATGCTCTTGGTGTTGCTTTACATGTTGCTGGGCTGTTTTCTGGACGCGCTTGCCATGATGATTGCGACGATCCCGATCGTCCTTCCGGTCGTCACTCTGTTGGGGTATGACAGCATCTGGTTCGGCATTTTCCTTGTCCTGATGTGCGAACTGGCGCTGATCACGCCACCGGTCGGCATGAACCTCTATGTCACGCAAAGCGTTCGTGGCCGAGGGCATGTCGGCACGGTGATCGTGGGCGTGCTGCCCTTCGCGCTATGCATTCTTGCGGTTGTCGCTCTGATCTCGGTCTTTCCTGGGATTCTGATCTGATGCCGCTACGAATCCTTGTGGTGAACCCGAACACGTCTCCTGAAGTGACTGACGCCTATCTGGCCGCCGCCCGCTCGCTTGCCCGTTGCGATGTTACCCTGACCGGTGTCACGGGTCAGTTCGGTGCGCGGATCGTATCAACAGAGGCGGAGAACGTCGTTGCAGGCCACTCTGCGCTCGATCTCGTCGCGGAGCATGCGGCGGGGCACGATGCTGTCATTCTCGCCATCTCGTTCGACACCGCCCTCGAGGCCCTGCGATCAGTTTTGCCCATGCCGGTCATCGGCATCACCGCGGCCGCACTGGGGGCAGCAGCTTCAGGCGGGCGGCGCATTGGGGTCGTTTTCTTCGGCGAAGTCAGTCGCGCCCTCTACGAGGCCGTTCTGTCGCGCAAAGGGATCGTCCCGACGGGCATGGTCGCCATCGAGGTCGGCGATGTCTCGGATTACCTGTCGCCCGAGGCGAAGGATGCCATTGTCCTCGAAGCCTGCCTGCGGTTGCGGTCGGAAGGAGCCGAGGCCATAGTGATCTGCGGCGCCGCCATCGTGGGCATGGCAGCCCGCCTTGAGTCCCGGGTGCCGGTGCCGGTCTTCGACGGGTTGGAGGCTGTCCATGCCTGCATCTCCGGCGGCGAAGCCTGTGGCTCGGCGCCTCGACAAAGGCCGCTGAGCGATAGTGTCGGACTGTCGCCAGAGCTGACCAGACTGCTGCGCGGCGAGATGCGATGAGCGCCGCCGCATTCTTCCGTAACGTCCGCCTTCTCGATTTCGGAGTGGAAGGCGGAATGACGGAGCCGACTGACCTTCTTGTTCGTGACGGTCGGATCGCTGCCATGGGGCAGCTCTCTGCGCCGGACGGCGTGCGCGTCGTCGAGGGTCGTCGCGACCTTCTGATGCCGGGTCTGATCAACGCGCACTTCCACTCCTCAGTGAACCACATGAAGGGGCGCTTGCCGTGCCTGCCGCTGGAACTCTTCATGCTCTACGAAAGCCCTGCGCTTGAGACCCTGCGGCTGACGCCGCGACAGGCGTATCTGCGCACGATGCTGGGGTGTATCGAGATGCTGCGGACCGGCACGACAGCGGTGATGGACGATTGCTTTTTCGTTCCGGAGCCTACGCTGGAGATCATCGACGCAGTCGCCCAAGCCTACGCCGACAGCGGCATCCGCGCGACACTTTCTCTGGATGAGCCTGAACTTTCCGAGTTGGAAAAGCTGCCGTTCCTCAAAGATCTCGCTCCGGAACCGATGCGCTCGCGACTTGCACGGCGGCCGAGGCTCACGGCCGGAGACCTCTTGGGTCTCTACGATCACCTCATCCGGCGCTGGCACGGGGTCGAGGACGGTCGCATTGGTGCGGCCGTGTCCTGCTCGGCGCCGCAGCGCGTCAGCCCGGAGTATTTCGCGGCTCTCGATGCGCTTAGCGTTGCGCACGATCTTCCGATTTTCGCCCATATGCTGGAAACCAGACTTCAGCGGGTTCTGTGCCAGGAGAAATTCGGCGGACGGTCGCTGGTGCGATACACAAACGACCTGGGACTGCTATCCGAACGGATGCAGGTAATCCACGCGATCTGGGTGGACGGCGATGACCTTGATCTGATCGCCGAGGCGGGGGCAAAGGTCGCGCACAATCCGATCAGCAACCTGCGTCTGGGGTCCGGCTTGATGCCGTTTCGTGCGATGCTGGATCGGGGCATTTCGGTGTCGCTGGGCGTTGACGAGGCCATTGCGGACGATGCCGTGAACATGTGGTCGGTGATGAAGACAGCAGGCATGATCCATACGCTTTCAGGCGACGATCCCGATCGCTGGCCAACGGCACGCGAAGTTTTGCACGCAGCGACGGCAGGCGGGGGTGATGTCATGCGGCGGCCGGGGCTGGGGACGCTCGAGATCGGTGCGCCCGCCGACCTCGTCGTGGTGGATCTGTCTTCACTCGCCTTTTTGCCGCTGAACGATCTTGTTCGACAACTTGTGCATGTCGAAAATGGCAGTTCGGTCAGGCTGACGATGGTCGCCGGCCGAGTAGTCGCAGAGGACGGGCGTGTCACCACAGTGGACGAGGCTGCGCTTTTGGCCGAGGCGCGGGATGTTTTCGGCGACCTCGCGGTGATCCTTAGGCGGGCGGCAGACGACATGGCCGAAATTCTGCCGGTCTATCGCGCAATGCACGACCGCGCCTCTGCGCGAGACGTCGGAATGATGCGCAAGCTCGGAAAGGGTCTGGCATGACCCTGCCTTGGAGCTACTCGGCGTTATCCTCGCGTCCTGAGGGCACATGGCCGAACGGTGCCCGTGTTGCGCTCTGGGTCGCCGTGGGTGTCGAGAGTTATCGTACCGACGACGGCATGACCGAAGACATCCTGCCGCGTGGCAAGGTGCCGGATCTGGTGAATGCGGCGTGGCGCGACTACGGCAATCGCGCGGGTGCTTTCAGGCTATTCGACCGGCTGGCCGGTATAGGCATCCGACCTACAGTGCTGCTCAACACCGACGTGTACGATGAGGCTCCCGAGGTCTTGGCGGCCGCGCGCGCTGTCAGTGCCGAGATCGTGGGTCATGGGCGCTCGAACTCCGATAGCCTGAGCGCCCTTCCGGCAGGAACCGAAGCGGCCTATGTCGCCGAGGTTCTTGCAAGAATCGAAGCACAGGAAGGTGCAGCACCGGGTGGCTGGTCCTCGCCCTGGCTTGCCCACACACCTACGTCGCTGACCAGTCTCTCCGCTGCCGGCTATCGCTATCTCCTTGATTTAAAGCTCGACGATCAACCCGTATGGCTTGACACCGGTGCGGGTCGGATGCTTGCCATTCCCTATGCGGCCGAACTGAACGACAGCACGACAATGATCGGACGCCAGACGGATGCCTGCCGATTTGCCGATATGATCCGCGACGAAGCTGAGGAGTTGCTGATGTCGAAACAGCCTTCGGTGATGAGCGTCGTTCTTCACAGCTTCATCTCGGGCCAGCCATGGCGTCTCCGCCCGGTCGCGCAGGCGCTTGCGGAAATTGCCGCCAGGGATGGATTATGGTGCACCACGCCGTCGGAGATTTATGCCGCTGTCCTTGCAAATGCCTCTCTGGCGACTGGTTGAGGCATGCGTATTCTGTTCATCAACCCCAACACGTCGGAGGCCATGGCAGAAGTCATGGCTTCTGAAGCCCGCAGGATCGCTGCGCCTCACACGCGGATCGACGTATGCTCCGCTTCTTTCGGGTCCGACTATATCTCGACCCGTGGCGAGGCAGCGGTAGCCGGTCATGCGGTTTTGTCTGCTCTGGCAGGTAATTTCGACGATCACGATGTGGTCATCGTCGGAGCCTTCATCGTGCCCGCCGTGACGACGGCGGCAAAGGAGATGTGCCCGGTGCCTCTGATCGCAACGGGCGAGGCAGGGCTGGCGGCCGCCTCGCTCGTCGGTCAGAGCATCGCGATACTTTCCATTGGCGCGCCCGCGCGTGGCATGACCGAAGAGGTCGTAGCCGCCACCGGGTTTGCAGATCGCGTCGTCTCGATCCGGGACATCGGTTTGACCGGTACAGAACTGACCGCGGATCAACCGCGTGCCGACGCGGCAGCAATCACTCTTGCGCGGGCCGCGGTGGAGGAGGACCTGGCTGACGTGGTCGTCCTGGGGGCGGGATCCATGGAAGGCATGGCTGCGCGTATCCAGCCGGAGGTGCCAGTGCCGGTGATCTCGCCAGTGACTGCGTCGGTCTGCATGGCGGAGATGATCCACAGGCTGGGATTGCCGAAGCCGGTTTGGGGTCGCTACGCAAAGCCATCGGGCATCCAGATGGCGGGCCTCGATCCTTCCCTGAAAAAGCTCTTTCGCGGACCTTAAATCTCGCGGGCGATGTGGCGCGCGAGTGCCTCGGGCAGCTTGGTCGAAGATTTTCCAGGCGGTCGCCGGTAGCTGCCTCCTGAAGCGCCTTGGGGGGCGAGGCGCGCCAGCGCCGCCGCTTGAAGAACCGCCGCCTGGACGGGGTCGATCAGTACGGCATCCACTTCGCCGCGCAGATCAGGTGCCAGCCCGGCTAGCGGTGCACCGGAGAGGATCAGCACGTCCGCCCCGCTTTCCATCGCGCGGTGGCATTCAGCGACGAGCGGTTGGCGCAGATCACTGTCGATCTCATCGATCTTGCCCAGCGGCACATCCGGCGTGAACGTCCCCGCAAAACGTGACGCAAGTTCTGCCTGCCGCACCTGTTCATTGTACCAAGGCGCCATCCGTGGCGTGAAGGTCACAAAGGCAAAGCGCTGGCCAAGCATGCAGGCCGAGAGCATCGCGGCCTCCGTCATGCCGGTGATCGGCATATCGAAGGCTTCCCGTGCGGGCAGAAGTCCCGGGTCGCCGAAGGCTGCGATCACAGCCGCATCGAACTCCTCACCAAGCCGAGCCAGTGTCTCCAGAACGCCGACGCCAGCGCAATGCGCCTCTGCTCTTGACGAGATATAGGGAAAGCCGTCCTCCGCAGTGACGGAGAACAACTCGATTTCCGGCGGCAACACGGCGCGCGCGGACTTGTCCAGCTTATCGGTCAGCACCTGGGTCGTGTTCGGATTGATCAGCAAGATGCGCATCAATACCCCATCGCCCGAGGCAGAGCCGTCACAATACCTGGGAACAACATGCAGAGAAACAGCACGCAGTACATCGCGACAATGAACGGCCAGCTTTCGCGTACGAGCTCCGTCATTTTCACACCTGTGATACCGCACACGACGAAGAGGATCACACCCACGGGCGGCGTCAACATCCCGATCACCAGATTCAGGACGAACAGAAAGCCGAAATGCAGCGGATCAATGCCGAACTGCAGCGCGATCGGGTGGAAGAGCGGGACGAGCATGATGTTGGCGGCGTTTGATTCAAGAAACATCCCTACGACCAGCATCATCAGTGCGACCAGCAGCAGGAAGACCATCGGGCTGTCGGTGATCTCCTTGATCGCCCCAGCCAACTTGATCGGCAGCAGGTCGATGGTGAAAAGGAACGTCACTGTAGAGGCGAAAGCGATCATTGCGCCAACCATCGCCGTAGTCTTGGCGGCTGTCAGAAGCACATCGGGCAGGTCCGATACCTTTAGCTTTCGGGTGACGAAAAAGCCGATGATAAGCGCATACACGACACCGACAGCCGCACCTTCCGTTGGAGTAAAGGCACCAGCGACGATGCCGCCGATGACCACGACCGGCATCATGAAGACAATGACGGACCTTCGCGTTTCCCGTAGGGCGTTGCGCAGGTTGAAGCCTTCGCCGACCAGCGGGTAATCCCGCTTCCAAGAGATGAACCAGCACAGCGCCATTAGTGTCAGGAACAGGATCAGGCCTGGAACCACGCCGGCCATGAACAGGCCGCCGACCGAGACACTGGATCCGGCCATGAACGCATATACAATCATCGCCCCGGAGGGTGGAATGATCGGCCCGAGATTGGCGGCCGCGGCCACTACACCCGAGGAAAAGCCGAGCCCGTACTGTTTCTTCAGCGACGGCACCAGGGTGGAGGACAGCGCGGAGGCGTCCGCCACTGCCGCGCCGGAGACCGAGGCCAGTCCCGCGCCCGCGATGATCGAGACCTGCGCGAGCCCGCCGCGCACCCGCCCGACAAAGGCGTTGGCGAAGTCCACCAGCCGGTCCATAATCCCGCCCTTCAGCATCAGTTCGCCCGCGATCATGAAAAGCGGAATTGACATGAGCGGGAAGGAATTGACCGCGTTCATCATGCGGCTGGGCATGATTGACGGATCAAAACCGGCCAGCCATAGGCCGAAGAGCGCCGCGCAGCCCAGCGAAAAGGCAAGTGGCATGCCTAGGAGGCCCAGAACGAAGAAACTGGCGATGACGGCGATGCTCATGGCAGGGTCGGTTCCGGTACGGCGGCGAGGTGCAGTAGATGAAGCGCCGAATGCAGTGCACCCACGATGACAGGAAAGAAGAAGACTGAGGAGGTGATGTCGATGGCCCCGAGCCGCTCGTTCCACGTCGTGCCGGCAACCTGGATCGTGGCCCAGGTGATGATTAGCAGCATCACGCCGGCAAGGCCGCTGGTGAAACGTTTGACCGCACGTTGAGGCATGGCGGGCAGACGGTTGACCATGAGATCGATCCCGACATGTGTGCCATCCCGGATACCCAGCGGAATGGCTATAAAGATCGTGGTCACAAAAGCGAGGCGGGATATTTCGTCCGCCCAGTCGAAGGAGGAGTTCAAGCCGTAGCGCATAACCACCTGTGCCGTGACCACGATCACCATGACCGCGGCCGCGACCATAGCCACTATGCGCGCGCCACTGTCGGCGCGCGCCAGGATCGATGAGACGAGCGTCTGCATCGGGGTCAGTTCGACGGGGACAACATTTCGGCGTCGAGGAGTTCCACCAGCGCCGGGTCGAGACGTGACTTGGTCTCGGCGGCGACACCGCCTACGGTCTCGCGCAGCGCTGTGGCGAGTTCTGGCGAAACCTCGGTGTAGGTCATGCCCATCTCGATGATCTTGTCGAGGGCTGCTCCATCCTGCTCGGCTGCCAGTATCCGCTGTTCGGCCACAGCCGTATCCATCGCCTCGGTTACCCATCCCTGCTGTTCCGGGCTCAGACCGTCAAACCAGGCCTTGTTCGCAACGACCGAGATGAAGTCGAAGAAATGCCCGGTGTTGGACACGTATTCCTGCACTTCCGGATAGCCGGCGACCTGGATGATCGAGAACGGGTTTTCCTGACCGTCGACCACTTTCTGCTCCAGCGCCGAGTAGAGTTCGTTCACGTCCATCGCCAGCGGATTGGCACCTAAGGCACGGAACGTGGCCAGGTGCGTCTCGTTCGGCTGCAGACGGATCTTCAGGCCCGCAATATCCTCCAGCTTTTCGATCGGACGTACGGAGTTCGTCATCTGGCGGAAGCCGAGTTCCATGTAGCCCAGCGACATGATGTCCTGTGCGGCGAGCTTTTCGTCGAGCGCGTCGCCGACGGGGCCGTCCACGATCTTGAAGGCGACTTCGCGGCTTTCGAACTGGAAAGGCAGGCCGACAACCTCAAGCTCGGGTACGGTGCGGGTCAGATAGGCGGTGCCGACCCAGATGATCTCGACTGCACCGATCTTGACCGCCTGCACGTTCTCGGCAGCACCACCCAGCTGGCGGGCGGGGAACAGGTTGACCTCGAATTCCCCGCCCGACAGCTCGGTCAGCGTTTTCGCGAAGGTTTCCATCGCAACGGAAGAGGAATGGTCGGTGGCGAAGTTGCCGGCCACGCGGATGGTCTCGGCCTGCGCGGCGGCGCCTAGGACGAAGACGGCGGCGGCAAGAGCGAAGGTGTGGTGTTTCATTGTTGGGTCTCCTGTTCATCTGAAGGTAGAGTTGAGGTGGCTTCATGCGCCGCACCGAAGGCGCTGCGGCAGCGGGACCGGATCACTGACGCGATTTCGGCCAAGGTGGTGGTGTGTTCCTCGAGCGTTGAGGCCTTCAGCCGCCGCTCGAAGGTGTCGAACAGCGTCGCGCGGTCCGGTACCCGGTGTAGCGCTATGATGAAGGGATGACCGAAACGCGCCCGGTAGGCAGCGTTCAGCGCGTTGAGGCGCTTCGTTTCGTCCTGTGGCATGCGTGTCAGGCCAAGCCTTCCCTGTTCCGAGATGCTCGCCGCCGTCATACGACCCTCGGCAGCCTCGATCCCTGACAGCTCGGGATGCACGTTGAATAGAGCCAAGCGCCGCTCGGGGGAAGCGGCCAGGATGACCTCGACCAACGCTTCAGCGATCGCCGCATCCGAGGCGAATGGACGGAGGTCTACCACAGCCTCAGCCACCCAGGGTGACCGTTCCACAAGTGGTGCAAGAGCCGCGACAGCCTGTTGGCGCCGAACCGTGTTAAGCAAGTTGAGAGCGGGTGTCATGGATAAGTCCGTGTGTTTACGGAATTCACGATAGGAATTTGGAGCATTGCAATCCATCATATAAAACAACACACTCCATACGAAAAATTAGAATGGATGAAATCATGTCCCTGCACCTCGTTCCCCGCGTTCTGCGCTACGTCGAGGCAGTGGCGGAAAACGGTTCGATCCAAGCAGCGTCGCGGGCGCTGGGCATCTCCGCCTCAGCCATCGACCGGCAGATCAAGCTGCTTGAGGAGCGGCTGGACCTTCAGCTTTTCGACCGGCAAAGCACAGGCATGGAAACGACGGCTGCAGGAGAGATGTTTATCGTACTGTCACGTCGTTGGCGGGCGGACGAGAGCACCATCCTGTCGGACGTGAAACAGATGCAGGGGGTTGATCTCGGCCACGTGCGTTTGGCCACAATGGACAGTCTTGCGAACGGGGCGCTGCCACGCATTCTAGCCGCCATCGTGAAAGAGTTTCCGCGCGTCCAGATGGAAGTCGAAATAATGACGCCGGACGATGCGGTCGCTGCCCTGAACGACAGAACTGCCGACCTCGCGCTTGGGTTCAACCTGCGGCCTGCACGCGATATTCACGTGCTTTGGACGGCTGACTTGCCGCTTGTTTGCGTCTGTGCGCCAGGGCATCCTGTCGCCCGGATGACTTCGATACAGATCAGGGAAGTGCGCGGTCATCGCCTCGTGGTCCAGAGCCGGGCCCTGGCGATCCGACGTATGCTCGAGGTGCGGCACTCGTCGCTCTTTGCCGACGCGGGGCCTCTGTTGGTCACCAACTCGCTGCAATTGCTCAAGCAGATGGTCGTTTCGGGCACGCATATTGCATTGACCTCCGAGCTGGACGCGGCTTCCGAACTGATATCCGGCGAAATGGTCGCAATCCCGATTTTGGATGCGCAGCCTCGCAGTCAATCGATCAGCCTCGCGGTCAGCGTCAAACGCTCTCTGCCGCGTATCTGTACAACTATTTCCAAGGTGTTGATCGGCGAAATGTCTGCCTTGGTTCAAGAGGCGCGACGGACGGCGGCCTAGCCCAAACACCGCAGATCGCGGGTGTGATATGCGGAATAGGTCCGATGAAATAAATTTGCGGGCCGGAGGAGATTCCCGATTACCCCGAGCGCAACCGCCGCGGCCGCGCGGTAATTTTTGTGCCGATGGAGGAATGGACGGACTGTCTCGGTGGCGAACAGTCGAAACCACATGAGGCGTGCAATCCCTCGTGTAGGTCTGCCAAGAGCAGCGAAGTTCGTGCGCGTGCATTTGCAGCGAATTCACATTTCAGTCTGCGTGACGGATCTCGATGTACCTTGCAACGACGGACAATGTAGCCGTCCGCTGGTGCGGACAGTTCCCTCGCAATGGGTAACCGGCCTCCCGGTCGCTGCCAGAGAAAGTAACAATACCAGATCGATTACAGTTGATGATTGCTCTCAGCAGAGCGAACCTGATCCCCATCAGAACAGCGAACCCACGGAGGTCAGTCAGGAAACCCGGCAGCCCCGCGTGGTCTGCTCCGGTAGAAGGCAACGCATGCTGCGCTGCCACTTGCATCCGGAGACTTTTGTGACCCGCCTGACCGATACGCAGACTCTCATTCTCATCAGCGCCGCCTCCCGCCCGGGCAACGCTTGCGATGCCCCTGCCCGAAGGGCTGCATGGCGCTGCCGCAAAGAAAGTCGTCACGCTGATGACCGAACGCGGGTTGATCGAAGAGGTCGAAGCTGACCTGCGCCGCGACGAGCCGCTCTGGCGCGAGACCGGTGATGGTCGCGGCACCACGCTGATCGCCACCGGAGCCGGGCTGGCCGCCATCGGCATTGAGCCCGTCGTGGCGCAGGCCATGGCCGGTTTGCGCAAGCCCGGCCCGGAACCGCAGGACGCCCGCGCCGGTCACTCTGCGCAAGGGCACCAAGCAGGCCGAACTGATAGCTCTGTTGCAGGCGCCCGATGGTGCCAGTATTCCCGAAATCACCGCCGTGACCGGCTGGCAGGCCCACTCCGTGCGCGGCGCGATCTCGGGTCAGCTGAAGAAAAAGCTCAGCCTGGCTGTCATCTCAGAGAAGGTCGAGGGCCGTGGGCGGGTGTACCGCATAGGTGCGCCGGGCGAATGGCCCAGCGCGGGTGCCGGCAGCCGCAGTCAGAGATCATGATCACGGTGACAAGGTCCGATGGAGCTTTGCGACGCAGTTGGTGATATTGACCTGCTGATCAAGGCCCGGGCACCCTGGCAGTCTGCACCTTCAGGAACAGCGTTTCCGATTGATCTGATTTCAGGCTGACGATGCACGAAATCCAACTCCATCGCGGTCCGACGCATGCTTATGAAAACAACGTCAGCAGGGTGGATTCCAGTGCCTGGATTCCGGTTGGTGGATTCCACGGGTGGATTCTTGAGTGGTTTAGTCAAGAATCCACCCCGAGCGGCCTGTAGGCCACGTAAATATCTGAAAATAAGACCGTTTTATATCACGCGCTGGGCGAAGTGGATTCCGGGTGGATTCCCCGGTGAAGAAGCCAGTCGCTAGCGAAATGCCGCGCTGCGCCCCCCCGTATACGTTCGGAGCCCGGGAGGAACCATTGGGAGGGGGCTTTAGCGTCATGGACGGCCGTTTGCGGTCACTCGACGTGGAACGTTCATGCTGCGGTGCAGCCTGTCAAAGGAGACATCCGCCGTGATCTCAACGGTGAACTCTCTCTGAAGTAAACATTATTGGATTTCTGTGACGGTATGTCGCTTAACCAGCGCTTACGCGGAAAACTACGTCCCCCACGTCGTCGACCATCAACAGGCTCTCGCGATCTGCGCCAAGGCTTACGCCCACAGGGCGACCGTAAGCGAGTTTCTCGTCCTCTGACAAAAACCCTGTCAATATGTCGCGAGGTTTACCGCTGGGCTTTCCGTCCTGAAACGGCACGAAGATGAGCTTGTACCCGCTGAGAATAGACCGGTTCCACGAACCGTGTTGGCCAATGATCATGCCATCGCCAAACCCCGGTAGCGTGCCCGCAGGCATCCAGCATAGTCCCAAAGACGCCGTATGGCCGCCAAGCGCATAGTCTGGCACGATTGAAGCGGCGACTTTTTCCGGATCCTGCTCTACCCGATCATCAACAATTCTGTTCCAGTAACTGTAGGGCCATCCGTAGAACCCTCCGTCGACGACGGAGGTCAGGTAATCTGGTGGGGTCTCGTCACCGAGTCCGTCACGTTCATTCACAACGGTCCACAATTTTTTGGTTGTAGGCTCCCATGCCATGCCAACAGCATTTCGCAGGCCTGTGGCAAAGATGCGTGCCTTGTGTGTGGCTACATCAAGCTCCCAGATTGCGGCGCGGCCGTCCTCAACTTCCATACCTTGGTCAGCGATATTGGTGAGTGATCCGACGCCTGCATAAATCTTGCTCTGATCAGGTGAGACAATAAGGCTGCGTGTCCAGTGGCCATGCGGCTTGAAGTCGACCAAGGTCTGGCCTTCACCTTCGAGCCTGGTTGCTCCAGGAACGTAGTCAAAGACTTTGATCCCGTCGGTGTTGCCCAGATAGAATTTGCTGCCGACCAGCGCCATGCCGAAGGGCTGGTTCTGGTTTTCCACAAACACATACCGCGTTTCGGCAATCCCATCGCCGTCTTCGTCTCGGAGTAGAGTGACGCGGTTGGCGCTTTTCCCAATGGCCTTGACGCGGCGCATGGTCGCCTGCGCAGCATGGTCCATGAGAGTCTTCGGTGGACCGGCCTGTTCCTTCGATTCAGCAACCAAAACATCGCCATTTGGAAGAACCTCGACCCAACGGGGGTGATCCAACTCTGACGCAAATACATTGACCTTCAAGCGATCTGCGCAGATCGGCAACCGCCCATCTTTCCACCCCTCCGCGACCGGCATCTTGAGCGTCATAATACCTTGATTCCGGGCCTGAGGGATATTGGGTTCTGCGCCAATGGCTTGTTCCCGGGGGGAAGTGCCACGGCGCATGGCTGCCACCGTTCCACCAACAATCGACGTCGCCCTTGCAATCAAATTCATTCGGCCCTCGCTCTCTTTTTCTGAATGGAAAAGAAATGTCTCCGCATATTCTATGCCCAGAAACAACAGACATTAAGCCAACGTAGCTGACAAGACTCTGATCTGGTGGTGGTGAGGCTTCTCCTGTCGGTGCGCGATTTTGCCGGAAATCCAAAACGCGATCAGATCAGTTCAAAACGCGCAATTCCCGCCGCCGCGAGTTCATCATTAAGATCGTGATCGGTCAGGATGTCGATCACTTTTGCTGTTGTGCTTGGTGATGCGGCGTTCCGAAATACCGACATGTCGATATGTGTACCAAGGTGTTCCGGGAACACCGCAGCGGGAACAACTCCTGGCGTGGCAATCACTGTTGTCAGAGGGGCAATCGCAACCTCGTATTCGCCAGTCGCCACAGAGACCGCAGGCACGCCCCCAGCCATCGCATGACTTTTCGGCAAGACTGCGTCAGTCAGCCCCATGCGCTCCATCGCATCCAGATAGGTGTGTCCGCTCGTCCCGGAGCCTGTATAGGCTATGCTTTTCGCGCTGCGCAGAAGCTCTTCAATACCATGTGAGTCCGCTATTATTTGGCCATTCGCCACGCCTTTGCGCGCAACCGCAAGTGAGACACGCCCGAATGCACGGTGGCTGCCGCCGTCTGCAAATCCATCATCGATCAAAGCCTTCGCGTAAAGGGGGTTGGTCAGGCCGATGTCATAAAGCTCGCCGGCTCTGATCCGCTCCGGTATCAGTGGGTTAAGCTCAACCTCCTGTATGAGCCGCACGCCTGTCTCGGCTTCCACGCGCGGCGTGAGGCGGTCCATGACAGCCCGGATCGCCGCAGGAACGAACATGCGCAATGTAGTCGGCATACTGAAGCTTTCTTCAAAACCCGCCTGCGCGGTGGCACCACCATTAAGCGCAATCACTTGGTGTCCGGCAAGCCCGTTCGCTATGGTGTCAAAATGGGCTCACAGCGGACCCCGCAGGCACCGCAGCATCGGGACCCGCCTATGCCCTATCGATGGGAAGGACGGCCCAATGCCGACCTTGAACAAGCTCTTTGAATGCTGCGACTGCAGCACGCATTGCCGCCATTCGCTGCGAACGCATAATCTAGACTAGGTTGAATTCACACATCGCGGACAAACCCGACCGTCATGTATCTGGATAGCGTGAACTCAGCGCCCTAAAGGGCGGGGCTCGCATGCGGCCATATGATGTTTCACGGCAGTTTTTTCTTTGGCTTAGGAACCACCATTTCGAACGGTCGTGCCCTGGGTTATTGGTCTGTAGTCACTCGAAGATCGGGTTTGAGCGTTGAATGGCGCGCTGCTAAATCCGGTTACCGAGTTTTTTGCGGAACGTTCATATCCTGCGTCGATGTATCCAAGCATCGGATCCATCGCGAAACGCGCCACGAGACCCAACCCTCGGTGCCATCGCTGAGTCGCACGAGAAACCAGTCATCCTGTCCCCTGCTGAGCATGGACATTGCGGTGCCGGACGGAAGTCTGAGTATCTGCCGGCCGCGCTTTGTACTCGGTTCGCTGCGCATCGCCAACCAATCGTCTGGGGGTCGTACATCGTCCACGTAACAGACCGGATACGGTGCGTCGGTGATTAAGTCCTGTGTTGGGGCCTCACGCGTCGATGGCGACCTTTGTGGCGCATCCTCAGGTTGTCCACCGCAGTCGCGGGCCTCTGTGAGCAAGTCCACACTTCCTTGGACTGCGTTTGTCGCCAGGATACTATAGCTGCTGACAATTCCCAGATTGCTGAACTGTGCGCCCGCAATTATCCCAACAATGGCGTTGGTACCGTGTAGGAAAACAGGGCCGCCGCTCTTCCCTTCAGTGGTCATCGCTGTGGTTTCGATCAATCCGTTGAAGCTGATGTAGGTGTTCGAGAGGATGCCGTCAGACGAACTCGGTGGGCCAAATGAGCCGGCATGAAATCCCTTAGCCGTGATTCTGCTGCCATTGAGAGCTTCCGTAACCTGGCAAAGCAAGGCAAACGGGAAAGTTTCGCCCGCGTTGCGCCCGAACTCCAGCAGAAGCGCGTCGAAACGGTCGTTTATGTTGTTGGACTGAAAACTCGGCCGCACGCCACGCTTTGGCAAAGTGCTGTTGCCGATGCTCGCCTGACATAGGAAGCCGTCGGGAACGACGTGTCGGGCCGTCAGTACATGTCCTTGCGAGCTTACCAGAACGCCGCTGCCCTGGGTGGTGTCTCCATTCTTCCCTTCGCACTCAATATAAACAACAAGATCGTCATTGGCGAATGCCGGAGTCGCCATCACTGACGCAGCCAACGCAACTACCAGTGCATGTGTCGGAACAAGACGGCTCACTTGTTGGCACCTCCTTTGTCCGAGAACTGTCTCCCGGACGGCGAGCATCAGTCAAGTGCTCTGCACGTCGAATAACGGCTCGTCGTAAGTGCGTTGGAGCCAAGGGATCTGATGCAGTATGCATTTTCCGTGAAACCGCAAAGAAGCCCGTGTAACAGTCCCGCCTCTCGAATATTCAGGCTATGGCTGTAGAAATCTGCAAGGTGCGTGCGGATACTACTCAGATCAACGAACCTATCAATCGACCGCAGCAGGTGGTCCTGCGGGACATGATCCTCCAGCGAGAACTCATAAAATAGCGCCGCCTGCGCTTCCTGCTTCGGTCCCATCATCGAATTCCGCATCCCTCAATACGGAAAGTGAATCAGCGGCTTGCCGTGCAATCAAGGAAGAGTTTTTCAACACAATCAGCTCTCTGCCGCCATTAGATCGACCGCAGCATATCGCCCGACTGAACCTTCCGCCCCTGCCATGGACGGCCCATTCCCATTGCGAAGCTGTCAGGCGCCCGACGATGCGCTTTGTCGAGATCAAGACCGAGGATCAACAGGCTATTCTATCGATCCACCGCACGCGAGATCTGGCCGTCCGGCAGCGCACCCAGCTGGCCAATATGATCCGCAGCCTGTTGCGCGAGTTCGGGCATATCTTGCCTATCGGGATCGAAGCGGTGACGGCCTTTGCGAAGCGCCACCTTGACGGTGATCACCCGGACATGCCCGAGATCGCGAACGGCATGCTCGGCATCCAGTGCTATCAGTTTATCGGCTTGAACGAGCGCATCGACGGCTACTCAAAGATGATCGAACAACATGCTCTGCTGAATGCTGATGCGCGCAGATTGATGCGCATGCCAGGAATTGGGCCAATAACTGCATCGGCCATTGTCGCGACGATCGGCGACGCAAAACAATTCCGCACCGGGCGCGATCTAGCGGCTTGGCTGGGGCTGACCCCGCTCAACAAATCCAGTGGCGGCAAAGAGCGTGCCATTCATCGAGTCAGACTGCGCCGCAGTGTAGCGTCACCGAACCAGCCATTCTCTGCGCCCGCGAGATTGCTGCGGGGCCGAGGTCGGGAGTGCGGACCAAGCAGACATTCGATTTATAGCAGAAAGTGTTGACTATTTCTTTTTTGGGCGGCGAAATGTAGCGTTAAAGGCGATGGTTACTCTTTCTTCATCGCTTTGATTGGGATGAACCCAGTGCATTAGGTAGGACGGAAACACTATCAACTCACCAACAGAAGGTCGAAAGCTCCGCTTTTGTTGAAAGGCGCTCGCGCCAAGAATTTTCCAATGCTGCAGATCAGAACGAGGATCGACGAACTCGATCATACCTGACGACCCTTTATCGACGTTTGGTTGAGCGACATAGTAAACACCCGACCAATGTGCACCGGGATGCGTGTGAGGCGCATTATAGCCGCCAGTTGGATTTGCATTCATCCATGCGAAGAGTTTCAGGTTGAACTCTTCAGGATTGAAGTCGACGTTGACCTTTCGTGAGAGTTGGAAAACAGCATCCTTTGCCGCGTCTCGCAGTCTCTGTATGCTGGGTGCATCGCTTTCGAACAAATTTCCTTCCGAGTGCCAACCGCCACGATTGGATTTTGCAACACCAGTACTCTTTGCACGCATTTGCTCCGCTTCCATCAGAAGTGCCGCGTTCAGAACTGCGCAATCTGGTACTTTGAACCGAATAAGCGGGGTGGAGAAAAGCTTCTGGTATTTTGTCTGTTCTATCATATTCAGGTTCTTTTGGTCCGTTGCTGAGTCCTGAAATGCTCGAGGGTCGCCTTTGTAACCATGTATTGATGGTCTTTTCCACGATTTCGCCGGGGATCCCAGACCTTAGACTATAGCCGTCCCTGTATCTGAAAAAGAACTTTGTCTGCAAATGCCTCTTTGGATGATTACAGCCAATTTCATCCAAAGTTATATTCCCTAGACAGTCTTTCACGTGCTTGTCTCGGACAATATCAATAAGTGAGGAAATACAATGAGAGCGAAAACGATCTTGATAAGCACGTCATTTGCCTTGATGGCAAGCACTGCCCTGTCTCAAACCACAAGAGATCAAATTGTCGAAGAATTAACGGAACAAGGTTTCAAGCGCATCGAAATCAATCGAACCCTGTTCGGCAATACCCGATTTGAAGCGACGGGCCCCGGCATCGAGCGCGAAATTGTTCTCGGCAGAGATGGCACCGTCCTGCGCGACAGGACCGAGAACGACGATGAATATGATGATGAAGACGACGATTTCGATGACGATGAAAACGATGACGATGAAAACGATGACGATGAAAACGACGGTGACGAGAACGATGACGACGAAAACGATGACGAGAGTGATGATAGTGAAAGCGACGGCGACAGCGATAACGATAGCGAGCGAGGTGGCGACAGTGACGGCGAAGGCGACAGCGATAGCGACGGTGAAAGTGGCGGTGACAGCGATGGCGATAGCGACGGTGAAAGTGGCGGTGACAGCGATGGCGATAGCGACGGTGACAGCGATGGCGAAGGTGACAGCGATGGCGAAGGCGATAGCGATAGCGAAGGTGACGATTGACCGGTGCCTGAACGTTCCAGTGCCTGGTTTCAGCTTTGAGCGATAGTCCGGGAGCTAACAGGACGTTCCATGCGGGGGTGGTGATATACACCGCCTCTGCACTGGCTTTTGTTGCTGAATTGATCGGCAGGATTTCAGGTTACTACCTGTTCGGCCCCAGCTGGATTGTTCACGAGATCATATCTCTCGCGACCTTTTTTGGTTTTGTTGTTGGTGGATTTCTGATTTGGCGAAGTTACCAGTCTTCGCAAAAAGACCGGGAAGAGATCCAAAGGCTATTGCGTTCAGCTCAAGGTGAGTTCTTTGAAATGCTCAACCTGCAATTTGATAGATGGCAACTGAGCGATGCTGAAAAGGATGTCGCGCTGCTTACTGTGAAAGCTATGACTGTCAGTGAAATAGCCGAGTTGCGCAACACTAGCCCGGGCACAATCAAGTCACAGAACAGTTCAATCTATCGAAAAGCGGACGTTAAAAGCCGAACCCAATTGTTAGGTAAAATAATAGATCGGCTTTTGGTCGATCATCCCCTCTAACGACGTTCAGCGCAAAATCAATTATGTGACCGGTTGCTGCACCTGAGACGTTGAATACCGGAGCACTTCCGCATTGGGCTCTGACCCGGCATTCGCCGCGCTGGTCACGAGTGGCCGGTTCGGGATATGCCATCATTCGCTGCATCGTGCATGAACTGGTAAGATGCGGGACTTTGCTGCCTGATGGGCGTGCAGCGAGATTTGCGACAACACACCGGTCTAGCGGACGGCTGCGTTTCGGCAGTGCAGCACACATTCCCGGAAGCGGCCGTT
>CAVQRB010000017.1:0-195315 GCA_963715055.1 uncultured Alphaproteobacteria bacterium | reverse complement strand
CTTGAGGCCCATGGTGATCTCGGAAATCTCGTTGACCCGGTTCTCGGATTTGCCGGTGCCGCGCACCAGTTGCAGGTAGTCGACCATCAGCACGTCGAGCCCATGGGTGCGCTTGAGCCGGCGTGCGCGGGCGGCCAGTTGCGCGATGGGCAGGGCAGGCGTGTCGTCGATGTAGAGCGGGCAGGCCTCGAGCGCCTTCGCCGCCTCCACGAAGCGGCGGAATTCGCCTTCGGTCATGTCGCCGCGACGGATCTGTTCTGATGGCACTTCGGATGCTTCTGACAGGATCCGCGCGGCGAGCTGCTCGGCACTCATCTCAAGCGAAAAAAAGCCTACAACGCCGCCGTTGACGGCCCCTTCGGACCCGTCGTGCAGCTTGCCGCGCTTGTAGGCCTTGGCGATGTTGAAGGCGATGTTGGTGGCCAGTGAGGTCTTGCCCATGGAGGGGCGACCGGCAAGGATCAGGAGGTCCGAGCGGTGCAACCCGCCCAGCTTCTTGTCCATGTCGACAAGACCGGTCGAGACCCCGGCAAGTCCGCCATCGCGTTGATAGGCGGCGTTTGCGACGTTAACTGCGTCTGTTACAGCTTTGAGAAAGCTTTGAAAGCCACTCTCGACCTGGCCCTGTTCGGCCAGCGCGTAGAGCTGCTGTTCGGCTTCGACGATCTGCTCGCGTGGGCCGGAGGCCACATCGCCCGTGGCCGCCTTGGCGGAAATATCGCGACCGAGCTGGATGAGGTCGCGGCGCACTGAGAGGTCGTAGATCATCTGCGCGTAGTCGCGCACCGCGTAGGCCGAGATGGCGGCCCCGGCCAGACGGGCGAGGTAGGATGGCCCGCCGAGTTCCTTCAGGCCCTCGTCGTCCTCCATGAAGGCCTTGAGCGTCACCGGTGAGGCGAGCGTGTTCTTGGCGATCCGGGCAGCGGCGATGTCGAAGATCCGGGCGTGCACGGGGTCGTAGAAATGCTTCGGTCCGATGATCGAGGCGATCCGGTCGTAGATGTCGTTGTTGGTCAGGATCGCGCCGAGAAGCTGTTGCTCGGCTTCGATGGAATGCGGCATCGTGTCGGACAATTGTGCATCCGCGCCGGTCGGATTGAAGGCCGAAATTTCATTCATTAATCTGTTACCCTGCTCTTTCGGAGGTCATAGCCGAGTGACCTTGCGCGGCGCAATCTGGAAAAGATTGTATAACCTGTGGATAAGCGCGTCCGGGGCCAAGACTACAACATCTGGTGTTGAATGGCACCGTGAAATCAGGATTTGGTCCGGATTCAGCCGTTTTTCCGCGCATCCTGCCAGGCGCGCGGGGCGTTCAGAAAGGCTTCGACCTCGATCAGGGTCGCCTCGTCGAAGGCCTTTTGCAGCCGCGCCTCGGCCAGCACATCCCACCAGGTACACAAGGCGTGCAGATCAACGCCATGATCGCCAAGGGTCTTTTCGGTTTCGGGGAAGATGCCGTAGTAGAAGATCACGGCCGTATGCGCGCAACGCGCCCCGGTCTCGCGAATTGCATCGACGAAGGAGAGCTTTGAGCCGCCGTCGGTGGTCAGGTCCTCGACCAGCAGGACACGCTGGCCTTCGGTCATCACGCCTTCGATCCGGGCATTGCGCCCGTAGCCTTTCGGTTTCTTGCGCACATAGGTCATGGGCAGACCCATGCGTTCGGCCACCAGGGCGGCAAAGGGGATGCCGGCGGTTTCCCCGCCCGCGATATTGTCGAAGGCCTCGAAGCCCACGTTGCGCATCACCGTGACGGTCAGGAAATCCATGAGCGTCGCGCGAATCCGCGGGTAGCTGATGAGTTTGCGGCAATCGATGTAGGTTGGGCTGCGCAGGCCGGATGCAAACGTGAAGGGGGTTTCGGCATTGAAGTGGACGGCCTTGACCTCCAGCAGCATCCGCGCGGTCAGGCGGGCCATTTCGTTCGCATCCGGGTAACTTTGGGGGATCATGTCTCATCCTTGGGATCGGGGGCCGGGCGGACAGGTTTCGTGCCTCCGGCGGGGATATTTGGAGCCAAAAGAAGCCTAGAGCACCTTCCAGTCGAGCGCAAAGCCGGGATCGAAGACGGTGACGGGACCGTCTGCGGTCTCGATATGCGACGGATAGGTCGCGCCGGATCTTTCGAGAGTGACTTTCGCGGTATTGGCGGGCAGGCCGTAGAAGGCCGGGCCGTTCAGCGAGGTGAAGCCTTCGAGGCGGTCCAGCGCGTCTTCCGTCTCGAAGACCTGCGCGAGGATCGACAGTGTGTTGGATGCGGTAAAACAGCCCGCGCAACCGCATGGCAGGAGTTTGTTGGCATCTGTATGGGGGGCCGAGTTGGTCCCGAGGAAGAAGCGCGCCTCACCTGACGTTGCTGCAGCGCGCAGGGCGAGGCGGTGCACTTCTCGCTTGGCGACCGGCAGGCAATAGTAGTGCGGCCTGATCCCGCCGGCCAGGATATGGTTGCGGTTGATCACCAGATGGTGGGTTGTGATCGTGGCGGCCAGATCCGGGCCGGCGGCCCGGGCGTAGGAGACGGCATCCGACGTGGTGATATGTTCCATCACGACGCGCAGGCCGGGTGTTGCGCGCCGGATGGGGTCGAGAACACGGTCGATGAAGACCGCTTCGCGATCGAAGATGTCGATCTGCGGATCGGTGACCTCGCCATGAACGCAGAGCGGCAGGCCGATCTCCGCCATGCGCTCCAGCACGGGGCGGACCTTGTCGAAATTGGCGACTCCGCTTGCGGAATTGGTAGTGGCGCCCGCCGGATACAGTTTGACGGCATGAACGAGGCCAGAGGCATGGGCGGCGGCCACATCATGCGGATCCGTCTCCTCGGTCAGGTAGAGCGTCATCAGTGGCGCGAAATCCGAGCCTTGCGGCAGGGCGTCGAGGATGCGTTGCCGGTAGGCTGCAGCCTGCGCACCGGTCACGACCGGGGGTACCAGGTTCGGCATGATGATGGCACGCGCGAAGTGGCGGGTGGTTTCCGGCAGCACCGCGCGCAACATTGCGCCGTCGCGCAGGTGAAGGTGCCAGTCGTCCGGGCGGCGTATCGTGATCGTTTGCGTCATCGTCCTGCGCTAGCACAGGAGCAGCTGCCGCGCCAGTATCACTCGATATCTTCGCCGGACAGCGCACGCAGGCGGCGGGCGAAACGCGGGGCGCGCATGCGGGTCGCGACATTGCTGCACAGCAGTTGGGCCAGCACGTCACGATCTTCCGCCTCGAGAAACTGCAGAAGACGGCGCAGGTACGTGCGATTCTCTCGCCGCACGCGGTAGAGCCTGGCAAAGCGCAGCGGGGTGAGTTGCCCGTCTGCCAAGGCCTCGATCAGATCGAAGAGTATACCCATGCCCAGAAGCTCGGTTTGCAGCGCGCCGCCCATGTGGCGCAGGCGCAGCTTCGTCACATTTGGCGCGGTGAAAAGGGCTGCATGCATCGCGTCTTCGGTCTGCCGGGGGTCGTAAAGCACGAAGGCACGCTCTGCGGCTTCCAGCATCTGCGGCGCATAGCCGTAGCGGGTCTTGAAATCGGTTCTGCGCATCTCGACGAAGCGCGGATCCCAATCGGCCACATCAGGATCCAGCGAGGCCTGCGGCTGGATCGCAAGAACGCGGGCGCCGGGTGATGTGACCGAAAACGCGGCGGCCGCATAGCCGCAGGGACCGGCGCCGTAGAAGACGACCCTGTCGAATTCGTCAAAGAAGCCGTCATCCACAAGCCGGTCAAAGAACGCATAGACCGCCGGATCGCGGCACCAGGTGTCGCCGTCGCTGATCAGGGTGAGACTGGACCAGCCTTGTTTTTTGACAAGCTCCCATCCGAGAGGCTGTGCGAGGGGCGACAGGGTTTGCAAACCCTGAAGGGTTTCGAAGCTTACCAGAAGCGTTGAGCCGTGTTCGGTGAAGGCAGCAAGATGCTTTTTGCCAAGCGCGCTCACGTAGCCTGTGTCCGCCACGAGGTTCGTGACTTCCGCCATCCAGTCGGTCTTTTTCAAGTCTCTCAAAGACATGCTGAAATGTTTGGCCGCGTCGATCATGGCGCGTGTTCCCCGAAATAAGATCAAGCTGGTATCGGGTTGAAACCATTTGTCAATATGGAGAGGGGTTTGGGCAAAGCCAAAGAAACAGACCTTCGCGAAACCGTTGATTGTTGGCAAGCTTTTCGCCTTCAGGGTGTAAATCGTCCTCGGGTCATTGCACTACTCCTCCAAGGCTTCCCGCGTGAGTTGATGAGGGGTTCGTCCCTCCTGATGCAACCTCGCGCAGACCCCGATGATTCCCTGTCACCTGCGGGCCAATTCGTTCGGTGCTACATCAGGAAGCGTCGACGTCCCTTGACGCGGGTTGCTGGGGATGCAGGTTGGAAGCAATGCCAAAGGAGACCCCCATGACCCCACCCGAGACCATCGACGGCGTTCAGCAGATGCTGGCGGAGCAAGGATATGTATGCGGGCGAGCACTTGGCACGGTTGTCTTTCTGGCGCTGGCCTTGGGGCGGCCCCTGTTTCTGGAAGGTGAGGCGGGCGTCGGCAAGACCGAGATCGCCAAGGCTCTGGCGGCAGGGCTCAACCGGCGCCTGATCAGACTGCAATGCTATGAGGGTCTGGACGCGGCAAGCGCTGTGTACGAGTGGAACTTTCCCGCACAGATGATAGCGATCCGCACCGCCGAGGCCTCCGGGCAGACCTCCCGAGAGGCGTTGCAGACCGAGCTTTTCAGCAAGGAGTATCTGATCGAGCGGCCGCTGCTGCAGGCCATGCGCCCGGATGAGAACGGCGCGCCGGTGCTGCTCATCGACGAGCTGGATCGCACCGACGAGCCCTTCGAGGCCTTCCTGCTCGAAGCCCTCAGCGACTTTCAGGTAACGATCCCGGAGCTGGGCACGATCAAGGCGCCGGAGCCGCCCATCGTCATCGTCACCTCGAACCGCACGCGCGAAGTGCACGACGCACTCAAGCGCCGCTGCCTGTATCACTGGGTCGACTATCCGGACTTCGAGCGGGAGATGCAGATCCTGACCGCCCGCGCGCCGGAAGCCGCCGAGACGCTGAGCCGGGAAGTCGTGGCCTTCGTCCAGCAGCTGCGCACCGAGGATCTCTTCAAGAAACCCGGTGTGGCGGAAACCATCGACTGGGCCAAATGCCTGCTGGCGCTCGATGTGATCAACCTCAGCCCGGAGGTGATCGCGGATACGCTGGGCGCGATCCTGAAATACCAGGACGACATCCAGAAGCTGCAAGGATCCGAGGCCAAGCGCATCCTGGATCAGGTCAGGGCTACGCTGGAGCCGGTGTGAATTACGGCGGGCTGCCCTTGCTCAGCCGGCAGACCATCTCGCTGGGGCGCAGCGTGATGGTCTTGAGTTCTCGCGGTGATTCTGACTGTGAAATATGAAATCAACACCGAAAACCTCGAGTTATTCGGGGTTGTCTTGGGCGAAAAGGATCTGAGCGGTCCGATTATCTGGACGCTTGGGACGCTGTACGTATCATTGCTCGTAAATTGGATGGGCGACTTCATTAGTTTGGGGAAATGGAACTCCGGTCTGAAGCTTCGCTTATCGGACACCCTTTGGGATGGTGGCGGACCCCAACACGCAAGCACGGAGTTTTTGCGTCGCAGTCTTGCAGACCTGTCGCAGAAAATCGAATCTGCGGACATGAAAGATAAGGAAATCAAGAAAATTGCCGATGATGTTTCAAGGCGATTGGAAACCCTACTGGACAGTGCCAAATGGTACGAGCGCTCTGCACTGGTATATGTTGTTGTCTGGTCCTTTATCGTCCCGACGCTCATGGCCGGCTACGCGGCTTATCTGATCTACCATGCCTGAATACATCCCGCTCGAACTGCCCGAAAACCCCAAACTTGCCGGCAACATCACCCATTTCGCCCGTGCCCTGCGGCGCGCGGGGCTGCCGATCGGGCCGGGGCGGGTGATCGATGCGATCCGTGCGGTGGAGGCAGCGGGCTTCAGCGAGAAACGGGATTTCTACTGGACGCTGCACGCCTGTTTCGTAAACCGGCCCGAGCACCGGCTGGTCTTCGCGCAGGTCTTCCGGCTCTACTGGCGTGACCCGCGCTATCTCGAGCACATGATGGCGATGATGATACCGGCGGTGCGCGGGGTGCAGGAGGATCGCAAGGCGCAATCGGCCGAAAAACGCGCCGCCGAAGCGCTGCTGGACGGCGCCGAAGCGCCTGATTTCGAAGAGCGCGACAGCGACGAGGGCGAGACCCAGATCGAGATCGACGCAAGCCTGACCATGTCTTCGGAGGAGCGCCTGCGCAGCCTCGATTTCGAGCAGATGAGCACGGCGGAGATGGCGGCAGCCAAACGGATGTTGTCGCGCCTGTCGCTGCCGGTGCAGCCCATCAAGTCCCGCCGGTCAAAGGCGAGCCTCGCCGGTGGCCGGATCGATCCCGCCCGCACCCTGCGCGCCGCGATGCGGCAGGGTGGCGAGATGCACCGGATCGCGCTCAAGGAACCGCGTCCGCGCTGGCCCAATCTCGTCGTGCTCTGCGATATTTCGGGCTCCATGAGCCAGTACAGCCGGGTCGTGCTGCATTTCCTGCACGCGGTTTCCAATGCCAAGGGTCAGGGCTGGGCAAAGGTCCATGCCTTCACCTTCGGCACGCGGCTCACCAATATCACCCGGCACCTGCGCCAGCGCGACGTGGATGCGGCCCTCGCGGCGGCGGGGGCGGAAGCGCAGGACTGGGAGGGTGGCACCCGGATTGGTGACTGCATCGAAGCGTTCAACCGGGACTGGTCGCGCCGGGTCATGGGGCAGGGGGCGGTGGTTCTGGTCATCACCGACGGGCTTGACCGGGACGATCCGGACAGGCTCGCGCGGCAGATGGAGCGCCTGCACCTTTCGTCGCGCAGGCTGATCTGGCTCAACCCGCTGCTGCGCTGGGAGGGCTTCGCGCCGAAGGCCCGTGGCATCGCCGCGATGCTACCGCATGTGGACAGCTTTCGCGCTGGTCATTCCATCGCCTCGCTCGAGGAGTTGGCGCAGGTCATCTCACGCCCCGACGACCGGGGCGAGAAGGACCGTCTGATGCGGTTGATCGGGCTGTAGATCAGGCGACGGCTTCAGCGAAGGCGCTACGGTAGATCGCGGCAAGCTCCGCCAGCGGGGCGGTTGCATGGCCCATCCGCACGTTATCGCCCGTGAATTTCCCGACACTGACCAGCGTCACGCCTGCCTGCCCCGCAGCGATCATCAGCGCTTCGGCCTGATCGAAGTTGCAGGCAATTAGATAGCGCCCCTGATCTTCACCAAAAAGGGTGGCTGTATCCTCCGCGTCGAGATGCACGCCGACCCCCGCGGCTTCGGCCATTTCGAAGGCGGCGAGCGCCAGTCCGCCGTCGGAGAGATCCGTGCATGCCTTGATGAGGTCGCGCTGGGCGCGGATGAAATCGCCGTTGGTTTTCTCCACCTCGAGGTCAACGGGCGGCGCATCGCCTTCGATGCGGTTGAAGACCTCCGCGAGGATCGCGGATTGCCCCAGGTGGCCGCGCGTCTCGCCCAGCACCAGTGCCACATGGCCGTCGCGCACATCGAAGCCGATGACCTCATCGGTATGTGCGATGAGGCCGATGGCCCCGATGGTGGGCGTGGGCAGGATCGCGGCCCCGTCGGTCTCATTGTACAGTGACACGTTGCCCGACACGATCGGCATGTCGAGGGCGGCCACGGCCTCGCCGATGCCTTTGATCGCGCCCACGAATTGCCCCATGATCTGCGGCTTTTCCGGGTTGCCGAAGTTGAGGTTGTCGGTGGTCGCCAGCGGTTTCGCCCCCACGGCGGTCAGGTTGCGGTAGGCTTCTGCGACTGCCTGCTTGCCCCCTTCCACCGGGTTGGCCTTGACGTAGCGCGGGGTCACATCCGAGGTGAAGGCCAGCGCCTTGTTGGTCCCGTGCACGCGGATGATGCCCGCGCCCTTGCCGGGAATGCGCACCGTGTCGGCCATGACCATCGTGTCGTACTGCGTGTAGACCCAGTCCTTGGCAGCGTAATTCGGGCTTGAGATCAAGGCGCGCAGCCCGTCGATCGGATCGACGTTCGGCACCTCGCCCAAAGGCTCGGCGGGCGGCGTTTCGACCCAGGGACGGTCGTACTCCGGCGCGGTGCCGGCGAGTGTCTTCAGAGGCAGGTCGGCCTTGACCTCGCCGTTCAGCATGATGAGGAAGCGGTCCTCAGCGATGGTCTCGCCGACGATGGCGAAATCGAGATCCCATTTGTCGAAGACGGCCTTGGCTTGCGCCTCAAGTTCCGGGCGCAGCACCATCAGCATGCGCTCCTGGCTCTCCGACAGCATCATTTCATAGGCGGTCATGCCGGTCTCGCGGACGGGTACTTTTTCGAGATCGAGCCGCACGCCGAGGTTGCCCTTGTCGCCCATCTCCACGGCGGAGCAGGTCAGGCCTGCGGCCCCCATGTCCTGGATGGAAATCACCGCTCCCGTGGCCATCAACTCCAGCGTGGCTTCCATAAGGCGCTTTTCGGTGAAGGGATCGCCCACCTGGACGGTCGGGCGTTTCTCCTCGATGGTGTCGTCGAATTCGGCCGAGGCCATGGTCGCTCCGCCGACCCCGTCGCGCCCGGTCTTGGCACCGAGATAGACCACCGGCATGCCGACGCCCGAGGCCGCCGAGTAGAAGATCTTGTCCGCATCCGCGAGGCCCGCGGCAAAGGCGTTCACAAGACAATTGCCGTTGTAGGCCGGATCGAAGCGCACTTCACCGCCCACGGTCGGCACGCCGAAGCAATTGCCATAGCCGCCGATCCCGGCCACCACACCATTGACCAGTTGCCGCGTTTTCGGATGCGACGGCGCGCCGAAGCTGAGGCTGTTCATGGCGGCGATGGGCCGCGCGCCCATAGTGAACACGTCACGCAGGATGCCGCCGACGCCGGTCGCGGCCCCCTGGTAGGGTTCGATGTAGGAGGGATGGTTGTGGCTCTCCATCTTGAAAACGACAGCCTGGTTGTCGCCGATGTCCACCACGCCCGCATTCTCGCCGGGGCCGCAAATGACCTGCGGGCCGGTGGTGGGCAAGGTGCGCAGCCATTTCTTGGAGGATTTGTAGGAGCAGTGCTCGTTCCACATCGCCGAGAAGATGCCCAACTCGGTGAAAGTTGGCTCACGGCCCACGATCTCCAGAATACGGGCGTATTCGTCGGGCTTCAGCCCATGGGCGGCGATCAGGTCTGGCGTGATGGCTGGCTCTTGCATGGACCTCGACTTTCCCCGGTTTTGCGATGTTGGGCACCTCTTACAGGCGCGGGGCGCGGCATGGAAGAGGGTACGGGCAGGCAGGGGACGGTGCCTTGTCCCCCTTGCGAAACGGGGAGCCGGAGCTTGAAGCGGGAACGACATGCCGGGATGTGTCGATGCTTTGGTGCGTGGGGGGAGGGTTGGGATGACCTCAAGGTGTGTTGTGCGGACGAAGCAGACGCAAACGCACATAGATCTCACGTTATGGCGATGAGCCTGGCTGCACTTGTGCTTTACAGGTCAACGGTTTTTAAGTCGCGAGCAATTGATGCAGTTCCGCTTTAACGCATGAAAGTGTTAAAGCGTGAGTTGCGCGAAAACCGAACGAGAGGAACTGGTTTGAGTCCAGCTACAAGAAACCACATACATTATCCAAAACTGTGTTTAACCGCGATTACTGCTCTCGGTTGCTCACTGATTCTGGCGTATGTGTTGGTCCTGACTTTATCATTGTTTTTTGCTGATGGTTTGAACAGTCAGTTCGAAGACTTTGATCAGATATTTGTGCGCGCTTTCCTGACTGTGGCAGTGGTTACGTTGACTCTTATCGCCATTCGCTGGGGACTCATGCGCCATTTCTACGAGCACGGTCGCTGGGCGAAGGTCCTAACCTATGCTGTCGGATTGGGTATGGCATCTGCTGTTTTGGATCCATCTTCTTCTATAGACAGAGAAAACAACGTTATCAGATACTGGACCTCTGGCCTGTTAGTATGGGCGGCTTTAGCACTTTTCTTCGCGTCTAGAACAAGCCACCTGCCAGCCTATCAAAGAGTTGCGGTGGCCTTTCTTGGATTTTTGGTAATGCTAGGTGCAATAGACGAGATTTTTCAGTTCCATGAATTCCTCGGAGACACTGTAATTACTGATACTCCGGACGCTCTACGAGTTGATAGTCAGGACTTCATAACCTTATTTGTGGCGCTGGTCGGTTTCGTCGGCTCTGTTGTAGGTTTAGCAGCCATACATGCTTCTGAGCGTTTTTTTGGCCTGAAACTGGCCAGAGGCATACGGAAATCGGCTATGCTATTCATCTCCGCATGTATTGTCTTCCTAGTGGCCATGATGCTGGACACCTATGATCACTACCTAGAGAATTTCGTAAATAACGTGATTGCGGCAGTTTTGGAGACCGACTCCTCAATTCTGGAATTTACCGAAAAGCATGAATTTATCATTCGGCTTTCGAATTGCCTTGAGGAATTCTTGGAACTGATGACAGCAGCAATCTTAGTCTGCTGTGGTATGGTACTTCTGCAAGAGCAGAGCTTAACTGGATCCTCGGCTTGACGATACGCCGTGATCAAACGCTTTTGAGTAGGCGGTTATCCACCACGGTCTTCTCGAGCGCCGGCGCCTGAGCCGGCAATCGTCAGCCTCGGGGATCTGTCCCGCCTGAAATCAGCCGCTTCAAGAGGTAGTACCGGATCTGCTGTCCAAGACGGAGCGTTCGACGGCTCAGGAGCGGGATTTGGAAGTGACGATCGAAAATCGCAATGACAGATCTGTCCGGTTCAAGAGACACTGGCGCGACACGCAGTGATTGGTTGGCCACTTGCCTCCCAATAGGAAGGATGCTGCGCGACCCATCTAGGTCTTGCAATGGGCTCAAAGCGGTCGTGCGTGCAGGCGACTGCGCCTTGCGACTGAGGGCCCGCGAAAAAAAAGGCCGAGCGCGAAGCTCGGCCAAGTCCAACAGGGAGGTATGAAGAGGAAAGCAAAGCTTCCGCGTCTTCATGACGGTGAAATAGGCGGCACAGTGCTGTCGATCAAGGCAGTTTCTGCATCTGCGAAGGCATGTCTGCTATGCAAATTCTGCATGGCTTGTCGCCTGCGCGGCATTTTCAATTTTCTTTCAACCGTTTGCGATAGGAAATGATCTCGTCCTGCACGAAGTCCTTGAAGGCGGAAACCCGCTGCGAGTGCCGCAATTCCTCCGGATAGGCGAGGAATACGGGTACATCCGCTGATTCGAGGTCGGGCAGGACCTGAACGAGGTCGGGAAAATCCTCGGTCACGTAGTCGGGCAGGACACCTATTCCGAGGTTGTTGAGCACGCCCTGCAGAACACCGAAGTAGTTGTTGACGGTCAGGAGCGAGCGGATATCGAAGGTCATGAGGTGTTGCACCAGACGCAAACCCGCGCCGACCTGATCGCTGTCCGTGTTCTGGCAGATCAGGCGGTGGTTGGCGATGTCCTCGATCCGCTTGGGCGTGCCGTTGATCGCGAGGTAATCGGGGGTCGCGTAGAGGCACATCTTGATCATCATCAGCTTCTTGCGGATGAGATCGGCCTGGCTCGGCTCCTTCATGCGGATAGCGACATCGGCCTCGCGCATCGGCAGGTCGAGCACGCGTTCCTCTAGCATCAGGTCAATCTTGAGATCGGGGTATTTCTCGTAGAGTTTCGGCAGGCGCGGGGCCAGCCACAATGTCCCGAAACCGGTGGTCGTGGTGACCCGCAACTCGCCGAAGACTTCCTCTTCACTGTCACGGATCCGCGCGGCAGCAGTATCGAGGCGCTTGGTCATGGCGGCGGTCGCATCAAAGAGCAATTCGCCCTGTTCGGTCAGGATCAATCCGCGCGCATGTCTGTGAAAGAGCGTGGTGTTGAGCGCTTCCTCCAGCGCACGGATCTGACGGCTCACCGCGGATTGCGAGAGGTTCAGTTTGTCGCCCGCGTGGGTCAGCGAGCCCGCATCGGCGACCGCGTGGAAAATTCTCAGCTTGTCCCAGTCCATACCGCATCCCCAGTGACCTGATCGCGTGTTAGCGATATCTAACCCGAAAAAACAGAGAAGTTACCGCGCCCCGGCGGAAATCGCCGAAAAAACCCTATACAGGTCATATATTGTGACCTATTATCGAGTTCAAATGTGCAACACTGGACCCACGCTGGGGAGGCGCCCGATGAGCACGCAGAAGATTTCGCTGAATGACCGCTTCGATCTTGAAAAGTCGCCGGTTCTGCTGAACGGCACTCAGGCGCTTGTGCGGCTGATGCTGATGCAGAAGGCTCTGGACAAGGCGGCAGGCCACCATACCGCAGGGCTTGTGACCGGATATCGCGGTTCGCCGCTTGGGGCCGTGGACATGCAGATGCAGCGTGCGCTCAAGCAACTCACCGCCAGCGATATCGTGTTTCAGCCGGGCCTGAACGAGGATCTGGCGGCGACCGCCCTCTGGGGTGCGCAGCAGGCGGAATTGCGCGGAGAGGGCAAGTTCGATGGTGTCTTCGGGCTCTGGTACGGCAAGGGGCCGGGGGTAGACCGGTCCGGCGACGTCATGCGCCACGCCAACATGGCGGGCACCTCGAAGCTCGGCGGCGTGATCATGGCCATGGGCGACGACCATACCGGCGAAAGCTCTACCGTATTGCACCAGTCCGAATGGGCCATGGTGGATACCTACATGCCCGTGGTCAGCCCGGCAGGCGTGCAGGAGATCATCGATTTTGGGCTTTACGGCTATGCGCTCAGCCGTTTTTCCGGTCTCTGGGTCGGCCTCAAGACGATGAAGGACACGGTCGAGGTCACATCGGTGGTCGATGTCGGGCTGGATCGCTACTCTTTCGTCAACCCGGAGTTCGCGATGCCCGAGGGCGGGCTGAATATCCGCCTGTCGGACACGGCGGCGGAACGTGAAGCGCGGATGATCGACTACAAGCGGTTCGCGGCGGAAGCATTTTCGCACGCCAACCGGATGGACAAGCGGGTCTGGGGCAAGCGCGGCGCGCGCATCGGACTTGTGGCGGCGGGCAAGAACTGGCTCGATCTGGTACATGCGCTTTCGCTTCTCAACATCGACGAGGCCGAGGCCGAGCGGCTTGGCATCACCACCTACAAGGTCGGGCAGACCTTTCCGCTCGACATGCGCGGGTTTCACGAATGGGCCGAGGGGCTCGATCTCATCGTCGTGGTGGAGGAAAAGCGCAAGCTGATCGAGGTGCAGATCAAGGAGGCGCTCTTCTCCGACCAGCACCGGCGCGTCTATGGGTGGTACAAGGGTGGCGGCGCGGGGCTCGAACATGGCGAGGAACTTTTCCCGACGCGCGGCGCGCTCGACCCGGTGATGATCGCCGAGAAGCTCGGCGGCATCCTGATCGAAGAGGGTCGCGACACCGAGCGGATGCAGGCCGGGCTGCGCGTGCTCGCCGAGGCGCGGCGCAACGACAATGCCGAAAACATCGCCGAACGGTTGCCCTATTTCTGTTCCGGGTGCCCGCACAACTCCTCCACGAAACTGCCTGAAGGATCGCGCGCCTATGCCGGCATCGGCTGCCACTACATGGTGCAGTGGATGGACCGCGAGACCGTGGGTTTCACCCATATGGGCGGCGAGGGCGCCAACTGGATCGGCGAGGCGCCCTTCTCCAAGCGCGAGCATGTCTTCCAGAACCTCGGGGATGGTACCTACAACCACTCGGGCGTGCAGGCGATCCGGGCGGCGCTCGCGACCAATACGACAATCACCTTCAAGATCCTGTTCAATGACGCGGTGGCGATGACCGGTGGGCAGGGCAATGAGGGCGGCCTCGATGCGCCGCGAATTGTGCGCGAATTGCAAGCCATGGGGGTGCCGCATATCGCCGTTGTCTACGATGAAAAGGAAGACGTCGATCTGGCCGATTTCAAGGGCGTCGAAACCCATGAGCGCGCGCATTTGCAAACTGTCCAGCAGAAGTTTGCAAAGACGCCCGGCGTGTCGGCGATTGTTTATGTCCAGACCTGCGCTGCCGAAAAACGTCGCCGCCGCAAACGTGGACTCTTTCCCGATCCGGACAAGCGCGTCTTCATCAACACGGATGTCTGCGAGGGCTGCGGCGATTGCGGGGTGCAGTCGAACTGCGTCTCCATCGTGCCGAAGGAAACCGAACTGGGGCGCAAGCGGGCAATCGATCAATCCTCCTGCAACAAGGATTTCAGCTGTATCAAGGGGTTTTGCCCATCTTTCGTCACGCTCGAAGGCGCAAAGCTGCGCAAAGATCCGACCTCGAAGCTTGATCTTCCCGACCTGCCGGCCCCTGAACTGCCCGAGATTGACGGAACGTGGAACGTGGTCATCACCGGCGTCGGCGGCACAGGCGTCGTCACGATCGGTGCGGTGATGGCACAGGCAGCGCAGCTCGACGGCAAGGGCGCTGGCATGATGGAAATGGCGGGCCTTGCGCAGAAGGGCGGTGCGGTTCACATCCACTGTCGCCTCGCGAACAACCCTTCCGACATTAGCGCGATCCGCGTAGCGACGGGCGAGGCTCACGCCCTGATCGGCGGCGATCTGGTGGTCTCGGCGGGGGCCAAGACCCTCGGTCTGACCCGAAGCGGCCAGACCGGCGCGGTGGTGAACAGCCATGAGATCATCACCGGCGATTTCACCCGCAACACGGAATTCCAACTGCCGAGCGCGCGGCTGGAACTGGCGCTTCAGGCGCGGTTGAAGGAGCGGGTGGACCTCTTTGATGCCTCCGATCTGGCGAAGGCCGTGCTGGGCGATTCCATTTACTCCAACATGATGATCTTCGGCGCGGCTTGGCAGCGCGGGCTGGTTCCGTTGAGCCATGACGCGATCACCGAAGCGATCGGGCTCAATGGTGCGGCGGTGGAACGCAACCTGCGTGCGTTCGAGATTGGCCGCTGGGCGGTTCTCCATCCGAAAGAGGCGCAGGCGCTGCTGACGCCCAATGTGATCGCGCTGCCGAAATCCCTCGACGAGCAGATCGCCTTCCGCAAGGGCCATCTCGAAGCCTATCAGGGCAAGCGTTTGGCGCGGCGCTATACGCGATTTCTCGACGGCATCGCCGACCGGACGGTGCGCGAGGCGGCGGCAAAGGGTTATCATAAACTCCTGGCCTACAAGGATGAGTACGAAGTCGCGCGCCTGCTGCTCAGCAGCCGTGAGAAGGCGCAGGCAGAGTTCGAGGGCGATTTTCGCATGACCTTCAATCTGGCACCGCCCCTTCTCTCGAGGGAGGGACCGGAGGGACGGCCGATGAAGCGGGAATTCGGGCCTTGGCTGGAACGGCCCTTGCGGTGGCTCTCGGCGTTGAAAATCCTGCGCGGCACCCCGTTCGACATTTTCGGCTATACGTCAGAGCGGCGGATGGAGCGGCGGCTCATCCGGCAATACGAGAGGGACATGAAGGAGGTCCTGCCGAAGCTCGACGAGGCGACCCGGCCCGCGATCGCGGCGCTGGCGCAGCTGCCGCTTGACATCAAGGGCTTCGGGCCGGTCAAACTCGCCAACGAAGCGAAAGCGGCCAAGCGGCGCGAGGAGTTGCTGGCGGCGATCCGCGCAGGCGGCCCTGCGCGGGCTCAGGCTGCCGAATAGAGCGTCACCGCAACGTCATGTTCATGCAATATCGACATCTTCCAAGGATGAAGTCAGGGTCATTTTCCGGAGACACCCATGGGCATGATGCGCCAAGCCTCCATCGCGCATGACATAAGCTACTCCTATTCGGCGGCGACCCGCGCGGGGCGCGCCTTGATTCGCGTCATGGAAAACACGACCGGTCGGCTGCAACTGATCAGGCGGGCACAGGGCTATGAAGCCGAGGTCGCGGCCGGGCGCGATTTTTTCGAGGTCATGGTGGAGCGCTATGGCCTGACGCTCGATATCGCCCGAGGGTCACTGGAGAGCATCCCTCGCGAAGGCCCGCTCATCCTCATCGCCAACCACCCCTACGGCATTCTCGACGGACTCGTGATGGGCCATATCCTGGCCCGGACGCGCGGCGATTTCCGGATCCTTGCGAATTCGGTGTTCCGCAAGGCCCAGGATCTGAACCGGATCATCCTTCCCATCAGTTTCGAGGAGACGAAGGAGGCCCTGGCGCTCAACATCGAGACCCGCAAGACGGCCTTGACCTACCTTGCGGGCGGCGGTGCCATCGGGATTTTTCCGGGCGGTACCGTGAGCACAGCCATCCGGCCGTTTTCCCGCCCCATGGATCCCGGCTGGCGCGGGTTCACCGCCCGCATGATCGCCAAGTCGCAGGCGACGATCGTGCCGATGTATTTCGACGGACATACCAGCAGATTGTTCCAGATCGCGAGCCATACCCATTACATCTTGCGCATGGGCTTGTTGATCAAGGAATTCGGCAAGCGCGTTGACACGCCGGTGCGATTGTCGATCGGTGCGCCGATCCCGCGTGAGGTCCTCGATCCCTTTGCAAAAGACAGCAAAGCGATGATGGATTTCCTTCGAAAAGCCACGTATGACCTCTCCACGGACCCCGAGAAGAATTTCGATCTGGGGTATGAATTCGAGGAACGGCATCGGTCTTGAACAGGTGCCACATGGGGCACGCAAGCGATGGCGGTTGGTATTTTTGACAGTGGCCTGGGGGGGCTCACGGTGCTCGAGGCGGTCGAGAAACGGCTGCCGGAGGTTCCCTTCGTCTACCTCGCCGACAGCGCGCATGCGCCCTACGGCGTGCGCACTGCGGATGATATTTTCGCCCTGACCTGCGCCAGCGTGCAGCGGCTCTTCGATGCCGGATGCGACCTTGTGATCCTGGCCTGCAATACGGCTTCCGCTGCTGCCTTGCGCCGGATGCAGGAAAGCTGGGTGCCGGCGGACAAGCGCATTCTGGGCGTTTTCGTGCCGCTCATCGAAGCCCTGACCGAGCGCCAGTGGGGCGACAACTCGCCGCCGCGCGAGGTCGCCGTGAAGCATGTGGCGCTCTTTGCTACGCCCGCGACGGTGGCAAGTCGCGCCTTCCAGCGCGAGCTGGCCTTTCGTGCCATCGGGGTGGATGTCGAGGCACAGGCCTGTGGCGGCGTTGTGGATGCCATCGAGGATGGCGACACGTTGCTGGCGGAGGCGCTCGTGCGCTCGCATGTGGATGCGCTGAGGCGCAAGATGCCCGCGCCCGATGCGGCGATCCTGGGGTGCACGCATTATCCGCTGATGCAGGCGGCCTTCCAGGAGGCGCTGGGACCGGAGGTGCAGGTCTTCAGCCAGGCAGCGCTGGTGGCCGAAAGCCTTGCGGATTACCTGGAACGTCATCCGGGCAAGATCGGCGGCGGGTCTGCCGCCTTTCTGACCACGGGCAATCCGAAACGGGTCAGTGACCGCGCGACCCAGTTCCTGCGACGGCCCATCACCTTCACGGCCGCCTGACTCTCATTTTCGAAACGGATCCCTCCATGACCTACAACATCGCGATTCTCGGCGCTTCGGGATATACTGGGGCAGAGCTCATCCGGCTGATCGCCGGGCACTCCGCCATGAAGATCGCGGCGCTCGGTGCCAATTCCAAGGCCGGACAGAGCATCGCGCAAGTCTTTCCGCATCTGCGACACCTCGACCTGCCGCAGCTTTTGCAAATCGAGGAGATCGACTTTGCAAACATCGATCTGTGTTTTTGCGCCCTGCCGCACAAGACCAGCCAGGAGGTGATCGCAGCACTCCCTGCGACGCTGAAGATCGTCGATCTCAGCGCCGATTTCCGCCTGCGCGATCCGGCCGAGTACAAGAAGTGGTATGGCAACGATCACGCCGCACTCGCGCAGCAGAAGGAAGCTGTCTACGGCTTGACCGAGTTCTACCGCAAGGAGATCAGTGCCGCCCGCCTCGTCGCGGGCACAGGATGCAATGCGGCGACCGGACAGTTCATATTGCGGCCTCTGATCACGGCGGGCGTGATCGACCTCGACGAGATCATTCTGGACATGAAATGCGCCGTATCCGGCGCCGGGCGGAGCTTGAAGGAGAACCTGCTGCATGCGGAGTTGTCCGAAGGGTACCACGCCTATTCGATCGGCGGCACGCACCGGCATCTGGGGGAGTTCGACCAGGAGTTCAGCGCGCTTGCCGGGCGTCCAGTCCGGGTGCAGTTCACGCCGCATCTGATACCGGCCAACCGTGGCATCCTCGCGACGACCTACGTCAAGGGCGACGCACAAGCGATCCATGCCACGCTGGTCCAGGCCTATGCGGATGAGCCCTTCATCATCGTGCTGCCGTTCGGCGAGGCACCGAGCACGCGGCACATCAGGGGGTCCAACTTCTGTCACATCGGCGTGGTCGGGGACCGGACCGAGGGGCGGGCCCTCGTGATCGGCGCACTGGACAACCTCACCAAGGGTTCAAGCGGGCAGGCGTTGCAAAACGCCAACCTGATGTTAGATATCGAGGAGACCGAGGGGTTGATGATGGCCCCGCTGTTTCCGTGAGATGAGATGAAGAGCCTCAAGAAACAAAGACGCATCCAGGTGATCCTCGTCGCTTTCGCGGCCTTGGCGCTGTCGACGGCGCTCATCGGCTACGCCATGCGGGACGGGATCAACTTCTTCCGCGCTCCGAGCCAGGTCGTGGCCGAACCGCCGTCGCCGACGGAAGTGTTCCGGATCGGCGGGTTGGTCGAGGAAGGCTCCATCATTCGCGGACAGGGCGAGACCATCCGTTTCAGCGTGACCGACGGCGGTGCTGCCGTCGCGGTGACATACACAGGCGTTCTGCCTGATCTCTTCGAGGAGAATCAGGGTATGGTGGGCACCGGAAGTTTGGTGAACGGCGTCTTTGAAGCCACTGAAATCCTTGCAAAACATGATGAGACCTACATGCCCAAGGAAGTCGTTGACGCCTTGAAGGAACAAGGCGTCTACAAGGCCCCCGAAGGCTGACACCGTTCGGTCACCTCGTCCGTTCTTAATCATTGCCTGCCCATTCTTGCGCTCTCGATGTTGCGTGCAAGGGGACAGCAATGAAGACAGTGCAGCAGATCGCCCGCGAAATCGTCGCCCGTGAGGGCGGCTTTGTGAATGACCCCGATGATCCGGGCGGGGCCACGAATTTCGGCGTCACCATTCACACGATGCGCAGTCTCGGCCTTGATCTTGACCGCGATGGGAGTGTGAGCATCTCCGACGTGCGCGCGCTTACGCGGGAGCAAGCGGTCGACATATTCGTCAGGCACTACTTTGAGAAGCCGTTGATCGCGCTCCTGCCGGACCCGCTGCATGCCTCGGTGTTCGACATGTATGTCAATGCCGGCGGCAATGCGGTCCGTATTCTGCAGCGCATGCTCAACGAGATGGGCCATGACCTTGCCGTCGACGGGGTCCTCGGTCCGAAGAGCATCGCGGCGGCGCAGGCGGCCTATCTCTCGGCGCCGGACCATCTGGTCGATGCCTACGGGATCGCGCGGCGGAACTACTACTTCCGCATCGCCGATCGCCGTGCGGCCAGCAGGAAATACGCCCGGACACGGTCCGGTCACAAGGGCGGATGGATCAGGCGGGCGGAAGAATTCATTTCCGCGAAATACCATCTGACAGAACAGCAATTTCAGCAAAGGGTCGCGACATGGGTGTGATAGGAGCATTGTTGGGAACGGTTTTCGGAGGCGGAAACAAGGCCCTGCAAGAAACGATTGAAGTGTTTCGGGAGAATGCGGAGGAAAGCGCTGAGCGCGGTCAGGAACTGCAACTCGAAGTGCTCAAGCAATACTCCCGGGAAATGGAGATCAAGCGCGAGGCCGGTTTCGACCGCTTCATGGACGGCCTCAACCGCATTCCGCGCCCTGCGCTGGCTCTCGGCACTCTGGGGCTTTTCGTGTCGGCAATGGTCGATCCGATCTGGTTCGCGGCGCGCATGCAGGGAATAGCTCTGGTGCCGGAACCGCTCTGGTGGCTGCTCGGCGTGATCGTCTCGTTTTATTTCGGCGCGCGTTATCAGGTGAAAAGTCAGCAATTCCAGCGCTCCATCGCGCAATCCGTGGCGCTGGCACCGCAGGCGGTCAATACCATCGCAGCACTCAATGCGCTGCACCCGGCCTCGCCCGGTGTCGCCGAAGCCGGGTCCGATGCCCGACTTGACAGCTTGTCGATCGCGCCGGAAGCCAATCCTGCGCTTGAGGCATGGCGACAATCGGTGCCGCGGGCCGCGACAAAGTGAGCCACTGATCACGGCGATTGTCATTGGATGAGATCATGACGCAGGCTATACTCTGCGCCATGATCACAGAACTCGGACATTTCGCCCTGATCCTCGCCTTCTGCGTCGCAGTCGTGCAGACCATCGTGCCTCTTGTGGGCGCACACAAACGGTGGCCTGCCTGGATGGCGGTGGCGGAGCCCGCGGCCACGACCCAGTTCGTGCTGACGGCTTTCGCCTTCGGCGCTCTGATGTGGGCTTTCGTCGTCTCCGACTTCAGCTTGCAGCTGGTGGTGCTGAACAGCCATTCCGCCAAGCCCATGATCTACAAGATCAGCGGAACCTGGGGCAATCACGAAGGATCGATGCTGCTCTGGGTGCTGATCGTGACGCTCTTCGGAGCCATGGCGGCCTGGTTCGGGGGCAACCTGCCGCCGACCCTGCGCGCCCGGGTGCTGGCAGTGCAATCCGCCATCGGTCTGGCGTTTTTCGCCTTTATTCTGTTTACGTCCAATCCCTTCGTCCGGCTTGCGGTGCCGCCCTTCGACGGGCAGGATCTCAACCCGCTCCTGCAGGATCCGGGATTGGCGTTTCATCCGCCGTTTCTCTACCTCGGCTACGTGGGCCTGAGCATGGCTTTCAGCTTCGCCGTCGCCGCCTTGATCGAGGGTCGCGTCGATGCCGCATGGGGACGTTGGGTGCGGCCCTGGACACTGGCGGCCTGGATTTTTCTGACCATCGGCATCGCTCTCGGCTCCTGGTGGGCCTATTACGAGCTTGGCTGGGGCGGTTTCTGGTTCTGGGACCCGGTGGAGAACGCTTCCTTGATGCCCTGGCTGCTGGCGGCCGCACTGCTCCACTCGGCCATCGTCGTGGAGAAGCGCGAAAGCCTCAAGAGCTGGACCATCCTGCTGGCCATCCTGGCGTTTGGCTTTTCGCTCATCGGCACCTTCATCGTGCGGTCGGGACTGCTGACTTCGGTCCATGCCTTTGCCAACGACCCGGAGCGCGGCGTCTTCATCCTGATGATCATGGGCTTTTTCATGGGCGGAGCGCTTATTCTCTTCGCCTTGCGCGCGGGCGTCATGGAGGCGCGTGGTGTCTTCGGTCTGGTCAGCCGGGAGAGCGCGCTTGTCGCCAACAACCTTCTTCTGGCAGTTTCCTGCTTCGTGGTTTTCGTGGGCACGATGTGGCCGCTGGTGGCGGAGATGTTCTTCGACCGCAAGCTCAGTGTCGGCCCGCCCTTCTTCAACATGGCCTTCTCGCCCTTCATGCTGTTGCTCGGTCTGATCCTGCCCATAGGGTCGGCGATGCCCTGGAAGCGTGCGCGGATTTCGCGCGCCTTCTGGCCGCTGCGCTATGTCTTCATACTTGCGCTCGCGGTCGGCGGTTTGGCCTATGCGATGCAATCCGGACGCACGCTTTTGGGTCCCATCGGCATTTTCCTCGCCGCCTGGATCGTGATGGGCGCAGTGGTCGATATCTTCCAGCGTACAGGCCGGGGGAGTGGTCGTTTCGGGCGTCTGTGGCGGTTGCCGCGGGCCGATTGGGGCAAGATGGTCGCGCATTCCGGTCTGGGCCTTACCATGCTCGGTGTGTCGGGCCTTATGGCGTGGCAATACGAGGACATTCGCGTGGCCAAGTTCGACCAACCTTTCGAGGTGGGAGCCTACACACTGACGCTCAATGACGTCAAGCGTAGCGAGGGGCCGAACTACGTCGCCACAACGGGCTACATCACCCTTGCGGACAACGACGGCAATGTGATCGCGAACCTGCGTCCGGAAAAGCGGGTCTACCCGGTGGCGCAGATGCCGACGACCGAAGCGGCGATCGACTATGATCTTGCGCGTGACGTCTATGTTGTTCTGGGGGACGAGCAGGCCGGCGGGGGCTGGGCGGTGCGCACTTACGTCAAGCCGCTGACCAACTGGATCTGGATCGGCAGCGCTCTCATGGCATTGGGCGGCCTCCTCAGCCTCTCGGACCGGCGTTTCCGTGTTGCTGCTGGCGCACGCAAGACGTCCAAGGTTGCGGTGCCGGCGGAATGATGCGCCTCCTGATGGTTCTTGTGCTGATGCTGCCAACGGTCCTCTGGGCGGTGCAGCCGGACGAGGTTCTCCCCGACCCGGCTCTCGAGGAGCGGGCGCGGGAGATTTCCAAAGGGTTGCGCTGCCCTGTGTGCCAGAATGAAAGCATCGACGAGAGCCATGCCAATATCGCGCGCGACCTGCGCTTGCTGGTCCGCGACCGCCTCGTGGAAGGCGACAGCGATGAGGAAGTCGTGGATTTCGTGGTCCAACGGTATGGTGAATTTGTCCTGCTGCGCCCGACCATCGGCGGGTCGAACTGGCTTTTGTGGGCCGCGGGGCCGCTCATGCTGCTCATCGCGATGATCCTCGGGTTTTTCTATCTGCGAGGCCGCTCCGATGCGACCGCGCCGCAGGAGAATGCGCTCAGCGAGGCGGAGACGGCACGGCTGCGCGAGATCCTCAAGGAGTGACGCGTCGTTTCGCTTTCCTGCGCTGACCGGTTTGATATGAGGGACGCCGGAGCACAGACCGGAAGGACGAGACCATGGACTATCAGACGCTCAGCTACGCGCTGGACAGCGGCGTGGCGACCATCACCCTGAACCGTCCTGACAAGATGAACGCGCTGACAACGCAGATGCGTGCTGAACTCGCCTATGCGGTGACCGAGGCAGGCAAAGCCGCCCGCGTGGTTGTCATCACCGGGGCGGGCAAGGCCTTCTGCTCCGGTCAGGACCTGGGCGACAGGGTCACGGCGACAACCCTCGATCTGGAACGGACGCTTCGCGACGAATACGCGCCCATGTTGCGTGCCATCGTCGATTGCCCGGTGCCGACCATTGCCGCGGTCAACGGAGCAGCCGCCGGGGCAGGGGCGAACCTCGCGCTGGCGGCGGATGTGGTCATAGCCGCCGAGAGCGCGTTTTTCATGCAGGCGTTCTCGCGCATTGGTCTCATACCCGACGCAGGCGGCACCTACGTCCTGCCCCGGACCATCGGCACGGCCAAGGCGATGGGGGCGGCGCTTTTCGCCGACAGGATTTCGGCGCGGCAGGCGGATGACTGGGGCATGATCTGGGAAGCGGTCCCCGATGACGTTTTCGACGCACATTGGAAGGCGCGGGCGGCGCATCTCGCTGAAGGACCGACGGCGACCTATGCGGCGATCAAGAAAGTGCTGCGGGGAAGCTGGGACAACGGCTTCGAAGACCAGTTGATGCTCGAAGCACGCCAGCAAGGCAACTGTGGCAAATCGAGGGATTTCAAGGAGGGCGTTCTGGCCTTCGTGGAAAAACGCACCGCCCGTTTTGAAGGCCGCTAGGCCTCCTCGCCTGGAGGCGCTTCTAGACTTCCGTTCAGTTGCCGCTGACGAAACGCTCCACCAGAAGCACGTCCTGCGGTTTCAGCCGAGCGCCGTAATGGCTTGCCACGATGGCCACGGCAACACCGTCCGCGAGCACCATCTGCAACGTCTCCGAAACGTGTGAAATCGTTATTTCAGGAGGCGTTTGCCCTTTTGTGTATACTACGGCAATCGTGTCTGCCGCGTCCTCGGCATCCTGCAACAGTGCGCCCTCGGGCTCTTGGGCGCTATGCGCGCTCACCGGCATGTACTGTGCCTGCCCGATGCGGCCATGGGGTGTGGATGTCATCCTCGAGGGCATCGTTCCGCCTTCACTCTTCACTGTGGGTGCTGCCGTCTGCCGGAGCGCCTCTTGCATATTCAAGGGGGCGCATCGCCTGCGTTGACCCACCAGTTTACCGGTGTTGATCCGTCGAATGCTCTTTCATCGGACAACGACTACACCTCGTAAACGGACGTTATTCGTTTCTGGAAGCGGTGGTCAAGAAAACTCAGATATTGTTATATGCAAGGAAACAATGACATTTTTCGGCCATAATTCACGATGCGTAATGTGAACAGTCACGCGTGAAATGCCGGCCAGTGACGCGGCTGCAACTGCTGGACAACACCTCGAACGAATCCAGGTTAGCGGTCCGAAAGCCCATAGCCGCACCCTGCTTCGGGCGCGGCCCCGGGCCGGATCACCTGCTTTCGATGTCGATGTAGTCGCGCTCGGTTTCACCGAGGTACAGCTGGCGCGGGCGGCCGATCTTGAGTTGCGGGTCGCTGATCTGCTCTTTCCATTGCGAGATCCAGCCCACGGTGCGCGCGACCGCGAAGACCGGCGTGAACATCGAGGTCGGAAAGCCCATGGCTTCGAGAATGATGCCGGAATAGAAATCCACGTTCGGGAAGAGCTTCTTCTCCGCGAAATAGGGGTCGGCAAGCGCCGCGGCCTCAAGTTCCTTGGCCACCTGCAGGATCGGTTTGTTGTCCACGCCCAGAAGCTCGAGCACTTCGTCGGCGCTCTGCTTCATCACTTTGGCGCGCGGGTCGAAGTTCTTGTAGACCCGGTGGCCGAAGCCCATCAGGCGGAAGGGATCATCCTTGTCCTTGGCGCGAGCGATATATTCGGGGATGCGGTCCGGCGTGCCGATCTCGTTGAGCATCTCGAGGCAGGCCTGGTTGGCGCCGCCATGCGCCGGGCCCCAAAGGCAGGCGATACCGGCGGCGATGCAGGCGAAAGGATTCGCCCCGGAGGAGGACGCCAGCCGCACCGTGGAGGTGGAGGCGTTCTGCTCGTGGTCCGCGTGCAGGGTAAAGATGCGATCCATTGCGCGGCTGAGGATCGGGTTGACCACGTAGTCCTCGGCAGGGACCGAAAAGCACATGCGCAGGAAGTTCGAGGCGTAGTCGAGATCGTTGCGCGGATAGACGAAAGGCTGGCCGATCGAATACTTGTAGGCCATTGCGGCGATCGTCGGCATCTTGGCGATCAGGCGGATCGAGGCCACTTCGCGCTGCCATGGGTCGGAGATGTCCGTGCTGTCGTGGTAGAAGGCCGACATGGCACCGACGACGCCCACCATCGTGGCCATCGGATGCGCATCGCGCCGGAACCCGCGGAAGAAGTTGTGCATCTGCTCGTGGATCATCGTGTGGCTCGTCACACGATTCTCGAAATCCTCAAGCTCGGCTGCGGAAGGAAGCTCCCCGTAGAGCAACAGGTAGCAGACCTCCAGATAGTGCGAGCGCGCCGCCAACTGGTCGATCGGGTAGCCGCGGTGCAAGAGAACGCCCGCATCACCGTCGATGTAGGTGATGGTGCTGTCGCAGGCGCCGGTCGAGGTGAAGCCCGGGTCATAGGTGAAGACGCCCGCCTGCGCATAGAGCTTGCGGATGTCGACCACGTCCGGTCCTGCGGTCGGGGCGTAGATCGGCAGGTCGAACTCCTTGCCGTCGATGATCAGTCTTGCGGATTTCGTGCTCTCAACCATGGTCTTCCTTCCTGTCCAGGCGCGGGCTGGCCCGCCTTGCGGCACGGACCGCTCGTCCGCTCCGCGTCAGATTTCCTGCGCACCGTGCCAGAAACAACCCGTGGTCTTCAAGCGGCGGCGGCGTCCGTCAAGCGGGCGAGGGTCTCGTCACGACCCAGAACCAGCATCATGTCATAGACCGAAGGCGTGACGGCCCGTCCCGCGAGTGCGGCGCGCAAAGGGCCTGCAAGTTTGCCGAACTTGGTGCCCTTCGTCTCGGCAAAGCCGGTCAGGATCGTCTCCAAACTGTCCTTGGTCCAGCTAGCACTTTGCAGGTGCGGCGTCAATTCCCCCAGTATACCACGGGATACACTGTCAAGCGCAGCTGACGCTTTCTCGTCCGGAGCGATCGGACGGTCGACCAGGGCGAAGTGAGCCTTTTCAAGAAGTTCCGGTATGATCTTGGCGCGCTCCTTGACGCAATAGAGGGTGCGTGCAAGCCGCTCTGACTGATGTCGTGTCAGGGCGGGCAGACGGGCGGCGGCAAGAAATGCCACGATTTCTTGCTGCAATGCAGCATCATCGCTCACGGCGATGTGCTGGCCCGACAGATTCTCCAGTTTCTTGACGTCGAACCGTGCCGGGCTTCTGCCGATTCCATCGAGGTCGAACCACGCGATCGCCTGCTCGTCGGTGAAGAATTCGTCATCCCCGTGGCTCCAGCCAAGGCGCGCAAGGTAGTTGCGCATCCCTGCGGCCGGATAGCCCATGACCTGATACTCCTGCGCCCCCAGTGCGCCGTGGCGCTTGGAGAGTTTCTTGCCATCCGGCCCATGGATCAGCGGGATATGCGCCCAGACCGGCACGTCCCATCCCATCGCCTGATAGATCATCATCTGGCGGGCGGCGTTGTTGAGATGGTCATCGCCGCGGATCACATGGGTCACACCCATGTCGTGATCATCGACAACGACGGCGAGCATGTAGACCGGCGTGCCATCCGAGCGCAGCAGCACCATGTCGTCAAGCTGGTCGTTCGCGATGGTCACATCGCCCTGCACCCGGTCGCGGATCACCGTGACACCGTCCTGCGGGGCCTTGATGCGTATCACGTAAGGCGCGTCGGGATGGGCGCTTTCATCCGCCTCGCGCCAGGGCGAGCGGTAGAGCGTGTTCCTGCCTTCGGCGCGGGCGGCCTCGCGAAAGGCGGTGATCTCCTCCTGCGTGGCAAAGCATTTGTAGGCCTTGCCCTGCGCCAGAAGCTGATGCGCGACTTCCGCATGGCGCGGCGCGTTGTCGAACTGGCTCACGACCTCGCCGTCATGATCGAGCCCGAGCCATGACAGACCCTGCAGGATGGCCTGCGTGGCCTCGGGCGTCGAGCGCGCGCGGTCTGTATCCTCGATCCGAAGGAGAAACTTGCCACCCCGCCCGCGCGCGTAGAGCCAGTTGAAAAGCGCCGTACGCGCCCCGCCGATATGCAGGTAACCGGTCGGAGAGGGGGCGAAACGGGTGACGACGGGCGCGGACATAGAGGGTGTTTACCTTTCAGTAACCATGGGCGGCGTATTCATCTGGCCTGTCTATCCAGTGCGGGGAACGGGGGCAAGAAGGTGCTGTCGACGCGGATCAGGGCGGCCTTGCTGCTGCAGCGCGGACATCTCTTCGAATGGACGCCGGTCTGCCTGTCTCTCGGGATCGGCGCCTATTTCCTCATTCGCTTCGAACCCGGTGCCGACGCGCTTGTCGGCATTGCCGTGGCGGGGCTGGTCATTCTGCTGCTCTCGCGGTGGCTGAGCGAGGCCTATCGCCCCCTGGCCGTGGCGCTTGCTCTGGCCGCAGCGGGTTTTTTGCTGGCCGCGCATCGCGCGCATGACGTGGCGGGGCCGGTGCTCGGATGGCGCTATTACGGACCCATCGAAGGGCGTCTCATCGACATTGACCGCAGCGGCTCTGACGCTCTGCGCCTGACGCTGGACCGGGTGGTGCTGGAGCGCGTCTCGCCCGAGCGCACGCCGACCCGCGTGCGGATCTCCCTGCATGGCGACCAGAGCCACAGCATCGACCCGCAACCCGGCATGCGGGTGATGACCACCGGGCATCTGTCGCCGCCGGGCGGCCCGGTAGAGCCCGGCGGGTTCGACTTCCAGCGCCACGCCTGGTTTGGTCAACTGGGTGCCGTGGGCTACACGCGGGTGCCTGTGCTCGCGGTCGCACCGGCCACCGACGGACAGGCGGGGCTCGCGGTCTTCCGTGTCCGCATGGCGGCGTCGGAGCACATCCTGGCAGCCTTGCCCGGGGATGTGGGCGGTTTTGCCGTCGCGGTGACCACCGGGGCGAGGCTCGCGATCAGCCAGACGGCGCTGGAGGATCTGCGCGCCAGCAATCTCGCGCATCTCCTCGCGATCTCCGGGTTGCACATGGGCTTGCTCACCGGCTTCGTCTTTGCGCTCCTGCGCATCTCCATCGCGCTGATCCCGCCGCTCGCCCTGCGCGTTCCCGCGCGCAAGATCGCCGCTGTCGGGGCGCTGATCGCGGCCACGGGCTACCTCGCGCTTTCGGGGGGCAACGTGGCGACGGAACGGGCCTTCATCATGGTGTCGGTGGCCTTGACGGCGCTCCTCTTGAACCGACGTGCCATCAGCCTGCGCTCGGTCGCGATCGCCGCGATCATCGTGCTGGCCTTGCGACCCGAAGCCCTGCTGGGTCCGGGGTTCCAGATGTCCTTTGCCGCCACCACCGCGTTGGTGGCGATCTTCGGCTACATGCGCGATCACCGGATTTCCATGGGGCCTGCGTGGTTCAAGCCGGTGGCGGCCGTGCTGATTTCCTCTGGGGTCGCCGGGCTCGCGACGGCACCGATCGGGGCTGCACATTTCAACGCGATCTCGCACTACGGGCTGCTCGCCAACCTGTTGTCGGTGCCGGTCATGGGCACGGTCGTAGTCCCTGCGGCGGTGATGGGTCTCTTGCTCGCGCCCTTCGGGCTCGACGGGCTGGGGCTTTGGGTCATGGGCAAGGGGCTGGCCTGGATCCTCGAGGTGGGGCGTTTCGTGGCCCATCTCGACGGCGCGCGCTCCTTCGTGCACGGGCCCGGACTCCTCGTGCTGCCGATGATGACGCTCGGGGCCTTGTGGATCATCCTGTGGCAAGGGCGCGGCAAGACCGTGGGGCTGGTGCCGGTCTGCCTCGCTTTTGGTCTTTGGGCGATGACGGAGCGACCCTTGGGCCTCATCGCCGAAGAGGGCGCGCTGGTCGGGGTCATGACGGCGGAAGGTCGCGCCCTCAGCAAGGCCCGGGGGGCTGGTTTCGTGGCGGAGAACTGGCTGGAGAACGACGGTGAGAAGATCGACCAGGAAACTGCTTTCGCGCGCTGGCCGAACGCGGGTGACGGGCTCCTGCCCGGCGGGCGGCCGATCGTGCACCTGGCCGGCAAGGCCGCGGTGGCCGGTTTCACGGGATGCACCAGGGACGAGATCGTGGTAACGAACCACAAGCTATCGGGCGTGGCCGGCGACTGCCTTGTCTTCGATCCGCAAAAGCTCCGCACAATGGGTGCCGTGGCGATCCTGCCGGGGCCGGACGGTCTGCGCTTCACGTCCGTGCGGGATGTGACCGGCGACCGGCTCTGGACCAGCTGGAAGTGACGCGGCTTCAGTAGGTGCGGATCAGTCCGACCAGCTTGCCCTGCACCTTGACCTTGTCTTCGGTGAAGACGCGGGTCTCATAGGCGGGGTTCGCAGCTTCCAGCGCGATGGTGTTGCCGCGGCGCATGAAGCGTTTGAGCGTCGCCTCCTGGTCCTCGACAAGTGCCACGACGATATCGCCGTTCTCGGCAACGCTGGTCTCGCGGATCACCACGACATCGCCATCGTTGATCCCGGCTTCGATCATGGAATCACCGCGCACCTCGAGCGCATAATGCTCGCCCTTGCCCGAGAGCATCTGTCCCGGCACAGCGACACTGGCGCTGGCGTGGCTGATCGCTTCGATCGGTACACCGGCGGCGATGCGTCCCATCAAGGGCAGTTCGGTGGCGCCCGCGCCGGAAACCTCCCGCGCGCTGCGCGGTTTCGGCATGTCCGGCCGGTCGCCGTCGATCACCCGGGGTGAAAACCCGCCCTGCGCGGCACCGCCGAGCGTTTCGGGGAGTTTCACGATTTCGATGGCGCGGGCCCGATGCGCCAGCCTGCGGATGAAGCCGCGTTCTTCAAGCGCTGTGATCAGACGGTGGATGCCCGATTTCGATCGCAGGTCGAGCGCCTCCTTCATCTCGTCGAAACTCGGCGGCACACCGTCGCGTTTCACGCGTTTCTGGATGAATTCCAGCAAATCCAACTGTTTCTTGGTCAGCATTTCCGGTCCCTCCGACACATCTTTGCCTTTTGTTCTAGTGATGTTCCCGTTTTGTGTCAACGGTGTCAGATCGGGATGTAGGAAACCTCGTCACCTGTGGCGCGTGCTGCGTCATGCGGCGGGCGGATCAGCAGCGCGTTGCTTTGCGACAGGATGCTCAGCAGCGAACTGTCCTGCGCCTCGAATGCCCGCAGGCCTTCAGGACCCAACTCCGCGCGCATGTAGTGCTCGCGCGGACCGTTCCGCTCCAGAGGTGCCGCGAGCCGGCCCATGCGGCGCGGCACCGGCGCGGCGCCAAGGCCCAGCATGGCGCGGACGACGGGCACGACGAAGATGGTGCCGCATACCAGTGCCGAGACCGGGTTGCCCGGCAGGCCGATCATCGGAATACCCCTGAGCCTGCCTGCCATCAGCGGTTTGCCGGGGCGCATCGCCACCTTGTAGAAGGATTGCTGCATCCCCATTTCCGCGGCGACGGGTGCCACGAGGTCATAATCGCCCACCGATGCGCCACCGATGGTGACAATGAGGTCCGCCTCGGAGGCCAGGGTCAGCGCGGTCTTCAGGGAGGCGGAAGTGTCGCGGGCAATGGGGATCAGCCGTGCGACGGCGCCCGCAGCCTCCAGTTGCGCGGCCAGCCCGAAACTGTTGGAGGCGATGATCTGGTCCGGCGCAGGCGTCTCGCCCGGCATCACCAATTCGTCACCCGTGGCGATCACCGCCACCACTGGCCTGCGGTGTACCGGCACATCCGGGATGTTCATCGACGCGAGCAGCGCGACATCTGCGGGTCCGAGCAGGCGCGGTGCCGCGATCCGGTCCCCAGTCTTGAAGTCGCATCCGGCAGGGCGGATGTTGGCTTTGCCGTCGAGATCGCGTTTCAGCGTGACGAGATCGCCCTTGCGCGTCACGTCCTCCTGGATGACCACGCGGTCGAGGCCTTCGGGAACCGGCGCGCCGGTGAAGATGCGCAGGCATTGCCCCGGGCCCACGCGTCCCTCGAAGCCGCGACCGGCGGCGGCCTCGCCCACGACCTTGAACATCGCATCCGGTTCGACCTCGGCGAGGCGCATGGCATAGCCGTCCATCGAAGAGGCATCGAAGGGAGGCTGCGTGCGCCGAGCGATGACATCTGCGGCCAGAACCCGCCCCGATGCCTGTCGCAGCGGAACCTCCTCGATGTCCATGGGAGACGCGAGCGCGAAGAGGTGCTCCAGCGCCTCGGCGACGGAGATCATGACGCCTCGAAGCGGCCGGACTTGCCGCCATCTTTAAGAACGACGCGCAAGCCACTGATTTCCATTCCCTTGTCCACCGCCTTGCACATGTCGTAAACGGTGAGACCCGCCACCGAGGCGGCGGTCAGGGCTTCCATCTCGACGCCGGTTTGTCCGGTGGTCTTCACTGTGGCTTCGATGCGGATGCCCGGAAGCGCGCTGTCGGGCGTCAGATCGACCGAAACCTTGGTGATCGGCAGGGGATGACAAAGCGGGATCAACTCGGCGGTGCGCTTGGCCGCCATGATGCCCGCGAGCCGGGCCACACCCAGAACGTCGCCCTTTTTGGCGCGACCTTCTGAAATGATATCAAAGGTTTCCGGCAGCATCCTGATGCAGCAGACGGCAATGGCGATCCGGTCGGTCACGGGTTTGTCGCCAACATCCACCATATGCGCGTCACCCTTGGCGTCGAAATGCGTGAGCGGTCCGGACATGTCACATGCCTCCTGCGCGCAGCGGGTTGGCGAGCAGATCGCGCGTGGCCGCGGCCACGTCCTGCTGCCGCATCAGGCTCTCGCCGATGAGGAAGATACGCGCCCCGTAGCGCGCCATATCCGCAAGGTCGTCGGGCGTGCTCAGTCCGGATTCCGACACGACCAGCCGGTCGGCGGGCACATCGCGCGACAGGGTCCGCGTGATATCAAGCGAAGTCTCGAAGGTCTTGAGATTGCGGTTGTTGATGCCGATGAGGCGGCTTTTCAGTCGGCTCGCACGCGCCAGTTCATCGGCGTCATGCACTTCAAGGAGCGCATCCATGCCCCATTTGGTCGCGGCTTCCTCAAGCTCTTCCGCCTGCGCGTCGCTCACCGAGGCCATGATGATCAAAATGCAATCCGCTCCGAGCGCCCGCGCCTCGGCGACCTGGTAGGTGTCATACATGAAATCCTTGCGCAGCACCGGCAGGTCGCACGCGCGGCGGGCCGCGACCAGAAATTCCTTGGCGCCCTGAAAGCTCGGCGTGTCGGTCAGCACGGAAAGACAGGTGGCGCCTCCCTCCGCATAGGCCTTGGCGAGCGTGGCGGGGTCGAAGTCGGCCCGGATCAACCCTTTGGAGGGGCTCGCTTTCTTGATTTCCGCGATCAGCCCGTAGCCTTCAAGCGAGCGTTGATGCAACCGCTCCGCAAACGGGCGGACCGCGGTAGCCTCGCGGGCTTCCGCCTCGACGGCTTCGAGAGGCTTGGCGGCCTTGGCGGCTGCGATTTCCTCCAGTTTGTAGGCTTTGATGGTGTCGAGAATGGTCTGGGTCATGCGGCCTCCGCGGGATTGGCCCAGTTTATGGCGCGACCGCCCTGCGCCTGCAACCACGCATTCGTGCGGCTGAACGGGCGCGAGCCAAAAAACCCGCGGCGGGCCGAAAGCGGCGACGGGTGCGCGGTTTCGATCTTGAGATTTGCCACTGGATCGACGGTCCGCGCGGCCTCCTGCGCTGTGGCCCCCCAAAGCAGGTAGGCGCGCGGCTGCGGGCTGAGCCGCCACAGAACCTCGCCGGTGAGGCTTTGCCAGCCGAGATGCCTGTGCCCCTTGGCCTGCCCGGGCGGCACGGTGAGGATGGTGTTGAGCAACAATACCCCCTGATCCGCCCAGAACCGCAGGTCGGCATCGGGCGGGCAGGCGCCGATGTCATCGGTCATTTCGCGAAAGATGTTTCCGAGGGAACGCGGCAAGGGCCTCACGGAGGCCGCCGCCGAGAAGGCAAGACCATGCGCATGCCCGGGGGTCGGGTAGGGGTCCTGCCCGAGGATGACCACGCGCACATCCTCCGGCTGCACCTGCTCCAGCGCCGCGAAAACCTTGTCCGTTGCGGGGAGGAAATCGGCCTCTGCCCCGAGCGCTGTTTCGATGCGTGGCAACTGCGTCTCGAAGAAAGGCAGATCGCGCCAGGCCCCCAGTCTGTCGAGGTTGAAAAGGGTGCTCACGCGCCCTGCGTGATCCGGGCGACGGCAGCGATCTTGTCACGGGCAGCGCCGCTGTCGATGGAGACCTTCGCCTTTTCGACGCCCTCCTTCAGGGAGCCTGCTGCATCCGCCACCACAAGGGCTGCGGCGGCGTTCAGCAGCACCGCGTCCCGGTAGGCCGAGGCCTCGCCCGCAAGGAGCGCCTTGAAATCGCGCGCGTTTTCTTCCGGCGTACCCCCGACGATCGCTTCGAAAGGATGCACCGGCAAGCCTGCGTCCTCGGGATGGAGTTCGAGATCGGAGACCTGCCCGTCGAGGTCCAGCGCCGCAACCCAGCTGACCCCGGTGATGGTCAACTCGTCGGTACCGTCCGATCCATGGACAAGCCAGGCCTTCTCAGATCCGAGCGCCGCCAAGGTCTCTGCCATCGGGCGGATGAGATCGCGCGAGAAAGCGCCGGTCAGTTGCCGCTTGACCCCGGCAGGATTGGTCAGCGGGCCGAGGATGTTGAAGATCGTCCGGGTGCCGAGTTCGGCGCGCGTGGGCATCACATGGGCGATGGCCGGGTGGTGCATGGGAGCCATCATGAAGCCGATCCCGGTTTCGCGCAGCGCCTTTTCGACGATGGCGGGCCCGACCATGACGTTGAGCCCCATCTGCGTGAGCGCATCCGCCGCGCCGGATTTCGAGCTGAGGTTGCGGTTGCCGTGTTTCGCCACGACGACGCCCGCGCCTGCCACGACGAAAGCCGTGGCGGTTGAGATGTTGAGCGTGCCCTTGCCATCGCCGCCGGTGCCGACGATGTCGATGGCGCCCTCGGGTGCGCGGACCTTGTTGCACTTGCTGCGCATCACGGCGGCGGCGGCGGCATATTCCTCGACCGTCTCGCCCCGGGTCCGCAACGCCATCAGCAGGCCGCCGATCTGGCTCGGCGTGGCCTCGCCTTCAAAGAGGATGGTGAAGGCTTCCTCGGCTTGCGCCTTGCTCAGGGGGCCCTCGGCCGCGGCCCCGATCAGTGGTTTCAATGCATCGCTCATGCGGGAACTTTCAACTCGTTGAGGAAGTTCTGCAACAGCGCATGGCCGTGTTCGGAGCGGATCGATTCCGGGTGAAACTGCACCCCGTGGATCGGCAGGTCGCGGTGCTGAAGCCCCATGATGGTGCCGTCGCTCAGTTCCGCGGTCACCTTGAGGCTCTCCGGCAGGCTCGGTCGATCGACGACCAGCGAATGATACCGCGTCGCGGCGAAAGGCGTGGGCAGCCCGGCAAACACGCCCTCGCCCTGGTGATGTATCTCGCCCATCTTGCCATGCACGATATCCTTGGCGCGGACCACATTGCCGCCGAAAGCCTGCCCGATGGTCTGGTGTCCGAGGCACACGCCCATGAGCGGTGTGCGGGTTTCCGCCGCCGCAAGCGTCAGGCTCAGGCAAATTCCCGCCCGGTCCGGATCGCAGGGTCCGGGGGACAGCAGGATACCGGTGGGGTTCATCGCCATGGCCTGTTGCACATCCAGTGCGTCATTGCGCCGGATCACAACTTCTGCGCCCAGACTGCCTAGATAATGCAACAGGTTGTATGTAAAACTGTCGTAGTTGTCGATCAGCAGCAACATCGTCGGAACTTCGCAATCAGGGCTGGAGGCATGGGCCTCTGGCGGGCTATAGGTCGGGGATACATGTTCAGGGTTGGCGGCTTGCGTCAAGAGGCGCGCAAAATCCGCAGCCACAGGGATGCAGTCGAAAGTAGCGTTGCCAAAGTGGCAGTATCGGATAAACACGGTCACATTTTGAGGGTGTGCAGCAGGTGACGAAGGGTTTCATCAAGGGCCTGACTTGGGGCGGTGTGGTCAGCATCGTTTCCGTGGGCGTGATGTCGGTCCTTTCCGATGGTCCCATGGCGCCCGCAGTGGTCACGCAAGGTCCGCAATCATCCCAAGCGCCTCAAAGCACGCAGGCTGCGGCGGACCGCAGTGTCGGCGACCGCGTGCCGGTGACCGGGCAGAAGGCCCCGAGTGCCGACGCGCCGGCACCCGACACGCTGACAGGCCTTGCAGGGGCAGCCACCGCCCCGGCAGCCGTGCCGGAAGTGGGTGCTGCCTCGAGCATGGTCCCGGCCAGTGCGCCGACCGGGCCGTCCGTCACCGGCGCCCTCCCCGCAGTCCGGCCAAGCGAGCCCGTGCTCACTGATGGCACGACGCGGGTCTTGAAGTCGCCGACCAGCGATCCTGCGGTGACGCTCGCCGCCGAACCGCTCGAAGTGCCCCCGCCCGGCCCTGTGACGAATGCGGCCGAGAGCGTTGATGCATCGCCATCGCCATCGCCATCGACGGAGGCGGAAGCGGAAACGCCGCAGACGGCGACGGCCCCGGCTCCGGTTGCACCGGAGGTTACGGCATCCGTGTCCGAGCCGTCCATTTCAACCGATCCTGCGCAACCCCCGCAACCGGTCGTTCCTGTCGAGACACAGGCTTTCGAGGCGATGGAACCGGAGCAGGAAGACCCCGTCGCGGTGTCCGACGTGGAAGGTCCCGATACGACGGCGACAGACAGTGCGGCCGCCGAGCGCGCCGACACTCCGGTGCTGGCGCAGGTGGAGGCACCGTCAGCACCCTTGCAGAGTGCCGAAGTCTCCCGCGCGGAGAATGCCTTGCCGCGGACCGCAGGACAGGAATCGCCGGTGAAGGTCGCCGCAGGCGCGGAGCCGCCGAAACTGCCGACAACCGTCTTTGAGGCGGAAAGCATCCCGGATGCGGCTCAGACGCCTTCCGCACCCGCCGACCGGAGGCCTGCGTCTCCCGCATCGGACATTCCGGCGTCCGAAACCGAAACCGTGTCGCAGAACACGCAACCCTCCCGCCTTGTGACCGACACCGCGGAGGTTCCGGGGCGGCCTGCCGGCACCTTTGGTGATCTTGCCGCAGAAGTCCGCACCAACCGTCTGCCGACACTGCTCGATCCGGAGGAGGAGGCAGCGGCCGCCGAAGACCTGCCCGAGGTGTCGGAGATCCTCGGGAATGCCGATGCGCGCCCAGTGGTTCGTTTTGCGGCCCCTGCCGACAATCCCGACGGCAAGCCGATGATGGCCGTGATCCTGATGGACGAGGGCGCGGATCTGTCCGGCGCGCAGATCGGGCTGCCCGCCTTGCGCAGTTTCCCCTATCCGGTGAGCTTCGCCGTGGACGCGTCATTGCCCGATGCCGACGCGCGCATGGAGGCCTATCGCAGCGAAGGCTTCGAGGTCTGGGCCATGATCGACCTGCCCGATGCCGCCTCGGCGCGTGACGCCGAAGCAGCGCTGGAAGTCGCCTTTGCCGCCTTGCCCGAAGCCGTCGGTCTGCTCGAAGGTGCTGGCAATGGCGTGCAGGTCACGCGTGAAGCCGCCGATCAGGTCACCGCGATCCTTGCCCAGACCGGTCATGGTTTCGTGACCCAGAACCGCGGGTTGAACACGGTGCAGAAACTGGCTGAACGGTCGGGCGTGCCCGCCGCCGCGGTTTTCCGGGATTTCGACAGTGCCGGGCAGTCGCCGACCGTGATCCGCCGGTTCCTCGATCAGGCCGCCTTCCGGGCCGGGCAGGAAGGCGGGGTCGTCATGCTGGGGCGCTTGCGCGAGGATACGATCTCCGCGCTGCTGCTCTGGGCCTTGCAGAGCCGCGCCTCGCAGGTGGCGATGGTGCCGGCCAGCGGGCTTCTGAAGGGACAGGAGTAAGCCATTGATCCGGGGTTTCCGCGCCGGGTTTCGGTGACCCCCGACCGCCGCAGGCAGTCATCCGATGGTTCTGTCATTGCAGGCCATTCAGCGATCGCTTCGGCCGGTTCCAGACGGGACCAATCCCCGCAGAGATCAGATGATTTCATCCTCATCGAAGAGCGGATCGGATTCGAGCTGTGCCGCGAGGCCTTCGACGGTATCCCCCGCTGCCTGCTGGCTCAACGCCGCGAGGTGGAAGACGGCGTCGCCTTCGTTCACCACGGGCAGGATGGCGCGGCCGATCAATATCCCCGACGAGGGCGCGAGAAGGTTCGTCTCGGTCCCGCCGAAGGGATCGGATACCGTGGCCAGCAGATCGCCCTCGGCGACCATTTCGCCTTCGCCGCGGAACGTGCGCAGGAGGCCGCCGACCGGTGCGCGCAGCCATGTGGAGGACTTGCAGAGGTAAGGCTTTGCCCTGGCGTGGGTGATCCCCTTGGCGGGCAGCATCGCGAGATCCCGCATCACGCGCAGGATCCCCGCGACACCGGCGCGCACCGCCATTTCATCGAAGCGCAGGCCTTCGCCGGCCTCATAGAGCAGCACCGAGGTGCCGCGCGCCGCAGCCTCCCCCCGCAAGGAGCCATCGCGCAGCGGCGAGGTGAGCACGACCGGCGCGCCAAAGGCCATCGCCATCCGGTGCGTCACCTCATCCTTGGGCGAGACCCTGATCTGCGGCAGGTTGGTGCGGTGGATCGCGGCGGAGTGCAGATCGATCCCGAACTGGCAGCGCAGCACGACCTCGTTGAGAAAGATGTAGGCCAGCCGCGAGCCCAGTGAGCCCGATCTGTGACCCGGAAAGCAGCGGTTCAGATCGCGCCGGTCGGGCAGGTAGCGCGAACGATTGAGAAAGCCGAAGCTGTTGACCACGGGCACCACGAGCAGCGTGCCGCGCAGGCCCGCGAGTTGCGGCGCGCGCAGCAGGCGGCGCACGATCTCCACGCCGATCACCTCGTCGCCGTGTACGGCGGCCGAGACGAACATCACCGGGCCCGCACGCCGCCCGTGGCGCACCTGCACCGAAAGGTTCACCGGCGTGTGGTCGGGCAGGGTGGAGACAGGGATCTCGACGGTCCGGACCTCTCCGGCAGCAATCTGCGCGCCCGCGATGTCGAAAGGCGCGCGCGGCATGATCAGCCGTTCCCCTGTCCGCTGAAGCGCGCGGCGTCGGCGGCGGCGCGGCGGATCGCGTTGGATTTGTGCACCGTCTCCTGGTATTCGGCCTCCGGGTCGCTGTCATAGACCACACCGCCACCCGCCTGGATGTAGAGTTTCTGATCCTGCACCACGGCGGTGCGCAGCGCGATGCACATGTCCATGTCGCCGCCCGCGCTGAAATAGCCCACGCCGCCGCCGTAGACGCCGCGCTTTTCCGGCTCCAGCTCGTCGATGATCTCCATCGCGCGGACTTTTGGTGCGCCCGAGACGGTGCCTGCGGGCATGCCGGCGAAGAAGGCATCGAGTGCGTCCGCGCCTTCCTTCAACTCGCCCACGACGTTGGAGACGATGTGCATCACATGGCTGTAGCGTTCCACGATGAATTCTTCGGTCGGTCGCACCGTGCCGATGCGCGCCACGCGGCCCACGTCATTGCGCCCCAGATCGAGCAGCATCAGGTGTTCGGCCAACTCCTTCTTGTCCGCCAGCAGATCGGCTTCGAGCGCATTGTCTTCTTCGGGCGTCGCCCCGCGCGGCCGGGTGCCGGCAATCGGCCGGATGGTGACTTCATTGCCGAAGACGCGCACGAGAATCTCGGGGCTCGCTCCGATCACCTGAAAGCCGCCGAAGTTGAAATAGAACATGAAGGGCGAAGGGTTGGTGCGCCTGAGCGAGCGGTAGAGCGCGAAGGGTTCGAGCCGGAACGCTTGCGTCCAGCGCTGCGCCGGGACCACCTGGAAGATGTCGCCGGCGCGGATGTAATCCTTGGCCTTCTCGACTGCGGCCTTGTAGCCTTCGTGGGAGAAATTGCTCACCGGCTCTGCGGGCGCTTCCGCCTCGCCGAGATTTCGGGTGGCCGAAGGGATCGCGCGTTCGAGGTCGCGCACGGCGTCCATCACCCGCTCGGCGGCCTGCGCATAGGCCGCACGGGCGGACTGCCCTTCGGAGACCCAGGCCGGGGAGACCACGGTGACCTCGCCCTTGACGCCATCGAGCACCGCGACCACGGAAGGGCGCAGCATGATCGCGTCCGGCAGGCCCAAGGGATCGGGGTTCACATCCGGCAGATGCTCGACCAGCCGCACCATGTCATAGCCGAGATAGCCGAAGAGACCCGCCGCTGCCTGCGGCAGATCATCGGGCAACTCGATCCGGCTTTCGGCCAGCAGCGTGCGCAGCGTGTCGAGCGGATTGCCATCGAGCGGCCTGAAATCCTCCGCATCATAGCGCGCGGCGCGGTTCACTTCGCTCGTCTCGCCCCGGCAACGCCAGATCAGGTCAGGCTTCATGCCGATGATCGAATAGCGCCCGCGCACCTCGCCGCCTGTCACGGACTCAAGCACGAAGGCGTTCTCCGCCCCGCCCGTGAGCTTCAGCATCAGCGACACCGGCGTGTCGAGATCGGCAGCCAGACGCGTGTAGACGATCTGGTTGCGCCCCTCGGCGTAGGCGCTGGCGAAACGCTCGAAATCGGGGGTCAGCGCCATCTGGTCAGTTGAAATTCACATGCACGGCCTGAATGGCCTGCTGGTTGATCTGCGGATTGGCGCGCAGCAGCACATCGGCGTTGAAGATCTCGAAGAGATCCTGCGCCAGCGCCTGAGAGGCCTGATTGGCCAGCTGCTGCCTGAACGCCTCGGTCTGGCCACCTTCTTCGGGGCCCTCGATGATGTCGAGGCGCACAAGTACCACGCCGCCGTCGTCCGCGATGATCCGGACTTCGCCTTGCGCCATATCGAACACCGCCGTCATGAAGCCATCCGGCGTGCCGGGGATGAAATCGCTCCGGATGCGGCCATCTTCGCGCAAGGAGTCAAAGCCAAGGCTGCTGAAGCTTGCGCCTTCCGTCAGCTGCGGCAGCAGAGCCTGCACCTGTGTGTCCAGAAGGCGAGCCACCTCGGCGGTGCGCCAGTGCGCCAGCACGTCGTCGCGCACATCGGCGAAAGGTGCGGGGCGCTGCGGCAGAACCTCGTCAAGACGCATGGCGAAGATCCCGCCGTCGTCAAGCTGTTCGATCGCCGGGAAATCGTTGTCGGTGAGCGCCGCTGCCGCCTCGCGGAAGACCTGATAGGCGGCGATCTCCTCGACGCTCTGCTCGTTCCAGTCGATCTTGCCGAGCACCATGTCTGTTTCGGCGTCGAGTTCCTCAAGCGTGGCGCCGCCGGCGAGCATGTCATCAAAGCTCTGCGCCTGTGCCTCCACCAGCCTGATCGCGCGGTCGGCGGCCACCTGCGGACGCAGCTCTGGCAGGGCTTCCTCGAAGCTGGTGTCGATCGCCGGCAGGACGCCGTTGACGCGGTAAAGTGCCGGGCCGAGGGTGCTGGGCAGGGGGCCCACCACGTCACCGACCGTAGCCGCGAATACCGCGGCCCCTGCTTCGCCGAGATCGGCCTGCGCCACATCGCCCATGTCGATATCCGCCAGCGTAAGGCCGCGCTCGGTCACCAGCGCGTCGAACTCATTGCCGACCTCGAGCGAGGCTTTCGCTTCCGACGCTGCGGTCTCGTCGAGAAAGGCCAGCCGCTCGATCAGGCGACGCTCGGGCTGATTGAACTCCGCCTCCCGCGCCGCATAGGCTTCGCGCAGGATTGCCTCGTCGATCTCGACCTCGTCCAAAAGCGCATCCGGGCTCAGCCATGCGTAGGTGATGCGTTTGGTTTCCGGCAGGGTGAAATCGGCCGGATTGGCCGCGTAATGGGCCTCGAGTGTTGCCTCGTCGGGGTCGGCGAGAGGCGTATCGAGATCTGCCTCGTCAAGCCGCGTCCACAGGAAGGTGCGACGTTCCGCAACGTAGTTGATCAGCGTGTCGGCATAGGTCTGCGGCATGGCGACGCCGCTCGCAACCGCCCCTTGCACCAGGGTGCGCGCCAGTTCTTCGCGCACTTGCGTTTCGAACTCCGCCTCGGTCAGCCCGCTTTGCTCCAGCGCGAAGCGGTAGCCTTCGCGGTCGAACTGCCCGTCCACGCCCTGGAAGGCCGAAATCTCTAGGATCCTGTCGCGCAGCGCCTCATCCCCGACGGAAAGACCAAGCTCGGCGGCTTCATGATCGAGCGCCCGGTTCGAGACGAAGCGTTGCAGCACGGCGCGATCAAGCCCCATCTCCTGGGCCTGGGCAAAACTCAGAGGCTGCCGCGTCTGTGTCTCCACGGCGCGCATTTCCTGCTGCAACTGGCGGGCATAGGTATCGATGGAGAGGCTCTTGTCACCGACCGTCCCGATGGTCCGGATCGTCCCCGAGAGATTGGTGGCGCCGAAACCCGCGAGACCAAGGATCAGAAGACCCAGCAAAATCCAGACAGCGGTTTTCGAAATGCTTGAACCCTTGGCCATATCCACCCTTCGCGCCTTGCGCTTTTTCTCGCGTTGGCGACCTATCTATGCGGTGCGCCGGACCGGGGCAAGAGCCCAGAACATCATGCCCTGATCTGTGCCAGCCGCTCGAAAAGCACGCCGATGCCCGGCGCGTCGAGATTGGCGAAGGCGATGCGCAACTGGTTCGCCCCCTCGGGGTCGTTCTCAGGGCAGAACATCGTCCCCGGCAGGCAGAGAATGCCCTGATCCCGCACCATTTGCTGTGCCAGATCGGCGGAGCTTTTTTCAAAGGGATGGGCCACATAGGCGAAATAGGCGCCAACGCCGAGAAGCCGCCAGCCAAGCGCGTCAAGACGCGGAAAGCCGGTCTCGATCGCGGCGCGGCGCGTCAGGATCTCCTGCCGTTCGCCCGCAAGCCACTGGGTCAGGTTCTGCATGCCCCAGAGCGCCGCGTGCTGGCCGATCTGCGCGGGGCAGATGGCCACGGTGTCTAGGAACTTCTCGACCTCCGCCAGCCGTTCCCGGGAGGTCACGACCGCACCGACCCGATGCCCGGTGAGCCGGTAGGCCTTGGAAAAGGAATAGAGGTGCACGAGCGTATCGCTCCAGTCGGGGTCCTCGAAAAGAGGGTGCGGCGCGCCCGTGGCACTGTGAAAATCGCGGTAGGTCTCATCGAGAATGAGCGCGATGCCATGCCGGCGGGCCAGATCGAAAAAGGCCGCGATCAGCCCGGCGGGATATTCCACCCCGGCGGGGTTGTTCGGCGACACCAGCGCAATGGCTTTGGTGCGCGGCGTGATCAGCGTCGCCGCGCGCTCGGGATCGGGCAACAGGTCTTCTTCCGTCCGCAGGGCGACCGAAACCACGCCCGACATGTCGAGCCACATCTTGTGATTGAAGTACCAGGGCGTGGGCAGGATCACCTCGTCGCCTTCCCCGCAGAGGGTTGCGATCACCGCCGCGAAAGCCTGATTGCAGCCCGAGGTGATCGCCACCTGATCGGCAGACACCGCGCCGCCATAGATCGCGGCGGTGCGATGGGCCAGCGTGTCGCGCAACTCCGGCAGACCCAGCACCGGGCCATAGAGATGCGCGTCATCGCGGGTCAGCGCCACATCGGCCATCACCTGCCGCAAGGCCGCAGGTGGCGGCTCGACGGGTGCGGCCTGCGAGACATTGATCAGGGGGCGGTCTGCCGGAAAGCTGACGCCGCTGAGCCAGCGGCGCGCCTCCATGACAGGGGGCGCGAAGGTCGTGGCGGTGCGCGAAAGGCTCATGGTCTGCATCCGGGGCTTGAGATATCGGAACTGTCCTGCCACAGCGCGAGGGGTATGGCCAGTGCTCAGGCCGGAATTTGCCGCGCTGCAACGGCTTCAAGCACCTCGCGTTCGCGCGCCATCACGCGGCGCGCCAGCCGGCCCGCCCGCAGGCGCCGCAGGATCAGCAAGAGCGCCGCGGCGAGCACTGTCACCGGCACGAAAGCGGGGATCATCGCGCCCGTGACCGAGGTATCCCATGCGGCGGCCAGCCCGTAGCATATCGCCACCGCAATCGCTGCCGCCTGAACCCAGAGAAGCCAGGTGGCCGACGCCGCGCCGCATCCCACCAGAACCTCCGTCGGGCTGTTCCACAGGTGGGTCGACCGCCGGGTTGCATGATTGACCAGCGCCGCGTGGCGCGACCCCGCGCTGCTCTGGGCGCGGATCATCGTCGCGGTCTGTCCGTTTGCGAGCGGAAGATCGAAGCCCCAGACATGGATCGGCGTTTCGATGCCCTTATCATCTCGCAGGAAAAACTCGCGGTGCGTGGTCGTATTCGAGGTCAGCGTGACCGATACCGGACCGGGTCCATAGCCACTGCCATGGCCTTCTACGGTCGTTTCCGACCGGGTGCCGAGACCCGTCACCTGACCGGTGAGAAGCGAGAGTTTTACAGGGCCTCGCAGCAGGCTCACCGCGACCATGATCACCGCAATGCCGGCGACCGCCAGAAACAAGAGGCCCATCGCGTGCTCCACCCTTCAGACCGATCGATTTTCTGATCTTCGAGTTTCCACAGGCCGTGCGTTTTGGCAAGCGACTTTCAACCGCGTGACAGGTCCTTGCCGAGCCCACCCGGACGCCGATGACCCGGCGCCCTCAGGCGCGATCAGTCGGTGCCGCGGTAGGGTTCCACGTATTGCAAGGCCATGTCCCAGGGGAAGAAGATCCAGGTGTCCTGGCTCACTTCGGTGATGAAGGTATCGACCTGCGGCCGCCCCTTGGGCTTTGCGTAGACGGTCGCGAAATGCGCCTTGGGGTACATTTTGCGGACGACTTCAAGGGTCTTGCCGCTGTCCACGAGGTCATCAACGATCAGGATTCCCGTGCCATCGCCCATCAGGGTCGCATCCGGTGCCTTGAGCACGACCGTCTCCGATTGTTTCTGACGGTCGTAGGACTTGATCGAGATGGTGTCGATGGTCCGCACGTCGAGTTCTCGTGCGACGATCATCGCCGGTGCCATGCCGCCACGGGTGATCGCGACGATCGCGCGCCACCCGCCGCCGTCCGGTCCTTGCCCGTCGAGCCGCCAGGCCAGCGCCCGGCTGTCGCGGTGAATCTGGTCCCAGCTGATGTGGAAACCCTTCTCATGGGGCAGGCGGCCCGGATCCTTGGCATTCATGTCATGACCTTTCGAACAGAAGACGCAAGCCGAGGGCCCCCATGATGCCCGCGGCGATCCGGTCCGCCCAGAGCTTGAGGCGGAGGTAGGCGGCGCGGGCAGGCGGGCTGGAAAGACCGAAGGCCATGGCCGTGTAGACGCTGATTTCCACGGCAAGATGGTTTGCCACAATCAGCAGGCTGTCGCCCAGCGACAACCCGGCGGGAAAGATCACGACGATCACGGCACCGGCAAAGAGCACCGACTTGGGGTTGGAGAGATTGACCAGTAGCCCCGAGCGGAAGGCGCGGCGATGCGCCTTGCCTGAGCCGATCTCCAGCGGTTGACGCGCACCGCGCCACATGCCCCAGGCGAGGTAGATCAGGTAGAGCGCGCCACCCGTTTTCATCACCATGTAGAGCCACGGCACGATCTCGAAGACCGCGGCGAGGCCCAGAAGGGCCGTGCCCGTCCAGAGGGCCGCGACGAGCCCCAGGCCGATGCCGGTCAGGATGCCGGCGCGCCGCCCTTCGGCGATGCTGTTGCGAAGCACCAGCAGGAAGGCGGGGCCGGGCGAGGCCATCGCCGCCAGCAGCGTCAGGTTGAAGGCGATCACCTGGGCCGAGGTCAGATCGCTCACAGGCTCATTCCTTGCTCATGTCGGGCGCATCCACCGCCTTCATGCCGACCACGTGATAGCCTGCGTCCACATGCAGGTTCTCGCCCGTCGTGCCGGACCCCAGATCGGACAGCAGGAAGAGGGCGGCCTTGCCCACGTCTTCGGTCGTCACGTTGCGGCGCAGGGGCGAATTGTACTCGTTCCATTTCATGATGTAGCGGAAGTCGCCGATACCGCTCGCGGCAAGGGTCTTGATCGGCCCGGCGGAGATCGCATTGACGCGGATGCCGTCCTTGCCGAGATCCTCGGCGAGATATTTCACGGAAGCCTCCAGCGCCGCCTTGGCCACGCCCATCACGTTGTAATGCGGCATGACCTTTTCGGCACCGTAATAGGTGAGCGTCAGGCAGGAGCCGCCCGGGTTCATCATCTTCTCGGCGCGCTGCACGACGGCGGTGAAGGAATAGACGGAAATATCCATCGACATCGCGAAATTGGCGCGGCTGGTGTCCACGTAGCGTCCGCGCAGCTCGTTCTTGTCCGAGAAACCGATGGCATGCACGATGAAATCCAGTGTCCCCCAGCGCTCCTTCAACGCGGCGAAGAGCGCATCCATCGAGGCCTCGTCACCGACATCGCAGGGCAATACCAAGTCGCTGCCAACCTGTGCTGCGAGCGGGTCGACGCGCTTTTTCAACGCCTCCCCCTGATAGGAAAAGGCAAGCTCGGCCCCGGCTTCGGCACAGGTCTTGGCGATCCCCCAGGCAATGGATTTGTCGTTGGCCAGCCCCATGATGAGGCCGCGTTTTCCCGCCAGAAGATCGTTTCCCATGCAGTTCCCCAGATCCCTTTGTCTTGTCCTTGACCCTGTGACCTTTAGGCGATTGCGCGGGGCCCATCAAGCGCGCATCCGAGCGAAGCGTCGCTCTTGACCTTTGCGCGCCGTCGGCCAAATCCTGCAACATAACGTCAGGAAGGAATAGGGTGTGGACAACAGATCAGGCAAATTCGCGGGCGAGGATCCTTTCGAGATCGCGCAACGCTGGCTGACGGAAGCAGAAGCGAGCGAGATCAACGATCCCAATGCGATCGCCCTGAGCACGGTGGATGCCAGCGGCTTGCCGAACGCGCGCATGGTCCTGCTCAAGGGGGTCGAGCCCGATGCCTTCGTCTTCTATACCAATTACGAAAGCGCCAAGGCGCGCGAACTCGACAGCGCCGGGAAGGCTGCCTTCGTCATGCATTGGAAGTCGCTGCGCCGTCAGCTGCGGGTACGCGGCCTGGTCGACCGCGAGGATGGTCCCACGGCGGATGCCTATTTCGCCACGCGCTCGCTCAAGAGCCGGCTTGGCGCCTGGGCATCGAAGCAGTCGCGCCCCCTGAGCAGCCGCGCGGCGCTGATGGCGGAGGTTGCCAAGGTTGCCACCACTCATGGCACAAATCCGAAACGACCGCCCTTCTGGGGTGGATACCGGATCAAGCCGCTGGAAATCGAATTCTGGGCGGATGGCGAATTCCGCCTGCATGACCGATTTGCATGGCGCCGTGCAACTCTCGATGCACCTTGGTCGGTGTCGCGGCTCAATCCCTGACTGCCGCCGCGGGCAGCAACGACTTCTGTTCATATGCGCACAGATGTTGTGCGATAATCGTGATTTTCTTGGTTTGAAGGGCGCTATTTTTGATGGTTCCGTTTTGTGCACAATCTGCGGTGGAATTCACGAATACGTGATGCTTGTGTGACAGAGCAATGATATGTACGCTTGTGTTCATGTCGCCGGGCATGGCGGGGGATTGAGCCCTCGCCTAGTCGGTAATCTTGGTTCCAGTAAAAAACCGGCTGGCAAGTGGATTTGGAAAATTGAACGAGACGACAGATATATCGACACCGGTTTCCGGTCTGGTCAAATGGTTCGACCCGGTCAAGGGATTTGGTTTTGTCGTGTCTGACCTCGGGGGTCCCGACATCCTGCTGCATGTGAACGTGCTTCGCAACTTCGGGCAAAGCTCGGTTGCGGATGGCGCGCGTGTGGAGCTTCAGGTCCAGAAGACGGAAAGAGGCGTGCAGGCGACGCAGGTGATCGCTCTGCATCCGCCGCAGGTCACGGAAGGCGCTGGCCTGTCGGATATCGTGGCACTGGACCCGATCATGGTGGCTTCGGCCCCGCTCGAGCCCGCGCGCGTGAAATGGTTCGACAAGGGCAAGGGCTTCGGTTTTGCCAACGTCTTCGGTCGGCGCGATGACATCTTTCTCCACGTCGAGGTGCTGCGCCGGTCGGGACTGTCCGATCTTGCGCCCGGTGAGGCGCTGGCCTTGCGTGTGATCCAGGGCAAGCGCGGCCACATGGCGGCGGAAGTCTTCGCCTGGGAATCGGCGATCGACGACGCCGATAAATGATCTGGCGCGCTGCGCTCCTCGTGATCTGCCTCGGGCAGGGTGCGGCGGCGGAAACCTGCCGCGCCGACGTCGTGCAGATCAAGGGGGCCTGGGGACAGGCCCGGTTCTCCGTTGAAATCGCCGATGATGCACAAGAGCGGGCGCAGGGCCTGATGCACCGCGAACAGATGCCTGCTGCCTCAGGCATGCTCTTTGTATACGAATACCCCCAGAGCCTGTCTTTCTGGATGCGCAATACGCTGATCGAACTCGACATGATCTTCATCGATGCAACGGGCGTGGTGCGCAGCATCCATCACCGTGCGCAGCCCCTGGACGAAACGCCCATCATCGGCGGGACGGATCTCACGCATGTGCTGGAGATCAACGGCGGTCTGGCCGGACGCCTCGGGATCACCGAAGGTTCCGTGGTCCGGCATCCGTCCTTTTCAGGCAATCAGGCCGTCTGGCCCTGTTAGGGCTTTCCAATCGCGCAGACTGGCTCTAAGTAGGGCCTCGTCGGAGCGTGGCGCAGCCTGGTAGCGCACCTGTTTTGGGTACAGGGGGTCGGAGGTTCGAATCCTCTCGCTCCGACCACCGGATCATCGCACCCTGGGATGCGGTATCGGTACACCACATCTTGTGCAGATACGTCACTTCAGCCCGCAGCCTCGCCAGATATGGGGAGGCTCTCATGGCCTTCCGCAGATCGGGCGTCGCAAATCTGTAACACAGTGTGAGTAGTGTTAACGCCTTGTCGGGTGATTTCGCAAAGAGTTCCCGTTTGGCGCCCGTGGCCCGCGATCTGTGGATCCTTTTCACCCATCACTTCGGCTTTCGCCAGTAAGACCAATCAATAAATACGTAAATCGGATAGAGGTCCAGGATCGCCCTGGTCTCGAGGCCTGGGGATATTAACCGGCTGTTAACCGGTTAAATCGGCTCAGGCTGGCCGGTTCGGAAAAATGCACGAGCGTCAAGCAATCAATGTCGAAAAAAAGTCAAATTTTTCGTTGACCGGTTAGGGCAATATACGTCAGTTTGTGGAGGCCGACGATCTCGCCACAACATGTAGTGGTTGAACACGCAGGGGCGGATCGACGGAGCAGGGGCAGACAGACGGTTTTCGACATCGATCTGATCCGGCGCGGGGGGCTTTCGAGGCTCTTCGCGACAGCTCTTCCTTTGCTCGGTGGCAGGAGACGGGGTGGCACCGCATCAGACGGATGCGCTCCTTGGATGAAGACGCTGGAAACGAGGCAGCACAATGAAAATAGAACGCAAATTCACCAAGACCGGCCAGGACGCCTATGCAGATCTGGACTTCGTCACCACCGTATCGGAAATCCGCAATCCCGACGGCAAAGTCGTGTTCCGTCTCGACGCGGTCGAAGTGCCCGACAGCTGGAGCCAGGTCGCCAGCGACGTCATCGCGCAGAAATACTTCCGCAAGGCCGGCGTGCCCTCCGCCACCAAGAAGGTGAAGGAAAAGGACGTGCCTGAGTTTCTCTGGCGCTCGGTCCCGGCAGAAGGCGCCACCATGGGCGGCGAGACGTCTTCCAAGCAGGTCTTCGACCGTCTGGCAGGGGCCTGGGCCTACTGGGGCTGGAAGGGCGGCTATTTCTCCACCGAAGAGGACGCACAGGCCTATTACGACGAAATGCGCCACATGCTCGCCAGCCAGCGCGCGGCGCCGAACTCGCCGCAGTGGTTCAACACCGGCCTGCACTGGGCTTACGGCATCGATGGTCCGGCGCAGGGGCATCACTATGTCGATTACAAGACCGGCAAGCTGACCAAATCCAAATCCTCCTACGAGCATCCGCAGCCCCACGCCTGTTTCATCCAGTCGGTCTCCGACGATCTGGTGAACGATGGTGGCATCATGGACCTCTGGGTCCGCGAGGCGCGGCTCTTCAAATACGGCTCCGGCACCGGCACCAACTTCTCCAGCCTGCGCGGCGAGGGCGAAAAGCTCTCGGGCGGCGGCAAATCCTCCGGCCTCATGGGCTTTCTCAAGATCGGCGACCGGGCTGCGGGCGCGATCAAATCGGGCGGCACCACGCGTCGGGCCGCCAAGATGGTCATCGTCGATGCCGACCACCCGGACATCGAGGATTTCATCAACTGGAAGGTCATCGAGGAGCAGAAGGTGGCCTCCATCGTCGCCGGCTCCAAGATGCACGAGCAGAAACTCAACCTGCTCTTTGCCGCGATCGCAAAATGGGACGGTGCCGAAGCCGATGCCTATGACCCCGCCAAGAACGAGGCGCTGAAACAGGCGATCCGCGAGGCGAAAAAGGTCTCCATCCCCGAGACCTACGTCAAGCGCGTGCTGGATTACGCCAAGCAGGGCCACACCTCGATCGAATTCCCGACATACGATACCGACTGGGACTCGGAAGCCTACAATTCCGTCTCCGGCCAGAACTCCAACAACTCGATCCGCGTCACCAATGCCTTCCTGACGGCCGTTGAAAAAGACGCCGACTGGCAGCTGATCAACCGCGTCGACGGCAAGGTCACCAAGACCGTGAAGGCGCGCGATCTCTGGGAGCAGGTCGGCCACGCCGCCTGGGCCTGCGCCGATCCCGGGATCCAGTATCACGACACGGTCAACGACTGGCACACCTGCCCCGAAGACGGCGCGATCCGCGGCTCGAACCCCTGTTCGGAATACATGTTCCTCGACGACACCGCCTGCAACCTCGCCTCGATGAACCTGCTGACCTTCCTCAAGGACGGCGCGTTCCAGATCGAGGACTACATGCACGCCACGCGTCTCTGGACCGTGACGCTCGAAATCTCGGTGATGATGGCGCAGTTCCCCTCCAAGGAAATCGCGCAGCGCTCCTATGACTTCCGCACGCTGGGTCTTGGGCTATGCCAACATCGGCGGGTTGCTCATGAACATGGGCTACTCCTATGACAGCACCGAAGGCCGTGCGCTCTGCGGCGCGCTGACGGCGATCATGACCGGTGTGTCCTATGCCACCTCCGCCGAAATGGCGGGCGAGTTGGGTGCCTTCCCGGGCTACGCCAAGAACGCCGACCACATGCTGCGCGTAATCCGCAACCACCGCACCGCCGCCCATGGCAAGACGGAGGGCTACGAGGCGCTGTCGGTCAAACCGGTGCCGCTCGATCACAAGGGCTGCCCCGACAAACGGCTTGTGGATGTCGCGACCTCCGCCTGGGACGAGGCGCTGGCCTTGGGCGAAAAGCACGGATACCGCAATGCGCAGGTCTCCGTGATCGCCCCCACCGGCACCATTGGCCTCGTGATGGATTGCGACACCACCGGCATCGAGCCCGACTTCGCCCTGGTGAAGTTCAAGAAGCTCGCAGGCGGCGGCTACTTCAAGATCATCAACCAATCCGTGCCCGCAGCGCTTGAAAAGCTGGGCTATGGCTCGGCGCAGATCGAGGAAATGGTGGCCTATGCGGTCGGTCATGGCTCCATCGGCAATGCGCCCGGCATCAACCACACCTCGCTCGCCGGGCACGGTTTCGGCCCCAATGAGCTTGCCAAGGTGGACAAGGCACTTGCCGCCGCTTTTGACATCCGCTTCGTCTTCAACCAGTGGACGCTGGGTGAGGAGTTCTGCACGCAAGTCCTGGGCATCCCCACCGACAAGCTCAACGATCCGAGCTTCGACCTGCTGAAATCCCTGGGCTTCTCGCGCAGGGACATCGAGGCCGCGAATGATCACGTCTGCGGGACGATGACGCTGGAAGGCGCGCCGCATCTCAGGGACGCGCATCTGCCGGTCTTCGATTGCGCCAACGCCTGCGGCAAGAAGGGCAAGCGCTACCTCTCGGTCAACAGCCACATCCACATGATGGCGGCGGCGCAAAGCTTCATCTCGGGCGCGATCTCCAAGACGATCAACATGCCCAACGATGCCACCATCGAGGACTGCCAGAAGGCCTATGAGCTCAGCTGGTCGCTCGGGGTGAAGGCCAATGCGCTTTACCGCGACGGCTCGAAACTGAGCCAGCCTCTCGCGGCTTCCCTCGTTGAAGACGACGAGGAGGCGCAGGAGATCCTGGAAAGCGGCAGCCAGCAGGAAAAGGCCACCGTGCTGGCCGAGAAGATCGTCGAGAAGATCATCATCAAGGAGATCGTCAAGTCTCACCGCGAGAAGATGCCGCAGCGCCGCAAGGGCTACACGCAAAAAGCCATCGTCGGCGGTCACAAGGTCTATCTCCGTACGGGGGAGTATGAAGACGGCAAGATCGGCGAGATCTTCATCGACATGCATAAAGAGGGTGCGGGCTTCCGCGCGATGATGAACAACTTCGCCATCGCGGTCTCCGTGGGCCTGCAATACGGCGTGCCGCTGGAGGAATTCGTGGACGCCTTCACCTTCACCAAGTTCGAACCCGCAGGCATGGTGCAGGGCAACGAGACGATCAAGAACGCGACCTCGATCCTCGATTATGTCTTCCGCGAACTGGCGGTTTCCTACCTCGACCGCACCGACCTCGCGCATGTGCAGCCGGAAGGCGCCAGCTTCGACACCCTCGGGCGCGGCGAAGAGGAAGGCGTGCGCAACGTGACGGAACTGTCCGAGACGGCGGCCACCAAGTCGCTGGAGGTGCTCAAGCAGATCAGCTCCACCGGCTACCTGCGCAACCGTCTGCCGCAACAACTGGTCGTCCTGCAGGGCGGCAGCGGCATGGCTGAGGAAGCGGCACTCTTCAAGGGCGCGCCGATGGCGGCCAATGGCGGCGGGGTCGCGGTGGCGATGTCGACCACGACCGTGGCCACGGCCAACCTCGATGCGCGCACGAAAGCCAAGATGCAGGGCTACGAGGGCGAGGCCTGCGGCGAATGCGGCAACTACACGCTGGTGCGCAACGGGACTTGCATGAAGTGCAACACCTGCGGCGGGACCAGCGGGTGTAGCTAAAGCAAACGCGCCGGATATGGCGCGCAGGGGTCGCGGCCTTCCCTGAGGGCCGGACCCCGACGAGACAACGGGGCGGGCAGGGGTGCCCGCGCCAGACACCCAACGGAGCAGGACTCCGCAGGTTTTCTCTGAAAACCCACTCTGTCCTGCTCCGTGAGAAATCTTCGATTTCTCACGGGACACGGGGCGGATGCGTTCGCCTCTGACGACGTTCAGGCCGCAGGCAGAAAATACCGAGCGGTTAACATAGAGAGCCTGAACGGCGAAACTCAGCGGGGTCTTTCGGGGCCCCGTTTTTCTTTGCGCGGGCGAGTCGCCCGCAGCCCCTCAGGGGGTCGCAGTGCCGCTGAGGAACGCCGGGATTCCGCCGGTTTTCGATTCTCGGAATGGTTGAAATCTGCCGACGGCACAATCCGGCTCAAATTTGCGCGGGCGCGCGCTCATCCTCCGGCGAGGCATGGCCGGAAATCCGGTGGGAAACGCAAGCCAGGAGACAGCCGGGGCAAAGCGGGTCACGGATATGGGGCGGATGCCGGTGAGCGGTGTCCGGGTCAACAATTAACGAGGAGTAACACCAATGACGAAACCTGTTCTTGCCACTCTCTCCACCATCGCCCTGCTGGGATTTGCCGCAGGTGCGGGCGCCCAGGGTGTGGGCGCGCTCGACGCCAATGGCGACGGCGTGCTGACCATCGACGAGGTGCAGCTGGTGATGACCGAACTCACGGCGGAGGAATTCGCCGCGATGGACATCAACGGCGACGGCGCGCTCGATGGCGCCGAAGTCGATGCCGCCCGGGAAGCCGGGCTGTTGCCCGCCTGACGGGCACGCCTGAGCGGCCCCCCAACCGCTCAGGCGATCCGTGCCTTGAAGGCTGGGCGCCGCACCTTGGGATGGCTATCCCTCCGGCTATCCGCCGCCTTGCTCAGCCATCACCCGTCAATACGGCAGGTGAATCCTGTACTTCGCCCTTATTGCCGCATCGGTCACCGGATCGAGGCGCGCGGGCGCCCGTTTCCCGAGGATCTCGAGCTTGCGCGCCGTGGCCTTGGCGATCAGGTCCGGCTTGCCGCGCTCCACCCATTCCTTGGGCGAGGTGCGGTCGCCGTAGGTCGGATAGACGTGATCGGCCTGCATCCGCCCCAGCGTCTGGTCGGTCCCGAGGTAGTGGCCCGGCCCGCCCATGCAGACCTCGCGCATCTGGTCGAGCGCCAGCGTCTCATCCGTCACCTCGATGCCGCGCACACAGCGCAGCGCCTGCCCGATGAGATCATCGCCGAGGATCAGCGATTCAAAACAGAAGCCCAGCAGCGAGGCATGCATCCCCGCCGCCTCATAGACCATGTTGAGCCCCGAGAGCCCCGCCATCACGTTGGAACACATCTGCTCCCAACCTGCCTGCATGTCGGGCAGCTTGCTGTCGGCGATGCCTGCCGCGGCACCGCCGGGCAGGGCGTAGAACTTGTGCATCTGCGCGCAGCCCGCGGTCAGCAGCGCCTGCTCGCCCGACCCGCCGGTCATCGCACCGGTGCGCAGGTCGAGCCCGAAGGGCCAGGTGCCGAAGATCGCCGGATGCCCCGGTTTGACCGCCTGCACATAGACGAGGCCCGCAAGGCATTCCGCCACGGCCTGCGTGATGGCGCCGGCCACGGTCGAGGGTGCTGTGGCCCCTGCCATGCCCGCCGACAGCAGCAGCACCGGCATGCCGTATTTGATGCATTCTTCCATGACCATGCAGGATTCGGTGGCAAACTTCATCGGCGGAACGACGAAGCAGTTGGAATTGCTCACGAAAGGCCGCTCGCGCCACTTGTCCTCGCCGCCCGCGATCATGTGCAGCATCTCGATCGCCGGTTTCACGTAAGACGGATCGGTGAAGGAAACGCCCACGTGTTTCGTGGTGCCCGAACAGCAGGCATAGATGGAATTCATGTCCATCTCGAAGTTGTCGGGGATGTCGCGGCAGACCATCGGGCGTTGCAGGAAGTGGATATTGTCGAGCTCATCCACGATCCGCGCCGCGTCATGCAGGTCCTGCACCCCGCATTCGCGGTAGTTCTGGCCGTCCACCTCCACCAGATGCACCGCCGCCCCCGCCGTGCCGTAGTGCACGCGGTTGCCTTCGAGCAGCAGGTCATGAATCGGCTCGCGCCCGAAGAGCGTGATCGAGCGGTTCGCCTTCGCGATGGCGTCCTCCACCAGCGCGCGCGGAAAGCGGATGCGCCCGTCATCGCCGAGGATCGCGCCGGCGCCGGTGAGATAGGCGACCCCGGAGGCCGGGGCATCGATCAAGCCGATCTGCTCGAGCGCATCGAGTGCTGCCTGGTGAATACGTTCCATCCCCTCCTGGGTCAGGGGGCGGTAAAGGCCACCCTCCATGCCGGACCGGATCGGTCGCAGGTGCTGGGCGAGGGGGCTGGTGCGTGCGGCACGGCGTGCCGAACGGCCACCGCTGCGGGTCTGGAGTTTCTGTGTCATCTGGATGTCCCGAAAGAAAAAAGCTGCGATGCGGAGATCAGAGCTCTTCCGGACCACCTCTGGCCGCACGCCCCCGCTCGGCGCCGATGGTGCGCACGACAAGGGCGATCTTGGTCCGATCCGATTGCATGGGTGCTCCATCTGTTTCGCCAACTCTGCTGCGCTTGTGGTCATGCGTTCAAGCCGGTTTGCGACCAGACGTCGGTTTTGGACCTTGCGGTGGCGCCGAGATTGGCGAATGCGTCGACTCAACCCGGTGTGACAAGCTTCGCGGCGGATGTGGACAGTCCGTGGGCGGCGACACCGATGATTTTCATGGTCTGGGCCTTGCGTATTGGGCGACGCAGCAGGTGATCGTCTCCGGCGCCAATCTCATGCACGTCTTCATCGACATCGGCGGCAACGCCGGGGTCGACGATGACGCGGATAGATTCCCGCGGCGCCTGTCCTTCCAGTTCGGAACGCGTCACTCGGGAAATCGAAAGCCCGCCGGTTTGAACCCGCCGGATTCTTGCGTCACCGGGCCGCATGTTTCTCCGCATGGGCGCACAGCCTGCGCAACGCGTTTTCGAAAGCGTCATCCGCGATGGTCATGGCGACGCGCAGGTGCCCAGCCGCAGCGGCCCCGAAACTCTCGCCCGGCATCACGGCGATATGCTCATGCTCCAGAAGGTCGTAGGCGAAGGCCTCGCCCGTCATGCCCGTCGCGCGGATGTCGAGCATGAGGTACATCGCCCCCTGCGCGGGGATCAGGCCCACGGTATTCTGACCGCCGAGAACCCTTTGCGCGATGGCGCGCCTGCGCCGGAAGGGGGCGGCGATCTCGGCCTCGAAATCCCTGCCCTGCGAGAGGGCGAAAAGGCTCGCATCCTGGATGAAGCCCGGCACGCCGTAGGTCGTATGCGTGGCAAGCGTCACCAGATGCGCGATGACCGCCTCCGGCCCCACGATCCAGCCGCAGCGCGACCCGGTCATGGCGTGGGATTTCGACATCGACCCCACCACCAGCGTCCGCTCGGCCATGCCGGGCAGGGCGCGCGGGCTCAGATGCCGCCCCTCCCAGACCTGCGTGTCGTAAACCTCATCGGAGATCAGCCACAGATCGTCCGTGCGGCAAACCTCCGCGATGCCGCCCAGCGTGGCATCGGAATAGACGACGCCCGTGGGATTGTTGGGCGAGTTGACCAGCAGCGAGCGGGCCCCTTTCGAATAGGCGCGCAGATCGTCGGCCCGAGGCTGGAAGGCATCCTCGGCGCGGGTCCGGATCACCTGTGGCACCGCTCCCGCACCGCGCAGGGTGCCGGGGTAGGTGGCGTAATAAGGATCGATGTAGAGAGCGGTATCGCCGGGATCGCAGGCCGCCATATGTGCTGCGAAAAGGGCGGCCTGACCGCCGGGCGTGATCAGTACGTTGTCGCGCGAGGTGGGCACGCCGGTCCGCTCGGCCACGCGCCGCGCCACTGCGTCGCGCAAGGACGCCGTGCCCGGCACCGCGGCATAGCCCGTGTGCCCCGCAAGCGCTGCCCGGTGCATTTCCTGCAGGATCGGGGCGGCGGTGCGGATGTCATGCTCGCCGATGGTCAGCTCCGTGACCTTCACGCCTTCCGCGATCATCCGGCGCGCCTTGAGGAACACATCCCAGCCGTCCGAGCCGCCTCCCGTAAGCCCCGTGATCCGTCCTGATGGCTGCATGATCTGCCCTTTCCGCGTGAGCGCGCAGGGGCGCAGAGCCTGCCCGATTCGTCAATCAGGCTTGACCGGGCGGCGGGCGGGGTCTACTCAGAGGCCATGACCCGTGCCACGCCCATCTGTCGCATTATTCGCTGATCCCTTTTTGCGGGCGCTTTGGTCGTTTTCATCCTGACATGAGATTGCTATGCCCGCGCTGACACCGCGCAAGGACGCATGCCATGACGATCAAGCTCTACAATACCCGGACCCGCCGCAAGGAAGACTTCGCGCCGATCGATCCTGACAACGTGCGCATGTATGTCTGCGGCCCGACCGTCTATGACCGCGCTCACTTGGGCAACGCGCGCCCCGTGATCGTCTTCGATGTGCTCTATCGTCTGCTGCGGCACGTCTACGGGCCGGGTCACGTCACCTATGTGCGCAACTTCACCGATGTCGATGACAAGATCAACGCCCGCGCCGCCGAAAGCGGGCGACCCATCGGCGAGATCACCGCCGAGACGACCCAGTGGTTTCTCGACGACATGGCGGCGGTGGGGGCCTTGGAGCCCACCCATATGCCCCGCGCCACGGCCTACATCTCGCAGATGGTCGCGATGATCGAGGATCTGATTTCCAAAGGTCATGCCTATGAGGCGGAAGGGCATGTTCTGTTCGCCGTCGAAAGCTATTCGAAATACGGCGCGCTCTCGGGCCGGTCGATTGACGACATGATCGCGGGCGCGCGGGTCGAGGTCGCCCCCTACAAGCGCAACCCGATGGATTTCGTGCTCTGGAAACCCTCAAGCGACGACCTGCCGGGCTGGGACAGTCCTTGGGGCCGGGGCCGTCCGGGCTGGCACATCGAATGCTCGGCCATGGCGCAGGATCTGCTGGGCGATAGCTTCGACATCCACGGCGGCGGCATCGACCTGCAATTCCCCCACCACGAGAACGAAATCGCGCAGAGCAAATGCGCAGGCCACGGCTTTGCCAATGTCTGGATGCACAACGAGATGTTGCAGGTCGAGGGCAAGAAGATGTCCAAGTCGCTCGGCAACTTCTTCACCGTGCGCGATCTGCTGGATCAGGGTGTGCCGGGCGAGGTGATCCGCTTCGTGATGCTCTCCACGCACTACCGCAAGCCGATGGACTGGACAGAGAAGAAGCGAGAAGAGGCGGAAAAGACGCTGCTCGCATGGGCGCAGCTAATCGATGAAGATCGTGATGCTGTTGCAGCCGGATTTGGAGAAGCCAAAACACCTCCGGAGATTGTCGCAGCTTTGTCAGAAGACCTGAATACCTCTGGTGCCATCACAGAGCTCCGCACGTTTTGCGAAAGAAGCGAAACACAGCTTGGCCGCGAAACTGGCGTTGGCCAAGGGAATGGGATTTCTTGGTTTCGACTACACACGGGATTGGTCAGCTCAATTCGGCTACTCACCCGAGAAGATCCTGTCCGCTCCTGTGGATCTCGAAGAGTTTGAAGAATTGCTTTGGAATGCAAGAGAGCAGTGCTCTGAAAACCAAAGACTTCTCTGACGTTGACCTCATGAAAAAGCAACTGCATCGATGCTGGCGTTGAGGTTCGGATCTCGAAGACTGGCTGTTACATTAGCATGTAACGCCGAGCTTTGACCCGTCCAAACTCGAGGCCCTGAAATGACCCGGCTCGTCGCAGAGGACAGCCCCGGACCGCGGGTGGGGCGCAAGTCCCCGTCCGGGGGGGCGGTCGGGGGCTGTCTGGGCCGCTGGCCCGGACGTGTAGTGCCTGAAAGATCCGCGCCGCGGCGGGCTCCGGCCCCGGCGCGCTGCGCGCTGCCGATGTCGCAGGGGGTGTACGGGGGGTGTACAGGGGGTGTACACATGTCACCCCCCGGTTTCGGCAAGGAAATCGTCGCATGACCGAACGCCTCTATCTCTACGACACCACCCTGCGTGACGGCCAGCAGACGCAGGGCGTGCAGTTCTCCACCGAGGAAAAACTCTCCATCGCCGCCGCCCTCGACCGGCTCGGCGTCGACTACATCGAAGGCGGCTGGCCCGGCGCGAACCCCACCGACAGCGCCTTCTTCGACGCCGCCCCCAAGACCCGCGCGCGCCTGACCGCCTTCGGCATGACCAAGCGCGCAGGCCTCTCGGCCGAGAACGACGATGTGCTGGCCGCTGTGATGAACGCAGGCACGCGCGCCGTCTGCCTCGTCGGCAAGACCCACGACTTCCACGTCGAGGCTGCCCTGGGCATCACGCTTGCGGAAAATACTGAAAACATTGCGAAATCCATCGCGCATCTGGTGGCGCAGGGGCGCGAGCCGCTGTTCGATGCCGAGCATTTCTTCGACGGCTACAAGGCCAATCCGGTCTACGCGCTGGAGGCGATCCGGGCGGCCAGCACCGCGGGCGCACGCTGGATCGTGCTCTGCGACACCAACGGCGGCACCCTGCCCGAGGAGGTGGGCCGGATCACACGCGAGGTCATCGCCGCGGGCATCCCCGGTGACCGTCTCGGCATCCACACCCACAACGATACCGAGAACGCCGTGGCCTGCTCGCTGGCCGCTGTTGATGCCGGCGCGCGGCAAATTCAGGGTACGCTCAACGGGCTGGGCGAGCGCTGCGGCAACGCCAACCTCACCTCGCTGATCCCGATCCTGCTGCTCAAGGAGCCCTACGCCAGCCGCTATGCCACTGGAATCACTCATGAAGCGCTGAAGACCCTGACCCGCACCAGCCGGATGCTCGACGAGATCCTCAACCGCGTGCCTTTCCGGCAGGCGGCCTTCGTCGGCTCCTCGGCCTTTGCGCACAAGGCGGGGCTGCACGCCTCGGCGATCCTCAAGAACCCGGCCACCTATGAACACATAGACCCCGCCGTCGTCGGCAATGCGCGCATCATCCCGATGTCCAATCAGGCGGGCCAGTCGAACCTGCGCGAGCGGCTGGAAGGGGCGGGGCTCAAGGTGAAAAAGGGCGATCCCGCACTGGGCCTCATCCTCGATCAGATCAAGGCGCGCGAGGCGGAGGGCTATTCCTACGACACGGCACAAGCCAGTTTCGAGTTGCTCGCACGCCAGGCCCTGGGGCAGATGCCGGAGTTCTTCGAGGTCAAGCGCTACCGGGTCACGGTCGAGCGGCGGAAGAACAAATACGACCGGATGATCAGCCTCTCCGAGGCCGTGGTGGTCGTCAAGATCGACGGGGAAAAGAAGCTCTCCGTCTCGGAATCCATGGATGAAACCGGCAATGACCGCGGCCCGGTCAATGCATTGGCCAAGGCGCTGGCCAAGGATCTCGGCCCCTATCAGGGCATCATCGACGACATGCGGCTGGTGGATTTCAAGGTGCGCATCACCCAGGGCGGCACCGAGGCCGTAACCCGCGTCATCATCGACAGCGAGGACAGGCAGGGCCGACGCTGGTCCACCGTGGGGGTCTCCGCCAACATCGTCGACGCCTCCTTCGAGGCGCTGCTCGACGCGATCCGCTGGAAGATCCTGCGTGACGTCAAGGGGGCTTCATGAGTGCCGATTGGGATGCGTTTCTGACCCTGCACCGCAATCTGCCGCGCGAGGGCCCGGGGGAAGCGGCCGATGTGGCCTGGGCCGCCAAGGTCGCGGGCGTCGGGCCCGAGGCGCGCATCCTTGACGCGGCCTGCGGTCCAGGGGGCGACATCACGGCGCTTCTGGAGGTCGCCCCGCGCGGCCATGTCACCGCTTGCGACCGGATTGCGCATTTCGTGGCGGCGGCCCGGGCGGCACATCTGGCAGACCCGAGGGTGGAAGTTGTCCAGGCCGATATGACCAGCCTCGCGGGGCCGTTCGATCTGATCTGGTGCGCAGGGGCGGTCTACTTTCTCGGCGTGACCGAGGCCTTGACCGCCTGGCGCCCCATCCTTGCTCCGGGCGGCGCCATCGCCTTCAGCGAAGCCTGCTGGTTCACCGACACGCCCTCCGATGCCGCGCGCAGGAACTTCGCGGACTATCCCGCGATGACCGACGAGGCCGGTATCCGCGCCAGGATTGCTGCCGCCGGATATACCGTTCTCGACACCAGACGCCTGTCCGAAAGCGCCTGGGAGAACTACTTCGGCCCGCTCGATCAGAGAGTGGCGACGCTCAGGCCAGAGGCCGATGAGGCGCTGTCGCGGGTTCTGGACGAACAGGAAGCCGAAGCATCGCTCTGGCGTGCCGAAAAGGACAACTTTGGCTATCTGCTCTGCGTCGTGCGCCCTGCATGAGGTTCGACGCGGACATGACCGCCTGCGCCGCGCTCGTCGAGAAGGCCGATCCCGACCGTTTCGCGGCGGTGATGGCCGGCCCCCTTGCGGCCCGCCTCGTCCTGTTCCCGATCTATGCCTTCAATGTCGAGGTTGCACGCGCACCCTGGGTGACGCAGGAACCGATGATCGCCGAGATGCGCCTGCAATGGTGGCGCGACGCGCTGGAGGAGATTGCCGAGGGGCGCACAGTCCGCCGCCATGAGGTCGTGACGCCGCTGGCAAAAGTCCTCACGCCGCATACCGCGCAGCTTCTCGACAGGGCGGTCGCCGCCCGGCGCTGGGATATCTACAAGGACCCTTTCGAAGATGCGGCGCATTTCGAGCGATATCTCGAGGAAACCGCCGGAAGTCTCATGTGGGCCGCGGTGCAAGCACTTGGCGCAAGTGGCGCAGCGAGAGAGAGCGTCATGGCGCTCTCCCGCGCCTGCGGTCTGGCACGTTTCCTGCAGGCGGTGCCGGAACTTGAAGCCCGTGGCCGCATCCCGCTCGTCGACGGTCGCGCCGGCGCGGTTGCAGCGCTGGCAGCGAAGGCCCTGCGCGAGATGCCCGCCCGCCGCACCCTTAACCGGGCGCTGCCGAAACCGGCCCGGCCTGCCCTGACCGAAGCCTTCCTTGCAGAACTGATTCTGAAGCAGGTGGTCAGGCGGCCCACGTCCGTTGCGGAGGGCAGGCTGCATCCGACGCCGCTACGCCGGACCTATCACCTGTGGCGCTGGTCCTGAGAGCGTTTCTTCTGCCTTAAATATCCCGGGGGAGGCCTGTCAGGGCCGGGGGCAGAGCCCCCTCAGGCGGTCTGCGCCTTGGGGCGCATGACCAGCCAGATGAGCGCGCCGCCCGCCAGCACCAGAAACGGAATCATCGCCATGTTGACCGCATTCCAGCCCTCCTGCGCGGTGCCGCCGGAGCAGTTCATCAAACCGCCCGAGGAGAAGGAGGCGAGCGTCACGCCGCCGAAGACCAGCAGATCGTTCAGCCCCTGCATCCGGCCGCGCTCCTCTGGCGCATGGGCGCCCGCGAGCATTGCGGTGGCCCCGATAAAGCCGAAATTCCAGCCGATCCCGAGCAGGATCAGCGCCGCAAAAAAATTCGCCAGATCGACGCCGCTCAGCGCCACGAGACCGGCCAAACCGAGAATGACCAGGCCAATACCCACGATCCGTTCGACCCCGAATCGCGCGATCAGGTGGCCCGTGAAGAAGGAGGGCACATACATCGCAAGCACATGGAACGTCACCACATCGGCGGCATCGGCCTTGTCGAACCCGCACCCGACCACGGCAAGCGGGGTCGAAGTCATCACCAGGTTCATCAACGCGTAGGATACCGTGGCACAGATCACGGCCACAGCGATGCGCGGGGTGGTGAGCAATTCCCAACGGCTGCGCCCGCGCGGCGCATCGACTGACGGAGGGACCGGCTTCGGTATATCGAGAAAAGCGAAGAGAAAGGCACCGCAGAGATTGATCGCGATGATCGCCATGTAGGTGCCGAGAAACGGGATCACATAGGCATCCGCGGTCAGCTTCACCAGTTGCGGGCCGATGATCGCGGCGAGCAGGCCCCCGGCCATCACATAGGAAATCGCCTTGGGCCGGAACGTCTCTGAGGCGGTATCCGCCGCGGCGAAGCGGTAGAATCCATGCGCGGACATGTAGACCCCGGTAAGGAAGCTGCCTGCAAGGAAGATCGGGAAGGATGCCACGTAAAGACCGTAGGCCCCCACGACGCCGCCCAACGCGCCACCGACCGCGCCAAGCGCAAAGCCTGCCCGCCGGCCGAAGCGCTGCATCAAGGCCGAAATCGGCGTGGCCGAGAGCATCGAGCCCAGAACGATCATCGTAATCGGTAGCGTTGCAAAACAGGGGTTGCTTGCCAGCGACTGGCCCGCGAGCCCGCCGATGATGAAGATCATCGGCAACTGCGCCCCCAGGAGCGCCTGCGCCGCGATGAGCACGGCCAGGTTGCGTCTCGCGCGGGAATGATCTTCGGTTTGCATGGGCCTTGCGTAATCCCTGCGCGGACCTGGGACAAGCCCTCTTCGATCCTCTTGCACATGGGGCCAGCATGCCTAAAGTCGCGCGAATGAGCACCGGTGAGAAGACACTCGTTCTGGCGGGAGCAAGGGAGGCGCATGGCGTGGTTGCCGGGCTCCGGGCGCGCAATCGCAAGGTGATCGCGAGCCTTCCCGAGCCCGAGCGCATGTTCGACCCCTTGCCGGTCCCGACCCGTGTCGGACGCTTCGATGGCCCTTCGGCCCTGAAAGCCTGGATGCAGGACCAGAAGGTCGCCCGCGTCATCGACACCAGCCACGGCTTCGATGACGATGTGAGCCTTTGCGCAGCAGGGGTCTGCGCGACGCTGGGGTTGCCCTATCTGCGCGTGCTGCGCCCGGCCTGGACCGCGACCGCGCGCGACCAGTGGACCCATTTCGCCACTGTCCGTGCAGCGGTCGAGGGCGTGCCACCGGGCGCGCGGGTGTTCAGCAACACCGGGGCCGGCACCTTGCCCGACTACGCAGGTTTCCCGGGCGGCATCGTCTACATGCGCCAGACGCATCCGGTTGCAGAGGCTTCGCCCTATCCCTTTCTCGAGTTCCTCAGCGGCACGCCGCCCTTTTCGCTCATTGACGAGGAGGCGCTGTTTCGCGATCTCGAGATCACACGGCTCATCTGTCGCAATGTCGGAGGGGCTGCCAGCATGTCCAAGATCCTTGCCGCACGGCGTCTCGGCATTCGCGTCCTGATGATCGACCGCCCTGCGCCCCCGCCCGGTGCCCCCGTGGTCGAAGCCGTGGCCGATGCGCTGGCCTGGGAGGCCAACGGATGAGCGTCGGGCACATCATTTCCTGCGCGGCTGATGTGGAGGAGGGCGCGGCCTGGCTCGCCCGCGCCGAGCCGCGTTTTGAGCAGGCGCTCAAGATCGCGGGCCCCTTGCCGCTGCGACGCAAGCCGGACGGGTTCGCCGAGTTGCTGAGCGCGATCGTGAGCCAGCAGGTCAGCGTCGCCTCCGCCAAGGCGATCTGGGCGCGGCTCGAAGCGGCGGGGATGACCGAGCCCTTGCGCGTCACGGCCACGTCGCAGGAAGACTTGCGCGCCCTTGGTCTCAGCCGCCAGAAGGCCAGCTACGCCCATGCGCTCGCGGCGGCCGGTGTTGACTTCGAAGCACTGCGCGTGGCCCCGGACGCGGAAGTCGTTGCGACCCTGACAGCTGTCCCGGGCATCGGTGTCTGGACCGCGGAGATCTACGCGATGTTCAGCCTGGGCCGCGCGGATGTTTTCGCGCCGGGCGATCTGGCCTTGCAGGAAGCGGCGCGGCACCTTTTCGAGCTGCCCGAGCGCCCCAGGGAGCGTGCGCTGCGGCAGATGGCCACCGCCTGGTCACCCTGGCGCTCGGTTGCGGCGCGGCTGCTCTTTGCCTACTACCGGGCCATCAAACAACGGGAAGGGATTTCATGACACGGGTTTTGAATGCGGGACGGCGCGCGCCGGTCTCCGGGGAGACACGCTCCATCGTCGTGTTCCTGCATGGCTATGGCGCCAATGGAGCCGACCTTCTGGGGCTCGCGGACCCGCTGGGCGAGCACCTGCCGGATACGCTCTTCGTGGCCCCCGATGCGCCGGAGGATTGCGCCGGCGCACCGATGGGCTTTCAGTGGTTTCCCATTCCCTGGATCGACGGCTCCTCGGAGGAGGAATTGATGCGCGGCATGGCGCAATCGGTGGAGGATCTGAATGCCTTTCTAGACGCGCTGATGGTGGATGAGGACGTGCTGCCCGAGCAGGTGGTGCTCTTCGGCTTTTCGCAAGGCACGATGATGGCGCTGCACGTGGCCCCGCGCCGCGAGGATGCGGTTGCCGGTGTGGTGGCCTTTTCCGGCCGGCTCTTGGCGCCCGAAGCGTTGGCCGACGAGGTGGTTGTGCGCCCGCCGGTGCTTCTGGTGCATGGTGACAGCGACGATGTGGTGCCGCCGCAATCCTTGCCGCAGGCCGCCGAGGCGTTGCAGCAGGCGGGCTTCAAGGAAGTCTTCGCCCATATCATGAAAGGCACCGGACATGGGATCGCGCCGGATGGCTTGTCGGTGGCGCTTGCTTTCATGCGGGACAAGCTTGGGCTGTAGGCTGCGAGTTGGCTATGGGGACAAAGCTGCCGCCTGGCATCTGGATGCGAAGGGTAGCCATGAGAGTTTGACCGGATTGCCTTTAAGACCTTAGCTTGATGTAGCGAAACCGAAGGAACGCGATGATGCCCTTGGAAACCTATTTGCTCTATTTGGCCGCAGTCGCCGTGTTTTTCGCTACACCACCTGATACCAGTCAGCTTCTCATCTTATCGAATAGCGTAAGGCATGGCCTAAAGCGCAGCGCCTACACCATTGCCGGAGATTTGACCGCGAACAGCTTGCAAATGACGGCGGCGGCTTTTGGTCTTGCCGCAATCATCGCGACCTCTGCGAGTGCATTCATTTGGATCAAATGGCTCGGAGTGGCCTATCTGGTCTGGATTGGCGTTCAGCTAATCCTTTCAAAAGGTCAACCTGATAACGTTTCCGCCAACACGTCAGGTCAGTCTTTTCGCTTGTTTCGTCAGGGCTTTGTGACCTCAATGGCGAACCCGTTTGCCGTAGTGTTCTTCGGTGCACTGTTCCCGCAATTTATCGATCCCACTGTCCCGGTGCTGCCGCAACTTCTGATCTTGGGTGTTACGTATTTGGTCGTGGATGGAATGATTTTGCTGGTTTGGGGATGGCTTGGAGTTCGCGCAGCGACGGCACTGAAGCGATTTTCCTTCGGCTGTGTAAACAAGGTCTGCGGCACGCTTATGATCGGCGCAGCAGCACTGCTGGCTAGCAAGGATTTTCAGCCTCAGCAGTAGTTGTGGTATCGCAATGCGGCCATTCGTGCATTGCGCAGCATCGGTAACTCTGCGCTCCAGAGCGGACCTTGGCATCTACTATTATCGGATGCCACCTCGTGGTAACGCGAACGGTTGTCCGTAGGTGCCGTAACCCGGCCAGACCACCCCCCCTAGCGACCCGTTTTCACCCTGTGGATAACCGTCATCCCAGCGTCATGAAAACCGCCTATGCGATCTGCGACATCTTGTGGTCATTTGCGACTTGTCAGGAGCAAACCACGAGATATAGTCGACCCATCGACGGAGGTGTTTTCGTCGGACCGGACGCGGAACGGTAGAGGATGTTGCAGACAATGGACGGTGATTTCAGAACGGAATTTACGCATAACCCGGCAAGCCTGCGGCACAGGCCGGCGCTTGTGCTGAATGCGGATTACAGGCCCCTGAGTTACTACCCGCTGTCGCTTTGGCCCTGGCAGGAGGCGGTCAAGGCGGCCTGGCTCGACCGGGTGGACATCGTGGCCGAATATGACGAGGTGGTGCGAAGCCCCAGCACCGAAATCAGAATTCCCTCCGTCGTCGTTCTGAAAGACTACGTAAAACCCCAAAAGCGCGTGGCCTTCACGCGCTTTAATTTATTTCTGCGTGACGAATTCTGCTGTCAGTATTGCGGCGCAAGGGGCGAATTGACCTTCGATCATGTGGTGCCGCGCGCCTCGGGCGGGGTGACAAGTTGGCAGAACGTCGTGGCAGCCTGCAGCCCCTGCAATCTGCGCAAGGGCGCCAAGCCGCTGCACCGCACGGGCATGAATCTACGCAAGCCGCCGCGCCAGCCCGGCGCTGAGGAGTTGCGCAATATGGGACGCAAGTTCCCGCCCGGATATCTGCACGAAAGCTGGATGGATTTCCTATACTGGGATGCCGAGTTGCAGCCCTGAGTCTGGACTCCAAAAAGTCCCGGTGCCGGAAGTCGCTATAGCGAGAACTTTGCCCTTGTTCCCACCACCAAGGTTCCGGAGATTTCCTTGTAGTCGGGTTCAACCGCCAGTTGGTGCGTCCTCGCGCATCAGCCCCTTGACCTTGAGATCGGTCCAGAGCGCGGCCGGAACGCGGGCCTCGGCCGCTTTAAGGTTTGCCTCCATTTCGGAGACATTCTGACCGCCCGGAATGACGCAGACATGGGCGGGGTGGAGCAGCGGGAACTGGAAGGCGGCATCCACAAGCCGCACGCCGTGATCCTTGCAGACAGCCTCGATTGCCGAGACCCGATCCAGAATGTGCTGCGGCGCCGGGTCGTAATTGTAGAAGGCACCGGGGCGCGCGCCCGTGGCCAGAATGCCTGAATTGTAGGGACCGCCTGTCACGATCCCGATCCCGCGGGCCTCGCAAAGCGGCAGGAAACTGCTCAGCGCCTCCTGCTCCAGCAGCGTGTAGCGCCCGGCCAGCAGGAAGAGGTCGAAATCGCCGCGTTCGGCGAGCGTTTGGCAGACTTCCCATTCGTTGACGCCGCCGCCGATCGCCTTGATCAAGCCCTGATCACGCAGGCTGATCATCGCGTCATAGCCGCGTCCGCCGAAGAACTCGTCGATCCGCCGGTCGGAGGCTTCCTTGGTGCCATGGGTGAATATGCACAGGTCGTGTACGTAAAGGATATCGACCCGGTCGACACCGAGCCGGGCGAAGGATTGCTCGAAGGAGCGCATGACCCCGTCGTAGGTATAGTCGAAATGCTCGCGCCGCTGCGGCACGTCGAACCACTTGCCGACACCCGATCGGAATTCCGGCGCGCAGGGCTGGATGAGGCGGCCGATCTTGGTCGACAGCACGTAGTCGTCGCGTGGCTTGTCACGCAGGAAGCCGTTGAGCCGGGTTTCCGACAGGCCGAGACCGTAAAGCGGTGCGGTGTCGAAATAGCGTACGCCTCCGTCCCAGGCGGCGTCGAGCGTGGCGCGGGCCGCGTCATCCGAAATCGCCTTGTAGAGATTGCCGAGCGGCGCCGTGCCGAAGCCGATCTCCGTGAATGTCAGGCCGCCGTTGCCGTGACGGTCCCAAACCCGGGTTTTCAGTGACATGACGGCGCTCCCTTTTCCGGTTTCGCTTGATCAATAGCGCGGTCTGCTCGGCAAAGACAAGCCGGGCGGGCGACCGCATCGCGGGCGTGGACAATTTCGGTCGCTATGCCTAGCGTCCTGAGCTGAGGCTGCCGGTCATGGGCTCGGTCCGGTGAAGGCCGTGCCTCAATGCCCCGCGCCGCATTCGGGAGAAGTCGATGACGACACCACGCACCATCCTGTGTTTCGGCGACAGCAACACCCATGGCACGCTGGCCATGCGTACGCCCGCTGATCGTCGCCGCTTGCCGCGGCCCGCGCGGTGGCCGAGCGTCATGGCGCAGCATCTTGGCGCCGGTTGGGAGGTGATCGCCGAAGGTCATCCCGGTCGGACGGCGGTCTTTGACGATCCGGTGGAAGGCCGCCACAAGAACGGATTGCGGGTGTTGCCGGCCTTGCTTGAAACGCATCGCCCCATCGATCTGGTGATCGTGATGCTTGGCACCAATGATCTCAAGGCGCGGTTCAACGCCTCCGCGACGGATATCGCCCTCGGGCTGGGACGGCTAGCGGGCGAGATCCGCAAGTCCGACTGCGGGCCGGACGGGCGAGCGCCCGAGGTGCTGCTTGTGGCCCCGGTTCCGATCAGCGAGACCGGCGTTTTCGCGGAGATTTTCAAAGGCGGAGCGGAGAAATCGCGGGCCTTGCCTGCGATCTTGCGGACGGTGGCGCAGCGGGTCGGGGTGGGCTTTGCAGATCTCTCTGGGGTGGCTTCGACCGATCTGACCGATGGTATTCATCTCGATCAGGCGGCCCATATGGCAATCGGCGTGGCGCTTGCCGCCGTGGTGACCGAGACCTGCGCCTGAACTTCCAGGAGGCTGTTTATCGGGACTGTCCTGCGCCTCGCAGCCTTTTTCAGACGTCGATCTCTATCCAGACAGGAACATGGTCCGACGGCTTCTCGCGCCCGCGGATTTCCTTGTCGATCCCGGCGTCGGTCAGCATGTCGGCGGCGCGTGGGCTAAGCAGCAGGTGATCGATGCGGATCCCGTTGTTGCGGTTCCAGGCACCGGCCTGATAGTCCCAGAAGCTGTAGTGGCCGGGTTCGGGATGGCGGCTGCGGAAGGCATCGGTCAGCCCGAGGTTCATCAGCCTGCGAAAGGCGCCGCGGCTTTCGAGCCGGAAGAGCGCATCCTCGCGCCAACTGTCGGGCTGCGCCGCATCCTCCGCCTGCGGGATGATGTTGTAGTCACCCGCCATCACGAAGGGGATTTCCTGCGCCAGAAGATCATTGGCGCGCGTCCGCAAACGCTCCATCCAGGCCAGCTTGTAGTCGAACTTCGGGCCGGGCGCGGGGTTGCCGTTTGGCAGATAGAGCCCGCAAAGCCGCAGGGCATCGCGTTCGCCGACGACGGTGGCCTCGATGTAGCGGGCCTGGTCGTCGGTCTCATCGCCGGGCAAGCCGCGTTCGATGTCCTCGAGCGGCAGGCGGGAGAGGATCGCCACGCCGTTGAAGCTTTTCTGACCATGGGTTTCGACCGCATAACCCATCTCCTCGAAGATCTCCCGCGGGAAGGCCTCGTCGACTGATTTGATCTCCTGCAACAGGGCCACATCCGGGCGCGCCTCGGAAAGCCATTCGGGCAAGGCCTCGATCCTGGCCTTGATGCCGTTGATGTTGAAGGTCGCGATTTTCATCTGAAGTCTCCCTGAACCCTGCGCAAGCTATCGCCCAAGCCGCGCGGCAGGGCAAGCGGACAGCCCGATTTTCGGTTTTCCAGGAAATTTCGTGAAAGTGATTCTCGTTAACCATTAACGAATTTCGGGCCGAATTCGTTAATTTTCAATCTTTTGCAACCTGTGGATAAAATTTTTTTAACCAAGATTACCGCCCCGGGAATATTTGTGCGACCTGCTGTTGGGCGCCGGAACTCTTGTGGATAACCGATGGTTAACGCATTCTTAACGCGAAAAATTCTTGGAAATTCTAGTTAAGCGAGCAACCGTAGAAGCGTGGAAACTTCATAGAAAAGGGATAAGACATGAAGACCAATACCCTGCGTGCAAGCGATTGTTTCGAAGAGGAATTCGGTGGCGCTGCGGATATGTTCCGCGGCCATGGCGCCGAGCTTTTCACCACATCCATGGGTCCTGCGGGACATGACATGCTGTGTGGCGATGCCTCTGGTCTCTTCACGACATCGATGGCGCCTGAAGCCAGTGCATTGACCGGCGTGGAGACCGGCCAGTTCACGACAAGCATGGTGTCAGGGCGCGATGCACTCGGCGGCGAGGCCACCGGTCTCTTTACCACCAGTATGTGAGTGTCTCCGGGTGGGAGGCGCAACCCTCCCGCCCGAAGAAAGAGCCTGCGTGGCATGACCCTCGAGGACGAAAGGAAAACCCCATGTCCAATATCGTCTCCATAGGCGTGCCACGCCGGCCCAGCCTCGCGCAGAGGCAGGCCATGCTGCTTGAAAGCTTTGCCTGCCACCGTCGCGGGCGGGAGGATGTGTTCTGGCTGAAGGAGAACGCCGAAGTTCTCAACATCATGGCTACGACCGAAGCCAGATTGCCCGAAGATGCCTTGGCACCTTATGCCCAAGTCTATGACGGGCTGGAGGAGCGGTTGCAGTTCTTCCCCCAGTACTACCGTTTCCTGCTGTCGATCTGTCTCGATCTCGAAAGCCTCGGAATGCCGGGCGATACCGGCGAACGGCTCTGCGCGCGCGTCGCAAAGATGCAGTTGAGCGAAGCGGAGCTTTCCGACCTGCAGCGGGCCGAAGCCCGGCGTCTGCTGGCGCAACGCGGTCATGACGGTCCGGAGGCGGACCTTGTCGCCCGCCTGCACCGTTTCATTGCGCAGCCTGCGACATTTGCCGTGCCGAACAAGAAGGCGGCATATGAATTGACGCATATCGTCTTCTATCTGTCCAACTACGGGGCCGAGGTGCCGGAGCTGCCGGAAGAGGCGTTGACCAGCCTCGAATACGCCGGGCTGCTTGCCTATCTCGATCAGGATATCGATCTTCTGGCGGAAGTATGCGTGGCGCAGCGCTTTGCCGGACAGACCCCAAGCGTGATCTGGGAGGACTGGCTGTCGCAGCAGGCCGCCGGTTTTGTCCTCAGGCCGGGATCAGGGTCGCCGCTTGCCGATGCCTACCACGAGTATCTGGTCACGAGCTGGTGGGCGCATCACGTCGGCGGCACATGCTTTCCGGGCACACCGCCCGAAGGCAGTCTCGAGATCATCCGTCATGGCGCACGCCGTGGTCCGTTGCGCGCCATCTCCGAATATCTATTTCATCTCGGTCGATCCCGTCGGCGGGACTGGGATGCAATGCAACCTGCGCTGTCCGGGGTGCTCGATCCGGAGGCCGATCACATCCTGCAGGATGCAGCGCTCTCCACGCCGCACTTCGGGGCCTTCTTCGAAGGTTTCGCGCGAGCTGACGCCTGAGTGGCCCGCCTACATCGAAAAGGACGTGCCGCAGCCACAGGAACTGCTGGCGTTCGGATTGTTGATGACGAAGCGGGCACCTATCAGCTCCTCGCTGAAATCTATCACGGCATTCGACAAAAAGGGCAGGGAGACCTGATCCACGACCACCTTTTGGCCGCTGCCTTCGAGGATCAGATCGTCGGGGCGAGGCTCGTCCAGCGCGATGTCGTACTGGAATCCGGAACAGCCGCCGCCTTCGACGGCAATGCGCAGCGCCTTGCCATCGCCGGCAGCACCGATTTCTGCCAGCCGCTCGAAGGCGCGGGACGTCACTTTTGGCGGTAGTTGCATGGGCGGGCTCCGGCAAACGGTTTCTTTAATCGCTTAGCTGCAATATAGAAAGCCCAAGGACAGGCGACAAGGACCACCCACATATGAAGGCCCCCTATGCCTCCGATCCTGCGCGTACCCGGGGACGGCGCGTGCAGGAGGAGGAAAGCACCTTCCGGTCATGCTTTCAGCGCGACCGGGACAGGATCATCCATGCGAGCGCCTTCCGGCGCCTCAAGCACAAGACGCAGGTCTTCATAGAGCATGAAGGCGACTATTTCCGCACGCGGCTCACTCATTCGATCGAAGTGGCGCAGGTGGCGCGCACCATATCGGGCGCACTCGGGCTCAACGCGGAGCTGACCGAGGCGGTGGCGCTGGCGCATGATCTCGGCCATCCACCCTTCGGTCATACCGGCGAGGATGCGCTCTCGGCGCTGATGGCGCCCTATGGTGGTTTCGACCACAATGCGCAGGCGATCCGCATCGTTACCCACCTCGAGCGGCACTACGCGGACTTCGACGGGCTCAACCTGACCTGGGAGACGCTCGAAGGGCTTGCGAAGCACAATGGTCCGGTCACCGGGGAGATCCCCTGGGCGCTCAAGGCCTACACCGCGCAGCATGATCTCGAACTCGACACTTTCGCCAGCGCCGAGGCCCAGGTCGCGGCGATCTCGGATGACGTTGCCTACAACCACCACGATCTGCACGATGGCCTCCGTGCGGAGCTTTTCTCCACCGACGAATTGGCGCAACTGCCGATCCTGAACGCCTGTTTTGCGGAGGTGGACAGGCTATATCCCGGGCTCAACTATTACCGACGCCGGCATGAGGCGCTGCGGCGGTTCTTCGGTGTGCTCGTCGAGGATGTGATCGGCTTCGCGCAGGAGCGCCTTGCCGACATGGAGCCGGCTTCCGTGGATGACATCCGGCATGCGGGCCGTACGATCATCCGCTTTTCGGATGATGTGTTCTGCGACCTCAAGGTGATCCGCTCGTTCCTCTTTGACCGCATGTACCGCGCACCCAGCGTCGTCGTGATGCGGGCGGAAGTGACGAAGATCGTGCGGGAACTCTTTCCCTATTTCATGCAGCACCCCGACCAACTGCCGAAACAGTGGCGCAAGGATGTAGAGGAGGCGGCGACCGAAACCGTTCTGGCGCGCATCGTCTCCGACTACATCGCCGGCATGACCGACCGTTTCGCCATCCAGGAACATGAGCGGCTGATCGGAAAGGCGAGCTGAGGCGGCTGGACCCCGCCGTTCCTGCGCGGCGGGTGCGTTGCGCGCCTCTGCGCAGTTGACCCGGCCCGATGGCGTGATAAACCGCCCGAAGCTCTGCCATAGGACCCGCGTCATGAACCTCTTTGCCGATATCCGCACCCTCGTTCTGGACTGCTTGCAGACCATGGTGCACGAGGGGACACTGCCGGACGGCCTCGACATGGAGAACGTGACCGTGGAGCCGCCCCGTGATGCCGCGCACGGCGACATGGCGACCAATGCCGCGATGGTGCTCGCCAAGCCCGCAGGCCTGCAGCCACGCGTCATCGCCGAGGCGCTGGCGGCGCATCTGATTGCGGATGGCCGGATCACCGGCGCCGAGGTCGCGGGCCCGGGCTTTCTCAATCTTCGGCTCGCGCCTTCGGTCTGGCAAGGCGTGGTCGCGGCGGTTCTTGACGCAGGCACGGATTTCGGGCGCGGCGATCTCGGGAAAGGCCAGCGGATCAACGTCGAATATGTCTCCGCCAACCCCACTGGCCCGCTGCATGTCGGTCATACCCGGGGGGCGGTCTTTGGTGACGCGCTGGCCTCGCTGCTGGATTTCGCAGGCTTCGATGTGACCCGCGAGTACTATATCAACGATGGTGGCGCACAAGTCGATGTTCTCGCGCGGTCGGTCTACCTGCGTTACCTGGAGGCTTTCGGAAAAGAGGTCGATTTCGAGGAGGGCACCTATCCCGGCGACTACCTGATCCCCGTGGGCGAGAAGCTCAAGGAAGTGAAGGGCGATCGCTACATCGGCAAGCCCGAGGCGGACTGGCTGGAAGAGGTCCGCGATTTCGCAACCGCGGAAATGATGGCGCTGATCCGTGCCGATCTCAAGGCGCTGGGCGTCGTGATGGATGTATTCTACTCCGAGAAATCGCTCTACGGCACCGGACGCATCGAAGCGGCGATTGCGGATCTGCGTGGCAAGGGGCTGATCTACGAAGGCGTGCTGGAGCCGCCGAAGGGCAAGCAGCCGGAGGATTGGGAGCCGCGCGAGCAGACGCTCTTCAAGTCCACCGCCCATGGCGACGACGTGGACCGCCCGGTGCAGAAATCCGACGGAAGCTGGACCTATTTTGCGCCCGACATCGCCTATCACTACGACAAGGTCAGCCGCGGATTTGATGCGCTGATCGACGTCTTTGGTGCCGATCATGGTGGCTACGTCAAGCGGATGAAGGCCGCGGTTTCTGCACTTTCGGATGGCCGTGTCTCGCTCGACATCAAGCTCACGCAGTTGGTCAAACTCTACAAGAACGGCGAGCCTTTCAAGATGTCCAAGCGCGCCGGCACCTTCGTGACCCTGCGCGATGTGGTCGATCAGGTAGGCGCCGACGTGACCCGTTTCGTGATGCTCACCCGCAAGAACGACGCCATGCTCGATTTCGATTTCGACAAGGTGATGGAGCAGAGCCGGGAAAACCCGGTGTTCTACGTGCAATACGCCCATGCCCGCGTGGCCTCCGTACTGCGCAAGGCGGTCGAGGCGGGCATCCCGGTAGATGACGCCACACTTGCCGCGGCGGATCTGACGCTGCTCGATCATGAAGCGGAACTGGCGATGGCGGCGAAGCTTGCCGAATGGCCGCGCCTTGTAGAAACCGCGGCGCGCAGCAACGAGCCGCACCGCGTCGCCTTCTACCTCTACGACCTTGCCGGCGCCTTCCACGCGCTCTGGAACCGGGGCAATGACGTGACCTCCCTGCGTTTCCTGCAGGATGACGCAGATGTCACACAAGCCAAAATTGCGCTCGCGCGTGCCGTCGGCGTTGTAATTGCGGCGGGTCTTGGTATTCTCGGCGTCACACCGGCGCAGGAAATGCGATAGCAAATCGCAGCCGTGCGTCCGAGCAGTACTATAGCGGACCCTTGGGGCAATGTATCCCTCGGGCAGTGAGGCAAAGATGGCAGACGTTGAATTCTCCCATGGCATGGGAGCCTATGGACGTGACCCGGAAGCGGAGGCATTCGACGCGCCGCCGCAGAACTCCCTTACGGTGATGACGAATATCGCGGGCGCGCTCGTCTCGCTGGCCTTGATCGCGGGCATCGCTGTCTGGGGCTACAAGCTGATGGTGCGCGACGTGAGCGGCATTCCCATCGTCCGGGCTGCCGAAGGCGAAATGCGCGTACGCCCTGCGAACCCGGGCGGGCAACTTGCCCAGCACCAGGGTCTCGCCGTCAATGTGATCACCGCAAGCGGCGAAGCGGCCGGCCCCGTCGACCGTGTCATCCTCGCCCCCCGCGCCATCGGCCTCACGCAGGAAGACCAGCCGATCGCCGCGTCCCGGCCCGAACCGGTGATCCAGCCCGCGCCGTTGGGTCCTGCCGAGGAGATGTTCGAGGGTGGTGCCAAGTTTGTCCAGGCAGCACAGCCTTCCGCTGCTGCGGAAGAACTGCCCGAGGAAAGCAGCGGCGATCCGACGGTCGATGCACTGGTGGCCGAGTTGATCGGACGGGGGACACCCATGGCATCGGAAGCCGAGGGGACGGAAGAGGTGCTTCTGGCCGAAGGCCCCTCCGACACCGCTGCAACCATCGTGCCGATCGACGCACCCGGCCTGCAGACCTCCATGCGTCCGCGCATCCGTCCGGCCGGTGGCGCGGTCCTGCAGCGCGCCTCGCTCGATGTCACGGCACCCGACGCGATTGCCGCCATGCCGAGATCGGCGGAGATCGATCCGGCGGCGATCCCCTCGGGCACCCGTCTGGTGCAGCTTGGCGCTTTCGAGAGTGTCGAGATCGCGCGCAGCGAATGGACCCGTCTGGAGCGTCGTTTCGGTGACTACCTGCAAGGCAAGTCCCGGGTGATCGAGCCTGCGGAGACCGGCGGTCGTGCCTTCTACCGCTTGCGTGCCATGGGATTCGTCGACGTCGCTGATGCACGGCGCTTCTGCTCGGCCTTCAAGGCCGAAGGTGTGGACTGCATCCCCGTCGCCAGCAAATGAACCGCTTCGGGGCGACCATTCTGGATGCCGAGGGGCTGACCCTTTCGGCGGCGGAAAAGACCTTTTTTCGGCAGGCAAATCCCTACGGCTTCATCCTTTTCGCGCGCAATATCGACACGCCAGACCAGGTGCGGGGGCTCTGCGCCGAGATGCGCGCCTGCGTGGGCCGCGACGCGCCGATCACCATCGACCAGGAAGGCGGGCGCGTGCAACGCCTGCGCGCGCCGATCTGGACCGAGTGGATGCCGCCGCTCGATTTCGTCGCGGCAGCGGGCGCGCGGGCAGCGGAAGCGATGTATCTGCGCTACAGGCTGATCGCCGCCGAGTTGAATGATCTGGGCATCGACAGCAACTGCGCGCCAATGGTCGACATCGCCGGACCGCAGACGCATGATTTCCTGCGCAACAGATGCTATGGCACCTCGCCCGAAACTGTCGCGACCCTCGGTCGCGCCGCTGCCGAAGGGATGCTCGCGGGCGGCGTCCTGCCGGTGCTCAAGCATATTCCCGGCCATGGGCGCGCGAGCCTCGACAGTCACTATGACCTGCCCACGGTGGACGCGCCGCACGACGCCCTTTCCGCCCATGATTTCGCTCCCTTCAAGGCCCTCAACGACCTGCCCATGGGGATGACCGCGCACCTCGTTTACAGCAGTCTTGATGACAGGCCCGCCACGCTTTCCCCAAAGGTGATGCAAGTGATCCGCGAGGAGATCGGCTTCGACAACCTGATCATGACCGATGACATCTCGATGAAGGCGCTGCAGGGCTCGCTGACCGATCTGTCCCGGGCCGCGCTGGAGGCGGGCTGCGACGTGATCCTGCATTGCAACGGCTCGCTTGATGCGCGCCGCGAAGTGGCCGAGGCGGCAGGCCCGATGAGCTTTGCCGCGCAGACCCGCGCCCTGCGCGCGCTGAACGCCCGGATTGCGCCGGACGAACTTGACATTCCCGCCGCCCGGGCCCAGCTTCAGACGCTCTTGCACGGGACTTGAAGGTCGAAACGGGGCGCATGGCTGAGACACCATTCGAGGAAGACAAGGTCTCCGTCGCCGACCGGCTGGCCGCCGAGGCGTTGATCATCGACGTGGACGGTTTCGAAGGCCCGCTCGATCTCTTGCTGATGCTGAGCCGCACGCAGAAGGTCGATCTGCGCAAGATTTCCGTGTTGGCGCTGGCGCAGCAGTATCTGGCCTTCGTCGAACGCGCCAAGACGCTGCGGCTCGAACTGGCGGCGGATTATCTCGTGATGGCGGCCTGGCTCGCCTTCCTGAAATCGCGGCTCCTGCTGCCGCCTGATCCCACCGAAGACGGGCCGTCGGGCGAGGAACTGGCAGCCCATCTCGCCTATCAACTCGAGCGGTTGCAGGCGATGCGGGACGTTGCTGCAAGGCTTATGGGGCGCGACCGGCTGGGCCGCGATTTCTTCGCGCGCGGCCAGACCCATGAGGTCACCCGAACCCGCAGGGTGGAATATACGGCGACCTTGCTCGATCTGATGCAGGGGTATGCGCGCATCCGCACCCGCGACGACTTCCGGCCCTTCGTCATGGATCGCGACGCAGTCTTCACCATGGAACAGGCGCTGGAGAGGATGCGCGGGCTCATCGGCTATGCCGGGGACTGGACCAACCTGCTGAGTTACCTGCCCGAAGGCTGGGAGATCGATCCGGTGCGGCGGCGCTCAGCCACCGCTTCGACCTTCGCCGCCTCGCTGGAGCTTGTCAAAGAGGGCCATCTGGAGATACGGCAATCGGAGAGTTTCGCCCCTATCCAGTTGCGCAAGAAGGATCGGCCCTCGTGACCGATGACCCGGACGACGAAGCAAGAGAGGAAAGCCTCTTCGAGGCCCCGCCCATGGGCGAACAGGAACGCATGGTGGAGGCCATTCTCTTTGCTACCGCCGAGCCGATCACCGTGCGCGAACTCGAGGCGCGCATGCCGCATGGCTGTGATCCGGCCGAGGCGCTGGTGCACCTGCGCAAACGCTACGACGGGCGCGGCGTGACGCTGAACCGGGTGGGGGACGCCTGGGCGATGCGCACGGCACCCGACCTTGGGTTCCTCATGCAGCGCGAGACGGTAGAGACGCGCAAACTGAGCCGGGCCGCAATCGAGACCCTCGCCATCATTGCCTATCACCAGCCGGTGACCCGCGCCGAGATCGAGGAAATCCGCGGCGTGTCGGTCTCCCGAGGGACGGTCGACCAGCTTCTGGAAATGGAATGGATCCGCTTCGGGCGACGCAAGATGACGCCGGGGCGGCCGGTGACCTTCGTGGTCACGCAAGGCTTTCTTGATCACTTCGGGCTCGAGAACGCCCGCGATCTGCCGGGGCTCAAGGAATTGCGCGCAGCCGGGTTGCTGGAAAGCAGGCCGCCACCCGGCGAAATGCCCATGTCCGGGCAAGAGGGCGACGAAGAGGACGAGAGCGCAGAAGGCCAGAGCGAGCTTTTCGAGGACTGACGTCGCTTTCCATAATCTTGCCTTATTCCTTTGTCAGAATCATCGTGTTTTCATCAAGAAAAACGGGCAGAGAAAAATGAATCGCATCGTCACAATGATCCTTCGCCGGCTGATCAACACCGGTATGACACGGGTTACCGCAACCAGCGGCGCCATGACGAAAGAACAGAAAGACGCACAAAAGCGCGTGCGACAGGCGATGAAGGCCACGCGCCGGATGAACCGGATCTGAACCGGCATTACAGCTTGAAGTGCTTGGAGAGTTTCAGGCCCTGGCCCTGATAATTCGAGGCTATGCCGGCCCCATAAAGCTCGGTCGGCACGTCGGCCATCTTCTCGTAGACGAGCCGCCCCACGACCTGTCCATGCTCCAGCACGAAAGGTGCCTCGTGGCAGCGCACCTCAAGCACGCCGCGCGACCCTGATCCACCCGCCGAGGCGTGACCGAAGCCTGGATCAAAGAAGCCTGCGTAATGCACCCGGAACTCGCCCACCATGGCAAGATAGGGGGCCATTTCGGCGGCATACTCGGGCGGGATCGTGACCGCTTCGCGGCTCACCAGAATGTAGAAGGCGCCGGGGTCGAGGATGATCTGGCCGTTCCGGCTGTGCACGTCTTCCCAGAAATCCGCGGGCGCGTAATGGGCGATGTTGTCGAGGTCGATCAGCCCGGTATGAGGTTTCGCCCGATAGCCCACCAAAGTGCTGTTCGTGGGCCGCAGATCGACCGAAAAGCCCAGACCATCGTCGATGACCGCCGGACCATCGACCAGTGGCACCGTCTTGTGCAGGCGTTTCAGCGCCTCGTCGTCGAGCACCGCGTGTCCCTTGCGGAAACGGATCTGGTTCAGGCGCATGCCCGGGCGGACGAGCACCGAAAAGGACCGAGGGCAGATTTCCGCATAGAGCGGCCCATGGTAGCCCGCCGGGATCCGGTCGAATTCTACACCGCCATCGGTGATGGTGCGGGTCAGCAGATCAAGACGCCCCGTGGAGCTTTTGGCATTGGCCACCGCCTGCACATCCTGCGGCAAGGCCAGCAACTCCATGAGCGGCACCACGTAGACGCAGCCTTTCTCCAGCACCGCCCCCTCGGAGAGATCGACGCGGTGCATCTCGAATTCCTGCAAGCGATCCGAGACCCTTGCCCCGGCCCCCGCGAGGAAGGAGGCTCGCACCCGGTATGCGACCGTGCCGAGGCGCAGATCGAGGCTCGCGGGCTGGATCTGGTCCTGCTTCAGCGATCGCGCGGCGGCGATCTGGTTCTCGGTGATCATCCGGGCGATGGTCTGGTTTGGCAGAACTCCACTCATCTCACCGGCTCCCTGATATGCAAAGGCCCGCGCAGGAGTTGCGCGGGCACTTGCACATGTCGAATTTGGTCGGGCTAGCAGGACTCGAACCTGCGACCTTCCGTCCCCCAGACGGACGCGCTACCAGGCTGCGCCATAGCCCGACATGGGGGGCTACATACCCGATCTGGGCGCACAGGCAAGAGCGAATTGGCATTGCGTCAGTCTTTGCGGGCTTCTTTGCGCGGGCTGGCAAGGCTGGCCCGATGACGGATCAAACGGGCCAGCAGGGGCCGCAGGGCGCGGGCCTGATCCGCGTCGAAACTCGGCCGCTGCGTCAGAGCGGAGAGAGCCGAAGGTGCCGCAGGCATATCCGCCTCATCGGGGAGGGGGGGCAGGTCGATGATCCTGGGCTTGCGGGTTTCCGCATGCGCGACTTCGGCGTCTGCGGGGGCCGCTGCCTGAGGGGTGTCTGGTGGCGTTGCAATTGGCGGCGTCACATCGGACTGCGGGCTGCGGCCGCGCGGACGGGCCGAAAAGCTGGGCATGATGTCATCGGGGACCGCTTCGTCCTCCGCAGCATCGGTGTTCACCTGAGCGTCTGCAGCCGTGCCTGCCTCCTGCGGTTCCTCTTGGTCCGGCGAAGGTTCGTCTGCGCCTGTCTTCAACGGATGCCTGAGGAAACCGGGCAGGGCATCTTGGTCCTCGATTGCGCTGTCCGCTGCGTCTTCGTCGGAGGCATGAAAATCGGGTTGCGTCCCGCTGTCCGACCCTGCGTCGCGAGCGGTCAGCTCTGCTTGCGGCTCATCAATTGGGAAGGCTTCGTCCGAAGAGGCTTCCGCTTCAACGCCTTGCGCGATCTCGTCGGGCTCACGCTCCAGCACCGCGTCTTCAATCGTGTCGTCCGCCAGCTTCTGGCGGGGTTTGTGGCCCTGCTTGCCTGCCGGAATATTCTTCCGAGAGCGCTTCCGAGGCCGCTTCCTCTTCCTCCCGGTCTCGGTGACGATTGACGAGATCCTCCGGCGACCAGTCGTCCGCGTCTTCCGCCATGACCTCGCCGTCAAGCGCTGCCGGTGCGACGGGCGGTTCCTTTTCCGTCGTCTGCCGAGGTGCCGCGAGAGCTGGTTCGATGCTGCCTTCGATTACCGCCATGGTCAGGTCGTCGAGCGGCTGGGACAGATCCGCAACATGCGCAACCCCTTGTTCGCGCAGGATCTTCTGTGCGCCCTTGATGGTCAGCCCGTCGTCATGCAGCAGTTTCTTGATGCCGCCGATCAGCAGCATGTCGGCCGGGCGATAGTACCGCCGGCCGCCCGCCCGTTTGATCGGCTTCACCTGGGCGAACTTGCTCTCCCAGAAGCGCAGCACATGCGCCTGTACGCCCAGCCAGTCGGCGACTTCCGAGATCGTGCGAAAAGCATCGGGCGACTTGGACATGGATCAGGACTTGTTGCCGTCCGCCACGCGGTCCTTCATCAGATGCGAGGGGCGGAAGGTCAGAACCCGGCGGGGATTGATCGGGACCTCTTCGCCGGTCTTGGGATTGCGGCCGACACGGGCCGACTTGTCACGCACCGAAAAGGTGCCGAAGGAGGAGATCTTGACCTGCTCGCCGCGCACGAGCGCGTCGGAGAGGTGTTCCAAAACCAACTCGACCAGCTGTGCGCTTTCGTTGCGCGACAACCCAACCTCGCGGAACACCGCTTCGCTCAAATCCATGCGCGTCAATGTCTTGTCTGTCATGTCCATCCCCCTGATTTTTGCCAACCATAGGGGAGAGGCTTTTTCCGAGTCAATATCAATGACTTGCGGAGCACCGTTTGAGCGGCTTTGATCCGATCACCAGCGCAGCACGACGGCACCCCAGGCAAGACCCCCGCCGATGGCTTCGGTGACGATCAGATCGCCCTGCTTGAACCGCCCTTGCGCATGGGCGACCGAGAGCGCCAGCGGGATCGACGCGGCGGAGGTATTGCCGTGATCCTGGACCGTCACAACGACCTTTTCCATCGGCAGGTCGAGCTTTTTCGCGGTGCCCTGGATGATGCGGATGTTGGCCTGATGCGGCACGATCCAGTCGACCTGTGACGCGCTGACGCCGGCGCGCTCCATCGCCGTTGTCGCGGTGGCGGCCAGTTTCTCCACTGCGTGGCGGAAGACCTGATTGCCTTGCATCCGCAGATAGCCGGAGGTGCCGGTGGACACGCCGCCGTCCACATAGAGCAGGTCGCGGTAACGCCCGTCGGAGTTGAGATCGGTGGCGAGAATGCCGCGGTCGTCAGAGGTGCCCGCTGCCTCTTCCGCCGCCAGAACCACGGCTCCCGCCCCGTCCCCGAAGAGCACACAGGTGCCCCGGTCGGTCCAGTCCATGATCCGGCTGAAGGTTTCCGCACCGATCACCACGACCCGTCTGGCCTGACCCGAAACGATCAGAGCATTGGCATTTGCAAGCGCGAAGACAAAGCCCGCGCAAACCGCCTGCACATCGAAGGCAAAGCCCTTTGTCATGCCCAGTTGCGCCTGAACCATCGTCGCGGCGGACGGGAAAGTGAGATCGGCGGTCGAGGTGGCGACGATCAGCGCGTCGATGTCGTCGACGCCGAGCCCAGCCGACCGAAGCGCCGCATGGACCGCGGCGGTGGCCATCATAGAGGTGGTTTCGCCTTCGGCTGCGAAATGCCGGCGCTCGATCCCGGAGCGTGCGCGGATCCATTCGTCGTTGGTGTCGAGCGTGGCTTCGAATTCCGAATTAAGCACCACACGCTCCGGCAGGTAGTGGCCGACACCTTTCACGACAGCACGCAGGGTCATTCGTCTTTCTCCTCTGCCGGCAAGGCGGCAACGCGGGCGGCCAGCTTGTCGGTGAACTGGATATCGGCGAGCTGGGCCGCCAGCTTGATGGCTGCGGAGACGCCCGTTGCATCCGCCGAACCGTGGGATTTGACCACCGTGCCGTTCAGACCCAGAAACACCCCGCCATTCACCCGGCGCGGGTCGATTTTCTTTTTAAGGCGCCGCAGCGAAGGGTAGGCCAGAAGCGATGCGAGCCGGGACAGCGGCGAGAACTTGAAGGCCTCGCGCAGGCTGTCTCCGACAAAGGAGGCCGTCCCTTCGCCTGTCTTGATCGCCACATTGCCGGTAAACCCGTCGGTAACGATCACATCGCAGATGTCGCCGGGAATATCGCCACCTTCGACGAAACCGACGAATTCGAAGCCGGCGGTCTCCCGCTGGTCGCGAATCAGCTCATAGGCTTCCTTGAGTTCCGTGCGCCCCTTGTGCTCTTCAGTCCCGACGTTGAGAAGTCCGACCCTCGGGCGCGGCAAATCGAGCCCATTGCGCGCATAGGACATCCCCATCAGCGCAAAGCGAAGAAGGTCTTCCGCATCGGCGCGCACATCCGCACCCACGTCGAGCAGCACGTTGAACCCCTGCGGGTTGGAGGAAGGGTAGAGCACGGCGATCGCGGGGCGGTTGACGCCCGGCAGCTTGCGCAGCCGGATCATAGAGAGCGCCATCAGCGCCCCGGTATTGCCGCAGGAGACCGTGACAGAAGCCGACCCATCGCGCACGGCTTCGATCGCGGACCACATCGAAGTGTCCTTGCCGTTGCGCACGACCTGGCTGGGCTTGTCGTCCATGGTGACGGCTTCGCCGGCGTGCCGGATCTCCACGCGTCCGGCCAAAGCCGGTTTCTTCGCGACGAGCCCCGCCAGTTCCGGTTCTGGCCCGTGCAGGATGAAGCTGATGTCGGGGTTTTTCCGCGCAGAGACGTCACAGCCCGCAACAATGGCCGCGGGGCCCTGGTCCCCGCCCATCGCATCTACGGAAATGATGATGCGTTTGGCCTTCGCGTCTCGCTGATCGGTCTGAGCCGTCATTCGGCGACTGCCTCCCCACGCCTGCTGCTCTTATAGTTAAGGCAGAGGTTTAGGCTGCGTCGTCTTCCAGATCAATCTCTTCCGTCAGCGCCACGACTTCTTTGTCATCGTAGTGACCGCAGGCGGCGCAGATGTGGTGCGGGCGCTTGAGTTCGCCGCAGTTGGTGCATTCGTTCGGGTTCGCGGCCACCAGCGCATCATGTGCGCGACGGTTGTTGCGGCGCGATTTCGAAACCTTGTTCTGTTGAACAGCCATTGTCTTGGGCCTTTTGTCGTTCGGGGCCGGGCGCACTGCCCGAGCGGCAGATGCAAGGGCGCGGGGCCGAGTTGCAGATCATATCCCTTTTCGGGTGTGACGTGCGTGTAGGCCCAAGCCGCCGCCTTGTCCAACCCTAATTGGATGAGCCGCGCAAAATACTGCGATTCCCGCGTGGCGCAAGGGGTTTTTCCGGAATGGTCCGCGGATCAGTCGGTGCCGCCGGTGTCGTCATCCGATTGCAGCCGGGCGCGCAGCCCGGCAAGCCCGGCGAAAGGTTTTGCATCCTCGTCGCGCATCGGTGTCGTTCCGGGCTCGCTGTGGACGGTTTCGCCCAAGACGGCACCCTGGCTGCGCGGATAAAGCGGCAGCGCAAGTGCCAACGCCTCCTGCATCACCTCGGCGGGATCAATCCATGCCCCCAGCGGCTCGACGGTCTCGTCGTCGGGCATTTCCGCTTCGGGCGCGTCGATTTCCGTGTAGTCGCGCAGAAAGATCCGCTTCACCGGCACGTCGATCCGCGTGGTGACCGGCTCGAGCGTTACGACACAAGCCTGAACCACCGTGGCACCGAGCGATGCCTCGAGCCGCCAATCCGCTCCGCCCTGTGCCCGCAAGGTCCCCACGAAGGAAAGCTTGCGCAGGCCGATCAGGTCGAGTGCTGCGGCAATGCCGGCAAGCTCCGCTGCCCCCGGGCGCAGCTCAAAGGGTGTGACGGCATTCTGGGAGAGGCCTGCGACACGCAGGGCAGTGGCCGTGGGCGCTTTTTGCGACATCAACTTCTGCTTTCGTTTCTTGAACCATGGGCGGTCGATGGTGTAAGCGGGATAAAAGGCGCAACCGCCAAGGGCAAGAGGGCAGCTGACATGCAGACCGGTGCGAATACCAGACGGGCGGGATCTTCCCGCTTTCGTTGGGCCGCAACTCTCGCCTTTGCGGTGTGCATCTCCGCCTGCGGGCAGCAGTATCGCTCTTACGGCTATGTCCCGCCGCAGGAAGACCTCGACCAGATCGCCATCGGCGTTGACACATATGCCAGCGTCGAGGAGACGCTCGGCAGTTCCGCTTCGGGATCGGTTCTGCGCGACAATGGCCTCTATTACGTCCGCAGCCGTGTGCGCACCTTCGCGATGTTCTCGCCCGAGGTGGTGGACCGCGAGGTCGTCGCGATCAGTTTCGACGGCAACGGCGTCGTCAGCAATGTCGAACGCTTCGGGCTGGAGCGCGGACAAGTCGTGCCCCTTGCGCGGCGCGTCACCAGTTCTGGTGTAACGGATGTCGGATTCCTGAAACAACTGATCGGTAACATCGGACAGGTCGGACCGGGCGGCGGCCTCTGACCGGACCATCGCATGCCGGAGGATCCGACGAACTCTGACCGGCTCCGGGAGGCCGCTATCAAGACCGTCGAGATAGGCCGCTACCTTGCCCGCAAGGCTGAAACCGATGCGGATGTGGAACGCGCGCAAGCCTTGCGTGCCCGCTGCTTCGGGCTGGCTGCTGCGCGTGACGCCGATGTTTTTGACGCTCTCTGCCAACACATCCTGATCGAAGACAGCGCAACGGGCGCGCTGGTGTGCGCCTTCCGGATGATGCCGTTGCGGGGCGATGGCCTGGCCGTCGGCTATTGCGCCCAGTTCTACGACCTGTCGCCGCTTGGGGTTTTCGAGGGGGAGGCGATGGAGATCGGGCGCTTCTGTGTCGCGCCTGAGCGCCGTGACCCCGACATCCTGCGTATGGCCTGGGGCTTCATCACCCGACATGTGGAAGAGAACGGCGTGGGGCTGCTCATGGGCTGCTCCTCATTTCCCGGAACGGAAGCCGCGCGCTACCTCGACACCTTTGCGCTGCTCAAGGCCCGCCATCTGGCGCCGCCGCACATGATGCCTCGGATCAAGGCGCGGGAAGTCTTCCGCTTTGCCGCGCGGCTGCGGCGCAGGCCGGACAATCGTGAGGGTTTGCGCCATATGCCACCATTGCTACGCAGCTACCTCTCGATGGGGGGCTGGGTCAGCGATCATGCGGTGGTGGACCGGGAGATGAACACGCTGCACGTCTTTACCGCTGTCGACGTCGGTGCGATCCCCGAAGCGCGCAAGCGGCTCCTGCGGGCGGAGGCCTGAACTGCCTTGATGCGCGGAATTTTTCGCCTTGCGCGGTGCTGCCCCGTTGACCTTGGCGCGGGGGCGGCATAGCTGCCCGCCATGGCACAAGCACCTCTGTTACAACTCACCGACATCTCGCTGACCTTCGGCGGCAATCCGGTGTTCGAAAACCTCGGCCTCGTGGCGCATCCCGGTGACCGGGTGGCATTGGTCGGTCGCAACGGCTCGGGCAAATCCACGCTCATGAAGGTCATGGCGGGCCTTGTGGAGCCGGACAGCGGCGAGGTGGTGGCAGGCCCCGGCGTCTCGGTGGGCTATATGGAGCAGGACCCTGATCTTTCGGGGTTCGAGACCCTGGGCGATTTTGCGGCCCACGGGCTCGAGGCGTCCGAGATGTACCGCGTCGAACGCGCAGGAGAGGGGTTGAAGTTCGATCCCGACCGCCCGGTGTCCACCGCCAGCGGCGGCGAGCGGCGGCGCGCGGCACTGGCACGGCTGATGGCGGGCGAGCCGGACCTCATGCTGCTCGACGAGCCCACCAACCACCTCGACATCGAGGCCATCGCCTGGCTCGAAGCGGAACTGAAAGCCAGCCGCAGGGGCTATATCATCATCAGCCACGACCGCGCCTTCCTGCGCGCGCTGACCAAGGCCACGCTCTGGATCGACCGAGGGCAGGTCCGTCGACAGGAAAAGGGCTTTGCCGATTTCGAGGAGTGGCGCGACGCGGTCTGGGACGAAGAGGACATGCAGCGCCACAAACTCAACCGCAAGATCAAGGCCGAGGCCCGTTGGGCCGTCGAAGGCATTTCCGCGCGGCGCAAGCGCAACCAGGGCCGCGTGCGCGCGCTGCAGGACCTGCGGGCAGAACGCGCCGCGCAGATCACACGGCAGGGCACGGCCGCCATGGCGCTCGACGCAGGGCCGAAGTCCGGCAAGAAGGTGATCGAAGCCATCGGCATCACCAAGGCTTTCGGCGAGAAATCCATCCTCAAGCCGTTCTCGCTCACGGTCCAACGCGGCGACCGCATTGCCTTTGTCGGGCCCAACGGCGTCGGCAAGACGACGCTACTCAACATGCTCATCGGACGCGAGCAGCCCGATACGGGCGAAGTGAAACTCGGCACCAATCTGGAACTGGCGCTTTTCGATCAGGCGCGTGCGCAGCTTGATCCGGAGATGAGTCTCTGGGACAGCCTGACGGGAGATCCCGACATGCGAGTCTCGGGCAAGGCCGATCAGGTGATGGTGCGCGGCACGCCCAAACATGTGGTGGGCTATCTCAAGGAATTCCTCTTCGACGAGGCACAGGCGCGCGCACCCGTGCGGGCGCTCTCGGGCGGGGAGAAGGCGCGGCTCCTGCTGGCAAAGCTGATGGCGCGGCCCAGCAATCTTCTGGTGCTTGACGAGCCGACCAATGATCTCGACGTGGAAACGCTGGACCTGATGCAGGAACTTCTGGGCACCTATGACGGCACGGTGCTGCTCGTCAGCCACGACCGCGATTTTCTCGACCGGGTCGCCGCGACCACGGTCGCCATGGAAGGCGACGGCAAGGCCACGGTCTATGCGGGCGGCTGGAGCGACTATATCCGCCAGCGCGGGCAGGATGACTTCGCCGAAAGCGTCGTGAAGTCCAAGACCGGCGCCCCGAGCGAGAAGCCCAAGGCTTCGGCGAAATCGGGCCTGAGCTTCACGGAAAAGCACCGGCTGGAAGCCTTGCCCGCCGAGATTTCACGGCTTGAGGCGGAGATCGGAAAGCTGGAGGAGCTGCTCAGCGATCCGGAGCTTTTCACGGCACATCCGGTGAAATTCCAGAAGGCCAGCGATGCGCTCGTCGAGCGGCATGAAAAGCTGCAATCGGCCGAAGAGGAATGGCTTGCGCTCGAGGAAAAGGCCAGCGCCTAGGCCAGTCGGATCAGATCGCCGGGCCGGATAACCCCGCCCTTGATAATTCGGCAATTCAGCCCGGAGCGATGTTCGAGCAGATCGCAGATCGTCTTTTTCGTGATCATGTCGATGTAGCGGCAAGGCGTGTTGAGCCGCCCGCCTTCCAGCAGCACCTCGCCCAGATGAAATTGCCGTCCGACGAGATGGTTGAGCGGCACATCGCGGGTGGTCAGGTTGCGGCGGTGTTCCTGCGGGCTGAGAGCGATGTCGTGGTCGCGCGCCAATGCCTCCAGCGTTTCCACCTCGATCAGGGTGACCTCGCGCACATCGGGCTGGTCGGAATAGGTGCCCGTGTCGATGCCCTGTGCGTAGCGGTCGCCCTCGATGCCGACGCCGGCGATCAGGGTGGCGGTGATCTGTTCAACCATCGGCGCGCGGGCCTTTGGGGCGGTATGGATGTTCAGCAGTCGGCCTTGCCACATGGTGTTCTCCTCTGACCAGCTAGTCTAGCGCATCCTCAGCGCACCATCGATGCGGATGACCTCGCCGTTGAGATAGCCCGCCTCGACGATGAAACCTGCGAGGCTCGCATATTCCGCCGGATCGCCGAGACGCGGAGGGCAGGGGACATCGGCGGCCAGCTGTGCCTGCACGTCCTCGCCGAGGCCCGCCAGCATCGGCGTCATGAAGATGCCCGGCGCGATGGTCATCACCCGGATGCCGCTTTTCGCCAGATCCCGCGCCATCGGCAGGCACATGCCGACAACCCCGCCCTTCGAGGCGGCATAGGCGGTCTGGCCTTTCTGCCCGTCGTAGGCCGCGATGGAGGCGGTGTTGATGATCACGCCCCGCGCCCCGTCCGGCTCGGGTCTGTTGTCTTGCATCGCCAGTGCTGCAAGACGTGCGACGTTGAAAGTCCCCGTCAGGTTGATGTCGATGGTGCGCCGGAAGGCGTCGAGCGGATGCGCACCCTCGCGTCCCACGGTCTTGCAAGCCACGGCTATGCCTGCGCAATTCACCGCAACGCTGATCCGGCCCATCCGCGCGCACGCGAGGGCCACCGCTGCCGTCACGGAGGTTTCGTCGGTCACATCGGTCTGCGCGAAATACCCGCCGATCTCCGCTGCGATGGCTTCGCCGCGTGCTATATCGCGGTCAAGCAGCGTGACCTGCGCGCCGGCTGCGGCGAAGTGCCTGGCCGTGGCCTCGCCCAGACCGGAAGCGCCTCCGGTGACGATGGCGGCAGCGTCCTTGAGTTTCATGTAAAGCGCCTCCTCGGGTCGGTTTCTCTCACCTAAAGCGGTGATGCGCGCTCTGTCCAGCCGGTGAGGCGTTTACTTTACTCCGGCGCTTTCTTCGATCGGTATTGGCGCAAGGACAACAAGCAGAATTGCGCGCGACGCCCTGCTTTGCTCTCCGCCGCGAAAAGCCTGCGCCACGGGTTCAGCCGGCCAGTTGCACCAGTGCGTGCCGTTTCTTGCCGGCACTCAGCTTGACCGGCGAGGCGAGCGCCGCCGCATCCAGCATCAGCCCGGCGTCGGTCAGGGGCGCATCGTCGAGCCGCGCGCCGTTCTCCGCGATAAGCCGTTTCGCCTCCTTGCCCGAGCCCGCGAGCCCCGAGCGCACGATCAGTTGAACGATGGAAATCCCGTCGCCCACATCCGCAGCAGAAAGCGTCAGCGTCGGAAGGTCGTCGCCCACGCCGCCCTTCTCGAAAACCTCGCGCGCCGTGGCTTCGGCAGCGGCAGCGGCTTCGGGCCCGTGCAGGAGCCTAGTGACCTCATTGGCCAGCCTGATCTTGGCCTCGTTGATCTCCGAGCCCGCAAGCGCGCCCAACCGCTCGCATTCGTCTATCGGGAGTTCGGAGTAGAGCTTCAGGAACCGGCCCACATCGGCGTCCGTGGTGTTGCGCCAGAACTGCCAGAATTCGTAAGGCGAGAGCATATCCGCGTTGAGCCAGACCGCACCTGATTGCGACTTGCCCATCTTCCGGCCGTCCGAGGTGGTCAGCAGTGGCGAGGTGAGCCCGTAGACCTCCCCGTCGATCACCCGGCGCGTCAGGTCGATGCCGTTGACGATATTGCCCCATTGATCCGAGCCGCCCATCTGCAGGATGCAGCCGTAGCGCCGGTGCAGTTCCATGAAGTCATAGGCCTGAAGGATCATGTAGTTGAATTCGAGGAACGACAGCGATTGCTCCCGGTCGAGCCGCGATTTCACGCTCTCGAACGACAGCATCCGGTTGATCGAAAAATGCCGCCCGATGTCGCGCAGGAAGTCGAGGTAATTGAGATCGTCGAGCCATTCGGCATTGTTGATCATCATCGCATCGGTCGTCCCGTCGCCATAGGTCAGGTAGGCCGCGAAAACATTCTTGATCCCGGCGATATTGGCGTCGATATCCGCAGGGCTCAGCAAGGGGCGTTCGTCGGCGCGGAACGAGGGATCGCCCACCTTGGTCGTGCCGCCCCCCATCAGGGTGATCGGCTTGTGACCGGTCTTTTGCAGCCAGCGCAGCATCATGATCTGAATGAGCGAGCCCACATGGAGCGACTTCGCCGTGGCATCGAAACCGATGTAGCCGGGCTGCGCGCCTTTAAGCAGTTGTTCATCCAACCCCTGATAATCCGTGCAATCGGCCAGAAAGCCGCGCTCGATCATCACGGCGATGAAATCCGATTTGGGGTGGTAAGTCATGACACTTGCTCTCGGGTTGAATTGCGTTGCATCTATAGGCGCAGAGCAGACAAAGGAAAAGGCTTTGACAAAGGCCATCGCAAAAACCGGCAAACTGGTCGCCCTGGGCGCCATGAGTGGTACCTCGCTGGATGGTGTCGATGCCGCAGTGCTGGTCACCGACGGCCATGTGATCGAGGCCTTCGGGCCCTCGCGCTACCGCGCCTATTCCGAGGCCGAACAGGCGGTGCTGACGGCGGCCTTGGGCAAATGGTCGGGTCCGGAGGTCGAGGCCGCCACGGACGTCATCGAGGCGGCACATCTCGAAGTGCTCGAGCAGTTCGACGCGGTCGATCTGGTGGGCTTTCACGGCCAGACGCTCGCCCATGCGCCGCGTACGCTCGGCACCTTGCAGGTCGGCGACGGGGCCTGGCTCGCCGATGCGCTCGGGGTGCCTGTCGTGTGGGATTTCCGCACGGCGGACGTGCAGATGGGTGGCGAAGGCGCGCCGCTCGCGCCCTTCTTCCATTTCGCCTGCGCGCGCTTCATTGGTGCCGCGGAGCCGCTGGCCTTTCTCAACCTTGGCGGTGTCGGGAACCTGACCTACGTTGATCCCTCCTTCGCGCGTCCTGAATTGGACGGTGCGCTTCTTGCTTTCGACACTGGCCCCGCCAACGCGCCGGTCAATGATCTGATGCGCGCGCGGCTCGGAAAGCCCTTCGACGAGGGCGGCAGGACCGCGCGCAGGGGAACGGTGGAGCAAGGCGCTCTCGAGCTCTTCCTTGCCGAGCCCTACTTCGCGAAAATGCCGCCCAAATCCTTGGACCGAAACGATTTTTCGGAGATGATCGCGCTTGTCGGCGAGCTTGGCGACGCCGATGCGGCGGCGACGCTGACGGGCATGTGTGCAGCCGCTGTGGTCGAGGGGATGCAGCATTGCCCCAAACCGCCCGCGCAGCTTCTGGTCACAGGGGGCGGTCGGCACAATCCGGTGCTGATGGAGATGCTCGCCGCTGCCCTCGATTGCCCGGTGCGCCCGGTGGAGGCCGTGGGTCTCGATGGAGATATGCTGGAAGCGCAGGCCTTCGCCTATCTTGCGGTGCGGGTGGCGCGGGGGCTGCCCACCTCCTGTCAAAGCACCACCGGGGTCCGGGCGGCGGTTGGCGGCGGCACGGTAAGCCGGCCCATGCTGGACGCGCAGGCGCAGGCCTGATCCTGCTCAATCGCGCGGGATGTCGAAGCCCGGCGGCGCCAGCGTGAACCCCTCGAAAGCGAAACCCGGCGAAACGGTGCAACTGACCAGCGTATGATCGCCCGTGGTCCGCGCCGCCTGCCAGTGGTTTTCCGGCACGATGATCTGCGGCGCACCGTTGGCAAGATCCGGCGTGAGCAGGTGATCCCTTGCGGGACCCTCCGCATTTGCGCTGAGCGACAGCACGAGCGGCGCGCCCGCGTGGTAGAGCCAGATTTCCGTTGCATCGACCCGGTGCCAGTGGCTGGGCATTCCCGCGACAAGAAGAAAGTAGATGCAGGTTCCGGTTGCACGCCCCGCGTTTCCCGCGCGCCAGGTCTCGCGGTAAAACCCGCCTTCGGGATGCGGGGCGAGGTTCAGACGGGCGATGATCTCTTGTGCTGTCATGGGGTCAGCCTAGGCGGTCCCGGGCAAAGCGCCAAGGGGGCGTTGGGACAGTCCGCGCGGAGCGTTCTCGCCTGTGGGCGGCAAGGGTCGGAGGTGACGCGGCTGACAGGCAGTTGGGCAATTGCCACTGCGCTTGTTTCGGTCGAAATCAAGCCTCATATGCCCGCCGCAGGGCCAAAGCGCTGATAGCGCCCCCCGCACAATGCAGCGCCTGACCTATTGCTTGAGGATCGAACGCCCCGCGTATTCCGCCGTCTCGCCAAGGGCTTCCTCGATCCGGATCAGCTGGTTGTATTTCGCGAGCCGGTCGGAGCGGGCGAGCGACCCGGTCTTGATCTGCCCGCAATTCGTGGCGACCGCGAGATCGGCGATGGTGGCGTCTTCGGTCTCGCCGGACCGGTGTGACATCACGTTGGTGAAACCCGCACGATGGGCCATGTCGACCGCTTTAAGAGTTTCCGTCAAGCTGCCGATTTGATTTACTTTCACCAGCATGGAATTGGCCGAGCGTCGCTCGATCCCCATGGCGAGGCGGGCCGGATTGGTGACGAAGAGATCGTCGCCCACAAGCTGGATCTTGTCGCCGAGCGCCTCGGTCAGTGCGCGCCATCCGTCCCAATCGTCTTCCGACATGCCGTCCTCGATGGAGATGATCGGATAGTCGCGCACGAGGGCGGCGAGATAATCCACGTTTTCATCGGAGGACAGGATCTTGTCTTCGCCTTTGAGGTGATAGGCGCCGTCCCTGAAGTATTCCGTCGCGGCGCAATCCATCGCAAGGTGGATTTCCTCGCCCGGCGTATAGCCTGCCTTTTCGATGGATTTCAGAATGAAATCAAGTGCGTCCCTGGTAGAGCTGATGTTGGGCGCAAAGCCGCCCTCATCGCCGATACCGGTGGAGAGGCCCGCGGCGGAAAGCTCCTTCTTCAGCGTGTGAAAGACTTCGGCCCCCATGCGCACGGCCTCGCGGATGTTGTCCGCGGCCACCGGCATGATCATGAATTCCTGAATATCGATCGGGTTGTCGGCATGTTCGCCGCCGTTGATGATGTTCATCATCGGCACCGGCAGGATCCGCGCCGAGGTGCCGCCCACGTAGCGGTAGAGCGGTTGCGAGCAGTAGTCGGCGGCAGCCTTGGCAGTCGCCAGCGAGACCCCCAGAATGGCGTTTGCGCCAAGACGCGACTTGTTTTCGGTGCCGTCCAGTTCGATCATGACGCTGTCGATCTCGACCTGTTCGGTGGCGTCGATGCCGACGAGGGCTTCGGCGATCTCGCCGTTGACGGCGGCGCAGGCCTCGAGCACGCCCTTGCCCATGTAGCGCGACTTGTCGCCATCGCGACGCTCGACGGCCTCATAGGCTCCGGTCGAGGCTCCCGATGGCACGGCCGCCCGACCCATGGTGCCGTCTTCGAGGATGACGTCGACTTCGACCGTCGGGTTGCCCCGGCTGTCGAGGATTTCGCGGGCATGGATGTCGATGATGGTGCTCATGGGGCAGCCTCCTTGGATCAGCGTTATCGCCTCATAGCCGGATGGCGGCGGGATGGGAAGTGTCAGGCGCTGTTAGCGCGAACATTTCGCTCCCGCCAGAGCGTATAGAGGCCCGATGCCACGATGATCGCGGCACCTGCGAGGGTCAAGGCATCCGGGTTTTCGTCAAAGACGCCAACGCCGATCACCAGCGCAAACAGGATGCGGCTGTAGCGGAAGGGGGTGACGAAACTGATCTCGCCCACACGCATGGCGGCGACGATGCCGTAATAGGCGAAGACACCGATGATGAGGGCGACGGTGTAGTAAAGCCAGTTCTGGCCCGAGAGTGCGGCGAGTGGTGTGCCGCTGACCGCCATCATGATCGCGGCGGTGGGAAAGAGGACGAGGAACCCCAGAAAGCTCAGTTGCAGGGTCGAGGTCTCCCGCGGCACACGGCGCGTGGCCAGATCGCGCAGACCGAGCCCGATCACGCCCTGCACGGCAAAAAGCGAGAGCCAGGAAAAGCCATCGGTGCCGGGTCGGATGATCAGCATGACGCCAAAAAATCCGACAAGGATTGCCATCCAGCGGCGCCAGCCGACCTTTTCCTGCAAAAAGAGGGCGGCACCCAGCGTCACGAAAAGCGGGGTCGCCTGCAAAATCGCGGAGGCGGAAGAAAGCGGTGTCAGCGCTATGGCGGTCACGAAGCCGAGCGTGCCGATGAGTTCGCCCAAGGCCCGCAGTAGGATCGGACCGCTCCACATGGCGCGGGTGAAGAGCGGTTGGCCTTGCGCGATGAGGATGCCGCCGATCAGGACCGCACTGCCGATGCCGAGCATGCCAACGATCTGGCCCACGGGCAGGGCTTCCGCCATGAGCTTTATCAACATGTCCTCGATGGCGAAGCCGAACATGGCCAGCACCATGAGCGTGGCGCCCCGCAGATTGTCCATGATCGATGTCCCAGATGGTTCGGTGCGCCGCGCACCACGGGGCTCAGGTCACAGAAAGTGGGAGCGAGGTCAAGAGCGTCACCGGACGAGGAGCCGCGAGTAATGCATGAGCCCCATGCCGCAGAGCGCCCGTTCCAGCGGTTTCCAGGCGACCGAAAAGCCGATTGCATCGAGCTTGTATCCGGTCCGGATCGCATCAAGCGAGCGGCGCCCGTCTATGGCGCTGATCAGGGGAGCGGCGGATTTCGGGATCGCGAAGGTGAAGGCTTCGCCGTCCGCGTCTATGGTCAGGCTGCCCTTGTCCGCGATGGTCCGCGCCAGCCCCGCGACGGGGCCCATCACATGCGGCACGGCGCTGCCCTTGCCCAGGGGCGGCGGGATCAACGCGCCCTTTGGCCTTGCGTAGAAGACATGGGTCTTGAAGGTGCCGCGCAGGTTTTCAGCGATCTGCAACCGGGCAATGCGGTCGAGGCCTTCGGGCACCTGCTGGCCTTTCGGCAGGATCGCATCGGGGTCATAGAGATGGGGTGCCGTGACCCCGGCCAATTCAAGCCCGGCGGTTGCCAGCGTGGCGCAAAGCTCCGTGATGGAGAAGGCGCGGTCGGTACTGTGCAGCAGCAGGTCGTAAAAGCCGGCGTCGCTGGTCTTGTGATCGACAAGATGCGGGTTGCGCCGGAAGGGATGGCCTTCAGGAAGCGCTTTGAAGATCTCCTTCGCCCGTGCAAGTCGCTCCTCCGGCGGCAGGTCGCCGAGCAGCGCGCCGAAGGCTGCCTGGAGCGGGTAGACGCCCGACCTTCCCAAAGGTGCATAGACCATGCCGCCGATACCGCCGTTCGGTTTCAAAGCGGCGGCCAATGCATCGAAGCCCGCTTGCGGATCGTCGAGATGGTGCAGGACGCCGCAGCAGTCGATGTAGTCGAACCGCCCGAAGGATGCGGCCTCCAGCAGACTGCCGGTGTGGAACTCGATACCCTTGAGCCCGCGGACCGTCGCACGCGCCTCGGCGATGCTGCGCGCCGATGTGGACAAATCCACGTAAACGATCCGGTAGGGCCGCCCGGCATCGGTGAGCAGTTGTGCAAGCTGGATCAGCCCATCGCCCGAGCCGCCTCCCGCGATCAGTACCTCCAGCGGTTGCGACCAGTCGCGGGCACCGCCCCAGAGCCAGTGGTCCATCTCCGTGGGCAGCGAGGGCGCGCCGAGGATCAGCCGTTTCGTCTCGTCGCGCGGGTCGCGTTCTGGGTAGGGGTAGGCGTCATACTGCGCCCGAACCTTGTCGCTGCTCATGCCGAGCCATCCTTGTCACTGCCTCAGGCGGGGCCTCAGGATTTCGCCTTTTTCAGCGGCACGCCGTAAAGTTCCAGCCGGTGCCCGCGCAACTCATAGCCGAGTTTCTGCGCGATGCGCTCCTGCAAGGCCTCGATCTCGTCATCCACGAATTCGATCACTTCCCCGGAATTCATGTCGATCAGGTGGTCGTGATGGTCGCGCTCGGCATCCTCGTAGCGCGCGCGCCCGTCGCCGAATTCGAGCTTGTCGAGGATGCCGGCCTCCTCGAAGAGCTTCACCGTGCGATAGACTGTCGCAATGGAAATGCCGCTGTCGATGGCTGAGGCGCGGGCGTAAAGCTCTTCCACGTCCGGGTGATCGTCGCTGTCCTCGAGCGCCTGCGCGATCACGCGCCGCTGCCCGGTCATGCGCAGCCCCTTGGCCTCGCAGCGTTTGATGATGGGTTTGCTCATGGCGCGCGTCCTGTCGAATGGCGTTCAGGTTTAGCCGCCTTTGCCGCGTGGTGCCAGCCACGTTTTGAAGCAAAGGTTGACTTATCCCCACGAAAGCCCCATGTGCCTGTCAGGCGACGCCTTCTGCCGCGTGAGCAGTATCAGATGCCAAGGTCCCGATGACCCTGCGCTTACAAGTCTGATCCCGAAAGGCCCGCCCATGTTCCCAAAATCACGCGTGGGGCCAGGCGCTGCGGACAGGTCATGGCATTTCGCTCTGGCTTGCGATCCGTTTGGCGCGTCCCGAAGCGGTGCTCATCCTGGGCACGGTACAGATTTGCGGCTGCCTCGAGGGTGGCCCGGAAAGAGACTATGAGCGATTTCGACATGATGGGCCTGCCGGCCAAACTGACGGCGCGGCTTGAGGCGATGGGGTTCAAGGACCCGACCCCGATCCAGAAACAAGCCATCCCGCATGCCCTGAACGGGCGCGACGTGATGGGGCTGGCGCAGACCGGCACCGGCAAGACTGCAGCCTTCGGCGTGCCGATCGTGGCCCAGATGCTGGAACTGGAAGGGCGCCCGGCGCCGCGCTCTGTGCGCGGTCTGGTGCTGGCACCGACCCGTGAGTTGGCCACGCAGATCAGCGTGAACCTGCGCGCCTTCGCCGAAGGCACGCCGATCAAGGTGGCGATGGTGGTGGGTGGCCAGTCGATCAACACCCAGATCAAGCGCCTCGAGCGCGGTGTGGACCTCTTGGTGGCGACGCCGGGGCGGCTGCTTGACCTGATGGACCGCCGGGCGGTGCGTCTCGATGAGGCCGTGTTCCTCGTGCTCGACGAGGCCGACCAGATGCTCGACATGGGCTTCATCCACGATCTGCGCAAGATCGCATCCGTCATCCCGAAGGAGCGTCAGACGATGCTTTTCTCGGCAACGATGCCCAAGCAGATGAACGAACTGGCGCAAAGCTACCTGCGCTCGCCGATCCGCGTCGAGGTCTCGCCGCCGGGCAAGGCTGCCGACAAGGTCACGCAGGAAGTCCACTTCATCGCCAAGGCGGAAAAGGCCGGGCTGCTGATCGAGATGCTGGACAAGCACCGCAGCGAACGGGCGCTGGTTTTCGGCCGCACCAAGCACGGCTCCGAAAAGCTGATGAAGACGCTGGTGAAGGCGGGCTATGCCGCGGGCTCGATCCACGGCAACAAGTCCCAGGGCCAGCGTGACCGGGCGATTGCCGCTTTCAAGTCCGGCGAGATCACAGTGCTTGTGGCCACTGATGTGGCCGCACGCGGGCTGGATATTCCGGACGTGAAACACGTCTACAACTTCGACTCTGCCCAATGTGCCGGACAACTATGTGCACCGGATCGGCCGGACGGCACGGGCGGGCAAGGACGGTGCCGCCATCGCCTTCTGCGCGCCCGACGAGATGGGAGAACTGAAGGCGATCCAGAAGACCATGGGCGTTGCGATCCCGGTAGGCTCGGGGCGTCCGTGGGAAGCCATGGATGCGCCCGACGGCGCCAAGCCGAAAGGCCGCGGGCGCGGTCGTGGCGGCAGGCCCGGCGGCAACCCTGGCAAGGCCTCGGCACCTGCGGAGAAACCCGGCGGCGGTCAGAGACGACGCCGGCGCGGCAAACCCGGCGGATCGTCAGCCCGGCCCGGCGCACAGGCTGCCTGAGACACACTGAATTGAAACGGCGCAGCCCAGCGGCTGCGCCGTTTGCCGTTCAGGTGTAGAGCGCGGGTGCGCCGAGTTTGGCGTGAATCTCGTTGACCTCCTGCGGATCGATGCCGAAGCCTTCCGCGAGTTGGTGCAGGTACTGCGCCTCCGCCTTGTGGTCGAGATTGATGCCGAGAACCGAGACCGCATAGACCTGCCGACCCAGGCCGCGAGGCGTGTCGGCGACCAGCTTGTCCACATCGACGGGGGCCTCGAGTTCCTTCTGGACGAAGGCCGCTTCCTCCGCGTCCACCTCGTCGCCGAGCTTGCCGAGCAGCCGGTCCTTCTCGTCCTCGTCGAGCTTGCCATCTGATTTCGCTGCCTGGATCATCGCCCGCAGCATCAGTGCCGCTGCCGCTTCCTGATCCGCCGTCGGTTCGATCTCGGGCTCCGGGTTGGCGTCGAAGGAGGAGTTGAGCACCCGCCCGAAATCGGCGCTGTTCGTGCGCGGACGCGCCTTGGTGGTGGAGGGCAGGCTGCCGCCCGCCGCACCTGCGAGACCTGCGAGAATGCTCTGCAATCCGCCGCCCGATGCGCCGCCAGCGCCCCCGAGGCTCTCCAGAAGCCCGCCGAGACCACCCGGCATCTTGCCGCCCGAAGCGCCGCCCAGCAACCCACCGAGCAAATCCTCCAGGCCGCCGCCCGCGGATGCGCTGCGCGCCCCGCCTGACGATCCGCCGCCGAGACTGCCCATCAGGTCACCAAGACCGCCCGCACCGCCGCCCTTCATCATGCTCTGCGCGCCTTTTGCAACCGCCACGCCCACGGCAACCTTGGCCAATGTCTTCATCAAACTCATTTTCGAACTCCCTATTGTTGAACGCTCGGCCTCAAAGACCGCTTTTCGTTGGAATTATCTTTCATCCTCCGACCTGCCATCACTGCTGTAAAGCGAAACCGTGACGTCAGGGCAAAGACGCGCAGAGCCGCCGTGGCGATGCGTATTGACTTTCTGTCGCCCGCCTATCCTTCTGGGCCGCATGGATCGCAAAACCGAAATGGACGCCTTCGGCGCCGCGGCACTCATCGCCTTCGCGCTGCACCTTGCGTTCAACCAGGTGGTGATCAAGGTCACGAACGGAGGCTTCGGGCCGATCTTTGCGGCCGGCCTGAGATCGGCGGGCGCTGTTGTCGTCTTGCTGATCTGGATGCGCCTGCGTGGCATAAGCCTGTCGGTCCCGCGCTCGGCCGTGCTGCCCGGCATCCTCGCAGGAATGCTCTTCGCGCTTGAATTCGCCTGCCTCTTTACCGCGCTCGACTTCACGACCGTCAGCCGCGCCTCCGTGATCTTCTATTCCATGCCGATGTGGCTGGCTCTCGCCTGCCATTTTCTCATCCCCGGCGACCGACTGACCGGCTTGCGAAGTCTGGGCTTCCTGCTCGCGATGGGCGGCGTGGCGCTGGCCCTGCTCGACCGGAGCGATGCGACGGCCAGCCTGCGCGGCGACCTGCTGGCGCTGACCTCAGCGCTCTGCTGGATGGGGATCGCGCTCTGCGTCAAGATCACGCCGCTGTCGCGCGTCCCCGCCGCCCAGCAGTTGCTCTTTCAGGTGGTGGTCTCGGCACCCATCATGCTGGTTGCCGCTGCCTTCTCCGGCGATCTGATCCGTGATCTGCAACCGATCCACATCGCGGGCATGGCGTTCCAGATCATCGGCGTCGCCAGTTTCGGCTTCCTGATCTGGTTCTGGCTTCTGACCATCTACCCTGCGTCTTCGGTCGCCTCCTTCAGCTTCCTGTCGCCGGTCTTTGCCGTGATTCTCGGCTGGCTACTGCTGGGAGAGACAGTCGGACTGCGGGTCTGGGCCGCGCTTGCGCTGGTGGCTGCGGGCATTTTCCTTATCAACCGGCGTCCGCGAAAGGCTTAGGTGCCGCAGAAGGTTGCCGGCACCTTTTCGGATGCAAGCGGCGGACGCATGAGGTCGCTGTCCGAGGCCCCGAACGGATCGGCAAAGGCCTGCATCAGGCGTTCGAAGGGCGCGTAGTCTCCCGCGACGGCGGCGGCGATCATTGCCTCGATCCGGTGGTTGCGCGGGATCACACGCGGGTTGACCTGCGCCATCAACTCCAGTGCTGCCGTACTCTCACCGATGCGCGTCTGCCAGCGGCTCGCCCAAGCGTCGAAGGCCTTGGGATCCAGGAACTGATCGCGGGCGCCTCCCTCTCCCAGTGCTGCGAACGTATTGGTGAAATCCGCGCCCTGCGCCTGCATAAGCGCCAGCAGGTCCTCGATGAGGGCGGTATCGTCTTTTTGCGGGTCCGCAATGCCGATCTTCGCCGCGAACCGCCGCAGCCAAGCCGCTTCGATCTGAGATGGCATCGCGTGCACGATCTTGGTCGCCTCCGGCACCGCCGCTTCCGGATCGTCGAGCTGTTGCAGCAGTGCGGTGGCGAATTGCGCCATGTTCCAGACCGCTATTCGCGGCTGGTTGGAATAGGCGTAGCGCCCGGTACGGTCGATCGAACTGAAGACAGTGTCGGCGTGGTAGTCGTCCATGAAGGCGCAGGGGCCGTAATCGATGGTCTCGCCTGAAATCGCGCAATTGTCGGTGTTCATCACCCCGTGGATGAACCCCACCGACATCCAGGCGGCGATCAGATCCGCCTGCGCCGAACAGACCGCGCGCAAGAGCCCCATCGGCCCATCCGCCTCCGGATAGTGTCGCGCAAGCGCGTAGTCCGTCAGTTGGCGCAACTCCGCGATCTGACCGCGGTGGGCGAAGACCTGGAAGGTTCCCACACGCAGATGGCTCGCGGCGACCCGGGTCAGCACCGCGCCGGGCAGGACGGCGTCGCGCAGCACTTCCTCGCCGGTCAGCGTCGCTGCCAGCGCGCGGGTCGTGGGAATGCCGAGAGCATGCATCGCCTCCGACACCACGTATTCGCGCAGCACCGGACCGAGCCAGGCGCGTCCGTCGCCCATGCGCGAATAGGGCGTGGGGCCTGAGCCCTTGAGTTGAATGTCCCGGCGTTTGCCGTCGCTGCCCACGACTTCGCCCAGCAGGATCGCGCGTCCGTCGCCGAGTTGCGGGTTGAAGCTGCCGAACTGGTGACCTGCATAAAGCTGCGCCAGAGGGGTCGCCCCTTCGGGCAGGGTCACGCCGGAGAAGACCGCCGCCCGTTCCTCGGCACTGGCGTGCGAAAAGCCCAGAAGTTGCCCGAGCGGCTCATTGTAGGCGACAAGCTTCGGCGCACGCACCGGCGTCGGGGAGAGCTTCGTGTAGAAGGCCTGCGGCAGGCGGGCGTATGTATTGTCGAAAGGGGCATGAATGGTCATGCACACAATATAGGATGGGCGAGGCGTCGCTGCCAGCCGGATTGCGCCTCAGAAGCTGCGGGTCATCAGCATGTAGTCGGGTCGCGGTTTGAAGCCGGCGCGCGCGTAGAGTCTCTGGCGCGCCTCGGAGGTCCGGTCGACTTCGAGATGCAGCGCCTTCAGACCAGCGCCCGCCAGCGCCCGAGGCAGGGCCTGCAGCACCTCGGAGGCGATGCCGCGCCTGCGTACGCCGGGGCGCACATAGATCTCATCCACGAAACCGTCGAGTCCACCGAATTCGAGCGACCACCCGAAAGTGATGACGATGTAGCCGATCGGTGCCCGCGCCGGTCCGATGAGGTAGATCACGCCGTGCGGCGATCCTTCGAGCAGAGACGCGATGCCCTGTTGCCGTGCACCGTCGCCAAGCGAAATGCCTGCTTCCTTGTGAAAAGCGGCCACAAGTGTGTCGATCTGCGTTGCATGCGCCTGCGACGCGAGCGTCAGAACCGCGCTCACAGCCGGCCCATCCGTTCCGTCAGCAGCGCAAAGAACCCGTCCGCGTCGATATCGCCTGCAAAGAAGGCATTGGGCGGCCTGCCGGTCACACCCCACCAATCGGCCACGGTCATGCCCATGGTCAGTTCGGATTGCGTCTCCACCGTCACATTGACATGTCGACCGGAGAAAAGCGCGGGATCGATCAGATAGGCCGTCACGCATGGATCATGCAGTGGCGCACCCTCGGAGCCGTATTTCTCCTTGTCGAAGCGCTCGAAGAAATCCGTCATCTGGGCGACGGCGGTGCCGACGGGCGTGCCGAGCGCTCGGAAGGCCGCGTTGCGCGCCGGGGTGACCAGAGCCTTGTGCGTGACATCGAGCGACATCACCACAATCGGAATCCCGGACCTGAAAACGATATCAGCAGCTTGCGGGTCGACGTAGATGTTGAATTCGGCTGCGGGCGTGATGTTGCCCACCTCGAAATAGGCGCCGCCCATGAGGACGATCTCCTGCACCCGCTCGGCGATATCTGGCGCTTTCTTGAGCGCCTTTGCGATATTGGTGAGCGGCCCGAGCGGGCAGAGCGTGATTGTCTGCGCAGGCGCGCGCCGCAGCGTGTCGATGATGAAATCGACCGCATGTCCGTCGCGCAGGGGCATGACCGGGTCGGGCAACACCGGGCCGTTGAGGCCAGTCTCTCCATGCACATGCTCCGCCGTCACCAGCTTGCGCCCAAGCGGTTTGTCGCACCCGGCATAGACCGGCACATCGGGGCGGCCCGCGAGTTCGCAGACGATGCGCGCGTTCTTCGAGGTCAGCGCCAGCGGCACATTGCCCGCAACGCAGGTGATGCCGATGACCTCGATCTCCTCCGGGCTCGCCAGGGCCAGCAGGATGGCCACGGCGTCATCCTGTCCGGGGTCGGTATCGATGATGATCTTGCGTTTTTCCATATGGACTCTTTGCCTGAGAGGCCGCGAAACGTCCAGACCGTTGCGCGGCGTAAAGGCGGCCACTATCCGCCGCCAATCCGGTCACCAAACAGCCGCATTCCGCTGCTAGCCGATGGCCATGAAGGAAATATATGCCTATCGCGAAACGGGCCGCAGGCCGATGGTCTGGCTTGCCGCAGGGGTATTCGTGTTTCTGATGTGGTTGGCTGTGACCAAATCGGCACCGGTCATTATCTATGTGCCATGGGCCCTCGGTGGCGGCATGGTCGCCTATTTGCTTGTCCGCAATCCGGTCAGCGGTGTGCGGCTCTTCGAAGACCGACTTGTCCTTTCCCCGGAGTTCCGTCCACACACGGTACAGGTCTGCGATATTGACCGGATCGAGTTGATCTCATGGAGCGACAGTACCGACATGAATATCATCCTGCGTTCGGGCGATACCATCCGGCTGTTCACTGGGGATATCCCGCCACGCGAGCCCTTCGCCCGCGCATTGGCGCAGGTCGGCATTCCGCTGGAGGCGCGCTAACCGCGGCGCGCCTCGGCCTTGACCGCATCCCAGAGCGCGTCCATCTCCGCAAGGTCGCTCTCCCTTGGGGTCTTGCCCATTTCGGCCAGGCGCGCTTCGACGGCTTCGAACCGCCGGGTGAACTTGGCGTTGGCCTTGCGCAGCGCCGCTTCGGGATCGAGCCCGAGGTGCCTGCCCAGATTGGCCATGACGAACAGCAGATCGCCGAATTCCTCCTCGACCTCAGCCTGCGTCAGTCGGTCGCGCGCCTCGACCAGCTCCCGCGATTCCTCGACGATCTTGTCGATCACCTCGTCGGTCGAGGGCCAGTCGAAGCCGACGCGGGCCGCGCGTTTTTGCAGTTTCAGCGCCCGCAGCAGGGCCGGAAGCCCGATGGCCACCCCGTCGAGCGTGCCCTGTTGCGCCTTGCCTTCACGTTCAGCAGCCTTGATCTTTTCCCAGTCGGCAGTTTGCTGTGCCGCGGATTTGTCGCGGCTCTCTGCGCCGAAGACATGCGGATGCCGCGCCACCATCTTGTCGGAAATAGCTTTGACGACCGAGTGGAAGGTGAAATGCCCGGCCTCCTCGCCCATCGCGGTGTGATAGACGGTCTGCAGGAGCAGATCGCCCAATTCGCCCTCAAGCTCCGCCCAGTCCCGCCGCTCTATCGCATCCGCGACCTCATAGGCTTCCTCGATCGTGTAGGGGGCGATGCTTGCGAAATCCTGCTCGATGTCCCAGGGGCAGCCGGTTTCGGGATCGCGCAGGCGGCGCATGATTTCGAGCAGGCGCTCGATGCCTGCGTCTGGGTCGTGGATCAGATCATCGGCCATTGCGGCAAGCCCTCGTGTCGTGTCACAAGCACCTGACAAAACAAACGCCGAGGAGTCCACCCCATGCCCGTCGTGAACCGCATCGCCGACATGAGCGCCGAAATGACCGGCTGGCGTCGCCACCTGCATACCATTCCGGAGCTTGGTCTCGAATGCCACCAGACCGCCGCATTCGTCGCCGAAAGGCTGCGCGAGTTCGGCGTTGACGAACTGCACGAAGGCATCGCGAAGACCGGGATCGTGGCGGTGATCAACGGGCAGGGGCCGGGACCGACCATCGGTTTGCGCGCCGACATGGACGCGCTGCCGATCACCGAGGAGACCGGGCTCGACTATGCCTCGACCCATCCGGGCAAGATGCACGCCTGCGGCCATGACGGCCATACGGCGATGCTGCTGGGGGCTGCCAAATATCTCGTCGAGACGCGCAATTTCGCGGGTCGGGTCGCGCTGATCTTCCAGCCCGCCGAAGAGGCTGGCGGCGGTGGCGAGGTGATGGTCAAGGAAGGCATCATGGACACCTTCGAGATCACGCAGGTCTATGCCATCCACAATTCGCCGGGCAAGGAGTTCGGGCATTTCTTCACCACCTCGGGGCCGATCATGGCGGCTGCCGACACCTTCCACATCCATATCACCGGCAAGGGCGGGCATGGCGCGCGTCCGCATGACTGCATCGATCCGGTGGTGGCGGCCTGTGCCATCGTGCAGGCCTTCCAGACCATCCTGAGCCGCAACGTGCATGCCAAGGACCGCGCGGTGATCTCCACCACGCAGATCCACACCGGCACCGTCGACAACGTGATCCCCGAGACCTGCTACATCAACGGTACCGTGCGCACCTTCGACAAGGAGGTGCAGGCGCTGGTGCTGCGTCGGATGCAGGAGATCGTAGCGGGGCAGGCGGCGAGCTTCAACGTCGAGGCGAAGTTCGAGTTCGAATTCGGCTACCCGCCCACGGTGAACGATGCGGAGAAATCGCGTTTCGCCGTCGCGGTGGCCGAGGAGATCGCGGGCGAAGGCCGGGTCGATCCGGAGATCGAACCGGTGATGGGGGCGGAGGATTTCTCTTACCTTCTCGAAGCGCGGCCCGGTGCATATCTGCATCTGGGCCAGGGCGAGGGGGCCGGCGTGCACCACCCGAAATACAATTTCAACGATGAGATCGCCCCCATCGGCGCCTCGTTCTTTGCGCGGCTCGTGGAGCGCGCCCAGCCGGTAAAGGGAGCCTGAAACGTGGCACTGGAAGATGCGAAAACCCAGATCGATCACGCCTTCACGCGCGAGGATCTCAAGGGGCCGAGCTTCGAGCTGACCTTTGCCGGGGCCACGTCGTTCCTGCGCCGTAAATACACCAAGGACCTGACCGGCGTGGATATTGCCGTGACCGGTGTGCCCTTCGATCAGGCAGTGACCAACCGGCCCGGCACAAGGCTCGGGCCGCGCGCGATCCGCGAAGCCTCGGCGTTGCAGGCACCCGACGGTCCCTACGGCTGGCCCTTCGACGTGATGTCCGAATGCGCCATCGTGGACTATGGTGATCTGGCCTTCGATTATGCCGATGTGCCGAGCTTTCCCGACCGGCTTACCGCGCATATCCGCGGCATCCTCGAGGCAGGGGCGGCCAGCGTCGTGCTGGGCGGCGATCACTACATCAGCTTTCCGATCCTGAAGGCCTATGCGGAGAAATATGGACCCATCAGCCTTCTGCATTTCGATGCCCATTCCGACACCTGGGCGGATGACGACTTCAGCCGGATCGATCATGGCACCATGTTCTACAAGGCGGTGAAATCCGGCATCGTGGACCCCAAGACCTCCGTGCAGGTCGGCATCAGGACCAGCAATGCCGACACGCTGGGCGTGACCATCATCGATGCGCGCGAAGTGCATGAGAAGGGTCCTGTGGCGGCGGTGCAGAAGATCAGGTCGGTGCTGGGCGACCGGCCCTGCTATCTGACTTTCGACATCGATGCGCTCGACCCGGCCTTCGCGCCGGGCACCGGCACGCCGGTCTGGGGCGGTCTCACTTCCGGGCAGGCCGCGATCATGCTGCGCGACCTGGCGGGCATCAACATCGTCGGCGGCGATGTGGTCGAAGTGTCGCCGCCTTTCGACACGACCGGGGCCACGGCGATTGCCGGGGCGCATGTGGCGACGGAAATCCTGAGCCTGCTGGGCTGGCGGATCCGCGGAGGGGTGTGATGAGCGGCAAGAACCAACCGATCAGCGGCAACGATCTGGCGCGGTTTTCCGGTCCGGGCAGTTTCATGCGCCTGCCTTACGCCAATGACCTGTCGGATCTCGACGTGGCCGTGCTCGGCGTGCCGATGGACATCGGTACATCCTGGCGCTCGGGCACGCGCTTCGGGCCGAAGCAGGTGCGCGCCGAAAGCGCCATGATCCGGCCTTACAACATGGGCACGGGGGCTGCCCCTTTCGACAGCCTGCAGGTGGCCGATATCGGCGATCTGGCGATCAACACCTTTTCGCTGGCCGACAGCCTGAAGATCATCGAGGCGAGTTACAACCAGATCCTGCAATACGATGTCATTCCAATGGGGATTGGGGGTGATCACTCGATCACCCTGCCGATCCTGCGGGCGATGCATGAAAAGCACGGGCCTCTGGCGCTGGTACATGTGGATGCCCATGCGGATGTGAATGACGAGATGTTCGGCGAGCGCGAAACCCATGGCACCGTGTTCCGGCGTGCTTATGAGGAAGGGTTGCTGATCCCCGAGAAAGTCTACCAGGTGGGTCTGCGCGGATCGGGCTACACGGCGGAGGATTTCACCGAAGCGCAAGGCTGGGGCTTCCAGCATTTCCCCGCGCATGAGCTGTGGCACCGCAGCCTTTCGACGCTCGGCGGCGAGATCCGCCGCGACATCGGGGCGGACACCCCGATCTATGTGAGCTATGACATCGACAGTCTCGACCCGGCCTATGCGCCCGGCACCGGGACGCCGGAGATCGGCGGGCTGACCACCCCGCAGGCGTTGGAGCTTATCCGGGAACTCAAGGGGCTGAAGATCGTGGGCTGCGATCTGGTCGAGGTCTCGCCGCCCTACGACACGACGGGCAACACGGCGCTCACCGGGGCGAATATCCTCTTTGAACTGCTCTGCGTCCTGCCGGGCGTTGCCTATCGTTGATGCTGCGGGACGCTCCGCGGGGGATATTTATGGCCAAAAGAAGCTGGAAGGGAGTGAAGATGGCGGGCGGTTTTCTGGTGCTTCTGGCAGTAGCCTTCATGCTTTACGTGCGGTTTGCGCCGAGCGATCCTTCGCGCTGGAACCAGCCGGTGGCTGCCACATCGGACGCAGATCGCACCGGCGGTGCGGTGCGGGTGTTTGACGGGGGCACGGAGGCTTTCGCGCGCATCGATGAAGCGGCCCGCGCCTTGCCACGCACCGACGTGTTGGCCGGATCGCTGGCTGAGGGGCGCATCACCTACATAACCCGATCAAGGGTCTTCGGTTTTCCCGACTACACGACCGTTGAAATGGACGGCGATACCATCCGCATGTACGCCCGGCTGCGGTTCGGGAGCTCAGATCTGGGCGTCAACCGGGCGCGACTGGAGCAGTTGCTTGCCGCCGCCGAGCGAGGATGAGAGGCAGCCTTGCTGCACCTCGCGCCACATCGGCACGTTGAGTGACATCTGGCATTGCGCCATGAACATGCGCCCGTCCACCTGCAGGCAGATCGTTTCGCCCAATTCCACCCGTGTGCCGGTCCGGTCCGTGCAGTAACAATCGATGGTCTTGCCGCCGGGGCCGGTGACATCGGCCGAGGCGGGCATAGCCGCACAGACAAAGGCGATCACAAACCGTTTCATGGCACTTTTGTAGCACGCTTCGCACCCTTGACCAATCGCTTTCAATGTCGGACAGAGCGGCATGATCCCGACCGAGCGCCTTGAGCAGATTACCGCGCGTTTCCAGTATCTGGAGGCGGCCATGGCCACGGGCGATGGCAAGTACGACATCGCGACGCTTGCAAAGGAATATTCCGATCTGCGCCCGGTGGTGGAGCAGATTGCGGCCTATCAACAACTGTTGCGCGACCTCGGCGAGACCCGCAAGCTTCTGTCCGACCCGGAAATGGCGGCCCTTGCCGAAGAGGAACTGCCGCGGCTCAAGGCCGCCTTGCCGAAGGCCGAGGAGGCGCTGCAACTCGCACTCCTGCCGCGCGACAAGGCGGATGCCAAGCCCGCGATGCTCGAGATCCGTCCGGGTACCGGAGGCGACGAGGCGGCGCTCTTTGCCGGAGACCTTCTGCGTATGTACCAGCGCTACGCCGAGGAAAAAGGCTGGGTCTTCGATGTCGTCACGCTTCAGGAGACCGAATTGGGCGGGATCAAGGAAGTGATCGTCCATGTAAAGGGCCAGGACGTCTTCGCGCGGCTCAAATTCGAGAGCGGCGTGCACCGGGTCCAGCGCGTGCCCACGACCGAAAGCGGCGGGCGCATCCACACCTCGGCGGCGACGGTGGCGGTGCTGCCGGAGGCGGAAGACGTCGATATCCGGATAGACCCGGGTGATCTGCGCATCGACACCATGCGCGCTTCGGGGGCCGGCGGGCAGCACGTCAACACCACCGATTCCGCAGTGCGTATCACCCATGTACCCTCGGGGATCGTAGTGACCAGTTCGGAAAAGTCTCAGCACCGCAACCGCGAGATCGCGATGCAGGTACTGAAGGCGCGGCTCTTTGACATGGAACGCAACCGCGTGGACTCCGCGCGATCGGCGGACCGGGCGGCGCAGGTCGGGTCCGGCGACCGGTCCGAGCGCATTCGCACCTACAACTTCCCGCAAGGGCGCATGACGGACCACCGCATCAACCTTACGCTTTACCGCCTCGACGCGGTGATGCAGGGCGATCTCGACGAGATCATCGACGCGCTGACGGCGGATGCGCAGGCGCGGATGATGGCGGAGATGGGCCAGTGACAGCTGCCGAAGCGATGCTCGCGGCAATGGCGCGGCTGCGTGCGGCGGGTGTGCCCGATCCGGCACGGGATGCGCGGGTACTGCTGGCCCATGCGGCCCGCGTGGATGCCGCGCGGGTGACCCTGATCGCGCCAGAGGATCTCGCCCCCGATATCGCGGAGCGTTACGACCATCTCATCGCGCTTCGGGCAGTGCGCGTTCCGGTCTCCCAGTTGATTGGCACGCGGGAGTTCTACGGCCGCACCTTCGGGGTCAGCCGCGCAGTGCTCGACCCGCGCCCCGAAACCGAGAGCCTGATCGAAGCCGCGCTTGCGGAGCCTTTCGACACGGTTCTCGATCTTGGCACGGGGTCGGGTTGCATCCTTGTCACCCTGCTGGCCGAACGCAGCGAGGCCGAAGGGGTAGGCGTCGATCTGAGCGAGGATGCCTGCCTGCAGGCCAGTGCCAATGCCGTGCTGCATGGCGTGGCGGCACGCGCGCGCATCTTCACCTCCAACTGGTTCGAGGCGGTGGAAGGCCGTTTCGATCTGGTCATTTCGAACCCGCCCTATCTCGCCGCCTCGGAGATGGCGGAGGTACAGCCGGAACTGCGCGATCATGAACCGCGCCTTGCCCTGACTGACGGGCAGGATGGCCTTTCCGTTTACCGCATCATTGCGCGCCGCGCACAGCAATACCTCACCGCCGACGGTCGTGTGCTGGTTGAGACCGGATGGCGACAAGGCCGCGAGGTGGCGGAAATCTTTGCCGGGGAAGGATGGGCCGAAATCGTGATTCTACCGGATATGGACGGGCGGGATCGTGTCATCCGGGCCGCCAAACCCGGGTAAAAGCCGCGAATGTTTCTGCAAAACAACCTAAATCCGTAGGTCGTCGCAGATTAGGTCTTGCAGCAGGATGCCCGCCATGCTTATTCAGAGTTGTTGCAGCGGTGAATGCCTCATGAGGTGGTCCTGCGCGGCTTTAAGCCCAACATGTCAAATCCGGTGTCCGCCTCGTACCATCTGGACAGCCGGTCCCACGATCCACAGCACGAAGGCTGAGCAGATTCAATGAAATCACCGAGATCCCGGTCGCGCTCGAAGAGCAACCGAAACAGATCGAACAGCAATCAAGGCGGCAACGTCGTGAACCGCGTGTTCGACAGTTCCGGCCCCGAGGGAAAAGTGCGCGGCACGCCGCAACAGATCATCGAGAAATACAACCAGCTGGCAAGGGACGCCCAACTCAGCAATGACCGGGTGGCCGCGGAGAACTTCCAGCAGCACGCCGAGCATTACGCGCGCATGCTGTCGGAAGCGCAGCGCGAAATCGATCAGCGCCGCGAAGAGCAGGAGCGCCAGAATCGTGAGCGCCAGGCGGAGCGTGACCGTGAAAGGTTCGAGCGCCAGGAGCGCGAAGCGAGCCAGCCCGGGGACCAACCCGATGTCGAGGACCGCTCCGGCGGAGAGACATCCGAGTCCGAAAGCAATCTGGTCGAGACGCCGGAAAGTCAGCCGAAGCCGAAACGTGCACCCCGCCGGAAGCCCAAGCCGAAACCCGAGGCTCAGGGCGCCGGAAACGACGACGCCCCGGAAGCGGCGGAGTAACGGGACCACCCGACGGCTTGAGAGGTCACCTTGTTCACAGGACCTTTGACCTCGCTCGGAGTTGATCCTACCAGGCCAGCGATTCTCGGATTGCTCCTTTCGGGACGGGACGATTCGACCTCCGCGTGAGCGTCCGCCACGCCGGCGCGTCCCCGGGAAATGCTCCTCGCAAGCGACGTTGCGCCCCCGTCGTAGCCACGCCAGTCATGGCTGCGCTATCGCTCTCGCCAGGGCGCAGAACCCTTCCAGTGGCACCTGTTCGGCCCGGTCGGTGGGGGTGAGCCCTGCGACGCGCAACCGGTCCTCGATATCCGGAGCCACCGATTTCAATGCCGCCCTGAGCATCTTTCGCCGCTGGTTGAAGGCCGCGGCGACCACACGGCTTAGAATGGCTGCATCTGCCGGATATCGGGGCGCGGGCAGGGCCGCAAGATGCACAACAGCGCTCGAGACCTTGGGCGGCGGGGTGAAAGCCTCGGGCGGCAGGCTCATCACGATGCGCGCATCGGACCGCCATTGGGCCAGGATCGCGAGGCGACCGTAGGCCTTGCCGCCCGGCTCCGCCACGATGCGTTCCGCCACCTCGCGCTGGAACATCAGGGTCAGGCTCTGCCAGAACGGCGGCCAGTCGGGTGGCGTGAGCCAACGCACCAGAAGCTCTGTGCCGACATTATAGGGCAGGTTGGCCGCCACCCGGATCGGAGGCGTCAGCGAGGTCAGCGGGTCGATGTCGAGCGCGTCGCCCTCGATCACCGTCAGCCGTCCGGGGTAGGCGGCCTCGATCTCCGCCAGTGCGGGCAGGCAGCGGCGGTCCTTCTCGATGGCGAGTACATGCCGCGCGCCTTCAGCCAGCAGTCCGCGCGTGAGCCCGCCCGGACCGGGGCCGATCTCCAGCACATCGCAGGCCGTCATGTCACCGGCCTGCCGCGCGATCTTGGCCGTCAGGTTGAGGTCGAGAAGGAAATTCTGCCCCATGGACTTGCGCGCCTGCAAATCGTGGCTGCGGATCACCTCGCGCAGCGGCGGCAGGTTGTCGATGGCACTCATGCGCCCTGTCCCCGGGCCAGCCGTGCCGCGAGTTTCAGGGCTTCGATCATGCTCAAGGGGTTGGCCATATCCTTGCCCGCGATGTCGAAGGCGGTGCCATGGTCGGGCGATGTCCGCACGAAAGGCAAGCCGAGGGTCACGTTCACGCCCCGATCGAAATCCAGCGTCTTGATCGGGATCAGCGCCTGATCGTGATACATGCAGACCGCTGCATCGTAGCGTTGCCGGGCGGCGGCGTGAAACAGCGTGTCGGCAGGGTAAGGGCCGGTAATCTGGCGCCCTCCGGTGGCAAGCTCTGCGATCAGCGGTCCGATCCAGGCACCCTCCTGCGCGCCCATGGCACCGCCCTCGCCTGCGTGCGGATTGAGGCCCGCCACGGCAATGCGGGGCGTTTCGATGGCGAATTGCGACCCGAGCGATGCGTAGGTCGTCTCGATCACATGACGGAGCAGGGCCGGGGTGAGCACGCGCGGCACATCTTCCAAGGGAATGTGGATCGTCGCCGGCACCACGCGCAACGCGTCAGAGGCCAGCATCATCACCGATTGCACCCCGCTGCCGGCAAGGGCTGCCAGATACTCGGTGTGGCCGGGGTAGGCGAAGCCCGCGCCATCAATCAACGCCTTCTTGTGAATGGGCGCGGTGCAAAGCGCCGCCGCACGGCCCTGTCGTACCAGATCGACACAGGCGGCGATCACGTCGATGACCCCTTGGGCATTGGCAGGATCGGGCATTTCCGGCTGTGCAAGCCCGGGCGAAAGGATGCGCGAGGACCGGCAAGGCGCGCGTGCTGACTGCTCCTGCCTCCTCGATCCGCCCGATGACTTCGTAGGCGGTGCCTTGGGGCAGGTGCCTCGGATCGCCCATCCAGGCCATGGGGATATTGGATCCAAGCGCGCGCCAGGCTTTCGCGGCCACCTCCGGTCCGATACCGGCCGGCTCGCCGCAGCTTATGACCAGCGGTGCCTGCGATCGTGTCATTGCGTGACGATACGCGCGTCCGCCCGCAGTTGTTCCAGATAGCCGTCGGCGTAGGCGGTGACCCGGTTCTGACGCAGGGCGGCGGCAGCATCGCCGCGCTCCACGTCTTCATTGATTGCGGCGGTCCGCCCGCAGAGCATCAGGAATACCAGTGTCTGGCCATTGTTGCGGGTCAGGGCGGTGGAGACCTCGCCCGGGTCGAGCTTGCTCAATTCGAAGGCGATGTCCTGCGGGATCTCGGCGGGCGGCTTGCTGCCGCGCTCCAGCACCTCCGCGGGTTGACCTTGTGCGATGCCGTAAAGATCGTCGCAGACGTCGAGTTCGCGCCGCAACTTTGCGGCTTGCGCCAGTGTCGCTTCGCTGCGCCCGCCGGGCAGGTAATAGGCCGCATAGTCGATCGCCGCGAACTGCGGCGCCGGCGCTCCGGTCTCCTCGATGCCGCGCAGTTGGAAGAGCGCCACGGCGTCCGGGATGTTGAGCGGTTCCGAGACTTCGCCAGGTGCCAGCCCGAGCAGGATCGGCCGCAGCACCGGCGGCAGGTCGTTGAGGTTCTGCCAGGGCAGACGTCCGCCGGCGTCGCGGGTCGCGGTCGCGGAATACTGCCGGGCGAATTCCGAGAATTCGGCCTCGCTGGTCGATGCGGCGATCTGCTGGGCCACGTCCTGGACCTCGGCAAGCTGGTCCTGCGGTGCGGGAATGATGATCTCCGATACAAGTACGCGGATGCTGCTGGCCTCGCCGCTGCGGCCGAGCGCCCGGTCGATTTCCTGCTCGCTCACCTGAACCCGGGCGCCGAAGCGCGCCTGCACAAGGTTTCGCCAGCCGATGCCGACGCTGACAAAGGCTTCAAATGTCTCGGCGGCCACGCCATTCTGTTCGAATTGCTCGATCATGGCCTCGGAGGTCAGATTGGCGCGGGAGGCAAATTCCGTCATGCCCGCCTGCACCTCTTCGTCGGTGACTTCAAGTCCCGCCGACCTGATGGCCTGCTCTTTCAAACGGTCGTCGATCAGGATGTCGATCACTTCGTTCCGGCTCGATCCCGGTGCGCCGAGAAGACGCAGAAACTGCTGGCGCTGGTCCACTTCGAATTCCGTGACCACGGTATCGTTCACGCTCACCACCGTGGAGAAGAGGTTCTGAGCCGGGGCGGGTTCGGCAAACAACCCTCCCAATGCGAGGCCCGCCGCCAGCGCCAGCGTGTGAAATCTTATCATTTGTCCGCTCATCCACATGACTTTTTGTAACTCTGAGTGCCTGCCTGAACCGCGAAGCCCCGCAGACTTACGGTAAATCCCAAACTGGTGGAAGGCTCAAGGCTTGATGAATTGGTGAACCTGCGGTTCACGTCGACGCTGACCCTGACGCATTCATTGGTGTAATCCAACCCCAATCCCACTTCGGAGGCGCGTGATTGCTCGAGATCGAAGCGCCAGTCGGCATTGGCGTCCCATTGCTCGTCGATCCTGTAGGTGCCGAAAAGCGCCACCTCCTCGGTGTTGATGTCGCGGTCTTCCGCGGCATCCTTGGTGATCCAGACGTAGGTGCCGCCGAGGGTAATGCGCGGAATGCTGTAGTCGCCCCGAAGTTCCGCCTTGGACATATCGAAGGCATCCTCGAAGAGCGTCCGGGCGGTGACGGCAAAACCGAGCGGCGACTTGATCTGCCCGGCGACCAGCAGGTCCGAGGTGGTGCCATCGAGCCCGGAGGTCAGGGTGAAATCCGGGTCCGCCTTGTCGCGGACGACCTGGCCTACGGTCAGCGCGGTGTCCCAGCCCTCGGGATGGAAGCGCGTCCAGTTCAACCCATAAGCGGCGACCGTGCCACGTTCACGCCGGTCTGGTTCTGGAAACCGCGAGAGAGACAGCAGGTTGCCGCTGTCGAATTCGACGCGGGTGCTTTCCTCATTGGGCACGTCGAGGCGCTCGCCGCCTGTCCAGCCGATCTGCGCGATCGGTTCGAGAAAGTGCTGCACGCCGGTCTCGGCGCGTCGGGTCATCGGATAGCGCAGCGCGAGCGATCCGCGCGGGCTGATCTGGCTTTCGCGGTTCGGAAAAGTGCTGTCCTGCGAGACGTCGAAACCGTCCGCCGCGACCCCAAGCCTGCCCTGTGCCACAAGGCCGCCCCGCAGCGCCCAGGTGCGCAGCCAGTCGGCATCGAGATTGAGCCGCGCGACATCGCGGCCGATGATATCGGTGTCCGATGTGCGGTAGAAACTGTTTCCGTTGGCCTTGAGGCGCAGCTCGCCACCCACGTAACTCGGGAAATAACGCGCCTCGTAGACGGCGTTGCCTTCGAGACTCGGCAGGGTGCTGCTGTCCTCGTCGTCGCGCAGAGATTGGTAATGGGTGATCGTCCCTTCGATCAACTCGTCCTTGCGCACACGTCCGATTGTCAGGTTGCTGTCGAGACGATCCTTGTCCGAATAGTCGTAGTTATCCAGATATGAATCATCCGATGTCAGTTCCAGATCGAATGCCAGACGAAAGTCTCTTGGCAGGTTGAACGCGCCCAGGGCAAAGAGGTAGCCGCGCAACTCCCCCGGCTTCAGGTCGTCGTCACTCAGAGCACCTTCGAAGATCATGTCGCCGTTGATGAAAGCCTGTCTGTAGCGAAATTCGAGCGTGCGGGTCTGCGGCGAAAGGTACGGTCTCAGGGTCAGGTCCCGGTGATCGCCGAGCTTGATGAAGTAAGGGACCTTGATGCCCGCCCCAAGCTCCGAGCTGGTATAGTACTCCGGGATCAGAAACCCTGTGGCGCGCTCCAGCGTCGGGTCCGGCAGCCGCAGGCGCGGGATGTAGAAGACCGGGACATCCCGGATCCGGAACTGCGCCTGATCGAAATAAAGCTGGCGTTCCTCGCGGTCGTGAATGACGCGTTTGGCACGGATCTGCCAGAGTGGAGGGCGCCCGTCATCGCAGACATGGCAGGAGGTGACGGCGGTCTTGTAAAGCTGGCTGTAGCGCGCATCCACCCGTTCCAATTGCACCGCGGCCAGCTGCAACTGCTGGTCCATGACGATCCGCGCACCAGTCAGCAGGCCCGATTGCAGGTCCGGGGAGAGCTCGGCTGCATCGGCAAGCACGGTCATCGTCTCGCCGTCGCGCAGGCTGATCGGCCCGACGATGGTGAGCGCCCCGGTCGACTGGTTGTACCTGATCTCGCGCGCCTGGATGCGGGTGCCGCCCTGAAACGCCTCAACGTTGCCGGTGGCGACAAGCTCGCGCTCGGCAGTGATGAAGAGGTCGTCCGCGATCAGCAATGCTGCGGGGGCATCCTGCTGCTGCGCAGCCGAGGTTATCGGCCACAAGAGGAGCGCGATCAGGCTCAGGCGTTTCAGCATTCAGCCGTCCTCCGAGTGCAGGAGCAGGCCAAGGGCGAGGAAAACCGAGGCGACAGGCGGCGCCCAGACCGCCAGATGGATCGGAAGCTGGCCGTTCTCGCCGAGAATATGCGCAAAGCTGCGTATGAAGTAGAGGCCGAACCCCAGAAGAACTGCACTGAGAACCGCGACGCCGGTGCCGCCAAGACGCGTATGGCGCATGGTGAAGGCGCTGGCAATCAGCACCATCGCGCATAAGAACAGCGGCCGGGCCAGTTCGGCCTGAAACCAGAGCCGGTGCTTGCGCGAGGAAAAGCCCGCCTGATCGAGTTGCCGGATGAAAGTCGGCATGTCCCAGATCGAAATCGCCTCGGGTTTGCCGAAACTCTCCCGGATCCGCTCCAGCGTCAGCGAGGAAGGAAGGGTGAACTCCGCGTAGGTCTCCGACGAGGATTCCGAGTTCAGGCCCTTCATGAGCGGCCAGACTTTGGCTTGCCGCAAGATCCAGGCGCCGTCCTTGAGTGCGGCACTCTCGGCTGCGATCCGGCGTACCGGGTCCCCGGCCGGCGAATAGGTGATGAAGGTCACATCGAAGAGCACCGAGGCGTCCTCGTTCGAGCGCCAGGCCCGGATCACGCTCTGGCCGTTCGCATCGCCCTGGCGAAGCCACAGACCTTCGCCGGAAATGGAAAACGAGGAGGCCTTGCCGGTCTTCAGGGTCTCGGTCAGTTCGGTGAAGCGCTTGGCGGCCCCGGTCGCGATGGGGTTGAACGTCGTGACCGCAAATCCGCCAATGAGGAGTGCAACCACCACCGGCGCGATCAGTGCCTTGAGCGCGGAGCGCCCTGCCGCGCGGGTCGCCACCAGTTCGGAGGATCGCGCAAGGCTGATGAAAAGCGCTACCGTGGCGAGGATCATGATCAGCGGCAGAATCTGGTTCACGGTCTGCGGCGTGTTGAGCAAGGTCAGACCGATCAGCCGGCCAATGCCGATGTCGAAACTTGCATAGCGCCTTGTAACGTCGACAAGGTCCACAAGGACGACGAAACAGGTCAGCACGAATGTGAGGATCAGGAAACTGGTTGCGAAGCGGCGCGCGAAATAGAGGTGCAGGATCATGCGGCGGCCACCCTGCGGCGGCGCAGGAACAGGCCCGGGCGAGCGGCTGCCCACAACATGCCCAGGGTCAGAAGGATACCGACCAGGCTTGGCAGGTACATCGCGGGCCAGAGCGACGGGTCACCGCGCACCGGTTTCTGGAAGGCGCTGCCGATGCCGTCGAGCAACAGCAGGAGGGCAAAGGCGACCCCGGTTTCGCGCCAGACGCCGAAGCGCGAATAGCCGCCGAGCAGGAGCGTCGAGAACCCGATCATGGCGGCGACGATGCAGAAAAGGGGTCTTGAAAACCGTGTGTGGAACTCCTCGGTGATGGTCCCGATGCTTTGGCCCGTGCTTGCCGACAGATCGGCCCAGGAGGCGGTCATCAGCGCCGGCGTGGTCAGGTTGCGGGCGATCGGAACCTGACCCGACGTGGTCTTGACGAGGTTCGAGATGTCGAAGGAGAAGTCCACGAAGTTCGCCGTTGCGAGGCGATTGGATTGGTTGTTCAGGCGTTGGGCCAGGCCGTTGACCATGATCAGGGTGGTGTCTTCGCCGCGGCGCAACAGATAAGCCTGCCGAGCGGTGTAGATCACGCCTTCCGCATCGTCGCGCTGGTCCGACAGGAAGACATCCCAGAGCACACCATCCTCGTCGATCCTGCCGGTGTAGAAGGTCACGCCGTCTGACGGATGCAGGAAGGTCCCTTCGGTCAGCAGCCTGCCGGTCGCATTCTGCGATACCTGCGCCTCGCGCACCCCAAGCTGGTTCAGCGACATCGGCTGCAGGAAATGGTAAAGCACCGAGGACATCGCAAAAACGATGAGGCCGAAGTAGAGCGGTGCGCGGGCGAGGCGGAAGGGGCTCGAGCCTGTCGCCTGAAGCACCGTCAACTCGCTTTCGTTATTGAGGCGGTTGGTGACATAGACCGACGCGGCAAAGGCCGCGATAGGCATCACAGTGGTGATCAGTCGTGGCAGCCCGAGCGTGGTGAACTCGAGAAATACCAGCGCCGATTGCCCGTCACTGATAAGTCGGTCGAAGAGCACGACCGCGCGGTTGATCCAGGAAACGGCGACCAGGACCAGGGCGAAGAAGCCGAACAGCACGAGGAGTTGCGACAGGATATATCTGTCGATTCTGATCACCCCTGCGGCCCCCTGCTCGAGTTGTTTGCCGGGACGATAAACCAAACAAGGTGCCGGTAAAACTGCTATCTGGTCTTTGTGCCTCCCGCGCGCTACCTCTTGCCGATCACCCGAAGCAACGAAAGGCCTTGCCCATGACCAGTCTCACGCCCGTCACCTTTGTCGAAACGGATATCGAGCGGTTCGCGGAGCACAGGGGCCGGATCGCCATTCTGGTCACGCCTGATGGCCGTCTCGACATCGCCGGGCGCCGCGTCAACCGTCTCAGCAAGGGAGCGGTCAAGCGCGCCCTTGAGGCCAAGACCGAGGCAGGGATCAAGGAAGGGGAGGTGTTCACGCTGGCCTATCCCGCAGGTATGGCGGTCGACGCGGTCGATGTGGTCTGCCTGTCGCGCAACGCACCCGCCGAGAAGGTCCGCGCCGCCGGTGCTGCACTGGGCAAAAACCGTGGAAAGGCCTCGCTTCTGGTCGCTGCCGGTGGGGCACGCCGCGTGGCGCAGCTCGTGATGGGCGCCGTGCTTCGGGACTATCAGTTCAACGCCCACAAGACCTCCGCCGAAGCCAGGGAAGGCACCATCGAAGTGATGTGTTCGGACCCCGAGGCGGCGCGGGAGGCGGCAGCCCCCCGGCTTGCAGTTGCGGAAGGCTGTTTCATGACCCGCGATCTGGTGAATGAGCCTGCAAATGTGCTGACGACCACGGAATTCGCGAACCGTCTTGCGGAGATGGAAAGCCTCGGTCTCAAGGTCGAGGTGCTGGAGGAGGATCAGCTTGCCAAGCTCGGGATGCGCACGCTTCTGGCTGTAGGCCAAGGCTCCGCAAGCCCCTCCAAAGTTGTTGTGATGCAGTGGAAGGGCGGCGCCAAGGATGCGGCTCCACTCGCGCTGATCGGCAAGGGCGTGGTCTTCGACACCGGCGGCATCAGCCTCAAGCCTGCTGCTGGTATGGAAGACATGACCATGGACATGGGCGGTGCCGGCACGGTGGCGGGAGTGATGCGCGCCATCGCCCTGCGCAAGGCCAAGGCCAACGTGGTGGGGCTTGTCGGTCTGGTCGAGAACATGCCTTCCGGCACGGCGATCCGACCCGGCGATGTGGTGAAATCGATGAAGGGCGATACGGTCGAGATCCTCAACACCGACGCCGAAGGCCGCCTCGTCCTGTGTGACGTGATGTGGTACGCGCAGGACCGTTTCGCGCCCGCCGGCATGATTGATCTCGCCACCCTGACGGGCGCGATCATCATCGGGTTGGGCCATGAAAACGCTGGTGTTTTCTCCAATGACGATGCGCTCTGCAATGCCTTCCTGAAGGCGGCGCAGGCCGAAGACGAGGGGGCCTGGCGCATGCCGCTCGGCAAGGCCTATGACGACATGCTGAAATCCCCCATCGCGGACATGAAGAACATCGGCGGCAGGCCCGCGGGGTCGATCACGGCAGCGCAGTTCCTGCAGCGTTTCGTCAAGGACGGCACACCCTGGGTGCATCTCGACATCGCCGGTGTGGCCTCGCTCAAGACCGACACGACGCTGGCGCCGAAAGGCGCGACGGGTTGGGGTGTGCGCGCGCTCGACCGGCTCATCGCGGACAAGTTCGAAACCGAGTAGGCACGTCTTGGGCACGGTTCTTTTCTATCATCTGACCCGACGTCCGCTGGAGGAGACGCTCGCGATGCTGCTCGAAAAGGCGCGCGGTGCAGGGATGCGGGTGCTGGTGCGAGGCACCTCCCGGCAGCGGATGGAATGGCTCGATGAAAAGCTCTGGCTCGGGCCGGAGGAAGCCTTCCTGCCCCACGGGCTCGACGGCGGCCCGCATGATGCTCTGCAGCCGGTGTTGCTGACCACCTCTGGCACTGCCTGCGAGAATGGCTGCCTGATGACGGTCGATGGCGCGCCGGTCAGCGCAGAGGATATCTCCGGCGCGGCGCGGGTTTGCGTGCTGTTCGACGGTAATGACGCGGCGGCGCTGGCGGCGGCGCGCGCGCAGTGGAAGGCGCTCAAGGATGCCGGCGTGGCCGCGCAATACTGGTCCGAGGAGTCGGGCCGCTGGGAAAAGAAGGCCGAGACCTGAGGTGTCTAGCGCGTCAGTGTCAACTGGCCGCCCGAGATCTCGATGCTGCCCCAGCGCTGCAGATACGTCATGCCGAGCAGCGATTGTTCCATCTCGCCTGCATTGACCACCGCAGGCACATCACGGTCGGTGATCGCGCCGATCGCGACACGATCGAGGCGCACTGCCGCGGTGCGGACCTCGCCATTGGCGGTATTGGCCCGCCCCATGAAATCCAGATTGTCCGGCGCAAGCCCTGCCGCTTCGGCATCCTCACGGGTCAGCACAATGCTCGTCGCGCCGGTGTCGATCACGAAAGGCACTGTTGCGCCGTTGACCGTGGCGGTGAGGTAATAGTGGCCATCTGCCTGCCGCGGCACCACGATGCGCCCTTCCTCGCCGAAGACCGATTGCTGAGGCGAAACGGTGCGCGCGATATCACCCCAGAGCCCGTAGGCCGCGATGGCCCCGAGGAAGATGAAAAGCCAGATCGCCCCCTGCTGCAACGTCCGATTGAGCGAGGCGCGGCCTTGCGCGAAGAACCAGCCCGCAACCATGAGCAAGAGCAGGACAAGGTAGATCAGCCTTCCGGTATCGAAACTGTCCAACATGAGGTCTCCGTGCGGTTCCTCTCAGATATAGGAGGGCTCGGCGCGGATGTCAGCCCGTGGCGGGGCCGAAACCGAAGGCGCTGAGCCCATCCAGAACGAACTGGACCGAGAGGGCCGCGAGCAGCATGCCCAAAAGCCGCGTGACGACCGTGATGCCGGTCTTGCCCAGGGCGCGCTCGATGAGGCCGCTGGCAAAGAAGAAGGCCACGACGATCAGCATCACCAGCGCGGTGGAGCCCAGAACCATCGCCGCCCCCTCCCAGCCGGGGCGCTGGCCCATCAGCAGGATCACCGAGGCGATGGCACCGGGACCCGCGATCAGCGGGATCGCCAGCGGGAAGACCGAAGGATCGTTATGGTCCTCGTCGTTCTTCTGGTCCTCGCGCCGCTTGGTGCGCCGCTCGAAAAGCATATCCAGTGCGGTCAGGAAAAGAAGGATGCCGCCGGCGACGCGGAAGGCCGCCATGGAAATGCCGACGAAGGACAAGAGCGCCTCGCCGAAGGCCGCGAAGGCCAGCAGGATGCAGACCGCGATCAGGGTGGCGCGGTAAGCGATGCGGCGGCGCGCGGCATCCGTCATGCCACGGGTCAGCGCCACGAAGAGCGGCGCGAGGCCGATGGGGTCGATCACCACGAACATGGTGACGAAGGCGGTGATGAGAAAGGCGGTATCCATGCCGGGGATGTGCGCGAGGCGCGCGTGGAAGTAAACCCCTGCCGTGCGCGGATGGCGGCTCAGGCGGCCTGGGCTGTCTCCAGCTTTTCCAGCGCCGACATCCAGAGGCTCTCGGCGCGCTCCAGCGCTTCCATCACTTCGGCATATTTCTTGTTCCAGACCGCCAGTTCGCCGACCTTGCCGTCCTCATAGAGTGCCGGATCGGAGAGCTTCTTGGCCAGCTTGTCGCGCATCTCGTTCAGTTTCTCGACGCGGGCTTCGGACTTGCGCACCTCGGCCTTCAGAGCCAGCAGCGCGTCCCGGCTCACGGGTTTCGGCTTCGGGGCGGGATCGACGGATCTGGAGGTCTTGCCGACCGGTTTTGCCGGTGTGAGCAGCATCTTGCGGTATTCCTCGAGATCGTCCTCATAAGGTTCGACCGTGCCGTTCGAGACCAGCCACAGCCGATCCGCGACCATCGACAGCAGGTGCATGTCGTGGCTGACGAGGATCACCGCGCCGGAATAGCGCGTCAAGGCCTCTACCAGCGCCTCGCGGCTTTCGATGTCGAGGTGGTTGGTCGGCTCGTCGAGGATCAGCAGGTGAGGGGCATGCAAGGTCGCGAGCAGCAGTGACAGCCGCGCCTTCTGTCCGCCTGAGAGACGTTTCACTTCCGTCTCCGCCTGGTCCGGGCCGAGGCCGAAGCCCGCCAGCTGTGCGCGCAGTTTCGAGGCCATGACGCCTGGCCGGGCCGAGATCATGTGCTGCAGCGGGGTTTCGTTGACGTGCAGTTCCTCGACCTGATGCTGGGCGAAAAACCCGATCCGCAGCTTGCTCGACTGCACCGATTTGCCGGCCATCAGTTCCAGCCGGTTGCTCAGCAGCTTCGAGAGGGTCGACTTGCCCTGACCGTTCTTGCCCAGGAGCGCGATGCGGTCGTCCTGGTCGATGCGCAGGTTCAGCCGGCTCAGCACCGGATCGCCGCCGTAGCCCACCGCACCACCTTCGATAGAGATGATCGGCGGCGCAAGCTCTTCGGGTTCGGGGAAGGTGAAGACCCGCTTGGCCACCTGTTCGGGGCTTGCGATCATGTCCATCTTCTCGATCATCTTGAGCCGGGACTGCGCCTGCTTCGCCTTCGAGGCCTTGGCCTTGAAGCGGTCGACGAAGGCTTGCATGTGATCGCGGCGCGCCTGCTGCTTCTTGGCCATGGCGGCCTGCACGGCGCGCTGTTCGGCGCGCTGGCGGGCGAATTGATCGTAGGGGCCCTGGTAAAAAGTCAGCTTGCGCTCTTCCAGATGCAAGATCGCGCCCACGGCCCGGTTCAGCAGCCCGCGGTCGTGGCTGATGATGATGACCGTATGCGGGTACTTGGCGAGATAGGCCTCGAGCCAGAGTGCGCCTTCGAGGTCGAGATAGTTGGTCGGCTCGTCGAGCAGCAAGAGGTCTGGCTGCGCGAAGAGCACCGCCGCGAGCGCCACCCGCATCCGCCAGCCGCCAGAGAAATCTGAGCAGGGCATGAGTTGCTCGTCGTCATCGAAGCCGAGGCCCTTGAGGATCGTCGCCGCACGCGCCTCCGCCGACCAGGCGTCGATGTCCGCAAGCCGGGTCTGGATCTCGGAGATCCGCCCTGGATCGGTCGCTGTCTCTGCTTCGTGCAGAAGGCCCGCGCGTTCCGTATCTGCCGCAAGCACCGTGTCGAGCAGGGAGGTGGAGGAGGACGGCACCTCCTGCGCCACGCCGCCGATCCTGGCGCGCGAGGGCAGGGAGATCTCACCGCCGTCCAGTCCGAGTTCGCCCCGGATGATCTTGAAGAGCGTGGTCTTGCCCGCGCCGTTGCGCCCAACGAGGCCGACCTTGTGGCCTTCGGGGATCACGGCGCTCGCCCCTTCAAAGAGGGGGCGGCCTTCGACCGAATAGGTGATGTCGGATATACGCAGCATGGCCGCTGCACTGAACCAGGCTCGCGGCCATGTCAATGAGCCTGCGGCTCTTAGTTCAGAAGTTTCGGAAGGTCCGTTGCATCATAGCTGGCAAAACCGGCAAGCAGGCTGTCGCCTTCGGTCGAAAAGCCGAAGACATGGACTTCCTCATGGGCAAGCGTCGCGCGGCAGAAAACGGCTTCCTGGGCTAGATCGGCCGGGCAGCTATCCAGATCGGTATGCGCCACGGCGGCTTCGAAGACTTCTGAGGAAAGCGGGATTTCCTGTGCCTCACCTGCGAAGGCAGATGTAATCGGGAAGCCGAACAGAAGGGCGGCCAAGGAGGGTAGCAAGCGCATGACAGGGATCCTTTGCGGAAGGGAGGTGTGAGTCTGCAATCGACCGCAGTCATTCTCTTGACTAAAATAGTCGGAAATACATTGACGATTTTCACGCAGCTTGCGAAACCCTTGGGAAAAAGCCCTTTCCACCCTGCGGACCCCATGCTAGACGCGCCGCGAACAACCCCATACCCCGGAGAATTTCCATGGCTCTTGAGCGCACCTTCTCGATCATCAAACCCGACGCCACCCGTCGCAACCTCACCGGCAAGATCAACGCCAAGTTCGAGGAGGCCGGCCTGCGCATCGTCGCGCAGAAGCGGATCCACATGACCAAGCAGCAGGCCGGCGTGTTCTATGCCGTGCATGCCGCACGTCCCTTCTATGACGAACTGTGCGAATTCATGGCCTCAGCACCTGTCGTGGTGCAGGTTCTGGAAGGCGAGGGTGCGATTGCCAAGAACCGCGAAGTCATGGGGGCGACCAACCCCGCGGACGCAGCTCCCGGCACCATTCGCGCAGAATTCGCCGAAAGCGTCGGCGAGAACTCTGTTCACGGCTCCGATGCTCCGGAAACCGCTGCGGTCGAGATTGCCTACTTCTTCTCCGGTCTCGAACTCGTCGGCTGAACGGGCGAGCTTTGAAAGAACGCGAGGCCGGTCTTCGGATCGGCCTTTTTTTATGCCGGATCAGCGCTGTTCCCGCACCCCGATCTCATCCATGATCCGCTCGAAAGCACTGAGGTCTGCGTCGAAGGCCTGCGCCTTGATGGCATCGAAGGTCTTGCGAAGCGCCTTCTTTTCCTCGCCCTTGCAGTCATTCCAGGGTCGGTTTTGCAAGGCCATCACCAGCACGTAGTAGCCGATGAAATGCGGGCGCGTACCACTGCGCAGCATCCGCGCATAGGCGGCGTCAGCCCCGAGCGCCCGCAGCGCCTCGGCGGAAGGAATACCTGCCCGGGCGCATTCGGCCTCAAAGGCGGGTCCGAGGTTGCGGATGGAGGAAACCGGCGTCGACATGATCGCAGGATAGACATCGCCGGGATAGCCCGCCAGTACCTCTTTCAGAGGCTTGCGTAATCGGTAATCGGCGGTGGGGGCGGCGTGTTCGGCTTGGTTTGCACGGGTTGGGCAGGCTGGTCGGGAGGTGTCGGCATGGGGTCGGTTCCTGATGGTGGCGCGCAACGTTGGCGCGGCGGCTCTTCTGACAGAACTTCTTGCAGATGCAAGGGCGACGCCAAGGCATTCCTGCGACATGTGGCACAAGATCAACGCGACAGGCGATAGATCGTCCTTTGCCGGTAGGGGGCCTCGGGACGCAACAGGATCGGCGGAAAATGGGCATGATGCGGCGCATCCGGCCAGCCTTGCGGCTCGAGCGCGATCCCGGCGTATGCGCGGAGCTCCTGACCATCAAGCAGAGCCGCCGAACGCGGCGCAAGGCCGCTGCCGTTATAGACCTGCAGACCCGGTTCCGTGGTCTCTATCCGCAGGGTCAGCCCGGACTGCCCGGTTAAAATCGCGGCCAGTCGCGGCGTTCCGCCTGTCGGGAGCGCAAGACAGAGCGTCGCATCGAGGGTGCGGTCCACCGCGACCGGGCGCGGCAGTCTGAAATCGTAATCGCTGCCCACGACAGTCGCGATCTCGCCGGTCGGCAGAAGATCGCTGTCCACGGGCAGGAACCTCTCTGCCGCGACCTGCAGCCTGTGGCCCGCGACCGTGGCCGCGTCATCGAGGGTCCAATAAGGGTGATGCGCGAGCGCGCAGACCGTGACGCGATCCGTGGTTGCTGTCAGGTCCAGAGTGAGGTCCGCGCTGTCTCCGAGTGCATAGCGCGCAACGAAGTGGCGATTTCCGGGCAGGCCATCCGCGCCATGCGCGATGCTGATTTCCAGCTTGACCGATCCGGTGTCCCGCGCGGTCACGCGCCAGTCGTGGGCGTGCAGTCCGTACTGGCCGGAATGCAGCAGGTTGTGCCCCTCGTTCGGGGAAAGGCGCCAGGTCTGGCCGTCAATTGACAGTGATGCGCCGCGCAAGCGGTTTGCGATAGGGCCCACGATCGTACCCATGTAGAAGGGATCTGCAATACAGTCTCGAGCGTCGCTATAGCCCAGCACGAGGCTGCGGCTGCGCCCTGCCAGCCAAAGTCCCGCCAGTGTCGCGCCACGCGGCAGGATGCGCGCGTTCAGTGTCTTGGAATTCAGGGTGATCATGCGGCGGTCTCGATGGTTTGATCCTTCTATAGCCGCCTTGTGCCGGCCGGGCTACTGCCGCGGTGGCTGATCCTGCCAGTCCAGTGAGAAGACCGCAGGTCCGGTTTGCAGATAGGCTTGCGACGCACGTTCGTGCCCCAGACCCGCATTGAAGATGAACCGCTTGAGCAGTTCGGTCTGAAACTCGAATTCCTGAACCCGGTCGCGCAGTTCGAAGGGAATGCCCACGCGCATCCCGGCAGGGGCGAAGTCGAGTTGTCGCGAAAGGTTCAGCAAAGGCAGGCAGATGTCCGCCAGCACGTTGATCGCGAGCCTCTCGGCATGGTTGGCAAAGGGCTCGTGAAAACCCATCTCGTCGCGGAACGCATTGTCCACGGAGCCCAGAAACTCCTTGAAGCGGAAAATCGCGTTGCGCATTCCATCCTTGATTTCCATGATCATCACATGTGCACCGGAGAGCGCCAGACCGGGCAACTCCACGAGGAAATCGGGCAGGGAGAGCACGCGCGTGCCATCCGGCAGGCTCGCTAAGCATTCCCGGATGGCCTGCGCCAGGTCTTCAACCAGGACATCATCGATGGCGCTGACCTGTTGGAAAGATGTCCTGTGACGGAAGCCGCGACCGATGACTTCGCAGGAGCGCAGCGAAATCCCGCCTGCCCCCTTCAGGATCAGGTTCAAGGTCATCGTCCGGTCTGAAAATTCCGGTTTCACTGCAGGCGTCGGGAAATCACTGGTCATGGTACGGCACCGTTTTTCAATAAGCACACCTTTGAAAAATGCGCGAGTTGGATGGAAAGAGCGTAAATGCACCGTTCGCTGCCTGTTGCGCGGAGCACAGGCAAAAATTTATCGTGCGCAAGGTCTGGTCTTGAAGCGGAAACTGTGGTGATTACGCACTACAACCAAAGGTTGCCGAAAAGCTGAAAACGCGTTGAATTCTTCTCGTCGCCCAACTTGAGGTTGATGAAAGTTCAAGGGAGAGTTGAATTGGCTATATCTGATGCGCGCGGTATAACCATCATCGGTATCGGGTCTTCAGCAGGGGGGCTCGAAGCGATCCGCGAACTTGTGGCCACGCTGCCGACTGACCTCGATGTCGCCTATATCGTGGTGCAGCACATGTCACCGCACCACAAGAGCCTGATGACCGAACTGGTGGCGCGCCAGACCAGCCTGGTGGTGCAGGATGTGACGGACGGCCTTGAGCCCGAACCCAATGTCATCTATGTGACCCCGCCCAAGACCGACATCATCTATGATGGCGAAAAACTCCGCCTCATGCCGCCCAGCCATGAGGTCGCATCGCCTAAACCGTCCGTCGACCGCTTTCTGCTGAGCCTTGCGGACAAGCACGGCGAACGCTCCATGGCCGTCATTCTCTCCGGGACCGGCACCGACGGCGCCTATGGCGTGCAAGCGATCCGCGAAGCGGGTGGCATCACCATAGCCCAGGACACCGACAGCGCCAAATATGACGGCATGCCAATGGCGGCGATGCAGACCGGATGCGTGGACCTCGTCCTGCGCCCCTTCGAGATCGGAACCCATCTCCAGAAGATACTGACCTCGCCAAGGGATTTCGACGCTTTCCGCCAGGATTCCTCGGAAAAGAACGCCTCCTCGGATCTGCTCCAGATCCTTCTGGCCCGCACCCGCGTCGATTTCCGCGAGTACAAGCAAACGACGATCAACCGGCGGATCGAGCGGCGCATGATGGCGCTGGGGATCGAAAATCATGAGGAGTATACACAGTTCTGCCGGGTCAACCCGAATGCGGTCGATGCGCTCTTCAAGGATCTCCTGATTTCAGTCACACGGTTTTTCCGCGACAAGTCGGAATTCGAGCAGCTCAAGGAGCTCTTGCCGGCCCTGTTGCAAAAGAAGGACAACCGTCCGTTCCGGGTCTGGATCGCCGGCTGCGCCACGGGCGAGGAAGCCTATTCCATTGCCATCCTGCTGAGCGAGGCCCTTGGCGGTGCCAATGTGCCACTCAAGGATCACGTGCAGATTTTTGCGACGGACATCGACAAGGATGCCCTCGATGTGGCGCGCAAGGGTGTCTACGGTCTCGCAGCACTCAACGACATCCCCAAGAGCCTCGCGGACCGCTACTTTATCCAGCAGAATGACGGCATCAGGGTGATCAACTCGCTGCGATCGGCCATCCTCTTTTCCGACCACAATGTCTGCCAGGACCCGCCGTTCCAGAAAGTGGATCTGCTCTGCTGTCGTAATGTGTTGATATACTTCGGGAACTCCTTGCAGCACAGGGTCATGTCACGCTTTCACTACGCGCTTGCGGACTCCTCCATCATGTTTCTCGGCACGGCGGAATCCGTGACCGGGTCGGATGAGATGTTCGTCCAGGACGGCACCTCCGCTCATATCTACCGCCGCCGCTCGATCCGACGGCCCGAGAATTTCCCTTTCTCGGGCGGACGGTCTGTCCCCAAGTCGCGCAGCATGAAGCCCGCGCAGTCGGTCCAGACGGGTCACTCCACCGACAGGCAGATGTTCGAGGCGCTGGCTCTGTCGCTCGGAAAGAATTCCGTTCTCGTCACTGACGATTACGCCATCGTGCGCGTCTACGGAAATGTCAGCCCCTTCATCGAGATGAATGAGACCTCCAGCCTCAAGATGCACATCGACCTGCTGCGCAGACCCTTCCGGGAAGAGGCGCGCAGTCTCGTGACGCTGGCCTTGAAGAACGGCGAACACCGCTCCGGCGTGCGTCATATGATTGCCGATGATGCGGACGCCGAGATCCGGCTCGACGTCTATCCGATCATCGCCCGCGACATCAACGAACGCGCGGCACTGGTCGTCTTCAGCGAAGTCAAGATCGACAGGACGTTCGGCGTGGAGACCCTCAAGGGGGCTGCGGAAAACGAATTCGAAACCGACCGCATCCGCGTTCTCGAAGACGAGGTCGCCAACACCCGCGAAGCGCTGCAACAGACCATCGAGGAGCTTGAGACCTCCAACGAGGAGTTGCAGTCGTTGAACGAGGAGTTGCAATCCACCAACGAGGAGCTTCAGGCCACCAACGAGGAGCTTGAGACCTCGAACGAGGAGTTGCAATCCACCAACGAGGAACTGATCACCGTGAACGAGGAGTTGCAGGTCACGGCGGCGGAACTCAGCGGACGCACGGGCGAACTCATGTCCGTACTCGAGACCGCACCCCTCGCGATCATGGTGCTCGATACCGCCTTGCAGATCAGCCAGGCTACGAACGCAGCAGCGACGATGTTCTCACTTCAGCGTCCCGTCGCCAGCCCGCACATCAGCCAATGCATCATGCCCGAAAACTTCCCCTCGCTTGCCCCGATCTGCAACGAGACGCTGAAGCTTGGCGAGCCGATCGCGAGGGAATTCACCTCGGGGGGCTCGCGCTACAAGCTGACCTGTTCGCCCTTCTTCGACATGCGCGGGCAGATGAAGGGTGTGACCATGGTCGTCTCCGAGTTCCCCGCCTTGCGCAAGATCTCGACCTGATCCTGGATCATGCCCAGATATTCATGATGAACCGCGCGACCGATGGAACAATCCTGCGGATGAGCGAGAAATCCGCCCGCGTGCTCGGAACTGCACGCCATCACGCCGAATTGGAGAATTTCTTCAAGATTGCGCCCTTGGGCACTGCGGATGCCATCAAGGAGAGCGACGCGCAGCTGATGGAAAGCCAGACAGGCAAGCTGCGCCATGTCTTGTCCGTGATCTCGAAGGAAACCAACGAGGCGATCTGGATGAACAGCGAGACCTTCTTCTCCTCCGATCCCGCCCTCGGCGACCCTTCGATCTATCCGATCGGTACCGACGTCACCGAAGTCATCAAGGCAAAGGAGAAAGCCGAAGAGGCCCTCGGGCAACTGGTGCTCTTGCAGGATCTCGCAAAGGTCGGGTTCTGGTCCCTGAACCCGAGGACCAAGAATGTCTTCTGGTCTGAGGAAGTCTACCGTCTGCATGGCAAGGACCCGGAAACCTACGTGCCGACGCTGGATGGTGGCCTGGAATTCATCCACCCCGAAGACCGTGCCGACGTCACCGAGCAACTGAACCGGGTCTTGCAGAAAGGCGGGGATTGTCACTTCGTGAAACGCATCATCGCCGATGACAGTGTGACCCGGACCGTGGAAGCCTTCGGGCTGGGGCAGGCGGACCAGACGGGCAGAATCACCAAGGTGATCGGTGTGTTCCGTGAGGTGCGCGACAGGGCATGAGCCTGCGCTCCTGTCGTCCCGGATCATCTGCCCTGTCTCTCACGGGCTCGATCGGGTCATTTCGTTTTGCCTTGACCCTGCAGGCGATCCTGCGCACCCTCTGCGGAAAATAATAGAGGGAGATGAACCATGTTCTCGAAATCAACTGTCTCGGCGCTGGCCCTGATCGCATTTGCGTCCAGCGCCGCTGCCGACTGCACCGAAGTCACCTTCTCCGACGTGGGCTGGACCGATATCACGGCCACCACCGCCGCCACCACAGTGGTCCTAGAGGCACTTGGGTATGAGACCGACATCAAGGTGCTGTCGGTGCCAGTGACGTATACCTCCATGGCGGAAGGCGACATCGATGTGTTTCTGGGCAACTGGATGCCCACAATGGAGGCCGATATCGCGCCCTACCGCGAGGCCGGTACGGTGGAAACAGTCCGCGAGAATCTTGCCGGGGCGAAGTACACGCTGGCGGTGAACAAGGCCGCAAAAGACCTCGGGATCGCGGATTTCGCCGACATCGCGACCCATGCTGACGCCCTGGAGAATACGATATACGGCATCGAGCCCGGCAATGACGGCAACCGCCTGATCCAGTCGATGATCGACGCGGATGCCTTCGGCCTGAGTAGCTTCGAAGTCAAGGAAAGCTCGGAGCAGGGCATGCTGGCGCAGGTCGACCGCCTGAGCAAGCGGGACGAACCCATCGTCTTTCTGGGCTGGGAGCCGCATCCGATGAATGCGAATTTCGACATGGGTTACCTGACAGGGGGTGACGATTTCTTCGGCCCGAACCTCGGCGGCGCATCGGTCTTCACCAACACCCGCAAGGGCTTCAGCGCGGACTGCCCGAACGTAGGCGCGTTGCTGGCCAACCTCGAATTCACGCTCGCGATGGAAAACGAGATCATGGGCGCGATCCTCAATGATGGGGCCGACCCGGCAGTTGCGGCGACGGAGTGGCTCAAGGCCAACTCCGAAATCATCCCCGCCTGGCTCGACGGGGTGACCACGCTGGACGGCGGCGATGCCGTTGCGGCGGTCAAATCGGCCCTCGGCATGTGACCGTGACGCGCGCGCCGCATGGTCCGGTGCGCGCATTGCCCTGAAGAGCGAAGGAGCCCGCGGTGCTTGACTGGCTGACCGACAACAAGATCCCGGTCGGGACATGGGCCGCAGGCTTCTTTGAGTGGCTCCAGACCAACGGCGAATGGTTCTTCGACGGTCTGGCCGTGCTCATGGAGACCATGATCGACGCCATTCTCTGGGTCTTGCAGACACCACACCCCTTCGTGATCATCGCCTGTTTCGTAGCACTGACCTGGGTCTTGCAGCGCAGTTGGAAAACCTGCCTCTTCGTCGTCTTGGGCTTTCTGTTCATCCTGAATCAGGACTACTGGGAGGAGATGACCGAAAGCCTCACGCTGGTTCTTTCGGCCTGCGTGGTCTGCATGGCGGTCGGCGTGCCCATCGGCATCGCTGCCGCGCACCGCCCGCGCCTCTTTCAGGCGATGCGCCCTGTGCTCGACCTGATGCAGACACTGCCCACCTTCGTCTATCTGATCCCCGCGATCGTGTTTTTTGGCATCGGCATGGTGCCGGGGCTGATCGCCACGGTGATCTTTGTGGTGCCCGCACCCATCCGCCTCACGCATCTGGGTATCTCCTCGACCCCGAAACCGCTGCTGGAGGCCGCGGATGCCTTTGGCGCCACGCCGAGGCAGAAACTCCTCAAGGTCGAACTGCCCTATGCCCTGCCGCAGATCATGGCGGGGCTCAATCAGACCATCATGCTGTCGCTCTCGATGGTGGTGATCGCGGCCCTTGTCGGCGCGGACGGTCTCGGCGTGCCGGTGGTCCGGGCGCTCAACCAGGTCAATACTTCGCTCGGCTTCGAGAGCGGTTTCATCATCGTGGTCGTGGCGATCATGCTAGACCGTATGCTCAGGGTCGACCGCAAATGACCACCGCCGTGGAATTCGACAACGTATCCATCGTCTTCGGCAATACGCCGGAGAAGGCCCTGCCGGATATGGACGCAGGCAAGACACGCGCCGAGGTGGAGCAGGCCACGGGGCAGATCCTCGGGGTGCATGATTGCGCGCTGAAGGTCGCCTCGGGCGAGATCCTCGTGCTGATGGGGCTCTCGGGCTCCGGCAAATCGACGCTCCTGCGCGCGGTCAACGGGCTCAACCCGGTGGTGCGCGGGTCGGTGCGGGTCTTTGACGGCGACTGGTCCTGCGACGTGGTCAAGAGCGATGCGAACGATCTGCGCCGGGTCCGCCGCGAATGCGTGTCGATGGTGTTTCAGCAGTTTGGCCTGCTGCCCTGGCGCACCGTCCGCGACAACGTGGCGCTTGGCCTCGAACTGGCGGAAATTCCGAAGGCCGAACGGCAGGCGCGGGTGGATGCGCAGTTGAAGATCGTGGGCCTGTCCGACTGGGCCGAACGCAAGGTCGGGGAGTTGTCAGGCGGCATGCAGCAGCGCGTGGGGCTTGCGCGTGCCTTCGTGACCAAAGCACCGATCCTGCTGATGGATGAGCCCTTCTCGGCTCTCGATCCGCTGATCCGCACCCGGCTTCAGGACGAGTTGCTGGAGTTGCAGCGCGATCTCAAGCGCACCATCATCTTCGTGAGCCATGATCTCGACGAAGCCTTCAAACTTGGCGACCGCATTGCCATCATGGAAGGCGGGCGCATCGTGCAATGCGGCACGCCGCAGGACATCTTCTCCAATCCGGTCAATGATTATGTCGCGGATTTCGTGGCGCATATGAACCCCCTCGGCGTGCTCAGGGCGGAGGATGTGATGGAGCCGGGATCGGACCGCTGCACCAAGTCGGTACCCGCTGCCGCCAAACTCGAAGACGTGATGCGCCATCTTGTGGCCGAGGACGGTCCGGTCGCGGTAGAACGCGACGGGGTGAGCATCGGACAGATCAACCGGCGCGGCGTCATTGCCCGACTGCTCGACCCGCGAAAGCTCTCCTGACGCCTTACTGCTGCACCGACTCGAGCCAGGCCATGAGGTCGATGACGGGCTGACTGGTCAGGATCGGCTGTCCGCTTGCGGTTTTCGCCGTCACGTCCTGACCTTCGAAGAACCATCCATAAACCGGCATGTCGCTGCCGTGGCTGACCAGCGGATCGCGCCCGTCGATCCGGGTGACCACACGCTCGACCGGAAACACCCCGTCATACCGTTGGGTCAAGGTCGTCAGGTTCGAGGGCTGCACCGTCAGCACGCTCGCCATGGGGCCGTTGCCCTGTGCCTCGCGCCCGTGACAGGAGGCGCAATGCAGGCTGAAAAGCGCCTCGCCGCGTTCGGCGTCCTGCGCCAGAGCGGGACTGCTCATCGCCAACAGGATTGTCAGAAGAAAACGCATGATGAAACTCCGTCACTGTTGGTCATTACCATACGGCCCAAGGACTCGCGCTGGCGTTGATCCACATCAAGCCCTGCGAATTTCCCAGCGGGTGGGGCGCCTCAGGTGTCAGGGTCCACGCGGTATCCGGCACGCGGGAAGTGCACGGCGATCTTGCCCACATCCGCCTCCTCGCGGCAGAGCACGATCGTATCGGCGGAGGAGCGGAGCACCGTGCCCGTCACCGGCTGCTCACCGCCATCCACGTCCGGATGCACGGTCACGCGCATCCCCGGGCGCAGGCCCTGCGGGTCCTGCGGATCGGAGGCCTCCGTCATGTCGGGCGTGCAGGCCGTGGCCCGCTCGATCGCGGCTTCCGGCGTCATCTTTGATACCGTGCCGTGCCCGATCGCTTCGATATTGGCCGCCCAGCGTTCGAGATCGGGAAATTCGGACAGAAACGCCGGTGCCTTGTCCCAGCGTCCGCGCAGGAACCAGACAACGCAGTAGACCTGAACATCAATGGCCGCCGGCGCGTCGCCAAGCAGGAAGGCGCGCCCGTCCGCCAGTTGCGCATTGATCCAGCCAAGAGGGGAGCGGGCCTGGGTCGCAAGATGGGGCAGGGCGGCATTGGCGGCCTTGAGGCCCTTGGCCCAGTCCGGTCCGAAATAGAGCCGCCCGCGATCCTGCGCAAAATCCTGCGGCAGGGCATCACCGGCGGACCCCAGCACGATCTTCACGCCGAGATCGAAAAATGCGCCGTCTGTCCAGCGGCTCAGCGCCCACATCAGGCCTGCGTCTTTTGTCGGAAAGAAGGTCGGCGAGGGGAAGCGCCGTTCCAGCTCCCGGATGATGCAGGCAGAATCGCAATAGATGTCGGCGCCGATCTGCATCACCGGGGTGCGGCGATATCCACCCGTCAGTTTCGTCAGCATCGGCTTGGGTGCCAGTCGCGGGATTTCCACGTTGCGCCACGCAAGCCCCTTGATCCCGAAGGCGACGCGCGCCTTTTCGGCGACGGGGGACTGCGGATAGTTGTGCAGGATGATTTCGGCGGCTGGATCGGTCATGACTGTCCTGATGCTGGCGAGATGTTGTTGCCCCTGCATAGAGGGTCAGGGGGCAACTCCGCCACCTCAAATGCAACGGTTTGGCGTCAAGTGTCCGTGAAACCTCACGGACACTCTTTTCGGGAGTGCAATCCCGGCGTCGATGTCAGGGGAATGTGGGTTTGCAGCGCCTGTGCGCCCGATATCTCACCCGCCTCGTTTCGCAATCGCAGGTTTCTGTCTCACTCGTCCGGCCGGATCAGGCCGAGGCCGCGCAGATAGATGCCGATTCCTGTCTCCAACAGGTCATCGGGGGGAAACGGTGAGGCACGGCCCGGTGAATTGCGCGCGAAAAGCTCGACGACGCCGTGGCTCATCGCCCAGATATGCGCGGAGAACATGGAGGCGGGGGGTCGCTTGTCGGCGGGGATATGCTGGCTGAGGTCTGTGGCCGCTTTTTCCAGCACCTCATTGGCCCTGGCCGCGATCGCGGCAAGCTCCGGCGTCCGGTTGACGGAGATACCGCTTTCAAACATCGCGATGTAGTGGCCGGGATATTCCCGTGCGAAAGCGAGATAGGCCCGTCCCGTCGCGGAAAACGCGGCCAGCGCGGAAGGCTGGCCTTTCTGATAGGCATGTTCCATCAGATCGGCGAAGATTTCATAGCCCTGACGCGCGGCCTCGGCGATCAGGTCCTCGCGCCCTTCGAAATGCCGGTAGACCGCCGCCGGGGTCACGCCCGCCTGCTTTGCCGCCTCCGAGAGGGTGAAGCCGGTTGGACCGCGCAGTTCGATCAATTCCAGCGCCGCGTCGATCAGCGCCTGGCGCAGGTTACCGTGATGATATCCGCGCTTAGGCATGCCAGATGTCCGGGCCTCCACAGATCTTGGTATCGATGTCGCCGATGGCGGCCTTGTTCTTGCGGGCATAGTCGAGGCCGTTCAGAACCGTCCGGATCACGTTGAGCCGTGCGCGCTTCTTGTCGTCCGAGCGCACGACTGTCCAGGGCGCGTCCTTCGTATGCGTCCGGTCTAGCGTTTCCTCGATTGCTTCGCTGTAGGCGTCCCATTTGGCCAGCCCTTCCACGTCGATGCGGCTGATCTTCCACTGCTTGAGCGGATCGTTCTCGCGCGCGAGCATGCGCCGCAACTGCTCGGCCCGCCCGACGTTCAACCAGAACTTGAAGAGGTGGATGCCCTCGTCGACGATCATCTCCTCGAAGGGGTTCACCTGCTGGAAGAAATGCCGCCGCTCCTCGTCGCTGCAAAATCCGAAGACCTTTTCCACAACCGCGCGGTTGTACCAGCTTCGGTCGAAGAAGGTGATCTCGCCACCAGCGGGCAGGTGACTGACATAACGCTGGAAATACCACTGCGTCGCTTCGGTTTCAGAGGGCTTGGGCAGGGCGACGACCCGGGCACCGCGCGGGTTGAGGTTGGCGCGCAGGCGGCTGATCGTGCCTCCCTTGCCCGCGCCGTCGCGCCCTTCGAAGACCATGGCGATCCGTGCACCGCTTTCCTTGGCCCATGCCTGCATCTTGACAAGCTCGATCTGCAGCTTCGCGAGGTCCTTCTCGTAGGGTTTCTTCGAAAGCTCCTCCGAATGCGGATAGGAGGTGCTCAGGATGTCGTCCTTGTCGGCGCGTTTGATCGCGGCGCGGATGTTCTTGGGCGCGTCGTTCTCGAAATAGGCGCTGATCGCGCCGTCAAAAGGCAGGTCCATGGAAGGTCTCCGCAAGCGATTGGTTTCCCTGAGATATGGGATGTTAAGCGGTTTAACGCAAACCCGCGCGTGCCGCTACCCGGTCGATGGCGTCAACCACCGCCTGCGGGTCAGCATGATGTGGCGTGTGCCCGATGCCTTCCATGCGGGTCAGAACCGCGCCCGGGATCTGCCGGGAGAGGGGCTCGGAATGAATCGCGAGCGGAACGATGGTGTCCTCGGTTCCATGCAGGATTTCAACCGGCAAATTCAGCCCTGGATAGCGTTCCTTCATCTCCACGACATAAGGTCTGAGCGAATTGACCTGCTGGGCATTGGCCCGCATCGTGGTGCGGCGCAGCGTGAGTTCCGGTCCGAAATGAGCGATGTAGCCGTCGGGCACGTCCTGCGGCACGAATATTGATCTGACCGTTTGCTCGATGGCGCTGCGCGGGGAAAAGGCGGTGATCATCGGGACCACCAGCGCGCCGCCCGGTCTCGAGGCGTTGACGTTGTAAAGCAGTCCCAGGCTGCCGGGCCAGGGGTTCGAGGCGGCGGCGAGTAGCACCAGGCCCGCGGTCTCGTCGGGATGCTCCAGCGCCCAGGCGAGCGCAACTGCGCCGCCATAGGAGTGGCCCAGAATGATGGGGTTCGTCAGCCCGACCTCGCGGGCCGCGGCTTCGAGCAGCCGTGCCTGCAGGGCAGGGGGTTCGGCCGCATTGTTCCAGGCCCCGCCATATCCCTTGGGGCGTTCGCTGCGCCCCAGCCCCGGGCGGTCCACCGCGATGATGCGATACCTGCCCTTGAGGCGATCCATCAGGTCGAAGGTGAAATCCCGCAAGGATCCGCTGGCCCCGTGAATCAGCACGAGGTCGGGGCCGGTGCCTTCTACCTTGAGGTGGATACGCGTCCCGTCGACGTCCACGAACTGACCGCTGGGCGGATAGGCGGCTTCTGCCTCCGCTTCCCGGACACCTGCGCGCCATTGCACCAGCAAGACCAGCAGGACTGCAAGCAGCAAGAGGCTCAGGATCACCTTCCTAGGTTCCAATCTGATGGGACTCGAAAGGCGTTGACTGGTATATTTCGTTGATCCAGTTGCCATAAAGCAGATGCGCGTGGCTGCGCCAGCGGTTCAGTGGCGGCCGCGTGGGGTCATCGTCGGGATAGTAGTTCACCGGCACCTCGATTGGCGCGCCCGCTGTGGCGTCGCGGTCGTACTCCTGCTTCAGCGTATCGCGGTCATACTCGAAATGATTGAATATATAGAGCGCCCGATGCGCCGGGTCCTCCACGAGGCAGGGGCCGACCTCATCGCTGCCAAGCAGTGTCCTGAGGCCCGGTGCGGCGTCGATCTCCGACTGCCGCATCTCGGTCCAGCGCGAGACGGGGATGACGAACTCATCGGAAAAGCCGCGCAGGTAGGGCGAGGTGGGATCAAGGTTGCGGTGCCGGAAACAGCCGAAGGCCTTGGCGGTCAGCGGGTGTTTCTGCACCCCGTGGAAATGGTTGATCATCGCCATGCCGCCCCAGCAGACGCCGAAGGTGGAATGCACGTTGGTCTGCGTCCAGTCCATGACCTCGCAAAGTTCCTGCCAATAGGTCACCTGATCGAAATCGAGGTGCTCGATCGGCGCACCAGTGATGATGAGCCCGTCGAACTTCTCGTGCTTGACGTCCTGAAACGGGCGGTAGAAGCTTTCCATATGCTCGGCGGCGGTATTGCGCGTCTGATGCTCGGACATGCGGATCAGGTTCAACTCGATCTGCAGCGGTGTGGCTCCGATCAGTCGCGCAAACTGGTTTTCCGTCTGGATCTTCTTGGGCATCAGGTTCAAAAGACCGATCTTCAAGGGCCTTATATCCTGCCGTGACGCCATGTCCTCGTCGAGCACCATGACGCCTTCGCGCGTCAGCACGTCATAGGCAGGCAGGTTCGAAGGCAGTCTGATGGGCATCGGGTTCTTTCAGATCGGGGCGCAGGGCAGTCAGATAGCCTCTGGTAGCAGATGTCTCAAGGGTTCGGCGCTCACGCGTCGGTGAGAGGTCTCAGAGACACCCCGCAATCAGATCGACGAAATCTTCCTGCGAGGCCAGATCGCGCACCTGGTCGGCGGTGACCGTGATGCCCCAGCGCGCCATTGCCTCGTAGCGTGGCTGCCGGTGTGCCAGCGCCTTTGCATAGGTGAAGCGAATGAAGTCATCGGGATCAACATCCGCTTCCACACACTTGTTTTCCTGCAGATATTCCTGCCAGACCTTCGTCAGGAAAGCGGGTTGATACGCCATCGGCTTCGGGGCGCGATCGAAGCGGCGGATGAGTTCCTGGGTATGAGCCTCGTCACCCTTGATCCAGATCATCAGGCAGTGCCGTGACAGCTCCTGCATCAGCGGATCGGCATCATCGGTCGCATCCACCCATTCGCAGATCGACCCGCCGGTGTCGCAGATGAAATTGGGGTAGCCGTAAAGCGCCTCGGCGCGGTCCGCGAAATGTGCAGTGTCGTGCAGCGCGGAAATCTCCGCCTGGCGGAACTGGTCCTGGCGGCGGGCATATTCCGCCATCGGCAGGCCGCCTTTCGCGGGATCGCCAGGCTTGCCGAGGTAGGTCGCCACGGGGCTGAGGTTCTCGAAGGTGATGTTGGAGCCGATGTAGATACTGTCGCTCATCAGCAGATCGCGCAGGAAGGGGACTTTCATGGCCTCGAGCTTGGCATTGTCGGCGATATACTCTCCCATGTAGCGCGTGCCGATGCGGTAATCGATGGAGTAGTGAAACCACGACCCGCTGTCGCGCAGCACATTGGACAGAAAGGTCTTGCCAAGCCCGGACATGCCATAGACGAGCACGGATTTGCGCGGTGCCGAACGCCAGTCTGCGGCGGAGGTGTAGAGCATGAGAGCGGTATCCGTGATCTGTTTGGGGCCCGTTCTCTCCTAGCCCTGCGCCGCACAGGCGTCAATCAATCGGCGGCACGCGGTTTTGGTCCACGCAACAGGCGCCAGAGCCGGCCGTCGAGGATCGCGAGCCCAAAGGCCAGCAGCGCAAACCCCGCATAGGCGTTAGGTGCCAGCTTTTCGCCCAGGACGAGCGCGCCGAGCACGATCGCGACCGGAGCGACCAACAGCGTCACCAGCATCAGGTTGCCGCTGCCCGCCATGTCGAGGACCCGGTAATAGAGCATGTAGGCCCCGGCGGTGGCTATGAGCGCATAGTAGGCGATGGCCATCATCGTCACCGGTTGCAGATCAAGGCTGATCGGACCTTCTGCGAGCAAGGCCATCGGCACCGCCATCAGGGTAGATCCCGTCAGCATGCCCGCGGCGGCTACCTGCGGGCGCAGTCCGGACAGCTTCTTGCGCGCCCAGACACCCGCCAGCGCATAGGAGACGGTACCGCCCAGTATGGCTATTTGCGCCAACGAACGGATGTCGAAATCGTGGAGATTTTCCAGCCCGATTGCCGTGGCGACCCCGAGAAAGCCTAGCAGGACGCCAATCCCCTTGCGCAGGCTCAAACGCTCGTCGGCGAAGAAAGCCGCGGCAAAAAGCACGCCGAAAACCGCCGTGGACGCGTTCAGGATCGAGGTGAGACCGCTTTCCACATGCAGCTGTCCCCAGGCCATGAGGCTGAAGGGAATGAGGTTGTTCAACAACCCCATGACCAGAAAGCCGAACCAGATCCGCGCATCACGCGGTACTGGCATCCGCAGGGCAAGCACAATGCCCCAGAGCACGAGCATTGCCCAGAAAGTGCGATGCGCCACGGCCGTCAGCGGCCCGATCTCGTCGAGCGCGATCCTGACGGAGACGAAGGAAGCGCCCCAGATGGCACCAAGGGCGGCCATCGAGATCCAGGCGGCGGAGGAGATGGATTTCTGTTCGATCATGGCGGAACCCTAGGCATGAGCCGCGGCGCGCACCACCCGAATCCTGCGCAAAGAAAAACCCCCGACGCAGAGCGCCGGGGGTATTTGGAAACCCTGGTGTCGGGATCAGAAATAGTAGCCGATCTTCACACCAACGGCGAGCGCGTTGTTGTCATCGAACTCGGCTGCAGGGACACCTTGAACCGCGGTCGTGGTGTCGCCAATCCAGGCATAGCGCACACCGGTCGTGACCTTGATCTTGCCTTGGGTATAAATCGCGGCGAGCCCGATGCTCGTCTGCCCGTCTGCGGGACCAAGGTTGGTAAACAGGTTGCCGGTGTTTTCCTCATAGCTGAGGGATCCTGCGATGGACCAGGTGTCGGTCAGTTTGCGACCCAGTCCGACCGTATAGGTGATCACGTCGTCCTCGTAGCTGAGCAGCGGTTGGCCTGCGACCAGCGGGCTACTGTAGACTTGCGGCGAGAGGTCGAAATCCGACCAGTCGACCCAGCGCACGCTGCCGAAGAGCAGCGTGTCTGCGGCGATTCCGGTCTGGAACGCTAGGTTGATGGATTCCGGTGTCTCGAATTCTGCCGTGCTTTCAAAACTGCGGCGACCGGCTCGGGTATTCACCTCCTCCGTCACGTCGTTTTCATGCTCGACTTCGGAGTTGTAGGTCAGCGAGACCCGCAGTGCGATCTCAGGGCGCTCGTAGGCAACACCCGCGACGTATCCGATGCCCCAGTCCGGGTCGGCTTCGACCTCATAGTTTCCGGCAAAGGCGATTGCTGCCTTGGCGTCTGTCTGCTGTGCGCGCAGACCGCCGTAGACCGAAAAGCCTCCGTCGAAATTGTACTGCAGGAGTGCGGTTACCGCTGTCGAGTTGAACTCTGCGGACGAATTGCTGCCGAAGTAGAACGGGTTGGTGGGATAATCCACCTCTGCCTTGAAGGGCTCGTCGATGATAACGGCATAGGACCAGGCGTTGTTCAGATCCGCCTTGTAGGCCGCGCCATAGCTGAAGTTGCTGACGCCAATGTCGCCGGACTGCGCACCGACTGGCCCGAGGCGCGGGTTGATGTTTTCACCGGTGATATCCGGCGACAGGTAGCCGAGGCTGAATTCCAGATAGCGCCCTTGTTCGAAGAGCACGTCAACCGGTTGACCGGTCCGGTCCAGAGCGCCGGCATGGGCCCCTCCCGCAACAAGACATGCGGCTGTTACACTCGAAAGATAGTATTTCATTGTTCTCCTCCCCAGAAGACGCACCTGCACGACACAGCTACAGTTGAAAAACAGGTTGCCGCAATTAATCACGGACTCGTGCCTGGTCAACCGGTGACGCAGGGGCGAAATCCTTCGTGACCTAACGTAAAATCAGCCGCGCCGCCGTGTTTCGGACCACAGGTTCATATAGTTTCCGGCAAAAATGACGAGCGCGCCGACGAAAACCCAGACGTCGAGAGGCTCCCCGTAGAGCAGCATTCCGACCACCGCGATTGCCGGCAGGCGCACGAAATCGATCGGCACCACGATGGTCGCGGGTGCCAGCGACAGCGCATTGGTCATGCAAAAATGCGCCATCAGCCCGGCAGCGCCGATCAGCAAAACGAAGGGCAGGGTGTCAGCCGTCGGCAAGGCGATGTCGCCGTCATATCCTGCGGCTACGATCCCGAAGACGAGTTGCATCGTGGTGAGGTAGAAGAGAATGCAGGTGATGCTCTGCGTGCGCGTGAGTTTCTTCGTGAACATGATCGTGAGCGCGAAGAAAATCGCCGAAGACGCCGCAGTGATCACGCCCGAATTGATCCCGGCCATATCTGGCCGGGCGACGATCAGAATGCCTAAAAAACCCATCAGGGCGGCGAAGGCCCGCATCGCGGTCAAACGCTCACCGAGAAGCAGCGGCGACAGGACGATCACCCACAAGGGCGAGGTGAACTCCAGTGCGAAGACCTGCGCCAGCGGAATCACCGTCACGGCATAGAACCACAGGTTCTGCCCGGTGAAATGCGCAAGGTTGCGCATGAAGTGCAGACCGAGGCTATCGCGGTTGACCTGCCGCCAAGTGCCCGTGAGCCCTGCGAGGCCCAGCACGATCACCGCACCGAAAAGGCTGCGGTACATCATGATTTCGAAGGTATCGAGTTCGCCCGATACTTCGCGCCCGGCAACCGCCATTGATGAAAAGGATGCGATCGCGCCGATCATCCAGAGCGCAGCCTTGGCTGTAGGCGTCATGCGTCTGGTTTCTTTTGGCCGGAAATATCCCCGCCGGAGGCACGAAATCCCTTCAAAAGCCTCATTCCCACTCGATGGTTCCCGGCGGTTTGGAGGTGATGTCATAGGTCACCCGGTTGATGCCCGGCACCTCGTTGATGATCCGTGTGGCGGTCTCGCCCAGAAACTCGTGGCTGAAGGGATAATAATCCGCAGTCATACCGTCGACCGAAGTGACCGCGCGGAGCGCACAGGCGAAGTCGTAGGTCCGCCCGTCGCCCATGACGCCCACGGTCCGGACGGGCAGAATCGCCACGAAAGCCTGCCAGATCTCGTCATAGAGCCCATGCTTGCGAATCTGGTCGATATAGACGGCATCGGCTTCACGCAGGATGTCGAGCTTTTCGCGGGTGATTTCGCCGGGACAGCGGATCGCGAGACCCGGCCCGGGGAAGGGGTGACGCCCGATGAAACTGTCGGGCAGGCCCAACTCACGGCCAAGGGCTCGTACCTCGTCCTTGAAAAGCTCGCGCAGCGGCTCCACCAGCTTCATGTTCATGCGCTCGGGCAGTCCGCCGACGTTGTGATGCGATTTGATCGTGACCGAGGGGCCGCCCGAAAAGCTGACCGATTCGATCACGTCTGGATAGAGCGTGCCCTGCGCCAGAAAATCCGCGCCACCGATCGCCTTGGCGTGTTTTTCGAAGACCTCGATGAAAAGCCCGCCGATGATCTTGCGCTTGGTTTCGGGATCGCTGACGCCCTCGAGCTTGCCGAGGAAAAGCTCGGATTCGTCGGCATGGATAAGGGGCAGGTTGTAATGCTCGCGGAACATGCCCACGACCTGCTCGCTTTCGCCTTTGCGCATCAATCCGTGGTCCACGTAGACGCAGGTGAGCTGTTCGCCGATGGCCTCATGGATCAGCACGGCAGCAACGGAGCTGTCCACGCCGCCCGAGAGCGCGCAGATCACCCGGCCCTTGCCGACCTGATCGCGGATGCGCTGGATCGCTTCCTCGCGGTAGGCGCCCATGGTCCAGTCGCCCTTGAAGCCCGCAAGCCGCACGAAATTTTCGTAAAGCTTCGCGCCGTTGGGGGTATGGTGCACTTCGGGGTGGAATTGCACGGCGTAGAAATTACGCCCCACATCGCCGGTAATGGCAAAGGGCGCGTTGGGAGAGGTGCCGTAGACGTCGAAGCCGGGGGCGATCTGGCTCACATGATCGCCATGGCTCATCCAGACCTGCTCTCGGTCCGCCTCGAACCAGCCATCCAGAAGCGCCAGTTTGCGCGCCTCCGGAGTTACATAGGCGCGTCCGAATTCGGCGGTGCCGTGGCCGCGCTCCACCTTGCCGCCGAGGCAGTGCATCATCACCTGCTGGCCATAGCAGATCCCGAGGATTGGCACGCCCAGATCGAAGACCGATTTCGGTGGCATCGGCGCGCCATCCGCGAAGACCGAAGCCGGACCACCGGAGAAGATCACCGCCTTCGGCGCGAATTCGGCCAGAAAGGCGTCCGTGACCGCGTTGAACGGGTGGATTTCACAATAGACGTTCAGCTCCCGCAGGCGCCGCGCGATCAGCTGCGTCACCTGGCTGCCGAAGTCTATGATGAGAAGGCGGTCGTGATCATGTGTGCTCATGCCTTGCTGATTAGGCAAGGTCCGGGGCAGTGGCAAGCGCTCTGTTGGGGCTCTGCCCCGCAGCTGCGCTGCTCCCCGGGATATTTTCGGCAGAAGAAACGGGCGCAGTGTGCCCATGTCGCTTTTTTCCCTGCATCGCCGCAATGAGCGCGAAGCGTCAAGGCCGAATGGGATAGCAGAGGCGCTAACATCAGATGAGGGGATGACCATGGTCGAAGTAGCGCAGAGACGGGCACGGGGCGGAGGCGGTGCTGCACGACGGGCCGAACGCAGTGCGGTGTCCTTCGAGACCGCACGCTATATCGAGCGCAACATTCCCAATTTCGAGATCCTGACCGAAGAGGCCCTGGAGATCATCGAGCACAATGCGGAGACGGTGCTCGAAGAGATCGGGGTGAACTTCGTCGAAAACCCAAGTGCGCTGAAACTCTGGCGTGATGCTGGGGCGGATGTCGAGGGCGAGCGTGTTCGCATTCCGCGCGGTCTGGCCCGGCAGCTCTGCGCGACGGCGCCCTCCTCCTACACGCAACATGCGCGCAACCCGGAGCGCAATGTCGTTGTCGGGGGCAAGAACCTCGTGCTGGCGCCGGTCTATGGTCCTCCTTTCGTGCGCGATGCGGCAGGCGGGCGGCGGTACGCGACGATGGAGGATTTCCGCAAGTTCGTGAAACTCGGTTACATGTCGAAATGGCTGCACCATTCGGGCGGAACGGTCTGCGAGCCGACCGACATCCCGGTGAACAAGCGTCACCTCGACATGCTCCATGCGCATATGACGCTGAGCGACAAGCCCTTCATGGGCTCGGTTACCGAGCCCTCGCGCGCGCAGGACAGCGTGGAGATGTGCGAGGTTCTCTTCGGCAAGGACTTCGTTCAAGCCAACACGGTGATGACCTCGCTCATCAACATCAACTCGCCGATGACCTTCGACGACGTCATGATGGGGGCGCTCGAGGTCTATGCGAGGAACAACCAGGCCTGCATCATCTCGCCCTTCATCGTCGGCGGTGCGATGGCGCCCGTTTCTGTGGCGGGCACGCTGACCCAGGTACTGGCGGAAGTGCTGGCGGGCATCGCCTACAGCCAGTTGGTGCGCAAAGGCGCGCCGGTGATCTTCGGCGCTTTCGTGACCTCGATCGACATGAACTCTGGTGCACCGACCTTCGGGACGCCTGAAGCGTCGCATATCACCTACGGTGCAGGGCAACTGGCGCGGCGCATGGGGCTGCCCTTCCGCTCGGCTGGGTCGTTCTGCGGCTCCAAACTGCCGGACGCGCAGGCAGCCTATGAAACCGCCAACAGTCTCAACATGGGGCTTTTGTCGGGTGTGAACTTCATGCTGCACGCCTGCGGCTGGCTTGAAGGCGGTCTGGTGTCGTCTTTCGAAAAATTCGTCATGGACGCCGACCAATTGGGGACGCTTCACCATCTGGCGCGCGGCGTCGAGATCGACGAGAACGCACAAGCCATGGATGCGATCCGCGAAGTCGGTCCCGGCGGGCATTATCTGGGGTGCGAGCACACACAGAACAACTTCAAGGCCGCGTTCTGGAAGTCCGACCTTCTGGACTACAAGCCCTTCGAGACCTGGGAAGACGAGGGTGCGCGCGACACGCAAGCCCTTGCCAGCCTGCGGGTCGAAAAGATGCTGTCGGACTATCAGAAACCGGCGATGGATCCGGCGATCGATGAAGCACTGACGGATTTCGTGGCGCGAAAGAAAGCCGCGAGCCCCGACAGTTTCATGTAGCTCAGGCGGCTTGCGAGGCGCGCAGGACGCGCGCTTCGCCCACCATCGCAATCAGGACATCCACATGGCGCAGCAGGCTGTAACTGCTGTTGCCGCTGAGACGCTGGCCGTTGAGTTCGCCTTCGATCTCCATCAGCTTCATCAGGGCCGAGCCGTGGCGCGGCAGGACGCCATAACCGAGCAACCGTGGCAGGTGTACGCTGCGGCGATATTCCTCCGCACCGATCCGCGCAGCGCGCATGAGAAGCGGCGGGCGGCGCAGGGCTTGAAGCATGGAGAGAATATCTTGCATGGGTCTTGTCCTTTTGGTCAGCAGTTGTTTGAAGCATGGTCGCTTCATCGATCTCTTATGGCACAACTCATGCGGGTGTTGCGCCCTGCTGCAGCGCCGCGGGCGGGGTGGTTAGCACCTTGTTTACACTTGGAGGAAGAAACAGTTCAGCGGAATTATGGCAGGACTGTTGCCTGAACATGCAAGGTACCGGGCGATCCTTTAAAAACTGTTTATGTAATAGATACAATACTATCGGTATCCGGAGACATTAACTGTCAGGTAACCAAATTCTCCCTTAGGTTGTTTGTTTCCAACGTAAGCAACCTACGGGTGCCAAGCCGTGCATGCAGAATTCGATGACAGATAAGGCCCGCGAAAGACAGGCCGGCTTTCCGGCCTGGGTGCCGCCAGCGGCCCGGGTTTACCTCGCGCATACCGAAGCCGGGTTTCCGATCCGTGCCCTCGCGCGCGCCGAAGGCTGTCATGCATCGACCATCTTGCGTCAGGTGAGACGGATCGAGACCCGCCGTGACGATCCTTTGGTCGATGCGGCATTGCGCACGCTCGGCCAGTTCTTCAGCGACCTGAACCCATCGGTTCCACGACCTCTAAAGGAGTCTTCAAGAATGAGTTTCCAGCACAAGATCACCCCACCAGGCAAGACGGACGCGGTTCCGGACGAAGCCACGCTGATGGCCGAGGCTGCCCGCATCCTGCGGCGCCTGTGTGAAAAATCGGCTGTCCTCGCCGTGGCGGCGGATATGGAGAAAGCGGTGATCGTGCGCGATGCTCCGGGTGGGGCCGCGATGCGCACCGGCGTCGTGGAGCGCAGGATCGCCGAGGCAATGGCGCTCAAGGAATGGATATCGCCGCAAGTCTCCGGCCGTATCACGCGCTATTCGATTACCGCCGCTGGTCGGGCGGTGCTGGAAAACATGCTGGATACCGATGAGCCCGCCAGCCCGCCGGGATTCGCGGAGAGCCAGACGCCATTCGCCGACCAGCACCGCAGATGGGGCGAGAAAACTGTCCCCGATGCCGATGACGGCCGGCCACGTCGCATGCGCTACAACCTCGCTGAAAGCCCGCTGACCGCGCTGGCGCGTCGACGCGACAAGGATGGGGAGGTCTTTCTCAATGACGATCTGGTCACCGCCGGCGAGCGCCTGCGCGAAGATTTCGAACTGGCGCAGATGGGCACACGGGTGACCCAGAATTGGGAAAAATTCCTGACGGGAGCGATTCAGGGCAATGTCGCGCAGGGCGGCGGGTCCGGCGATGGTGCATCTCGGGCGGCAAAGAGGGTTGCCGATGCTCTTGCGGATCTCGGGCCCGGCCTGTCGGATGTCGTGCTGCGCTGCTGCTGCTACCTTGAAGGGCTGGAGACCGCGGAAAAGAAGCTCGGTTGGTCGGCGCGATCGGGAAAGATCGTCCTGCGCATCGCCCTCACACGGTTGAAGCGACACTACGATGAAACCGTCGGCCCGGGCGGCGCGCTCATCGGTTGAGCAGGATGTTTCGTCAAATTGAAATAGGCGCTGCATCTCATGGGAGCAGCGCCATTTTTCGGCCAGATAGGTACGAATTCCATCCGAGAGCGCCGTTTCTGCAAAAACTTGTTGTATTATGGTAGACTGAGGCCAACTGCGATCAACTGAGGATCAGCAGATGCTTGAATTCGACGCCCGAACCGCAAGGTTTCTCGAGAACGCCTACAGAGGGTCGGATTTCGCGCGTCGCCGCCGAATGTCCTTCGACGCGCTCAGACTGAAGCCGGGAGACAAGATCGCCGACATCGGTTGTGGGAACGGCATCCTGACTGCGGACATCGCCCGCGCGGTGGGTGCGACGGGACGGGTGCACGGCATTGATCCCAGCGCCGACATGCGCGAGACCGCCGCCGAAAGATGTAATGATTTTGTGACGGTCGAGATCGTGAGCGGCTCAGCGACCGACCTGCCGCTCGCACCTGCAAGCTGTACCAAGGCCGTCTCTGTCCAGGTTTTCGAGTATCTGGATGATATCCCGGCGGCTCTTCGGGAGATATTCCGGATACTTGTTCCCGGTGGGCGGGTGGTCATTGGCGACATGCATTTCGACACGCTGATCTGGTACAGTGAAAACCGCGCCCGGATGACAAGTATGCAAGCGGCATGGGACAGCCATCTTGTCGACCGCTGCGTGCCGGAACACCTGCCAGGCGACCTGGAAGAGGCAGGATTCGCGCTCGAGGCGGTAGTACCTCTGACGTGCACGGATACGGTGCTGCGGCCAGACGGTCTGGCAAACACGATGCTGCACCTGATGCAGAATTATGCGCTGCAGTATGAACTTTTGCCGGCCGAAGACGTGAAGGGTTGGGTCGAGGAGCAGCAAGGCCTTGCCGAGAAGGGCCGTTTCTTCTTCTCGCTCACTCATTTCGTCGTTGCCGCCCGCAAGCTCTGACCGGCACGCATGTTTTGGTTGCATGAACTGCATAGCGGCACTGCGTCACAGCATCTACACTCCCCGGAGCTCTGTGCTATAGATACTGTCAACGCTTTCAATCTCATACTGCGAGACATGTCCCGATGCGCGATCTGAAAATCCCCGAGCAACGCCACCCCGAGAAGGCGCGCCGTCCGGACAATCCGCAGCCCAAGAAGCCGGACTGGATTCGCGTCAAGGCGCCCGGCGGCAAGGGCTATGCCGATACCGCGAGGATCATGCGCGAGAACAAGCTGGTGACGGTCTGCGAAGAGGCGGGTTGCCCCAACGTGGGCGAGTGCTGGAGCCAGGGCCACGCCACGATGATGATCATGGGTGAGGTCTGCACCCGCGCCTGCACCTTCTGCAATATCGCGACCGGCAAGCCGCCGGAGGCGCTCGATGCCTTCGAGCCGGGCCGCGTCGCCCATGCGGTAGAGAAACTCGGGCTCAACCACGTGGTAATCACCTCCGTAGACCGCGACGATGTCGAGGACGGGGGGGCGGATCACTTCGCCCAGACGATCCGCGCCATCCGCCACCGCAGCCCGCAGACGACGATTGAGATCCTGACACCCGATTTCATCAAATGCGATCCGAAAGTGCTGGAAGTGGTCGTCGAGGCGCGGCCCGATGTATTCAACCACAATCTCGAAACGGTGCCCGGCCTTTACCCGGAAGTCCGTCCGGGTGCGCGGTATTTCCATTCGCTGCGGCTGTTGCAGCGCGTCAAGGAACTCGACCCGTCGATGTTCACCAAGTCGGGCATCATGGTCGGTTTGGGCGAAGACCGCCAGGCGGTGATGCAGGTCATGGAAGACATGCGGGCCGCTGACATCGATTTCCTGACCATCGGTCAATATCTGCAGCCGACCCCGAAACACCACCGGGTGGACCGTTTCGTGCATCCGGATGAATTCGCGGCCTATGCCAAGGCAGCCTACGGCAAGGGCTTCCTGATGGTGTCGGCCACGCCGCTCACACGCTCATCCTACCATGCCGGTGACGATTTCGAACGGCTTCGGGCGGCACGCAACCGCAAGCTGGGATTGGCGTGACCTGCCATCAGGGAATGGGCTCCACCCGCTTGAGATAGGCCGCGATGGCCCGGCGGTCGCTTTCCGGCAGTTGCGCGAGGTTGCGGACCACCTCGGCCATGGTGCCGCCGGCGCTGTCGTAATCGGGGGTCAGTCCTGACGTGAAATAGGCCACCAGATCGTCCTCGGACCAGTCGAGTGCTGCGGGCGTGATGTTGGGGATGCGGCCCTCGCCGCTGGGATTGGGCGCACCGGCGAGCCATTTTGTGCGGTCCAGCCCGCCAAAGGTATCTCTGGAGGTATGGCACTCGGCACAGTGGGACAAGGCTTCCGCGAGGTAGCGGCCGCGGTCTTCCGCCGCGCTCAATTCACCTTGCAGATGGAAACCGCTTTCCATGTAGCGCGCCTTCCACAGCCCCAACCCGCGCCGGAGCGTGAATGGAAAGCTCAACTCATGCGGAAGGCTTGCGATGTCAGAGGGCGGCAAGGTTCTGATATAGGCAAAAAGGTCGCGCACATCCTGGTCTGTCATGTGCTGGTAGCTTGTATAGGGAAAGGCAGGATAGTAATGGCGCCCGTCCGGAGACACGCCTTTCAGGAGCGCTTGCGCGAAATCCCTCTCCGACCATGCGCCGATCCCTGCAGGCGAGGGCGAGATATTGGGTGCATGAAACGTCCCGAACTCGCTGACGAATGCGTGCCCACCGGCCAGCAAAAGCCGTGCGTCTCCCTCGCTTTTTGGTGCGGCATGGCAGGAGGCGCAACCGGCGGCAGCGAAAACCAGCGCCCCGGCTTGCGCGTCTCCGGCTATTCCTTCCGCCCAGTTGTCGGCCAGGGTGTCGGGACGCGTCAGATACCAGAACCCCGCCGCCGCCAGCACGGCGACGAGACCTGCCAGTCGCAGCAAGAGACCCATGGGTGCCGCCTAGTTTCTGGGACCTCGGTAGGTCTCATGACACGCGCCGCAGGTCTTGCCCGCCGTTTCCATGGCCGCCTGAAGCGCCGCAAGATCGGTGCCAGCCGCGGCGATCAAGGCGTCGGCCGCATTTTCCAGGTCGGTCGCATCCGCCTCGAAGCCTGCGGGATCGGTCCAGATGTCGGCTTTGGCGCGGGTGTTGCCGACCTGACCCTGGACCGAGCCCTCAAGCCAGAGGATGCTGCGGTCCAGCTTTGCAACTGCGCTGAGGTTGGAGGCTGCCGCCACGGCGGTTGCGGACTCGAAGTCCCGCTCGCCTTTCGCCATTCCGCCAAGGATGCCCATGTTGTAGCCGACAAGCTGCATCTGGGCTTGGCGGGCGGAAATGGCATCCAGCAGCGCCTTTTCGGCGTGGTTTTCTGCCGTAGCCATACCCGCAAAAGCGGTCAGTGAACACACGGCAACAAACGTAAGGGCGTTCAATCGTTTCATCGGTTCTCTCCATGAAGCAGATCTGCTCGCAAGAGACTAGCCCGGACCCGCGCGCGCGCAAGTGCCCGCATTCAGCGACGCATCTTTTCGGCTGTCAGGCTGTCAGGCCAGAGGCCGAGCCGTTCAAGAGCCACGATCACCAGCAGAGCCGCGACAATTGAGAGAACCATCTTCACCCGTGCACCCGAGGGAGGCCTGCGCGCCCATTGTGACATCCGCAAGAGCCAGCGCAGGTTCAAGGCAATGTTCCCGCGTACCGGCGCATCGGGTCACTCTTCCACGAAGCGCACCTTGCCGATGAAAGGCAGGTTGCGGTTGCGTTGCGCGAAATCGATGCCATAGCCCACGACGAATTCGTCGGGGATTTCGAAGCCGGTCCAACTGGCCTTGAAGTCCACCTCCCTGCGGCTGGGCTTGTCCAGCAATGCGATGGATTTCAACCGCGCGGGCCGTCGGCTTTCGAGGAGATGCGTGACATGGTTCAGCGTATGGCCGGTATCGACGATATCCTCGACCACCAGAACGTCGCGACCTTCGATCGCACCGCGCAAGTCCTTGAGAATACGAACTTCACGGCTGCTCTGCATGCTGTCGCCATAGCTTGAGGCTTCGAGGAAATCGACCTCGATCGGCAGGTCAAGCTCGCGCACCAGATCCGCGATGAAGACGAAACTGCCGCGCAGGAGCCCCACCACGACCAGCTTGTCCGTATCGGCGAACTCGGCCTGAATCTCCCGGCAAAGGCTCTCGATCCGGGCCGCGATTGCCTTGGCGGATATCATTTCATCTATGACATAAGGACGCGTCGGCATGGGTTTGGCCTTGAAATACAAGTGCGGACATAGGAGATGAATGGCTACCCTTGCCAAGACGACAAATCAATGCCCACCCACGCAGAAACCCGAACGCTTCCCTATACCGCCCGGCAGATGTACGATCTGGTGGCGGATGTCGGCAAATACCCGCAGTTCCTGCCCTGGTGTTCGGCGGCGCGGGTAAAGTCCGTGGTCCCGCAGGGCAAGACGGAGGTGATGGAGGCGGATCTCGTCATCAGCTTCAAGGTCTTTCGCGAACGCTTCACCAGCCGTGTGGTCCTGATGCCCGATGACATGCAGATCGACACCGAATACCTTGATGGGCCGTTTCGCTACATGAAATCCAACTGGGCGTTTCGCGATGTCGAAGGGGGCTGCGAAGTCTCCTTCTTCGTCGATTTCGCCTTTCGCAACATGATTTTGCAGAAACTGATCGGCGTCGTCTTCAACGAGGCGATGCAGCGCATCGTGCGGGCCTTCGAAGCTCGTGCCGAGACGCTTTACCGGCCCGTCTGAAGCACGCCGAGAAGCAGGTCGAGCGCATGGTCGCGCGCGGCCTTGCGCACCGCGTCCCGCCCCAGGGCACCGAAATCGACGGTTTCCGTATGGGTCCGGTCTGGGGTGGCGATGCCGAAGCAGACGCGACCCTCCGGCTTGTGCTCGGACCCGCCGGGGCCCGCGATACCGGTGACTGACACGGCGAGGGTCGCCAGCGACTGCTCGAGCGCGCCGCGCGCCATTTCGAAGGCCACGTTCTCCGACACCGCGCCGAAAGTCTCGAGTGTGACCGGAGAGACGTTCAGCATGTCGATCTTGGCGGTGTTGGAGTAGGTGACAAAACCACGCTCGAAAACCGCGGAAGACCCCGCCACATCGGTCAGCGCGGCGGCGACCATGCCGCCCGTGCAGCTTTCGGCAGTTGCAATCGTGATCCCGGAAGTTTTCGCGATTTCAAGGATATGTCGCGCGCTCTTCATGTCAGAAGAGCCCATGATAAAGTCCCGCCAGAGCGAGAACGCCGAAGGCGGCAAACACGCCCGCGATCACGTCGTCAAGCATGACCCCCAAGGCATCTCCCCGGCGATCGGCCCAGCCCACCGGACCCGGCTTCCAGATGTCGAAGAGCCGAAAAAAGGCGAAGGCCGCGATCCAGCCCGGCCACATCACGAGCATGTTCAACCCCATGTTCCACGCCGCGAAGGAGAGCGGCAGGAGCGCGATCCATTGCCCGATCACCTCGTCGATGACGATCTCCGAAGGGTCGTGGTCCGTGCCGCCGCGCGTCATCACCGAGGTGGCCCACCAGCCTTTGGCAAAGCCAATCACTATGGCAAGCACCAGCAACGGAAAACCGCCCAGCACGTGCAGCAGCCACCCCCAGGGAAGGGCGACGAGCGAGCCCCAGGTGCCGGGTGCAGGGCGGATGTAGCCCACGCCGAGAACCGTGGCGATGATCCGGGCGAGGCGCTTCATGCTGTCACCAGGCAAACCGTGGCGATGCAGGCGATGCCTTCGCCGCGCCCGGTGAAGCCCAGGCGCTCGGAGGTCGTCGCCTTGACGGAGACCCGCGCCACGTCGAGGTCCATGAGGCGCGCCATCTCGGTTCGCATTGCTGCTGCATGGGGTCCTATCTTGGGGAATTCGCAGATCAGGGTGCAGTCGAGATTGGAAATCCGGAAGCCTTGGCTTTCGCTCATCCTGACTGCATGGCGCAGGAATATCTCGCTCGCGGCACCTTTCCACTGGGGGTCGCTCGGCGGGAAATGCTGTCCTATGTCGCCCGAGGCCAGCGCGCCATAAAGCGCATCCGTCACCGCATGCATCGCCACATCCGCATCAGAATGGCCGAGAAGCCCTTGGGAATGAGGGATTTTCACCCCGCAGAGCACCACATGATCGCCCGGCCCGAAAGCATGCACGTCAAAGCCGTTTCCCACCCTAATGTCCATCGCGCGCCCTCAGAATGCGTTCGGCCCGGATGAAATCGTCGGGCGTGGTGATCTTCAGATTATCTTCATCGCCGGGCGTAATGGCAACGTCCAGCCCGGCACGTCGTGCAAGGGCCACGTCATCGTCGGCTCCTTCCGGAAACTGCTCATGGGCGGCAAGGATGCTGCCCAGATGAAACCCCTGCGGCGTCTGCGCCCGGTAAAGCCCGTTGCGCGCCGCCATGCCGGTCACGCGGCCCTCTGCACCGGTCCAGAGCGCATCGACGACCGCAATTGCGGGAGCTGCGGCCTTGTTGTCGCGCAAACCCGCGAGAACGCCGTCGATGATTGCATGGGTCACGCAAGGGCGCGCCGCATCATGGATCAGGACATGCGTGGCGCGCCCTTGAAGCGCCAGGAGCCCTGCGCGAACCGAGATGCTCCGCGTGGCGCCGCCACTGACCACCTCGACACCGGCTTTCTGGCATACCAGGCCGCCCGCAAGATCGTCTTGATGAGCCACAAGCACAACCGGGCCTGCTTCAGGGTGGGACAGAAAAGCGTCGAGCGCGAAGCCGGTGCTCGTGGATCCGGCGAGCGGACGCCACTGCTTCGGCGTGCCGCCGCCGGCCCGGTTGCCGCGCCCCGCAGCGACGATGACAGTCGCGAATTCCATGATTTCCCCGCGCATTTCTGCCGTCTGTCTATGGCCTTGCGCCGCGCGAGGCAATCGTACCTGAAATGTGCTTAAAAAATAATCACTGCCTGCCTGCGCGCCCATTGATTGTGCCCGTGGTCATTGAGGAAAACACCTGTGGTTGCTAGACCTGAGGCCACTGCACAAGGATTGAGCATTTGCCAACGGTCGATTTGCCCTTCGAAATAAGCCCGCCCGTGCTTCTGGCACCGATGGCGGGAATCACCGATCTGCCGTTTCGTGAACTGGTGGCGTCTTTTGGCGCGGGTCTGGTGGTGTCCGAAATGGTCGCCAGTCACGATATGCTGAACGCCCGGCAAGGTGCTCGGGAAAAGGCGGAGCTGGGCCTCGGCAAGGTCGGTACGGCGGTGCAGCTGGCCGGGCGCGAGGCCGCGCCCATGGCGGAGGCCGCGCGCATGGTGGAGGCGCAGGGCGCCACGATCATCGACATCAACATGGGGTGCCCGGCCAAGAAGGTGACGCAGGGGCTTTCCGGGTCTGCGCTGATGCGGCGTCCCGATCATGCGCTGAGCCTGATCGATGCCGTGGTGAGCGCCGTGAAGATCCCCGTGACCTTGAAGACCCGTCTCGGCTGGGACGACGGGATGCTGAATGCGCCCGAAATCGCACGACGCGCCGAAGACAGCGGCATCCGCATGATCACCATCCATGGGCGCACGCGCTGCCAATTCTACAAGGGCAGGGCGGATTGGGCGGCCATCGCCGCGGTGCGCGAAGCCGTCAGCATTCCCGTCATCGCCAACGGTGATATCGTCGACGGGGCCTCCGCCCGCGCAGCATTGATGCATTCGGGCGCCAACGGCGTGATGATTGGACGCGGCGCGCGCGGCAAGCCATGGCTGCTGGCGCAGATCGCCCGGGAGGTCTTCGGGCATGATGCGCCGAAGGTGCCGGTGGGGCAAGCGTTCGCCGATCTGGTGCGCGGTCACTACGAGGCGATGATGTCGTTCTATGGCAAAAGCATCGGCCCGCGCGTCGCCCGCAAGCATCTGGGCTGGTACATGGACAGTTGCGGCACCGATGCGGTCTTGCGGCGCGAGGTTCTGACCGCTCCCGATCCGCGATCGGTGCTGAGACTCATCGACGACGCCTGCGGCGCCGAGATCGGGATCGCCGCATGACCAGTGAGCGGGCGATCTGGGCGAGCCTGCCCGTGCCGGCGGTCATCATCGATCCGAAGGACCGGATCGAGGATATCAACTCGGCGGCCGAAGGGTTTCTCAACCTCTCGGCCAAATCCGTGAGCGGAACGCCGGTCTGGGACCAGATCGCGGTCAATGACCCCATCGAGGCCGCCTTCGACCGCGCGCGCAGCACCGGCACGCCGCTCTTTGTCAACGATGTGGACGTGGGCGGCGGGCAACGTGCACCGATGCAGTCCGATCTGCAGGTCGCACCGCTTCTGGGCAGCCCGGGCTACATGATCCTGATGATCTCGCCGCGCGAACTGGCAGGCCGGATGACGCAGAACCATTCGGTGAAATCGGCGGCGAAATCGGCCATCGGCATGGCGGAGATGCTGGCCCATGAGATCAAGAACCCGCTGGCCGGGATCACCGGGGCGGCGCAGCTTCTGAGCATGAACCTCAAAGCGGACGATCTGGAGCTTACCGACCTCATCGTCGCCGAAAGCCGCAGGATCGTGAAGTTGCTGGGCCAGGTCGAGCAGTTTGGCAATCTCTCGCTGCCGGCGCTGCAGGCGGTGAACATCCACGATGTGCTCGACCGGGCGCGGCGCTCGGCGCTTCTGGGCTTCGGCGCGCATATGAGGATCATCGAGGATTATGACCCGTCGCTGCCGCTGGCGTACGGCGATCCTGACCAGCTGCTGCAAGTCATCCTGAACCTTCTGAAGAACGCCTCGGAAGCCGCCGGCAACACCTCCGGGACGATCCGCCTGCACAGCTATTTCGAGCATTCGTTCCGGTTGCGGCGCGCCGACGGTTCGGGACAATCCCTGCCCTTGCAGATCGAGGTGATCGACGATGGGCCGGGCCTGCCGGAGAACATCAAGGGCGATATCTTCGATCCATTCGTCTCGGGGCGGGAAAATGGCACTGGCTTGGGTCTCGCCCTGGTGAGCAAGATCATATCGGATCACGGCGGCTGGATATCAGTCACATCGGTGCCAGGACATACGGTGTTCCGGATTTCGCTGGCACGGGCGCCGAAAGAGGCGCTGGAAAAAATGGACAAGGAGAGCTGACAGATGGACGGCACAGTTTTGGTGGCAGACGACGACCGCACGATCCGCACGGTTCTGACCCAGGCGCTGACGCGGGCGGGCTGCAAGGTCCATGCCACCTCCAGCCTGACCACGCTCATGCGCTGGGTCGGGGAGGGCAAGGGCGATGTGGTCATCTCCGACGTGATGATGCCGGACGGGAACGGCCTCGAGATGCTGCCGAAAATCGCCAAAGACCGCCCCGGCCTGCCGGTGATCGTGATCTCGGCGCAGAACACGATCATGACCGCAATCCAGGCCGCAGAGGCCGAGGCCTATGACTATCTGCCCAAGCCTTTCGATTTGCCGGACCTGATGAAACGCACCTCGCGCGCGCTGGAGATGCGTCGGCAGAGCCGCAAGTCGGCCCCGGTCAGCGACGACCGGCCCGACGATCTGCCGCTGGTGGGGCGCACAGCACTTATGCAATCGCTCTACCGTGTTGTGGCACGGGTCATGAACACTGATCTGCCGGTGCTCATCTGGGGCGAATCCGGCACCGGAAAATCGTTGATCGCCAAGGCAATCCACGACTTTTCGGACCGGCGCAGCCTGCCGTTCATCACCGCGACATCCGCCGATCTGCAGGAGCTCGAAGGGCCGGCCCGTCTGCTGGCGCGGGTCAAGGGCGGCACATTGCTGATCGAGGAGATTGCCGATCTGCCCGAGGAATTGCAGGCGCGGCTGGTGCGGATGATGGACACACCCGGCGATTATGCGCCGCGCTTTCTCGCCACCAGCCAGACCGACCTCAACACGGCTATGGAGGATGGCCGCGTGCGCAAGGACCTCTATTATCGCCTGAGCGGGGCGACGCTGACAGTGCCCGCGCTGCGTGAACGGGTGGATGACATTCCGCTTCTGGCCGAGCATTTCCTTGCGCGGGCGGAGGCGGCGGGCGGGGCACCGCGCAGCCTCTCCAAGGACGCCTCGACGATCTTCCGGAACTACAGTTGGCCCGGCAACGTCCGGCAACTGGAGAATGCGATTCGCAGGCTTGGCCTGACCAGCCGTGCCGCCGAGATCACCGCCTCCGAGGTCGAACAGGTCCTCGGCGCGCAACCCGATCTCGCGCCGATGCGCGCGGCGGGAAACACCGAGAAACTGGGCGCCTCGGTGGAACGGCACCTGCGCCGCTACTTCGATCTGCATGGGAATATGCTGCCGCCAGCAGGGCTTTACGCCCGAATCCTGCGGGAGGTCGAAGCGCCGATGATCGAGATTGCTCTCGAGGCGACCGGCGGCAACCAGGCGAAATGCGCCGATCTTCTGGGGATCAACCGGAATACCCTGCGCAAGAAAATCACCGATCTCGATATTGAGGTGACAAGACGGCGCAAATTGATGTAAAACCGCCACAGAAACGTGGCCATCGGGGGACACCTCCGGTCAGGACCACAACATAAGGCGGTAAGGCGCGCAAGCGCCGCATCATGGGCGAGGATAACGGGTGAACACCCGGGCAGAAAAGTCACTCTGGGTCACACTGGGGCGTTTGCGCCGCATAAAACGCGTGCGCAGCGCCGCCACGCTCAGCCTCGTCATTCTCGGGCCTTTTCTGGCGCTGGCGACCTATCTCATCCTCGGTCCGTTGGGCGAGGCGGGCAATACGCTCAGCCTGCGACTCATCCTTCTGGCCGATCTGGTCTACATCCTGGTGGTTGCGGCCCTCGTGCTCAACCAGGTGGGCAGGCTCATCGCCGCGCGCCGGGCCAAATCCGCGGGCTCCCGACTGCATCTGCGTCTGACAGGCGTTTTCGCTCTGCTGGCGCTGATACCGACGGTGACGGTGGCGATCTTTGCCGGGCTCACGGTGAACGTCGGGCTCGAGGGATGGTTTTCCGACCGCGTACGCCAAGTGGTCGGTAGTTCGCTGGCCGCCGCGGAGGCCTATGAGGAAGAGCAGCGCATCGATCTGGCCGAGGATGCGCAGGTTCTGGCGAGCAGCATTGACCAGTTGCGCCGACTGGGCATCGACCAGTCAGACAGCGAGTTGCTCGGCGATGCCCAACGCCAGATCCAGCGCGGATTGCGCGAGGCCTATCTGATTGACGGAACCGGCGAAATCCGGGCGCGTGGCGATCGGTCCTATCTCTTCGATTTCGAAAAGCCGAGTGCCGCCGACATCGAGAGTAGCCGCGACGGGCGCGTGGTCATCATTGAGGACTGGCCGAACAACGAGTTCCGCGCACTCTTGCAACTGTCCTCATCGGTCGACCGGTATCTCTACGTAAGCCGGGACGTTGATGGCAAGATCCTGTCGTTGCTCGACGATACGCAGGAAACCGTGAGGCTCTATCAGCAACTCGAAAGCGAGCGCGGCCGCCTGCTCTTCGAATTCGGGCTGCTCTATCTCGCCTTTGCCCTCATCCTGATCCTGGCGGCCATCTGGCTGGGGCTTTGGTTCGCGGAACGGCTGTCCGGCCCGGTGGGACGTCTCACCGGAGCCGCGCAACGGGTGGGGTCGGGCGATCTTGACGTTCAGGTCGTCGAGGAGGATGGCGACGACGAAATCGCCATGCTCAGCCGCTATTTCAACCAGATGACCAAGCAGTTGAAGGGGCAGCGGGAAACACTCATCGAGAACACCAAGCAGATCGAACGGCGCGGCCGTCTTTTCAATTCGGTGCTGAGTTCCGTGACCTCAGGCGTCGTGGGCCTTGATCCAGACGGGCGCGTGACCTTCGTGAACCGCTCCGGGGAGCGTCTTCTCGACTGGCAGGAATCCGAGGCGTCACCGATGCTCGCGGTCGCGGTCCCGGAGTTTGGCCCGCTCTTCGATACGGTGCGCTACACATCCAACGAGGTCGCGCAGGGAGAGGTGAAGGTCTCTCGGCAGGGTAGATTGGAAAACCTGCTCGTCAGGATGGCCACGCGGCGCGCGGAGGATGGGCGCCTTGAAGGCTATGTCGTCGCCTTCGACGATGTGACCGATCTGGTGAGCGCGCAGCGCATGGCGGCCTGGGGTGACGTGGCGCGCCGTATCGCCCATGAGATCAAGAACCCACTGACGCCGATCCAGCTCTCCGCCGAACGGATCAAGCGCAAGTTCAGCCCCAAGATCGAAGAGGCGGACCGCGAGGCGCTCGAGCAGATGACCGGCGTGATCGTGCGCCAGACCGGTGATCTGCGCCGGATCGTCGATGAATTCTCCAAATTCGCGCGCATGCCGGAGCCCGAGCGCAGGGCGCTGGATCTGGCGGCGCTCGTGCGCGACGCGGTCCTGTTGCAGCAGACGGGCCAGCCGGAGGTGACGATCAGCGCCACGCTGCCAGAGGGCGAGGTGCCCGCGGAACTCGATCCGACGATGATCAACCAGGCGCTGACGAACCTGATCAAGAACGGCGGCGAGGCCATCGACAGCCTGAAGCAGAAATCCGCACCGGAAAACTATGATCCGCAGATCCGGGTGTGCCTGACGGCATCGGGCGACCGGGCGGTCATCACCATCGCCGACAATGGCATAGGCCTGCCCGAGGACCGCGCGCGCCTTTTCGAGCCTTACGTCACCACGCGCAGTGAAGGCACGGGCCTCGGCCTGCCCATCGTCAAGAAGATCATCGAGGAACACGGCGGCAGCCTCGTGCTGGAAGATGCCCCGGTCTTCGATGGCCACACCCATTTCGGCGCGATGGCAGTCATTACCCTGCCCATCCTCCCCGACGCCGCAGACCCCCCCGCGAAAGAAGGACTTGTGAGACATGAGTGACATCCTGATTGTCGATGACGAACGTGACATCCGCGAGCTGATTTCCGACATCCTCAAGGACGAAGGCTACGCGACTCGTCTCGCCGGCACCTCCGACGAGGCGATGGCCGCGATCAACGCGGAACCGCCCGCGCTTATGATACTCGACATCTGGCTCAAGGACAGCCGTATGGACGGCATCGACATTCTCAAGGTGGTCAAGCGGGACAATCCGGACGTGCCGGTGGTGATCATTTCGGGCCACGGCAACATCGAGATCGCGGTCGCGGCGATCAAGCAGGGGGCTTACGATTTCATCGAGAAACCGTTCAACATCGACCAGTTGCTGGTGGTCATCCGCCGGGCGATGGAGACATCCCGGCTTCGGCGCGAGAACCAGAGCCTGCGCCGCAGGGATGTGACGCAATCGCAGATGATCGGCAATTCAGCAGCCTTGCGGCTTCTGGTGAGCAAGCTGGAGAAGGTCACCAAGTCAAACGGTCGTGTCATGCTGACCGGGCCTGCGGGCAGCGGCAAGGAAGTGGCGGCGCGCTATATTCACGCCAATTCCAACCGCGCCTCGGCGCCCTTCGTGACGGTGAATTGCGCTGGCGTCGCGCCGGACCGTATGGAAGAGGTGCTTTTCGGCCGTGAGACACCTGAGCGCGGCGTGGAGCCTGGGCTTCTGGAGGAGGCCCATGGCGGGATCATCTTCTTTGACGAAGTGGCCGACATGCCGATCGGTACCCAGTCGAAGATCCTGCGCGTCCTCGTCGATCAGGAATTCCAGCGTGTGGGCGGCAACGACAAGGTCCGCGTCGACCTGCGCGTGATCTCCTCGACGAACCGTGATCTGAAAGAAGCGATCGCCGCCGGCACCTTCCGCGAGGAATTGTATCACCGGCTCAATGTGGTCCCGATCGAGGTGCCGTCGCTGGAGGAACGCCGCGAGGACATCCCGCTGTTGGCCGCGAGCTTCATCGCCGAGATGAACGCCACGCAAGGCCTGCCACTGCGCGAGATCAGCGAGGAGGCGCAGGCGCTGATGCAGACCATGCTCTGGCCGGGCAACGTGCGGCAATTGAAGAACCTGGTGGAGCGCATCCTGATCCTCGGGGATGGCAACGGCCCCATCCAGGTGCGGGAACTGCCCGGATCGGAGGATGGCGCGGACGACGACCGCAAGGTGGTGCTCTCGGGGGCGCTTGCAACACTGGCGCTGCGCGAGGCGCGCGAAGCCTTCGAGCGCGAATACCTGCTCACCCAGATCAACCGCTTCGGCGGGAACATCTCGCGCACGGCGAATTTCGTGGGGATGGAGCGCAGCGCGCTGCACCGCAAGTTGAAGTCCCTGGGCGTTGTCACCTCTGCCAAGTCAGGCACGCGTGTGGCCCATGTGGACGAAGAGGAAGACGAGGAAGAAACCGCAAGCTGACCCCGGTCAGCGCCCGATCTCGGCGAGGATGTCGACGCCCTGCATCTTCAGGAAATGCAGCATGTCGATGAAGATCCAGTTCTCCGCCAGCTTGTCGCCCGCGCGCCGGTAGATATCGACCACGCGCATATCGGCCCGCACCTCGCTGGGCGCTACGCCCATGAAACCTGCGCTGTTGGTCAGCGTCAGGTTGGGCCAGCCGAAAAACCCGCCGTATGTCCCTTCGGCCATGCGGCAGAGGTGACCGTTGAAGGCGCGCCCTGCGAGGCCGGTGCGGAAGGGCCTCTGGTGCTGCTCGATGTAGCGGTCGATCGTGTAGGTCGCGCCGATCCCGGCAGGCCCCCACCAGATCATGTCGTCGTGCCAGTCCTGCGCCAGTTCTTCCTGTGGGGAGGGCGGTCTTGCCAGCGCATTGGCGCGGTCGATCGATCCGATCATCTCGTTGATCCGCGCGAGCGTCATGCGGCTCGCTCTTGGGTCCTGCGGGCCGAAGAGCAACCCGTCATGGGTCAGGGGGCCAGGCTGCACCAGATGCGCGGCGGTCTGTGGGGCGCGCAAGGGGGAAAGCCCGGCCTGGATCATGAGGTGGATCAGGTCGACGAAAAGCGCCGTGCCGGTGATCTTTCCGTCCTCGACGCGGTTGAACTCCGCATAGCGCAGCATGGCGATCTTGCGGGTCGCGGGAATGCCGAGGAACGGCGCATCGAAAAGCCCCATCAGGTGCCCCATGGAGCAGACCCACTGGCCTTGAAATCCGTCGATTTCGTTCAGCCCGGCGAAAAAGATGTCCTCGCGCCGCTGGACTCGCGAAAAGGCCGAGAGAAACGGCGACCAGAAGGCCGCCGCGATATCCGCAGGCCCCGTCTGTTCGTGAAAGGGATGCATCCCGTACCAATGGCAGTCCGCGTCAAGATTCATGGCCAACCGTTCGGCCACGTTCTGCGACGTCGCATCGGCAAGACAGGCGTAATGGCGCCGGACCAGCGACTTGGCGGGCTGGAGATCGGTATATGTCTCGGGAATCGCTGTTCTCATGCCCCGATCACTAGCCAGCCGGGCTGGTTTCATCCATCCCAATTGCGACCAAAGTCAGCGCAGGTTGACGATCTGCCAGGTGCCGTCGTCATTGCGGATGACACAGTTTTTTTCTGCCAGCGCCGGCAGGGTTTTCGTGACCCCCGGCGGGACCTGCCGGGCCACGGCGTTCGAGCAATTGCGGCAGCGTCACCGGGCTGTAACCCTGGTCCGCCATGCATTGCGCCTGTACCCGGGACCGCAGACCCCGATTGGCATCCACGGTGTAGACCCGGCCCGGAATGTAGTATCCGCCGCGCAGGTAGCACTTGCCGTTGCTGTAGCAAACCCGGTCGCCCGGCACATAATAGGGCGGCTCGCGGCGCAGTTCGGTGGCGATGGGCACGTCCTGCGCCGCAGCCACTTCGCAGGACAGAAGGTCCGACTGCATCCGGCTGACGCTCGTACCTTCCTTGTGGTAGATCGACAGCGGCGCGCAGCCCGCCAGCAGCGACAAGAGGCATGAGAGAGGCAAGAGATTCGCTTTCATGCGTTGATCTTGTCTTGCCCTTCGGGCGAGGACAATTGAATTGACCACCCAAGGACCATCTGCCATGCAGAAGGTCGCTGATGTGCGACGGATAGGGCGAAACCATGAAGGTCATCATTTGCGGCGCTGGCCAGGTCGGCTGGCAGATCGCGCGCCATCTGTCCGGGGAACGAAATGACGTGACTGTCGTGGACAGCAACCCGGACCTGGTGCGCCGGGCTACCGATTCACTCGATGTGCAGGGGATCGCCGGTTTCGCGAGCTATCCTGACGTGCTGGACCGGGCCGGCGCCCGCGACGCCGAGATGATCATCGCTGCGACCTATTCGGATGAGGTCAACATGGTGACCTGCCAGGTGGCGCATTCGGTCTTCGGCATCAACCGCAAGATCGCGCGGATTCGCAGTCAGTCCTACCTGCAGTCGATCTACTCCGACCTCTACCGCCGGGACCACATGCCCATAGACGTGGTGATCAGCCCGGAAAAGGAAGTGGCCTCCGCCGCCTTGCAGCGGCTTTCAGCGCCCGCCGCCTTTGATACTGAAGTCTTCATGGACGGCAAGGCGCAGCTTCTCGGCATCACGCTCGAGGACGAATGCCCGGTGGTGAACACGCCCCTGAGGCAGCTGACCGATCTCTTTTCCACCCTGCGCGCGACGGTCGTGGCGGTGCGCCGCGAAGGCACTCTCTTTGCGCCGGAGGCCAATGACCAGCTTTTCGTGGGCGACGATTGCTATGTCTTCGCCCATGTGGACGACATCCCGCGCACCATGGAGATTTTCGGCAAGAAGCAGCAGAAACAGGAGCGGGTGGTGATTGTCGGCGGTGGCAACGTGGGGCTTGCCGTAGCCCAGTCGCTCGAAGCGCGCGCGGATCGTATTCGCGTCAAGGTGATCGAGAAGAACCGCCTCTGCGCCGAACGCGCGGCCGAGGCGTTGGAACGCACCATCGTGCTGAACGGCGACGGGCTAGATGCGGCGCTGCTGGCGGAGGCGGGGATCGCTCGCTCGGACGCGATGCTCGCGGTGACCGACGACGACAAGACCAACATGCTGGCCTGCGTGCGCGCCAAGTCGGAAGGCTGCAACTATGTCATCGCGCTGATCAATGACCCGACGCTGGTGCCGCTCATGGCGCCGCTCGGCATCGACGCCTATATCAATCCGCGGGCTACGACCGTGAGCTCGATCCTGCGACACATCCGCCACGGTCGGGTGCGTGCTGTCTATTCCATCGGCGATGCGGAAGCCGAAGTGATCGAGGCGGAAGTGCTGTCCACCTCGCCGCTTGCAGGGCGCCGCATTTCCGAGATCGAATTTCCCGAAGGCGTTCTGGTCGGTGCCCTGCGCAAAGGCAAGGATGTGATCCGGCCGCTTGGGACAACGCGGATCGATGAAGGCGATGTGGTGGCCCTTTTCGCGTTGGCGACCGATGTGCCGGAGGTGGAACGGCTCCTGCAGGTCTCCATCGATTTTTTCTGACGCATGGCACGTCGTGTACAGAGGCAAAAACAGAAGACCTTCGCAGCGCAGCTGCTCGACCTGCCGCTGTTCCTGCTCATCATCGCGGTTTTCTCGGTCTCCATGATCATTCCCGCCCTGCATGGCGGCGCGACCCGAGCGCTCGAAACCGCGCGGGCCTTTCTCTACAGCGGCATTCTCGGTGTGATGATCTTCGGCATGATCGCACTCGCACTTGCCGGACGCACGCCGAAGTTCGGTGCCCTCGGATCGCTCATGGCGCTCTTTTCGACCTTCGTTTTCCTGCCCGTGTTTCTTGCCTTGCCGTTCTTCGAAGGGGCCGGCACGACAACCTATTTTGCGGCCTATGTGGAGATGGTCAGTTCTCTGACCACGACGGGGGCCACGCTCTTCACCGCACCGGGAGAGATCAACGACACGCTGCACCTGTGGCGCGCGCAGGTCGGGTGGATGGGCGGGCTGCTGATGTGGATCGCCGCATCGGCTATTCTCGCACCGCTCAACCTCGGGGGTTTCGAAGTCACGGCACAGGCCGAACCGGGCCAGCGCGAGAGCCAGTCGAGCCTGATCGACCGGGCGAACCCGCGCACGCGCCTGCTGCGTGTCACCGGGACACTTGCACCAATCTACGTGATGCTGACGGTGGTCCTCTGGGTCCTGCTGATGATCAGCGGCGACCGGTCGATCGTGGCGCTCTGCCATGCGATGTCCGTCATGGCGACCTCCGGCATCTCGCCGGTGAACGGGCTCGAAGGGGCTTCTGCCGGGTTGACGGGTGAGGCGCTGATGATGCTCTTCATGCTCTTTGCCCTGTCGCGCCTTACCTTTTCCTCGGACACCGTGACCGCGACCACGGGCGGGTTGCGCACCGATCCTGAGTTCCGCATCGGTCTGATCATCGTGATCGGCGTGCCTCTCATCCTAGTCCTGCGGCACTGGATCGGTGCCTTCGAGACTTCTGCGGAGGATCAGATCACGGACGTGCTCCTCGCCTTCTGGGGGGCCTTTTTCACCGTGCTGTCGTTTCTGACCACGACCGGCTTCACCAGCGCCGAGTGGTCGAGTGCCCAGACCTGGTCCGGCCTCGAGACCTCGGGGCTGATCCTGCTTGGCCTCGCGCTCATCGGCGGCGGGGTCGCCACGACAGCCGGGGGGGTCAAGCTTTTGCGGGTTTTCGCTCTCTATCTCAACGGCAGGCGCGAGTTGGAGCGTCTGGTGCACCCCTCGTCAGTCGGCCGGATCGGCGGGGAGGGGCGGCGGATCCAGCGTAACGGTGCCTTCATCGCCTGGATCTTCTTCATGCTCTTCGCGCTGACGCTCACCGCCCTCACCTTGCTCTTCGCGCTCCTTGGCGTCGATCTCGAAAACGCCATTGTCTTCAGTATCGCGGGGCTTTCGACCACGGGTCCGCTGATCACCTACGCGTCGGAAGACCCTAGACTTTTGTCTGATCTGGGCACCTATGCGCAACTGGTCTTCTGTGCCGCAATGGTTCTCGGACGGCTTGAAACCCTTGCCATCATTGCGCTTTTGACGCCTGACCTGTGGCGCAACTGACGTCCCTTCGACGATAGGTCCGCAGTGGAGTGATTTTTGTGCTGGAATCTCCTGTGCTTGCGCTTCATACTCGGTCGCGGGGGCGGGCCCGGTCCGCGGGCTCCTGCAAGAAAAAAGGCGATTACCAGAATGGCGTCGGACAGACAGAACCTTCAGGATGCGTTCCTGAACCATGTGCGCAAGACCAAGGTCCCTGTGACCATCTTCCTGATCAATGGTGTGAAGCTGCAAGGGGTCATCACCTGGTTTGACAACTTCTGCGTGCTGCTGCGCCGGGACGGACAATCGCAACTGGTCTACAAGCACGCGATTTCGACCATCATGCCGAGCCAGCCGATCAGCCTTTACGAGGGCGAAGACGCCAGTTGAGCCGTCCGCCGTTTCAGATCGACGAAACCGACGGTCCGCGCCTCACCAGAGCCTGGGTGGTGCATCCTGACATAAAATCCGGATCCGGCAACCGTCTGCCCGTCAATCGGCTGGCCGAGGCGGTCGCCCTTGCGCGGGCCTTGCCGAACCTCGAGGTCGTGGGCTCCGAGATTGCGCCGCTCAAGACCGTGCGTGCGGGCATGTTGTTCGGGTCGGGCAAGATCGCCTCGATCAAGACATCGCTGCAAGAAAATGACATCGAACTGGTGCTCGTCGATGGGCCGGTAAGCCCGGTGCAGCAGCGCAACCTGGAAAAGGAATGGGGCGTCAAGCTCCTGGACCGGACCGGGCTCATCCTCGAGATCTTCAGTGACCGGGCAGCGACCCGCGAAGGTGTGCTACAGGTCGAGATGGCCGCCCTGAGTTATCAGCGCACGCGTCTCGTGCGCGCCTGGACCCACCTTGAACGGCAGCGCGGCGGCCTCGGTTTCGTGGGCGGGCCCGGCGAGACGCAGATCGAAGCCGACCGCCGCGCCATCGACGAGCAACTGTCGAGCCTCAAGCGCCAGCTTTCCAAGGTAGTCAAGACGCGCGCCTTGCACCGGGCGGCGCGGGCCAAGATCCCTTATCCCATCGTGGCCCTCGTGGGTTACACCAACGCCGGAAAATCGACGCTTTTCAATCGGCTGACCGGGGCGGAGGTGATGGCAAAGGACATGCTTTTCGCAACGCTGGACCCGACAATGCGGCGCGTGCATCTGCCCGATGGCCCCGAGGTGATCCTGTCGGATACGGTGGGGTTCATCTCCGATCTGCCGACAGAGCTTGTCGCGGCCTTCCGTGCCACGTTGGAGGAAGTGCTGGCGGCGGATGTGGTCTGCCATGTGCGCGACATTTCCCATCCCGAGACCGAGGAGCAGGCGCAGGACGTACGCGACATCCTCGCCTCTCTCGGCGTGGAGGAGGATCGCCCGAGTTTCGAGGTCTGGAACAAGCTCGACCTGCTGCCGCCCGAGCCCGCTGACGCCATGCGCGCAAGGGCCGAGCGCGATCCTGCGGTTTTCGCGATTTCAGCGCTGACGGGCGAGGGGATCGAGGCCTTGCTCGCTGCCGTGACGGAGAAGTTGCAGGGTGCCAAGCGCCCCGCCGAGGTGCATCTTGCCTTCAGCGAGGGCAAGAAGCGCGCCTGGCTTTTTGCGCAGGAGTTGGTGGAGGAGGAACGCCAGACCGAGACCGGTTTCGACTTGTCGGTGCGCTGGACTGCCGAACAGGAAGCCCAGTTCGAAAGGCTCTAGCGTCCGTCCGCGCTGGCAAAGCGCCATGCGCCGGGCGCAAGCCGGTTCAATGCCCAGTCCCCGATCTGCACCCGGATCAGCCTCAGGCAGGGCAGCCCCACATGTGCCGTCATGCGCCGGACCTGCCGGTTGCGCCCTTCAGTTATGGTCAGGCGCAGCCAGGCATCGGGCACGGTCTTGCGAAAGCGCACCGGCGGATCGCGCGGCCAGAGCCAGTCCGGCGCGGCAATTGCCTCCACTTTCGCGGGGCGCGTCGGCCCGTCGGTCAAGGCAATGCCCTGCCGCAGCGCCTCGAGCATGGCGTCTGTCGGTGTGCCTTCCACCTGGACAAGGTAGGTTTTCGCCATCTTGTGCCTCGGATTGGAAATGCGCGCCTGCAGCTTGCCGTCGTCGGTCAGAACCATCAGCCCCTCGCTGTCGCGGTCAAGGCGACCTGCGGGGTAGAAGCCCGGCTCGTCGATAAAACCCGAGAGCGTCGGGCGCGGCGAGCCTTCGGTCCCCTTGTCGGTGAATTGCGACAGCACGCCGAAGGGTTTGTTGAAGAGGATCAAACGAGCCATCTACTCGACCGGTTGCAGTACCGTGATGCCGACGGCAGCGGCCCGCGCCAGTTCCTTGTCGAGTGACATCGGAATGTATTCCCCGCGCCGCCAGAGTTGCGCCAGATCGTCGTAATGGCGCGACAGGAAATGCCCGGACTGACCGGTGGAGGTGATGAAAACGGAACTGTCCGGGTCCGCGAAATCATAAACCCCCCGGTAGGCCGCGCCATGCACGTTCTGGAAGGGATCGGGGCCGGTGCCTCGGGTCAGTCCGCGCTGCAGCGTATCATCGCCGCCATTGGTGGACTGGCGGATGTTGACGAAGTGCCGCAGGAGCGGAACCTGCCCGAGGGCCTGATGGTCATGTGTCGCCTGATGCGCATCGCCCCAGCGCAGCGATTCCAGCGCCGGCCCCCAGGTTTCCTCGATCCACACGATAGCATCGTCGAGCGCCAGCCGCGCCATGTCGGTGCAAGTCTCGACCGGCGCCGACTGGATCACGTCGCACCAGACCGAGGCCCCTTCGATATCGCGAAATGCGCGCTCGATGAAGAGCGGCTCCACATGGCTCAGGTCCTGTGCCAGAGGTCCGAGTTCGTCCTGAACCATGCGGGTCTGGAGGCTGCGCAGCCAGGCGGCATAGATCAGCGGCTCGGGCATATGCTCGTTCATCTCGCCCGACCAACCCGCAAGCAGGGTCAGCGCCCGCTGCCGCTGTCGCAGAGCCGTGCCCTCAGGGGCGGCCTCGCCGGTGAACCAAAGCTCCGCCCCGATCAGCGGCAGCAGCGAGCGCGCGGTGAAACTGACGGTGTCGAGTTGCGCCTCGATGAAGCTGTCGCGGGTATGGACCTGCCGCGCCTGCATCAAGGTGGTCCAGCGCTGGATGCGCTGCGTGTCGCCCCAGACGAAGGAGATGTGGTTCGGAAAGGGCCGGTCCACGGTCTTGTTGTTGGTATTGCCGAGGATGCCGCCGTTCGGGGCCACGAATTCGGGATTGGAGGCATAGGGCATGCGCCCCTGCCAGCGGTTCGCCTCGATCCAGCCGGGGCTCGGCATCCGACCCTGGCTCTGGTGACGGGCGTCGCGGCGCGGTACGGCGCCGATCATTTTCATCGCGATCTCCTCGCGGTCCACGATCATCAGGTTCTGTGCAGGCGCCACATAGGGCTCGATGGCGGCGAGCCCTTCGCGCACCGACTTGGCCTCCATCAGGCGCAGCGCGGCCATCAGCGAGGTGTCACGCGGCGACAGAACCGTCCAGGCCAGCGACGCTACATGGCCCGGCGGGGTAACGCTTGCCAGATTGTAGTGGGTGCCCGGCAGCACGGGGCCGTTCTCGGTCCAGCGCAGGGTAATGGTGACGGGCGGATTGTCCTTGATGTTGATGATCGAGCCGCGGGTCTCGAAAGCCTTGAAGCCGTCAGGCGTACGGTACTCCTCGGGGTTTTCGGGGTTCACCTCCTCGATGTGCACATCCTGGTCGTCCATGCCTGCGGAGGTGAGACCCCAACCGAGATCGGCGCTGCGTCCGGTCAGCACCACGGGCATGCCTGGGATCGTGCCGCCGATGATGCCGCCCGACTGCAACTCGAGCCGCGCGAGATACCAGATCGATGGCGCCGTGAAGCCCAGATGCGGGTCATTGGCAATGAGCGTCCCGCCTGAGGCCGACCGCGAGGGGGCAGCGGCCCAGGCATTCGATGCCCCGGCCATCGCGTGGCCCTTGAAAGGCGACAGCGGATGCGGATCGAGCGGGATAGTCTCGGCAAAGCGCGTCACATTCGGAAAGAGGTGCGCGTACTCGGGCAGGGCCGCGACGCCGCTGCCGGGCGCTTCGGGCAGGATGTCGCGAATGCGCTCGGGGTCGGGCAGGGCAAGTGACATGCGTGCCCGCATCACTTCCGCATCGAGATGTCCGGAGAGTTGCAGCCCCATCAGCTTCACGATCGCCAACGAATCCGCAGGCCGCCAGGGTGCTGTCGGCGCGTTGAAGAGAAACATCTCCGGCGCACCACGTCCCAGAGCCTGCTGGTTGACCTGGTCGAGCCGCGCGTTGACGCCGGTGGCATAGGCATCGAGGATCATCATCGTGCGGTCGTCCTGAACCTCGAGCGAGGCCACGGCACGCGGGTAGAGATCGAGGCGCCGCATCAGCTGGTCGATATTGAGCGTCGCCGGTCCGAAAACTTCAGAAAGCCGCCCTTGCACAGTCCGCCGCATCATCATCATCTGCCACAATCGGTCCTGCGCATGGGCATATCCCAGCGCATAGAAGACATCGGCGTCGGCCTCACCGAAGATATGGGGCACATTGGCACTGTCGCGCACGATCTCCACGGGCGCGGTCAGGTAAGGCACGCCCAATGTCGCGTCGTAATCGGGAAGCGACCGCGAGGCGAGGTAGTAGATCATCACCACCGCCAGCACCGCCAGAACGATCAACCCGCTTGCAATCCGCAGCAACCATCTGAAGATGTCAGCCATCCGCGCGCCGGACCCCTTTTGCTCGTTTCATTTGACCCTCGGGGTTTGACTGTTAGGTAGGTGCGCAGAGTAAGGCAACACCGAAAGAAAGAGACAGACTATGGCCAAGCTGGCATTTTTGGGACTGGGAGTCATGGGCGCGCCCATGGCGGGGCATCTGCAAAAGGCGGGACATGACGTGACCGTTTACAACCGCACGGCCGCGAAGGCCGAGGCATGGGCCAAGGCGCAGGGCGGCAAGATGGCCGCAACCCCGCGCGAGGCCGCGGCAGGCGCTGCCTTCGTGATGTCCTGCGTGGGCAATGACGACGATCTGCGGGGCGTCTGTCTCGGGGCGGACGGGGCTTTTGCGGGCATGGCAAAAGGGGCCGTTTTCGTCGATCACACCACGGTCTCGGCTGCCGTAACCCGCGAACTCTACGCCGCTGCGCAGGACGCAGGCATCAGCTTTGTCGATGCACCGATCTCCGGCGGGCAGGCGGGGGCCGAAAACGGTGCCCTGTCGATCATGTGCGGCGGCGACCAGCCGGCCTATGACGCAGCCCTCCCGGTGATGGAGGTCTACTCCAAGATCTGCCGCCGGATCGGTGACAGCGGTGCCGGGCAGATGACCAAGATGTGCAACCAGATCGCCATCGCGGGTCTGGTGCAGGGACTTTCCGAAGCCCTGCATTTTGCCGACAAGGCCGGGCTTGATGGTCGCGCGGTCGTGGAGGTGATCAGCCAGGGGGCCGCGGGCAGCTGGCAGATGAACAACCGCTACGAGACGATGCTGGACGATCATTTCGAACACGGGTTTGCCACCGACTGGATGCGCAAGGACCTCGGCATCTGCCTGTCGACGGCGAATGAGACGGGGGCCAGCCTGCCGGTCACGGCGCTTGTGGATCAGTTCTACAAGGATGTGCAGAAGATGGGCGGCGGTCGCTGGGACACGTCCAGCCTTTACAAGCGGCTCAAGGCGCTCGGGTAAAGCGTCACGGGTGACCGCCGCGCAGGCCGCGGCGGTTGCTATTCTGTTGGTGATTTTGCCTTGCAGAGGACCGGACACGATTGCGAGGCAGGAAGAGATCCGCATCGAAGTGCCGGCCCTTTCGCGATGAAGCCACCCCTGTCCGCGTTTCAGTCGGAGATCGGCTGCGCGGACGAAGCTGCCACTGATTGAATCGCCCTAACCTCACCCGAGTGCTATCTCCTGCGCATCACCGCGTATGAAACGCGCCCGAGCGGTTATAGATCACGGTTGCCCGACTTGGATCATGCACAAGCCCGCATTTCGTGAGCATCCCACGGGAAGGCGCGTTGGCAGGTTGTGCGATTCCAGTTATGGCCTTGGGTCGAAACGCATTGATCCCATCCCGGATGAGCAATGCCGTTGCCAGCGTTCCCAGCCCCCTTCCCCGTTCCCTTGGCGAAACGGAAACGGCACCAACATAGTACGTTCCCGCCATCCTGCTTTTGGCGTGATAGCGCATGCTGCCATTGGCGCAGGCGATCATTTGGCCTTCGTGTGACATGATCCAACTTGTCATCGATGGCGGACCTTCCCCTCGCATGTACCATGCCGGAAGTGGCGATACTCCAACTTCCCGGTTTAGGGATACGATGTCTGCTATAGTTTGCGCGCTCGGCAGGAGGCTGCTGTCAAACGCAACATCTTTCCCCGCCGAATAGATGATCCTCTCACAAGTCGGCAAAATGTCCGACACCGTGCAAGTGAACGAGTCCCAGAAAGGCAAGTCGCCTTCGTCTCCCAATTGGGCTCTTATTTCGTTGAACACTGTCTTTTTGTCAGCCGCTGAGAAGCCGATGAAGCCATATTCCTCTAGAAGACGTGTGACTTCCGCCCATCCTATGCTTTCGGGCTCAACCACGGCAAGCGCGATGCCGCCGTTGGCAAGTCCGGGCGTGTTCGCGATCAGATCCTTGTCACGGTACAACAGCTCATGGGTTGACAAGCCGTGCATTTCACCAGCCTCCACAACATTCTACGACTGTGCAGCTGAGCATGACCCTGAACCAACGATAACAGTGTGTCTATGCGATTCATTCTTTGAGGCACATGGCAACGGTAGGTCGGCTCGGACCGGCAAGCGCTACTATAATGGAAAGAGCGTCAGACCGGTGTGCACGCCACCCACGTTCGTCCGGGAGGTTGTCCGCCGGGTCAAAAAAAATCGTGCACCCGAACGATACTGCCTGCCGACATTCCCGCTGCGGCAGGGATGGCTTTGCGCGCTTTCGTTTCTCAGGGAATGATGCGGTTGTACTTCGTGCCCTTGAGTGTCGCGCCGATGGCAAGGCCGCCGCGCCCGAAAACGGCCGCGACAACCGGCGAGAGGGCCGTCGTCGTGTTGGCGTCGACGCCTTCTCCGATGTCGGAGATCACATATTCGATCTCACCACCGGCTTCCCAGCCCTGCGAGCGGCGGAACCGCGCCAGCGCGTCATCCGTGGTGAAGAAGAGCACGTGAGAGTATTGCTGCGCGCCGATCTGGAAGCCGCCGGAAATCGTGGTGGCGGAATAGTAATCGACCGTCACACCATTTACCAGGAGAGCGCCTTGCCCATAGGAACCGCCGAAACCAAAGCCGGCTTCGGTCACCAGCGGCATAACGAGCATCCCGTTGGATTTCTCCGCGAGGTTGCGGGTGCCCGGATAGGTCGCGTACATCTTGTCAAGGGTTGCCGCCACCTGCGCGTCGATCGTGGTGCCGCCGGTGGAGCCCACGCCATTGCCGCAGGCGGCCGTCACCGACACGCCCGCCAGTGCGGACAGGGTGAATCCACGCCGCGTGAATCTTTGATTGTTCATTATAATGCCTGTGTGTTGTTGCCCGAATGCCGGTTTGCCCGGCTTGTGCGCAATCTTACGCGCAATGCGCGCTTGTGTCACCCCAAAGCTGCGCCTGTGGGCGGCTCAGCGCCGGGCCGCCAGCAGGCGCGCGGCCTCGGGGGCGAAATAGGTAAGGATCCCGTCGCAGCCCGCGCGTTTGAAAGCCATCAGGCTCTCCATCATCACCTTGTCCCCGTCGATCCAGCCGTTCTGGGCCGCGGCGCGGATCATCGCGAATTCGCCCGAGACCTGATAGGCATAGGTCGGCGCACCGAACGTGTCCTTCACCCGGCGGCAGATGTCGAGATAGGGCAGGCCGGGCTTGACCATCACCATGTCGGCACCTTCGCGCAGGTCGCGTTCGATCAGGCGCAGGGCTTCGTCGGAATTGGCCGGGTCCATCTGGTAGGTCTTCTTGTCGCCGGTGAGCGCGCCCGAGGCCCCCACCGCATCGCGGAACGGGCCATAGAAGGCAGAGGCGTATTTCGCGGAATAGCTCAGGATCATGACGTTCTGATGGCCGGCGGCTTCCAGCGCGCTGCGCATCGCGCCGATGCGTCCGTCCATCATGTCCGATGGCCCGATGATATCCGCGCCGGCCTCGGCCTGCGCCAGCGTCATCTTCACCAGAGCCTCGACGGTGCGATCATTCACGATCTCGCCGTTCTCCACAAAGCCATCGTGACCGTTGATGTTGTAGGTATCGAGCGCCACATCCGTCATGATGGCAATCTCCGGCACCGCCGCCTTGATCGCGCGGATCGCCCGGTTGGCGTGGTTGTCGGGATCCCAGGCGCCGGCGCAATCCTCGGTCCGCTCCTCAAGCCCGGTGTAGGGAAAGATACAGATCGCGGGAATGCCGAGGTCGGCGGCCTCGCGCGCGGCCTCGACGATCTTGTCCACGGAGCGGCGAAAGACACCCGGCATCGAGGGGATCGGCTCCTCGATGCCCGTCCCGGAGCGCACGAAGACCGGCCAGATGAAATCATCGACGCTCAGACTGCTTTCCCGTGTCAGTGCCCGCAAGGCGGGACTTTGCCGCGCGCGGCGCAAACGGGTGGCGGGGAAGGCGGCTTGGGTTGGGCGCATTGAAATCTGTCCAGTTTGAATGACACCGCATGATTGGCATTTATTTTTCGGCAAGCCAAGGCTAGGAATTGCGACGTTCCGCGGCTAAGAGAAGCAAAATCAGAGTGAAAAGCAGGCCGCATTGAGTTTCTACGAAAACGTTTTCGAACTGATCGACATGCGATCCTTCTCGAACCTGTGGTTCTGGATCGCGCTGGCAGTCATGTGGTCCACCGCCAGCCACTGGGTGCTCGGCGTTCCTTACGACATGGTCCTGAGGGCGAAACGTCATGGCGGGCAGCCGGCGGTCGACCTTGAGGATCTGGTGCGGATCAACATCAACCGCATCCTCTATATTGCCAGCGTCTCGGGTCTATGGATCCTCGGTATCGCCTGTTTCATGCTGACCATGCTTCTGGTCCTTGGTTTTCTCTATGGGCTCGAGATAGCGCAGGCGCTGTTTCTGCTGGGCTTTCCGATGTCGATCGTCGCGATGATCTCGCTCTCGACGGCGCGGCTGATCCGCAGCGAGGAAGCGACGGGGGAAGTGTTGTACAAACGGCTGTCAAGGCAGCGCACCTATACGCAGATCGTCGGTGTGATCTCGATTTTCGTCACGTCGCTCTGGGGCATGTTTCAAAATTTGTCGCTCGGAGCCCTTGGCGGTTGACAGCGCTGTCGCGAAGGCCAATTGAAGCAGGCCATGGCTGACACGACCCAAATCACCGTCTCGGGCACCCCCGAAGGCTTCGACGCGCGTTTCCTCTGCTCCGAACTGGACAAGCAGGACGCGCCGCTCGTGCATGTGTCGCGCGATGACAAGCGGCTCGACGCGATGCGCGCGGCCTTGCGGTTCTTTGCGCCCGATCTGCCAGTTGTTATCTTTCCGGGCTGGGATTGTCTTCCCTATGACCGTATCTCGCCCAATGCCGACATCTCCGCGCAGCGGATGGCGACGCTCGCCGGGCTGGTGCATGGGATGCCGAAGCGCTTCATCCTGCTCACCACGATCAATGCGGCGACCCAGCGCCTGCCGGCACGCGACCTGCTCCGCGACGCCGCGTTCACGGCGCGGGTGGGCAAGCGCGTCGATGAGGCGGGCTTGCGCGATTTTCTGGTACGAATGGGTTTCGTGCAAAGCCCTACGGTGACAGAGCCCGGCGATTACGCGATCCGCGGCGGCATCGTCGACATTTACCCGCCGGGCGATCTCGGCCCTGTGCGCCTCGATTTCTTCGGCGATACGCTGGACGGCGCGCGGCGCTTCGATCCCGCCACGCAGCGCACGACGGAAAAGCTCGATCTGGTCGAATTGGCGCCGGTCTCCGAAGTGATCCTCGACGAGGCCGCGGTGACCCGGTTTCGCCAGAATTACCGCATCGAGTTCGGCGCGGCGGGCACGGACGATCCGCTCTATGAGGCGATCAGCGCAGGCCGCAAGCACCAGGGGGCGGAGCATTGGCTGCCCTTCTTCCACGAGCGGTTGGAGACGCTCTTCGACTACTTGCCGGGTGCGACGATCTCACTTGACGATCAGGTCACGCCGACCCGGCTTGCCCGCTGGGACAGCATCGCCGACCAATACGAGACGCGGCGGCTTGCCATGGCGAACCGCTCGAAGATGGAAAGCGTCTACAAGCCATGCCGGCCGGAAGCGCTCTATCTTGACGATGCGGCCTGGGAGACGGCCATGGACGGGCGGCGCGTGCTGCAACTTGCCACCCTGCCGCAACCGACAGGCTTGCGTGTCATCGATGCGGGCGCGCGTCCGGGGCGCAGTTTCGCGCCAGAACGCCAGCAGGAATCCTTGAGCCTTTTCGGGGCATTGGCGGCGCATATAAAGGTAAAGCTCGAGCAGGGTCCCGTCGTCATCGCGAGCTATTCGGAAGGCGCGCGCGAACGTCTGTCCGGCCTGATCGAGGACGAGGGCGTCCTGGAGGCCATTCCCGTTACGGACGCGCGGCGGATCGGAAAGCGCGGGCTTTTTCTTGCGGTCTGGGCCTTGGAGCATGGTTTCGAGGCACCCGGCCTCACCGTCATTTCCGAACAGGATGTCCTGGGCGACCGCCTGATCCGCGGCGCGCGCAAGGTGCGCAAGGCGGAGAACTTCCTGACCGAAACGCAATCGCTGAGCCCCGGCGATCTGGTCGTGCACGTGGACCACGGCATCGGCCGCTTCGTCGGGCTGGAGGTGATCACCGCCGCGGGTGCCGCGCATGAGTGCATCCATCTGGAGTATGCCGAAGGATCGAAGCTCTACCTGCCGGTGGAAAACATCGAACTGCTGTCGAAATATGGCCATGAGGAAGGGCTGCTCGACCGGCTTGGGGGCGGTGCCTGGCAGGCCAAGAAGGCGCGCCTGAGGGAACGTATCCGCGAGATCGCCGACAAGCTGATCCGGGTGGCGGCCGAACGGGCCCTGCGTCGCGCGCCGGTCCTCGAGCCGCCGCCTGGCATGTGGGACGCGTTCAGCGCGAGATTTCCCTACACGGAAACCGACGATCAGCTGAGTGCCATCGGCGATGTGATCGCGGATATGACTTCGGGCAACCCGATGGACCGGCTTATTTGCGGCGATGTGGGCTTCGGCAAGACAGAAGTCGCCATGCGCGCGGCCTTCGTGGCGGCGATGTCCGGTGTACAAGTGGCGGTGATTGCGCCGACGACCTTGCTCGCGCGGCAACACTTCAAGAGCTTTTCCGAACGTTTCCGTGGATTTCCCGTGAACGTCCGCACGCTGAGCCGGTTCGTCTCCGCCAAGGATGCGCAGCTTACGCGCGATGGCATGGCGCGCGGCACCGTGGATATCGTGATCGGCACCCATGCGCTTCTGGCCAAGGGCATCCGGTTCCAGAACCTCGGGCTTCTGATCATCGACGAGGAGCAGCATTTCGGCGTCACGCACAAGGAACGGCTGAAACAGCTGCGCACCGACATTCATGTCCTGACGCTGACCGCGACGCCGATCCCGCGGACGCTGCAACTGAGCCTGACCGGCGTGCGGGACCTGTCGATCATCGGCACGCCGCCCGTCGACCGGCTGGCGATCCGCACCTATGTGAGCGAGTTCGACAGCGTGACCCTGCGCGAGGCGTTGCTGCGCGAGCATTACCGGGGCGGGCAATCGTTCTATGTCGTCCCTCGCATCAGCGACCTGCCGGAGATCGAAGAGTTCCTGAAGTCGCAATTGCCCGAATTGAGTTACGTGGTGGCGCACGGCCAGATGGCGGCGGGTGAGCTCGATGACCGCATGAACGCATTCTACGATGGCAAGTTCGACGTTTTGCTGGCGACGACCATCGTGGAATCCGGGCTCGATATTCCGACGGCGAACACCATGGTGGTGCACCGCGCCGACATGTTCGGACTGGCGCAGCTTTACCAGATCCGTGGCCGCGTCGGGCGCTCCAAGACCCGCGCTTATGCTTATCTCACCACGAAACCCAAGGCGCGCCTGACGCCTGCGGCGGAGAAACGCCTTCGGGTCCTGTCGAGCCTCGACACGCTGGGCGCGGGCTTCACGCTTGCGAGCCAGGACCTCGATATCCGCGGGGCGGGCAACCTTCTGGGCGAAGAGCAGTCGGGCCAGATGCGCGACGTGGGCTTCGAACTCTACCAGTCCATGCTGGAAGAGGCGATCGCCAAGATCCGGGCGGGCGAAATGGAGGGGCTGTCGGAAGCCGATGAGCAATGGGCCCCGCAGATCAACCTCGGCGTTCCAGTGCTGATCCCCGAGGACTATGTGCCGGATCTTGACGTGCGCTTGGGGCTTTACCGGCGCCTGAGCAGCCTGACCACCAAGGTGGAGCTGGAAGGGTTTGCCGCCGAACTCATCGACCGCTTCGGCAAACTGCCGAAGGAAGTGAACACGCTGCTTCTGGTGGTGCGGATCAAGGCCATGTGCAAACGTGCAGGCATCTCGCGGCTCGACGGCGGGCCGAAAGGCGCGACCGTCCAGTTCCACAACGACAAATTCGCCTCGCCTGCGGGTCTGGTGGAATTCATTCAGGACCAGCGCGGCATGGCCAAGGTCAAGGACAACAAGATCATCGTGCGCCGCGACTGGAAACAGGACGCCGACAAGATCAAGGGCGCCTTCGCGATCGCCCGGGATCTAGCGGAGAAAGCCGGCGCCGAGACCAAACGCCGCCAGGCCAAGGCAAGCTGACCGTCACGCTGCCGCTCCGCGCTTTTCGAGCCTGCGCATGTAGAGCATCAGGATCAGCGCCATGATCGCCATGATCAAGACCGCCGTCATCAAGGGGTTGATCGTGCCGTCGAACATCAGCCCGACCGGCGAGGCGATGGAGGCCGCCAACACTGTCGCTGTGGCGCCGATGACGCTCGCCGCCATCCCGGCAATGTGGCCCATGGGCTCCATCGCGATGGCGTTGAGATTGCCGATGGTCAGGCCGGCCTGGAAGAATATATAGGCCTGCCAGAGCAGGAAGACTGCAAAGCCGTTCTCGGTGACGTAGCTGCTCGAGGCGAGCAGGGTGCCCGAGAGCATGATCTGGATCACCAGCGCAAGTGTCACGAGCCGCCGCATGCCGAAGCGGACGACCAGCATGGCATTGAGAAAGCTCGCGAAGGCGGCCACGAGCGCGACCGCGCCAAACCAGTAGGGGAAGGTATCAAGCTTGTCGAAGACCTGCGCGTAGATCGGCTGGATCAGCATCAGAACCGAAAACAGCATCGCCATGGAGAGGGTCTGAACGGCGATGGTGATACGCACGATCGGGTGGGTGAACATGTCACGCACGGCGTCGGCCATGAGGCGTATCCGAAGTGGCCTGCGGTTTTCGATCGCCAGGGTCTCGGGAAGGCGCACAAGCAGCCAGATGGTCGAGATCAGGGAAAAGGTGATGAAGGCGGCGAAGATGCTGCGCCATCCGCTGAACGAGATGATCACGACGCCCAAGGTGGGCGCGATGGCGGGCACGAGGGTGAAGATCATCATGACGATGGAGAGCACTCTGGCCATGTCGCGCCCCGAGAAGAGATCGCGCACGATCGCCACGGAAACCACGCGGGGTCCCGCGGCGCCGATACCCTGAAAGAGGCGCGCGACCAGCATGACTTCGAGCGTCTGGCTGACCCAGGCGAAGGTCGCCGCAACGATGTAGAGGGTCGCGGACATGACCATGACGCGCCGCCTGCCAAAGGCGTCCGACAGCGGCCCGGCAAAGAATGTGCCAAGACCCATGCCCATCACAAAGGAGGTGATGATCAGCGGTGCGCGGGACGGATCGTTGGGAGTCAACTCCTCCCCGATCTGGGGAAGGGCGGGCAGCATGGCGTCGATCGAAAAGGCGATGGTTGCAAACATCATTGCCATGAGCGCGACAAATTCTGTTCTGCTCATCGGCAGCGTCATTCGGGTACCTGTCACTTTTATCTCTTGAACTCGTTACTCGGCACCAAAACAACTGGCGCAGATTAGCGTCAAGGGTAACCCAGAGTTGCAAGGCGTGCAATGGCTACAATTCGATACAATAGCGGTCGAGTTGTTGAACAATCGCCTCAGGCGGTGGTGCGGAGTTCGGAGATCACCTTGAGCCAGAGCTCGGGCGGTTGTGCGCCCGGTACCGCGTGTTTGCTGGCCACAATGAAGGTGGGAACCGATGACACACCCATCTTTCGGCTGTGGGCGTCGCGCTTCCGGATGTCGTCGACATCGGCATCCGAGTGCAGCAGCTTGCCCACGACCGCGGCATCCATGCCAATGGCATCCGCGATGTCGGCCAGCACTTCCCTGTCGCCGATGTCGCGGGCCTCGACGAAGTAGGCCTCGAAGAGTGCCGAGACGGCGGCGGTCTGGCAGCCTTCGATGCCGGCCCAATGGATCAGTCGATGCGCGTCGAGCGTGTTGGGCGTACGCTTCATGCCTTCGAAGTCGATCTTGAGACCAGCGGCTTCGGCATGTTCGACCACCGGCGCATAAGCGCGCACAGCACCTTCCTTGCCGCCGAACTTGCCCTCGAGATAAGCGCGCCGGTCCATGCCTTCTGCCGGCATGTCAGGATTGAGCTGGAAGGGGTGCCATTCGATGACGAATGGATGATCCGGCACTTCAGCCAGCGCGCGATCGAGATGCCGCTTGCCGATGTAGCACCAGGGGCAAATGGGGTCGGACATGATGTCGAGCTTGATGGTCTGGGTCATTTTCGGGCCTCGAAACTGGCGCGCAAGGCCCGCCGCAGGATTTTGCCGTTCGCGCCCATGGGCAATTCCGGCAGGTGAACATAGAGACGCGGCTGTTTGTAGCGCGCGAGCTTGTCCGAGACATAAGCCTCCAGGTCGCTGTCGTCCAGTGCAGCACCGGTATAGAAGGCGGCGATCACAGTGGTATCCGCCTTGATGTTGACTTCCACGACGGCCACCGCGCTGATGCCGGGCACGTGGGCGAGCACCGCCTCGACCTCCAGCGGCGAGACCCGGAACCCGCCTGCGTTCATCATGTCGTCGCGTCGCCCGAGGTAGGTGATCTGTCCTTGCGCATCCATCGCGCCCTGGTCCCCGGTGAGAAACCAATCGCCTTGCATCCGGGCTGCAGTCTCTTCCGGCGCGTCGAGATATCCCAGCATCAGGCCGGGGTCGCTCCGGTGCACGGCGATGGTGCCCTCCTCGCCCAAGCGGACGGGGCCATCTGGTCCCAGGATTGCGATCCGGCGACCCTGCTGCGGCGCGCCAAGAGCCCCCTCGGCGGCGGGGACTGCCGGACAGCCGGAAATGAAGGTCGAGCACTCCGACATGCCGTAGGCCTCGAATATCGGCGTGCCGGTTGCCGCCGTCCAGGCTGCCCGCGTCGCTTGCGGCAGCTTCTCCCCGGCGCTGAGACCGTGCCGCAAGCACGGCAGCGGCAAGCTCTGCGCGGATTTCAGCATTTGCCGGTAGACGCCGGGGGCGGCCGCGAAAATCGTGACGTCATGGGCCCGAAGCAGGTCCGGGAGCCGCACCGCGTCTGTGCCCGGGGCAGCGATCAGCGCTGTGGCGCCGCGCGTCCAGGGGTCCATCAAGCCGGTGCCGAGCGTATAGGTCCAGTTGAAGGCTCCTGCGTGCATCAGGCGGTCGTCCTCGCGCAGGCCGTACCAGCCGTCGAACATCATTTGTCGCGCCCAGATCGCGCGATGTGCATGGGCCACGGCGCGCGGTGTGCCTGAGGTGCCGGAGGTGAAGACGATATACCCCATACGCTCCGGCGCGCCCATGTCGAACGCGCAAGGTGGCAACGCCCGGAAAGCCCTCAAGTCGTCGGTCGTGAGCGTTTTCGGATGTGCCGGGCAAGCCACCTCGGGGTCGCGCAAGACAGCACGCGGCGAGAGAACGTCGATCATCCCGCACACTTCCCGCTCGGTGAGCCCCGCCGCCGTTGGCACCGGCACCAGACCTGCGGCGATCGCACCGAGATAGGCGAGCGGAAAATCGACCGTATTGCCAAGACGCAGGAGCAGGATGTCTCCCGGCGCCAGCCCTGACGCCAAGAGGCCCCGGCCCGTGCCAAGTACCGCGGCTTTCAGCGCGGCGTAGGTCCAGACCTCAGCCCTGTCTCCGCCCACCACCCGCAGGGCTTCCTTCTGGGCGAGCAAATCCGCGCGCCCCAGCACATGGGCCGCCATGTTGAACGGCGCGGGGCAGGGCGGCGGGGGGCCATGATCGAAAACCGACAGCATTCCAGTGTGCTAGCCCGCTGCCCACGCCGTTGCAAGCGGCACGGCTTGCCCATATAGACGGGTGTCATGGCAGGCAATGATCCAAAATCACTGATCCGGCTGGCCCGTGAGAGCGGGACCGGCGAGGCGGCGCAACCGCTCGATCTCGGCGTGCGGGTCCGTGAGTTGCGCAAGGCCCGCGCCTGGACCCTGGAACAGGCGGCGAAAAAGGCCGGGCTTGCGCGTTCGACCTTGAGCAAGATCGAGAACGGGCAGATGTCGCCGACCTACGATGCACTCAAGAAGCTCGCCGTGGGATTGCAGATATCCATACCCCAGCTTTTCACGGCACCGCGCGAAGGTCAGATCAACGGGCGTCTGGGTGTCACCAAGTCAGGGCAAGGCACGGCGCAGGCCACGGTGACCTATGAGCATGAGCTTCTCGCCGATACGCTCACCAAAAAGCAGATGCTGCCCTACCGCGCCCGGGTGCGTGCCCGCTCGATGGAGGAGTTCGAGGGCTGGGTCCGGCATGACGGCGAGGAGTTCCTCTACGTGCTGACCGGTGTGATCCGGCTTTACACCGAGTTCTACGAACCCATCGAAATGCGCCGGGGCGACAGCGCCTATTACGACGCCACGATGGGGCACAATGTCGTCTCGATCAGCCCCGAGGACGCCATGATCCTCTGGGTCACGTCGCTGGCGTGACGCAGGCGCTCAGGACGGATCGATCCACCAGACTTCAGGCATGAAGTTGGGCCCGTCGCCATAGACCGGCAGGGTGTCCGGAAAGCGCATTTGCCTGACATGGGCGATATGGGTTTCGGTATATTGCCAGAAGGGAATGACATAGCGGCCGGCGGTGAGCACGCGGTCGAGGGCGCGGACGGCGGTGAGAAAACCGTCTTCGCTGGTCGCCGACAGCATCGCGTCGATGGTCGCATCGACCGCCGGAGAGGCGACACCCATCAGGTTGCGCGACCCCGGTTGCGCAGCCGAGGCGGAGCCCCAGTAAAAGCGCTGTTCATTGCCTGGCGAGAGCGACAGGGCGACGCGGTAGGTGGTCATCTCGAAGTCGAAATCGGTCGTGCGCGCGGTGTATTGCGCGCTGTCTGTCGTCTCGATCCGCACCTCGATCCCGAGCCTTTTGAGAGCTGCCAGATAGAGATCGGCGATGGCCTTGTTCTCGCTGCTGTCCTGCGCCAGCAGGATAGTGAACGCCAGCGGCGCGCCCGCGGCATCGCGCATCACGCCGTCCTGCGGCGTCCAGCCGGCCTGTGCGAGCAGGTCGAGGGCCGCGGCGATCCCCTTGCGGTTGCGCGCGGATCCGTCACTGACTGGCAATGCATAGCCTTCGAGCGTGCCGGGCAGCAGTGCCTCCGCGAAGGGTGCGAGGAGGTCCGCCTCGGCCTGTGGCGCAGGTCCGGGCTGCATCGCCAGCACCGAGTTCGAGAAATAGGAAGAGATTCGGGGCTGTGCGCCGCCCGTCAGCGTGTCGTTGATGAACTCGAAGTTGAAGGCGAGGATCATCGCCTCGCGCACCCGCCAGTCATCGAAGGGCGCGCGGCGCGTGTTCATCACGAACCCGGTCATGCCCGAGGGTTTGCTGTGCGGGATAGAGGTCTTGATCACGTCGCCGCGACCGATGGCGGGAAAATCATAATCCGTGGTCCAGCTTTCGGTGTTGAATTCGCGTACGGCCGATATCTCGCCCGCCTTGAACGCCTCGAAAAGTACCGAGGCATCGCCATAGAAATCGAGCTTTATCGTGTCGATGTTGTTGGTGCCGCGCCGGAACGGTACATCCGCCCCCCAGTAGTCCGGGTTGCGGGTCAGCGTCACGTAGCGCCCGGCCTCGTAGCCTGAGATCACGTAGGGCCCTGTGCCCAGAGGGATTTCGGCGAGGGGCGCATTGGCGAACTCCTTGCCCTCCCACTGCGCCTTGCTCAGGATCGGGCGCATCCCCGCGAGCAGGGCAAGCTCCCGGTTGTCGGTGTTGAAATCGATGCGCAGGCTGCGCGGGCCGGTCTGTTGGATGGATGCGATCTGGCTTTGCAGACTGTGGTATTTCGGGTGGCCTTCGGTGCCGAGCAGTTCGTAGGAAAAGATCACGTCATCGACCGTGACCGGGGTGCCGTCGGAGAAGCGGGCATTCTCGCGCAGGGTGAAAGCGACCCAGGATCGGTCATCCGGCACCTCGACCAATTCGGCCAGCAACCCGTATAAGGCGAAAGGTTCATCCCAGGATCGCCCCATCAGGCTCTCATGGGTGAAAAAAGGCAACTGCCAGGGCGAAGTCCCCTTGTGCACGTATGGGTTGAGGCTGTCGAAGCCGCCAGTATTGCCCAGCGTGATGCTTCCGCCCTTGGGTGCGGTCGGGTTGGCATAGGGGAGGGACACAAAATCCGGTGGGAGGGCGGGGGCACCATACATAGATATCCCGTGCTGCGGTCCGGCCTGCCCCGTAAACGGGACGAGAATCAGCAGCCACACGGTCAGGATGTGCCGGACCGCGCGGAAAAAAACAGTGTTCATTTTCGAGACAATTCCCTGCTGCCTTTGTTTTATTGCCCCCGAGAATACCGGGGTATTTCCGTCTTATCAAACTTTTAGCTTGGAGAGCGGCGCAGGATTGCCTATAAAGAGATCACTGCTCGATAGGTTTCTTGCCTGTATGAAACCTGCCTCAATAACTTAACGCCTGCCTCGTGCAGGCGTTTTTTTTGGTCATCGACTTTCTCACCCGATCCGCCGTGCGAAGTGAACCAAATCCAATCTTTCGCGTTTTATTTGCACCTGCAGCAAGGCATGATGGTGCAAACGCAGCATTGGCCGGGAAGGCTGCATGCAGCACAGCAAAGGAATACGCTTATGTCGTTTGAGATTTCCCTGACGGGCAAGACCGCCGTGATCACCGGCTCGACCTCGGGCATCGGTCTCGGCATCGCCTGGGCCATGGCGCGGGCCGGTGCCGACGTGGTGCTCAACTCCTTCACCGACAAGGAGGAGGACCACGCTCTTGCCGCCGAGATTTCCAAGGAAACCGGCGTCACGGCGCGCTATATCCAGGCCGACATGTCCAAGGGCGATCAATGCCGGGCGCTGATCGAAAAAGCCGGCGCCTGCGACATCCTGGTGAACAACGCAGGCATCCAGCATGTGGCCCCGATCGACGAATTTCCGGTGGAGAAATGGGATGCGATCATCGCCATCAACATGAACTCCGCCTTTCACACAACGGCGGCAGCCTTGCCGAAGATGCGCAAGGCGGGATGGGGCCGGGTGATCAACATCGCCTCCGCGCACGGGCTCACCGCCTCGCCCTACAAGGCTGCTTATATCTCGGCGAAACACGGGCTCGTCGGCATGACCAAGACCGTGGCGCTGGAAACGGCGCAGGAGCAGATCACGGCGAATGCGATCTGCCCGGGCTATGTGCTCACGCCGCTGGTCGAAGCGCAGATCCCGGACACGGCCAGGAAATACGACATGTCCGAGGAAGAGGTCAAAAAGAAGGTCATCCTCGAACGTCAGCCCTCGAAGGAGTTCGCTACCGTCGAACAACTGGGCGGCACGGCGGTCTTTCTGTGCTCGGCGGCAGCGGCCCAGATCACCGGCACAACGATCAGCGTGGACGGCGGCTGGACGGCGCTCTGACTGCAGAGGCGCGCGCTGCGTTAAGACGCATCACATCCGGAGCGGCTATGCCGCCCAAGCGATCGAAGCTGGAACGAGGGAGCGAGCATGACCAAGCGGATCAACCTGGCACTTCAGGGCGGCGGGGCGCATGGCGCCTTCACCTGGGGTGTGCTGGACCGGCTTCTGAGCGAAGAGGATGTTGAGGTTGCGGCGATCACCGGCACCTCGGCCGGGGCGCTCAACGGGGCGGCTTTCAAATCCGGCATGATCGCTGGCGGACGCGAGGGCGCGCGCGACAGGCTCGACTGGCTCTGGGGTGAGGTCGGAGCGCGCGACGACGGGGCGATGCAAGGCTGGATGGCACCGTTTTCACTGACCCAAGTCAGCCGGGCGCTGGAGTATTCGCTGCCTTTCCTGGCCGCCGACACCCTGAGCCGGATCGTGTCGCCCTATGCTTACGGCCCGTTCTACAACAATCCGCTGCGCCCGATCGTGGAGCAGTTCGATTTCGATGAGGTCTGCGCCGAGACCGCTTCGGGGCCGGAGCTTTTCATCTGTGCGACGCGGGTCCGCAACGGCAAGGTACGGGTCTTCAAGGACAGCGAGATCAGCACCGAGGCGATCCTCGCCTCCGCCTGCCTGCCCACGCTGTTCCGGGCGGTGGAGGTGCATGACGAGGAGACCGGGAAGGTCGAGGCCTTCTGGGATGGCGGCTATACTGGCAACCCGGCGCTCTTCCCACTCTTTCACAAGCGACTCCCGCGCGACATTGTCGTGGTCAACATAAACCCTCTGGAACGCACGGAAATTCCCCGCACCGCGCAGGAAATCCAGAACAGGATCAACGAGATCAGCTTCAACTCCTCGCTGCTGCGCGAGCTTCGGGCGATCGAGTTCGTCCAGCGCCTACTGGAGCAGGGGCATCTGGGCAAGACGGACAAGCGCAACATGCTCGTGCATATGATCGCCGACGATGCGCTGATGAACGAATTGAGCGTCGCGACGAAACTCATTGCCACGCCCTATACGCTGGCGCGGCTCAAGGAGGCAGGGCAACGCGCGGCGGACCGTTTTCTGGAGCACCACAAGTCCGATCTCAATGAAAGGAGCTCGGTCGATCTGGTGGAGATGTTCCAGTAGTCAGGCGGCAGGCGCTTTCGGCTCGCCATCCTTGCCGTTGGGATAGACGAGACCCGCCGAAATCACCAGTTTGGCCGCATCCTCCACCGTCATGTCAAGCTCGATCACATCCTCTTCGGGCACGAAGAGCAGGAAGCCCGAGGTCGGGTTCGGGGTGGTGGGCAGGAAGACGCTGAGCATCGGGCGTCCGTCGTTGCCACGCGTCGAGACTTCTCCCCTTGTGGTTGTCGACACGAACCCCAGCGCCCAGATGCCCTTTCGCGGATACTCGATGATGCAGGCCGTCTCGAAGGAGCGCTCGGACTGGGCGAAGACCGTTTCCGATATCTGCTTGATGCCGGAATAGACGGAGCGCACGACGGGAGTGCGTTCCACGAGGCTTTCGCCGAAGCGGATAAGCGAGCGCCCGATGAGGCCCTTGGCCATCCAGCCCACGACCATCGTGAAGACCAGAAAGATGACGACGCCGATGCCGCGGATGTTGATCTGCACTTCCGGGTCGAGCCCAAGCAGGTTCTGGATGAACTTGTCGGGCTGGTAGCTGTTGGGCACCAGCGGCAGCACCCATCCGTCGATCCAGCCCACCACGGTCCAGATCAGCCAGATCGTCAGGCCGACAGGGGCGATAACCACAAGACCGGTCAGGAAATTCGCCCGCATCCTGGCAAAAAGGCTGCGCTTTGGTGGTGCGGGCAGGTCTTGGTCGAAAGGGGTGGTCATGGCGCGTCCGGCTTGGGTCCGTCATTAATTATGTCCTTTGGTGCAGGACTACAATGGGAGAGGGCCGCCCGGTGAGGGAAGTTCACGCCTCGCGGGCAAGATCGCTCAGCGCTTGGGCGATCTGGGCGGCGAGCCGCGCGTTGTTGCGCACCAGAGCGATATTCGCGGTCAGCGATCTGCCTTCCGTCAGCTCGAAGATGCGTTGCAAAAGGTAAGGTGTCACCGCCTTGCCCCGGATGCCATGCGCATCCGCATCCGTCTGCGCCTTGGCGATGATCGGGGCGAGATCGTGAGCCGGAATCTCGCTCTCCACGGGGATCGGATTTGCGATCAGCTGGCCGCCCGGCAGGCCGAGCAAGGCACGCATCCGGTGCGCGCGGGCGATCTCTTCGGCGCTGTCCATGCGCAGCGGGGCCTTGAGCGGCGAGGTGGTGCTCCAGAAGGCGGGGAAGCTGTCCTGCCCGTAAGCGATCACCGGCACGCCTTGGGTTTCGAGCACTTCCAGGGTCTTGTCCACATCGAGAATGGCCTTTGCGCCGGCGGCCACGACTGTGACCCGCGTCTGCGCCAACTCCATCAGGTCGGCGGAAATATCGAAGCTGTTCTCGGCCCCGCGGTGCACGCCGCCGATGCCGCCGGTGGCGAAGACGTCGATGCCCGCGCGCTCGGCTCCGATCATCGTGGCTGCGACGGTGGTTGCGCCGGTCCCGCCGGTCGCCATGCAAACCGCGAGATCGGCGCGCGAGAGCTTGGCCACACCCTTGGCCTGCGCCAGGGTTTCGAGTTGATCGACTTCAAGGCCGATGTGCAGCTTGCCGTCGATCACCGCGATGGTGGCGGGCGTCACGCCCACACCGCGGATATCGTCCTCGACCTGCCGCGCCACCTCGAGGTTCTGCGGATAGGGCATGCCATGGGTGATGATGGTGCTTTCCAGCGCCACGACAGGGCGACCAGAGGCCTTGGCGGCAGCGACTTCGGCGGAGTGGATCAGGGGCAGGGCGTTCAAAGGGCAGTTTCTCCGGAGACATAGATGGCGGCGGCCTGCAAGGCCCGCTCGAGGGCCGCGTCGGGGGGAGCGCCCTCCGCTTCGGCGGCGATATGGGCGGCCATGAAGGTGTCGCCCGCTCCGGTCACGCGGGTGACCAGCACCTGCGGCGGCGTGCGGGTCAGCAGGCCGTCAGGGCGTCCTTCGGTCGCATCTGCACCACCATCAGTGACGAGCGCACGGGCGGCCCCGCGCTTCAGCAGACCTTCAGCCGCTGCGCGCGAGGTCGCAAAAGTGGTCTGGCAGAGCAGCCCCGCTTCCTCGAGATTGACATAGAGGGTGCCGCGTCCGGCTTGCACGAAGGGGGCGAGCCGTTCCGCCTTGCCGGGCGAGGCCGGGGCCACGCGCAGGTCTGCCGCCGCCAGAAGCGGGCTGCGGGCGATGTCGCTGAGCAGATCGAGGGTCAGGTTGCCATCGAGGGCCACGGGACCCGCGTATGGGTCCTGCGGCGTGGCGATCCGCCCGTCGGAGAGCGGTGCGAGGATCTTGGCGCCCGCGGCTTCGAGCGAATGGGCATCCGCAATCGCCGCGATCAGACCGTTTGCCCCTTCCACTGCCATGTAGATGTCCGTGGGCAGGTCATCCGAGCGATAGACCGTCTCCGTGATCATGCCGCGCGCGGCACAGGCGGCGATCAGTTCCTCGCCTTCGGCATCGCGCCCGATCGCAGTCAGAAGCGCCGGTGTCAGCCCGAAGCGCACGAGCGTCATGGCGATGTTCATCGCGACCCCACCCGGCAACCGGGTGATGCGTCCCGGTACATCGGAGCCTTGCCGCATGGCGCTGGCGGAGCGTCCGATCACGTCCCAGAGGACCGAACCGATGCACAGGATGTCGGGCGCAATTTTCATGCAAGTCTTCTGACCGCGATCCTGCCAAGGTTCAAGAGTGGTTTCAGTCCGGTACTCGGAAGGTCAGCGCGGCCCAGAGCGTTTCCCAGACGGGCGCGCGTGCGTCGGTACCGGCGGGAGGCGCCGGGCGAAGGACGACCGCGTCGAAGAGATAGGCGTGACCGCGCGTTACCGGAATCCGGGCGATCCCGGCGGCATCCGTGCGGTGCAGCGTGACCGCGACGGTGCCGTCCGGTGCCTTGTCGAACACTTCGACCTGCGCATCGGCGCGCGGGGCATCCCGGTAGCGCAAAGCGACCTCCATTGTGGCACCGAAGCCGGGGTCATAGGGGTTGGTCAGCGCCACGAATTCGGTCGCCATCCCGAAGGCCCGGTCGGCCCCGGCGCCATCGCCCACGGCCACCAGCGCCTTGACGTGCCGCGTGTAGCTTTCGCGGAATCCTTCGGTGGGCCAGCCCCTTGCCAGATGCTCGGCTTCGGCATTGGGAAAGTCCTTGTGCGCGGCGAAGCGCAGGAACTTTGGCCATTCGGTATAGGTCAGCGCGGTGGGCGTGGTTTCATGCAGAATGACAAGGAGGCCATCCCCGGGGGCGGTCGCCTGCAACGCCGGCACGTCGCCTGCCCGGCCTGTGACGGGAAGGGTCTTATCGCCGCTGACCATCTCGAAGCGGGTGAACTGCCGGTCGAACCAGGCCAGCGAGGAGCCTTTGAAAGTCTCGCCGTTGCGCAGGTTGGCCAGAAGCTCTGCGCCGCTTTCCACTTGATATTGCTGCGGTTCGATCCAAAACTCATGGGAAGAGGCAGCATGTGCCGCCGCGAATGACAAGACAACGAAAAGACGAGCAAAAAACATGGACAGGACCTTCTTTTTGGCGACGGTGCGGCTATGGGTCGTGCTTTTGACTTTAGGTCTTTGCCAGGGATTTGCGAGCGTGAAAGCACTGGCCCATGAGGTCCTGCCCACGATCGCGGATATGACCCTTACGCCAGACGGCACACTTCGGCTTGACATGCGGGTGAACCTCGAAGCTTTCCTCGCGGGCATCGATCTCGACGCTGTCGCGGATACCGACGCCGATCCTGCTGCTGCCGATTACGATGCGCTGCGGGCCCTGCCGGGGGAGGCGCTTCTGGCCCGTCTGCCCGAGATCGTCGCCGCCTGGAACGCGCTGCCGCTCAGCAACGCTGGCGGGCCGCTCGCCTTTACGATGGTCTCGGCGGATAGCCCCGATGACGTCGACATCGAATTGCCACGGGTCACCACCATCGCACTCGAAGCGCCCCTGCCGGAGGGGGCCGAAGCCATCGTTTTCAACTGGCCGGCGGGGGCGGGCGCCATGGTCCTGCGCCAGCAGGGCGTCGACGCGCCCTACACAGGCTATCTTGATGGCGGGCAAAGCAGCCCGCCGATTGCGCTGGCCGGCGGCGATGCCCAGACCCCGGGCGAGGCCTTCTGGAGCTACGTGCCGGTGGGGTTCGACCACATCCTGCCCAAGGGGCTCGATCATATTCTCTTCGTGCTGGGGCTGTTTTTCCTGTCGACCCGCTGGCAGCCGCTCCTGTGGCAGGTCAGCGCATTCACGCTTGCCCATACGGTCACGCTGGCGCTTGGCGCGCTGGGGATCGTCACGGTGCCCGCCAGCATCGTCGAGCCGCTGATCGCCGCCTCCATCGTCTATGTGGCGGTGGAGAACGTCTTTCGGCGCGGTTTGAGCCGGTGGCGACCGCTGGTCATCTTCGGTTTCGGGTTGTTGCACGGGCTGGGGTTCGCCTCGGTGCTGGGCGATTTCGGATTGCCGGAAGATCAGTTCGTCCCGGCGCTCATCGGTTTCAACGTGGGCGTGGAGTTGGGGCAGCTGACGGTGATCGCGCTGGCCGCGCTTCTTCTCGCCTTCTGCGTGCAACTGGCGAAGCGCGCGCCGCTGTCGGAAGCGGAGGCCCCCGTCGCGCGATATGCGGTCATGTTCCGCGCCGTGTCGATCCCGGCCTCGCTGATCATCGCGGCCATCGGCGCCTATTGGACGGTGGAGCGGGTCTTCTTCTGATCCGCTCAGCGCATGGCCGCGATCAGCGCGCTCAGGGCATCGACCGGGTTCTCGGCGCGCCAGATCTCGTCGCCGAAGCCGAAGAAATCAGTGTAGGGCGCCAATTGCGCCACCAGACCCGTGTCGAGCCCGCCTTCGGCGATCACGGGTACTTCGATCACTTCCGACCACCACTGGAAAAGATCGAGTTCGGCGAAACTCCCATCGCCGAGGTTGGAGGCCGCGACGGGGCCGAAACTCACGTAATCCGCTCCGGCCTCGCCAGCGCTCATCCCGTCGTGGCGCGACGTGCCGCAGTAGCATCCGACAATCGCATCTTCTCCAAGCGCCTTGCGCGTGGCCCGCACGGAGTGTGCCGCATCCGTCAGATGCACCCCGTCGAGGCCGAGGCGCTCGGACAGTTTCACATGCTCGCTGATCACCAGCGCCACATCGCGGGCATGGGTGATCTCGCGCAGGGCGTCGGCGGCGCGCGACAGGCGGTCCTCGTCGCGGGTCGCAAGGCTCAGGCGGACGCAGGCGATGGCATGGCTGTCCAGCACCCGGGCCAGGAGGTCCGGGAAGGTTCCCAGTTCTATTTCGGGCGGGGTGATGAGGTAGAGCTGCGGCGCGTCGCGCGTGTCCATGGGGTCGGTCCTTCGATGCTTGCCCGAAGCAGTAGCGCAAGCGCCGGGGAATGAAAACTTTTTTGCGATAACGAGGCGATCTTGCCCGGTTACGCCAAGCGCGCCGTTGCGCCGGGTCCTTCGAGCGCTTATGACGCCGCCCATGTCAAAGCCTGTCGCCCTTCCCGCAACCCCTGCTTTCGTGCTGGTCCGTCCGCAGATGGGCGAGAACATCGGCGCCTCGGCGCGGGCGATGTGGAATTTCGGGCTCGACCGGATGCGGATCGTGGCGCCGCGCGACGGCTGGCCGAGCCAGTCCGCCGTGGCGCTGGCAAGTGGCGCGGGACGGTTGCTGGATGAGGCGCAGCTGAGCGCCGATCTGCCCGGCGGCATCGGCGATTGCCACTATGTCTTCGCCACCACGGCCCGCCAGCGCGATCTGACGAAGCCTGTCTTCAGTCCCGAAGAGGCGATGCGGCTCGCGGCGCGGAAGATCGCGGAAGGACAACGGGTTGCCGTGATGTTCGGGCCGGAGCGGGCCGGGCTCGAGAACGAGGACATCGCGCGGGCCAATGCGATCATCTCGGTGCCGGTGAACCCGGCGTTCCCCTCGCTCAACCTCGCGCAATGCGTGCTGCTCATGGGCTACGAATGGCGGCGCGCCACCGGCGAGGTGACGCATGAGGCCGTCGAGATGGGCGGCAGTGTCTGGGCCGAAGGCATCGAGGTCGAGAAACTCGCCGACCATTTCGAGAGCCGTCTCGATCAGGCGGGGTTCTTCTACCCCGAGCACAAGTCGCAGTCGATGCGCACCAACCTGCGCAACATGTGGAGCCGGATGCCGCTGACTCGCGCCGATGTTCAGATGCTGCATGGCCTCCTTCGGCAGTTGCTGCGCGGCAAGGGCGGCGACACCTAGTCGCGCTGGACCTCGGACGCCGCCCGACATAGGTTCGCGGCAAAGAGCGCAGACAAGGATCCCAGATGAGCCCGAAACGCAGCATCTTCGAAGAGGTGGGCAGCCCCGAGGCCGCGAGGCCCGCGGCACAGCCGGGGCTGATCGACAAGGGCCAGACCGGCGCGCGCGGCGCAATCCGGGTCTGGCTGATGATCCTTTTTGCCCTGGTTTTCCTGATGATCGCCGTGGGAGGGCTCACGCGGCTGACGGACTCCGGGCTCAGCATCACCGAGTGGCGTCCTTTCACCGGGGCCTTGCCCCCGATGAATGCCGCCGAATGGGAGAGCGAATTCGCCAAATACCAGGAGATCGACGAATTCCGTATCCAGAACCAGTGGATGCAGCTTGCGGATTTCAAGGTGATCTACTGGTGGGAATGGGGCCATCGGCAGTTGGGGCGGGTGATCGGCCTCGTCTGGGCTTTGGGCTTTGGCTATTTCGCAATCCGACGTCAGATTCCGCCGGGCTGGACGCCACGGCTCCTGCTGCTGGGGGCCCTCGGTGGCGCGCAAGGGGCGATCGGCTGGTGGATGGTCGCCTCCGGCGTGACGCAAGGTGAGGGCATGACCGATGTGGCGAGCTACCGGCTGGCCACGCATCTCGGCCTCGCCTTCATCATTCTGGGCCTCATCTCCTGGTACATCATGAAGATGGGGCGCACGGCGCGCGATCTGTTGCAGGCGCAGCGGGCCAAGGAGAAAAAGCAATGGGGCCTCTCCACCGGGCTTTTGCACTTCACCTTCCTGCAGATCATCCTCGGCGCGCTTGTCGCGGGCATCGACGCCGGGCGCAGCTACACCGACTGGCCGCTGATGGGCGGGCAGGTCTTTCCGGCCACGGCCTTCACCTTCGAGCCGGTCTGGCGCAACTTCTTCGAAAGCCCGGGGTTGGTGCAGTTCATCCACCGGGTGTCGGGGTATCTCCTGCTGATCTTCACGGTCGTTGTCTGGCTGCGTGGCCGGAAATCCGTTCATCCCGAGACACGCTTTGCCTTCAATGCGGTGCTGGCCGCGATGGTGCTTCAAATCGTGCTCGGTATCGTCACCGTGCTTTATGGCGCACCCGCCCATATCGCCATTTTCCATCAGGGATTGGCGGTGATCGTCTGGGTCCTGATCCTGAGGGCACGCTTCCTGTCGGGCTACCCCATCGTCACATCGCTCAGAGGAGCCCGCGCATGACCGCTTTCGACCAACTGATGGAATTCACCCGTGAGACGCAGGCGCTGGCGCAGATCGCCGGACGGCTCGAGTGGGATCAGGAGACCGTGATGCCGCGCGGGGCCGCCCCGCAACGCGGCGAGGAGCGCGCGGCCATTGCCAGTGTGCTGCACGCCCGGCGGATCGACCCGCGGGTGGCCGAGTGGCTCGCGGCTCTCGAAGGAACGAAGCTCAGCTCTACCGAGGCCGCCCACTTGCGCCACATCAGGCGCACCTTCGAGCGGTCGAGCAAGGTTCCGGCGAAACTGGCCGCCCGCATTGCCCGCGTGACGTCCGAAGCGCAGGGCGTCTGGGCCGATGCGCGCGCGGCGGATGATTTCGCCGCCTTCGCGCCGACGCTGGAAGAGGTGATCGCGCTCAAACGTGAAGAGGGGCAGGCACTGGCCAAGGGGGGCGATGTCTACGATGCCCTGCTCGCCGATTATGAGCCCGGCACCAGCAGCGAAGACCTTGCCGCGATGTTCGGCGCGCTGCGGCCCGAATTGGCCGACCTGCGCGCGGCGGTGCGGGCGGCCAAGGCGCCACCCCGGCTCACCGGCACGTTCGACGAGGCATCCCAGATGCGGCTGACGCGCAAGCTGGCGAAGGCCTTCGGTTATGACATGGTCCATGGGCGCGTCGACAAGGCGGTGCACCCGTTCAGTTCGGGCTCAGGGCTCGATGTGCGCATCACCACGCGCACCAATCCGGTTGATCCGTTCAATTGCTTCTATTCGACGATCCACGAGGTCGGCCACGCCTGCTATGAGCAGAACATCCATCGCGACTACCTGCTGACGCCCTTGGGCGAGGGGGTGTCGATGGGGGTGCATGAAAGCCAGAGCCGGATCTACGAGAACCAGATCGGCCGCAGCCGCGCCTTCACCGGCTGGCTCTACCGCGAGATGCGCGAGGCCTTCGGTGATTTCGGCATTGCCGATGAAGAGACCTTCTATGCCTGTGTGAACCGGGTGAACGACGGCCATATCCGCACCGAAGCCGACGAGTTGCAATACAACCTTCATGTGCTGCTGCGCTTCGATCTGGAACGGGCGCTGATGGCGGGTGATCTGCAGGTCGGCGATCTGGAAGCGGCCTGGAACGACCGTTTCGCGGCGGACTTCGGCTTTGGCGTGGACCGGTCGTCGAACGGTGTCCTGCAGGACGTGCATTGGGCGGTGGGGCTTTTCGGCTACTTCCCGACCTACAGCCTCGGC
>CAVQRB010000016.1:0-82906 GCA_963715055.1 uncultured Alphaproteobacteria bacterium | reverse complement strand
AACTGCGAATCGCGTTTCTTTGCGCGCGGCTGCATGTCGCTGCCTGCTTATACATGCTGGTGCGGTTTTTCTGGCCCAGTGTTGATGTGGCGTTGATATAGAACGCAAACGCAAAAACGCGACTGATTAAGTCTGGCTATAAGCATTTGATTTAGAGCTGTAATTTGGTTTCTGGAGGGCGCAACCGCCGTTGTCGAACAAGGCTTCGATGCGTTGTGTAGCCTGCTCACGGCCCGTGGACGAAGCCGCCATTCGCTGCGCTGCTGAACCGCTACACGGCCTTCGGCGCCGATCCGGGCTCACAACCGCCCCGCCTCCCGCAGCCGCTCCCAGGCAAAGCGCACGAACTCCGTGCGGAACGAATGGCCCCCTGTAAACAGGCAGAAATCCAGCAGATCACCGGCTGCATTGCGCCGCTCCTCGCAGCGCAGATCGTCCCGCATGACGTAGGTCATCGGGCCGAAGCCCCCGTAATCGCCATACATCGCAAGCGCCTCCGAGACCTTTCCCTGCCGGGTCGGCCCGATCGCGCGACCGTCGAGCGGCACCGTGGGGTCATTGTCGCCGTGGATATGGATCACGCTCGCCACCGGCCCTGAACACGTCGCGGGCGGCTCCAGCCAGAAGGTGCCCGACACCGGCGCAAAGCCCGCGAAACGATCGCTGCGCGCGCAGGCGAGGTTCCAGACCATCATGCCGCCCGCGCTGAACCCCGTGGCCATGATCCGCGCGGGGTCAATGTCGAAACGCGCCACCACATCCGCAAGCACCGCGTCCACATAGGCGAATTCTTCCGCGCCGTCGCTCTCCATGTGTCTCGGCGCATTGGGAATGACCCAGTCGTCCTCGCCTGCATCGAGCGCAATCAGCGCCGCCCCGAGATCCGGACACCGTCTTGCGCAGCGAGCCGTTGCGCATCACGCCGTCCGCCGATCCGCGGTAGCCATGGGCAAAGACCACCGCCGGCAGCGGCCCTGTCGCCGCATCCTCCGGCAGCGCAATGCGGTAGCTCCGATCGCCCAGCATGCAATCGGTATCGGGTCCGCAAGCGAAAGCGGAATTGGCAAAGCCGATCGCCAGAAGGAGGGGCATCACAAGTCGTCGCATCGGCAGTCCTTTCCTTGAACGCTGTCCGATAAGGAGCACGCCGGAGCACCCGATCAAGTCACGAAGTGCTGATCGGCCATCCCGAAGGCCGACCCGCCCGCCGCCGCTCAGGACGGGTCGCGCCAGCGGTTCACGATCGGATAGCGCCTATCGAGCCAGAACGCCCCCTTGGTCAGCCGCGCGCCGGGGGCGGACTGGAAGCGCTTGTATTCGCTGATGTAGATCAGGTGCTCGACCTTCCTGGCCACCTCGCGGTCGAAGCCGGCGGCGACGCAATCGGCAATGGAGCCCGCCTCATCGACCAGAATCTCAAGGATCGCATCGAGCACCGGATAATCCGGCAGGCTGTCGCTGTCCTTCTGATCCTCGCGCAATTCGGCCGATGGCGGCTTGTCGATGACACGCGGCACGATCACCTCACCCGCAGGGCCCATCATCCACGCACGATGGTTGGCGTTGCGCCAGCGGCAGGTCTCGAAGACGCGGGTCTTGTAGAGGTCCTTGATCGGGTTGTAGCCGCCGGCCATGTCGCCGTAGATCGTGGCGTAGCCCACCGCCACTTCCGACTTGTTGCCCGTGGTCAGCAGCATCTCCCCGAACTTGTTGCTCAGCGCCATGAGCAGCAGCCCGCGCAGGCGCGACTGGATGTTCTCCTCGGTCAGCCCCGGTTCCAGCCCTTCGAAGAGCGGCGCCAGCGTGTTCGTGACCGCCGCACGGGCCTCGGAAATCGGCACATAGTCGTAGCGGCAGCCCAGCGCCTTCGCCACGGCTTCCGCATCTTCCAAAGACTCCTTCGAAGTGTATTCCGACGGCAGCATCACGCAGCGCACGTTCTCCGTGCCCAGCGCATCGACGGCGATGGTCGCCACGATCGCGGAATCAACCCCGCCCGACAGGCCCAGAAGCACCTTTTTGAAACCGCTTTTCCGCATGTAGTCGCGCAAGGACTGCACCATCACGCGGTAGTCCTTCTCCCAGTCGTCGGGATGCCCCGCCTTCTCGCCCTCGACCACCAGCCAGCCCTCGGGGCCGCGTTCAAGATCCACATGGGCGATGGCCGCGTCGAAACAGGGCAGTTGCAGCGCCAGCTTGCCGCCGGGGTTGAGCGCGAAGGATGCGCCGTCGAACACCTGGTCGTCCTGCCCGCCCACCATGTTGAGGTAGATGAGCGGCAATCCGGTCTCCACCACGCGGGCCACCATGTGATTGAGCCGGGTGTCGAACTTGTCGCGGTAGTAGGGCGAGCCATTGGGCACCAGCAGGAATTCGGCACCGGTCTCGGCCAGCGTCTCGGCCACATCCTCATGCCAGGCATCCTCGCAAATGGGCGAGCCGACGCGGGTATTGCCCACCGAATAGGGCCCACCCAGCGGTCCTGCGTCAAAAATCCGCACCTCATCAAAGACGGTCTCATTGGGCAGATGATGCTTGAGCACCTGGCTCACGATCTTGCCGCCCTTGAGGATCAGATAGGCGTTGTAAAGCCCCGTCCCCTCGACCCAGAGCGAGCCGATCGCCATCGCCGGACCCTCCGCACAGTCGGCGGCGAGCTTTTCGATATGCGTCATCACATCGAGCTGGAAAGCATGACGCCGCACCAGATCCTGCGCGTTGTAGCCCGTGATGAACATCTCCGGCAGCGCCACCAGATCGGCCCCGGCAACGCGCCCCGCCTCCCAGGCCTCGCGCGCCAGTGCTGCGTTGCCCGCCAGATCGCCGACGGTCGGGTTCAACTGCCCCAGGGTGATACGGAAGCGATCCGCCATGAGCACGGGCCTTTCTGCCTTATTTCCCGTCATGTAGCAGATCGGCCCGCGGAGAAAAGCCCATCCGCGCCGGCGGCGGCAAAAGGGCGTTGCCCCGGACCCGCCCCTTGCGTAAGTTTACCCTGCCGCCCCGCAGGCCGGAGCCGATCCCGCGCCCTGCCAATGATAACAACCCTGAAAACGACTGACAGGTCCGCCATGAACCACCGCGCCATCGCTTTCTGCCTTGCCCTTCTGCCCCTGCCGCTTGCCGCGCAGGATGCCCAGGTGCTGACCAAGCAATATGACGACGGCGGCGTCTACGAGGGTACCTTCCGCGGCGGCGTGCAGCACGGCACCGGCACCTACAAGCTGCCCAATGGCTATGAATACTCCGGCGAGTGGATCGACGGCGAGATCAAGGGCCAGGGCATCGCGCGTTTTCCCAACGGCTCGGTCTATGAGGGCAGCTTCGCCAAGGGCAAGCCCGAAGGCCTCGGCAAGATTACCTTCGCCGATGGCGGCACCTATGAAGGCGAATGGGTCGACGGCGCGATCATGGGCCAGGGCGTCGCCAATTACGCCAATGGCGTGCGCTACGAGGGTGGCTTCCGCAATGCCCGGCACCACGGCAAGGGCACGATGAAAAGCCCCGGCGGCTATGTCTATACCGGCGACTGGGTCGACGGGAACAAGGAAGGCGCGGGCAAGATCACCTACCCCGACGGCGCCATCTACGAAGGCGAGATCAAGGCCGGCGAACGCGCGGGCTCGGGCACGCTGACCATGCCCGACGGTCTGGTCTATGTGGGCCTGTGGCGCGACGGGCAGATCGACGGCTCGGGCACGCTGACCCAGGCCAACGGCGATGTCTATGAAGGCCAGCTGGTCTCGGGCCGCCGCGAGGGGATGGGCAAGGTCACTTATGCCAACGGCGACACCTATGAGGGTGAATTCGCGGGCGACCTGCGCAATGGCCAGGGTACCTTCGTCGCCCAGGACGGCTATACCTACGTCGGTTCCTGGGTCGCGGGCGAGATCGAGGGCCAGGGCCGCGTCACATACCCTGACGGCTCGATCTACGTCGGCGATTTCGTGGGCGGTCTCGCCGATGGAAAGGGGCTGATCACCTACCCCGACGGCTCGACCTATGACGGCGAGTGGAAGACCGGTGTGATCGACGGCATCGGCAAGGCCACCTATACCAACGGCGTCGTCTATGAAGGCGGCTTCAAGGACGCCCGCAACCACGGGCAAGGTGTGATGACCTACGCCGACGGCTACCGCTACGAGGGCGAATGGCTCGACGGCCAGCGCCACGGCCAGGGCACCGCGACCTACCCCGACGGCACGGTCTACACCGGCAGCTTCGTGAACGGCCAACGCGAGGGCAAGGGCCGGATCGTCATGCCCGACGGCTTTGTCTATGACGGCGACTGGCTCGCCGGCGAGATCGAAGGCCAGGGCATGGCGACCTACGCCAATGGCGACATCTACGAAGGCACCTTCAAGGCCGGCAAACGCCAGGGCACCGGGACGATGCGCTATGCCACCGGCGAAGAAGCCGCCGGCACCTGGGAGAATGGCGCGCTCAAGGAAGGCGGCTGAGACCAGATCGGCTTTTGCCCGCGACGGTCCGCGTGGGTGTTGCCCCTTCGGAGCGGTGCCATTAGGCGTTTTCGCGCGCTTTTGACTGCCCTGCGGCTAATGGCCGGTGTGAGGCCTTATTCCCAAGTGGTGCAGAACGCAAGAACAGCTAGTTTCGTGCTGTTGCAAAAGGGGCGAGTTGGCAAATCTAATATGATAAAGATTGCTACTTATCGGGCTCTCCAACCTTAGGACACTCCCAGTCTCACAATTATTCCTGTCACCAGGGGATTTGCTGTCCTTCGCGGAAGAACTCTCCGCTTGGCTCATGGCCCCCTGCGTTGATGGCCAAGAGAATGCCGCCTAGGCGAGCAAATCGAGGTGCTCTTTTGATGTCTCGACAGCATAGAAGGCACCAAATTCATGCGCTTTCATACCCACCTTGATACAAGGTTATCACGCACTGCCGCAGGCAAAAAAAATGGCTCCGAAAAACCGGAGCCACCCTAGAGCACTGGTCGCTGTTTTAGCCTTTTTTGCGAGCTAGCGTTCTCAGCCCTGCTAAACCACCCAAGAGCAACCACATGGACGCTGGCAGAGGTACAGCTGGCGGTTGTGGAGTAGGAGCGATAAACCCTGAAACCTTGACCACTCTATTTCCGCCACCAAAGGTGGAGAAAAAGAAATCGCCCGTGACCGGATCGATCGCAGCTCCTTCAGCGCCGGTCAATCCTGTCAGAAAGTCGCGGCGTGTACTGGTAAGTGGGTTGCCATTACCGTCAAGCTCGTATGCGGATATCCGGTTGGCGGAGTAGTCAGACACAAGCATGCTGTCCACCGAAAATCCAGCATTGCCAGCCGCGATGTAAACAAAGCCCTCCGGACCTCCGGGTAGTGATTGTATACCAGGTGCAATTGGGTCGAGGTCAATCTGGGTGGCGGCAGTAGGTGTGAATGTACCGCTGCCATCTGGTGTCAGGGACAGATCATACCAGTTACCCGAGCTCCACGACACGATTTTTGCCTGACCAGCCCCTGAAAATCCACTTGGAACAAAATTGATAGCGGCGATTGAAGATCCTCCCACTCCAAGTGCCTCAAGATCATCAACGCGATCCTCGTCGGTACTTCCCGGTTTGGTTTGTCCCAGGTTATTTACAGGCCATTGCGCTGTGAACAGCACGCCGCCTGGCCCGTAGGCTACACCTCCGTCGTTATATTCGCCGACATTGCCAAGAGTTGGTGGGTTTGGATCAAACCCCGTTACTACGCCTGATCCATCGCGATTGACTCCGACCTCGTAAAGTCGGCCGCTGGCGGTATTGGCAGCGCCACCCAAAAGCAACGTGTTTGAATCGCCTGCTTTGAACGTCAATCCGCCGTAACTACCCGGCACGCCTGTGACCGAACCAAGGTCTGTAACGGTGTAGTCCGCTGCGAAATCCAAACCGAGGGTGATTGCCTGGACGCTTGTTGCCGTTGTTGATATTACAGCAATGAAGGATGCGGCAGCCAACCCGACTGAAAAATGGCGCATTATGCTTTCCTCTCAAAATATACGATTTATGTTTTAACAATGACAAACTGACAAACGATTCTCAAGAGTTCCGGAACTTTATCTCTTTCTGACGAGGACCCGTAAGGATCGTTTTTTAATTCACTGGCATGATCTCTCCAGGATTTATCGCCGACCGTTAACGCCCGCCAGTTCTTGCAGCGGTAGTCGCGTTCTGAGAGGCCAAGCCTCATCGACAAAAAAGGGATGGCGCAAGGGGCGGCCAACTAAGCGCCAGCAAAAATGAGTGGAAGCAAGCAAAGGTCAGTCTTGTCCGTTCAGCGGCCGTTCCCAACCGCAACTTCCAGTCCAACGCTGCCGCACCCGCTGCCCGCCTTGCCCTCCCCATACTCTTTCGCAACAAAGCCGCCGCCCGCCCCGTTAACCACGCGACGCGGCGCCGGGGGGTGTACAGGGGGTGTACGCAGGGTGTACCCGGGGTGACAGGCGTTTTTTGCTCTTTTTCAATACGTTAACCTGCTTTTCAGCGAGCCCCGGCGATCCGGCCGCCGCACGTCCCGTCACACTGTCTCGCCGGCGTCGAGGCGTTCGAGGAAGGCCTCCGCCTCCTTGAGCACCGTGGCGCGGTGATCCGCGTCCATCCGGTCCCACGTGCGGTACATGTTGCCCATGCGGGCGTTGTTCGAAAACCGCTCCCGGTGCCGGTCCAGAAAATGCCAGTAGAGCAGATTGAAGGGGCAGGCCCCCTCGCCGGTCTTCTTGCTCACCGCGTAGTCGCAGGACTTGCAGTAATCCGACATCCGGTTGATGTAGGATCCGCTCGACACATAGGGCTTCGAGGCGATGATGCCGCCGTCGGCGAACTGGCTCATGCCCACCGTGTTCGGCGCCTCGACCCACTCGAAGGCATCGGCATAGACGGCGAGGTACCATTCATGCACCTGCCCCGGGTTCACGCCGGCGAGAAGCGCAAAATTTCCCGTGACCATAAGGCGTTGGATATGGTGGGCATAGGCTTCCTCACGGGTCTGGCCGACCGCTTTGCCAAGGCAGTTCATCCGCGTCTCGCCGCCCCAGTAAAGCGCCGGCAGGTCACGGTCATGACCCAGCAGGTTGCGGTCAGGATAGTCCGGCCCTTCGAGGAAATAGATGCCGCGCACATATTCGCGCCAGCCGATGATCTGGCGAATGAACCCTTCGGCGGCATTGATCGGGGCATCGCCCCTGGCATAGGCCTCCGCCACCGCCTCGCAGACCTCGAGCGGCCCCAGCAGCCCGATGTTGAGGTAGGGCGAGATCACCGCATGATAGAGAAAGCGGTTGTCGTTCAGCATCGCATCCTGGAAATCGCCGAACTTCGGCAGCGCGTGCTTTACGAAATGGTCAAGCACTTCAAGCGCCTGCGCCCGCGTCGTGGCGAAGCGGAACGGCCGCAAGGTCCCGAAATGATTGCCGAACCGCGCTTCGACAAGATCCAGCACCTCCTCGGTCGTCGCGTCCGGCTCGAACCCCGGTGGCCCGTCGTGCGTCACCTCGTCCGGCGCGGGCTTGCGATTGTCATGATCGAAATTCCACTTGCCGCAAGCCGGGTCATCCCCGTCCATGAGGAGCCCCGTCTTGCGCCGCATGTCACGGTAGAAATACTCCATCCGCAGTTGCTTGCGCCCCTTGGCCCAGTCCTCGAACTCCTTGTGTGACGCGATGAACCGATCGTCCGGCAGCACGCGCACCTTGATCGGCGCGTACTTCAGCGCGTTGATCAGCCGCCATTCACCCGGCTCCGTCGCCAGCACTTCCGCGGCACCCGTCTGCTCCGCCCGGCGCAGCAATTCGCCAACGATGGAGCCTGCGTTCTCGCTGTCGTCGAGCTGGCTGTAGGCAACCTTCCAGCCATCCGCCCGCAATTCGGCGGCGAACTTGCGCATGGCCGAGAAAATCAGGGCGATCTTCTTGGGATGGTGCCGCACATAGGCTGTCTCGTCCGAAACCTCGGCCATGACCACCGTGTCACTCGCCTTGTCGGCCTCGCGGAGTGCGCTCAAGCCCTCGCTCAGTTGATCGCCCAGCACCAGAACGAGCCGGCTCACCAGGGCACCTCCTTGCCCGCCCAGTCGCGGAACCCGCCGCTGTCGCCAGGCGTCAGCCCGTCGATTACCGAGAGCAGGTTTTCCGCCGCTTCCGAAGGGCTTACCGCCGGATGTCGGCCGAGATATTTCTCGGTGAAGGCGGTCGCCACCGTGCCGGGGTGCAGCGCCACGCAGATGGCCTGCTTGTGACTGCGCGCCAGTTCTATCGCCGCCGTGTGCACGATCTGGTTCACCGCCGCCTTGGCGCTGCGGTAGCTGACCCAGCCGCCGATGCGGTTGTCCCCGATCGACCCCACCCGCGCCGACAACACCGCGAACGCCGATGCACGGTCGCGCGGCAGCAGATCCGCCGCATGGCGCAGCGCCAGAGCGGGGCCAAGCGCATTGAGCGCGAACTGCGCCATCATCGCCTCTGCCGTCACTGCCTTGATGGTCTTTTCGGGGGCGGCCCCGCCAATCTCCAGCGCCCCCGTAGCCACCAGAACCAGGTCGAATTCACCTTCGAGCCTCTCCAGATGCCGTGCCACCGAAGCCTCGTCGGTGATGTCGAAACCATCGCGTGACCGCGAGAGGCTCGTGACCTCATCGCCGCGCGCGGTGCAGGCTGCGGCCACCGCCGATCCGATACCGCCAGAGGCGCCCAATATCAGTGTTCTTTTCATGAAAACCGACCTAGCGGCGCGGCCCGAGGCTTCAAGTCGGTGCACGACAATTGCCGGCGCATCAGCTTGCCGGATCAGAAAAACGATCTTTTCATTTGGTTTCGTCGCGGTATAACGGAGCCATGGCAAAGGTTGCTCATATCACTCGTACCGCGCCCCAGACGCGCGCCACAGCCGCCCTGCTGCTGCTAATCCGCCTCTGAGCGTGCCCCAAAGGCGCGCCCGCTCAGAGGGATGTGCCGCGCGCCAAGACAGATAGCAGCAAAACGAAAGACACCGACATGACCGATACATCGACACAGGACCGCGTCCTGATCTTTGACACCACCCTGCGCGACGGCGAGCAAAGCCCCGGCGCCACCATGACCCACGCCGAAAAGCTGGAAATCGCGGGCCTTCTGGACGAGATGGGCGTGGACATCATCGAGGCGGGCTTTCCCATTGCCTCGGAGGGCGATTTCAACGCCGTTTCCGAAATTGCGAAGAATGCCCGCAATTCCGTGATCTGTGGTCTTGCGCGTGCCCAGTTCGGCGACATCGACCGCTGCTGGGAGGCCGTGAAGCACGCGAAAAAGCCGCGTATTCACACCTTCATCGGCACGTCGCCGCTGCACCGCGCCATACCCAACCTCGACATGGACCAGATGGCCGAGCGCATCGAGCAGACCGTGACCCATGCCCGCAACCTCTGCGACAACGTGCAGTGGTCGCCGATGGACGCGACGCGCACCGAGGAGGATTACCTGTGCCGCGTGGTGGAGATCGCGATCAAGGCCGGGGCGACGACGATCAACATCCCCGACACCGTGGGCTATACCGCGCCGCGCGAATCCGCCGCCCTCATCCGGATGTTGCTGGAGCGGGTGCCGGGGGCCGATACGATCATCTTCGCCACCCATTGTCACAACGATCTCGGCATGGCGACGGCCAACAGCCTCGCCGCCGTCGAAGCGGGCGCCCGCCAGATCGAATGCACGATCAACGGTCTGGGCGAACGCGCGGGCAATACGGCGCTGGAAGAGGTCGTCATGGCCTTGAAGGTGCGCAACGACATCATGCCTTACCGCACCGGCGTCGACAGTACCAAGATCATGAACATCTCGCGCCGCGTCGCCGCCGTCTCGGGCTTTCCGGTGCAGTTCAACAAGGCGATCGTCGGCAAGAACGCCTTTGCGCATGAATCCGGCATCCATCAGGACGGGATGCTCAAGAACGCCGAGACCTTCGAGATCATGCGCCCCGAAGACGTGGGCCTCTCGGCGACGAACCTCGTCATGGGCAAGCACTCGGGTCGTGCGGCGTTGCGCGCCAAGCTTCAGGAACTGGGGTTCGAGCTGGGCGACAACCAGCTCAAGGACGTCTTCGTGCGCTTCAAGGAATTGGCGGACCGCAAGAAGGAAGTCTATGACGACGACCTGATCGCGCTGATGCGCACCACGGGTGATCCGGAGAACGACCGGCTGAAGCTGAAGTCCCTCCGCGTGGTCTGCGGCACCGAAGGACCGCAAACCGCCGAGTTGACCATGGAAATCGACGGCGCCGAACATTCGACGACGCAGACCGGCGACGGACCCGTGGATGCCTCCTTCAACGCCATCAAGGCGCTGGTGCCGCACAACGCGAAACTCCAGCTTTACCAGGTCCATGCGGTGACCGAAGGCACCGATGCCCAGGCGACGGTCTCCGTGCGCATGGATGAGGAAGGCCGCATCGTGACGGGCCAGTCGGCCGACACCGACACTGTCGTGGCCTCCGTACTGGCCTATATCCACGCCTTGAACCGCCTGCTTGTGCGCCGCGAAAAGGCCGGCAAGGACAAGCGCGAGATCAGCTACAAGGATGTCTCCTGAGGCATCTCCGGTCGGACCGCCGACGGGCGGTCCGTTCCAACACCAGTAAAACGAAAAACGGACCCGGCACCAAGCCTCGGTCCCAGAGCACAACAGGATAGCCCCATGCGCCTCGCCTTCGCCCTCACCCTCGCCGGTTTTCTGCTACCGTTCTCGCTGCATGCGCAGACGTTGGAACGCATCAAGGAGGCGGGCGAGATTCGCCTCGGCTACCGGACCGATGCCGCCCCTCTCTCTTTCGAGAATGACGCAGGCCAGCCCCAGGGTTACACGCCGATCGTCTGCTATGCTGTCGTCGAGCATCTGGCCAAGCAGCTGGAGATGGAAAAGATCGACATCCAGTTCATTCGGGTGTCCACCGAAGACCGTTTTGAAAAGGTCGCGAACGACCAGATCGACCTGCTCTGCGGGGCGGCGAGCATCACGCTTGAGCGCCTCAAGACCGTGGACTTCTCTCTCCCGACCTATGTGGATGGGGCGACCGTGATGCTGCAGAACGACGCGCCCAACTCGCTGGCGGAACTGACGGGCCAGAAAATCGGCGTGCGCGGCGGCACCACAACGGAAGCCGGGCTGCGCAACACGCTGGCCGATGAAGGCATCTCCGCGGAGGTGGTGACCTTCGACTCCCACACCGATGCGATGGCGGCGATGGAAGCCAAGGAAATCTCAGGCTATTTCGCCGATCAGTCGATCCTGATGAACCTCTACCTTCAAAGTGCCGACCGCAGCCAGTACAAGATCTTCGACCAGATCCTGACGCTCGAGAAACACGGTCTGGCGCTGCGCCGGGGCGACAGTGATTTCCGCCTCGCGGTCGATACCGCGCTGTCCGAAATGTACCGCAATGGTGCGATGGAACAGGCGTTCCGCAAGGCCCTTCCGGGCGTGGAACCGGGTGGCGCGCTGGCGGCGTTGTTCCTGCTCGCCCCGATCAACCCCTGAAGGCCTGGACCGGCGGGCCGGAACGCAGGTTGGGACAATCAACCACCTGAAAGCGGGATGACGCCGAGTTCCTGGCCATCGGGCCTTTCGCCCGGAGCCTGCTGCCCCTATAAGATCGCAAAGCCCGCCCCCGAGGGGAGTCGCGGGCCACGAGGAATTCGGGCAAGGTAAAAACTGCATGGCACTTTTTGACAACATCCGCGGCATGTTCGTTTCCGACATGGCGATCGATCTCGGAACGGCCAATACGCTGGTCTACGTCAAGGGGCGCGGCATTGTCCTCTCGGAGCCTTCCGTCGTTGCCTATCACGTCAAGGACGGCGTCAAGAAGGTGCTGGCCGTGGGCGAGGATGCCAAGCTGATGCTGGGCCGTACGCCGGGCAGCATCGAAGCCATCCGTCCGATGCGTGAAGGCGTGATCGCGGATTTCGACACGGCGGAGGAGATGATCAAATACTTCATCCGCAAGGTCCACAAGCGTTCCTCCTTCTGGGGTAAGCCAAAGATCATCGTCTGCGTGCCGCATGGCGCGACCCCTGTCGAAAAGCGCGCGATCCGCCAGTCGGTGCTGAGCGCCGGTGCGCGTCGCGCAGGGCTGATTGCCGAACCCATCGCGGCGGCGATCGGTGCGGGCATGCCGATCACCGATCCCACCGGCAACATGGTCGTGGACATCGGCGGCGGCACCACCGAAGTCGCGGTGCTCTCGCTCGGCGATATCGTCTATGCGCGCTCGGTGCGGGTGGGTGGCGACCGGATGGATGACGCGATCATCAGCTACCTGCGCCGCCAGCAGAACCTTCTGGTGGGCGAGACGACTGCCGAACGGATCAAGACCTCGATCGGCACCGCGCGGATGCCCGACGACGGGCGCGGCACCTCGATGCAGATCCGCGGGCGCGACCTCTTGAACGGTGTCCCCAAGGAGATCGAAGTCACGCAGGCCCAGATCGCGGAAGCGCTGGCCGAACCGGTGCAGCAGATCTGCGAGGCGGTGATGACCGCGCTCGAGACCACGCCGCCCGATCTTGCCGCCGACATCGTCGACCGGGGCGTGATGCTGACAGGCGGCGGCGCGCTTCTGGGCGATCTCGATCTGGCGCTGCGCGAACAGACAGGCCTTGCCGTTTCCATCGCCGACGAGTCGCTGAACTGCGTGGCCCTGGGCACGGGCAAGGCGCTGGAGTATGAAAAACAACTGCGTCACGCCATCGATTACGACAGCTGACCGGACCGAGAAACGACCCCCGCCAGCGGCAGGACTGCCCTGCCTGAGGCGAGGCAGGAGACCGCCGCGACATGGCAAAGGACCGATCCCAGAGCAGTGATTTCACCGGCCCGCTGCGCCGGTTGCTGCTGGCCGTGGTGATCCTGTGCCTGCTGGGAATCTTCCTTGTCTGGCGCATCGACAGTCCGCGGGTTGAGCTTTTCCGCGCCCAGATCACCGACCGTTTCGTGCCCAACATGGAATGGGCCATGGCGCCTGTCACAGGAACGATCAACCTGCTTCAGGAATTCCAGAGCTATCAGCGCCTCGCCCAGCAGAACCGCGAGTTGCGCTCGGAGTTGCGCCGGATGCAGGCCTGGAAGGAAGCGGCGCTGCAACTCGAGCAGGAAAACGCGCGGCTGCTCGATCTCAACAACGTGCGGCTCGACCCGCGCCTGACCTATGTGACCGGCGTGGTGCTGGCCGACAGCGGTTCGCCCTTCCGGCAGTCAGTGCTGCTCAACGTCGGCGCCCGCGATGGCGTGCTCGACGGCTGGGCGACGATGGACGGCATCGGCCTTGTGGGGCGGATTTCCGGCGTCGGGCGCAACACCTCTCGGGTGATCCTGCTCACGGATGCCTCGAGCCGTATCCCGGCCACCATTCAGCCATCGGGTCAGCGGGTGATCGTATCGGGCGACAACACCAACGCGCCGCCCATCGACTTTCTGGAGGACAGCGATCTGGTGCGCCCCGGCCAGCGGGTCGTAAGCTCCGGCGATGGCGGCGTCTTTCCCGCGGGGCTGCTGATCGGACAGGTGGCGGCCGATCCGACCGGCAAGCTGCGCGTGCGCCTCGCCGCGGACTACCAGCGCCTCGAATTCCTGCGGGTCCTGCGGCACCAGGGCACGGAAACCGTCTCCGACACCGCAAGGATCATCGGCCCGCAACTGCCGCGCCCGGAGATCGGGCAATGATCGAGCTGACGCAGACCAAACTCTGGAGCATGCGGCTGACCTTCTCCGTCACCATCTGCGTGATCCTGTTCTTCCTGCTGCTGCCGCTGGAAACCACGCCACGCCGCTGGGTCGGGCCCGACCTGATCCTCGGCTTCGCCTGCGCCTGGGCGCTCAGGCGGCCCGATTACGTCCCCACGCTGCTGCTGGCCCTGATGTTCCTGCTCACCGACCTGCTGCTGCAACGCCCGCCGGGGCTATGGTCGGCGGTGGCGCTGCTGGGCTGCGAAAACCTCAGGCAGCGGGCACGCGGGATGCGCGATGCCACCTTCATCAGCGAATGGATCCTCGTCTGCGTGACGCTCGCGGGGATTTCGCTTGCCTACCGGATAGGCCTTGTGGTCACATTCACGGACCGGCCTGCCTTCGGGCTCAGCGTCATCGAACTGGTGATGACGATGGCCTTCTACCCGGTCGCTGTGGCGATCACCCACTGGGTTCTCGGCGTCCACAAACTGGCGCCGGGCGACATGGGTGGAGCGGGAGGCCGGATATGACACCGTCAGAGTTTCCGACAGGATCGGACCGATGAAAAAAACACGCGCCGAAACCGACTTCAGTCAACGCAAGCTCTCCCGCCGGGCCGCCCTTCTCGGCGGCGCGCAGCTTTTGTTCATGGGCGGGTTGGCCGCGCGCATGCGTTATCTGCAGGTGGATCAGGCCGACCAGTTCCGGTTGCTGGCGGAAGAAAACCGGATCAACGTGCGACTGATCCCGCCCTCGCGCGGCGAGGTCTTCGATCGCAACGGCATGCGCCTTGCGCAAAATGCGCCCTCCTACCGCATCGTGATCGTGAAGGAGGATGTAGGCGACGTGGATGAGGTACTGGAGCGCTTGTCGAGCATTGTGGCGCTCGATCCCGAAACCATCGAGCGCGTGAAGCTGGAAATGAACCGCTCAGCCCCCTTCCTGCCGATCACCATCCTGTCGGACGTGACCTGGGAGGACATCAGCCGCGTCTCCGTCAATGCGCCCGCCTTGCCCGGTGTGACGCCCGAGGTGGGCCTCTCGCGCGTCTATCCGCAAGGCTCTGATTTCGCGCATGTGCTGGGCTATGTGGGCCCTGTATCGGATTATGACCTCTCCAAGATGACCGACCCCGAGCCGGTCCTGCGCATCCCGCGCTTCCAGATCGGCAAGGTCGGTGTGGAGACCAAGCTGGAACCGCTGCTGCGCGGGCGTGCGGGTGCCAAGCGTGTCGAGGTCAACGCCACCGGCCGGGTCATGCGCGAGCTCGACCGGGTTGAAGGCGTGCCCGGTTCGGACATCCAGCTGACCATCGACGCCAACCTGCAACGCTATGTGCAGGCGCGGCTGAGCGGCGAAAGCGCCAGTGCCGTGGTCATCGATTGCGAGACCGGCGATCTTGTCGCCTGCGCCTCGGCGCCGACCTTCGATCCGAACCTCTTCGTGCGCGGCATCTCCCAGAAGAACTACCAGGAACTGACCGGCAACAAGTACCGCCCGCTTGCCAGCAAGACGGTGCAGGGCGTCTATCCGCCGGGCTCGACCTTCAAGATGGTCACCGCGATGGCGGCGCTCGAAGCCGGGCTGATCGGCCCGGATGACACCGCCTATTGCCCCGGACATCTGGAGGTGGCGGGGCGACGCTTTCACTGCTGGAAGCGCGCAGGCCACGGCTTCGTCGATCTTCAGAACTCGCTCAAGCAGTCCTGCGACGTCTACTATTACGACCTCGCGGTGAAGGTCGGGATCGAGAAGATCTCCGACATGGCCAAGCGTTTTGGCATCGGCGTGCGCCACGACGTGCCGATGTCCGCCGTCGCCGAGGGGCTGGCGCCCACGATCGAATGGAAACGGATCAACCACGGCCAGGAATGGCGCGTCGGCGACACGGTCAACGCCTCGATCGGACAGGGGCTGATGCTGGCTTCGCCCCTGCAACTTGCGGTGATGTCGGCCCGCCTTGCCACCGGGCGCAAAGTCGAGCCGCGGCTGATCAAGTCCATCGACGGGGTCGAGGAGCCCACGCGCGGCGGCGAGTCCATGGGCATGAACGAGAACAACCTGCGCAAGATGCGCCGCGCCATGTTCGACACGGTCAACGACCGCCGTGGTACGGCCTACGGATCGCGGATCATCGACGAAGGGATGCGGATGGCCGGCAAGACCGGCACCAGCCAGGTGCGTAACATCACCGCAGCGGAGCGCCGCGCGGGCGTGATCCGTAACGAGGACCTGCCTTGGGAACGGCGCGACCACGCGCTCTTCGTGAATTTCGCACCCTATGAAACCCCCAAATACGCGGTCTCGGTCGTCGTGGAGCATGGCGGCGGCGGCTCGAAGGCCGCAGCGCCCATAGCCCGGGACATCACCCTGCAGGCACTCTACGGCGGGCCGCCGCCGCTTGAAGCCTATCCGCCCAAGGATCGCGAACAGATCGGGATCCTGCAAGAAAAGCTGCGCACCATGCAACCCGACGTCACCACGACCGGCCAGGACCAGGCATGAGTTATCTTGAATATGCGGTCAAATCCGCGCCGACGGGTGTCCGCAAGATCCTCTATCTGAACTGGCCCCTCGCCATCGTGCTGGTGGCGATTGCCTGCACCGGCTTTCTGATGCTTTATTCGGTGGCGGGCGGCTCCCTCACGCCCTGGGCGGAACCGCAGATGAAACGCTTTGCGGTGGGGTTCCTGCTGATGCTGATGGTTGCCATGGTGCCCATCTGGTTCTGGCGCAGCCTCTCCGGCGCAGCCTACCTCGGCACGCTCCTGCTGCTCGTCGCCGTGGAGCTTTTCGGCACCGTCGGCATGGGCGCGCAGCGCTGGATCGACCTCGGCTTCATGCGCCTGCAGCCTTCGGAACTGATGAAGATCACCCTCGTGCTGTTTCTGGCCGCCTACTACGACTGGCTGCCCGCCAAGAAAACATCGCATCCCTTCTGGGTGCTGCTGCCGGTGCTTATCATCCTCGTACCGGTGGCTCTCGTACTCAAACAGCCTGACCTCGGCACCGCCATCCTGCTTCTGGCCGCGGGGGGCGGGCTGATGTTTCTCGCCGGTGTGCATTGGGCCTATTTCGCGGTCGTGATCGCGGGCGGGGTGGGGCTGGTGGCCACGGTTTTCAAATCCCGCGGCACCGAGTGGCAGTTGATCAAGGATTACCAGTTTCGGCGGATCGACACCTTCCTCGACCCCAGCACCGATCCCTTGGGTGCGGGCTATCACATCACCCAGTCGCAGATCGCGCTTGGCTCCGGCGGCTGGACCGGACGCGGCTTCATGCAGGGCACGCAAAGCCGGCTGAACTTCCTGCCTGAAAAGCACACCGATTTCATCTTCACCACGCTGGCAGAGGAGTTCGGTTTCATCGGCGGCATTACGCTTCTGAGCCTTTATGCGCTCGTCATCGTCTTCTGCATCTGGTCGGCACTGATGAACAAGGACCGGTTCTCCTCGCTGCTGACCCTTGGCATCGCGCTCAACTTCTTCCTCTTCTTCGCGGTGAACATGTCGATGGTCATGGGTCTGGCTCCGGTGGTCGGCGTGCCCTTGCCGATGGTCAGTTTCGGGGGCTCTGCGATGCTCGTGCTTCTGCTCGCCTTCGGGATGGTCCAGAGCGCCCATGTGCATAGACCGAGGTAGGTTTTCCGGATGACCGTAAATGCCCTGTTTCTCGCCCCGTCGGACGATTGGACGACCTATGAGGCAACTCTCAAGCGCGCCTTTGCGGCGGCCGGTCTGAAGGACATTGCCCTCGCCCCGCAGATGGCCCCCGGCGAGGTGGATTACATCATCTACGCGCCGAGCCGAAAGACGCTGGACTTCGATTTCACCCCCTACAGGCGCACCAAGGCCGTGCTGAGCCTCTGGGCAGGGGTCGAGAAGATCGTGGGCAACGCCACGCTCACGATGCCGCTGGCGCGCATGGTGGATCCGGGCATGACGCAGTCCATGGCGGAATGGGTAACCGGCCATGTGATGCGCTACCACCTCGGCATGGACGCCGACATCGTCAACCCCGAGCACCGCTGGCTGCCGCGCTCCAAACCACTGGCGCAGAACCGCCGCGTCTGCATTCTGGGGATGGGCGAGTTGGGGCAGGCCACCGCGCGAATGCTGACCGGCATCGGCTTTGCGGTGCATGGCTGGAGCCGTAGCCCGAAAGAGATCGACGGTGTGGAAACGCACCACGGCGACAGCGGGTTGCAGGCGGCACTCGCAAAGGCGGATATTCTGGTTTTGCTGCTGCCAAACACGCCGGAGACGACCAACACGCTCAACGCACGGCGTCTGGCGCTGCTGCCGCCCGGCGCGTTTGTGATCAACCCCGGGCGAGGTACATTGATCGATGACGCAGGCCTGATCGCCGCTCTCGACAGCGGGCAGATCGCCCATGCGACGCTCGATGTCTTCCGCGTTGAACCCTTGCCTGCGGATCACCCCTTCTGGGCGCACCCGAAGGTCACGGTGACACCCCATATCGCCGCAGAGACCCGACCCGAGACGGCATCGCAGGTGATCGCGGAAAACATCCGGCGCGGCGAGACGGGCGAGCCCTTCCTCTATCTGGTCGACCGCGCCCGCGGCTACTGAGACCTATTCGGCGGCCAGACCCCGCCCTTTAAGCAACGCATCGACACCAGGAAGCCGCCCGCGAAAGGCGGTGTAAAGTTCGGCTGCATCGCGGCTGCCGCCGGTGGAGAGTATATGCGTCTCGAGCGCTTTTGCCCGTTCGGCATCGAAAGCGCCGCCAGCTTCCTGGAAGGCCTCGAAAGCATCCGCATCCATGACTTCCGACCACATGTAGCTGTAGTAGCCACTGGAATAGCCGTCTCCGGCGAAGACATGGGCGAAATGCGGTGTGGCGTGGCGCATGGTGATCGCCGTCGGCATGCCAATCCCGTCGAGCACTTCGGTCTGCTTGGCCATCGGGTCCTGCGGCGCCGGGCCATCATGGAACGCCAGATCGACAAGCGCCGAAGCGACATACTCCACGGTCTGAAAGCCCATGTCGAAATTGGCGGCCCCAAGCACCTTGTCGAGCATCGCCTGCGGCATCGCCGCCCCGGTTTGCGCATGGGTCGCGAATTCCGCCAGAACCTGCGGTACCTCGAGCCAGTGTTCGTAAAGCTGGCTCGGCAGTTCCACGAAATCGCGGGCCACCGAGGTGCCGGAGACACTTTCATAGGTCACATCCGACAACATCTGGTGCAGCGCATGTCCGAATTCATGGAACAAGGTACGGGCATCGTCATAGGACAGGAGCGCCGGATCGCCCTTGGCGAAATTGCACACGTTGATGACGATGGGCGTCTGGAGCGCGGGGAATTTCGCCTGCGACCGCATCGCCGAACACCAGGCACCCGACCGCTTCGAACCGCGCGCGAAATAATCGCCGATGAAGACGGCGACATGCTGACCGTCCCGCGTGACTTCCCAGGCCCGGCAGTCGCGATGGTAGAGCGGCACGTCGAGCGGCTCGAAGGACAGCCCGAAGAGACGCGACGCGCAGGCAAAGGAGGCCTCGATCATCCTGTCGAGCTGGAAATAGGGTTTGAGCGCCGCCTCGTCGAGATCATGCTCCGCCGCCCGCCGCTTCTCCGCGTAATATCGCCAGTCCCAGGGAGCCAGATCGTCATTGATCCCGTCGTCCCGCATCATCCCGGTGAGCACCGCCGCATCCGCCTCCGCGCGTGCCTTGGCGGGCTCCCAGACGGACATCAGCAGGGAGCGCACGGCCTCGGGCGATTTCGCCATTTCGGTTTCGAGCTTGTAGGCCGCGAAACTCTCGTACCCCAGCAGCTTGGCGCGCTCATCGCGCAGGGCGAGGATTTCCGCGGCGATGTCACGGTTGTCGGTCTTCCCGCCATTGGCACCACGCGCGGCCCAGGCGCGGAAGGCTTTCTCGCGCAGATCGCGCCGCGAGGAGAATTGCAGAAACGGCACGATGAGCGAGCGCGACAGGGTGACGATCGGGCCGCCCGCTTCCTTCTCCTCGCCGGCCTTACGCGCGGTATCGATGACGAAAGGCGGCAAGCCGTCGAGATCGCCTTCGCCCAGAGGCATGAACCACTCGCGCTCGTCGGCGAGCAGGTTCTGCGTGAACTCGGTGCCAAGCACTGCAAGGCGCCCCTTGATCGCCTTCATCCGCGCTTCCGCAGCACCTTCGAGCGCTGCCCCGGAGCGCAGGAAATCGCGGTGCGTGAGCATCAGCACCCTTGCCTGCTCAGGGGTAAGCGAGAGACTGTCACGGCGCTCCCAGACCGCCGCCACGCGCCGGAACAGCGCCTTGTTGCTGGAAATCTCGGCAAAATGCGCGGCGAGCTGCGGGGAGAACTGGCGTTGGAGGGCTTCGCGCGCAGGATTGCTGTCGGCCCCCGACACCGTGAAAAACACGCCCAGAACCCGGTCAAGCGCCTTCCCTGCGGCCTCCAGCGCCTCGATCGTATTGGCGAAATCCGGCGCTTCCATCGCGCCTGCGATGGCGTCGATTTCGGCGCTGTGCTCGGCCAGCGCCTGTTCCAGCGCCGGAGCGAAGTCCTCATCCGAGATCATGTCGAACGGGGCGATCCGGAAAGCGGTGTTCCAGTCCTGCAAGAGCGGGTTGGTCATATGAGGGTCTCCTTTGAGCCATAGCTAGGCGGGCGGCGGCCCATTGACAACAACCCTTGCGAGTTTCGCCGATCAGACGGCACCGCAGCTCGGACAACCCGGCCTGCGTTTCACACCGATGGTCCGGCTCTCGCCATAAAGCGCGTCGTAGATCACCATCTGACCGCGCAGCGGTGTGCCCGCGCCGGTGATCACCTTGATCGCCTCCACCGCCATCATCGACCCGATCACGCCCGGCAACGGGCCGATTACCCCGGCCTCTGCGCAGGATGGTGCCAGTTCCCGCGCCGGAGCCTGATCGAAGACGCATTGGTAGCAGGGTGCGCCTTGTGCCGGATCAAAGACGCTCACCTGGCCTTCCCACTGGCTGAGCGCACCCGAGATCAGCGGTATTTTCGCCGCAACGCAGGTCCGGTTCACGAGGTAGCGCGTCTCGAAATTGTCGGTCCCGTCGAGCACCAGATCGTAGTCCGCGAAGAGATCGGCGGCGATCTCCGCGGTCAGGCGCCTGTGATAGGGGCGCACGGTCACGAAGGGGTTTTGTGCTTCCATCTCGGCTTGCGCGGAGAAAACCTTGGGCGTGCCGATGGCCTTGTCCTTGTGGATCACCTGCCGCTGCAGGTTGGCGTTCTCCACCAGATCGTCGTCGATCACGCCGATCGTACCGACCCCTGCCGCCGCCAGATATTGCAAGGCGGGCGCGCCGAGGCCACCGGCGCCAATCACCAGCACGCGTGCCTCCTTGAGCTTCTTCTGCCCCGGCCCGCCGATCTCGCGCAGCACGATGTGGCGCGCATAGCGGTTGAGTTCGGCTTCCTTGAACCGCCCCGGATCGCTTGCGACGGGTGTCGCGGCCCGGGTCGCCTCGGCCTTGCCGCGCAAGAGGGTCAGCCCCTTGCGATAGACCAGCGCGAGCACGGCGAAACCGCCGAGCAGGAGCCAGAGAGCTGCGCTCTCTCCGGTCGCAAGGCGCAGCGCATTGCCCTCCGGCAACAGCAGGTGCAGCAGCAGAACGCCCAGATAAAGCACGCCGATCATGGTCCAGCGGGCCGAGCGCGGCGCGCCCATCACACTGCCCACGCCCCAGAGCATCGCGGCCATGCCAAGGACCAGAACCATCAGCTACCTCCCGTCGAACCGAAGCCGCCCGGCCCGCGCCCGGTCTCGCCGAGGGTCGTCGCGGGCTCGAACCGGGCCTGCACCACCGGGGCCACCACCAGCTGCGCGATGCGCATGCCATGCTCGACCACGAAAGGCGCGTCCCCGGCATTCAGGACGATCACTCCGACAGGGCCGCGGTAATCGCTGTCGATAGTGCCGGGGCTGTTGACCAGCATCAGCCCGTGTTTCAGCGCGAGGCCAGAGCGGGGCCGAACCTGCATCTCAAAGCCTTCGGGGATTTCCATCGTGAGACCGGTCGGGATCAGGCGTCGTTCGCCGGGGGAGAGTGTCTCGGCACCACCGGGCAGGTAGGCCCGCACGTCCGCCCCGGCAGCGCCGCGCGTTTCATAGGCCGGAAGCGGCAGGTCCGCTTCAGCAGGTATAACCTTGATCCGAACCACCTCGCCCCCGATCCCTGTCAGACGGACGCGCCGAGCGCACGGGCGATCCGTTCGGCCAGCGCCCGGGCGACGGCAACCTTGCTCATGCGCGGCCAGGTTTCGGCGCCGCTTTCGTCGATCACGACCACTGCATTCTCGCTGCCGCCCATGATCCCGGTTGCGGGCGAGACGTCATTTGCCACGATCCAGTCGCATCCCTTTCGGTCCCGCTTCGCCGTCGCGTGGTTGATGACATCATCGGTTTCGGCCGCAAAGCCGATGACCAGCGGCGGCCTCCCTTCCGTCATGCGGGCCACCTGTTTGAGTATGTCGGGGTTTTCCGCAAAATCGAACTTCGGCAGCCCGTCCTTCGATTTCTTCAGTTTCTTCTGGCTCGCCTGCGAGACACGCCAATCGGCCACCGCGGCGGCAAAGACGGCGACATCGGCCGGTAGTGCCGCCTCCACGGCTGCCAGCATCTCCGCTGCGGTTTCCACCCTGACGACCTCGACACCTTCGGGCGGCGGCACAGTTGCAGGCCCTGTGATGAAGACCACCTGCGCCCCAAGTTCCGCCAGCGCCCGCGCGATGGCCGTGCCCTGCGCCCCGGAGGAACGGTTGGCGATATAGCGCACCGGGTCGATCGGCTCATGGGTGGGCCCCGAGGTGACCAGCACGCGCCGTCCCTTGAGCGGACCGTCAGACAGACGCGCCTCGATGGCCGCCACGATCTCGAGCGGTTCCGCCATGCGGCCGGGGCCGAATTCGCCGCAGGCCATGTCGCCGTCGTTCGGTCCGATCACATGAACCCCGTCACCGCGCAGCGTCGCGAGGTTTCGTTTCGTCGCGGCGTGCTGCCACATGCGCACGTTCATCGCGGGCGCGATCATCACCGGCGTGTCGGTCGCAAGCAGCAACGTGCTGGCCAGATCGTTGGCCAGCCCTTGCGCCATCTTGGCCATGAGATCCGCCGTCGCCGGGGCGACAACCACCAGATCGGCGACCCGGCTCAGCTGGATATGCCCCATCTCGGCCTCGTCCGTCAGATCGAAGAGATCGCGGTAGACCTTGCGCCCGGCCAGTGCGGAAACCGACAGCGGGGTGACGAATTCCTCTCCGGCGCGCGTCAGCACCGGCGTCACGGTCACGCCCCGCTCGCGCAACCTGCGGATCAGGTCAAGCGACTTGAAGGCCGCGATACCGCCCCCGATGATCAAGAGAATGTGTTTTCCCGACAGCATGATGGGCCTCTACTGCCTCCAGCGTTCCGCCGGATCATAGGGGCGGGGTTGCGCAACTACCAGCCCTCGGCTGTGCGGATCGTGCGGCGTTTCAGCGGAAGGCGTCACAAGGATCGCCCCGATCTACGGCGGGCGCGTCGAGAACGTGATCGAAAACCCCATCGGGACTCACCGCCGCCTCCGACTGGCCAAGCGCGAAGACAGCGACCTCCGGAGCCGCCTGCCGCAAAAGTGCAGGCGCACCCCAATCGCTTCGCGCGTGTCCGTTCCCGGTGATGACGACCACCGGCCCCCCTGCGTCCCCGAGCGCTTCCAGGGCCGCCTGCGCCAGAGCCGCGTCGCGCAGGCGCTGGACGCTGACCATCCGTGGCAGCAGATCATCCGGCAAGGCGTCGCAATGAGCCGCCCCCTGAAGGGCTTCCCGCGCGGCCTGATCTTGCGCGGCAAGCGGCGTGTCCAAGTCAAAGCGCGCCGTGATTTCAGGTCCCGCCACCACCGCCAGATCCTCCGCCATCAGCGCGCCGAGCCTCTCACGCGGCACCGCCGCCGCGATGATGCGGGCATCTGGCGCGGCGGCAAAAATCGGAAAATACATGTCGAAATCCGGCCAGCCGGCCTCCTCCCACCGCAAAGCCGCTTCCAGCGCCGCCTTGTCCCGACGTAGCGCCGGCGTGATCCGAGCCACCTGTTCCTCGGTCAGCATTTCGAAAACGATGGCCTTGGGGCGCAGGGCCGCCACCCAGGCCGCCTGAACCGCGTGATGCACCGGATTGTCGTGATTTTCCCCCAGAAACAGAACCTCGGCGGAACGGGCGGGGTCCGGGAGCACTGCAATATCGGCAGCCTCCACCAACGAAAAGAGCGCGGATAGCAAAACCGCGCTCCCTACCATTCTCTTCCAAGTCTTGGTCACGTCAGGAAGTGCTGAACCTCACGCGATTGCGTTTCGAGCGACTTTCGCATCTTGGCGAAGGCGGCCGCCTCGAGTTGCCGCACGCGTTCCTTGCTGAGGTTCAACTCCTGGCCGAGGCTCTCGAGGGTGCGCGGCTCTTCGCGAAGCTTGCGCTCGCGCACGATGAACCGCTCGCGGTCATTGAGATCGCTCATGGCCTTCAGGAGCCATTCCCGCAATTGCGCGATGTCATGGCTGTGCGCGACCTTTTCGGCGGCCTGCTCGCTGTCGTCCTCCAATGCCTCGATCCACTCGCGGCCCTCGTCGTCGGTCGATTGCGTTGCATTGAGCGAGAAATCCGATCCCGAAAGCCGTCCTTCCATCATCTCCACGTCATGCAGAGGCACACCGATCTCGGTGGAGATCATCTGTCTCAACTGGTGCCGGTCCAGCACCTCGCCCGCCGCTGCACTTTCGCGCTCAAGCCGCGCCTGCACCCGGCGCATGTTGAAAAACAGCGACTTTTGCGACGACGTGGACCCTGTGCGCACCATCGACCAGTTGCGCATCACGTAGTCCTGGATCGACGCCTTGATCCACCAGACCGCGTATGTCGAGAACCGCACGCCGCGGTCGGGGTCGAACTTGTCGGCGGCTTTCATCAGCCCCAGACCCGCCTCCTGAATGAGGTCGTTCATGGGCGCGCCGTAGCGCCTGAACTTCGATGCCATCGAAATCGCGAGGCGCATGTAGGCAGTGATCAACCGGTGCAGCGATTCTTCGCAGCGCTGGTCGCGCCAGGCGTAGGCCAGCCGCAATTCCGTTTCAGCGTCGAGCAGTTCTGCTTTCATCGCGGTACGCGATAAAGTCATGTCTCTAGCGGTATCCAAAGCCATAGCGCCATCTCCCAGTCAGATGAAGCACACCTTGCCGTGCACATTTGGTATAGATACGCACCTTACACGTGATTGGTTCACCTCAAAGGTTGATAAAATGTTGCCAGATCTGACCCTCGTACTAGGCGGCGCGGCCTCCGGAAAATCGGCCTGGGCTGAAAACCTTTTGTTAAGCAGCCGCTTACGACCTGTTTACCTCGCAACATCCCGCAGCCTCGACGACGAAATTAAGTTGCGGATCGACACCCATAAATCGCGCAGAAGTGATGTGTGGTCCAATTATGAGGCAGATTTGTTTCTCGGCCCCGTTCTTTCCCGCCTTCAGAGCGATCAGGGCGTCCTGATCGACTGCGCCACGATGTGGCTCAGCAACCAGATACTCGATTCGCGCGACATCGCCGCCGCGCAGGTGCAGTTGCTGTCGGACATTGCAAGCTGCCCGGCACCGGTCGTGATCGTGTCCAACGAGGTCGGCCATGGCATCGTGCCCGACAACGCGCTGGCCCGCCGGTTTCGCGACGCGCAAGGGCGCCTGAACAGCGCCCTCGCAGCCCAGGCCGATCTCGCCGTCATGGTCGTCGCGGGATTGCCGCTCGTTCTGAAAGGGCAGTTGCCATGACGACTTGGCATTGGGTGCGCCACGGGCCGACGCATGCAAAGACCTTCGTCGGCTGGCGCGATGTCCCGGCCGATCTTTCGAACCAGGCTCAGCTTGACCAACTCCGCGCCTATCTGCCTGCTGACGCCCTGCTGGTCTCGTCCGATCTGCTGCGGGCCACAGCGACGGCGAGCGCAATAGCGGGGCCCAGGCACAAGCGTCTCGCCCCAGCACCCGGCCTGCGGGAGTTCAACCTCGGAGTCTGGGACGGGATGCATTTCGACGACGTGGCGCAGCGCGATCCGGACCTAAGCCGCAGCTATTGGGAGCGGCCCGGAGACGTCATGGCCCCACTGGGCGAAAGCTGGAACATGGCCAGTCACCGGATCGACACGGTGGTAAGGCACCTCAGCGCCCGCCATCCCGACGCACAGATCATCGCGGTGGCTCATATCGGCGTGATTCTGACACAGGTGGCAAGAGCGCTGCGGATCTCGCCCTATGAGGCCCTCGGGCAGAAGATCGACAACCTCTCAGTGACCCGTATCACCTTGGGGGAGGGCAAGGGCGACGTAGCGCCGATCAATCACCTTCCGTGATCGAGGCTTGCACGAATTGCCATTTGCCAAGGCTTGAAAAGCCCGTCTAACTGGTCGCCATGACTTATGACCTATACATCGGCGACAGAACCTTTTCGAGCTGGTCCCTGCGCGGCTGGCTAATGCTCGAGAAATTCGGCCTGCCCTACCGCGCGCACCTTGTCGGGCTCTATTCTGGCACGATGGCGGAGGATTTGCGCAAGCTCGCTCCCGCGCGGCTAGTGCCCGTGTTGCGGACGCCCGACGGTCATGTCGTAGGCGAGACGATGGCAATGGCCGAAACCCTCTCGGAGCGCCACCCGAACGCCGGGTTCTGGCCCGAAGATGCGGTCCAGCGGATGCGCGCCCGCTGGATGTGCGCCGAGATGGCAGCAGGTTTTTCGGCCCTGCGGTCCGCCTGCCCCATGCAGTTGCAGCACGTCAACCAGGGCTTTTCAGCCTCCGAAACGGTATCTGCGGACGTCCGTCGCATCACGTCGATGTGGACCCAAGCCTTTGAGATGTCGGGGTCGACCGGTTGGCTTTTCGGGGGCTATTCGCTGGCGGATGTGTTCTATGCGCCGGTCGCGGCGCGAATCATCGGCTATGATCTGAAGGTATCCGAAGAGGCCATGGCCTACTGCAAGCGGGTCATCAGCGATCCCGCGTTTCGTGCATGGCGCGCCGAAGGGCTCAAAACGGCCTATGATCCCTTTCCCTACGCGATGGGTCTGCCGACCGCCCCCTGGCCCGATTGACTACCCGAGTTAACCATTCCTAAACAGACCTGGCCTAGCAGTTAACCATGAAACGCCAGAAGTTGGGGGTGACATGGTGTCAATGGCCTATTCCGTAGCCTTTCGCGGCATCGAGGCTTGCCTTGTCGAGGTGCAATGCGCGCTCGCGCCGGGATTGCCGGGCTTCACCGTCGTTGGCCTGCCCGACAAGGCCGTATCCGAGGCCAAGGAGCGGGTGCGCGCGGCCCTCGCCGGGATGGCCATCGCCTTTCCTTCCAAGAAAGTGACAATCAACCTCAGCCCCGCCGACCTGCCAAAGGAAGGCAGCCATTTCGACCTGCCCATCGCGGTGGCGCTTCTGGCAGCACTGGAGATCATCCCGGGCGAGGCGGCGCAAGCGACCGTGGCACTTGGCGAGTTGTCCCTCGACGGTACTATCGTGCCGGTAACCGGGGCGCTGCCTGCGGCGATGACGGCCGCCGAGGAAGGTCTGACGCTGCTCTGCCCGGCGGCCTGCGGCAAGGAGGCGGCTTGGGTCAGTCAGGCAGAAGTGATCGGTGCGAAGACCCTCGGCGATGTGGTGCGCCATTTCAGCGGACAGGTGCCGATTTCCCCGGCAAGCCCCGGCGAGGTCACGACCGGGCCCGCGCTGCGGGACCTGTCCGAGGTGAAGGGGCAGGAACGCGCCAAGCGCGCGCTGGAGATCGCGGCGGCGGGCCGTCATCACCTTATGTTCGTGGGCACGCCCGGGTCGGGGAAATCCATGCTGGCCAAGCGACTGCCCGGGATCCTGCCGCCGCTCACGCCTATGGAAGCGCTTGAAACCTCGATGATCCACTCTGTCGCAGGGCTGCTTGAGGAAGGCGGCATTTCCCGCCTGCGGCCTTTCCGGGAGCCGCACCACACCTCCTCCATGGCCGCCATCATCGGCGGCAGTCGGATGGCGAAACCCGGCGAGGTCTCACTGGCGCATAACGGCGTTCTCTTCATGGACGAGTTTCCCGAATTCCAGCGCAATGTGCTTGAAACCCTGCGCCAGCCTGTGGAGACCGGCGAGGTGATGATCTCGCGCGCGAATGCCCATGTGACCTATCCCTGCCGCTTCATGCTGGTGGCCGCAGCCAATCCCTGCAAATGCGGCTATATGCCGGACCCGTCCCGCGCCTGTTCGCGCGTTCCTCTCTGCGGCGAGGACTATCTGGGGCGGGTCTCCGGCCCGCTGATGGACCGCTTCGACCTGAGGGTGGAAGTACCGCCTGTTGCCTTTTCCGATCTTGGCCTGCCCGCGAATGGTGAACGCTCCGAAACCGTTGCGGCACGTGTCGCTGCCGCGCATCAGGTGCAACAAACGCGGTTTTCGGGACGGGCGGGCTTGCGAACCAATGCCGATGCCGAAGGCGAGGTGCTGGAAGAGATCGCCACGCCGGACAGCGAAGGACATGACCTGCTGATCCGCGCGGCAGAGAAGTTCAACCTCTCCGCCCGCGGCTATCACCGGGTTCTGCGGGTCGCCCGTACGATTGCCGACCTCGATCACTCGCCAGAGGTGCGCAGGCCCCATGTCGCCGAGGCCCTGAGTTTCAGGCTGACCACCGCAAGCACTTAGTACTACAGTTGCGTTGTTTTACATTTCTGATTCATATTTCTCTGGGATTTAGAAGGATGTGTCATGTCTGTTGTGGATTGGGCGTGCAGCGTTTCAGATTGGTCGCATGCGCTTGCCGGCTTGAAAGACTTCATCGCCCCTGCGTTCAAACGTTCTGAGCAAAGCGCCTCCGCTGGGGTGTTCATTGACGGCCTTTTGTCCGGAGCGGAACACAAGACGGGCTGGATGCTGGCGGAAGAAGCCGGGTTGGCGCGGCCCTGTCATCCAGTCTTTGCTGGGCAGGTCATCCTGGTCAGCGGATACACTCTGCGAGCGTGTTCGGAGCCATGCTATTGAGGCGCTTGGCGACGCGGACGGAGTGCTGGTCGTGGATGAGACCGGGTTTCTCGAAAAGGGCACACACTCCGTCGGCGTCGCGCGTCAGTATTCCGGTATTGCGGGGCGGATCGAGAACTGCCAGATCGGTGTGTTCGCGAGCCATGCCAGCCGCTGGGGCCATGCGCTGATCGATCGGCGGCGTTATCTTCCCAAGGCCTGGGCAAATGCCCCCGACCGGCGTGCTGAGGCGCATGTGCCCGAAGATGTGGCCTTTGCCACCAAGCCCGCCATGGCCTGCGAAATGATAGCAAACCTGCTGGACGAGGGAACACCCTGTGCCTTTGTGCTGGCCGATGCGGTATATGGGTCCGTCTCCCGGTTCCGCCGGATGCTGGAGGCGCGTTCAGCCTTATGTTCTGGCCGTGCGCTCAACCCACAGCTTGCGGTTTATTGACGAGTGGCACCTTGTTCAAACCGACCCTGCCACAATGGTTGCAGAACTGCCGCCCAAGGATTGGCAGGCGCTCAGCGCGGGTGAAGGCGCCAAGGGACACCGGCTCCATGACTGGGCCAGGGTGCCGCTCAACTATACGGCTGGAGAAGGTTTTTCCCGATGGTTGCTTGCCCGCCGCAGTCTGCGTGACCCTGGGGCTGTCTCGTATTACTTCGCATATGCCCGAACGGATGCGACACTTCCGGAACTGGCCGCTGCCGCCGGGCTGCGCTGGACCATCGAGGAATGCTTCCTTCGCGCGAAGGATGATCCCGGCCTTGATCATTGCGAGGTGCGCTCCTGGCACGGATGGCATCGGCACATGAGTTTGGTGATGGCCGCCGCCGCGGTCCTCGCGCGCCTTAGCGCTGATCAGCGCCGCACGGCCTTCAGCAAACCGACCAGAACGAGTCTGCGGAGCCAAACGGCGGCAGCACAGTCAAACGCCTCCGAAGCACGTTGACCACAGCGGAACTCCGTCACCTGATCGCACGGCTCTTGCTGCGGCCAATAGTGACTGCCGCATTCATCCGGGACTGGTCGCGATGGCGATGCGAACTCCAAGCCACCGCCGCCGTCGCACATCGAAAAATTCCGCTATATGTGCAACTGCAGTATTAGGCACGGCGCGCTTCGATCGCTTCCCAGATCCTGGCCGCGATGTTTACATCATCGAAACGCTCAAGTTCCTGGATGCCCGTGGGCGAGGTCACGTTGATCTCCGTCAGATAGTCACCGATCACGTCGATGCCGACGAAAACCTGCCCCTTTTCCTTCAGAAGCGGCCCAATGGCGGCGCAGATTTCCCTGTCCCGCTCGGTCAGGCCGATCTTTTCAGGCCGCCCCCCCACGTGCATGTTGGAGCGCGTCTCGCCAGCGGCAGGCACGCGGTTGATCGCGCCAACTGGCACGCCATCGACCAGAATGACCCGCTTGTCACCCTTGGAGACCGCCGGAAGAAACTTCTGCACGATCAGCGGTTCGCGGGAAAACCCGGTGAAAAGCTCATGCAGCGAGCTGAGATTACGATCATCTGCGTCCAGCCGGAACACGCCGGCGCCGCCATTGCCGTATAGCGGCTTCAGGATGATGTCGCCGTGCTTTTGCTTGAAAGACCGGATCACCGAAAGGTCACGCGCAATCGTGGTGGGTGGCGTCAGGTCGGGGAAATCAAGCACCAGCAGTTTTTCAGGGTAATTCCGGACCCAGAACGGGTCATTGACGACCAGCGTTCCCGGCGCCAGACGGTCCAGAAGGTGCGTCGAAGTGATGTAATGCATGTCGAAGGGCGGATCCTGACGCAGCCAGACAACGTCGAACTCTCCGAGGTCCACTTCCCTCACGTCGCCAAGCTCCGCATGCGCCCCCTGCACGCGCCGGACCTTGAGGTCGTGACCGCGTGCGGTGATCCGTCCTTCCTGATAGGCCAGATGGTCGGGCGTGTAGTAAAACAGATCATGCCCGCGCGCCTGCGCCTCTTCGGCGAGACGGAAGGAACTGTCCGCATTGATGTTCACGGCCCCGATCGGGTCCATCTGGAAAGCGACCTTCATATGCACTCCTGCGCTGCCTGCCCCTAAATGACGCAGGGGCGGCGCGGGTGCAATGGCCAGCGTCAGGCCAGCGCGAAGGCATTCTCGATGACGCGGACCTGACCGGTGGCATCCACAAGCGCCACATCGAACCGGCTACGCGTCAGGGATCCGCTGATCTCACCTTCCAGAAAACAAGCCGCACTGACATGGATACGCTGCATCTGCGCCCCGGTCACGCGCTCCGCTGCCTGCTCGAAACTTCCGCTTTTCTTGACTTCCACGAAGATGATCTCACCATCTCTGCGGAAGATCAGATCAATCTCACCGCCCGGGCCGCGCCAGCGTCTGGCCGCAAGGACGTGACCACGTTCTTCGTACGCCTTCTGAACCGAGCTCTCCGCTGCGACGCCCGCGCGATAGGCGGTTGCGCTACGGAAACGTCTTGCAAGGCTGGCGGCCATCCTGTCATTCCTTCGACATTTCCAGCGCCAGCTTGTAGATCTGGCGTCTGGGCAGATTGTGTGCCTGCGCGACCAGATCGACTGCGTCCCGCATCGAGTGACGCGCGAGCGCCGCCCTGAGGTCCACTGTTACGTCCTTTTGGTTAACAGAATCCGAACGCGCCCTGTCGATCAGCACCACGACTTCCCCCTTCACCGGTCGCGCCGCCAGATCCGCCGCCAGCGCGTCAAGCGACCCGCGCCGCACTTCCTCGAATTTCTTGGTCAACTCACGGCAGACGGCGGCCTGCCGTGCCGTACCCAGCACCTCGGAGGCATCCTGCAACATGGCACCCAGCCGTTTGGGCGATTCGTAGAAAGCCAATGTCGCAGGCACCTCCCGAAGCGCCTCGAGCGCGCTGCGCCGGGCAGCCTTGGCGTTGGGCAGAAATCCCGCGAAGAAAAACGCATCCGTGGGCAACCCGGCGATGGCGAGTGCCGTGAGCACTGCCGACGGCCCCGGCGCACAGGTCACGGGCAGGCCCGCATGGGCCGCCGCACGGCTCAACTCGAAACCCGGATCGGCGATCAGCGGCATCCCCGCTTCGGAGGCATATGCCACGGATTGGCCCGCTCTTACCCGGTCCAGCACCTTGTGAACGACGCCCTCCGCACTGTGGTCATGCAGCGCGAAGAGGGGCCTGTCGCCAAGTGGAACGCCGTGAATGTCCATCAGATGCCGCAGGCTGCGCGTGTCCTCGGCGACCAAAACATCCGCAGAAGCCAGAACATCCAGCGCCCGCAGGGTGATGTCGCGCGCCGAGCCGATCGGCACGCCGACAAAATAGAGGCCCGCCGCCAAAGGCACCTTTTGGAAATTCAAAGCTGGACCCGCCTTTCGTGACGTCTATGATTGCGCCATTCTCACGCGCCCGTTGCGCGGTCGACTGCTGGAGTGTCTGCTTATGTTTGCCCTTTTCAATCCTGTCCGCAAGATGCTGCGCCGGGCCACCTTGCCGCTCTTCGCCCTGGCCCTCGCTGCCTGCGAACCGATTGCCGGCGGCGGGCTGAGCTCTGGCCCCAGCGTCAACTCCAGCGAGCCCATTCCAGTGGCCCTTCTGGTGCCCTCGGGTTCCGGATCCTCGACCGACGCCATTCTGGCGCAGAGTCTCGAGAACGCAGCGCGCCTGGCGATGCGCGATCTCAATGGCGTGACGATCGATCTGCGTGTCTATCAGACGGCCGGGGACGCCGCCCTCGCTGCCGCCAATGCGCAGAAGGCTGTCGACGAGGGTGCGAAAATCATCCTGGGGCCAGTGTTCGCCGCCGCCGCCAATGCCGCCGGCAATGCGGTCGCGGACGACGGGGTGAATGTGCTTTCGTTCTCCAACAATGCCTCCATCGCCGGTGGCAATGTCTTTGTGCTGGGCCAGACCTTTCAGAACACCGCCAACCGCGTAGCGGGGTTCGCCGCCTCGCAGGGCAAACAGCGCTACGTGATCGTACATAGCGACGATCTGGCCGGCACGCAGGGACGCGATGCGATCCAGAGCGCCGTGGGCAGGCAGGGCGGGAGCGTTGTCAGCAATGTCAGCTACGCGCTGTCGCAGCAGGACGTCGTCGCGGCCATTCCAAATATCAAATCCGCCGTCGAGACCACAGGCGCAGACGCCGTCTTCATGACCACGGATTCCGCGACGGCGCTGCCGTTGCTCACGCAACTGCTGCCTGAAGCGGGGATCACGTCGCAGGTCGCGCAATTCATGGGCCTCACCCGCTGGGATATCCCGCCGCAAACGCTGAGCCTTCCCGGCGTGCAGAACGGCTGGTTCGCCGTGCCCGATCCTGCCGCCTCCGCCGCCTTCTCGCAAAAATACCAGGCCGCCTATGGTACTGCACCCCATCCCATCGCCGGGCTTGCCTTCGACGGGATCGCGGCGATCGGCGCGCTGGTCGGTCAGGGCAATGCCAGTGCCTTGTCGGGCGCCGCGCTGACGCAAGGCGCGGGCTATCGGGGTGCCACGGGGATTTTCCGCCTGCTGCCCGATGGCACGACGGAACGCGGCCTCGCGGTGGCAACGGTCAATGGCGCTCGGGTTGTGATCCTGAGCCCCGCGCCACAAAGCTTCGGGCGCGCCGGTTTCTAGGGCGCACATGAATGAGCACCCAAGCCCAGCCGGTTCCGGCCGCTGACGTCCCGCCGCTGATCTGCCCGCCGGAGGTGATCTTCGACCGCAAGCGGTTCGAAGCGGACTGCGGGAAGGCAACGGCAAACCTGCGCAGCCCGACAGATGTCAGGGCCGCGGTCGTGGCACTCCTCCGCGACGCGCAAAAATCGGGACGCGAGGAAATCGCCAAGGCCTTCGCAGCGCATCCCTTCGAGGCGCGCCCCATGACCCGTGCCTATACATATCTGACGGATCAGCTGGTGATCTCGGCGCTGCATGTGGCGCGTGACCTGCTTCATCCCAAGCCGAACCCGACGGCCGGCGAGAACCTCGCGCTCATCGGCGTGGGCGGATACGGGCGAGGCGAAATGGCCCCGTTCTCGGATGTCGATCTGCTGTTTCTGACGCCTTACAAGATCACGGCCTGGGCCGAGAGCGTGATCGAATCCATGCTCTACATCCTGTGGGACCTGAAGCTGAAGGTCGGCCACGCCAGTCGGACGATCCGCGAATGCATCAAGCTCGGCGGCGAGGATTTCACGATCCGCACGGCGCTGCTCGAGCACCGCTACCTCGCCGGCGACACGGCCCTGGCGCAGAAACTCGAGCAGAAACTGCGCACCGATCTCTTCAAGGGGTCCGGCCGCGAGTTCGTCGAGGCCAAACTCGCGGAACGCGAGTTGCGCCACAGAAAGCAGGGCCAGCGCTACATGGTCGAGCCCAACGTCAAGGAAGGCAAGGGCGGCCTGCGCGATCTGCAATCGCTGTTCTGGATCGCGAAATACGTGCATGGCGTGCGCGACGCCGCCGAACTGGTGCAGATGGGCGTCTTCACCGAAGACGAGTTCCGCGGCTTTGTCGCCGCCGAGGATTTCCTCTGGGCGGTGCGCGGCCATCTGCACCTGCTCAGCGGGCGTCCGGTCGAGCAGCTGACCTTCGACATGCAGGTGCAGGTCGCGGAGGCCATGGGCTACGAGGACACCAAGGCCCGGCGCGGTGTCGAGGTCTTCATGCAGGACTACTTCCTGCACGCCACCGAAGTCGGCGATCTGACCCGCATCTTCCTGACCAAGATGGAAGCCGATCACGTCAAGGCGGATCCGCTGCTCGATCGCATCTTCCGGCGCAAGCCAAAGGTCAAGGAGGGCTATGTCGTCGTTCACAACCGCATCGGGATCGAGAACAGCACGGAGTTCCTCAAGGACAAACTCAACATGCTGCGGATCTTCGAGGAGGCCCTGCGCACCGGCATGCTGATCCACCCCGATGCCATGCGCCTGATCAAGTCGAACCTGAAGCAGATCGACGACGGGATGCGCGAGGATCCCGAAGCGCAGCGGATCTTCTTCGATCTGCTCCTGAAGCACGGCAACCCGGAGCGAGCGCTGCGGCGGATGAACGAGCTTGGGGTGCTCGGAGCCTTCATTCCCGAATTCAAGCACATCATCGCGATGATGCAGTTCAACATGTACCACAGCTACACGGTCGACGAACACATCATCCAGTGCATCGTCAACCTGAGCCAGATCGAGCGGGGCGACCTGACCGAGAACCTGCCTGTCGCCTCCTCGATCCTGAAAAAGGGCGTGGACCGCAAGGTGCTCTACACCGCGCTGCTGCTGCATGACATCGGCAAGGGGCGTCAGGAAGACCACTCGATCCTCGGCGCCCAGATGGCCCGCAAGATCGCCCCGCGGCTGGGTCTGAACAAGGCCGATACCGATACCGTCGAATGGCTGATCCGCTATCACCTGTTGATGTCCGACATGGCGCAGAAACGCGATATCGCCGATCCGCGTACGGTGCGCGATTTCGCCAAGGCGGTGCAGACGGTCAAGCGTCTCGACCTGCTTTGCGTGCTGACGGTCTGCGATATCCGGGGCGTCGGCCCGACCACATGGAACAACTGGAAAGCAGTGCTGATCCGGGCGCTCTACCGACAGACCAAACGCGCGCTGGAAACCGGGCTCGAGGATCTCAACCGTGAAAACCGCGGCGTCGAGGCGAAACGTGCGCTGCGCGAGGCATTGTCCGACTGGCCGCGCAAGGACCTGCAGGTGGAGATCGCTCGGCACTACGATCCCTACTGGCAAGGTCTGCATGTGACGGCGCAGAAGGTCTTCGCCGAGATGCTGCGGGATGTGAAGGATGACGAGATCCGCATCGACCTGCATCCCGACGAGGACCGCGACGCCACGCGCGCGCTTTTCGTCATGGCCGATCATCCGGGCATCTTCGCCCGGCTTGCCGGCGCGCTGGCGCTGGTCGGGGCCAATGTCGTCGACGCGCGCAGCTACACAACCAAGGACGGGATGGTGACCGACGCCTTCTGGATCCAGGATGCGGAAGGCAATCCCTATGACGTTTCGCGCCTGCCACGGCTGCGCAGGATGATCGAACGCACGCTGCGCGGCGAGGTTGTGACCCGCGAGGCGATGAAGTCGCGCGACAAGGTCAAGAAGCGCGAACGCGCCTTCAAGGTGCCCACGCATATAACCTTCGACAACGAAGGCTCCGAGATCTACACGATCATCGAGGTCGATACCCGCGACCGCCCCGGGCTGCTCTATGATCTGGCGCGCACGCTCGCGGCGTCGAACGTCTACATCGCCAATGCGGTGATCGCGACCTACGGCGAGCAGGTCGTCGATACCTTCTACGTCAAGGATATGTTCGGGTTGAAATACTACTCCGAAACCAAGCAGCGCACGCTGGAACGGCGCCTGCGCACTGCCATCGACGAGGGTGTCGAAAGGGCCGAGAGTTGACCCCCATCCGCCTGATGTCGGGCTTTTTCACGGTGGGGGGCTGGACGCTTCTGAGCCGCGTTCTCGGTTTCATTCGGGATGCCATCATCCTCGCCTACCTCGGCACCGGACCGCTCTACCAGGCCTATGTGGTGGCGTTCCGGCTGCCCAACATGTTCCGCCGCTTCTTCGCCGAAGGGGCATTCAACATGGCCTTTGTGCCGATGTTCTCCAAGCGGCTCGAGGCGGGACAGGATCCCGACGGCTTCGCTTCCGATGCCTTCGCGGGCCTTGCCAGCATCCTGATCGTCCTGACGCTTGTAGCGCTCGCCGTGATGCCCTGGCTGATTTACGCGCTGGCGTCCGGATTTGCCGGGCAGGAGCAATTCGGTCTTTCGGTCGAATTCGGGCGCATCGCCTTTCCCTACATTCTCTTCATTTCGCTTGCCGCGCTGTTTTCCGGCATGCTGAACGCCGCAGGGCGTTTCGCGGCGGCAGCGGCGGCGCCCGTGCTGCTCAACGTCATTCTGGTCGGCCTGATGGTCGCAGCGGCATGGCTCGGCGGCGACGTGGCGCGTGCGCTGATCTGGGGCATCCCGGTCGCCGGCGTCGCGCAACTGGCGCTCGTCTGGATCGCAGCGAAGCGCGCGGGTTTCAAGCTGACCCTGAAACCGCCGCGTCTGACGCCCGACATGCGCCGGCTGATCCGGGTCGCGATCCCGGCGGCGCTTGCGGGCGGTGTGGTTCAGGTCAACCTGCTCGTGGGCCAGCAAGTCGCGAGCTACTTCGACAAGGCCGTGGGCTGGCTCTATGCCGCGGACCGGCTCTACCAGTTGCCGCTCGGCGTCGTCGGTATCGCCGTGGGCGTGGTGCTGCTGCCGGATTTGTCACGCCGGTTGCAGGCACAGGACGACACGGGCGCGAAATACGGGCTCAGCCGGGCCGCAGAGGTCGCCCTTGCGCTCACGATCCCATCCGCCGTGGCGCTGATGGTCATTCCACTTCCGCTGGTCTCCGTTCTTTTTGAGCGCGGCGCGGCAACCGCGGACGATGCAGCGGCGATCGCGGTCGCCGTCGCCATCTACGGCCTCGGCCTGCCCGCCTTCGTGCTTCAGAAGGTCGTGCAGCCGGTTTTCTTTGCCCGCGAGGACACACGCCGCCCGTTTCATTACGCCGTGGTCTCGATGATCGTGAACGCGGGCCTCGCGGTCGGACTTGCACCGGTGATCGGCTGGATCGCGCCGGCCATCGCCACCTCCGTCGCGGCCTGGGCCATGGTCTTCCTGCTCTGGGCAGGCTCGCGCAGATATGGCGATGTGGTCAGGTTTGATGAGCGCTTCCGTCGGCGCATCTGGCGGATGATCCTCGCTTCCGCGCTGATGGGTCTGTGCCTCTGGATCGCCTATGCAGCGCTCAATCCGTTTCTTGGCCTGCCATGGTGGCGCGCCCTTGCATTGCTGATACTGGTCGGTGTCGGGGTCGTGAGTTACTTCGGGATAGGCCAGCTGATCGGCGCTTTCCAACTGTCGGAATTCCGCAACGCGTTGCGCCGTTCCGGCCCTAAAGCCTAGATCACTGGCGCCGCAGCTTTTGCAGAACCCGGGCAAGACCGCCGGGCACCATAAGCGTCGAGGCTACGAAACCGAAAACGAACCCTAAAAGGTCCGCAAACCAGGCATTGTTGCCGCCGAAAAGCACACCCCAGAGCAGCTGGATTCCCATGAGCATGGCAATCAGGCTGAAGGCGCGCAGCTGCTGCTCGCCGCGCGCGCCCAATGTGTGCCACATCACGAAGGAATAGCCGCCGATCAGCCCATAGGTGGAGGGAAATCCGCCCACCAGCCACGCGGGGTCATTCAGCACCAGTGCGTAGACCAGCGCCCCGAAGACACCGCCGCCGACAAAGAGCACGACAACGGCGAGTTGTCCCAGAGTCTCCCCGACCAGCTTGCCCAAGGCGAGCAGGAAGACGACGGCAAAAAGCGTGCCGGTGAAACTCGTGTGCACGAAAGGATAGGTGACGAACCGCATCAGATGTTCCGGCAACCACCGGCCATTGCTCATCATCCAGTCAAAGACATCGCCGGAAAACCCGTATCTCTCGATCGCCGCCAGCCGCCATCCCACGGCCCCCGGCCCGCCGATCAGGCCCGCCTCGCCCAGCGAGAATGCGGCTTCGGGAAGCGCCATCGCCAGAAACAGGATCACCACGACAGGCGGCAGCGCGTTGAAGGGCGAGGGGTCGTGGTGGTCCTGCATGGGCTCATTCCTTGACGATGCTCGGGACCATGGGTAAGGCAGCACCAGCCCTATTTCCAGTCAGAACGGAGCCTTTCATGACCACCGCGACCTTCGCCCCACGGATTTTCTCCGGAATCCAGCCGTCGGGCGATCTGCACTTGGGCAACTACCTCGGTGCCCTGAAGCGTTTCGTGGACGAGCAGAACAAGGGCACCCAGGCGATCTACTGCATGGTGGACCTGCACGCGATCACGGTCTGGCAGGACCCGGGCGACCTGCGCCAGAGCACCCGCGAGCTTTGCGCGGGCTTCATCGCGGCAGGCATCGACCCGGAGAAATCCATCCTGATCAACCAGAGTCAGGTGCCCGAACATACGCAACTGGCCTGGGTCTTCAACTGCGTGGCGCGCATGGGCTGGATGCAGCGGATGACGCAGTTCAAGGACAAGGCCGGCAAGAACGCGCAGAATGCGTCCCTCGGGCTTTTCGCCTATCCGGCGCTGATGGCCGCAGACATCCTCGTCTATCACGCGACCCATGTACCCGTGGGCGAGGACCAGAAGCAGCATCTGGAACTGACCCGCGACATCGCCACCAAGTTCAACCACGACTATGGCGTCGATTTCTTCCCCATCACCGAGCCGGTGATCGAAGGCGCGGCGACACGGGTCATGTCCCTGCGCGACGGTTCCAAGAAGATGTCGAAGTCCGACCCCTCGGATGCCTCGCGCATCAACATGACCGATGACGCGGAGACGATCTCGAAGAAAATCCGCAAGGCCAAGACAGACCCCGATGCGCTGCCCTCCGAAGCGGCGGGGCTTGCCGACCGGCCCGAGGCGCGCAACCTTGTGAACATCTATGCCGCGCTGAGCGAAAAGACCGTGGATCAGGTGCTCGCGGAAGTGGGCGGCCAGCAGTTCGGCACCTTCAAGCCCATGCTCGCCGATCTCGCGGTCTCGAAACTGGCGCCGATCTCGGCGGAAATGGCGCGGCTCATGGCCGACCCGGCGGAGATCGACCGGATCCTGGCGCGCGGTGCCTTGCAGGCCCGTGAGATTACTGTGCCGATCATCGAAAAGACGTATGAAATCATCGGGATGGTTCGCTGATCCGGGTCAATCGGCGCAGCCACTGGCTTGCGCCTGATACCGGTGTGTCCGCTTTGGCAGACAGCCGCCATTCGTGAACCTGTCGCGCATCCGCCAACGCAAGCTGACGGCGCGCCTTGGAAATCTGGTTGCGGCCGAAGAAATAGGAGCAGAGCGCGAAGGCGTAGAAGGCGCTTGCCGCTGCCAGCCAGAAAATGTTCCGACCCGAGGCCTCAGTCAACGCACCGATCCCCGCGAGAAACAGCAGCAGGGCGAGCCCCAGTGAGACCGCGCTCGAAAGCGTGACGATCTGAAGCCGTGACAGACCCCATCGACCTCTCAGGGCACGGATCGGATTCTCGCTGCGCGCGGCCTTCTGCTGTCCGTAGCCTGCAACCACGCCGAACAAACCGGCCGAAATGATCAGAAACTCGGCCGGGAAGAAAACGGCGAGGACGAACGCGCCAAAGCCCGTCACGAGCCACAGCACCCGCCTTGGCGAGGCTCTTATCCAGCCAATCGTCTCGAGCAGAATTGCCGCTGCGCCGCTGCGTGTCATGGAACCACCCTCTAACCAAGCTGAATACTACCATAAATTGAACTTGTTGTCTTGCATGGCTTGAGCCGAGGCGCGCAACATCAGGCGGAGTGGTGCTAATGCGCAAATGAACTGTGCGATCCGTCCGGCTGGCGTGTCCGGACCAAGGACAATAGACTTGGGCAAAGCACCTTCCCTCGGAGCACGCACATGCCTGACAACCAATATCCCGCCGTGGGCCATGTTCACCTGAAGGTCGCGGATCTGGACCGGTCCGTCGCCTTTTACCGCGACATTCTGGGGTTCGAGTTGACCCAGCGCTATGGTGCCGCAGCGGCCTTTCTCGGCGCGGGGGGCTATCACCACCACATCGGGCTGAACACCTGGGAGAGCAAGGGCGCAACGCCGCCTCCGGTCGGACACACCGGCCTCTACCACGCGGCCTTTCTCTATCCCGACCGCAAGTCGCTTGCGCGCGTTCTCAAGCGGGTGCTGTCGGCGGGCGTCGTGCTCGACGGGGCGGCCGATCACGGCGTGAGCGAGGCGATCTACTTCCGCGATCCCGATGGCAACGGCATCGAAATCTACCGCGATCGCGCCCGGGAGGACTGGCCCCGGGACGCCCGCGGCGGCCTTAAGATGGTCAACGACCGGCTCGACATCGACGCGCTGCTGGCGGAGGCCGAATAAGACCGACCCAAGCTGGCGTGCATGGACAATCGCGCGCCGGTGCGCCAGTTTCCGGGGTGACAAGAGCTTTGAGGATCGCACCATGGCGACGGGTTTTTTCTGGGACGAGAAGTGCTTCTGGCATGCGGGCGGAAACTACGCCTTCACCTTGCCGATCGGCGGCCATGTGCAACCCTTGGCGGCGGGTGGCCTGCCCGAAAGCCCCGAAACAAAGCGTCGTCTCAAAAACTTGATGGATGTCACCGGACTTTCGCGCGCGCTCGATCTGCGTTCCGCCGATGAGGCTACACGAGAAGACCTGCTGCGCGTCCATCCCGCCACTTACCTCGATGCCTTCAAGTCCCTCTCCGATCAGGGCGGCGGCGAGTTGGGCCGCAGGACCCCCTTCGCACAGGGCGGCTATGAAATCGCGGCACTCTCCGCAGGTCTCGCGGTGGCCGCCGTCGATGCCGTGCTGCGCGGCGATCTGGATAACGCCTATGCGCTGTCGCGCCCACCGGGGCATCATTGTCTTCCGGATTTTCCGAACGGCTTTTGTCTGCTGGCCAATATCGCCATCGCGATCGAAGCCGCCAAGGCAAAGGGCATGGCCAATCGTTTCGTGGTGCTGGACTGGGACGTGCACCATGGCAACGGCACCGAGGCGATTTTCTATGACCGCGACGACGTGTTGACGATCTCGCTGCATCAGGACGGCAACTACCCGCTCGATACCGGAGCCGTGACGGACCGGGGGCGCGGCGCCGGCGAGGGGTACAACATCAACCTGCCGCTGCCCGCCGGAGCCGGTCACACTGCCTACCTCTACGCGATGGACAGCATCGTGATCCCGCAGATCGAGGCCTTCGACCCCGATCTCATCATCGTCGCCTGCGGCTTCGACGCCGGGGCCACCGACCCGCTCGCGCGGATGCTCGCCACCGCCGACACCTTTCGCCAGATGACCCTGCGCATCAAGGCCGCAGCGGAGAAGCTCTGCGGCGGGCGTCTGGTTCTGGTGCATGAAGGAGGCTATTCGGAAGTCTATGTGCCCTTCTGCGGCCATGCCACGCTGGAAGCGCTCTCAGGCAGCCGCATCACCGCTGCCGACCCGATGGCCGAGGCGCTCCGCGTGCGCCAGCCGGGGCCGCGCTTCGATGCCTTCCTGAAAGGCGAGATCGATCATCTGGCCAGCCTTCTCTGAGATCACAGGAGTCCTCATGCCTTTCCCCAACCCCGCCGCCCTCGAGTTTCTGCTGACCCGGCGGTCGCGACCGGCCAAGACCCTGCAGGCGCCCGCGCCGACACGGGAGGAGTTGCGTCCCTTGCTGCAGGCGGCCGCGCGCACGCCGGATCACGGCAAGCTGGAGCCTTGGCGCTTCATTGTCATCGAGCAGCCCGCGATGGCGCGGCTTGCAGAGGTGGCCGAGCGCCGTGGCAAAAGCCTTGGTTTCGACGCCGAACAGATCCGGAAGGGGCGCGCGCAATTCGACGAGGGGCTGCTCGCCGTGGCCGTGATCGAAGTTCAGAAACCTTCCGACAAGATCCCGCCGCTGGAGCAGACCTACTCCGCCGGAGCCGCCTGCCTCGCGCTGCTGAACGCCGCGCTTGCCGCCGGATGGGGAGCGAACTGGCTCACCGGCTGGCCGAGCCACGACCGGGGCTTCATGATCGAAGCCCTGGGCCTTGCGGAAAACGAACGCATCGCAGGTCTCATCCATATCGCCACGGAAACCTCCGCGCCGCCCGACCGTCCGCGGCCAGAGCTCGACGGCATCACCACATGGGTGGACGCATGATCCTCGGTGCATTCTTCAAAGCCCTCGGGCAGATGACCGACCCGCGCTTTCGGGGCGTGTTGCTCACCGGGATCGCGCTGACGTTCGGGCTCTTGATCGCCGCTTCGGCGGCCTTCGTCTGGCTGGCGGGCTGGCTCGTCGGCGATGCGGTCACCATTCCCTTCATCGGCGAGGTGTCCTGGGTGGATGATGCGGTCAGTTGGGGTGCGATCCCGCTGGTCATTCTGCTCTCGACCTTCCTGATGATCCCCGTCGCCTCCGCCATCACATCGATGTTTCTGGAAAACGTGGCCCAGGCGGTCGAGGATGAGCACTACCAAGGCCTGCCGCCCGCCACACCGGTGCCCTTTACCGATGCGCTGCGCGATACATTCAGCTTTCTGGGCGTGCTGCTGGTGGCGAACCTGCTGGCTCTGATCCTCTACCTGTTTCTGGCGCCTGCAGCTCCGCTGATCTTCTGGGGTCTCAACGGCTTCCTGCTCGGCCGGGAATATTTCACGCTGGTCGCGATGCGACGGCTCGGCCGGGAACAGGCGAAAGCCCTGCGCTCGCGTCACCTTTCAACGATCTGGATCGCCGGCGTGCTCATGGCGATCCCGCTCTCCGTGCCGATCCTGAACCTCGTGATCCCGATCCTCGGGGCCGCGACCTTTACCCACCTGTTCCAGTCTCTGACGGCGCAGGTGCCCCCCGACCGAACCAGTCGAGGTCCCGAACGGTAATCGCCCCCGACAGGATTATCCCGGCGATGATCGCCCAAAGCACGAGGCTGATCACCGTGGTCAGCCGCGCCTTCTTGCCGAGGTTGTGAACCTCTGGCGCGCCCGCATGGGTGCCCGGCACGATCTTGCCCAGATCGCCTTGCGTCTTGACCCGGATCGGCAGGATGATCAGGAAGGTCATCGACCAGATCACCGCGAATAGCACCAGTGCGGAAGTGATCCCCATGTGTCAGCTCTCCCTTTTGGTCCTCAGACCTGTTCCAGTTCCACAAGGCAGCCGTTGAAATCCTTGGGATGCAGGAAAAGCACGGGCTTGCCATGCGCGCCGATCTTCGGTTCACCGGAGCCCAGCACCCGCGCGCCGGTTTCCAGCAGGTGGTCTCGTGCCGCAAGGATGTCCGGCACCTCGTAGCACACATGATGGATGCCGCCCGAAGGGTTCTTGTCGAGGAAGCCCTGAATCGGGCTGTTCTCACCCAGAGGGTAGAGCAATTCGATCTTGGTATTGGGCAGTTCGATGAAAATCACTGTCACGCCGTGATCGGGCTCGTCCTGCGGCGCGCCCACATTGGCACCGAGCGCCGTGCGGTACTGCTGGGCCGCGGCGTCCAGATCCGGCACGGCAATGGCGACATGGTTCAGGCGGCCGATCATGGGCAGTCTCCTAGCGTTGAATTCCGCCACGTTATGCGGTTCGGTCCGGCCAAGTGCAAGGGACGCGCTGCCGCACCGCGCTCAAAACCGCGCGCCTGACAGCGCATCGTGGCGCTGTCAGAAATGCTACCGCGATGTCACATCGCCGCCGTGCTGGATCACGCGCCCGGCGTGTACCAGATCGGCGAAGTATAGGCGCGCTCCTGCTGGGCCGTGGGCGCGCCTTCGGGCAGTGAGGTTCCGTATTTCAGGTTGTCGTAGAGATACCAGGGCGGTGTCGGGATCTCGAGCACACGGGCATAGTAGAAGGCCGAGTGCGTCCGGTCGAAATCCGGGTCCTGCCAGACCGTCACGAGCTCGGGCGCGCCGATGGTGTTGGTCCATGTCGCCGTGGCCACATCGACGGTGTTGCCGACCGGGGGCAGTTTGCCTTCCGCATCCGCCACCCGGTCGTCGGACCAGACGACATCGTAGACTTTCTCATGGGTCTTGCCGTTGTCATCGAGCCAGCCCTTTACGATCTGGATCCGGTCGAGGTTGGCGCCGATGGGATCGCGCAGCGCGGCGACCAGGAAACTCGGCGCCTGCCCATCGGCTGGCGCCGTCAGGTCGCTGCCCATCGGCACACCTTTCTGATAGCCGACAGCGGCAACCTCGCGCGTCGCGAGATCGGCTTGCGTGAAGTCATAGCCGCCGAAGAATCGCACAACCATGCGGGGCCCGGTGGTGCCGAAAACCTCCTTGCGGTCCATCGCGTCGAAGATCGACTCGCGGGAGTTGTCCTTGGCCCAGACCCCCGCCAACCCCGACGACACCTGTTGCCATGAACGGAACTCGCCCTTGTCGGTCTTCATGAACGGATGTGTCAAGCGCCCCGCCGAAGGCTCGTACCCTGAGTGCTTGCCGAAGAAGTTGTTCTCTTCGATCGCCGGCAGCGACGTATGCGAATCCGTGGAGCCGATCATGCCGAACTTGTAGGGGTTGGTGCCGAGCTTCTGCTCCAGCACCAAGCCGTTCTTCAAGGCCTCGCGCGCATATTCGCGCGACAGCATGCCCTTGGTCTTGGCTTCCGAGAGATCGAGGTTGCCCGCATCCCAGGTCCCGTAATCGGCAAACTCGTCATCCGGCGACAGGAACGGATGGGCTTCGCCATCGCCCTTGATCTGGGTGACCTCATACATCTTTTCCCACTTGGCGCGCTGCTCGACATAGAAGGCGTCGAGCGGGCGGCCGGTATACTGCGAATCCATCGGGAACATGATCCCGTTGGAGAGGTTGCCGTTGTGCGCATAGGCCATCGTGGCGCCCTTGGTGGTTGCCTCATAGGCTTCGAGATATTTGTAGAGATCGAGCGGATCGGTGCTGCCCACAGGGGCTTGCGTCGTGAAAGGCAGGACCTGCCGCGCACGGTCCGCCCCATCGCGGAAGATCACGTTGCGGTGCAGGTTGTTGCCCGCCACCAGCGATGTCCATTCAAAGCCGATGAAGGCGGTGAACCGGCCCGGTTCGTTGAACTCCTCGGCGGCCTGGATCACATCTTCCCAGATGGTGCCGTAGCGACGCGCGCCGGGGCTGTAGTTGGCGAGCAGCCCCGGATCGATCTTGCCCTGCGAGAAGGTGCCGATCAGATCAAGCGCCGCGTTCACCGCATCCTGACCCCCCGCGCGCATCTGCCGTGACCATTCCGCGCCTTGCGGATATTTCGTGATAACGGGCTCCGCAGCGAGGATATCCTGGATCATCCCCATGGCGTCGGAGTGATCGGTGATCGCCAGCCAGTCAAGCGGACGCGCCAGGCGCACCGGTTGCCCCGAAGAGGCGGTGATCTGCTCGCCCCGTGCAAAACGATAGGCATCGCGCAGCCCGACCCGGTTGCCGAAACCGCCGGCATCAACCGACAAGGCGGTGTGCAGGTGGCTGTCACCCCAGAGCGGACGCTCCGGAAAGTCGCGATCCACATATGGCGAATAGGGCTTGTTGTCTGGAAACAGGGTGTCGAGCTGTCCCTCGTTCGCCTGATATTCCTGCGCAGCGGTCGCACCGCCAAGGGTCACGGCAAGAGCCGTCGTCAGCCAAAGAAATCGATTCATGGTTTTTCCTTTCCAGACCTCTGCGCGCAGCTTCGGCAATCGGGCGGTCCTGTTGCCCGCGAAGATGACTCTCATCAAACAATGCCCGGTTGAGCCATGTCAACGATTTGCTGGTGCAGGGCGCGCGGCCGCGTTGGTTTTGGCGCATCCGGTGACCCGGCACCGCGCGGGCCGGGCCGTCAAGGTCAAAACCGGCGCCACGACCGGGAGCAGGCTTGATTCAGGTCACGGGCGTTAACGCGCTGTTAGCCAACGTGCGCCAGTGTGAAGGCTGGATCGAGTCGCCCGGAGACCACAGCATGGACAAGAAGGACCCTTTCGCCGCCACCATTCCCGCCCCGAACGCCACGCGCCCTTTGCTTGGCCTGACGGTACTGGTGATCGAGGACAGCCGTTTCGCCTGCGAGGCGATGCGACTTCTGTGCCTGCGCAGCGGTGCCCGCATCCGCCGCGCGGATTGTTTGCGTTCGGCGCGACGGCATTTGCAGGTCTATCGCCCCTCGGTGGTCATCGTCGATCTTGGGCTTCCCGACGGCAAGGGCGAAGACCTGATTGCCGAACTGGCGCAGGCGGAACCACGGGTCGATGTCATCCTTGGCACGTCGGGTGATGACGACTCCGAAGCGCTGGCCATGGCGGCCGGTGCAGACGGTTTCCTGCGAAAGCCCATCACCTCCCTTGCCGTGTTTCAGCAAAGGGTTCTGTCGAACCTGCCTGCCGAACGGCGTCCCACCGGCCTGCGGGAGTTGAGCGACGAGGTGATCGAGCCGGATCGCATGGCGTTCCAGGACGACATGGCACACATCGCGGATGTGCTCGAGGTCAAGGACGATGGCCGCATGCTGGATTACGTGGCGCAGTTTTTGGGCGGGGTTGCCCGCTCGGCACAGGATCGCGGTCTCGAAAAGGCCGCCGAAGCACTTGCCCGCAGCCGCGCCGCCGGTCACCCGGCAGATCTCGAATCCGCCGAAGTGGCCCGGATCGTCCGGCAAAGGCTGACCCAGAAAATCGCAATCTAGCTCAGGCTAGAGGATCGGAAGCGGCACGGATCGGAGCAGTCAGATCCGCAAGGCGCGTGATCTGGCCTCCCCGAGCGTCGAAATTCTCCTCCGCGAGCCAGGTCTGCATGGCGCTTTTCAGGGCTGGCCATTCCCGATCGATGATGGCGAACCAGGCGGTGTCGCGATTGCGGCCCTTGACGACGGCGGCCTGCCGGAACACCCCCTCGAAACTGAATCCCAACCGCTGTGCTGCGCGGCGCGAGGCGATGTTGAGCGCATCGCATTTCCATTCATAGCGGCGGTATCCGGCATCGAAGGCCCATTGCATCATCAGGAACATGGCTTCGGTCGCAACACGGGTGCGCTGCAACCGCGGTGAGAAATTGATGTGGCCGACCTCGATCGAGCCATTGTCCGGATCCATCCGAAGATAGCTCGCCACGCCGAGGCTGCGCCCGTTGTCGCCCTCCCGCACCGCGTAAAACCGAAGCGCAGGGTTGGCCGCGGCTTGTGCAGCCCAGCCGCGGTAGACGTCGGCGCTCGGAAACGGACCATAGGGCAGATAGTCCCAAAGACTGTCATGTCCTGAATAGGCATCGAAAAGATCGCCTCCGTGGCGCTCCGGATCGAGCGCCTCCAAGGTCGCGAACCGCCCGCAGAGGCGCGCACCCGAGGGCAAAACGCGCGGCGTCCAGTCCGGAACTGCGGCACCCAAGGTCCTATGATCCTTCGCTGTCATGCATCAACCGTAGGAGGCGCGACCCGGGATGGGAAGGCCGAAACGGAGGCAAGAAACAAAGCCGGTCGAGTTTAGTCAGTCCTTCGGGATCACCCGCAGGCCAAGCTCCATCAGCTGGTCGCTCATCGGCTCGGACGGCGCGCCCATCATCACATCCTCGGCGCGCTGGTTCATCGGGAAGAGGATCACCTCGCGGATGTTCTGCTCTTCCGCCAGAAGCATCACGATCCGGTCGATGCCGGCGGCGCAGCCCCCATGCGGCGGCGCGCCATACTGGAAGGCATTGACCATCCCGCCGAAGCGCTTGCGCACCTCCGCCTCGCCGTAGCCCGCGATCTCGAAGGCCTTGAACATGATCTCCGGCTTGTGGTTCCGGATCGCACCCGACACCAGCTCATAGCCGTTGCAGGCAAGGTCATACTGGTAGCCGCGCACGTCCAGCGGATCGCCCATCAGCGCCTCCATGCCCCCCTGCGGCATCGAAAACGGGTTGTGCTCGAAATCGATCTTGCCGGACTCGGCGTCCTTCTCGTAGATCGGGAAATCGACGATCCAGGCGAAGGCGAAACGGTCCTTTTCGGTCAGGCCAAGTTCCTCACCGATAACGGTGCGCGCCTTGCCAGCGACCGCTTCGAAGGCTTTCGGCTTGCCACCGAGGAAGAAGGCCGCGTCGCCCACGCCGAGGCCAAGCTGCTGGCGGATGGCCTCCGTGCGCTCCGGCCCGATGTTCTTGGCCAGCGGCCCTGCGGCTTCCATGCCCTCTGCCCCGTCACGCCAGAAAATATATCCCATCCCCGGCAAGCCTTCTTTCTGGGCAAAGGCATTCATTCGGTCGCAGAACTTGCGGCTGCCGCCCGTGGGCGCCGGGATCGCGCGGATTTCCGTGCCTTCCTGCTCCAGCAGCTTGGCGAAGATCGCAAAGCCTGAGCCCGCGAAATGCTCGGAGACCACCTGCATCCTGATCGGGTTGCGCAGGTCGGGTTTGTCGGTACCGTACCAGAGTGCCGCATCCTTGTAGGAGATCTGCGGCCAGTCCTGATCCACGATCTTGCCGCCGCCGAATTCCTCGAAAATGCCCGCAAGCACCGGCTGGATCGTGTCGAAGACATCCTGCTGCGTGACGAAGCTCATCTCCAGGTCGAGCTGGTAGAAGTCGGTGGGTGAGCGGTCGGCGCGCGGATCCTCGTCGCGGAAACAGGGGGCGATCTGGAAATAGCGATCGAAGCCCGAGACCATCAGCAATTGCTTGAACTGCTGCGGCGCCTGCGGCAGCGCGTAGAACTTGCCCGGATGCAGCCGCGAGGGCACCAGAAAGTCGCGCGCGCCTTCAGGCGACGAGGCCGTGATGATCGGCGTCTGGTATTCGCGGAACTTCGCATCCCACATGCGCCGGCGGATCGAGGCGACCACGTCGGAGCGCAGCTTCATGTTCGCCTGCATCTTTTCGCGGCGCAGGTCGAGGTAGCGGTAGCGCAGCCGGGTTTCCTCGGGGTACTCCTGATCACCGAAGACCTGCAGCGGCAATTCGCCCGCCGCCCCCAGCACCTCGATGTCGCGCACGAATACCTCGATGGCCCCGGTCGGAATCTTGGGGTTGACCAGCGCGGCATCGCGCGCCTTCACCTCGCCGTCGATACGGATGCACCATTCGGAGCGCAGTTTCTCGACCTCACCGAAGACCGGGCTGTCGGGATCGCAGAGCACCTGTGTGATGCCAAAGTGATCGCGCAGGTCGATGAAGAGCACGCCGCCGTGGTCCCGCACACGGTGCACCCACCCGGACAACCGCACGGTTTGGCCCACGTTGTCGGCTGTCAGATCTGCGCAGGTATGGCTGCGATAGGCATGCATGGACGTATCCCTTCGGGGTTCGAAAATTCGGGCCAGATACACCGTTTGCCGCTCGGGAAGTCAAGGCATGGGGGCGCAATCACCCCGCTTTAGAGGCACGGACATCGGGCTTTTTACTATCCGACCATTCACCGGCAGGCTCTCTCACTGGAAAACGGCGGCACGCCGACGAAAAAGACCCCGCGGATTGCGCGGGGTCTTTCAATTTCTGACAGTGGTCATGAACGGCGGGCGGCGTGCCCGCCCCTGGTCACCGCTTCAATGCTTGAACTTCACGATCTGACCGGAAGCCAGCCGCGAACTGTAGGAGTTGAGCTCCTTGCGGACGACCGACATCAGGAAGTAGAGCGCCGTGATGTTGACCACCGCCATCGCAAAGATGGCCGCATCCGAGAAGTCGATGACGGGGCCTAGGCTGGCAGCGGCGCCGATCACGATGAAGATGCAGAAGATGATCTTGAAGGTCAGCTCCGACATCTTGCCTTCGCCGAAGAGGTAGGTCCAGGCTTTCAGGCCATAGTAGGACCAGGAGATCATCGTCGAGAAGGCGAAGAGAATGACCGCGACAGCCAGTACGTATGGGAACCAGCTGATCCCCGATGCAAAGGCCGCGGACGTCAGGGCCACGCCGCTGGTGCCGCCTTCGGTGGCGATCGCCGAACCCGCCTCGTTGAGCACATAAAGCCCGGTGGCCTCGTCAAAGATCAGCTGGCCGGAGATGGTGATCACAAGTGCTGTCATCGTGCAGATGACGACCGTATCGATCAGCGGCTCGAGCAGGGAGACGAAGCCTTCGGTGATCGGCTCCTTGGTTTTCACCGCGGAGTGTGCAATCGCCGCAGAGCCGACGCCTGCCTCGTTCGAGAAGGCCGCCCGCTTGAAGCCCTGGATCAGCGCGCCGACGAAACCGCCCGCGACACCGAGACCCGTGAAGGCGCCGGCGAAGATCTGACCGAAAGCCCAGCCGATCTTGTCGTAATTCACCAGAAGGATGATCAGCGCCGCTCCGACATAGAGGATACCCATGAATGGGACGACCTTCTCGGTCACATTTGCGATGGATTTGATGCCGCCCACGATCACGGCGAACACGACTGCCGCAAAGATGATGCCGGTGATCCAGCCGGGATAATCGCCGACGATACCTGAAATCTGTGCATGCGCCTGATTGGCCTGGAACATGTTGCCACCGCCCAGCGCGCCGAGGATACAGAAAATCGAAAAGAGGATCGCCAGGGCCTTGCCGCCAGGCAGGCCGCGCTCGGCGAAGCCTTTCGAGATATAGTACATCGGTCCGCCGGAGACGGTGCCGTCGGGATACTCGTTGCGGTATTTCACGCCAAGCGTACATTCGGTGAATTTCGACGCCATGCCCAGAAGGCCCGCGAGGATCATCCAGAAGGTCGCCCCCGGCCCGCCGATGCCCACGGCCACGGCCACGCCCGCGATATTTCCGAGACCGACGGTGCCCGAAAGGGCCGTGGCGAGCGCCTGGAAGTGGCTGACTTCGCCTGCGTCATTGGGGTCGGAATAGTCGCCCTTCACCAGCGAAATGGCGTGCCCGAAGAAGCGGAATTGAACGAAGGCGAAGTAGATCGTGAAAACGGATGCCGCGACCACGAGCCAGAGCACGATCCAGGGGAAGCTGGTCCCCGGCAGCGGGGCAAAGATGAGGTTGACGAAAGGGCCGGTGAACGTCGCGAAGGTTTCGTTGACCTTCTGGTCTAGGGTCATCGCCTCCTGGGCCACTGCGGGCAGAGCCGTCAGCAGCGCAGGCGCCGCGACGAATGCTTTGGTAAGTGTTTTCATGGATTTCATTCCTCAGGAGATGACTGTCACGGGGACGCTTGCGCTCATGACGAGGTTCGCGGCGGCGCTGCCGAAGAGTTTCTGCGCCCATCCGCCCTCGGACGAACGGCCGACGATGATCTGCTGACCGCCTTCTTCTTCGCAGATGGCGATCAGCGTATCGGCGACATGCCCGTGCCGGACGATGCCGCGGGCTTTATGCCCCTCGGCCTTCAGCGCCTTGACGGCTGGATCGATGACGCGTTCCAGCGCAACCGATATCTCTTCCTCGCGCCGCTTGTGGCGTTGCTCGTTCTCTTCCGCGGTCTGGAAGGTAAACGGCGACCATTCGATAACGTAGACCGGCAGCAACTCGCAGTCGCCAATCAATTTCGCCATGTCCTTGGCATAGGCCAGAGCACGTTCACCCGTACTCCGACCATCAAGTCCAATCACCAGCTTCGTGGTCATATATCTGTCCTCTCGGTTGTGGCGCCCGATTATCTTCGGGCTTTTCGGAACCATGACCGGACGTGCAGGAAAACACAGGCCCAGCCCGGAACCATGCGGCACAGGATAGTCGTTTCGGGACGGGAAAGGGACTTAAATTCCGAAATGTTCAGACGTTACGACCGAATAATGTGTGATTTTCGGTCGAAAATACGGAAGTGCGATATTTTCAAAGGAGAGATGAAACGCAATCGGCGGCGCCTGCTGGTTACAGACCGCCGCCGGGAAAATCTGGCCCGCTTCCTTCATGGGGCAGGCATCTGGCATATGGGTCAGGTCAGCGGCGGCCAGCCCAGCGTGCGGGAGAACGGCAGATCACCGCCCTTGATGACCGAATTGGACCTTGGACGGGTAGACAGCAGCGGTGCCGGCCAGAAGGAACGCGACATGAAGCGCCCACCAGACATCACCGATTTGGAGCGAGGCTTGCGTGACAATAGTGGCATCGGCCAGAACATCCGCGACATGAACCCGCCGCCCGATTTCACGGAACGCCGGCCCTTGCGGTCGCTGAGCAGGCGGAAGCCCATGCCGGCGGTGATCGGCCCGCCCTTGTAGTCGGTGCTGGAGGGGCTCGCGGTCAAAAAGCGCGGATGATCCTTCAGCACACTGGGCGCCCGGTCCGGCCTGTCCTTGACGAAATGTTCTTCCGTAACCTTGCCCACATCGACCGTATCCTGCCCGGCCAGGTATTCCCGAGCGATCCGTGCGGCGCCGAGCGGCTTGTAGGTGGCGGCGATCGCGAGAACGGCACCGCCAGACGACAGGGTATCGGCGTATTTCTTGGCCGCGGATGCATGAACATCGGCCCGTTGCATCCTGGCCTCCGCGTCCTGGCCGCTGATCACGGTGATGGATCGGGCGGGAAACCCCTTGAACTGCAGTTTGCGTGCGGCATTGCGCGCGGTTGCTTCATCCTTGAACAGGCGTGTGATGATCGTTGTCATGATACCTCCAGCGGGTGTTGGTTTGCCGTCGTTTTGTCAGGACCAGGTACGCGCATATCCGGTGTCTTGCGTGATGCATTCCGCCCCAGCAATGGCGCGATTGCCAGAAGCGCCAGGACGAGGAATAGTATTTCGATCATGAACACAGCAGTGTAGGGCGCTTGGCTGCTTGTTCCAGTGCCACCCTGAAGGCCGACGATCAGGTCGCGCACGATCCCGGCGAGCGCCACACCGACCCCGGCGGCAGTGGCCTGCACCGCGCCCCACGCCCCAAGGGCCAACCCGATGCGGTCCGCGGGCGCGGCCCGGATGCTCGCCGTCAAAGTCGCATGGCCGAAAAGACCTGCGCCAACGCCGGTCATGAAAACGCCGGCGAGAAAGAGGACGACGCCGCCAAGGATCGACGACAGGATAATCAGGGCGAACCCAGGTATGCCGACCAAAGCGCCTGCGAAGGCGACCCTTTCCGCGACACCGCCGGTGGCAAGCGATTTCGATGCGCCGGCAAAGCCGAGCAAGGTGCCCGCAGCCAGCAGGGCCGTGAGTTTCGTCGTCTGCGCGACCGTGAGACCCAGCGCCTGCCCCCCGTAGGGCTCGAGCAGCACATCGGCCATGCCGAAGGCAAAGGTGCCAAGACCGATCACGACGAGCAGCCGGCCCATGTTCGGCGTTTTCATCAGCTGACCGAAGGCATCGCGAAAGGCGACGGGGCGCGCTTCCCGCATCCTGCGGGCGCGGGTGCGGTCGCGGGCCTCCTGCTTCCACATTGCAAGCAGGTTCAGCGCCACAGTGACCACGGCAGCGCCCTGGATCACGCGGATCAGACGGCCGGGGCTATAGTTTTCAAGCAGTGCACCGAACACAAGCGCGCTCACCACCATGCCGACAAGCAGCATGACATACATGAGACCGACGACCTTGGGCTGGTCCTTTTCGGCGACGAGATCCGTGGCGAGCGCCAGCCCCACGGTCTGCACGATATGCACACCCGCACCGACCAGCAGGAACGAAAGGGCCGCGGAGGAATACCCGATCCAGCGCGGCGCATCGACTGCCTCGCCATAGCCCGAGAGCACAAGAAGCGCGAAGGGCATGATGGCGAATCCGCCGAATTGATAAAGTGTGCCTTTCCAGATGTAGGGCACGCGCCTGCAGCCCAAGGGCGGAGACATGCACGTCCGACCGGAAACCGATCAACGTGCGGAAGGGCGCAAAGACGAGCGGCAGCGCCAGCATCAGCGCCACCAGCGTCGCAGGTACCGACAACTCGACGATCATCACGCGGTTCAGGGTGCCGACAAGCAGCACGAGCGCCATGCCCACGGTCACCTGAAACAGCGACAGCCGCAGCAATCGCGACAAGGGCACGTCATCCGTTGCGACATCGGCAAAGGGAAGATAACGCGGGCCAAGGGCGGCGAGTTTGCGGGTAGCCAGGGTACGATAGTCGAACATTGGGGTCACCTGTTCCGGCGCGGCCCGACAGATTGGCAGCACACGGTTGCAGACAGGGGGCAAAGGGCCCGGCAGCAGAACTGCACGGGCCCTTTTCGTTATCTTGTGATCAGGGCCTGCGTTCCGACCGCGCCGGCTGAGGCGTGGATTTCGGACGGTTGCAGGATCGCCTTGGCGGGCGTTCCGTCGGGCATGATGATGGTCACTTCCAGACCGCCATCCGCTCTGGGAACCGCATAGGAGGCCTTGGCGGCATCCGTGTCGTTCAGCAGCACCGCCGAAGCGGTTTGCGCCCCCGATCCCAGTTCATTGCCGGACAGGTAATCCGACACCCAGGTCGTATTGCTCAGGACGGCCACGTGGACCGCGAAGGATCCGATCGCGACCGCGCTCAGAAAGAGCGGCACGCCCACGGTCGGCTTCACGACGAGCCACATTTTTGCGTTGTTCATTGTGTGCCTCCCCTATCCGAGCCAAGGGGTTGCAACCGCAACCAGTATATGCGCGAGCAAGGCAATTGCGCCGAAAACGCGCGTGCCATCGATGAGGTAGCTATGTACCTCCTCGGCCTCCTCCAGTGTCAGCCCTGTAGGCCATACTTTGTCGCTATCCGCCATCTTCAGTCCTCCGTTTTGACGCAGCAATGACAGACGAACTCATTCCCGCCTGCCTGTCTCCAAAAAAACGCGCACAAGCGACAGACTGTCACATTTAGTTTACATTTTCAAGTGTAACACTAAGTTGACAGCTTTTTGTGAATTCAGCTCGGAAAAGCAGCAAACCCCCAAGTTCGCAACAGTTCTCCGGACGTTTGGGTGCTTGCACGACCTGACCGTCAAGGCGTGCACTTGGGCTGAACGACTCGGTCTGATGATCAGGCACGCAGGGACAATTTCGCCCAGACCTGCTTTGATCCGTCCACGACGCTGCGCCAAGGGATCAGGTTGCGCAGATCTCACTTGCTCTCATCCGCGCCCATCTTCCGCTCCAGCCAGCGCACGAAGAAACTGATGATCAGGACGAGCACCAGATATTCGAGGATGAGCAGCGTGTATATCTCGAGCGGTCGGTATTCCGTGACCACCAACTCGTTGGCCCGTCGTGTCAGTTCCTGCATGCCGATCACGGAAGCAAAGGCGGACATCTTGACGATGTAGATGAACTGGTTCGCCAAGGGCGGCAGAATGCGCCTGATCGCTTGCGGCAGGATCACGTAGCGCATCGTCTGCGTGTAGCTCAGGCCGATGGTCCTGGCCGCCTCCGTCTGGCCCCTGGCAATGGACTGGATGCCGGAGCGGTAGATTTCCGCCGTGAAGGCGCTGTCGGAAATCGCAAGCGTGATGATCGCGCCCCAGAAGGCATCGATGCTGACGTTGATCCCGATGGACCTGAGCACGACCGGCAGACCGTAGAAGACCCAGAAGAGCATCGGCAGCAAGGGAATGGCCCGGATAAGCTCGACGTACACCCTCGACGGCAGGCGAACCCAGCGGTTCGCCGACATGCCCGGCAGGGCCACCAGAAGGCCGATCGCCATCGACAGAACCGCTGCGGTGACCGACAGAAGGATCGTGTTCCAGAACCCGCCCAGCAGAAACAGGATGTTGTTCTTGCCGGCCGGCGTGGAGGGATCGATGACATACCAGCCCCAGGTTCCCCCGGAGGAGGCACAGCCCGACAGAAGCAGCAGCAGCGCCAGCGGCAGGAGAAGTCTTCCGGTCACGGGCATGCCTCTCTAATGGCTCAGGATCTGGCTCAGGAATGTTCGGCAGCGCTCGGTTTTCGGGGCTTCGAAGAAGGTCTGCGGGGTGCCGGTCTCGATGATTTCGCCGCCGTCCATGAAAATCATCCGGTCTGCCGCCTTGCGCGCAAAGCCCATCTCGTGGGTCACGCAGATCATCGTCATGCCCTCCATCGCCAGATCGATGATCACGTCGAGCACCTCGGCGATCATCTCGGGATCGAGCGCCGAGGTCGGCTCATCGAAGAGCATGATCTTCGGCTCCATGCAAAGCGAGCGGGCGATCGCAACTCGTTGCTGCTGCCCGCCCGACAGCGCGGCGGGTTTTTTGTGCGCCTGATCCGGGATGCGGACACGGTCGAGATAGGCCATCGCCCGCGCTTCCGCCGCCGGTCGCGACAGGCCGCGCGCCTTCATCGGGCCAAGGGTGAGGTTCTCCAGGATCGTGAGGTGCGGGAAAAGATTGAACTGCTGAAACACCATCCCGACCTCGGCCTGAAGCCCAGCGGTAGCGGCGCCGTCGTTCTTCATCTCGATGCCGCGCACGGTGATTGTGCCTTGGTCATGCGCCTCAAGCGCGTTGATGCAGCGGATCAGGGTCGATTTCCCGGACCCCGACGGCCCGCAGATCACGATCCGCTCGCCCGGCATCACGCGGAGGTCGACGTTGCGGAGCGCTTGAAAATCGCCGTACCACTTGTTCAGCCCGCGGATGTCGATGGCGGGTCCGCTGTCTTGCATGGACCTCTCCCCAGAAGTGAATGCTGTGCATTGTAGGTTGATCTGTTTCGGAAACTATCGAAAAACTCCGACAACAGGCTAGGTGAACCGGAATTCGAGAACAAGCAACAGGGAACGGACAATGACACTCTTCAGGAAGCTGGGACTATGGGCGGCTGTGGCGCTGGCCGTGACCGCCGGGTCGGCAAGCGCGCAATCGGCCTTGAACGACATTCTGAGCAATGGCGTGCTGAAGGTCGGCACCACGGGCGACTGGAACCCGATGTCGGTGCGCGACCCGGCCACGAACACCTTCGTCGGCTATGACATCGACATCATGACCAAGCTCGCCGAAGACCTCGGCGTGGCCCTGGAATTCGTGCCCACGGATTGGAAGACACTGGTCAGCGGCGTGGTCGCGGGCAACTACCACATCACCGGTTCGGCTTCGATCAGCCCGGCGCGCCTCAAGGCGGCAGGTTATTCCGACAGCTATATCGCCGTGGAGACCCTGCCCTTCACCACCGAAGACAAGCTGGCGAATTTCAATGGCTGGGACAGCATCAATGCCGCAGGCGTCAAAGTCTCGACAGAACTTGGCACCACCTTCGAGAAGAGCGTGAAGGACTGGTTCCCCGGCGCGGAGATCGTCGTGGTGGAAGCGCCCGCCCGGGGGTATCAGGAAGTCCTGTCAGGTCGCGCGGATGTCTTCGTCACATCCAACATCGAAGGAGCGACCCTGATCTCGAAGTTCCCCAACGTGCGCCAGATCCCCGTGGACGAAGCCCGCGCGCCGACACCCATCGCCATGCTGATGCCGCAGACGGACCAGGTCTGGATCAATTACGTCAACAGCTGGATCGAGTTGCAGAAGGCTCAAGGCTTCTTCGACCTGACGGCGGAGAAATGGGGCCTGCTGATGCCCTGAGCGGCAACTGCGGCTCAGTTTCCGAGGATCCGTGGCAGCCGCAAACCCTGTTCCCGCGCGCAGGCCACGGCGTCCTCGTAGCCCGCATCCGCGTGGCGCCAGACGCCCGACGCCGGATCGTTCCAGAGCACGCGTTCGAGGCGCGCTGCGGCGGCATCCGTGCCATCGGCGCAGATCACCATACCGGCATGCTGGCTGAATCCCATGCCCACACCTCCGCCGTGGTGCAGCGACACCCAGGTGGCACCGGAGGCGGTGTTGATCAGCGCATTGAGCAGTGGCCAGTCGGACACCGCGTCCGATCCGTCCTTCATCGCTTCGGTCTCGCGGTTGGGCGAGGCGACGGAGCCTGAATCGAGGTGATCGCGCCCGATCACCACCGGCGCGCTCAACTCCCCGCTGCGCACCATCTCGTTGAAGGCAAGCCCCAGCTTGTGACGCACCCCGAGCCCAACCCAGCAGATACGGGCGGGTAGCCCCTGGAAGCTGATCCGCGCGCGCGCCATGTCGAGCCAGTTGTGCAGATGCGGATCGTCCACCAGTTCCTTCACCTTGGCGTCGGTCTTGTAGATGTCCTCCGGGTCGCCCGAGAGCGCACACCAGCGGAACGGCCCGATCCCACGGCAAAAGAGCGGACGGATATAGGCGGGCACGAAACCCGGGAAGGCGAAGGCATTCTCCAGCCCCTCCTCCAACGCCACCTGCCGGATGTTATTGCCGTAATCCAGCGTCGGCACGCCCGCGTCCCAGAAATCCACCATGGCCTGCACATGCACCTTCATGCTGGCACGGGCGGCTTTTTCGACGGCCTTGGGGTCGCTTTCGCGTCTGGCCTTCCATTCGGCCATGCTCCAGCCCTGCGGCAGATAGCCGTTCAAGGGATCATGGGCGGAGGTCTGGTCGGTCACGATATCAGGTCGTACGCCGCGCCGGACGAGTTCGGGAAATACATCCGCCGCATTGCCCAGAAGCCCGACGGATTTCGCCTCTCCGGCCGCGGTCCAACGCGCGATCATCGCCAAAGCTTCGTCCAGCGTATCGGCGCGCTCATCCACGTATTTCGTGCGTAGTCGGAAGTCGATGCTCTCGGGGTTGCACTCCACCGCGAGGCAGCAGGCCCCCGCCATCACCGCCGCAAGCGGCTGCGCCCCACCCATCCCGCCGAGGCCCCCGGTGAGAATCCATTTCCCGGTGAGATCACCGGCATAGTGCTGACGGCCCGCTTCGACGAAGGTCTCGTAAGTGCCCTGCACGATGCCTTGGCTGCCGATGTAGATCCAGGAGCCAGCCGTCATCTGGCCGTACATCATCAGCCCCTTTCGGTCGAGCTCATGAAAATGGTCCCAGGTCGCCCAATGCGGCACGAGGTTGGAATTGGCGATCAGCACCCGCGGCGCATCTGCATGGGTCCGGATCACCGCCACCGGTCGCCCCGATTGCACGATCATCGTCTCGTCGTCCTCGAGGTCCTTCAGGGTCGCTACCATCGCGTCGAAATCCGACCAGCTTCGTGCGGCCCGCCCGATACCACCGTAGACCACCAGTTCATGCGGGTTTTCCGCCACGTCGGGATGCAGGTTGTTCATCAGCATGCGCAGCGGCGCCTCGGTCAGCCAGCTTTTGGCGTTCAGCGTACTCCCGGTCGGCGGATAGACGTCCCGTGTGTTCTTGCGATCAAGCATCGTCTTGTCCTTTCGGTTTCAGTTCCACACCGCGCGCCAGCGCATCCAGGTCCTTCAAAATGCCTGCAATCACCTTGCGCAGCGACTCCGCCAGATCGGAACGGTAGCCCCATGGAGCGGCTTCGGTCATGTAGGCGCGCTGCGCCAGTTCCATCTGGATCGCGTGCTGGCCCAGATCGGGCCGTCCGTAGTGCCGCGTCGTCCAGCCGCCCTTGAACCGGCCATTGACGGTTGTGTCATACTGGGGCGTTGCGGCGCTGCAATGGCTTGCGACGGTCTTTTCGACCAGTGGAGCGCAGGTGGCCGTTGCATTGGTGCCGATGTTGAAAACCGGCAGCCGGCCTTCGAACAGAAACGGGATCGTCGAGCGGATCGAATGGCAATCGTATAGCACCACAACCCCGTGCTTCGCCATGACCCGCGCCAGTTCCTGCGCCAGTGCGTCGTGGTATGGCGCGTGATAGGCCTCCCGGCGCGCGGCGATCTCATCGGCTGATGGCTCTTGCCCCGGTTGCCAGATGGGCTGCCCGTCGAAATCGGTGGTGGGGCAGAGTTCGGTGGTATTCTGGCCGGGGTAAAGCGATTGACCATCCGGGTCGCGGTTGGCATCGATGGCGTAGCGATGCACGTTGGATTTCACCACCGTGGCCCCCTTCAGCAGCCCGTCGTAGAGCCGCTCGATATGCCAGTCCGTATCCGCCAGACTACGCCCGTTATCATTGAGCCGCGCCATCAGGTCATCGGGCAGGAAGGTGCCGCCATGGGGCTGCGCCAGCACCACGGGGCTGTCGCCGGGGATCACGTCGAAGAGGGTCATGGCGCAACCCGGGGCATGGCCACTCGGCTCAGCGACGCAACCTCGCCGGAAGCGATCAACTGCGCTGCCTTGGCAATGTCGGGCGCGAGATAGCGATCGAGGGTCAGGGCGGGCACCTCTGCGCGCAGACGCCCGAGGCAGGCTTGCAGGGGGGCACTCGTGGCGAGCGGTGCGCGGAACTCGATCCCTTGAGCCGCGCAGAGCAGTTCCACGCCCAGGATCACATGCAGGTTGTCGAGCATCCGCAACAGGCGATAGGCGCCATGGGCGGCCATCGACACGTGGTCCTCCTGATTGGCCGACGTGGGCGTGCTGTCGGTGACGCACGGCATGGCGAGATGCTTGTTCTCCGACATCAGCGCCGCGGTGGTGACTTCCGCGATCATATAGCCGGAATTGAGCCCCGGCTCGCGGGTCAGGAAGGGCGGCAGGTCGAAGGAGAGCGTGGGGTCGACCATCAGCGCCACGCGCCGCTGCGCGATCGCCCCGATCTCGGAGAGCGCCAGCGCGATCATGTCCGCGGCAAAACCCACCGGTTCGGCATGGAAGTTCCCGCCCGAAACGATCATCCCCGCCTGTGTCAGAACCAGTGGGTTGTCCGTAGCGGCATTGGCCTCGATCCGAAGCGTTGTCGCCGCCTGCCGCAGCACGTCCATGACGGCCCCCATGACCTGCGGCTGGCAGCGGATGCAGTAGGGATCCTGCACACGGCTGTCGCCTTCACGGTGGCTTTCGCGAATTTCGGAACCCTCGAGCAGGTCGCGCATCGCGGCGGCAGCCTCGATCTGGCCGCGATGCCCGCGCAACTCGTGGATATCGGGGTGCAAGGGGGCGGTCGACCCCATGATCGCATCGGTGGACATCGCCGAGGTGACCAGTGCCGACATCGCCGCATCCCATGCGCCGAAAAGCCCGATCAGGCCGAAAGCGGTCGAGAACTGTGTACCATTGATGAAGGCGAGGCCTTCCTTGGGCCCGAGCGGGATCGGCGCCAGACCGACCTTCTCCAGCGCCGCGCGACCGGGCATTTGGATGCCCTCCACCTCCGCCTCGCCTTCGCCGATGATGACGGCGGTCATATGCGCCAGCGGCGCCAGATCGCCCGAGGCCCCCACGGACCCCTGCGACGGGATCACCGGCGTGACACCGCGCGCCAGCATCTGCTCCAGCATGTCGATCAGGACCCAGCGCACCCCCGATGCTCCGCGCCCCAGTGAGAGCAGTTTCAGCGTCATGATCAGCCGGGCCTGCGCCGTCGATATGGGCGCACCCACACCGCAGCAATGCGACAGGATCAGGTTGCGCTGCAGGGTCGCCGTATCCCGCGACGCGATCTTGACGCTGGCCAGTTTGCCAAAGCCGGTGTTGACCCCATAGACCGGCGCGTCGCTCTCGGCTGCGCTGGCGATGACACCGGCTGCCGCTTCGACCGCCGGACGGCAGTCAGGATCGAGGCGCACGGCCCGCCCCGTGCGATAGACCTGCGCGAGGTCGTCCGGCGTGACCGCTCCGGGTGTCAGGATGAGCGGCGTCATGGCTCACCTCCATAAAGACGCGCATGAAGCGGATTGAACCCGATGCGGTAGGCCAATTCCGCCGGATGCCCCACGTCCCAGACCGCCATATCCGCGCGCAAGCCGGGTGCCAGCATCCCACGGTCCGCAAGACCGAGCGCTCGTGCTGCATGGCGGGTAGTTCCGGCCAGCGCCTCTTCCGGCGTCATCCCGAAAAGAGTCGCCGCCATGTTCATCGCCAGCAGCAGCGAGGTCATCGGCGAGGAACCGGGGTTGGCATCCGTCGCCACCGCCATCGGCACGCCATACCGGCGCAGCAGGTCGATCGGCGGCGCCTGCGTCTCGCGCAGGGTATAGAACGCCCCCGGCAGGATGACCGCAACCGTACCGGCCGCCGCCATGGCTTGCACGCCCGCCGCGTCGAGATATTCGAGGTGATCCGCCGAAAGCGCCCCGAACCCCGCCGCCAGCCGGGCACCCCCGAGGTTGGAGAGTTGTTCGGCATGTATCTTGACCGGCAGCCCGAGGTCCTGCGCCACCGCAAAGACCCGCGCGACTTGGGCGGGCGAGAAGGCGATGCCCTCGCAAAAGCCATCGACCGCATCCACGAGGCCCTCGGCATGGGCGGCGCGCAGCGCAGGAATGCAGATATCGTCGATATACTGGTCCGCCCGCCCGTCGAACTCCGTCGGCACGGCATGGGCACCAAGGAAGGTCGTGCGGATCGCGACCGCGCGCAGCATGCCGAGCCTGCGCGCGACCCGCAACATCCTGAGTTCGGTCTCCAGGTCCAGCCCGTAGCCGGATTTGATTTCGATGGTGGTCAACCCTTCCGCGATCAAGGCATCGAGGCGGGGCAAGGCGCTGGCGACAAGATCTTCCTCGCAGGCGCCGCGAGTCGCGGCGACGGTAGAGACGATGCCGCCGCCCGCCTGCGCAATTTCCGTGTAGCTCGCGCCTTGCAACCGCATCTCGAACTCCCGCGCGCGGTTGCCGCCATGCACCAGATGCGTATGGCAATCGACCAGCGCGGGCGTCAGGAGCCGCCCCTCAAGGTCGGTCGAGGGCAAGGCAAGCTGTGTCGGAGACAGCTCCGTTCGCGGCCCGATCCAGTCGATCCGGCCCGAGGACAGCACGACGGCACAGTCCTCGATCAGACCGTAAGGCGCGCCCGTCATCGCCATCGTGGCGGCTCGGCAATTTGTCAGGACTTTCTGGGACATGATCGCCACCCGCGGAACTTGCAGCTTGTCCGGAATAAATTATGGTCTTATTGTTGTTATGTCTACTCATAATGAGGACCGGCATGGCGGTTTTTGCAAAGCGTGCGCTGCTTGGCGATCAATGGCACTGCGACGTCCGCCTGAGGCTCGCCGGGGCCCTGATCGGCAGTGTCGAGAGTGGCAGTGCCGCACAGGACGGCGATACGCGCGTCGATACGCTGCTGCCGGCGATGCCGAACCTGCACAGCCACAGCTTCCAGCGCGCCATGGCAGGCATGACGGAAGCGAGGGCCGCCGGGCAGGACAGCTTCTGGACCTGGCGCAGCCTGATGTACCGCTTTCTGGATCACCTGACGCCCGATCATGTGCAGGCGATCGCCGCGCTGGCTTTCATGGAAATGCAAAAGGCGGGCTATGCCTCGGTAGCGGAATTTCACTATCTGCACCACGCGCCGGGCGGGCAGCGCTACGACGATCCGGCGGAGCTTTCCGCCCGCATCTTCGCCGCAGCGACGCAGACCGGCATCGGGCTCACGCATCTGCCCGTGCTCTACACGCATTCGGGCGTCGATCTCGCACCGCTCGCGGGCGGACAGTTGCGGTTCGGCAATGCGCTCGACGCGTACACGGACCTGCTTGAGCGCTGCCGCGCCAGGCTATCAGCGCTGCCGGAGGACGCCCGTCTCGGCGTGGCGCCGCACTCCCTGCGCGCGACGTCTCCCGCCGACCTCAGGCAACTCCTTGCGAGCTGGACGGAGGGGCCGGTCCACATCCACGCGGCGGAGCAGTTGCAGGAGGTGGAGAGCGTCGAGGCAAGACTTGGCGCGCGGCCTGTCGACTGGCTGCTGGACGAGGCCGGAGTGAACGAACGCTGGTGCCTGATCCATGCCACGCATATGACGGCGCGCGAGACCGAACGGCTCGCACGGTCCGGTGCCGTCGCCGGTCTCTGCCCGATCACCGAAGCCAATCTCGGGGACGGTATCTTCAATGGTCCAGCGTATCTGCGTGCCGGGGGGCGCTTCGGCATCGGCACCGATTCCAACGTGCGGATTTCCCTGACGGAGGAGTTGCGGCTGCTCGAATACGGCCAACGCCTGACACACCGGGCCCGCAACGTGATGACTGCCGAGGGGGCCTCGACGGGCGCCACGCTCTTCAAGGGCGCCCTAAGCGGTGGGGCGCAGGCGCTGGGGCGCGACTGCGGGTGCATTGCGCCGGGCAAACTCGCCGACCTGATGGCCATCGACACGCAGGCCCCCGGTCTTTGCGCGCTGACCGAGGCGCAATTGCTCGACGGCTTCGTCTTTGCTTCGGGCGACCAGCCGGTCACGGACCTCTGGAGTGCCGGGCGTCACATGGTCCGCGCGGGCCATCACCTCGCCGAAGATGCCATTCTTGCAGACTACCGAAACGCAATGGCGGACCTGCGGCGTCTGCTGGACACCTGAGCGGCGTATCAGCTGGAGAAGACGGTGATATGCGCACAAAGTACCCGTCCGGTCACATCGAAGGCTACCTCCCGGTCACCGCCCGAAATCACCGCATAGCACCCGGCCTCACCCGTTGCCGCGCCGATACGGAGCCTTCCGGACAGGCAGAAGACACAGATCACCGTGTCGCGCGGCACCATGATACGCTGCCGCGATATCTCGGGCAGCACCTTCACCGCTGCCTTGGAAACAGCAGGATCATGCATCAGGTTGAAGACCGAAACAGTGCCGGACGGGACGGCGCATCGGACAGGCGCGTCGCCGGAAAACCAGAAGGGATCGTTGCCGGGCGAAGACACCTCACTGCCCAGCGTGAGCGACAGACCTGCGCCTCGAAACACGGTCAGGCAGCGCCGCAACCCGGGAAAGCTCGAAAACCCGGCCCCAGCTTCGATTTCGGCCACGCTCAGCCGCCAGACAATCCCGCTATCGCCTTCCGATCGCGCGATTTCGCGCGTCCGGCCCGCGCCATTCTGCCATGACGTGAACAACAGATCGTCTATGGACGAAAGCTTCATTGACCGTTCACCCCTTCCGACGTTGCTGCAATGGCCTCGAAAACGCCAGACAATACCGAAAACCCCGTTACATTTGCGGTTAATTGACTCTATTACCTTGCTCATAAAAGCAACAAGGGCCGATCCTTTGCGCATCAGTTATCTCGACGTGAAAAAGGCAATCCTGGAGCGGATCAGGGCCGGCACATGGCCGCCCGGCGCCAGCCTGCCCGGCGAGATCGATCTTGCCAAGGAGTTCGGTTGCGCCCGGGCGACCGTAAGCCGGGCCATGCGCGAATTGGTGACCGACGGCATTCTGGAGCGCCGGCGCAAGGTGGGCACACGGGTTCGGTCCGCACCGACACGCCGGGCCGAGTTCACCATCCCGCTGATCCGGGAGGAAATCATCGCCACGGGCGCGCAGTACGGCTATGCGCTGGTGGAACGCGAGATCCAGATCGTACCCGTCTGGCTGCGGGCGCAGCTTGACCTGCCCGCCAAGGCGCGCGTCCTGCGGCTGTGCTGCGTGCACTTCGCGGACAACGTGCCGTTTCAGGTCGAGGACCGCTGGATCAACCTCTCGGCCGTGCCGGAAGCCGCCAGCTTCGATTTCGAGGAAACCGGCCCCAATGACTGGCTGGTGCGCAAGGTGCCCTTCACCAATGCCGAACTGAGTTTCTCGGCGACCGGGGCCCAGCCGCGCATCGCGGAGATGCTCGGTGCGGCGCATGGCAGCGCAGTTTTCACCCTGGAGCGCACCACCTGGCTGGAAGGCGCAGGCGTGACCTTCGCCCGGCTGCATTTCGCGCCGCACTACAAGATGACCACGCGGTACTGATCCGCTGGCTTGTGCCTCGGGCAGCTTGGGTCGCCTGCACCGCCAGCGACAGATCGAGCTCAATCTTTTCTTGCGCTGTCGGGTGGCTCCGCCGATAGTCAACGGATTGCAAAAAGGAGTTTGACAGATGAGCAACCTGAAACCCGCGCGGGCCTTTTTCGAAGCCTGCGAGACAGGACAGGGCTGGGACGCCTGCAAGTCCTACTGCCATGCGGACGCGTCCTTCAGCTGCCAGGCGGATGCGCTGGCCGATACGACCACGCTCCCGGCCTATGCGGAATGGATGAAAGGGCTGCTCGGCCCGATCCCGGACGGGCGCTATGAACTGAAGGGCTTCGCGGAAGACGTCGAGCACAACAGGGTTCTGGCCGCCGCCGTCTTTCACGGCACGCAGACCGGCGCAGGCGGGCCAATTCCGCCGACCGGCAAGAAGGTCTCCTCCGACTACGTCTATGTGATGGATTTCGACGGCGGCAAGATTCGCCACATGACCAAGGTCTGGAACGATGTGCAGGCCCTGCGGGCGCTTGGCTGGGCCTGACCTTCGGGAACTCGAGCGCGCCGGCGCGGCGCGATCTGCAGCAAGGCTATGCGGACCTTGAAATCGTGGCTAAAGTCCTGACCAGCGGGCAGGTCCGGCCACTTGCGACGACTGCATTGATCGAACTATCGAAAGCATGAAGCCTTTGAAACCAAAGCCAAAGACGTCCGGCGATACCGCGTCGGCGAAAATCGCGGAACTCGAACGCCAGCTGGCGGACCAGAAGGCCCGTGCGGCGGCCACGGCGCAGATCCTGAAGGCAATCGAGAAATCCTCGGACGACATCCAGCCAGTTTTCGACATCATCGCAAAAAGCGGCACAGAGCTCTGCAAGGCCAAGTTCTGCATGCTCTGGCGCTACGATGGCGAGATGGTCCACTATTGCGCGAGCCATGGTTTCGCGCCGGAATTCATGGCGGAATACCTAAAGCGCTATCCCGCCCCGCCCTATGAAAGATCGATGGCGGCCGAGGCCATCCGGACCGGGCAGGTCTACCACCTCGCGGATGCAACCAGCGCGGCCTATTACGACAACGCGACCGCGATTGCCCATGGTTACAAGGAAATGCTGGCGGTGCCGATCAAGCACAAGGGCCGCATCTGGGGCGTCCAGGTGCTGGGCTGGCCGAAGGAGGCGGCGATGGAGGCGACGCATGTCGAACTGATCCAATCCTTCGCCGATCAGGCCAGCATCGCCATCGAGAACGCACGTCTATTCGAGGAAACGCAGGACGCATTGTCCCGGCAAACCGCGACTTCCGAAATCCTGCGGGTGATAAGCAATTCCGCTACCGATGTAGAACCCGTATTTGAAGTGGTTGTGCGCACCGCGGCGACGATCTGCAAGGCGCGTCATATCCTGCTCCTGCAATGCGAAAATGGCGTGAACCGGTTCAGGGCGAGCTACGGATTCACCGAGAAAGAGCTGGATGACTTCGGCATGCGCGACACCATTCCGCTTCGTGCCGATACAATTGCCGGACAGGTCGTTGCGTCGGGCCAGGTGATCACGATAGCGGACACCCAGTCAGAGGACTTCTACGACCATCAGCTTACCAGAAAGATGAACCTCGGCACAGGGATGGGGGTCCCGATCCGCGTCGGTGGTTCGATTTGGGGAGTGATCAGTGTCGGCTGGACGGCCGGATACCAACCGCCTGAAAACGACATCAAACTGGTCAAGACTTTTGCCGATCAGGCCGCCATAGCCATAGAGAACGCGCGCCTTTTTGAGGAAGTGCAGCGGCGCACGGCCGAGGTGACGGAGGCGCTCGAATATCAGACGGCGACGTCCGAAGTTCTGGAGGTCATTTCGCGGTCCCCCAACGAGGTTCAGCCCGTGCTGGATGCGATCCTTGACGTCATGGTCCGGATTTGCAGGCCCCGGACCGCTCTGGTGGCGCTTCTGAACGAGGCGACCGGTCGTCTGGACGTCGCGGCCATGTATAATCCCAACGCGGCTATGGAGGAAATTCTCACCACAATGGGATCCTTCGAGGTCGGGATGGGAACGGTCACGGGCCGCGCGGCCTTGATGGGCAAGACCGTCTGTGTCGACAATATCGAAGCAGACCCCGATTATACCTGGCAGGAGGCCATGCACGCGGGCGGCTTCATGTCCACGTTCGGGGTGCCGCTGATCAAGGATGGGCTGACGGTCGGTGTGATCTCCATGTCCTATGCCGAAGTTGCGGGATTCAGCAAAAAGCAGGTCGCACTGGCGGAGACCTTTGCATCCCAAGCCGTAATTGCCATCAGCAACGCGCGTCTCTTCGACGAGGTGCAGGCGCGGACGGATGAAGTCACAGAAGCACTGGAACAGCAGACCGCTACAGCCGAAGTACTCAAGGTGATCAGCCGTTCGGCCTTCGACCTGCCGACCGTTCTCAAGGCACTGATCGATTCCGCGGCGCGCCTGTGTGACGCGTCGATCTGCATTCTGTTCCGCAAGGTGGGAGAAGAGTTGCACGTGTGGTCTCACAACGGCTGTTCAGAGCAGTTCCTGCAGTTTCACATCGACAATCCGCATCAGATCACCCGCAAGAACATCGCTGGACGCTCCGTGCTGGAGCGCCGGACGATCCACATCCCGGACATTCTCGAGGACCCGGAATTCGAGAACCCGACGTCGCCAGAACTGGGCGGGTGGCGCTCCATTATCGGCGTGCCGTTGATCCGCGAGGGCAAAGTGATCGGCGTTCTCGACCTCGCCCGCCCGCAGGCCGGCCCATTCACGCAGCGCCAGATCGAACTGGTGGAAGGCTTCGCCGATCAGGCAATCATCGCCATCGAAAATGCCCGGCTCTTCGAAGAGGTGCAACAGCGCACAGCCGAAGTGACTGAAGCGCTGGTGCGCGAACAGGCCAGCGCGGAAGTCCTTCAGGTGATCAACGAGGCGACGTCGGACCTGCAACCGGTGTTCGATCTGATTGTCAGAAAATCGGCGGAGCTTTGTGGTGCCCGGTTTTGCGCGCTCGACCGGTATGATGGCGAGGTATATCATTTCTGCGCGCAGTTCGGGTTTACCGGGGACGCTGAAGCGGAGTTGCTGGCGGGCTACCCCTTCACGGACGACCCGGGCCGTTTGTCGCCGCGGACCGTCAGAAACGGGACCGTCACCCATATCAAAGATGTTCTGGAGGACGACTATTTTGCCCCCGAACTGGCGGCACTGGCGGGCTTCAGGCGTCTGATGGGCGTTCCGATCAAGGCCGATGGCCGGATCTGGGGGGTCATCAACCTGGGCTGGTCAGACACGTCGCCGCCAGCACCGGCCCATATCGAACTGGTACAGAGTTTCGCCAATCAGGCCAGTATCGCCATTGAGAACGCACGGCTCTTGCGCGAAACACGGGAACGCACCGCGGAAGTGACCGAAGCGCTGGAATACCAGACTGCAACCTCGGAAGTCCTTGGCGTCATCTCCCGTTCACCCAACGAGTTGCAACCGGTCCTGGAAGCCATCCTCGATGTTTCCCTTCGTCTTTGCACACCGCAATACGCCTATGTCGCCATGCTGGACCCATCCGACGGGCTCTACCATGTTCAGACGATGCGAAACGCCTCGGATGAATTCGCCGAATTCATGGCCAACAATCCGATTCGCCCGGACCAAGGAAGCGTCACAGGGCGCGCGGCCTTGCTGAGACAGACCGTGTATGTGGCGGATACCGAAACCGATGACAGCTACAAATGGAAAGAAGCGGCCAGGCGCGGCGGCTTCCTCTCCACGCTTGCGGTGCCCCTGATGAAGGATGGCGTCACCGTCGGCGTCATTGCCCTTGCAAGCGCCGAGCGCGACGCGTTTCCTGCAAACCAGATCACCCTTTTGGAGACATTCGCGGCTCAGGCCGTGATCGCCATCAATAACGCCCGTCTCTTCGACGAAGTGCAGGCCCGCACCGCCGAAGTGACCGAAGCGCTCGAGTATCAGACGGCGACGTCCGAAGTCCTGGGCGTGATCTCGCGCTCGCCCAACGAACTGCAACCCGTTCTCGACAGCATTCTCGACGTGGCCGCGCGGCTGTGCCACCCGGAATACGCTTTCGCGGCGCTGCTCGATCCGGCCGACGGGCTCTACCATGTCGCCGCCACGATCAACGCAGGATCGGATTTCATGCGCTACCTCGACGCCAATCCGATCGCGCCCGGCGAAGGCACGCTGATCGGGCGCACGGCGCTCAGGGGTGAAACGGTCTACATCGAAGACGCTGTAAGCGATCCGACCTACACTTGGAAAGACGCAGCACGGATCGGTCACTACCGATCGACCCTCGGCGTTCCCTTGCTCAAGGATGGCATCACTGTCGGCGTTCTGACCGTGGCGCACAGCGATGCGTCGGCGTTTTCCCAAAAACACATCAAGCTGCTGGAAACTTTCGCTGCGCAAGCCGTCATCGCCATCAGCAACGCGCGGCTGTTCGACGAGTTGCAACAGCGCACCGCCGAGGTGACCGAAGCGCTGGAACAGCAGAAGGCATCGGCCGAAATCCTCAGTGTGATCAGCCAGTCGGTCGAAGATACCCAGCCCGTGTTCGAGAAGATTCTCGATAGCTGCCAGCATCTTTTCGGCGGCGAGGAACTCGACGTGCTGCTCATCGACGAGCAGGGGCAGTTGCAGGTGGCGGCCTATCTGGGCTCCTACCGCGAGGAATTGCTCGCGACCTTTCCGGCGCCCTGGGAGATCACGCCCGCGGGAGAGGCAATCCGCACGGGACGTGTCGCCAACTTCTCGGATGTGCAGAACGATCCAACGACGCCCCGCGTGCTGCAACGCATGGCCGCGATCACCGGTTATCATTCGGTGGCCTTTGCGCCGATGATCTGGGAAGGCAAGGGCATCGGCGTGGTCGGTGTCGCACGCTCGCAAAAGCCGTTCTCGGACAAGGAACTGCGCATCATGCAGGGCTTCGCGGATCAGGCGGTGATCGCGATCCAGAACGCTCGGCTGTTCCGGGAGACCAAGGACGCGCTGGAGCGGCAGACGGCGACCGCGGAAGTGCTGGAAGTCATTGGCAACTCCATTGAGGACGCACAACCGGTCTTCGACGCCATCCTGAGCCGCGCCGCGCGGATCTGCGGCGCGCCGATGGCCAGCCTCAATCTGCTGAACGACGTCGGTACACACGCGGATCTTGTCAGCCACTGGGGAGAGACGCTGCGGCATCTTCAAGTTGGAAAAACCAGTTGGCCACTGGACTCCTCCCTTGCGACTGTCGAGGTCTTTCACACCAAGCAGCCGGTGCATGTGCATGACCTGAAGGACACGCCACAGTACCGGTCCGGCGACAAGGTCCGCAGGGAGGTCGTGGATGATGAGGGCATCCGAACATTCCTGGCTTTGCCGCTCCTGCGACAAGGCGCCGTGATCGGAAACATTGCGCTCTACAAACGCGAAGTCAGCCCTTTCTCAAAAGAACAGATTGCTCTTGTGGAGAGCTTTGCCGATCAGGCGGTCATCGCGATCCAGAACGCGCAGCTTTTCAACGAGACGCAGACCGCCCTCGTACGTCAGACCGCGAGTGCCGATATTCTACGGGTGATCAGTGGGGCGCAGGAGGATGCCAAGCCGGTTTTCATGGCCATCGCCGAAGCCGGGTTGAGGTTGCTTGATTGCGACAGCGCCGCTGTCTTGATGCGGGACGGCGACCATTTCATCCCGCAAGCCGGTATATTGGGCGTGCCGGACCCGGCGGTGACGCTTGATCCGACACCGGTCAAAATCGACTCCACCCTGAACTATCCGTCCCGCGTGATCGAGACCGGCAAGATGGTTCATATTCCTGATTTTTCCGTTGCCGATCTGCCAAAGCACGAAATTGACGCGGCGGCCAAGTTCGGAATGAAATCCGCGATATACCTTCCGATGATGCGGGAAAAAAACTGTATTGGCGTTCTGATCTTTGACCGCACCAAGGTGGCGCGCGCCTTCAGTCCCGAAGAGATTGAGTTGGCCAATTCGTTCTGCGATCAGGCGGTGATCGCAATCCAGAACGTCCGCCTTTTCAACGAGACGCAGGTCTCGCTCGCGCGGCAGACCGCAAGTGCAGATGTGCTGCGGGTCATCAGCCAATCACCGACCGAAGTGAAGCCTGTATTCGAGGCAATCGTCCAGTCGGCGATCGATCTGATTTCTTGCGACAAGGCCGTCGTTATCGAGACAGACGAAGTCGAGCTTTGGAATACCGCTGTGGCGGATGCGGACGGCTTGTCCGATGTTTTACACACCCAAAGACATCCGGTCGATCCGGCAGATAACTTGCCCTCACGGGTCATTATTTCCAAAAAGACGGCGCACAATCCGGACTGGTCAAAGTCCGACCTGCCGGAGAAGGACAGGAAGGATTTGGAAGGCGGGCGCGCGCGTGCAACACTGGCACTGCCCTTGCTCCGCGGCGAGAAATGTCTGGGCGTTCTGGTGTTCGTGCGCAACGCGCCCCGCGCGTTCAACACTGATGAAATCGCCATGGCGCAGACCTTCAGCGATCAGGCGATGATCGCTATCGAAAACGTGCGGTTGTTTACCGAAACACAGGCAGCGCTGGCGCGCCAGACCGCGAGTGCCGAGATCCTGCGCGCGATCAGCAGATCGCCTTCCGACATCACGCCGGTATTCGAAGAAATCATTGATGCTGTCATTCGCCTGATCCCCTGCGACATCGCGGCCTCACTTGTCCCGGAGGGCACTTCTCTCGCTTTCGTCGCGGGTGCGACGCCGACGGAAAAATGGGGTCGCCAGAGTGAACAGCGGTTCCCGCTGGATGCGGACCACAATTTCCCGGCAAGGGCATTCGTCACCAAAACGCTCCTGCATTATCCGGATTGGGGACAGATCGATCTGCCGCCATTCGAGCAGGAAAAATACGACAAAATCGGTTTCCGGTCTTCGCTCACGGTTCCGCTCAGAAGGGACGCCGACGTCCTGGGCGTTTTGATCATGGTGCGCAAAGATATACCGCGCGCATTTACGTCCGAGGAGATCAACCTCGCGCAGTCCTTCTGCGACCAGGCCGTGATTGCAATCGAAAACGTGCGCTTGTTCCGCGAAGCCCAGGATGCCCGCGCCGCCGCCGAAAAGGCCAACGAGGCCAAGAGCGCGTTTCTTGCCACCATGAGCCACGAAATCCGCACCCCGATGAACGCGGTGATCGGGATGAGCGGTTTGCTGATCGACACGGACCTTGACGCGGAACAGCATGACTATGCCCGCACGATCCGCGACAGTGGCGATGCGCTTCTGGGGATCATCAACGAAATCCTCGATTTCTCGAAGATCGAAGCCGGACAGATGGACATCGAGACGCACCCTTTCGATCTGCGCGACTGCATCGAGTCGGCACTCGATCTGATCAGTTCGAAAGCCGCCGAGAAGCAGCTCGATATCGCCTATATCTACGAGGACAGCGTTCCGGCCGCGATCAGCGCCGACCTCACCCGACTTCGGCAGATCCTGCTCAACCTGCTGTCCAACGCGGTTAAATTCACGCAAGAGGGCGAGGTGGTTCTGAGCGTTTCGGCAACACCGGTATCGAAGGGTGAGGTCGAGCTGACTTTTACCGTGCGCGACACGGGCATCGGCCTGACCGAAGCCGGCATGAGCCGCCTCTTTCAGTCCTTCAGCCAGGCGGACAGTTCGACCACCCGCAAATACGGCGGCACCGGGCTGGGCCTCGCGATCTCGAAACGCCTTGCTGAGTTGATGGGCGGCACCATGTGGGCGGAGAGCGATGGCGCCGGCAAGGGCGCGACCTTCAGCTTCACGATGATGGCGGCACCCGCCAAACTGCCGAACAGACCCGCGCGCAATCTTGCAGGGGAGCAATCCGAGCTTGCCGGCAAGCGCCTGCTCGTCGTCGATGACAACGAGACAAACCGCAAGATCCTCGCCCTGCAGACCCGCAAATGGGGCACCGAGACAAAGGCGACGGAATCGCCAGCGGAGGCATTGGATTGGGTGAAGCAGGGTGAGGCCTTCGATCTCGCGATCCTTGACATGCACATGCCCGAGATGGACGGTTTGACACTGGCCCGCGAAATCCGCGCCGAGAAGAGCGACTTGCCGATGATCCTGTTCAGCTCGCTGGGCCTGCGCGACATCGAGGCGGAAACCGGTCTCTTCAGCGCCTATCTCGCCAAGCCACTGCGCCAGTCGCAGCTTTTCGACACGCTGGTGACGCTCTTTGCCCCGCAGGATCGGAAGGTTCCGGCCCGCACCCCCGCCGAATTGCCACGAACCGATCCGGAGATGGCCCGGCGCCATCCGCTGCGGATACTCGTTGCCGAAGACAACATGGTGAACCAGAAACTCGCCATCCGGCTTCTGGAGCAGATGGGGTATCGCGCCGACCTCGCCAGCAACGGTCTCGAGGCCCTCGAAAGCGTGGAGCGGCAGACCTATGACGTTGTGCTGATGGATGTGCAGATGCCAGAAATGGACGGGCTCGAAGCCTCGCGGCGGATCACTGGCACGCGCAGACCGCAGGACCGTCCGAAGATCATCGCGATGACCGCAAACGCCATGCAGGGCGACCGCGACATGTGTCTTGCCGCGGGGATGGACGATTACATCGCCAAGCCGATCCGCGTCGAACACCTCATCACGGCACTTCTGAACGTGCCGAAACGGAAGAGGACAGCAAAATGAACCCCAATGTCATCGACGAGACCGTCCTGCGCGAGCTTGAAGCGACCACAGGAGAAGAGTTCGCCGCCGAGCTCATCGAGACCTTTCTGCAGGAAGCGCCTGTGATGGTCGGCGAGTTGAAGGCCGCAGCAGGCGCAGGAGATGCGGAGGGCTTTCGTCGGGCGGCGCATTCGATCAAGTCGAATGCCAGTACCTTCGGCCTGCAGGCGCTGGCCGATGTGGCGCGCGGACTGGAAACGGGCGGTCTCGAAAGTGGTACATCGCTGCTTGACGCGCTCGATGCCGAATACGCCCGTGCCGCAACCGCCCTGCGGGAACGTCTGAATGGCTGAGCAAGGCGCACGGCTGCTGATCGCCGACGACAACAAGGTCAACCGCCTGCTGATGGGGCGCAGCGTCGAACTTCTGGGCTACCGCGCCAGCGTGGCGGAGAACGGTCGCGTGGCGCTCGCCAAGCTGCGCGAGGAAAGTTTCGATCTTTTGCTGCTCGACATCGAGATGCCCGAAATGGACGGCTTTGGGGTGCTGGAGGCGCTGAAGCAAGAGCCCGCGCTGCGCGATCTGCCAGTGATCGTGACCTCTTCGGTGGAGGGGGTCGAGAACATCGTGCGCTGCATCGAACTGGGGGCCGAGGACTACCTCGCCAAACCGGTCAACCAGGTGCTGCTGAAGGCGCGACTGGCCTCGAGCCTCGAAAAAAAACGGTTGCGGGACGAGCAGAAAATCCTGCTCAAACGCTTTGCGGCAAGCGAAGTGGCGCAGGATCTGCAGGACTCGGGCTTTGCACTGGGCGGTCGGCGGGTCGAGGCTTCGGTGCTCTTTTGCGACATCCGCGGCTTCACCGCTCTGTCGGAAAAACAGCCGCCCGAAGAGACGATCGAGTTGCTCAACATCTACTACACGCTGATGTTCGAAGCGATCGAAAGCAATGGCGGCATCGTCACGCTGATGATCGGCGACGGGCTGATGGTGGTCTTCGGCGCGCCGCAACCGCTGGCGAACCCCGCCCTCAATGCGGTGCAGGCCGCGCAGGACATGCTGGCGATCATGGATCAATTCAACCTCGAAAGGGAGGCCGCCGGCAAGCCGGGGATCAGGATCGGCATCGGGATCGCGACGGGCGAGATCATCGCAGGCTACGCCGGCACGCAGCAGCGCGCGACCTATACCTGCATCGGTGACAAGGTGAACCTCGCCGCACGGCTGGAAGCGCATACGAAAGCCGCCAGTTGCGATGTTCTGATCGACGCGGACACGCACCACGCCCTTGCCGGTTCCGTCCCTGCGAACCCGCTTGGCCCGGTGCAGTTCAAGGGATTCTCGCAGACGATGGAGATCTACGCGATCGCGCCACAAGGATGACCTGCCGGGGCATCTCCCCGATGCCTGGAGCCGTGGGGCTGCACAGCCGCCGACAGCGGAAAAATTGCCCGGCACACTGGTCAAGACGGCCAAATTGCGAAATGAGGGAGGGGCAAGCCAGGCAAACCGCGGGGACGCCTTGAAACACGTCAATTTCCACATCGGCGCGCCACGCATCGCCTCAAGGGTCATCCAGAACCTGAGCAAGGTCAAATCCGTGAGCGGGACGGGGCACCTGCAGTTCCTCTCGCCGAAGGGCTACAAGGAGTATATGCGCGCTCATGTGAACGGCTCCGAGGACATGGTGCAAATGGCAGCCCAGAACGCGGAGGCGGAAGCGGCGTTCTTCAGGCGGCTGACGCGCAGCGAACTTCTGGTGGCGAGCCAGCCCGCGATGATGGGGCACCCCCGCGACGTGTTCCGCGAGGGGCTGATCCTGCCCGGCTCCGAAGACCGGGTGAGCCGCCTCTCGACACTCTTTGCCGGCCAGGCGCTCGACCTGCATCTGACGATCACGAACCAGGCGGATTACATCCGCATGCTTCAGGGCGACATTGCCATGGAGCAGTTGGTACAAGGTCTGCATGATGTCACGCCAAGCTGGCATGAGCTGGTCCTGCGCCTGCGCAAAGCCTGTCCCGAGCGCCGGATCCTTGTCTGGGACTTCGAGGAGCCCGCCCGCATCGCTCTGCCCTTCGCCATGACCATGCTGAGCTTCGACGAGGCGCTGATGGAGGAATTGCGCGAACCGGTCGCGGAGGCGATCCGCGTCACGGCGCTGCTGCCGAAAATCCTGCAGCGAACTGTCGTGCCGGAGGATTTCCTGGAAGAACTCGACGCGCAATACGACGACGACCTGACGGCAATCGAAGGCATCGACAATGTGGTCCTGATCCGTTCAAACCTGATTCCCGACGATCTGCAGCTGCAGATCGGCTGACGCCTAGTCGCGCCAAGGCTCGAAGAACGCCCAGGTATCCTCGAACCCCGGCACTTCGATGCCCCGCCGGGCACGGGTCCGGTCATGGCGCGAGAAAACCGTTTCGGCCGTGGAGACCCGCAACAGAAATTCCTCCAGGACCAGCCCGGCCACGGCATCGCGCTGTGCGATCTCGAGCGCCAGCGCGTTGGTGTTGAGCATGAGATCGCTCGCCCCGACCTTGTAGCGGTCCAGTCCGCGAAACTTGCCGGCTGTCGAGGGCGTATCGCCACGGTAGAGGGCATCCGGGTCCAGGCCTTCGATGGCGCGCTCGCCTTCGTAGATCTTGATCATGTTGGCATAGAAATACCCCGCGGTGCCGATGGACCGCTGCGCCTCGTTGAGCCCGTGGTCGAGGAAGGTCTGAAGGGTCGAGATGAGCCAGCGCGTCGAAGTCTCGTTGACAAGTTCCACCCCCTTTTCCTGCCAGATCCGGTGGAAGAGGTGCCGCGCCTTTTCCGTATGCGCCGTGTCGCGGCGCAAATAGCTGATGGTGAGCGCGTTGAGATGGCTGAGGCGCGATTTGCCACGCAGGTGATACTCGAGAATCCGCGCCTGATCGCGGATATCCGCCCTCGGCACCTCGGGCATCTCGGCCACTTCCGGCAGACGTTCTTGCGAGAGCGCATCGAGATCCACGTCTCGCGGCGGCAGGATGTCGTCGCAGGGCTGATGCCGAACCCGAACCGCGGCCCGCGCCGCCAGTTTCGGCAAGGCCGCGGACTCCGCCGCGCCGATTTGCGGCGGCCAGAGTGCAGGGGCCTCGGCGCCGGATGGTCCGATTGGTCGCGCGCGCGCGCCCAGCACGAAGGATTTGGCGAACCAGGCCGTGGGGCCAAACTCTGTCAATTCGTTGATCCTTTCCAACTGCGCGATCTGCGATGAGTGAGGCGCGGTATTGACTTGTGCAGCGGACAGGCGCGGCAGAGCCACCGCTCCCGCCCCTGCAATCTCCAGAAGCGCCGCAACGCCCGAGTCAGGCTCGGGGCTCCAGGCGATTTCCGAAAACTCCGCCCCGAACGTCTCGCGCGGCCGGGCGAGTTTTTCCTCCCAGGAGAACCCGCCGTGATGCGCGGCAAAATCCTCGAAGCGCCAGAAACGCGTGCGATACTTCAGGTGCTGGTGATAGCAACTGCGCAACCAGTCAGTTTCATCGCGCAGAAAGAAAGACGAACTGGACCCGGTGCGGACGCAGCGCCCGCTTGAGAATGCGCAGGTTTCTGGTGAGCTTCGGATAGGTCTGGCGTTTTCCGGACCGGCCCGGCAGAGGGCCCGCGAAATCCTCCTGGCTTAGGATGATGCAGGGCGCGCTCAGACCCGCGATGACCTGCGACAGCGCGGAAAGCTGCACCTCCGCCGCCTGGAAACGCTCCGAAGCCAGAGCAATGGCGGCGGCATGTGTCGCCTCGTCATGCAGGAAGTGCATCCCTGCCCGTGCCAGATCTGGACCGGCAGCAGCGAGGCATTTCTGCAGCGCCGTGGACCCTGTCTTGTGCGGCCCCATGTGAATGACCACGCGCTTGGCGTCGGATGCGTCACTCATCCCAGCCCCACAGCGCCGCCACCCGCGCGGCAAAGCTCCGGTTGATGTCGCGATATGCCTGAAGCAGCGGGTCGGTGCGGGTGGCGGCGCGAAACTCCTCCTGCCAGCCCTCCGGCGTGCCAATCGTCACGGCGTGCTCAAGCGTCCGGAACTTGTCGTTATAGGGAACGCAAAGCACCTTCCGACCCAGCAGCTGCGCCCAGTAAACGCCATGATAGGAACTTGTGACCACGGTCTCTCCCTGCGCCAGGAAACGGATGACCTCCGCGGCGGGCCGGTTGTTGTTGGTCATGAAAGGTATCCCGTCACGCGGCATCAGTGTCGGTGTCTTTCTGCGATGGGCGAAAACAACCACCTCGTGTTGCGGCTCGGTCACTGTGTCGAAGGCGGGCGCCATGCAACTGGCGCAGGGCACGAAATCGATCTCCTCGCGCCACTCGTGATTGCGCGTCCCGAAGAGCGCGAAGCTTTTCAGCACGTCGCGCACCCTTGCATCGCTTGCTTGCCGCCGCGGCAGGCCCACCCCCCAGGCAACAAGATCGCCCGGAGGATTTGGGCTTACCTGCTCTACGAGATCTTCGAGCTGGTCGAAGACCTGTCCACCGCCGACGATCGCGTTCTCCGGCTTCGTCATCCGGTATTTGAACCCGACACTCAGCACCCTGTCCGGCCAGAAATACTGCGCAGGGCCGCACATCCTGTCTCCGACATTGTCAGCCCGGTGGTGGAAGTAGTTGACCGTATGGGTATTATCTTGAGACACTGGCCGCCCTGTTTGCCGCATCTTTCATTCTTCCCTCAAGCAGCGCCTGCCGACAATAGGGTGCCGTCCGGCAAGTACTTTTCGAAACCGCCTTGAACCTGTCGACACATGATCCCGAGCCTGATCCGTCCAAATCACTGGCATCTGCGAAAACCCCGACAAATAGGGGTCATCCTACCATCAAGGCAACCAGCACGAGTTTTTTTGCCCGTTGTCAGAGTTATCCGGACATCACGATTGGTTTCGTAACGGAGGCTCCGGTTCGGTTTCTGTTTGAGTTTAGGCGGCAGCGGCTTGGTGTTGCAACCGGCGTTTCCGGATTGTCTGTTTCTTGATCTCCTCTCTCATTTTCAGCATTTTCGCGCCTCGGCCCTGATAGACATCTGCGGGCGTCAGGTTGCTCAGGCTCTCGTGGTATCGGTGGGTGTTGTAGTGAGCGACGAAGGCGCCGATCTGCCGTTCCAGATCGCCGGGTAGGTAGTGGTTTTCCAGTAGGACGCGGTTCTTCATGGCCTAGTGCCAGCGCTCGATCTTACCTTGTGTCTGAGGATGATGCGCGCGCCCCGGACGTGATTCATGCCCTAGTCCTCGAGATAGTCGGTCAGATCTGCTGCGACGTAGGACGAGCCATTCTCCCTGAGCAGCCTTGGCTTGGCGTAAGCTCCGCTCTGCCAAACACTTGCCGCAAGTAAGCGGGCGTTTTTTGTCGGAAGTAGCAGACCCCTGTTTGGGGGTGTTTGTATGGTCGGGTCATTTGCAAAACCATGGTGGTGTGGAACCTCGGTGTAAAACCGAGCACAATTCAACCTGCTGATACTGATCATGTTTGTGATAATGAAGGGAAAATTATGGTGCTGCTGGAGCGCATCAAACCCCTATATCTTGGTGCCCCACGATGTACCGGATTTTCCAAATAGCTCAGTAAAATAAGAATATAACTGTTTCAGGTTATTCCATTCTGCCCCGTAGTACCCCATATATTTGGGTGGATGAGAAATGGTGGTCTGCCCCCATTGAGTGGTCCAGTTTGAATGTTAATGCATGGTCGGCCTCTGGTTATCGGGACGAGGCTTTCGGGCGCTGGTGGACGGTATCCCAATGCGCTGTGCGGCCTGACCGTATTGTAGTGGCGACGCCATTTCTCGATGAGGATTTGGGCCTCACGCAGGCTGTAGAAGGCCTCACCATTCAAAAGTTCGTCTCGGAACCGTGCGTTGAAGCTCTCGCAGTAGCCGTTTTCCCAAGGTGAACCTGGTGCGATGAAGGCCGTCTTGGCTCCCACCGCGCCGATCCAGACGCGCACCTTCTTTGCGATAAATTCTGCGCCATTGTCGGATCTTGTGTATTCCGGCGGTCCGCGCAGGATGAACAGGTCGGTCAAGGCGTCGACCACGTCGACGGAATTGAGCTTTCGTTTGACACGGATCATCCCGTTGACCGGCAGGCGATGCCTGCATCGCCGAGAGGGGGCGCCTCCTTCGGAACTCGTCGATGATGTTGAGCGTGCGATATACCCGCCCGTCGTGCGTCCGGTCCTGGACGAAGTCACAGGACCAGACATGGTTCGGGCGTTCCAGCCGCAGCCGGACGCACGACCCGTCCACTGCCCGACAGTCGATGCGCAGTATCGATGAGAGGGGTTCAACCAGAGCCGACCCTTCCTGGGTTGTTTCTGTGGCACTTTCAGCCCCTCCCGCCGCCAGATCCGCTCGACCATTGCCCGGCAGGCGATTTGCAAAGCAAATCTGCCGAGAGGGGCGCTTGTGATTTACATGCCAGCCGCTGTTGTTCAGCATCCCGGTGATCATGCGGTATCCCTCTCGGCAGATTGCTGCGCAATCGCCTGCCGGGCAGTGCATAGCGTCCGAACTCTCGCGTCAACTCGATGATGTCATCGGTCAGCCGTTCTTCGTCTGGCAGACCACAGGGAACCTTGCGCTGCGTCGAGCGATGCTGCCCGATGGTGCGGCAGGCCCGACGCTCTGATACGCCCAGGGTCTGCCGCACGTGATCAATGCATCGACGACGGCGGGAAGGGCTCAGAAGGGCTGCGCGTTCGGGGCTGGAACCCATCCACTGGATGGTTTCCTTGACGCCCCTCATCCCGGGCAGCCTCGGTCAGGATCATCTTGTCCAGCGTCAGATCCGAAACCGCACGTCTGAGCCGGGTATTCTCTGTCTCAAGCTCCTTCAGCCGTTTGAGCTGGTCTCGGCTCATGCCGCCATAGTCCTTGCGCCACCGATAATACGTCTGCTGCGCCACGCCGATCTGTCTGACCGCGTCTGCGATCGAACTGCCTTGTCCTTGCAGCACTTCAACCTGCCGCAGCTTCAGCACGATCTCTTCGGGTTTGTCTCGCTTTCCAGCCATCACTTGGTCCTCCTGAAAACGGGATAAAACTATCCCAATTGGTGGACCACTTCAGTGGGGGCACTCCACTTGTAGCAACGAATTCATATCGATAGGAGGCGTGAAGTTGAAAAGTCATTTGGTTATCGATACCGTTATGGTCAGTTTCCTCAGCGCTTGAACAGAGAGTACCTGCCGCAACACTGACCCGGCTGATAGCCGCCTAGGCTGTTCGTCTGCGAGGCAACCAGCGCAAACCGACCAGTGCTGCGATTAAAAGTGGTATAGAAGCGGGGAGTGGAACTGGAGAGACTTGTCGGGACGTCCATGTGCCCTGCCCCAAGTCGATTGACCGATTTTTCATAAACTTAGCAGGCTGTCCGCCGTCACACTCTCCATAGTACTTATAATCAAGTGCCGCGCCATATGTGTACATGCAATAGAATTCCATCTGAGATATGTCTAGGCCGTTCATTAGAATAAACGAAAAAGTGTCGCCAACATCCCTTAAAATATAATCACCAATTCCACCATACTCACCACCCCACATCGACCAAGACAGAATATCGCCGGAGGAAAAATCCGCAGACAAACCCCTCAGGTAGAGGTCATCGGTAAATGCTTCATAGGTTATAATTATTTCCGAAACGCTGCTATATGCGTCGGTGTTTGTAATTGTTTGGGGGATACGGTTGCGATACGTGGTACCTGGTTTTGCTGCAAATGTGCATTTGGTTCCAGGTTCGCATTCGACCTCGAAAGAAACCATCTTTCTTGGCTTTGCCGCTTCTATCCAAACCTTGCCGAAAAAGTATTCATTCTCGATCCATGCTAATTCCCAGTCCTCCCAGACTGACAGGTCATAGCCGTTTGTCGTGTACGTATATTCTACAACGGCCGAAGCCGCTTTGGCTGCGGTTAAAGAAACCGCTATCGCCGCAACCAAGCACCGTATACTCATGGAATGACCTTAGACAAATTTACTCATTTTTTCGGTTAGGCTAGCCTTGGGTCTGACGGCTGTCGACAAGGCTCAACCTTTCCGGTCTTCACGATTTTTTCGTCAATCAAGGAGTGAAGTCTCACCGTATTAGGATAGGGCATCCATCGCAAAGCCACACCTAACCATCGAAAAACCTCACCCGTTTTTCAGGTAAGGAAGGATTGCTCTTGGCCAATTCACAAATGAAACAAGGCATGAACTTAACCTTCGCAAGCAATCAAAATTCGTTTATGATTTCGACAAAATCCGGAGGCAGTTATGGGCGGCAGAGGCAGCGGGCGGCACTGGCATTGAAACGCGAAAAGCACCGTGGCGGACTTTTGCAGTATCGACGTGCGCCGCTGGGCGCGTGAGGGCTATCTGGCACCGGGCAGACGCTTTTCGTGGCAATGGCCCATCGACGGCGACAAGGACGCCAGCATTGACGTGAAGGCCGAACACGGGCAAGTCAGGCTCATCTATCGCAGCGGGGACTACGGCGACGAGTGGGAGAGCCACGACTACCGGGTGCGCCTGCTTTCTCAGCCATGTCACTACAGCGGCCATCGTAAGTGGTTCGCTTGCCCAGCGCAGGGATGCGGGCG
>CAVQRB010000015.1:0-28648 GCA_963715055.1 uncultured Alphaproteobacteria bacterium | reverse complement strand
AGAACAGGCCAGGCGCTGGGGCTTTTAAAGCGGCAGCAAAGTTCGCCTTTTCGGAGATCGCCAGCGTACCAAAGAGTGTGCGTGCAGGTCCGATGGTTCTGCCCCCTGAGGTCAAAACCACGCGTGCAGATCCGCCCAGGGCGCTGACACGGCGAAAACAAGCTCGCCCCTGGAAGGAACTGCTTGCGATATCGCAAGCAGCGGCCCGATCAACGCTGCCGAGAAAACAAGCAATCCTTGTGCGACCTAAGACATTGCGCATCCCCACCTGGACTGGCTTGCGGATAAGGCTGAGGTGTCTCGAATTGCCTAAGGTCGGCGGCACGATGATTTGATTTTTGCCACGCCGAGGACTGAAGTGGAGGTTTTGATCGACCGCATTCAATCAGGCAGATCTGACCCACGGCGTTGGATCATCACGACCTGCAGGCGGTTGCGAGGCGTCGCGCATATCGGGCTCAAAGAACATATGCCTGCCGCGCCCTGCCCTTTTCGACGCATAAAGCGCTGCATCCGCGTCGCCCAACAGAACGTCGGCACTCAACTGCGGGTAATCGCGCGACAGGACCGTGCCGATGCTCGCGGAAATCCGGCAGGTGGCCTGTTCGAAACGGATGGGCTCACAGAGGCGCGAAATCACTCGTTCCCCGATCGATCGCACCACCTCGCGATCATCTACCCCTTTGACAAGTATAACAAACTCGTCGCCCCCGATGCGAGCGACAGTATCGACGGATCTGGTCTCCTCGCGCATGACCTCAGCAGCTTTCAACAAGACGTGATCGCCGGCGGCATGCCCATAGGTGTCATTCACCGCCTTGAAGAAATCGAGATCGATCTGCATGAGCGCGAAGGGAGTGCCGATCCGGATCAGATGGTCGAGTGCGCGGTCCATGAAGCGGCGGTTGCTTAGTCCTGTGAGAACATCCGACATGGCCTGCGCCTCAGCGGCTTCACGCGCGTTTTGCAGGCGCTCGTTGAGCTGCCGGGAGGCCGCCATGGCTGCGGATTTCGCCTCCACGAGGTAGAGCATCTCGATGGTAAGATCGGTCGGGGCAAAGTCAGCGGCAGTGAGCTTGAAATCCTGGATCGCGTCGACAACGAAGATACCGAAAGACAAGTTGACAATCATCCGATCCGCATCCGGCCCTTGCATCGCCACACCTTTCAACTCGCGGTGCGGCGGCATGCGAAACCGCAGATGCAGTTTCACGCCCAAGGCCTCGCGCAACGCGTCAACGGTCGTGATGGCGCGTGGCCGTTTCACCTCGAAAACATCGAGGAATTCCTTGCCGAGAACCGCATTTTCCGGCAACAGTTTCACCGCCGTAGGTCCAGCGCTCTCGATCTGCCCAGTCGCGTCAAGGATCATGTGCATCGGACAGAGCACGTTCAGAATTTTCAAACAATTCGGATCACTCATATCGCTCTCGCCCCCAGATCGAAGCCACGTCCTTTGGAAAAGGCCGATTTAAGCAGTGAGATCTGCACGGTTTCGACCCCGTCAGCCTGGCCTTGATGCTCGAGAAGCACCAATGCGCCGTAGTCATCGGCCAGTGCCCGCAGGATGCCCATGAAGAGATGGCCGCAGCCCGGGATCCTGCCATTGCAGCGCAGGCTGTAGGATCCTGCGCCATGTTCGCGGAGTTCAAGCTCAGGCAGTTCCAGATCGGCCACGGCGAGGCGCGCCCGGTCGGGCAGATCATCGAGCGAATGGAGAAACTCTTCAAAACTGACGCCTCCGAAGCGCAGCAATCGCCGGAGGGCCTCCACATTGGGGTGCGAAACAAGGTAGGTGCCGATGTCTTCCATCAACTCCTCGTAAGGCCTGTCCAGAACATCGCAGACAGCCGCGAGCACGCGCGAGGTCAGCGCGTCGTCGTAGATCCACATCGCCTCGAAATCCGCAACCCCGATGTCGGCAAGATTGGCAGCCGCCTTCCAGCGCGCCTCGCCGTAACTGTCGGTCACAAACCGTTGTATCGCACAATTCACCAATCCATGCATGATGGTCAAACTCCCACTTCCCGTGGAAAGCATGGCGACAAGCTGTTAAGAATTACCCAACAGGCACAATTCTACGCATTTTGCGCGGCACTGCCGGATCAGAAGTCGGTCGGCGCCCCGCCTTCGGATTTGCGACGGGCCACGAAATCGGCGAGTTCCTCGCGGATAGCTATGTCCATGGGCGGCTCCTCGAAGCTGCCGACGATCTCCTTGAACATCAGATGCGCGCGTTCCGGCGTCCAGACGGCGCCCGCAACCTCCCAGCCTTCGTAATTCTTCCAGTCGCTGAGGAAGGGCTGGTAGAATGCCGTCGTATAACGGTCCTGAGTATGTTGAATCCCGAAGAAGTGACCGGCATTGCCCACGGAGCGGATCGCCTCAAGCGCGATTTCATCTGGGCCGGTCGCGCAGATGACGGGATCCATGTAGCGCTGGATCTGTTGCAGGAGCTCGCAATCCATGATGAATTTCTCCGGGCTGGCGATCAGCCCGCCCTCGAGCCAACCTGCGGCATGGTAGACCATGTTGGTGCCCGATTGCACCGCGGCCCAGAGGCTGTTCGAGGTCTCCCACATCGCCTGCCCATCGGGCACATTCGCGGCGCAGACCCCGGAGGAGCGCATCGGCAGGTTGTAGCGGCGACAAAGCTGTCCCGTCATCTGCGTGGCGCGCATGTATTCCGGCGTGCCGAAGGCGGGTGCGCCGGATTTCATGTCGACATTCGAGGTGAAGGTGCCGATCGCCACAGGGCAGCCGGGGTTGATGATCTGCGCAAGCACCACGGCGCACAGCGCCTCGGCCAGAGACTGCGCCACCGCGCCCGCCATCGTCACCGGCGCCATCGCCCCCGCGAGCGTGAAGGGGGTCACCACCAGCCCCTGCCCGCGCCGCGCCAGCCGCATCCAGCCATCGAGCATCGGAATGTCGTGCTTCAGCGGCGAGGTAGAGTTGATATTCGTGTACATTCTGGGGCTTGCATCGAATTCTTCATGTGAGAGACCGCCCGCGATGCGGACCATTTCCATCACATCCTCGACCCGTTCCTTGCCCAGGGAATAGGCGTGCATGACCTTGTCGGAAATGGTCAGCTTGTCATAGAGCACGTCCAGATGGCGCACCGAGGCATGGATGTCCACAGGCTCCACCGGATAGCCGCCCGCAAAGTGGATGCAGTTGAAATACTGAGTGAGCTTCAGCAGGTTACGGCAGTGTTCGCGCGTGCCGGGCACCTTGGTGCCGATCGACATGTCCCAGTAGTTCGGCGGAGAGGAGACGTTGCCGAAAAGCAAATTCTTGCCACCGACGGTGATCTTGCGATCCGGGTTTCGCGGCGTAAGGGTGAATTGCGACGGCGCCTTGCCGATCCATTCCATGACGAAATCGCGCCCCATCCGGACGTTTTCGCCGTTGATCGTGCAGCCGGCCTTGCGCAGGATCTCCAGCGCCTCGTGGTTGAGAAACTCGATCCCGATCTCTTCGAGGATACGCATGGCGCCATCGTGAATCGCTTCGACGCCTTCAGGGCCCAGCGGCTCGACGGGTGCATCGATGTTCACCGGCGGGTTCCATGGCATCTGCTCGATCACGGCCGTCCCGCGGCGCGTGGCGGCCCCTGCTCTGCCTCCGGTGCGGGACTTGCGTTTGACGGGTGTGTCTGTCGGGGCGTCGACCATGATCTGTCTCTTTCCTGCGGATCGTGACCTTCAGAAAGTCAGAGCCGGTCTCGCAAGGCCGTCTTGTTCGCGACCGGATCGGTCGTTTTTGCCCGAGGCCCGCGAAGTTCCGCACACGAACGCGGCTTCAGGCCGACTGCGCGGCGATCCATGCGGGCAGATCGCCGATGTCCGCCAAGACTGCATCTGCAAGCGGGGCCAGCACATCGGCCCCGGCAAGCCCTGTCAGCACCGCCACGCAACGCATTCCAGCCGCTCGCCCCGCGATCAGATCATGGGTGCTGTCGCCCACCATGACGACAGCCCCGGGGTCCAGTCCGACGGCTTCGGCAAAGGCCAGCATCTGCCCCGGTCCCGGCTTGGCGCCATGTCCGCTGTCGTACCCGGCGATGAATTCAAAGCACCCGGTGACACCGGCGCTGTCCAGATGCGCCCGAGCCGGCGCTTCGGCATCATTGGTCGCCACGCCCAGGGCGAAGCCCTGCGTCCGCAGCGCGGTCAGATAGGGCAGCAAGGGCACGGCTTCCATCTGCGGGGCCTTTTCCGCCTCCTCGTTGATCAATCGCAAGATCGCATCGTGCGGGATCGAGGGAATATGCGGGACAAGGGCGTCCGCCACCTCGCCGGCGGTTCCCGCGATCACGATGCTGTCGCGTGCGAAACGCCGGGCATCCGTATCGAAGCCGATCGCGGCCCCCAGGCTGCGAGCGCGTTCCGGCGAACCGCCCAGCCGGGCAAGAAAGGAGGCGGCCCAGGCTTCCCAGGTCGCGGCGAAGTCGAAGAGCGTCCCGTCCTTGTCGAAAAGCACCCCTTTGATCATGGTCATGTCCAGTTCACCTGTTCCCCGCCCGGCAAGGCCTGCCGTGCCTGCATCAGCGAGTCGTATTTCACCTGCGCCGCGTCGCAGGCCTGCACGACCCAGGCATCATCCATCATCACGAAATCGAGCACGGCTCCCAGAAAGACGGGATCGTTTGCTCCGGCCCTGAGATCGGCATCGGAGGCGCCCGTAGCGCCTTGAAAAACCGGCAGCAAATCATCGTTAGCCGCCAACCACCCCAGAATGGTCAGCGCCAGGGTCTCGGCGGAATCCTGCGAGAAAGGCATCGGAGGTCCATCAAATACATCACCAGAAACCCTTTGTTAACCAATCCGCGCGCAATGTCGATCATCGAACGAACTCCTCAAGAAGGACCCTCAGGGCGTGCAGGGAAAAATACTCATCGTGGACGCGATTTCGACCAATCGCATCGTGCTCAAGGTCAAGCTTGCCTCGGCATTCTACGAGGTCGTTCAGGCCGCCACGGCGGATGAGGCCTGTGTCGCGGCACTGCGGCACGCGCCTGACCTGATCATTTCCGCGATGGCCCTGCCTGATTGCGACGCAGCCCAGCTTTGCGCCCGCCTGCACCGGCATCCGCAGACCCGCGCTGTTCCGCTGATGGTCGTCGGTTGCCGTCCCGACGCGGAGGCACGTCTCAGGGCGCTCGAGGCCGGGGTCCAGGACGTGATGCTGAAACCCATCGACGACACGTTGCTGCTCGCCCGCGTGCGCAGCCTGATCCGCGCGCACAACTCCGCCGCCGAATGGCAGATGCGCGACGATACCTCACGGGCGCTTGGATTTGCCGAAGAGACGACGGACTTCGGACCTCCGGGGCGTTGCGTCGTCGTGGGGACGGACACGGGTCCGACCCAGAACATGCTGCGCCAATTGCGTCCGCAACTGCGCGCCAATCTCACCTTCGCAACGCCGGAAACAGCACTTCGCGATCTCGCTCCCGGCAAGATTCCGGATGTCTTCATCCTGATCCTGCAACAGGACGATACCCATAGCGGCGACATCCTGCGGTTGCTTGCAGCGGTCCGGGCAACGGCAATCACCCGCCATGCCGGCATCCTCGTTCTGCAGCAACGCGCCGACCCCGGGCTCGGCGCCTATGCGCTGGATCTCGGGGCGGACGACCTGATGTCGGACGGCTTCGATGCAACCGAGCTTACCCTGCGCGTCAAGGCGATGATGCGGCGCAAGCGGATCGCGGATCAGCTGCGCGCCACGGTGCGCACCGGGCTCAAGGCGGCGGTCTCGGACCCGCTGACCGGCCTGCACAATCGCCGATACGCCATGCCGCATCTGACCCGCGTGGCCGAGCATGCCGCCGCAACCGGGCGCAGTTTCGCGGTGATGGTAGCGGACCTCGATCACTTCAAGCAGATCAACGACCTTTACGGGCATGCCTCCGGTGACGCTGTGCTCGTGGAAGTCGCCCGCCGCCTGAGGGAAAACCTGCGCGGCGTGGATCTGGTTGCCCGAATCGGCGGGGAGGAGTTCCTGATCGTCATGCCCGCAACTCCGCTGAGCGAAGCCCGGATCGCCGCCAGCCGCCTCTGCCGAAAGATCGGCGGACAAGGCTTCAAGGTGCCGGGTGCCACGGAGCCGATCCATGTGACCATTTCCATCGGCGTGACCATCGGCGGTTTGCGGAAAACCCCGGACGAGGCCACCCCCGTGGATGCCAACGACCTTCTCGATGTGGCGGACAAGGCGCTCTATGCAGCAAAGATGCAGGGTCGCAATCAGGTCAATCTCGCCCGTCCCGCCGCCTGACGGCGCGCCGGGCAGAGCATCATCGATCGCCCGAACGTTTCAGCAGGTTCCGTTCGATCTCGGCGGCGTAGGTCACGCGTTCTTCTGACGTCATGCCGTCCACAACCGCAAGCCAGGCGGACTGCGCCGCACCCTGAAGCCTCACGCTTGCCTCCGACTGCTGCGATACCGCCTGCCGCAAGGCCTCGGGGTCGAAAGGATCGGCGCGCAGCAAGGCAATTGCCGCGTCATACTGCGCCCGGCGCGCGCTTCTCTGAGGCAAAGCATCGGCCGCCCGCAGGCCGCGAAAGATCTCGCGGCGATCCTCGGGTGGCAGGGCCCGCAGGTAGGCGAAGCCGAAGGCACCGGGACCCGGATCACCCGGCATCCGATTGCCCGGCCCGTCATGTCGCCAGACGGCACCTGCCACCAGTCCGACAAAGGCGAGATTGGCTGCCAGAGAGCCCAGCAGCGCCCATTTCATCCAGCCCGACCGACTGCTTGGCCTGTTTTCAGAATCCTGCATCCCTTAACCCTCCTCAAGGACCCAGCCGAAACCGGCATCACCTGCCACTACCTCATAGGAAACATCCTCGCTGGCGCCGAGAACGAGGGCGCCGGCATCGGGCAGGAAGACCGGCGGGCTGATCCCGATCCAGAAACCGGCGCAGGTGGCCGCGACCAATCCCCCGACCGCAGGCCAGCCGCCCAAGGATGCCAAGATGCTGCGCCCCCTCGCAAAGATGGAAGATCGCCGCCTGCGTGGCTGCAATGCCGCCGCATCCTCGAGAACGCGCCGGGCCAGTGCGGGCGGCACGTCACGGGTGCGCGCGGCATTCTCCAAAAGCTTGTCCAGGGCCGCCATGTCATCTCTGTCAGTCATCTTCATACCCCAATTCCGCCTTGCGCCCCGCCAGAAGGGCGGACAGCGCCTGTTTGCCCCGCGCAGTCAGGCTTTCGACCGCCCTGGGACCAATGTCCATTATCTCGGCGATCTCGGGGTTCGACAGCCCCTCGATATGGCGTAGCACGACCGCCTGCCGCTGTCGTTCGGGAAGCTGTGCAAGCGCGGCCTGCAACGCATCGCCCCGTGCCTGCGACTGCATCCTGTCGGCAGCACTGGGCGTCGGATCTTCCGGTTCGGCGATCTCGTCGAGCCTGACACCGCGCCGCCTGCGCAGACGGTCCGTGCACAGATTGGCCGTAACCCGGTAAAGCCATGTGCGCACCTGCGCGTCGCCCTGACGCCAGTCCGGTGCAATCCGCCAGAGCCGCATCATCGCCTCCTGCGCCACATCCTCTGCCTCTGCGGCATCCCCGAGCATATGCCTTGCATGGCCGAAGACGCGCGGCAGCAACCGGCGCGTCAAGGCGCTCGCGGCTTCGGCATCGCCCGCGGCATAGCGCAACAGCAAGGCGTCATCCGGGAGTTTGATCTGGGCATCGAACGACATCGTCATCCCGGTTCTGGTAGCGCAGGGCACTGCCGCGATCAAACGGCAATGCCCGAGGATCACGACACGGGATCAGGAACGATGCTTGCGCATCGAGGCCGCTGCGGCTTCGAATTCGGCCTTGCTCACGGCTCCATCGCCATCCGTATCGGCACGGTGGAAGAACCGACCGCCCTCGCGCGCGCCTTCGATTTCCTCTTGCGAGACCTTACCGTCCTTGTTGGCATCCATGCGCGTCATCATGCGCTCGGCACGGCGCTTGGCCTGTTCAGCTGCCTGCGCTTCCAGTTCGGCCAGGGTGAGAAAGCCGTCACCGTCAGCGTCAGCGCGGTCAAACCGCATGGCCTTGGCCCCAGCCATCTCCTCTGGTGTCAATTGTCCATCCGCGTTGGCATCGAGCTCTTCAAAATCGAAGGGTGCGCGTTTATTCGCATCCTGCGCGGTTGCCGACCCGACGGCGATCACGAAAGCCAGGGAAGCGATGAAAGGTATGAAAACGGTCTGTTTCACTGTGTTACTCCATTTTTGATACATGGCGCCGTCCTTGTGACACCGATATCCATCAAACGGGGCAGTCTGCGGTTTCCGTCGGCACTTGACGAATTTTTTTCGCGACATCCCGCCGCAGGGGCAGAGCGTCGCCTTCCCATCCGTGGGCGAAGAGCGCATTTAAGAGGCTCTCCCGCTTCAAGGAGAAGAACAAGGGGCGATGCGCCATGAAAGACCTCCCGGAGGATGATGTGTTGACGCGGACGCCCGAAAGTAGCCTTCCGGACCCGATCGCGCGTGAAACCAAGCGCTCGCTCCTGCGTGGTTGGCGGCGGAAATGTCCGAACTGCGGCAGCGGCCCGATGATGAAGTCCTATCTGAAGGTCAATGACTCATGCCCGGTCTGCCGCGAGGAGTTGCATCATCACAAGGCCGACGATGGCCCCGCCTATCTCACGATCCTCCTTGTGGGTCACCTGATGGCACCGCTGCTGCATATCAGCTTCGTGACATGGCGGCCGGAACCCTTGACCCTTTTCACGATTTTTGCGGTTGGCTGCGTCGCGCTCTCACTCTACCTTCTACCCAGGCTGAAAGGAGCCATCGTCGGCTACCAATGGGCACGCGGGATGGGTGGTTTCGGCCCTGCCGCATGACGACGCGATGGTGCCTCGACAAAGCAAGGGGCTGACATGACCGAACCGGTCGCCACGGACAAGACCGCGATACGCGACGCCGCCACCGTCATCGTCCTGCGCGACCGGCATGATGCACCACGCATCCTGATGGGGCAGCGCGGCGCAAAGGCGGCTTTCATGCCCAACAAATTCGTCTTTCCCGGCGGAGCCGTCGATGCACTTGACGCGCGCATCCCCCTGCTGCGGCCACTGCCGTCCGGATGCGCAGGCAGGCTTGCGGAGGATGCCGGCGAAAACCTTGCCCATGCGTTGAGCGTCGCCGCCATTCGCGAGCTGTGGGAGGAAACCGGTCTCATTCTCGGGGCGCAAGGCCGCTGGACCGACGCGGTTCCGGGCGATTGGCAGAGCTTTGCCGCGACCGGCCACCTGCCCGATGCCGCGGCCCTGCAGTTCGTGTTCCGTGCGCTGACACCGCCTGGGCGACCGCGCCGGTTCGACGCGAGGTTCTTCCTGCTCGATGCCGAAGCCCTGGCGAATGACCCCGATGATTTCACGGCGGCCTCCGACGAATTGTCCCACCTGCAATGGGTTCCCTTGAGGGAGGCACGCCGCTTCGACATGCCCTTCATCACCGAGGTCGTGCTGGCGGAGATCGAGGCGCGTGTCGCCGACAAATCCGCGCCCGAAAGCGTGCCGTTCTTCAGGAATGACGATGAGGAAAGCCTGTTCCTGCGCTTGCGCGGGCACCCGATGACCGAGTGAACCGGCTCACACCACCAGCAGCAGAAGCAGGATCGAGACGCAGAGTACGCCAATGCCCGTCAGTTCGCGCAGCGTGCTCCTTTCCCCAAAGAAAAAGAGCGATGCCAGCAGGCTCAGGACAAGCTCGACCTGCCCCACGGCCTTGACGTAGGCGGCGGTCTGAAGCGTGAAGGCGAGAAACCAGCAGAATGATCCCGCCATGGACATCACCCCGATCCAGGCGGCAACGCGGCGGGCCCGCCAGACGGCACCGATCTGAGGCGGATCACGCCAGGCGAGCCAGAGCGCCATCCCCAGCATTTGCGACGCCGTGACCGCAGAAAGCGTGACGCCGGCCCGCAGGAAAGGATCCTCCGAGGCGATCTCGAGCGAGGCGCCGCGGTAGCAGACCGCGGAAATCGCAAAAAGAATGCCTGCCCCCAACCCGAGCGCCACGCCAGGGTTCCACATGGCCCGCCAGCCCCAGCCAGCGATCTGCGGTGGTTTCGACAACAAAAGAACTCCCGCGAGGCCCAGAGCGATGGCGAGCAGCGCGGGCACCGTGACCGCTTCGCCAAGCAGGATGAATCCGATGAGGACGGAGAGGATGACTTCGGTCTTCATCAGGGTCACGCCGACGGCGAAGCTGCGCGATTTGAACAGCGTCACCACGCAGATGGTGGCGATGACCTGTGCCGCCCCGCCGGTAAGCCCGTAGGCCCAGAAGCGCGCGGTCATCGCTGGCGGTTCCGCCTGCGTCAGCGCCAGGTAGCCGAGCAGCAGTCCGAGGATGACCGGGGCCGAGTAGAAAAACCGCGCGAAGGTCGCCCCCGCCGGGGACAAGACGGCGGTTGCGAGGACTTTCTGCAGCATGAAGCGCAGGGTCTGGAAAACGGCGGCGGCAAAGGCGGCCAGCACCCAGAGGTCGGGAACGAAAGCGGTCATGCCCTCACCTTGCGCAATTCGCGACGATCCGCCAGTGCGCTCAGAGCTTGGGATCGGGATTTTCGGTATGCCCGTCGACGGCGATAACCTGTCCCGAGACCATGCGCGCCGCCTCAGACCCGAGAAAGACCGCCATATTGGCGACATCCCGCGCTTCGACGAAACTGCGCATGGAAGTGCCCTTGGCATAGCCTTCGTAGACCTGGTCACGGGTCATGCCCTTGGCCGAGGCCTCGCGGGCGAGCACCCCTTCCATGCGCGGCCCCTCGACCGAGCCCGGACAGATCGCATTGGCGCGGATGCCAAAGGGTCCAAGTTCCATGGCGAGCGTCTTCATCAAGCCGATGACCGCCCATTTCGCCGATGCATAGGGCGCGCGGTTGGGATAGCCGTAAAGCCCGGCGGTGGAGGAGGTCAGGATCATCGCGCCGCTTTTGGCCCGTTTCATCAAGGGCGTCGCGTGTTTCGCGGCGAGAAAGGCGCCTTCGAGGTTGACCGACACGCAGCGCCGCCAATCCTCGAGCGCCACATCCTCCACCAGTGCAGTGGGCCCCGCGACACCGGCATTGGCGCAGAGTACGTCGAGCCCCCCTGCCCAGGCGATCTCATCCAGGGTCGCCGCGATCATGGTTTCGTCGGTGACGTCACCTTCGCGCTTGATCCATTTGGGGGGGCATTCGGCGAGTGCGGCCGCATCCACGTCCGTGACCCAGACCTCGTAGCCTGCTGCGGAGAACCCCTCTCCCATGGCTCGGCCGATGCCCGAGGCCCCGGCGGTGATCAATACGCGCTTCATCGCGGCGCGCCGACCCAGCGGCCCGCACCTTCGGGTTTCGGCAGTTCGGCCTGTGCGCTGGCAAATCGTTGCAGGGCGGCATCGATCTCGGGGCTGGCATCTGACGGGCGGCGGGTCTCGAGGCTCACGTGAAGCAGGAAATGCTCGCCCGTGGCGAGCAGCCGCTCACCCTCATACATCTCGTGCCAGAGGTGCATCTTCTTGCCGCCTCCCGCCAGTACCCGTGTCCTGACCGCGATCACCGCGCCCGCGTGGGCCTCGTCGATATGGCGGATATGCGTCTCGGCAGTGAAATAGCTCCCCCCCGTCGCGATGTAGGCCGCATCGCAGCCGATCAGCTCCATGAAGCGGTCGGTGGCGTCGCCGAAGGCCTGAAGGTACTTGGCCTCATTCATGTGGCCGTTGTAATCGGTCCAGTCGAGCGGCACCGACCGGTGCACGGTCAGCACCGGCTGGCCCGGGTCCGCGACATCGGCCGCCCGCGCTGCCAGAACGGTGCCGCTGCGCAGCTTGCGGTCCTGCGCGTTCATCAGCGCGCCGGCCCCCCAGTCCTGCGTCTTGAGCGCGCGCATCATCGCCACGAGGTTGCTGTCGCGGATGCGCTCCAGCTCGCGGATCGAATAGGCGCCCGATTGCGCATCCGACTGCCCGGCGATCAGGTCGACCAACTCGTCGGTGAACTCCGGCACGTCGGTGAGCCGGGTCCAGGGCCATTGCAGGCAGGGGCCGAACTGCGCCATGAAATGCTTCATGCCGGCCTCGCCGCCCGCCACGCGGTAGGTCTCGAAAAGCCCCATCTGCGCCCAGCGGATGCCGAAGCCGTAGCGGATGGCGTTGTCGATCTCCTCGGTGGTGGCGATGCCGTCCTTGACGAGCCAGAGCGCCTCGCGCCAGACCGCTTCCAGAAAACGGTCCGCCACATGGGCGTCGATTTCCTTGCGGATGTGCAGCGGATACATGCCGAGCCCGCTGAGCGTGTCCTTGGCGGCCGCGACCGTTTGCGCGTTTTCCGGCGTGGTCACCACTTCGACCAGCGGCAGCAGGTAGACGGGGTTGAAAGGATGGCAGACCATGATCTGCGCGGGGTGCGCAGCACCTTCCTGCAATTCTGACGGCTTGAAGCCCGAGGTGGAGGAACCGACGACCGCGCCCTTATCGCAATTGGCCTGCACCTCGGCGAAGGTCTTGTGCTTGATGTCGAGCCGTTCCGGCACGCTTTCCTGGATCCATTCCGCACCCTTCACCGCCTCGCCGATCGAGGCGTGAAAGCTCAGGCGGCCCTCGGCGGGCAAGGCGACATCGGTCAGCCCCGGCAGCGCGCGCCGCGCATTGGCCAGCACTTCGCCGATCTTGCGTTCGGCCTGCGGGTCCGGGTCGAAGATCTGCACGTCCCACCCATTGAGCAGGAAGCGCGCGGCCCACCCCCCGCCAATGACGCCGCCACCGATGATTGCCGCCGTTCTGCTCATGATCCCGTGCTCCTCAACCGGCTGACATCCCAGCCGTAAAAATCGAATACGTCCCGCGCCGCCATGGCACGGTCGTCGCGAATCTCCGACGTCCGGTTCAGCACCGCGCCGAAGCTGCCCGAGGGCGTGCCCACTGCGGCGGTGCCGAAATCCTCGTCGACCCACATGACCACCAGCGGCTCCGACACGCCGCTGACAGGCAGCAATTCACCCGGCGCGCCTTCGCGGTAGAGGCCCGCCACCTGCGGTGCCGCGTCGCTCGCCACGGCGATGGTCCCGGCCTGCGGCGAAAGACTGACTTCCAGCGGCGCGTTGACCGGCGGGGTAAAGCTGGCAATAATCAGCCAGCTGCCCGAAAACCGCACCGGATCGAAGCGCGTCGTGGCACCCATCGGCACCGAGAGATCGCGGAACCCCTTTGGCGCGGGCTGCGCGCAGGCGCTCAGAAGCACCAAGGCCAGAAGCGCGAAGCCTCGCCGGGCAAAGTTTGAGTTCATGCCTTGGGCGCGCGTTTGACGAGGCCCAGTTTCTCGCGCACTTGGGCCGCACCGATGACCCGCGCGCCCATGTTCTCGATGATCGTGCCCGCACGTTCGACAAGCTGCCAGTTTTCCGCAAGCACACCCTTCTCGAGCCAGAGATTGTCCTCGAGCCCCACGCGGACGTTGCCGCCTGCCAGAACGGCGGCTGCCACATAGGCCATCTGGTTGCGTCCCAGCGCAAAGGCGGAAAAGGTCCAGTCCTGCGGCACGTTGTTCACCATCGCCATGAAGGTGTTGAGATCATCCGGCGCGCCCCAGGGAACGCCCATGCAAAGCTGCACAAGGGCCGGGCTCTCCAGCACACCGTCGGCCACAAGCTGCTTGGCATACCAAAGATGCCCGGTGTCGAAGGCCTCAATCTCGGGCTTCACACCAAGCTCGGTCATCATGCGCCCCATCGCGGTGAGCATGCCCGGCGTGTTGGTCATCACGTAGTCGGCTTCGGCGAAGTTCATCGTGCCGCAATCGAGCGTGCAGATCTCCGGCAGGCAATCCGCCACATGCGCCACGCGCTCGGTCGCGCCCACCATGTCGGTGCCCTTGGGGTTGAGCGGCAGCGGGTTTTCGGTATCGCCGAAGATCATGTCGCCGCCCATACCTGCGGTCAGGTTCAGCACCACATCGACCTCCGCCTCACGGATCCGCTCGGTCACCTCGCGGTAATAGGCCAGATCGCGGCTCGGCTTGCCGGTATCGGGATCGCGCACATGACAATGCACGATGGCGGCACCGGCCTTGGCGGCAGCGATGGCGCTTTCGGCGATCTGCTTGGGCGATCGCGGCACATGCGGGCTGCGGTCCTGCGTGCCGCCCGAGCCTGTGACGGCGCAGGTGATGAAAACTTCCTTGTTCATGCTGAGCGGCATCGTCTCTCTCCCTTGAAACTCGCCTCACGATGGCGCAGAACGCACCTTATGACTTTTCACAAAGCGAAACAAAATTGACAAAATCCGCAGAAATCACCCGTGCCGCCGTGTTGGTGATGCAAGACACCAATACGCTTTCCTTCGCCGCCGCCGTCGATCCGATGCGGGCGGCGAACCGGCAGGCCGGACGCAGGCTTTTCGAATGGCACTTCGTCACACCGGATGCGCGTGACGTGATGTTGACCAGCGGCCTGCGCGTCCCCGCCGCACCGGTTCAGCAGGTCGGCGATTGCGATATGTTGCTTGTGGTGGCAGGCTTCGACCTCGACGCCCAGGCTACCCCCGCGCTGCTCGCCAGCCTGCGGCGCCTCGGCCGGTCCGCGCGCGTGGTGGCAGGCATCGATGGCGGACCCTGGATCATGGCGCGGGCGGGCCTGCTCGATGGTCATCGGGCAACCATCCATTGGGAGGACCTCGACCGCTTCGCCATGGAATTCCCGGCGATTTCGGTCGAGAACGCCCGCTTTGTGGACAGCGGCGCGCGGCTGACCAGTGGCGGCGCGGCGCCCGCCATCGAGATGATGCTGCATCTGATCGCCCGGTGGCATGGTGCCGCCCTGTCGGACCGGATCGCGGGCATTCTGATCTATGATGCCGCCGCCACGGCCGCACGCCCGCAGAACCGCCAGAACCTGCGGGCGCGTCACTCTCCGGCGACCGCACGTGCCCATGCGGTGATGGAGGCGAGCCTCGATGATCCCCTGCCGATCACCGTCATCGCCCGGCGTCTCGGGTTGGGCCTGCGCGCGTTGCAGATGCAGTTCCGTGCGAGGCTCGAGACGACGCCGCAAGCGCATTACCTGACACTGCGACTGAGCGAAGCCGACCGCCTGGTCTGCGAGACCGCGATACCGCTGCTCGACGTGGCGCTTGCCACAGGCTTTTCCTCGCAGGCGAGCTTCGCGCGGGCCTACCGCAGCCGGTTCGGCACCTCCGCCCGCACAAGGCGGGCACAGGCTCAGTAAGGCATCGGGTGGTGCCGGTGGGCCGCGTCGATCTCCGCCAGCACCTCGTCGCCGAGGGTCAGATCGGCAGCACCGAGGCAGATCTCGAGTTGTTCCATCGTGGTTGAGCCGAAGATGATGGACCCCATGAAGGGCCGCGTCTTGCACCAGGCCAGCGCCATCTGCGTCGGATCAAGCCCATGCTTTTGCGCGATGGCAAGATAGGCATCCACCGCCGCGAAGGCGCGGTCGGTCCTGCGCCCGCCGAGATCGCTGTTGAGGCTCATGCGAGAACCTTTCGGCACGGCGCCATTCTGGTACTTGCCCGTCAGCAAGCCGGCGGCAAGCGGGGAGAAGGACAACAGCGACACCTCCTCCTGCAGGCTCATCTCCGCCATGTCGGTGTCATAGAGGCGGCAGAGCAGTGAGTACTCATTCTGCACGGATGCGACCCGGGGCCCACCCATGCGCGCGGCGGTCTCGAGCCATTTGGTCGTGCCCCAGGCGCTTTCGTTGCTGAGGCCGAAAGCGCGGATCGTGCCGCGTCTGACCTCGGCCTTCAGGGCCTCCAGCGTTTCTTCCATATGGCCGAGCGTGTCATGGGCCAGTTGCCCGGAAGGATCAAAGCTCCAGTTCTTGCGGAACATGTAACTGCCGCGGTTGGGCCAGTGAAACTGGTAGAGGTCAATGTAGTCGGTCTTGAGACGACGCAGCGAGCCTTCGATCGTCTCAGGTATGGTCTGTGCCGAGATCGGCGCGCCGTCACGCACCGCCGCGAGCCCCTCGCCCGAGTGCTTGGTCGCGAGGATCACCTCGTCGCGGCGGCTATGTTGCTCGAACCAGAGGCCGATGATCCGCTCGGTGCGCCCGATGGTCTCCTTGCGGATCGGGTTTACCGGATACATCTCGGCGGTATCGATGAAGTTGATGCCCGCGGCCAGGGCACGGTCGATCTGCGCATGGGCCTCCTCGGCGGTGTTCTGCGTGCCCCAGGTCATCGAGCCGAGGCAAAGTTCCGACACCTCGATCCCGGAGCGTCCCAACGGTTTCATCTTCATCCAGAGCTTCCTTTTCTTCTGTCCGCCCACACTAGCCCGCGCTTGCCGCACTGCAAGCAGGTTTCCGGGCTTTTCCGACCATCGCCACGCATCCCTGCGGGGGTTTCGGATTGAGAACAAAAATAGAACATGCTAGAGTTGATCATGCCCATCTCTCATCCCCTTCTCTGCCGCCAGCCTGCCCGCCAGGGACCCACCCTGACGCTCCTGGACGACTGTCCGGAGCTGCGGCTGGCACAGGGGCGGGTGCATGAAGCCTGCGGTGCATCGCGCCGCACGCTGGCGCTCTGGCTTGCGGCGCGCTGCGAGGGGCCCGTGCTCTGGGTATCGCCGCGCTGGGGCCAGCAGAACCTGCACTGCGACGGCGTGGTTGAGTGGATCGATCCGGCCCGGCTGGTCTTTATTCATCCGCAGCGGCCCGAAGACATCCTCTGGACCATGGAGGAAATCCTGCGCTCTGGCAGCGTGGCCCTGGCAGTGGCCGACCTGCCCGCCCTGCCCGGGCTCACGCAGGTGCGGCGCATGCACCTTGCCGCCGAAACCGGTGCTGGCGAAGGCCGCCACGCCCCCATCGGACTGCTGCTGACCCCCGGCGCGGGCGGTGCCGCCGGGGTCGAGACGCGCTGGCAGCTTTCGCCCCGCCACGGCGAGGGCAAGGATGGCTGGCAGCTGGAACGGCTGCGGGCCCGTACCGCCCCGCCGCAGGCCTGGGAGGTGGAGAAACCCGTGCAGGCCGTCACACCGCGCCTCAAAACCGCGTGAGGCTCTATGCCTGCGCCGCGAATGCGCTAAACTGCCCAAGTGAGCGCAAGCAGAGGACAGGCCGTGACCCTGAGCAGACGCATGCTGATCGCAGGTGGTCTCATCGCCTGCGCGATGCCGGCACAGGCCGCGCCCCGGCGCTATGACCTGTGGTCGCAAACCTCCAGCGTTTCCTTCATCTTCTCTGCCAATGGCACAACACAGACCGGGACGGTGCCGGTCACTTCCGCCGATATCCGCGTCGACACCGGCAACCTCGCCAACTCGACGGCCGATGTATCCGCCGACATCCGGGCCGCGAAGACCGGCCTCCTGTTCGTGACCCAGGCTCTCCTCGGCCCCAGCGTTCTCGATGCGAAAAACCACCCCATCGTCCGATTTCGCTCGACACGGATCGTGCTTGGAACTCAGGGGCGCATTTCCGAAGGGGCCGGGATCGAAGGGCAATTGACCCTTCGCGGGGTAACCCGTCCGCTCAAACTCGACGCGGTTCTCTCCCGTCCCTCGGGCAGCGCACCAGACGATCTGTCGGTGCTGATGATCCGGCTGACGGGGCGTCTCAGCCGGGCCGCTTTCGGTGCCACGGGCTATCCTCAGATGGTCGCCGATCCGGTCGATCTCGACATTCGCGCCGAACTCAGGGCGCGCGACTGAAATCCGGCGAAACGGTCGAATAGCTCTTGGGTCCGCAGGGCAAAGGCGTAAGGTGAGCCAACCATGCGTCTCCTGATCTCCTTCGCCGCCCTCTTTCTCTCGGTTCTGCTGCTGCAACTGTCGTCGGGCGGCGTAGGGCCGCTGGATGCTCTTTCCGGCATCGTGCTGGGTTTCTCCGTCCAGCAGATCGGCCTCCTGGGCTCGGCGCATTTCCTGGGCTTCTTCATCGGCTGCTGGTGGGCGCCACGCCTGATGGGCAGCGTCGGCCATTCGCGTGCCTTCGCCGCCTTCACCGCGGCAGGCGCCATCGGGCTGATGAGCCACATGATGGTGGTCGACCCCTATGCCTGGGCCTTGATGCGGATCGCCTCCGGCCTCTGCGTCGCGGGATGCTATACGATCATCGAGGCCTGGCTTCAGGCCAAGGTCACCAACGAGACGCGCGGACGCGCCATGGGGGTCTACCGCATCGTCGACATGAGCGGATCGCTCGCCGCGCAGATGATCATCAGCGTCCTGGAGCCGGCAAGCTACGTCTCCTACAACCTGCTCGCCATCGTCTGCTGCGCGGCACTGCTGCCGCTTACCCTTTCTACGGTGCAGCAGCCCGATACCCCCGCCTCGCCGCGCTTGCGTCCGCGCTTGGCGGTGGATCGCTCGCCGCTCGCCGCTGCCGGTGTCGTCGTCGCCGCCCTCTCCAGCGCCTCGTTCCGCATGGTCGGGCCTCTCTACGGCACCGAAGTGGGACTGAGCACGGATCAGATCGCCTATTTCCTCTCCGCCTTCGTTCTCGGCGGCGCGCTCGCACAATATCCCGTCGGGTGGCTCGCTGACAAATACGACCGCCGCTGGGTGCTGATCTGGCTGTCCGCTGCCGCAGTCGCAAGCTGCATCGTGACCAATTTCGCGGCTCCCCTCGGAACTTCGGGAATCATGCTGGCGGCCGGGCTTTTCGGGCTGACCACCTTTCCGATCTACTCGGTCGCCGCTGCCCACGCCCATGATTTCGCGAGCGATGACGAACGGGTTGAACTCTCAGCGGCGCTGATGTTCTTCTTTGCGCTCGGCGCCATCGCGGCGCCTTACTTTGCGTCGTTCCTGATCAACCTCTACGGGCCAAGTGCGTTGTTTTTCATGATCGCAGCGGGTCATGTGCTGCTCGTTCTCTTCGGCTTGCAGCGCATGCGCATGCGGCCCACGCCGTCCGACAGGACACGCTACACCTACGCGCCCCGTACCTCCTTTATCATCGGGCGCCTCATGCGCCGCAAACGCGACAAACCGAAGGAGTGATCTTGTGCTTGCGCCCACGAATTGAGCGTGGTCCTCGCCGTTAAGCTGGGATAGAGGAATAAGAAAACTTCCGGGACGACACCATGGCACGCCATCTGATCACCTCCGCCATCCCCTACATCAACGGGATCAAACATCTCGGCAATCTGGTGGGCAGCCAGTTGCCGGCTGATCTTTACGCTCGCTATCAAAGGGCAAAGGGCAATGAGGTTCTCTTCCTCTGCGCCACCGACGAACATGGGACACCTGCGGAACTCGCCGCGGCGAAGGCAGGCGAGCCGGTGGCTGAATACTGCGCCCGGATGCACAAGGTTCAGGCGGAGATCGCCAAGGAGTTCTTGCTTTCCTTCGATCACTTCGGCCGTTCGTCCAGCCCCCAGAACCATGCCCTGACACAGCATTTCGCCGGTAAGCTGGCCGACGCCGGCCTGATCCGCGAAGTCAGCGAAAAACAGGTCTATTCAATTGCCGACAGGCGTTTTCTGCCTGATCGCTATATCGAAGGCACCTGCCCCAACTGCGGCTACGAGAAGGCCCGGGGCGATCAATGCGAGAACTGCACCAAACAGCTGGATCCCACCGACCTGATCAATCCCCGATCGGCGATCTCCGGCTCGACCGACCTTGAGGTGCGCGAAACCAAGCATCTCTACCTGCGCCAATCGGCGCTCAAGGACGAACTCGATGCCTGGATCGACAGCAAGACCGACTGGCCCGTGTTGACAACATCGATCGCCAAGAAATGGCTACATGACGGCGAAGGCCTTCGCGATCGCGGCATTACGCGGGACCTGCAGTGGGGCGTTCCGGTGAAGCGCGGTCATGAGGCGTGGCCCGGGATGGAAGGCAAGGTCTTCTATGTCTGGTTCGACGCGCCGATCGAATATATCGCCTGTGCGGCGGAATGGGCCGAGGCAAACGGTCTGGAGGACGCCGAATGGGAGCGGTGGTGGCGCACCGACAAGGGCGCGCAGGATGTGCGCTATACGCAATTCATGGGCAAGGATAATGTGCCCTTTCACACCCTGAGCTTTCCGGCGACAATTCTCGGCTCGGGCGAGCCCTGGAAGATGGTCGACCACCTCAAATCGTTCAATTACCTGAACTATGATGGGGGTCAGTTTTCAACCTCGCAAGGCCGCGGGATCTTCATGGACCAGGCCCTCGCCATCCTTCCTGCGGACTATTGGCGCTGGTGGCTTCTGAGCCATGCGCCAGAAAGCAGCGATTCCGAATTCACCTGGGAGAATTTCCAGGCCACGGTCAACAAGGATCTGGCCGATGTTCTCGGCAATTTCGTCAGCCGGATCACGAAATTCTGCAACGCCAAATTCGGCGATCACGTACCGGAAGGCGGCGACCATGGCGACGCCGAACGTGTGCTCATCGCCGATACCGCGCAAAGACTGGCGCGCTACGAGGAATTCATGGAAGCGATGGAGGTGCGCAAATCCGCTCAGGAACTTCGGGCGATCTGGGCGTCAGGCAATGAGTACCTCCAGGCAACCGCGCCTTGGTCGACTTTCAAATCAGACCCGCAGACAGCGGCGATGCAGACCCGGTTGGGGCTTAACCTGGCCGCGCTCTACGCGGTTCTTTCGGCCCCGTTCATTCCGGATGCCTCCTCGAGGATCCTGAACCACCTCGGAATGAAAGACGCGAAATGGCCAGTTGACTTGACACAGTTTCTGGCGACGCTTGCACCTGGCCACCACTTCGAGATACCGCCTGTGCTTTTCGCCAAGATTACCGATGAAGATCGCGAAGGCTGGCAGGTCAGGTTTTCAGGCAAGTAGCCCGACCTTCCGGATGCTAATCCGATCCACCGAGCCATCGGACATGCAATGACTCGATCGCTTTTCGACCATAAAACGACCTTCAGTTCAGAATTCCTCCCACCCCTCGTCGAGATCGACTTCGCCTTCTTCTATCTTCATGGCCAGCGTGCCGTTGGCCCGAGCGATTGTTGGTTTCGCCTCGATTGAGGGCTTTGTCGGCGTATTGAACTTCGCAACGCTCCGGGTGTTTTGATCCAGACGGAACCGCGCGACGGCAGCGGCCAATGCGTCCGCCTCAGACGTCAGTGCGTGACTCGCGGCAGTTGTTTCTTCGAACATCGCCGCGTTCTGCTGAGTGACATGGTCGAGGTCGTTGACCGCCATGTTGATCTCGTTCAATCCCATCGATTGCTCGCGCGCCGAGGCTGCAATATTGGCGACCCTCTTGGAAATCTCCGAAACCGAGGAGACAATCGCCGCCAGAGCGGCTCCAGTCTTGTCGACCAATTCCACGCCTTGCCGAACCTGTTCGCTGGAACTCGAGATCAGAGCGTTGATTTCGCGCGCAGCGTCCGAGGAGCGTTGCGCCAGCGCTCTAACTTCGGTTGCCACGACTGCAAATCCCCTGCCGGCTTCTCCCGCACGTGCGGCTTCCACGCCAGCATTGAGGGCCAAGAGGTTAGTCTGGAAAGCGATATCGTCAATGACGGAAGTGATCTTGGAAATCTCCAGCGAGGAATTCTTGATCCCATCCATTGCCTGAACCGCCTGGCGGGCGACCGCACCACCTTTTTCGGCGCTCGATTGCGCGTCCGCTGACATCTCCGAGGCTTCATCCGCCCCTTCTGCCGCGGATTTGACCGAGCTTGTCAATTCGTCGAGTGCTGCCGCAGTTTCTTCGAGTGTCGCTGCTTGTTTCTCTGTCCGACGGGACAAATCGTCCGCCGCGGAAGTGATTTCCTTGGTCTCATTGCGGATCGAGTCCGCATTGTGCATCACGGCGGCAACGGCGTCGCGCAAGGCGCCTACGGCTGAATTGAAATCTGCACGTAACTTTTCGTACTCGGCGGGGAATGCAGTGCTGATGTCACAGGTAAGGTCGCCACCTGCAAGGTTCTGCAAGCCCAATCCCAATGCATCCACGACCTTGACCTGCTCGGCAGCGACGCGCTGACGCTCGTTTTCGTTCAACTGCATCTTACGGGCGGTTTCCGTAACGTCCGAGCCCAGGAAGATCACGCGTTCCATGCTTCCATTCGGGTTCGTTACGCAAGCAAAGCTACCCTCTACCACAGCAGCATGCCCCGATGGTCCCGCAGACAGGTCAAAACGACCGAAAACAGATTGCCCGGACAAGATCGACGCGCACAGGCTCCTACCATCCTGAGATCCATCCGACAGACCCGAGAAGACACTGACAAAGTCTCTATTCTCCCCCTTCTTGTCGTCATAGCCAAGAGTTTCCAAGGCATTCCGGTTAGCATCGGATAGCACCCCGGCCCCGGTAAACTCGATGCGCAGCTGGTTTTCATCGATCGAGGAAAGTACCGCGGCGTTGCGCACGGAACGGGTCCTGTCACTCCACTCCACGACCGCGCCGATCACCTCGCCGCTGGCATCGAGAGCGGCGTTCAGATTGACTTGCAGCAGCACTTCGCCGATTTTGACCGTCTTGCTCACGGGCAAAGCTGAAAAGCCCTTGGTCGCGATTTCGTTCAATTCCGCGCCGAGCGCACGAAAACCGCCGAAATTCGAGCCGAGCAAAGCGCCGGTGCTTATCTCGGACCATTCAGTCCCGATGACGTCATTGAAGGATTTGAAAAAGGCCTCGCATGTCGGGTTGACGAAAATGACCTTGAGTTTTTCATCGACCATCATCATGGCGGCGGACGAACCGTTGAAAGCAGCACTTTTGAAGGCGCTCTCCAATGCCACCACTTTAGCATCGGCGAGCGCTGACCGGAACTCATCGAGACGGCGCGCCATCTGACCCACTTCATCACCGCGCTTGGTGTAGGGGATTTCGGAGTAGTAGACCGCATTGGCGACTTTGCTCATAGCGCCTTCGATCCGGACCAAGGGCCGGGACATCTGGGTGAACAGGAAAAAACCTGCGGCGGCCATCGCAACTGCCATCACGCCGAGCCCCACAAGCAGCGCGAGACGCTGCTGCGCGGCGAGTTGCGCCAAGAGAGCATCGTCGCTCCAATTTGTCACGACGATACCGACAATCTCACTCTCGGCTCCGAACAGCGAGGGATAGGCGACCGTCCTGAGATCTGACGAGTACTGCGCTTCACCAGTGGCGAGAACGGTATTTGCGAGTGCCAGAGCGTCAGCTTCATCGAGCGCGGCAACTTCCGGCTTATTCGCGGCGAAAAGAACCTCGCCGGCTGCATTCACGATCACTGCGCCGACGAGCGCTTCGGCTTTTTCCTTAACGTCGCTCAGCACCTCTTCGAGCGCAGCCTTGTTCCCGAATTTTACAGCACCGCCCAGTTGAGTCGCGAGCAGACTGGTCACTTGCGAAGCGCGGTCAAAAAGCGCATCATTCATCGCCTGCACCCGTGCCTTGTGCTCCATGTAGACGATGCTCGCGACGACGGCGACGACGCATATCAGAACCATGGCGGCGCATTTCACAAACAAGCTGTTCAACGGGTTGCGCAGCGTCTTTTCACGGATCTGAAGCGTCATCGCCTGTTCCTTTAACCTGATAATCCTGAAGACCGGCCGCAAGACGAGGATTTGACGAACGATCATTTCCTGTTTCACTACCGAGGATTTCTTTCGGACCACTTAACAGGTGAATTCTGAGCACCGGACCTGTGGAAATGCGCGAGACAATTTCCGGGAAAGTAGCCCCGGAACTCGGGCGGACGCGGAAACTGCTCCTGACCCATAGATTTGCATCACAAGCCGTTACACTCGAAGCGCAGGGCAGAACCTGGCCGGCGCTAGATTTCGGTTCGCCTTGAACAGCACTTATGGCTTCTGATGGCCTGACGGGACGAACCTAATGTCCGCCTCAAGTTGTGTCTTTCAGGGCACGAACAACCGAGTTTAGCCTGTTTACAGAAAACCAAGGCACGCATCGATAGGCAAAGTCGCAGCGGAGGATACAAGTCTGTGATACCAAGTAAGACTATTGTTGCACATCAATTATATCAGATTTATTGGTGCGGGAGGTAGGCATTGAATTACTATATATTGGTGTTTCGCGGTGTATCGCAAATTCTGATTATCCTATAAAAATATGTATTTTCGTGTTTCACCTTGTTCCGTTCCGCCCCATGATACCCCATATATAGGGGTGGATATTTAGGTGGACAGAAAATGGCGCACGCTAAACACAAACTCACCAGCGCGGAACTGAAGGCCAAGGCTCCCGGCAAGTATGCTGATGGCGGCGGCCTCTGGTTTCACAGGAGGCCCGATGGCGGCGCGCAGTGGTTCTTGCGATACACGATTTTCGCACGACGGCACGAAATGGGGTTGGGAAGCTTTCCCGATGTGACACTGAAAGCCGCTCGCGATGAGGCTCACAAATGGCGCGCGGTCGTGCGGGATGGCAAGGACGCCATAAAGGAACGGGAACGCCAGCGCCGGGAAGACGAGCGCAATATGCACATTTTGCGGGACATCGCCGAAGATGCCTTTGAAAGCCGCAAGGCCGAACTGAAAGGCGACGGGACAGCAGGTCGCTGGTTCAGCCCGTTGGAGCTTCACGTTTTACCCAAGCTGGGCAAGATGCCTGTCACACAAATCGACCAGCGCGACATTCGCGATACGCTGGCCCCGATCTGGCACACAAAGGCCTCTACGGCGCAAAAAGCGATGGACCGGCTGCGCATTTGCTTCCGTCATGCGGCGGCGCTGGGCCTGGATGTGGACCTGCAAGCGACGGACAAGGCCAAGGCGCTTTTGGGCAAGCAGCGCCACAAGGTCCAGAATATCCCCGCCCTTCACTGGCAGGACGTGCCAGCCTTCTATCAATCGCTCGACGGTGGAAGCCTTACCGAACTGGCGCTGCGCCTGCTCATTCTCACGGCAGTGCGGTCGCGGCCTTTGCGCTTCATGCGGCTTGACCAGATCGACGGAGACGTGTGGACTATCCCGGCAGAGATGATGAAAGGCCGCAAGGATGCCACCAGCGATTTCCGGGTGCCGTTGTCGCGTGAAGCGATGCAGGTGATTGAACAGGCCTCAGCCTTTGCACGGGACGGGTTCCTGTTTCCCAGCGTCCGCAAGGGCGTGATTTCGGACGCCACCATGTCGCGGATGATGGAGCGGCGCGGCATGGCGGAAAGGCCGCATGGGTTCCGGTCGTCGTTCCGCGATTGGGTGGCCGAGACGACGAACACCCCGCATGAGGTTGCGGAAACCTGCCTTGGGCATGTGTCAGGCGGTGCCGTGGAGCGCGCCTATCGGCGGACGGATTTTCTGGAGCAGCGGCGGGCGCTGATGGAGCGGTGGGCGGGCTTTTGAGTGCAAGACATTTGAAAGTTGCCATTCTCGGTACTGCTCAGTGACCATTAAAAATATGGAACCCTTTCCTGCGGCGAAAGACGATGGTTGCGAGCCTTTCAGGCTTATTGGAAGGGAATTGGGAGTATCTGAATATAAGGTTCTTGATGCTTTTGCTGGTCTGCCTTGGCCAGAGTGGAGCTCCAGCCAGCAAATCGATGTCCAACGAGAAACTGCTCGTTTGTTGGGTCGCGCGGCGATTTGTGGCGAACAATTCTTGAAAGCTTACTCAGAAATGCCTGCACCAAGAACTCCAGTTTGTTATTCAAGCCGGTGGAATAACCCGTGAGCAACTAAAACTCACGGTTCAAGAGTTGACCGCGAGCGCGGATCAAATGGGTGAGTGGTCAAAGGAGCATGACAGGCGGGGCGGTCGGAACCCCGCTGCCTACATTGTTGCTGAAGGCATCCGGCGCGTATTCCGTCGTCAAAGGTGGGCAGTTACGTTCGGTCAGACAGAAGGGTTTCCCTCTACGGATTTCGGTCGGGCTGTAGAGTTTTCTTTGCGCGCGTTCGGTCTCGCTGCAAACTGGCGCAACCCGACCAGCGAAGCTTTCAAGAAGCAGAATGCGATAGAAGCAAGGCTGTTTGAATGCAAATTGCGGAGGGCAAAGAATAGCAATACCAACTCGATTTCGTGATTTCTTGAGCCCGTATTTTGACTACTCAAGCCCCCCTGTGCACCTTGCTCCCAATTGAAACAAGCATGCACGGGGCATCAAATGACCTATCTTTCCTTCCGCGACCTTCAGGCCAAACTTGGCGGCAGAGGTCGCACCACCATTTACCGGGACGTTGAACTGGGCCGCTTGCCCAAGCCGGTAAAGCTCGGCTCTCGCCTCTATTGGAATGAAGCCGAGATCGAAGCTGCACTCGAAAAGGGCGCGGCATAAGACCCACCCCACCCAAGCTAGGCGCTTGGGCGTTGGGGCGGGAATATATCTGGCGAGATACTCCCTCTACATACGCCCAGCGCCTTGTGAAATCAAACACAAGGACGACAATATGAGCAGCAACCAATGGTACTCAGGCAATACGCAGGTGTTCTGGACCTGCAAGGCGCTCCTGGACGGGCGCACCATCTCCCACAAGACTGAAATCCGCGAGGTGCGCGGCTGGCGTCTGGGCGCGATTATCCACCGTCTGAAAACGGACTATCACTGGCCCATTCTGGTGGAATATCGCGGCCCGGAAAACATCGCGCACTACTGGCTGAGCGAGGACGCTGAAATCGCCGCCTTGCGCTTCCCAGCGTCCGCAAAAGCGTTGGGCGAAATGGGAGGTGCCGCGTGAAGACCCGGACCCCAGACCCCCGCCCCCGCCAGGAACGCCGCATCCGCTGGAAACACGGGCTGACCGAAGCACAGGCCCGTGTCATCGCTGCTCTCTATTTTGGCGAGGTCAAGCGATGAGTATCCACATCACACCAGAGGAGGCAGGCCGGGCATCAAGGTGCCGACACGCAAGGAGGATTGCGGCTGTGTCGTCTATGTTGCCGGTGAAGGCGGCTTTGGCATGCACAACCGCATCGAGGCCACCGGAAATCAAACTGCAGCATGACTAGAGCTTGGTGGGGAATTGGATTGCGCCCGGGAGCCAAGGCGCACCAGTATCAATCCAAGAGCAAATAAAATCTAAGTCACACTATGCGCAACTTCTGCTTTCTCTCCTTGATCGTTCTGATGACGGGGTGCGCCATACACGACCCCAATGATGTCGCTGGCCGATTGAGCCGGGAATTCGACGAGGGCGAGAAACTGATGATTGCATGTCAGGAGAACGTCAACAAATGTCCCAAGTATGAGGCATTTAAGGCAGAGTGGGAGCGGGAAATGAAGCACTATATCACTTTTGAGGCTGCGCTCGTAAACCATAAGGCGAGAGTGAAACAAGGGTATGACGTATAACGTCAAGGCGTAGAAAGCTTTTGAGTTACCTTCCGCTCGCAAAACTCGGGAGTAGGACCGATGCCCGTTTCTTCGATTTTCTTGAAGCAAATGTGGCAAGGTCAGCGTTACCAACGTTACCCCCTGATAGGGGGTGGTAACCGTCGTAACGGCAGCATGACCGCGTTACCGAATAGTGAACGCTAACCCCATGCAAAGCGCACATGCCTCGCCGCGATGCACTGCCCTATCAAAGCGCTCTGGCATTCTTTGCAAAAACCCCGCCGTTCGCGGCTGGCGCGTCTGTCGGATGCATGGCGCTGGTGGTGGCCAACCGGCTGGTAAAGCGCATCCTTCATGGAGACATGGTATGCGGTCGAAGGAAATTAAGGAATTGCGTAGGATAGTTTCGGTTCTTGGTAAGTCATATAGAGAGCTTACGTAGACTTGCTGCGCCTACTTTTTAGCGCTAGCGGAACGTTCGGCCTCCCGTTTCCACGCCTCGCTGACATGTTCGCGAAGCCAATCGTTGACTTCAGCCGCAAGCGCGGTCCCTTCGGGCTCTTTTCGTGCGACGATTACACCCGCCAGTTGCCATCCTTGCGGGCCATTTACCAAAACCGCACCTCCAGAATTTCCGCTAATCACGCCGCAGTTTGAAGCGAATAAGCCAAGGTGTGGAGTAGGCATAAGTTGACAATCAAAACGCCCGTGGAGGCTTTTGTCAGGAGCATTCTGATATCCTAGCAGAGCCCCAGCTTTAGGAAGCGCACTTTCAGTAGGAACCAGTGGAACCGGGCGCACCTTTTTTGCGGGGATAAAACGGCCCAGACGAACGACGGCGAGATCAAAACGATACTTTATTGCGCCAGATGCAAAACCCCAGACAGGATAGCGGAGTATCTCAACAGAACTACTGTCCGCTACAAAGCGGGTGCCATCTTGACCTGCAATAAAATGCAAACTGTCCAACAAGCCGTCTTTTTTGGTGGTGCAATGCGCAGCAGTGACTATCAAGTCTGGCGCGACCAATGTTCCGCTACAAGTCGAAGCCCCCTTGGTTCCTTTGGTATTGACCACACCTACGGCTGTCCATTCCATACGTTTTCCTGCATCAAGCGGAGGCAACGGTTCGGATTGCGCTGAGGATACCAGTACAACTGTAGCCGTCAGGAATGAGAGTGTCGGACAAATACTACGGAACACACAAAATCTCCCATTCGCCCGCCTCGGAACTTTATGAGACTAAGGAGCGAACAGGCAACCCAGTAGTCCCTGTCCAAAGGCTCAGAGATGCGCCCAGATGCCACGCGACGACCAAATTTACAGCGCTGCGTTGCCAATGCCCTTCCTAAGCAAGGTTGGAATGTCTGTCGAATGCATAGCTCTGGGGGTGGCGCGCCACTTGGCAAAAAGCACCCAAACTGCATACATGGCTGCGGACCTACCAGTTGGAAGATATTCACCGATTGGCTTTGA